>JBCDFN010000014.1:0-70302 GCA_039177935.1 Pseudomonadota bacterium | reverse complement strand
TCAAGATCCGCGCAGCAATTGCCGCCGTAGCCCTGCGCACTCGCAGGCGCTGAACTCAGAGCAAATGCCCCAAACCCAAGCGCGGCTGCAATGGCAATGCGGCTGGATGTTCTTGTCAGTCCCCCAAACATATCCATGTCCACCTTCCCTGGCCAAATTGACTAATCCAAAACTCTCGTTCTGCGGCGTTTGAGTGCCTTACCGGCAATGGCTTCGCCAAAAATATGGCGATGGTCTGCCTGCAGAGAGTTCTACTTTGCTTATACGCGATCCCCTTCGAAGGTAAATTGCTAACAAAGCGAGCGAGCCTCTTTTCGCCCGAGTTGTGACATTTAGGTCACGAAAGTTCCGCCTGGATCGTATGCCGGACCCGGCACCTTATGGGGCGAAATTACGGTTCTTTTTCAATTGCTTAGATGCACTTGCGGAAACGACATCTGGCACGACCGCAGGTATCGGGTCCGTGCTCCAGGGCTTCGATAGACGGTTCACCTGTGCACAAATCGTGGCCAATCCGGGATGCATTTCCAGGCACTCCAAATTCGCTCTATCCGTCAGTCGGTTAACGCCGTGGGATTGTATTTTTTTGGGTCGCGGCAAGGCGGCGTATAAGATAGGAGTGGAGATCAACCGCAACGGCAAAAAAGAAGAGCGGTTTTGGAGCACCACCCCCCTTGCTCGGCTGGCGCGAACCCCTCGAATGCCGGGACCACGCCACCTTTCGGCCAGCAAGGGCCCAAAGTTTGGCAAGCCCCTGGCTCAGTGAAGGCGCAACGCAGCTTGGAAAACGGAGCCTCGGCGGACCTAAGCCATGTCATCTCATGATCAAGACTGGGCCCCTCTGAAAGGACTGCGCGTAATGGTCGTGGAGGATCAGGCACCTATTGCGCTCCAACTGGAGGACATGCTGGTCGAAACCGAATGCGAGGTGGTGGGGCCTGCGAGCCGGGTGGGTCAGGCCCTTCGGCTACTCAACGAACAGGCTGTCGATACGGCGGTGCTGGATCTGAACGTAGCAGGCGACTTGGTTTACCCGGTCGCGGACGCGCTTGAAGAGCGCGGCCTGCCTTATGTTTTCGCCACAGCTTACGACCCCAGCGATATTGCTGACCGGTACGGGCACCGCCGTGTGCTCCAAAAACCCTTCTCGCGGCGCGTGTTCCTCGAAGCCATACAGGCGAGCCTTAAACCGCGTTAGCTGGCTCAAAGCCGGGTTCCGTCCGCGCGCAGCAAAACCCGTGTCCAGCGGAATCGATATTGAGCTGGCTCAAACACAATCATGAACCATGTGCGACATTGGGTCGGCACAAGAACCGCCCGTTGTCCTTGTGGCGACGGCAGGATTGGGATAGTACCAAGAAAGGCTACAGTACCGGTTAGGACTTTACGCAAGCCCTACAAGAACTTGTGCCAACCGGAATGCGTAGTCTCTCCATTCCGTTCGACCAATTGCTGGGTGGCGTTGGCGGACGCCAGGGGTCTAGGGGAAACGGAGACACATGGACTACGAGAATCAGTTTCGGCAGCATCTTGAGTCTTTGCATCAAGAAGGCCGGTATCGCGTTTTTGCTGACTTGAAGCGCCGCTGCGGCGCGTATCCTGTAGCCGACCACTTCACCGACCGTGGAACGCGGGACGTGACGGTTTGGTGTTCGAACGATTATCTCGGCATGAGCCAGCATCCGACGGTGCGCGATGCGATGCACGAGGCGATCGATCAGGTTGGTGCCGGATCGGGCGGCACCCGCAACATCTCCGGCACAACGCACTATCACGTTGAGCTCGAAGCAGAATTGGCGGACCTCCACGGCAAGGAGGCCGCGCTTCTCTTTACGTCCGCCTATATCGCCAATGACGCGACCCTTTCGACGCTCACGCGCCTTATCCCGGGGCTGCAGATCTTCTCAGACGAGAAGAACCACGCCTCGATGATCGAGGGCATCCGGCATGGCGGCGGCCCCAAGCACATTTTCCGGCACAACGACCTCGAGCATCTTGAGACCCTGCTCAAATCTTTACCGCCGGACGTGCCGAAGGTGATCGCATTCGAAAGCGTCTACTCCATGGACGGTCATATCGCACCGATCGGTACGGTTTGCGACCTCGCGGACAAGTACAACGCGATGACCTATCTCGATGAAGTTCACGCGGTTGGGCTCTATGGCCCGCGGGGCGGTGGCATTGCCGAGCTCGAAGGCGTGATGGACCGCGTCGACATTATCAACGGGACGCTCGCCAAGGGCTTTGGCGTGATGGGAGGCTACATCGCCGCGAGCAAGGCCTGCTGCGACGCAATCCGTTCTTACGCGCCGGGCTTCATCTTTACGACATCACTGGCGCCCGCGCTCGCTGCTGGCGCCCTCGCCTCGATTCGGCATCTGAAGCGGTCAGAACTCGAGCGGGCGCGGCATCGCGAACGTGTTCAAACGCTCAAGAGCATGCTGGCGGATGTCGGTGTGCCCGTCATGGACAACCCGAGCCACATCGTGCCGGTGATGGTTGGCGATCCGGTTCACTGCAAGGCCGTAACCGACACGCTGCTCACCCACTACGGGATCTATGTTCAGCCGATCAACTACCCCACCGTGCCACGTGGTACTGAGCGGATGCGTTTGACTCCCTCGCCGGTCCACACCGATGCGCAAATGGCTTATCTCGTTGCCTCGCTTCGTGAGTTGTGGGCCGCTTGCCCCGTAGCCAACGGCGAATATGTGAGGCTCGCGGCAGAATAGCCGCGCGGCGCTGGAATGAGCATTTGGACGTTTCTGGCAATCGTCCTCCTCACGCACACAGCTGCGGGCTATCCCGCGCTGGCATCCGCTTCCGATGGAAATCTATGTCTCAGCGCGGCCGAGAGAATAGATGACGGTGAGGACTTGTCTTCAGCTGAGAAGCAGGAAGCTCACGACGCCTGCCGTCGCGCCATCGCGGCGACAAGCAGCATCGTTCAGAAATATCAATTCGACGAGGCGGATTTCGCCATAACCGGACAGCGCCACGCCTATTAGACGAAAACGCGCGCGGCTCTGGCCGGATCAGAAGTGCTGCGTGGCCTTCAGCAGCCCGGCCTAATCGTTCACGCCCACTTTCTGGTCAAAAAAAAAAGATCGGACCAATCTCAATTCTGACGGAAGCAGGCATGCTCCAACACCGCTAACGAGCGCGCGGGTTCGCGGGCGCACGACTAAACCGCCGAAGCGCGGCGATACCTCCCAGCCGCGCTACCGCCGCAATATCCAAGCAGCGATGAAGGATGCCGTCAGCAAAGCGAGAAGACCCAGCAAAACAATAACCCCGATGGCGCCGATGATGCCCTTGAGGGTTCCCCAAAATCCGAACGTTGCCACCATGGCGGCGAGCAGCAGTAGAATGACAATCGGCATGTTTGTTCCTTTTTTGGGTTGCGCCGACCGAAGAATGTGTCCAGGTCCGCCTCGACTATCAGACTATGTCCGGCCCAAGAGGAGCTTGCTCATCATGTCAGCCCCGACGGCAGCTTCGGCCTCTCGAAACGCAAAATAGGGGACCAAGGCTAGTGAGAGGATGAGCCACCAGGCCAGCATGCCACCCCAGCCCCCACCCAAACTGAAGAAGCCATCGCCGATACCGGCTATGCCCAGCACACCCATCTCAACGGCGTAGGCCAAGACCAACCCTGTAACGAAAATGAGCGTCTTATAGAGGATCGAATAGACCAGCGGCTTGTGCTTGAGGGTCTCAATGAAAACCTGGCGTTCCAGCAAGGGCATCGTCTGCATCAGCAGAAACGCATTGACCGTGGTCAGTAGAAAGAAGCTCAGCCCAACCCCAAATTGGGCGCTGCCGACCATTGCGTGCACGGTGAGCACGATGAACACGGCCCAGAGATAGGCGCAAAAACCACCAAATGTCCTAATGTCCGCGATCAGCTGCTGCTGAAAGGACAACGTGGGTGGCTCGGCCTCTCCCCGCAGGGCTTTCGCGAGTGCACCGACATGGTCATCTGACGGATCCTCGAACAGAGGATCATCCTCAAGTCCAATCTGGCGCGAGGCCGGGGCCCCGGCGCCCGCGGGAACTTCGTCGGCCTCCAAAGTGGCATCGTCTTCGGCCTCGGAGATAGCTGTGAGGCTTGGTTCGGCTTGGTCTTCAACAGGCTCGTCTTCGCCGTCGGCCTGCGCTAGCCCGAATATCGCGTCAGCGGGCTTCCACTCATCAAGACCGGCCGTCCACAAAAGGTCGCCAGGCTGAAAGTTGCCGCCCTCGGCAAACAAGGACAATTCGCGGTCTGAAAGCGGTCCGTGCTGCTGGCCGTCCCGGCTCAAATACCAGCGTGCTTCAGCCGGTTCCGCGTCGTGCTCGTTCACCCTTGCGTCCTGCATCAACCTCCCCCTGGGCCCGCTCCAATTGGGGGCTGCCTTAGCATCCCCCGTGATCCGCCGTCGAGGGCTGAAGTTAGCGCCACGAGGCGTTCCGCTGGAAGTGGCAATTTGCGCGCAGGTATCTGTTTTCCCATCACGTTATCTCCTTGCCAGGTGTGCACCAAGGCGAAGCCCCCACGCATAGATGGTCAGAGACGGATTCACACGGCTCGCGCGCGGCAGCGGGCTCCCGTCACCGACATAGAGGTTCTCCATCCCGTGGACCTTGCCGTTGGGATCGACGACGGAACGCGCTGGATCATCGCCGGCCACCATACTGCCAAGTGCATGCGCGGTCCCCGCCATGCCCATGTATTTTTCGAAGCCGACAAGTCCCGCTCCCAGCAGGCGCTCAATCCAGGCATCGATTAATGCGTGATGCTCCCTCACTGAACGGGGAATGCGATCCAGACTGTAGTCCATGATCGGCGTGCCGCCAGGGCCACCGGAGATAATTCGGTTTTGGGGGCACGACGAATCCTCAGTTGTGGCCCAGAAGCCGATGGCCCTCTTGCCAAGCAGCTTGTCCACAAGGCCTGGAACCTCGGGCGGCACTTGCGCGGCCAATAGTTCTGCGTCGATCCAACCCAGACACTGCATCGAGGAATGCGGGAAGCGATCGTTGTAAAGCACGGCAGTCTTCCGCAGCACGTCGTGATCGGTGAATGGCGAGAAGCCAAGCACTGCGGAATTCATGTGCATCTTAAAGTTGGCGCCAAGAAGATCCCCGCACTCAAGACCAAATCCGCTCACACGCAAGTGGTCTTCTAGAATGCGGGGCGAACTCATCGCGCCTGCGGCGAGCACGACGGTCGCTGCCTCGTAGGTGGAACCGTCCGAGCATTGAACACCGACGATTCTACGCGGGTCATCCGGTGCTGCGACGAGAGCGGACACCGGGTCGCCGGCAATCAATGTGAAGTTGGGCTCATCACGGATGTGATCGATCAGATTGCGCTCGGAGTCGGACTTCAATCCCGAGGGCGAAGCAAACCCGTCGAAGTGCTTTGCTTCCTCGGGATGATTGACGATGTCATGCGACAGGCCGAGCGGTAGTGGATGCAACTCCCATCCAGGGTCGGCTGTCGTGATCTTGTCCAGCAGAGCCTGAAGCTGAGGCTCATTCTTGAAGGTTGTGATCCTTAGGAAGTCCGTTGCTTCGTCGTAGTACGGCTCTAACTCCTCATAACCGAACGGCCAGCCGAGCAAATCAAAGTCCGGTTCTGCCTCGAACTCGACGGGCCGAAAACGAAACAAAGCCGCTCCATACCACTTCGTCTTCCCGCCAACATTGTAGAACTCGCCAGGGACAAACTCTTTGCCCTTGCTGTCGAGCCAGGGCTCATGATTCTTGAAGACGCCCTCAACGAAGACCTTGCGCACATCAAGCGTGGAAGCATTGCGCGGCAGAAACGGTCCCTTCTCAAGGAGGAGCACCCTCTTTCCAGCGAGAGTTAGCTTGTAGGCTACGCTCGCCCCTCCGGCACCGCTGCCGACAACGATCACGTCATATTGGGCGGACATGATGCACTCCTCTGGCGTCGCAGTCGTTCGATCGGACCGTCGACCTATTGATTCGGCAAGGTTTAGCGCATCAGCACCGTTGCCGATGCGGTCCACGATGTCTAGTTTGGTCACGGACCATTTGACTTCGCGTTCGTGTCGTTCCGGTTACGGCGTTGCTGGAGTGTACGAAACTTCTCTGGATCAAGAACCTCCCTAGATGGAGACTTTATATGTCCCTGAAGAATAAGGTTGCGATCGTCACGGGCGGCAATACGGGTATCGGCAAAGCGATCGTTCTTGAGCTAGCCAAGCATGGCGTCAACATTGTCATCGACTATGTTGCTCACCCAGAAGCGACGGACGCGCTCGAACAGAAAATCGCGGCGCTCGGAGACAAGTGCACAGGGATCGAGGCGGATGTCAGCCAGATCGGCGACCTGGAGAAAATGATTGGCGCTGCCGTCGCTAAGTTCGGCCGACTGGACATCTTGGTGAATAATGCCGGCATCGAGACGCGCACGTCCATCCTCGACACCACTGAAGATCAGTATGACGCGGTTATGAAGATCAATCTGAAGAGCGCGTTCTTCGCAACGCAACTCGCGGCCAAGCAGATGATCGCTCAGGGCGACGGTGGACGTATCATCAACATCACCTCAACTCACGAGGACTGGCCGATGCCAGGCAACACCCCCTACTGCCTCTCAAAAGGCGGCATGCGGATGTTGACGCGTACCGCGGGCGTGGAGCTTGCACCGCACAACGTCTTGATCGTCGGAGTCGGACCAGGCGCAATTGAAACCCCGATCAACACAAGCACGATGGACGACCCTGCGAAACTCAAGAAGCTTGATGCTGCGATCCCGCTTGGACGGATGGCCAAACCGGCGGAGATCGCGACGGTCGTCGCCTTTCTTGCGGGTGACGGTGCGAGCTATATGACGGCCACGTCTGTCATGGTCGATGGCGGCTTGATGCAATCAAGCCCAGGGCTTTAGAGTCGCGCTGGTATGTCTCTACTGATCGAAGACTATGCCCTGATTGGCGATTGCGAGACGGCCGCACTGGTGGGGCGCAACGGCTCTATCGACTGGCTATGCTTGCCGCGTTTCGACTCCGAGGCCAGCTTTGCGGCACTTCTCGGAGACGAAAATAACGGACGGTGGCAAATCGCGCCGACTGATCCGAAAGCAAAGATCACCCGCCGCTACCGGCCCGACACCCTCATTCTTGAGACCCGATTTGAGACCAAGACCGGCGCCGCGACACTCATCGACTTCATGTATCCGTGCGAGCAGCACCCGCATGTCATGCGGCTCGTAGTCGGTGAGAACGGGACCGTCGAGTTTGAGAGCGAGTTCATCGTGCGCTTCGGTTACGGCGAGGCGGTGCCTTGGGTCACGTCGATGCCGGACGGGAGACTGCGCGCGGTTGCCGGCCCGAGCCGGATCGTCCTGCAGTCCTCCGTGCCCATGCGCGGTGAGAATCTCCGAACCCGGGGCAAGTTCTCTGTGAGCAAGGGGAAAACCGAGTCTTTTGCTCTTACCTATTCGGAATCGTGGATTCCCGAGCCGGTTGAATTCGCGCCGGAGTCTCTCCTCGAAGGGACCGAGAAATTTTGGAAAGACTGGACGTCCAAATGCACGATTAAGGGGCCGTATGCTGACATCGTCAAACGGTCACTTATCACGCTCAAGGCGATGACCTACGAACCAACTGGTGGCGTCGTCGCCGCAGCGACCACGTCGCTACCCGAACAAATCGGTGGCCCGCGCAATTGGGATTACCGCTTCTGCTGGGTGCGTGACGCGACTCTGACACTCCTCGCGCTCATGAACACTGGCTACTACGACGAGGCGCGATCTTGGCGCGAATGGCTCTTGCGCGCCGTGGCTGGCAACCCAAGGCAGATGCAGATCATGTACGGCATCGCGGGCGAGCGCCGCCTCTATGAGGTGGAGCTACCCTGGCTCAAGGGCTATGAGAATTCGACGCCCGTGCGCATCGGCAATGCCGCCCATGATCAGGTGCAGCTCGATGTCTTCGGTGAACTGATGGATGCGATCCATCAAGCGCGTAAAGGTGGATTGGCGCCAGAGAAGTCCGGCTGGGCTATGCAGCGAGCCTTTATCGAACAGCTCGAAGAGATCTGGCATCAGCCCGACGACGGGATTTGGGAGGTCCGCAGCGGCCCCGAACAATTCGTCTACTCAAAAGTCATGGCTTGGGTCGCTTTCGACCGTACGATTCGCAGTGCCGAGCGCTTCAAACTTGAGGGACCAATCGAGCATTGGCGTAAGACCCGGGACGCCATCCACAAGCAGGTTTGCGAGGAAGGCTATAACGCTGAACTCAACAGCTTCATGCGCTCCTATGGCGCGAAGGAAGTGGATGCGAGCTTGCTTCTCATCCCCGCCATGGGCTTTCTTCCGGCGACGGACCCTCGCGTGATTGGAACAGTCGAACAAGTCGAAAAAACACTGATGAAGGACGGCCTCGTCCTCCGCTACGACACGTCAAAGGCGAACGACGGTCTGCCGCCTGGCGAAGGCATGTTTCTCGCCTGCAGCTTTTGGCTCGTTGATGCCTATCTGATGATGGGCCGTGAAACTGATGCCGTCGAACTCTTTGAGCGTCTCCTCAGTCTTTGCAACGATGTTGGCCTCTTGAGCGAGGAATACGATACCGAGGCCAAGCGTCTTTGCGGGAACTTCCCTCAGGCCTTTTCACATCTTGCCCTCGTCAACAGTGCTTGCAATCTCGGCCGCGATGGCAGGCCAGTCGATCAACGCTGCGACTCCGAGGAAAAAGCGGTAGAGAAGAAGACCACGGCAAAGGCTGAGACAGCGCAATAGACGGAGCGAGCATGACGGCGCCGAAATACAATCCATCGAGAAACACATCACGATGGCGGTTTCACGCGCGGCACGCCGCAATCATTGCTGCAGCGCTGGTGATGATATGCACCGTCGGCGTTGCCGCGGAGGAAGCCCCAAAAGTACCCGCTGCCACTAAGGACGAGGGTCCAAGCTACACAGCCGATATTCAGCCGCTCTTCAACAAACGCTGCATCGCATGCCATGGCTGCCTCGGATCCCCATGCAATCTGAAGCTGAGCTCATTTCGCGGCCTAGAGCGCGGTGGCTTTGGCAAGAACCCTTATGCGGGCGGTCTCGACGGCACGCCGCGTACCGGCATAAATGTGGTGCCGACAACAGCGGATTGGCGCAAGCGCAGTTTCTATCCGGTGCTGGAGCGCGGCGGCTCGCGGGAGGAAAACCTGTCCCGTTCGATGTTGACGCAAATGGTTGAGGCTGGCGCGAAGCACAACACGCCGGGGTTCTCCCGCAAGACGCTAATGCCGCTCTATGCCAAGCGCTATGAGCATCAGTGCCCGGCAACACCGGAAGCGCTGGCCAGTTCAATCGAAAAGAACCCCGCAATCGGCATGCCGTTCGGGCTACCAGCATTGAATGAGGCAGAGGTCGACACCCTCCGGTCTTGGGTTGCGCAAAACTCGCCGGGCCCAACGGACGCGGAACGGCAAAAGGCAAACATGGTGGCTGACCCCGCGGCTGTCCGTGCCTGGGAGGACTTCTTCAATGCCGACAACAAGAAATCGCAGCTCGTCTCACGCTACATCTTCGATCACATGTTCCTGGCGATGATCGTCGTGGACGAAAGCCCCGGCGACTATTTCAAACTCGTCCGCTCAAAGACTCCCCCGGCGGACGCAAGCCAAAATCCGCCAGCACCCGTCGAGGTGATCGACACGCCGTTCCCCTACACGAACCCATACAAATATGCTGGGGTTGATCGCTTCTACTACCGCCTCCAGAAGGTTACGACGCCGCGCATCCAGAAGAACCACTTCGTCTGGAAGCTGAACAAACCGCTTATCGCCCACCTCCAGAAGCAATTCCTGGAAATCGACTGGGGCGACACGGCCCAACTCGACGGCACCGACGACGCTCCGTGGGACCTGGGCAACCCATTTCGCGTTTACGAATCTATCCCCGTCGAAGCGCGTTATCGCTTCCTTCTTGAGAATGCCGAACTCATTGTGTCTGGCATCACATACGGCCCGGTCTGCCTTGGCCAAACAGCGACCTATGCCGTGAAGGATCAGTTTTGGGTTTTCTTTGTGGACCCGAAATACGATGTATCAGTCCGCGATCCCAAACTGGGTCTTGAGACCTGGGACACATTTATGGACAGGTCTCTTTTCGGAAACGACGCCTACGAACAAGCCTATGGAAACGAGCTGAAAAAACTGCAGCCAAAAGGCTACACGATCGATGCGATCTGGAATGGCGACAAGACAAACAACAATGCCTGGCTAACCGTCCTGCGTCATGAATCGAATGTCTCGGTCATGAAAGGCCGGCAGGGCGGGATCCCCCGCACCCTTTGGCTGATGGACTATAGCGGGTTCGAGCGCATCTACTACGACACAGTTGCGAATTTCCAATACTGGGCGGGCGACGTCCCAAAACTCGAAACGCTTGTTTTCTTCAACTACCTTCGCCAGGAGTTCGAGGACAACTTCCTGCTGCTGCTGCCGAAGGAAGATCGTCAGAAGTATCGCAACGAATGGACGCAAGGCCTCGGCCAAGTCGCGCTCGCCTTAGAGCCGTTCGCAGGCGAGGAGCAACCTACGCAGGTTCACGGATCTGCGCGCAAGCCAATGCTTGGCGTCATCAATGATATTCAGGAGCATATGGGTGAGACTGTTAGCGGGCCGCCCGATCTCCTGAATCCGCACAAGAAGCCGAAGGTCTCCCTGGATAAGCCGATAAAGAGCTACGACGACTGGATCACAGCTGCATCACTCCTCACGCAAACACGCGCCTACAAATTTCCACGGTTCCTGCCAAGCGTCGTCGTCCTGCGCGTGAACAATCCTGAGGGCCATGCGCGAGTTTATAGCCTGGTCGCGAATCGCGTTTATGAGACCCAGGATACGATCCTATTTCAGAACGGGCAGGAACTGCCGCATCTCTACACGATGAGTGTCTACCCGACGATCATCGGCGGGTTCCCCAACTACTTCCTCGAAATGGACCTCAGCGACGCAGACGATTTTCTGCGTGGCCTTCGAGATGTGGAAACGCTCAAGGATTGGAATCGCCTTCGCGACCGCTACGGCATCCTGAGAAACAGCCCCCGTTTCTGGGAGGTCTATGATTGGTTCACACACTGGAACGAAAAGCACCGGGGAATCTATGCGGGCTATTTGGACCTGTCCTATTACGATCTCTACGACTCGGTCTACTAGGGACGCGCTTTACGCCCGGTAGTCCGGATTGTCGTAGCCGAAGCGGCAACCTGCCTTCCACGCCTCACGATTGTTACCGTGATTGGAATATCCGCCAGCATCTTTCAAGATGCGCGCGAGGTGCATCAAGTTCCAGGTCATGATCGTGGTGTTGCGCTGGGTGAAATCGTTGTCGAAACCGACGGGCCCGTCATCACTCTCATCGCCATAGGACGCTCCAGGGCCCGCCTCACCGATCCAACCGCAATCAGCCTGAGGCGGTATCGTGTAGCCGAGATGCTGCAAGGCGTAGAGCGTCGTCATGGCGCAGTGCTTGACGCCATCCTCGTTGCCGGTGATCACCGTGCCGCCGACTTTGCCGTAATAAGAACTCTGCCCCTTGGCATTGAGAATGCCCGACATGCCGTATAGCCGCTCGATAAGAATCCGACAGATCGAGCTTTCCTCGCCAAGCCAGATGGGCGTCGCAAGAATGAGAATGTCAGCCGCTTCGATCACAGGCCAAAGCTTGGGCCAATCGTCCTGGTCCCAGCCGTGCTCGGTCATGTCCGGATAGACGCCGGGCGCGATCTGATGGGAAAGCGCATGAATACTTTCTACGCTCACGCCGCTTTTTCGCATGATCTCCTCGGATACCGAAAGCAGCAGCCGCGTGTGGGATTCGGCCGGATTGCGCTTCAGCGAGCAATTCACCGTGACGGCTTTGATATCTGAAAAGTCAGTCGTGTTTTGGGAACAGAGGGCTTCTTGCTGCGGCGTGAGAGGCATGTGGACGGCTCCTTCAAAATTAGAAGCCTCCATATTAGCGTTCAGTGCCCCGCGTGCCTGAATGCCTCAATGAAATTTGTGTGATCCGTCGCTGAGCCCAGTGGGGCACTGGAGAAGGAAGAGGGTGACCGCCGGGAGGGGGAAGCGATCACCCTCTGCCCTGCCTACCGGTCAAAGTTCGTCTGGTAGGGATTTGGGAAGCCGTCGGCTGCAACAGGCGCAACGCCAGCGGTAACCAGGGCCAGGGAAATCAGGACTGTCTTAAGCATCGTCGTTCTCCTTTGAGTGCGGGGTTGAAGTGCTGCCTTGGGAGGTGCGGCAGCGCTGCGTTTGTCCTACCGGTCGAAGTTCGTCTGGTAAGGATTCGGGAAGCCATCGGCTGCAACAGGCGCAACGCCAGCGGTAACCAAGGCCAGGGAAATCATGATCGTCTTAAGCATCGTCGTTCTCCTTCGTGAGCTGTGTGTTTCGTACGAACAGTCATATTGGGTTTGGGACCGTTCGTTCAATTAACAAGAACTCACATACGCGTGCTTTTAGACCGCTCGATCTATAACCAATCCGTGATCGGTCCGTGAGTGAGGAGTGCGGCTCCGAACGCCGTCAGATCGCGTTCAGCGTCTTATCGATGATGGCTTGCAGGGCTTTTTCCGAGTGACCAGCGCGGGCCAGAACCCGGAGCCCCATATAGGTGTTGAGGATGGACGCTGCTGTTGAGACCAAACGAGCGTCTGACCAGCGCGAGCCGCGCCGGCTCTGCTTAAGTGCTGCGGCAATCCCATCCTGTAGACGCCGCAACATGGCGCCGACCTTCGCTTCAACCTCGGCATCAACGCTCGCGCGATCAATGGCTGCATTACACATGAAGCAACCGCGTCGCGCCTTGTCTGACTTTACACTCTCCAGCATGGCCTGGATCTTGGCCACGCCATCGCCGGCGCTGGGATCAGCCAAGAAAGCGATCCCCGCATCGACAACGGTCTTGTCGTAACGATCGAGTGTCGCGAGGTAGATGCTGTGTTTGTCTTCGAAGGCCTTGTAGAGGCTACCGCGCGCGATCTTCATCGCACCCAGGAGGTCTTGAAGCGAAGCGCCCTCATAGCCCTTCTGCCAAAACACGCCCATGGCGCGATCGAGCGCTTGGTCAATATCGAACTCTCGTGGACGTCCCATCCCACCCCCCAGGGGCAATAGTGCGGATTCGTGACCGAGCGGTCAATATTGCAGCGCAATAGGAGGTGGCTCCAAAGGCAATAGCGATAGTGAAAAGAAATCGGCACCGCGAGCATGCCGCCAAGCGGGTTATCCGCTTGTCATCTTGTCGAAGGACAGGATTGCGAGTATTGCGGCGTTGCACCACGATGCGAGGTCCGCGCGCACCTCGACTCCATGCCGATAACCAGTCAGTCCCCCAGCCAACGGTAGATCCCATGAAAGCACCAAATGGCCCCTGTCGCCCCACTTGGGCCCCGGCCCGAAAGGACATTGTAGGCAGAAGCCTTGGCTCGTCCCGCCTCTGGTACACGCTGGCGCAAGGCATTGTGACAGAGGTCTACTACCCGCGCATCGACATCCCGCAGATCAAGGACCTCGGCTTCATTGTCGCTGATGGCAAGGGCTTCTGGGTCGAACTCCGCCGCAACGGCGACTACGAAGTTGAACTCGCGGCCCCGGGTGTGCCGTCCGCAACGGTCACGCACCGCCACCCACGGTTCACGTTCACGATGGAGGTGTCCCCCTCCCAGCAACGGGATGTCCTTCTCGTCCGGTACAAGCTCGAAGGCGACCCTACTCTCAGGCCTTACGTGCTCCTGGCTGCGCGCCTCGGCGACAATGCAGAAAACAACGTGGCTTACGTGGGGCACCATGACGGCCACGATGTCCTGTGGGCCGAACAAGAGCGCTTTGCCCTTGCGCTAATGGCAGTCCGTGATGATGGCCAGGACGCCTATGGCAAACGGTCCGTGGGCTGCCTCGGCATTAGCGATGGTTGGCAGGACTTCAATCACAATGGGCAAATGAGCTGGTTGTACGACGAGGCCGGCCCCGGCGCCGTGTCACTCATGGGCGAACTCTCAGCGTCGGGACGGCTCGCCCTCGGGTTCGGCGCCTCGAAAGAAGCCGCCGCCACACTGTCCGCCTCGGCGATCATGGACAATTTCGACGAAGAGGTTGAGGAGAACACGCGCGCTTGGCAGGCCTGGCTGCGCCAGCGGCGTCCTGCGAGTTTCGGCGGTGGCATCGACGAGCGGCTCGCGCTCAGTGCAACCGTTATCAAGGTGCACCAGGATCAGACCTTTCGTGGCGCCGCCATCGCCTCGTTATCTGTCCCGTGGGGCGATACCAGCACAAGCCGGGGTGGCTACCACTTGGTCTGGCCACGCGATCTCGTGGAGACGGCCGGCGCGCTCGTCGCCATGGGTTCATTCCGCGATGCGCGCGAGGTTCTACGGTACCTAATGGCGACGCAGCACACGGACGGCCATTGGTTCCAGAACCAATGGCTTGGCGGACATCCGTTCTGGCAAGGGATCCAGTTGGATGAGGCGGCCTTCCCTATTCTGCTCGCGGCGGCGCTGGAGAGCCATGGCGCGCTGGACGACATCCCGGTGAGGACCATGATTGCTCGGGCCGCCGGTTTCATCTGCCGAGCGGGCCCGACGACAGATCAGGACCGCTGGGAAGAAGACTCCGGCCTCAACATGTTCACGATCGCCGTGGCCATCTCCGCGCTTGTGGAGGCTGCCCGTTATCTTGACGGCGCTGCTAAGGCGCATGCACTCCGCGTGGCCGACTACTGGAATGCGAAGCTCGAAGACTGGGCCTTTGTGCGTGGAACGCCGCTCGCCGACCAGCTCGGCATCAAGGGGTACTTTATCCGCACTATCCCGCTCGATGTTCTCGGCATGCCAGATGCGGCTGAGACACCCGTTGTCATCAAGAACCTTTCGCGCGATCCGCATCTCCCAGCAAGCGGGCAGGTGTCGACGGACTGCCTGCAGCTCGTACGTTACGGCCTCCGCGAGGCCGACAACCCCTTTATCGTCGATACCATCAAAGCGATGGACTATCTCTTGAAAACCGATACGCCTTCGGGTCCGGTCTGGCATCGATACAACAATGACGGCTACGGCGAACACGCCGATGGCACTGGCTTCAACGGGACGGGACATGGGCGTGGCTGGCCGCTCCTGACTGGCGAGCGCGGTCACTATGCGATCTGCGCGGGCGAGGACGTGATGCCGTATGTCGAAGCCATGATGGCCATGTCGAATAAGGTCGGCCTCATGCCCGAGCAGGTCTGGGACACGGACCCGATTCCCGAGCACGATCTCTATCCGGGCAAACCGAGTGGCTCCGCCATGCCGCTTGTCTGGACTCATGCGGAGTTCGCCAAGCTTTGCCACAGTCTGGCGGCGGGACGCCCCGTGGACCGGCCGCAAGCCGCTTGGGCGCGCTACCAGGGCATTCGCCCTCAGATCGACTACGAGATTTGGGGTCCGCGCTATAAGCCAACGCGGATTGCTTCAGGGCGAGCGCTCTACATTGCGGTGACGGCGCCCGCGCTCGTCCACTACGGCACCAATGGTTGGCGCAACATCCACGACATCGAGACCGACGATACGCTGCTTGGCGTCCATGTGGCGAAGCTGCCGACGGACAGGCTGAACCCCGGCGACACGATCGAGTTTACGCTCTACTGGCCCGAAAGCGGAACCTGGGAGGGTCAGGACTACAGGATCGCGATCGAAAGCGAACCCGCCCCGGTCCCGGCTTAAGGGCCAGTCTCGCAGTATCGGTCTCGAAGCGTCACCATTGAGACGTCACCGTTGAGACCTCAGTCCTGGGCACGCGCCACGATGCGATCGGGGTGTGCCTCTGCCCAGTCAGTAAGAAACGCCACCATGGTCTCGTCCATGGCACCATCCAAGTCCGCTTGACGGAGCCGCGCGCCAGCGTCGAATGCGAGCCGCGCGCAGGCCACGTGATCGCGCACCTCTGTGTCGAGGCGGTTCTCCGAACCATGGATAATTGTGCCAATGAGGTCGCCCCCATAGCTATTCACATGGCTGAGGTCAGGCGACAACGTCAGGAGCCACGCTGTTTGCTCCGGCAGCCCTGCCCACGCAGCAAGATGGAGCGGCGTCATGTTCATTTCGTCGGCAACGTTCGGATCGATACCAGCCGCCACGAGCGCCTTTGCATGGTCCAGCGCCTCTTCCCACAGGATCACACGCGTGAGGATGAGCCGTTCCTCCGCGCTCAAGTCCATGTGTGCAAGTGGTTGCCCGTCGGGCGCACGCCCCTCAGCGCACGCCGCCAGGACTGCCTCGACCTCATTCAGCGGACTGGTATATCCGCGCTCCGCAAGCGCGCGCGCAAAGGGTAGATTGCCGTAGAGCATTGAGACGGCATAGGCCGTGCGTCCTTCCCAGATCGCATTTCCATCGGCGCCATGCTGCAACAGCAGCTCGACAAAGCGACCATCGCGCCCTCGCCTCGCCGCGTGATGAAGTGCAGGGATTTTCGGTATCGCTTGCCCGCTCGGATGATCCGGCACTTCCTCGTTGGGATCAGCCCCATAGTCAAGCAGCAGACGGACACCCTCAAAATTGTCGAAGTCCAGCATGCGCAGAAGCGCATTCGTCCCTGCAGTCTTGACGCCATAGCGCATGAGCAGCTTCACCCCATCTAGGGTCGGTAACTCCGTCGCGTGATAGAGGGACTCATCGTCGTCCGGCGTTGCACCATGATCGAGCAGCCACTCTGCCAGTTGCAAATTGCCCGCATGGCCGAGTGCGCCGTAGAGCGCCGAAATCTCATGCGGCGAGTCGGGCTCGAAGGGATAGCTGTCATTAACGTCGGCGCCCGCGTCAACGAGTGCCTCGGCGACGGCGATCATTGCTCCCGCTCTCTCAGGCGCCGCGCGGAAATGCTTGGAGTAGGTCAGGTGCAAGATCGGCGACCGCACCCCAACAGTCCGCGTGGCTGCAGTCGGATCCCGCTCGAGCACGCGCCGCACGGCCTCGACATCGCAAAGCGCGCATTGCAGCCCAAAATTCTCCGACCCAAGATCAGGTTCCGCCGCCAAGAGGGCCTCGACAATCCAATCTTGCCCGAGATAGAGCGCGATCTTCAGACGGTCGGCCCTTCCGGCCCGGTCCATTGCCTGCATTTCGGCCGCAAACTTCAGCCGCGGCCAACTTGGAAAGCCGGCTTCCTTGGCCACCACATGCAGGGCGTCCGCATGCTTGAAGAGTGAAGTATCGCCTAAAGCGGCGCCTACGCGGGCCACCGCAGCGTCATCGCCCGCACGGTAGGCCTTTTTCAGCGCCTTCGCAGTCCGGCGCAATTTATCTAGGGACATCATGATCGGTTTCTCCCCTTTTGCCCGTCAATCCGCCAGTTCGGGCTGGGTGAAAAACCGAAACATCGGAGTGTTCACAAACGAGGTGCCGGCGACAGCTTTCCGCGGATCAGGATGCCGCCTCGCGACGCGGCACCGTGACCATAGCGAAGGAAGACACGTGCGGCAATCTTGCCACGTTCGAAGAGAAGTAACCCCTGGTCATTTACAATTCTGTGATGATTCGCCATTGATCTTACAAACTAGTAGATCTGCAACATGCGGCGGTAAGCCATTGGGCGCTATGAGCTACCTGAAGAAAGTCTGGTTTGTTGTCGCGTTGCTACTGCTTCCTTTAGCGGCGGCCTACGCAATCGACCGGCTTATGCTGGCGCCGTCCTGCCCCGATTGTCACGCGGCGGAGACGGCTGCCCTACCGTTGTTCGACGGAAACACGGACGGGCTCGTCCGCATCCGCGCCAACAATATGACGTTCCGCGCTCGCGTCGCCGGCAGCGGCAACAGTCAAGGCGACGGCGTAATCCTGCTACACGGCTTTCCCGAGACTTCCATCATGTGGGAGCCGCTGCTCCAGGCACTGCAGGAGGCCGGCTACCGGGCTATCGCGTTTGATCAGCGCGGCTATAGCCCAGGAGCGCGCCCACGCTTTGAGAACGCCTATACAAGGGGCAAGATCGCCAGCGATGCCTTGGCGATAGCCGACGCTGTCGGCTTCGAGAAATTCCATGTCGTCGGTCACGATTTTGGTGGGGCAATCGCCTGGACACTCGCCGATCGTCGTTCAGAACGCGTGCTCAGCCTGACCTCGCTGTCGATGCCACATCCGCTGGCTCTGTCGGAGGCTCTGTCGAATCCGAGCCCGCAATGGCCAGCCAGCAGTTATGTTCTTTTCTACCGATTGCCGTTCATGCCCGAGCTTGTCTTGGGCTTCGACCAAGCTGCCCTGCTCAAACACTGGAAATGGGATCGGCACCCGGAAGACCATATTGTTGAGTATCGCCGTGTCTTCAGCGAGCCCGGTGCACTTCACGCTGCGCTGGATTGGTACCGAGCCTTTGAGTTTCGGTCCTTGGACCCGGCAGGCAAGGTGAGACCACCGACTTTGTTTGTCTGGGGCGAAGAGGACCGCGCCTTCAGCCACGCTTCGGCATTGGCGACCGCCAATTACATGGACGGGCCCTATCGCTTTCGGAGCGTCAATGCCGGGCACGATCTCATGCTGGACGTTCCCCAGATTGTTGTTTCCGAGGTCCTCGGTCATCTGGAATCGGCGGCGAGAGTCCAAGAAGAATGGAAAGTAGCTCTGGCGTCAGAGTCTCCTGAACGCTCCCCACGTTGCGACAAAGTTCCACCACACTGCCTGCGAATCGATCTGTCGCCAGCGGGGCAGACCTTCCGCATTCGCAATCAGTGCGATGACGCTTATAAGGGGGTCGTTCGCGTAACCTGCTCTGGATGGGCAGAAAATGCCGGTGTCGAGTATCGCTTCAACTTAGGCAGCAAGTCTGAGCTGGCTCAAGAGGGCATCGGCACGCACAACGGTCAGCCCAATGGCACGTGCTATATTCGTCCGCGTCTTTGCGCCAAGGTCACAAAGCCCGTTGAGCCGCGTGCCGCCTCGTTTTTGCCCTTCCTATAGCGAGCTCTCAAGAAGCGGGACGCTGGCAACAACGATCAGAACAGCGAGTATCGCTGCGAGTACGAACTCCATAACGAAACCCGTCTTGTGAATCTGTTCGTCTAGAAGCAGCCGCCGCGTGCGTATAAAGCGGATCGTAGCGGCCACGATGAAAAAGACGCCAACAAGGATGAACCATACGCCTGTGCTGAGCCCGAAAGCCTGAGACATGCGCTCAAGCTGCGCATGATGCTCAGGTTTAATGTCGATCGCTTCAGCCATGGTCAAGACGAAGAGGTCGAACCGGTCGATTAAGAAACCAAACGCAATGATCGCAACACCAGTTCGCATCCACGCCAGGAAGGTCCGTTCGTTGGCTGCGTGGTCGGTGTAAGATTTGATCATGTGCGCCCTCTTGGAAAGAAGCTGCCGCGCGTCAGACCCGGACCGGACCGCGCCGCGTCGTCGCTGATCGCGGCCTCGACAACTCCGCTTGCAACGCTACCAGCTTCTCCAGCGACACGCCCTTCATTGGCACTGCATCGAGCCCCTCGGCAACGATCTGCTCTGCATCGCTAAGAAGCTCCAAGCCCGCCGGTGTCAGCCGCGCCAGACTACAACGGGCATCCCGCTCATGCTTCTGGGTGGCGACCACGCCGATCTTCTCCAAAGGCCGTAGCGCACGCGTGACCGCTGACGCCGTAAGCCCCACAGCCTCGGCCAAATCGACGCGCATGACACCGCGCTCTCCCGCATCGGCAAGCGCCTTGAGGATTCTGTACTCGCTAAACGAAATCCCGCGCGCCATCGACAGCGCAGTATCCAGCCGCCGCTCGATACGGGCAGCGACATCCAGTAGGATCAGCACGACATCCTCTCTTTCGGTCTCATTCATAGGCACAAAATAGTACAAAGATACATGAGTAGTCAAGTATTATTTCTGCGTTTGGACATATTTTGTGATGAGCTGGGGGATGCTTGAGCTGGCCTCGGCAGGCTTCGTTTGCCAGACCTAGGTAGCCTTGACCCGCCCCTAGCTACTCCCCATTGTCAGTCCGTACCGGCAATTCATAGGAGTTGTCTTGGGCTCCCCAGCCATCGTTTCGGAAGTCCATTCATGAATGCGCGCGACGCGGGCGGCACGCCGTCCGACATTAAGCAAACCCCGCTACACGACCTGCATGTGGCGCTCGGTGCCCGCATGGTGCCCTTTGCTGGGTATTCGATGCCCGTGCAGTATCCAACTGGGATCCTGAAAGAGCACCAACACACCCGCAAAGCCGCGGGGCTCTTCGATGTCTCGCATATGGGCCAGTTTCTGCTCCGTGCAGAATCTGGAGACGTTGCGAGCGCCGCGCGTGCCCTCGAACAGTTCGTGCCGGCGGATATCCTTGCGCTTGAGCCAGGCCGGCAGCGCTACACGTACTTCACGACGCCACAAGGCGGCATCGGCGATGACTTCATGGTGGCCAATCGCGGCGATGCACTTATGCTTGTCGTCAATGCAGGGCCGAAGGCGGCCGACCAAGCCCGTGTCGACTCTGGTCTTCCCGACAACTGCGCGCTTGACGTCCTCGACCGCGCCCTGCTCGCCCTGCAAGGCCCGAAAGCTGAAGCAGCCCTGGCAAAGCTCGCACCCGATTGCACGGGCATGGGGTTCATGGACGTCGCGGACCTCTCAATTCTCGGTGAAGACTGCACGGTCTCCCGCTCCGGCTATACCGGCGAAGACGGTTTCGAAATTTCCGTGTCAGCCGAATTAGCGCGCCCACTTGCCGACAAGCTGCTGTCCGATCCCGATGTCTTGCCAGTGGGTCTCGGCGCCCGAGACTCGCTAAGGCTCGAAGCAGGCCTCCCGCTCTACGGATCAGATATTGACGAGACGACGACACCCGTCGAGGCGGACCTTGCCTGGGCCATTCAGAAGACCCGCGGCAAGGGCGGCGCACGGGCCGGCGGCTTTCCCGGCGCTGATCTCATTCTTGGTCAGATTGAGGGTGGAACGTCTCGGATGCGCGTTGGATTGAGGCCCGAAGGCCGCGCGCCCATACGAGCCGGAGCACCACTCTTTGCGAATGCCGAAGGCGGCGCGACCATCGGCAGCGTGACCTCTGGCGGCTTTGGTCCTACGGTCGATGGACCCGTTGCCATGGGCTACGTCGCGACCACCGCCGCTGAACCTGGAACGCGCCTCTTCGCAGAGCTGCGCGGAAAGCGCCAGGCCATCATGGTCGCCGAGCTACCCTTCGTCCCGCATCACTACAAGCGGAGATGAGCTGACGATCCAAGAGAGGAGATGATAGTGCTGAAGTACACCAAAGAGCATGAATGGCTAAAAATCGACGGCGACATCGCGACGGTAGGGATCACGGCCCATGCGGCCGAGCAGCTTGGTGACATTGTCTTCGTGGAGCTGCCGGAGCCAGGCGTCACTGTCGCCAAAGACGACGCGATCGCCGTTGTGGAATCCGTAAAAGCGGCATCGGACATTTATGCGCCACTTGCCGGCGAGATTGTCGAAGTGAACGAGGCAATTGTTGCCGATCCTGCGACCGTCGGCTCAAGCCCCATGGCGGACGGATGGTTTTTGAAGCTAAAGCTCACAGATCCTAGCGAGGCCGCCGGTCTTCTCGACGAAGACGCTTACAAGGCACTGATCGCCTAGGAGATCCAATGACTGAATCGAAGCGCTACGAGCCCTACGACTTTGCGAACCGCCGCCATATCGGACCCTCCCCTGAGGAGATGGCGGAAATGTTGGAGGTGGTCGGCGCAGAAAGCCTAGAGGCGCTTGTCGACGAGACGGTGCCAGCCAATATCCGTCAGACTACACCCCTTTCTTTCGGCAAGCCGCTGTCGGAACGCGGCGCGCTCGACAAGATGCGCGAGACCGCAAACAAGAACCGCGTTCTCTCATCACTCATTGGGCAGGGCTACCATGGCACGATCATGCCGCCCGCGATCCAGCGCAACATCCTGGAGAACCCGGCCTGGTACACGGCTTACACCCCGTATCAGCCGGAAATCAGCCAGGGGCGTCTCGAGGCGCTTCTCAACTTCCAAACCGTGGTGACCGACCTCACCGGCCTCGATATCGCCAACGCGTCCTTGCTTGATGAAGCGACGGCCGCCGCCGAAGCGATGGCGCTCATCAAACGCGTGGGGAAGTCGAAGAACACACGCTTTTTCGTCGATCATGAATGCTTGCCGCAAACTATTGCCGTTCTGCGCACGCGCGCGGCCCCCTTGGGATGGGAGATTGTTGTCGGCGATCCATTCAGAGACCTGGAACCGGAAAGCGTCTTTGGGGCGCTATTCCAATACCCAGGCGCGAATGGTGCCTTCCATGATTTCTCCGACTTGATTGCCGGCCTTCATGAGGCGGGTGCACTCGCCGCCCTGGCCGCCGACCCACTTGCGCTCACGCTGTTGAAGCCGCCAGGCGAGATGGACGCCGATGTGGCCATTGGTTCCATGCAGCGCTTTGGCATGCCCATGGGTTATGGCGGGCCGCACGCGGCCTATATCGCGGTGAAGGAAGCTTACAAGCGTGCCCTGCCCGGCCGGCTCGTTGGTGTGTCGGTGGATGCGCGCGGCAACCGGGCTTACCGCCTCGCGCTGCAGACCCGCGAGCAACACATCCGCCGCGAGGGTGCGACCTCGAACATTTGCACGGCGCAGGTTCTACCAGCGGTGATCGCCTCAATGTACGCGGTCTTTCACGGGCCAAAGGGCCTCAAGGCAATCGCAGAGCGCGTCCACCGCAAAGCCGTGCGCCTCGTGGACGGATTGGCCGCGATCGGTTTCGAAACGAAGCCGAAGCGGTTCTTTGACACGATCACTGTCGATGTGGGGCCCTATCAGGGGCTGATCATGAAGAACGGCGTCGACAATGGCGTGAACTTCCGAAAGATCGGGAACACCTGCATCGGCATTACGGTCGACGAACGCACGCGTCCCGAGACGCTTGAAGCAGTCTGGCGCGCTTTCGGCGGTTACGACCTCACCTATTCCGATGAGCCTCCCAGCTACCGCCTTCCTGAGAAACTCTTGCGGGAGTCTGTCTATCTCGATCACCCGGTCTTTCATATGAACCGGGCAGAGAGCGAGATGACGCGCTACATGCGACGGCTCGCTGACCGCGACCTTGCGCTCGATCGCGCCATGATCCCGCTCGGCTCTTGCACTATGAAGCTTAACGCCACGGCGGAGATGCTGCCGATTACCTGGCCAGAGTTCGCCGAGATCCATCCCTTCGCGCCCCGCGATCAGACGCTCGGCTATGCGGAGCTGTTGGATGACCTCTCGGCCAAGCTGTGCCAGATCACGGGATTCGACGCGATTTCGTTGCAACCAAATTCCGGCGCGCAAGGCGAATATGCGGGCCTCCTGACCATCCGCGCCTACCATCAGTCGCGTGGACACAGCCATCGCAACATTTGCCTGATCCCCGCCTCCGCCCATGGGACAAACCCGGCTTCTGCATCGATGAGCGGCATGAAGGTCGTGGTCGTGAAATCCGACGCACACGGCAATATCGATCTCGAGGATTTTCGGGCCAAGGCTACTGAACATGCCGATGAGCTTGCGGCGGCGATGATCACCTACCCCTCGACACACGGCGTGTTCGAAGAGGCGGTCAAGGAGATCTGCGCTGTCACCCATGAGCACGGTGGGCAGGTCTATCTCGACGGCGCCAATATGAATGCGCTTGTAGGGCTGGCGCAGCCCGGCGATATCGGCGCCGATGTCGGACATATCAATCTCCATAAGACGTTCTGCATACCCCATGGCGGCGGAGGACCCGGTATGGGCCCGATCGGCGTGAAAGCGCACCTAGCGCCATTTCTGCCGGGGCATCCTGAGACTGGCGGCAGCGCGACAACCGTAAGCGCCGCACCTTTCGGCTCCGCGTCGATCCTGCCCATCTCCTGGAGCTATTGCCTAATGATGGGTGGCGAGGGCCTCGCTCAAGCCTCACGCATCGCCATTCTCAGCGCGAACTACATTGCGACGCGCCTTGGGGCCGCCTTCCCCGTGCTCTACACAGGCGCCCAGGGCCGCGTGGCCCATGAGTGCATTCTCGACACGCGTCCGCTCAACGATGAAGCCGGCATCACCGTCGACGATGTCGCCAAGCGGCTCATTGATTGTGGCTTTCATCCACCGACCATGAGCTGGCCCGTGATGGGAACTCTCATGGTGGAACCAACCGAGTCAGAGACAAAGGCGGAGATCGACCGCTTCTGCGACTCGATGCTCGCCATCCACGAAGAGGCCCGTGCGATTGAAGAAGGCCGCGCGGACAAGGACAACAATGCCTTGAAGAATGCCCCGCACACGGTCGAAGATCTAATCGGGGATTGGGATCGTCCCTATAGCCGCGAGGAAGCCTGCTTTCCCATCGGAGCGTTCCGCGTCGATAAGTACTGGCCCCAAGTCAACAGGGTCGACAATGCCTATGGTGACAGAAACCTTGTTTGCTCCTGTCCGCCCATGGAGACTTACATGAGCGGCGATGGCAGCAGCACCAAGGGAAAACGATCGCGTAAGGTTCACGCGTAAGGAACACCAATCAAAGTATGGTCCAAGTATCGAACAAGCGCCTGACAGCGGAACTCGACGGGCCGTTCGTTGTCTTTCTCATTGGCGCGCGTTTCAACAAATGGTGGAAGCTCCATAAAGTGATGCCTGTGGCAGCAGCCATGGGGCGTATGCTCCGGGAGATCGACGCGCATCCCGATATCGGCTGTCTCGGTTACACCAGACTCGGTCGCACGACATTTGTTCAGTACTGGCGTTCATTCGATCACTTAGAGGATTATGCGCGCCGCGCGGAGCGAGAGCATTGGCCCGCCTGGGGTGCCTTCAACGAGCGCTTCAAGCACTGCCGTGAAGATTTGGGCATCTGGCATGAGACTTATCTGATAGGGCCGGGTCAATACGAGTGCATTTATAGCGGCATGCCGCCGTTCGGGCTCGGCCAAGTCGGAAGGCTGGTCCCAGCGACAGGAAGCAGGAGCATAGGGCGCGAACGACTCCAACCCGCCGACAGCACATAGACAAACGACTTGACGTGAACCGAGCGATTTTGACTAAAAGCTCTCGGCTTCGATGATGTCCTCGATCGTATCGACGAGCTGCGCGCATTTGCTTGCGTCCCGCGCATCGGGATAGAGCGGAGTAAACTTGCCCACATCGTTGTCGAAATACTTGCCATTGGCATCGGCGAACTGATCGGAAAGGGCCGCATTCTCAAGACACGCCGCGCCGATCCCGAGGTCGCTTCCGGCAACGCCGAAGCCTTCTTGCACCATCTTGCTCGCCAGCAGAGAACCCGGATTAACCGCAATCATGATTGGGCCCTCAGCACGCGCCACGGCCATTGCATGGGTCCACATGACCAGAGCAAGCTTGCTCTGGGCGTAGGCGGCCATGTCATCCAAACGCACGCGGCCCTGAAGTGCAGCAAGATTCACGGATGCTTGCGCTGCCGACGAAACATTGACGACCCGGCTGTCATCATGCATCGCGGGCGCCAAACGCTGTGTCAAAAGGTAAGGCGCGATCGTGTTGACCACAAACCGGATATCGAGGCCGCTCTCCGTCCTTGGCTGCGGTGTCTTATAGACACCGGCGTTGTTGATCAGCACATCGAGAGATGTGTGCTGCGCGCGCACGGCGTCCGCCAGCGAAACGACGTCAGAGAGCTTCGATAAATCGCCAAGATACGTCTCGATTTCACCAGCGCCTGGAACCGCCGCGACGTCGCGCCCCGCACCAGCCAGCTTGGTCGAGCTCCGCCCATGCAGCAGTAAAGCATGACCGTTCGCCGCCAGGGTCTTGGCAGTCTCCAGGCCAATGCCGTCGGTCGCACCGGTAATCAGGATCGTCTTCAATCTGTGCCCTCACCTCCCAAACACTGCCTACTGCCTTCTTTGTGTCGGCTGACCGTGCAAAGCTGTTGGCCATATCATACGTGGAGGATCAGCAGCATGCACGTCATACCCGTTATCGCCGCCCTGGCCTTACTTCTCACAGCCGCACCCGCCCACGCGCAATCCGATATGCCCGAACTCACCGGAAAGTGGACCTGCGAACCGGCACCCATGTTGATTCGTGGCGAGTGGACCGAACTCGTCTACACCTTTGAGATTGCCGAGCAGCGGGGTCCCCTGTTCAAAGGTACATTTAAGTGGACACTTTCGAAGGAAGCAGACGTCAAAGGCGAGTTGGTCGGCGGCGAGAAAGCGCTGGAAGGTGAATGGACCGCGCTTGGCGTCATTAGCACCGACAACACCACCGTAGAAATTGTCTCCTACAAGGACCTGCAACGGCATAGTGGTACGTTGGAGGACGCCAATACAATCCGCTTTGTTCACAGCAAGGTCGGCGACGACGCCTGGGTCAGCCGCTCGACCTGTGAACGATAAGGCTAAGCGGCCTGGCCGCTGGCAACCTTTTGCAGGATGGCACGGTAGATGTCGACGCCTTGAGCGCCGGTCACTAGGTACTGTTCGTCGAAGACCATAGCAGGGACACCGCTGACCCCGCGGCTGGTCCAAAAGTGCTCGCGTTGGCGCACCGCTTCCGCGTAACGGTGATCGGCAAGAACCGCCAAAGCCTCATCAGCGTCCAAGCCAATGCGCACAGCTACGCTTGAAAGCACGGCCGGGTCGTTTAAATCAAGCCGCTCTCCAAAGAAAGTCGCAAAGAGTGCGACCTGGAGATCGTGGCCACGCTGCTGTTCTTCGGCCCAATGCAGCAACTGATGGGCTCGAAACGTATTCACCATGCGCATATCGTCCGCATAGTTGAATTCAAAACCCAGTCCCGCGCCGAGCTTCGTTAGCCGCCCGCGCGCTTTGCGGCTACCGTCTGGTGTCGTTCCGTACTTGGCTGCCAGATGCTCTCTTAGGTTTTCACCCTCCTCCGCCATGTGGGGGTTGAGTTCAAAGGGATGCCAATGAATGTCGGCAGGCGTCTTCGTTTCCTGCAAAGCGCGTTCAAGCTGCTTGTAGCCGATAATGCACCAGGGACAGACGACATCTGACACGATGTCGACGCGCAAGGGAGTCGCTGAGTTCGCCATCACATTTCCTTCGTCCAAAGACTATCCTGATAGGCTTTCACGTTCCCAACGAAGTGTTCCGGGAAGACGTTACGGAACTTGTGGCTTTCTTGCGGGATGAGCTCCACCATGAAGTCAATCATGGGCTGCGGATCGAGCTGTAGCTCGTCTCCAGCAAACAATTGCTGCACATCGCGAATAGGCCCTTCCGGCGTGAAGTGCTCTTCCGGGTCGTACCACTGATCCAACGTGTCATACATGCGATCATTGAAGCCCGTGCGGAACGGTCCGGGATTGATCGTCGCGACCTGTACGCCCGTTCCTTCCATCTCATCACGCATCAGCTGAACGATCGGTTCCAACGCATGCTTCGAGGCGACATAAGGCCCAAGGTACTTGAAGGTCGAGAAACCGGCGACAGACGACGTGAAGATAATCTTGCCTCGGCCTCTCTGGGCGAAGAGTCTTGCAAACGGCTGAGCGAACTCGAGCGTAGCGAAGACATTGACCTCGAAGACGTGGCGTATGCGGTCCACAGGCACTTCGGCGATCGGTTCCGTCTCGCCGGTGGCAGCGTTGTTGACAAGAATGTCGACGCGGTCAGCATACTTCCGAAAGACGCTTTCGCGGTCGTCGCGATTGAGCAGGTCCAGCTTTGCCACCTCCAACGACACGCCAGCGTCCTTTGCAGAGGAAAGCAACTCACTAACCTGCGGCCAATTCTCCACAGCCGCAATGACCGTATGTCCGTTGCGGGCAAGACCGATGGCGGTCCCCTTGCCGAGACCAGATCCGGCGCCCGTAATCAGTATCGTCTTGCTCATCGCGTACAGCTCCCAACTTGTAGTTCCAGTGGCGGCATCACAACGTACGCCGGCCGTCTCAGATCACGAGCGCCGCGGTCACGCGGTCTTGACGTCTACTGCAAATCGCGCGGCGTTCTCTTTAGAGAAAGCGTCCTCGCCACCACGGCCCCAAAACGCCGGAACGTGCTTCGGAATCTTGAGCGCCTTTTGTACGGCTGGCCGCGAATCGATCCGATCGAACCAGGACTTCAGGTGCTCCAACCCTTCGATCGAGACCTTGGCCCAGGGGTAAGCGCGCGCCCAGGGATAGGTCGCGATGTCAGCGATTGAGTAGTGGTCGCCAACGAGAAACTCGCGACCCACCAGGCGGGAATCCAACACTTCAAGAATACGGCGGCTTTCGTCGACATAGCGGCGAATCGAGAAGGGCTCTTCGTGCCCGTTCGGTTTCGCGATGCGGTGGAAGTACATCGCCTGCCCCATCATGGGTCCAACGCCCGCCATCTGGAACATCAACCACTGCAGCGTTTCCGATTTGAGCTTGGGGTCCGCTGGCAGAAACTGCCCGTACTTCTCTGCCAAATACCAAAGGATGGCGCCGGATTCGAAGACAGCAAAGTCGTCATTAGATCGGTCGACAATAGTCGGTATACGTCCGTTTGGGTTTAGTTTTACGTAATCCGGCTCTTTCTGTTCTCGCTTACCGAGATCTATGTAAGTCAGTTCATAGGGAACACCGGCCTCTTCAAGGAAGATAACCGGCTTGTAGCCGTTCATCGTAGCGGACGTGTAGAGGTGAATATCTGGGCGGCTCATGATGCAGCCTCCGCGGGCAACGGAAACACTTCGCGTAGATGAGTATCGAAGCGTGCAAAGTCCTTTTGGACGTCGGGGTTCTTCATCACGTCGAACGCCGCAAACGTTGGTAAAGGCGTTAGATCAAAGAACTTTGCGTTGAGATGAGCCGGCAGGAGCAGGTCATCGACAGACCGCCCTGCAAAGAACGCCTGCTCCGGATCGTCAAACGCCTCACGTGGCGCGTTGAACGTAACCGACAGCATGTAATTCTTACCGGTGAGGCTCCCGCCCATTCCATAGTTCTGTTTCGGCGCGTCAGAGGTGCGGCCGTCGCCCTCTGTGAGCCGGCCATCCATACCAGCGGTATAGACTTCGTCCATATACTTCTTGAACGACCAGGGCACGCCCATCCAGTTGACGGGAAACTGCATAATGATGATGTCGGCCCATTGGTGATTCCCCACCTCCTGTTCGACGTCATAGCCACTTGCCACTTCGGTCGTTCGGACCTCGTGTCCCGCCGCAAGCATGTGCTCTCGCGCCCGCTGGGCAAAGGCAGCATTCAGCTCGCCCTTCGCGAATGGATAGGGCTGATGCCCATTGATGATGAGAACCCTGCTCATGAATTGCTCCCGCTCCTCTCCCCGCCATTTGCGTTGGGTGGCAGTTAGATGTTATCCAAGGAACGAAAGTCAACCAGTATACTTTTGGTAACCACTCCATCATGAGGATTGCATGAAGGCGCGGGTTCAAGAAGACAAGCAGGGGCGCAAGACCGTCTTAGAGGGCTGCGAGATGCCCTGCGCGATCGAGCGTGGGATGCGCATCTTGGGTGGCAAGTGGACGGGATCGATCCTATGGCACCTGAAGGACGAGCCAGTTCGCTTCAACGACTTGGCCCGCATGGTCAGCGGCGCCAGTAAGAAGATGATAACAGAGCGCTTACGGCAACTAGAGGCGCAAGGCCTTATTCAGCGCAGCGTCGTCGATACGGCGCCCGTGGCCGTCGAGTATTCCATTACACCGTTCGGCGTTACGGCACTCGACTGCCTCGACCGGTTACGTCTGTGGTCTGAGAGTCTACCTGAAGAGCTTCAGTCGGAGACGGTTTAGCGATTGGCCACATGGTGCCATGTCCAGGCTCGGACTTGAGACGCCGCGGTTGCGCTCCTATTGAAATAATACCCGAGAATAATAGTCTCTGACTATGATACCCGCCTGCTGAGCGTCAGAGATTCCCTATTAAAAACAGCTCGGTTGCGCCGTTTGTCCGCGGTTTCAACCAGATTTGGCCATTCTTCACCGACGCGACTCAAACGCCGCTAAATGCCGCCGCGATCGACCCTGCGCCGATCATGCGCTAGCACGGAGCTTGAGCCTCCCGGTTAGGGCACTACATACGTCCTGCAACAATCCGAAACAAAAAAGGGTAACAAAATGCCGATTACAGAGACCGATCTTGAACAAGCGCGGATAGCTTGGGGCGATGCACTCATCAAGATTTCCAAAACCTACGAGGCGGATGGCATTGACGGTGCCCGCGCGCTCGCCGGCGACGTGCTGGACGCAGCCTATGGTTACAATCTCGGTCCTGTGTTGTTTAAACCAACCCTCGCGAGTGGGGAGCAGACCTTCCGGACGAACCGAAAAGGCGCCTTGTCGTACTTTGTAGGGCACGACCCAGACTATCCGCTCGATGGCGGATTTGGGATTAAGGGCTGGCGCAAATGCGAGTCAGAAACCGCGGCAAGCTTCATCGAAGGTGATGTCGCGATGTGGATGGGGTGGATAATTCTGACAGACAAGGACGGTCAGATCACTAAGGTCGACAAGAGCTGGGGCTACAAGAAGGACTCCGACGGTACGATGCGCATCGTGCTGCATCACTCATCTCTGCCGTACCAGCCAGAAGCGACTGCCGGAACCTAGTCCGACTTCCTCCAACGCGGCGCAGTCGCCAGGCCAAAATTTGTCAGTAGAGAAATTGGTTGCGGAGGCTCGAGGCCACCTATACCGGGCACTGCTTCGTTTCGCGCACCGAAAACGGAAAAAGCCAAATAACCGCATAGTTTTCAGCACTCTAAGGCCTGCATCGTCGGTAGATCCCTCAGGGCGCACGTTGGGTCCGTTTCTGGGAAAGAAGCGGACATGCCTTGTCCCCTCGCCCGCTTCGGCCAATGACCCAAATCGGACATAGGAGCCTACGGCTCGACCCTGACCAGCCTAACCAGCGCGTCGCCGTCCTCGCCGGTGAAGACCAAGACCGCTCCCGACCTGGTCTCGGCGCCCTTTGCATCACAGATGAGAAAGCGGTGGCCTCGTTGGAAGGATCTGGTTTATCCATGGATGCAGACGAATAGGAGATCGCAGTCAGTATGCAGCTGAGCCGCCGTCAGCTTATGGGATCGCTTGCCCTTGCAAGCCTCACAGCGCTCGTCCCGCAGATTGCTCGTGCGCAAGATGCTCCGCTTGCCAAGAGGATACCGTCCTCGGGCGAAGCGCTGCCGATCGTCGGACTTGGCAGTTGGATCACCTTCAATGTCGGCGACGACCCTGTTGCGCGCGATTCCAGCGCCGAAGTCATGAAGGCATTCTTCGATGGTGGCGGTCGCATGATCGATTCCTCGCCGATGTACGGATCCGCGCAGGGCGTCATCGGTTACTGTCTGCAGAAAACCGGCAATGCAGCAAGCGTCTTTTCGACAGATAAGGTTTGGATAGCCAACGGCGATGGGGGCCCGGAGCAGATTGAACAAACACGTCTGCTCTGGGGCATTGACCGTTTCGACCTATTGCAAGTGCACAATCTTGTGGCCTGGGAAGCGCATCTCAATGCGCTCAAAGCCATGAAGAGTGAGGGGAAGCTGCGCTATGTCGGCATTACCACTTCACACGGTCGCCGGCATGGCGAACTCGAGAAGATCATGCGGAACCATGACCTCGATTTCGTTCAGCTCACCTACAATATCGCCGACCGAGAGGCGGAGGACCGTCTGCTGCCCCTCGCGCAAGAGAGAGGCATTGCTGTTATTGCCAATCGCCCATTTCGTCGAAAAGAACTGATCCACCGCTTCGAGGACCAGAAGCTCCCCGACTGGGCCGAAGAGATCGGCGCGGCGAACTGGGCGCAATTTCTCCTCAAGTTCGTGATTTCGCATCCTGCGATAACGTGTGCGATTCCAGCGACCACGCAGGTCGACCACGTGCGTGAGAACCTCCGGTCAGCGCGTGATCCGCTTCCCGACGAAAAGACACGCCAGCGCATGGTCGCCTATATCCGCGAGCTCTGATGTCCGAGTGGTGGGCCTATCACCCGTCCGATCTGCTCATGTTCGCACCGCAGACCTATTATCGGTTATTCGAGCTCTACAACGCGAGCCTGTGGCCGGCGCAGATCTTGACGCTCGCCGCTGGTGTCGCGATTGCGACCTTGATGGTTGGAGGGCCCCGTTGGCGAGGGCGGCTGATCGCCGCTCTTCTGGCATTCGTTTGGTTGCTCGTTGCCTTAGGCTACTTCATGGACCGCTACGCCGCAATCAACTTGGCGGCCCCATACTTCGCCTGGGGTTTCTTCTTGCAGGCCGTTTTGTTGGCCGTGGTCGGTTCAATTCGCGGGCATATCACGTTCCACGGTGGCAAAACACGAACTGCAAAAACCGGGCTAGCCGTGTTCGTCTTCGCGCTCCTTGTTCAGCCCTTCATGGGGCCGCTCTTTGGCAGAGCGTGGTCGGGCGTCGAGCTATTCGGGTTGGCGCCTGATCCCACGGTGGTTGGCACGCTCGGCGTTCTCCTCGCGGCGGATCGGATTCGCTGGGAGCTCTTAGTCATTCCTGTTTTGTGGTGTGCCATCTCGGGCGCAACCTTGTGGATCATGGAATCACCAGAGGCATTGCTTATGCCGTTGGCCGGCCTGCTGATACTTCTTCTCGGTGCCTCCAAGAGCCTAACGCCCCAAGAGTTTCAGCGCCGCGATTGATAACAGGTTCAGCACACCTCCCACGTCTCTTTAGACGGGCGCTATGTCCAGCAAGTAGATGCCGATCAGTCCAGCGGCGCCGATGACGATCAGGTAGTACAACATCGGCCAGATCGTCTTTCGGACGAGGAGTCCTTCCTTGCCCAACAGACCCACCGTCGCTGCGGCGGCGACCACATTGTGAACGCAGATCATGTTGCCGGCCGCGGCGCCGACGGTTTGTAGACCGACGACCATGGTCGGGCTCATGCCGACATTGTCAGCCACGTCGAACTGGAACAGAGAGAACATCATGTTCGAGACGGTGTTGGAGCCAGCCAGAAACGCTCCAAGGGCGCCGATGACACCCGCGAATGCTGGCCATGCGCCCCCGGCAAAGTGAGACACCGCGTTTGCGAGTTCGATTGGCATGCCTTCCAGGCCCGCGCCATTGACATTGGATGCAATGAATACTCGGACGGTGGGAACTGCGAAGCCGAGCGCGATACTCACCGAAACCATGGTGACGGCGGTTTCTTTCCAGGCGGCTACGTATTGGCGCGTCGACATTCGGTAAATGAACCAGGCTGCGAGCGTAGTTAGGAAGAGGATAAAGCCGGGAAGATACAGCCACTGGATCTTGGCAGAGATACCCCTCTCACCAAACCACTCCCAGAGCCAATCGAGGTTGCTGGTCACGGGTGCACTGGTCAGCCACGCCTCAAACGGCAGAAAGTCCAAACGCGAAATCACGAGGAGAGCCGCGACAATAAGGTAGGGGGACCAAGCGGCAACGGTGCCGATCTGCGTTTCGGCTGTTTTCTCCTTGACGTCTGTCTCTTGATAGGTGCCAAGCCACTCGGGCTCCCATTCCTTTTTCGGCGGGAAGTCCCAATGCTCGGCAGGCACCAAGAAGCCTGCCCGGGCCGCGGGGATCACGATGGCAAGGGCGATCAGTCCGCCTAGGAGCGAGGGGAACTGGGGGCCCATGAGATAAGCGACCGCTAAGTACGGAACGATAAAGGCGAGAGCCGCGAAAATCGCAAACGGCCAGACTTCGAGGCCCTTCTTGAAGGAGCGTTCCTTGCCAAAGAACCTCGTGAGGAATGCGCACATGATGAGTGGGATCAGTATCCCGGCGATGGCATGGAGAGTTGCCGCCGTGCTACCGACAACTTGCAGATAGCTGAGGGGAACGACGCCCGGTTCTGCAACGACGTGATTGTTCTCCGCCAGGAATGCGTCCACGATGGGCGAACCCGCTAGGCCGGTCTTGACGCCCACCATGATGGGCGTACCCATCGCGCCGAAGGTCACCGGTGTGGATTGTATGATCAGGGTGACCATTACGGCAGCGAAGGCCGGGAAGCCCAAGACAACGAGCAGCGGAGCCGCAATCGCGGCTGGCGTGCCGAAGCCTGAAGCGCCCTCGATGAAGCTCCCGAACAACCAGGCGATCACAATGCACTGGATTCGGCGATCGGGGCTGACGCGCCGAAACCCCTCCTTAATGGTGTTCACCGCACCACTATGGCGGATCGTATTGAGCAGGAGGATGGCACCGAAGACGATGTAGAGCAGCGTAAAGGCAACGACGAGCCCCTGGACCGACGCGGCAAAGAAACGATTTGCGCTCATGTCCCAGTAGGTGAGGGCCACGATGCCGGTGATCACCCAAGCGAGTGGCATGGTCCACGCGGCGGGCCAACGGAAAACGACCAGCAGCAAGCCAATCGCCAAGATGGGTGTTAATGCCAGCCACGCCGCCATGTGAGCCTATTGGTTGCCTATCATCACATTCGGTGGACGCCCGATGGGTCATCTACGGACGAGGTCCGCTCCACCGCGTTATGCCCTACCAGGTAATCTTCTACTGAATGGTCTCTTCCGGTTTGATTTTGCCATCGAGCACATCTGCGCTCCAACATGCTTGTTCCATGGATCTTCAGGGACAACGTCGAAGATTCCACGGGGTACGTTCGCTACCTGACACTCTATATTGTCTGCGGTATCGCCGCCGCGCGTCTGGTTATTGGTGCAAAGCCGTCGTCACTACGCCAGTTTCCGATGTCGGCCAATAACCCAAAGCGAACGTTGGCAAAGACGCTTGTCCCGGCCTAGCACCGTTTGACCCAGTCGGACCGGTCTGGCAATTTTTGCAACCCAACCACGTCGAGATCGCTGGCGCAGTTCTCGGGCAGACGCGCAACGTAGCGGGACATGGTTGACAGCGTCTACCTTCTGTCGATAGTGTAGTTGACAGTGTCAACTATACCTATAGGTCTTCCATGCTCACCCCCCATACCGATGTCCAGAGATCCTCGACCACACACCAATCAAGCCGATTGGATCGCTATGGCCCGTGGGCCGTTGTCACCGGCGCTTCCGATGGCATCGGGCGGGCCATTGCAGCAGAGCTTGCCGCAGAAGGCTTCTCCTTGGCGCTCGTCGCACGTCGCAAGGGGATTCTCATCGAGTTCGCAGAAGAGCTCGCCACTCAATACGGCACTGAGAGCCGTGTCATAGATGCCGACCTTGGTAGCAACGCGGGAATCCGCTCTGTCGAGGCCGAGACCAAAGATCTCGACGTTGGTTTACTTGTGGCGGCCGCCGGCTTCGGTACATCAGGTCCATTCGTTGAAGGGGATCTCAATACAGAGCTCGACATGATTGCGGTCAACTGCGACGCCATCGCCGCTCTCGCCCATGTTTTCGCACGGCGCCTAGTAAAACGCGGGCGCGGCGGCATTGTATTAATGAGCTCACTTGTGGCCTTCCAGGGCGTACCGCGCGCAACGAATTACTCAGCGACGAAGGCTTACGTCCAGAGTTTTGCGGAAGGACTCGCCGTCGAGTTGGGCCCCTGTGGCGTGGACGTTGTTGCGTCGGCACCAGGACCCGTGCGAAGCGGTTTCGACAAGCGCGCGGGCATGACGCTGTCTATGGCGCAAACTCCCGAGGAGGTCGCGAAGGGTACCCTAGGTGCGCTGGGACGCCGCGTTACAGTACGCCCTGGTTTTCTTGCATGGGCGCTGGAGACTTCACTTGCCCTATTGCCGCGGCGCGGCCGGACATGGATGATGACTCGTGTGATGGCTGGGATGACTGGAGGTTAAGCATGGTGCAAGCGGCGCGGCCCTCGCGTGATCTTCGCGAAGACTGCGTGACGGAGGCTTTGAGCATCATCGAAGAGCGAGGCGTTGAGCATTTGAGCCTACGCGAGGTCGCGCGGCGGCTCGGTGTCTCGCATCAGGCACCTTATAAACACTATGCCAATCGTGATGCGCTTCTCGCTGAAGTGGTCTCGCGTGCGTACCAAGATTTTGCGTCCCATCTTGACGCCCGCGCGCACCACGAGGACCCGCACAGTGATCTCGCGGAGTTGGGCCAAGCCTATCTCGGTTATGCGGGGAAAAATCCACTAGCTTATCGTTTGATGTTTGGCACGCCGTTACCCGACGCCGAACAACACCCCGAGATGATGCGTGAGGCGCGCCACGCCTTTGCTATTCTGCGGGATTGCATTGTTCGTATTCAGGAGCCTAAGGCCTCAAAGAAGGCGGTCTCGCCAGATCTCGATGCACTATTTGTTTGGGCGCTGGTACACGGAAAAGCCAGCATCCAGCAGACTGACGCGCTGAATACGTTAGGGCTCTCTGAGGAGGTTCTGGCTGACTTCGAGACTCACGTCGGCCAACGTCTCATGGCGGCTCTGGATGCCAAGATCTGAGTGACGAGCGATGAGCCCAGTAGCCTGGAAGCGTCACTGCTTGTCTTGAGCCTCAAGCCATTTGTGCACAGATACTACGACCACTGATCCTTCGCCGACCGCACTGGCAATGCGCTTGACCGAGGTTGCGCGAACATCGCCTACGGCATAGACGCCTTCGCGGCTCGTTAGAAACGGCGAAGAGCCGTCAGCACCGGTAATGACGAAACCTCTATCGTCGCGCTCAGCACAGCCCTCAAGCCAGTCGGTGTTCGGCTCGGCGCCAATCATGACGAAGAGCCCGACGGCCTCCTGGTGCACCGTGGCACCCTTTGTACCGTCAAACCATTCGATCCACTCCAGCCCTGTATCGCCCCCAATCCTGGTCACCTGGCAGGATGTGTGGAGCGTGATGTCCGCGGCGGCATCAATGCGCTCGACCAGATAGCGGGACATACTGTCAGCCAGCCCCTTACCGCGAACAAGGAGATGAACGTGAACCGCATGACGGGCGAGAAAAACTGCGGCCTGACCCGCCGAGTTGCCGCCGCCAACAATTACAACGGGCGATCCCCCGCACAAATTTGCTTCCATCGCCGTCGCGGCGTAGTGGACTCCCGCGCCCTCATAGCCTTCCAACCCTTCGACGTCGATCTTGCGATAGGTTGCGCCAGTTGCAGCAATTAGGGCGGTCGCACGTACGACCGAGCTGTCCTCAAGCTCTATGCGAAAGACCGGCTCGGAGCAATCGACAGCTTTAACGGCGCATGAAACCGCGAGCTGGGCGCCGAACTTCTGCGCCTGAATTTGTGCCCGCCCGGCTAGAGCTTGCCCCGAAATACCGGTGGGGAAGCCAAGATAATTCTCGATCTTGGAACTTGTACCCGCCTGGCCACCGGGCGCGACTTTCTCGAGAATGACCGTATCGAGTCCTTCGGACGCCGCATAGACAGCCGCAGCGAGGCCCGCTGGTCCCGCGCCCACAACGGCAACGTCGTAGACGTGGTCGGGATCAATACGTGCAGTCAGACCAAGAGAGACGGCGAGCTCGGCGTCACTCGGATTGCGCATCGCACTGCCCGAGGAGACGACGACGGGAAGGTCACTTTCGGTGAGGTCGAAGCACTCGAAGAGCCCTTTCGCGTCCCGGTCGCGATCGGTGTCGATAAGGCTATGTGGATAGCCGTTCCGGGTCAGGAAAGCACGGATGCGCATCGTGTCGGCGCTGCGGCCCGAGCCAACGAGTGTAACGCCGCCTTGTTCGTGCCTTAGCAGTCCGACGCGGCGCAGAATAAAGGCGCGCATTACGATCTCACCAATATCCGGTTCGGCCGCAATCAGCCGCCGGAAGTCTAAGCGTTTTACGCGCACGACCTCGGTTTCGCCGTCGGCCCGCCCGCTGACAAGAATCTTCCGATCATTGAAGAGGTCGAGCTCGCCGGTGAACTGTCGGGCCTCATGGCGGTGGACGCGGCGTTCCGTGCCGCCCTGTACGTCAAGGATGTCGATCGCCCCACTCAATACGAGAAAAAAATCGACTGAGCGCTCCCCGCGTTCAAAAAACAAAGTCCCGCCCGCGACGGTCTCTCGCGTGCCGAAACGACCGATACGCGCCATGTTATCGTCACTCAGTTTGGGAAAGGTCTGCGCCTGGCGCTGATAGGGGTCGGACGGGTCAAGACCAACGCTTTCAGCCATACATCTGCTCCTTGATCGGATCTGTCGATCGGCGCTCGCACGATGCTAATGTCCGAAATCGCCGCAGTCTTGCGCCAATAGAGTGGCGATGTTTCAAATGTAAGTTGGCTCAGTTCATTTCTGTTGAGTGTAGGGAATTGCAGGAAACAAAGCAGCTGGTCGAGAGTCAATCTGCTCGAGAACGGGAAGGCTACAGACTCTCAATCGATAAGGAACCGCGTCGGATTCGCGCGGTTTTTAACGGCCACACCGTTGCCGACAGCGGCAACGTGTTGCTGATGCGCGAAACACGGTTGGCGCCCGTGTTCTACTTTCCACGTGAAGATGTTCGCATGGATCTATTCGCAAAGAGCAACCATCTCACGCATTGCCCTTTTAAGGGTAACGCGACCTATTGGACAATCCGGGTTGGTTCGAGGTCGGGGAAGATGCTGCCTGGAGCTACGAACAGCCCTACGATGAATCGTCACTGGTTGAGAGGTATGTTGCGTTCTATTGGACTTCTATTGATCAGTGGTACGCAGACGAAACAGAAATCACGGAGCAACCGCGCGACGAGTTGGTAGCCAAGGATAACCCGCTCGTGAACTGGCTAGTGCACGATGCCTGGGCACCGAAATCGCCCTCGGATTTGGTTGCGCGCTTTTCAGAGTGCATGATCAACGCCCAATTCCCCTTATGGCGACTTCGTCTGCTTGTGCGCACGCTGAACCCACTACTGTTCGCCAGGATCTATACGTGGCAGCGCGGCGATGGGGATGTCACGGCACAGGAGATTTCGCACGAGAATCTACAGGGCGATAAGTACCGCAATAGTCCGTTCGCGCTCGTAATCAATGGCGAGGGCGGTGTGCGTCGTAGGCTGCAAGGTTCTGATGCCCAGCTGGATTTCCCCGTCCTGAAGGATCTGGTTGGATTGGGAGCTACAGATTACGTCGCGATGCCGCTGCGGTTTTCGGATGGCCAGCTCAACATACTCACGCTGGTTTCTGACCAATCTGGTGGGTTTTCCACAGAGCAGTTGGGCCATGTTTATGAGGTTCTGCCCACCATGAGCCGCTTATTCGAGTCGCATGCGGTCCGCCTGTCGTCCTCATCTCTCTTGCGAACCTACTTAGGGTCGGACGCGGGACAACGGGTTATGGACGGGTTGGTGAAGCGTGGGGACGGTGAGGATATTCATGCGGCGATCTGGGTCACCGACCTTCGGGATTCTTCGGAGCTGGCTGCGTCGATGTCACGAGATGACTATCTGTCATTGCTCAACCGCTATTTCGACAGCGTCGCGGGCGCCGTCCTGGACTATGGCGGTGAAGTGCTCAAGTTCATAGGCGACTCAGTGCTTGCGATTTTTGCCATCAGCGATCGCGGCGAAAAGACTCCAGAAGCCTGTGCTCGAGCGCTGGCTGCGGCGGTTGATGCGTCGCAACGGTTCGAAGCGTTCAACGAGGAACGCGGTGCCCATGGCGCTACATTGCTGGATTTTGGTATCGGCCTGCATCGCGGCGATCTAACCTACGGGAACATAGGCACCGCCAAGAGACTGGACTTCACCGTTGTGGGCTCTGCCGTCAACGAGGCTGTCCGAATCGAGAATCTCTCAAAGACACTCAAAAGGCGGATTCTGATGTCGGCCGCGTTTAGCGAGAGCATCCCCGCGCGCACAACGTCTTTGGGTTACCACACACTGCGGGGGGCGAACGGTGAGCGTGAGATTTTCTGCCTACCGCCTATAGTTACTCGTTAACTCACCTGGCGCTGGCACAGTTAACTCATTGGCAGAACGAAGACCACGACCGAACTACGGACACCCGCAACGCTTTACGCTCAAGGCTGTCGCGAGCACCTAGGATCCAGAAGCTTCAACCGACGCCGAACGAGCTGTTGTAGTCCACAAGCCTAGTATCGTAATGGAAACGAAGTAGATCCAGGCCTCACGTTCCATGGCGAAAGATGGCTTAGCTCTTTGTGTTATTACCAGCTTCATTACTTCGGATGCTCCGACGCCACAGCCCTTATCGAAGTTCCAAACCAAAATGAGCATCTTCACTGCATAGCGAGAGGACACGAGGAAACAGGCATTCACTCGCTTTCCCGATTGCCTCAGGCAATTTTCTCAAGTGCTGCACCGATCAGGCAGCAAAACTCTTCTTCTTGCGGGGCGCACCAGCCGCGAAACGGACGATGTGCAAGATGGTGTCCGCTTTTGGCAGTCAGTAGCGGCCCTTCTGACCGTTCAACAACAAGTCCGATTTGGATGGCCAACCCAACATCGCTGATTGGCCCGTTGATCACAGATCAGTGGGAGGAGCAGAGATAAACCCGCGAGAATTCGATCGACGCCCGATCTTAGTTAGTTTCATTTTACGCATCACGATCAAGTAACTTGACCTTTCGAGGCCCAGTCACATACTTCTAGACATAATGGGACGTCTCAAGACCATTGTTGTTGCCTGTTTGACTCTCGCGGTAGCCACGCTGCCGGCGGCAGGGTCTTTTGGACCTTTGTCCATGGCAAATGCCTCTGAAGAGGCCGTCAATGTGCACTGTGCTGAGCACCATCAGCCAGCCCATGCCGAAGACGAGAAGCAAGGCAAACATGACGTTGACAAGGATGCCGGGCGCGCAATGGGCCACTGCACCGACGATGGCTGCTGTGGCCAGTGCTTATGTCCTGGGATGACGGCGGTTCTAGATCGCATGTCGAAGATGCGTGCATCGAATTTGCAGCTACCCCCAGATACTCGCGCTACGGTTCATCCAGTTGGGTTGACTTACGTCCCCCAACCACCGCCTCCACGCGCCTAATCCTCGAAAAGCAGAACGCCGTTCAGTGCGAGCGCTCGCTCGCGCTTCGCGGCGCGTGAGTATTGCCCCTGCCGTTTTTGGCAGAGGTTCATGCAACGAGGAATCGGAGGCGCGAGCAATGAAGCGTCTGGCAAATTCGGGCTTTCTGGCCATCGGCATAGCTGCGGGTGCCGCCGCAACCTATGCAATCTTCAACTGGCTAGACCCCATGGCAATGCACACCGAAGGACACGGTGCGCACGCTGAGCATATTGGTCACGCCGATACGAACAGCATCAAGAACGAACGCAAGATTCTCTACTACCGAAATCCAATGGGGCTGCCTGACACCTCTCCGGTGCCCAAGAAGGACTCCATGGGCATGGACTACATTCCGGTCTATGCGGATGACGCTGACGAAGGAGGCACCGTTAGGGTTAGTCCCGGCAAGCTGCAACGTAGCGGCGTCAAGACCGAGACCGCCGGCAAGAAGGCAATCTCCCGTGCCGTCCGCGCACCGGGTATCGCTGAGCATGACGAAGCTGCCCTGACCAGCATCACAGTCCGGTCCGACGGCTACGTCGAGGATCTTTTTGTCGACAAGACCGGACAATCTGTGAAGCACGGGGAGGCCCTGTTCCGTTTTTACAGCCCCCAAGTTCAACTTGCGCAGGCCGATCTTCTCGTGGCCCTGCGAGCGGGGGGCAGAGCTGGCCGGGATATCGAAGGCGCGCTACAAAAGCTTCGAAACCTCGGCGTGCCGGAGACGCGCATTCAAGAGGTCCGCGAGACGCGGGAGAACCCACGCACACTCGATTGGCCCTCGCCAGCGACGGGCGACGTGACATCGAAGAGTGTGATCGACGGTCAATTCGTAGAGGCAGGTGACGAACTATTTCGCATTGCCGATCACACACGCCTGTGGGTCATCGCGGAAGTAGCCGAGGCCGATATTGGGGAAGTTGCTGTCGGCACACCTGCGACGGTCACGTTTCGCGCTTTTCCCAACGCGCCGCGTGAGGCGAAGGTTAGCTTCATCTACCCCGAAATGCGGAAGCCAGAAACGCGGACGATCCCGGTTCGCATCGAGCTTAACAACGAGGAGGGCCTCATCAAACCGGGTATGTATGCGGAAGTCGTTTTCCGTCCTGGGGCCATGGCCGGGCTGGTTGTAGCCGTTCCTGCGAACGCCGTGATCGACAGCGGCACACGCAAGGTTGTGCTCGTCGCAAAAGGGGACGGGCGCTTCGAGCCGCGCCCGGTGAAGCTGGGCCGTCGCGGTGAAGGCTATGTCGCAGTGCTGGAAGGCGTCGGGGAAGGCGAAGAAGTCGTCACCTCGGCAACGTTCCTCATCGATTCCGAAAGCAATCTGAAGGCGGCGCTGCAGAGCCTTGAACATCAGGACGAAACGCCATGATCGCGAGCGTCATCCGCTGGTCGGCGCGTAACGTCGTCCTTGTCGGCATAGCAACACTGATCGTGACTTTGATCGGCGCCTACGCTGTCAAGCAAGTGCCGCTCGATGCCATCCCCGATCTCTCTGAAGTGCAGGTCATCGTCTATACCGAGTACCCTGGTCAAGCGCCGCAGGTCGTCGAGGACCAGGTTACCTATCCGCTCACGACGGCAATGCTCACAGTGCCGCGCGCGCGCGCCGTGCGAGGTTTCTCCTACTTCGGAGTCTCATTTGTCTATGTGATCTTCGAAGAAGGCACCGATATCTATTGGGCGCGCACGCGTGTGCTGGAGCAACTGAGCGCCGCCGCAAACGATCTTCCGGCGAGCGTTACGCCGGAACTTGGCCCAGATGCGACAGGCGTGGGTTGGGTGTACCAGTACGTGTTGCGCGGCGAGGACCAGAGCCTGGCGGAGGCGCGCACCCTCCAGGATTGGTATGTGCGGTTCGGCTTGTCCAGGGCACAGGGCGTGGCCGAGGTGGCGAGCGTCGGCGGTTTTGTCAAGCAGTACAGCGTTGTCGTCGATCCGCGCCGCCTACAGGCGCTGGGCATTCCCCTCTCGAAAATCCGGGATGTCATTCGCGAGAGCAATATGGACGTGGGCGGCCGAACGATTGAGCTTTCGGAGCGCGAATACATGGTACGCGGCCGCGGCTACATCACAAGCCGTAACGACCTTGAAGAGATCGTCGTCAAGAGTGATGCGGGCGTGCCAGTTCTGTTGAGGGATGTCGCGCGCGTTGAGCTGGTTCCAGATGAGCGTAGAGGGTTGGCTGAGCTGAACGGTGAAGGAGAAGTGGTCTCAGGCATTGTTGTTCAGCGATTTGGCGAAAACGCACTCTCCGTCATCCAAAACGCGAAAGACCAACTTGCGGAGATCGCGCCAAGCCTACCCGAAGGCGTCAGCGTGGAGACCGTCTACGACAGGTCGGACCTCATTTACCGCGCAATCGACACCTTGAAGCGGACGCTTGTCGAGGAGAGCCTGATCGTCGCGTTAGTCTGCGTCATCTTTCTCATGCATGCCAGAAGCGCCCTGGTCGCCATTGTCACCCTGCCGCTCGGCATCCTTATCGCATATATCTGTATGTGGGCTTTGGGCTTGTCGTCCAACATTATGAGCCTGGGTGGTATTGCCATTGCGATCGGCACGATGGTCGATGCGGCGATCGTGATGATTGAGAACGCGCATAAGCGCCTGGAGCATGCACCTCCAACGAAGTCACGCAGCGACGTGATCATCGAGGCGGCGGTCGAAGTTGGACCGGCTCTTTTCTTCAGCCTTCTCATTATTACCGTCTCTTTCCTACCGATCTTCGCTCTCGAAGCGCAGGAAGGGCGACTGTTTAAGCCGCTGGCCTACACCAAAACGTTTGCGATGGCCGCGGCTGCGCTGCTCTCGATTCTTGTTGTGCCAGCGCTAATGGTTCTGTTCATCCGCGGCCGTATCATGCCGGAGCAGAAGAACCCGCTGAACCGGTTCCTGACCTGGACTTATCGTCCGGTAATCGCGCTGGCCCTCAAGTTTAAGGCGGCCACCATTCTGATCGCTCTCTTGGTGCTTGCCGCGAGTCTTTGGCCTGCCTCGAGGATCGGCAGTGAGTTCATGCCAACCCTCAATGAAGGAACGTTGTTTTATATGCCGACCACACTGCCAGGCATTTCAGTGACCGAGGCGAGTGAGCTGCTTCAAACACAAAACAAGATCATCAAGAGCTTTCCCGAAGTTGAGTCCGTCATAGGCAAGGCTGGCCGCGCTGCCACTGCCACGGATCCAGCGCCGATGAGCATGTTTGAGACGGTCATAAACCTCAAACCAGAGAGTGGATGGCGCGAGGGGATGACCATCGATGGCCTGATCGCGGAGATGGATGGAGCTCTACAGTTTCCTGGCGTTTCCAACTCCTGGACGATGCCCATCAAGGCACGCACCGACATGCTGTCGACGGGTATACGCACGCCAGTCGGCATCAAAGTCATCGGCGACGACCTCGATGAAATGGAGGAACTGGCACGTGAGATCGAAGCCGCTGTGCGGACTGTTCCTGGCACGACCAGCGCCTATGCCGAGCGCGCGACGGGGGGTTACTACGTCAATATCGATCCTGATCGCAGACAGCTTGCCCGTTACGGGCTCATGATTGGCGATGTGCAGCGCGTGATCGCTGCTGCCCTCGGGGCTGAAGCAATAACAACCACTGTGGAAGGCAGGGAGCGCTACAATGTGGCCGTCCGCTATCCGCGTGACTATCGTGACAATCCTCAAGCTATTGCCAACGATGTGCTTATCCCGACCCCGGCGGGCGGCACCATACCCTTGAGCGAGGTGGCATCAGTGAGCCTCGCGCAGGGGCCATCCATGATCCGCACGGAAAACGCTCAGCTCGCTCTCTACATCTTTGTGGACTTTAGAGACCGCGATATCGGCAACTACATTTCTGACGCGCAAGAAGCCGTTGCCGAGCAGGTTGACTTTCCGACAGGGTACTACGTGACCTGGAGCGGTCAATTCGAGTATCTGGAGCGCGCAAAGGCTAGGATCCAGATCGTCATACCGCTGACGGTACTCATCATATTCGTGTTGCTCTACCTCAACTTTGGGCGGCTGACAGAAACCCTAATCGTAATGCTGTCGGTGCCCTTCGCGGCGGTTGGGGGCCTGTGGCTCATGTGGTGGCTCGACTTCAATTTCTCGGTCGCCGCCATTGCGGGCTTCATTGCGCTGGCTGGCGTTGCCGCCGAAACCGGCGTTGTTATGCTGATCTATCTCGACAACGCTCTAAGAGAACGAATGCGCAAGCGTAAGAACCGTACTTTCGATGCTGCAGACCTTCACGCTGCGATCATGGAGGGGGCGGTTGGGCGCGTGCGACCTAAAATCATGACGGTGACCGCAATCATCGCAGGGCTTTTGCCCATCATGTGGACGCACGGCACAGGCGCAGAAGTGATGCAGCGGATTGCCGTGCCGATGATCGGTGGCATGGTATCCTCGACGGTGCTGACGCTTGTCGTGATCCCTGTCATCTATGCACTAGCCAAGAGCGTTGGCCTGCACCGTCGCGCGCAGGCACCGGATCGGTCGGGTCAGGCCCTATCGGAGCAGTCATAATTCATGACTTCGAGCCGATGAGACAACAGGACCCGAACGCGTTGGCATGTCCGCTTTGGGTTATTCGCGGACATAAGAACGCGTCTTAGCGACGACTGCTTTGTGGGCCTAAGCGGGCACCTGCAGCCTCAGGATTGAGGTTCGTCAAATGCCAACAACGGAACCCCGCGCGCCTGAAAATTCCTCAAGTCCCATTGATGTGACCTTGATGATCTTTAATGTGGCGACCAGCAATAGGTTAACTCCTAGCTCCTATTGTCGAGTTTTGAGCAACTCTGTTAGCCCTGGCTGCGTTGCGCGCAGCCAGGGCTTTGTTGTTTTCAGCAGCGCCAGCTCTGTGCCCAGGCGCACGGCATCTAGGCGCTGACTTTGTGGAATGAAATTTCCTCAGCTCACCTCAACACTCTCGAGGAACTGCTAGTCTGTGAGCGTTCAGAAGCAGAGTGATCCGTGCCAGGCTACACACACTATTGTGCACTCGCACTTTTTGCACTCCAGGGTGCGGTGGCTGCACAGGCTGCTGACAATCCGGCGCCTTGTACCGAAGACGTGATGGTGGTCTTCGATGCCTCCGGCTCAATGGCCGGCAACGTGGTGCAAGGCATATTCAGTGATAGGACCCGCATTGGCGAAGTACGCGAGGCCTTGGCGGTGGTCCTGCCGAAAGCTGCAAAATTGCGAAACATTGGCCTCATCACCTACGGTCCCGGCCCTTATGCGCAATGCAATGTTCAGCTCGATTTTTCGCCGGTGCCCGACGCCAGTCAGCGTGTCTTGAGCGCGGTGGAAGCAATCGTCCCTGCAGGCAAGACACCTATCGTGAAGGCTGTACGGCAGGCTATCGATGTTCTGGACTACAAGAAAAAGCCTGGCGTTGTCGTGTTGCTCACGGATGGCGAGGAAACATGTGGAGGGGCGCCATGCGACTTGGGAAAGAAGATCAAGACCGAAGGCGATGTCACAATTCACGTGATCGGCTATCAACTGACGGGGTACCGCTGGACCGGTGCCCAAAGCTACCTTGAGGTCAAATGTCTGTCCGAAGAAACGGGTGGCCTCTACATCACGGCGAGGAACCGCCAGGACCTGATAGATGCATTTGAGAAAACGCTGACCTGCCCCATGATGTCAGCGATTGATGCAAGGCGGCCCATCTCGATCAGCAGAATGTCGCGCGCCGGCAGCAAGATTGAGTGAAACTCATGCGCATCATAATTCCGTTTGCGTTGGCAATCAGCGCTGCCTCCGGTGCCGCAGCTAAAGATAGTGTGCTCTACTGCGACTATGCCACGTATCGGGGTAAGCCCTATATGGCCCTCGAAATCCCAATGTCTGGTCCAGATAAGTTCGCCGACTTTGCGCGTGTGAAGCACATCAACAAGGCAACAAAGTACGACGAGCGGATCAAGACAGTGCAACCCAAGGATAACGAGCTGTACGCGTTTGAGGTCAGTGAAGGTAAGAAAAAACTAAAGCTGCAAGTCTTCGACGAGTTGGTTGGTAAGGCCGATCAGCCTAAGCAATGGAGCTCAGTGATCACGAGCAGCACAAATGAGAAACTGGTGCTTATCGGTGAGTGCTACGTCCGCTAAGGCCGTTGCCTCCCTTAGTAAGCGATGAACGTCAACGCCTTTGCGTTAATAGGCTTGTCATTCAGCCTTTGGGCTTTCTAGGCCCGACGCAATGGTTTCTTTGGACGCGAGGCATGGAGATATCATGACCGCTTATGCTCTGAAGCTCTCGGCCATACTTTGGATTGTTTGGGGCGCCGTCCATGCTTTCGCTGGTGGCATGATCATCGCTGGCGACGCCGCTTCTGGCTTCCAGGCCATCGCAGACGCTGTGCCGCCGGAGGTTATGAGCCTCGACTATCCCGCAGCCGTCGGCGGCATCTTGAACCAGCATGCCTGGAACCTGCTCTGGGGCGGCTTGGTAACCATCATCGGAGCCATTTTCATCTGGCGCGGCAATCTAACGGCCATTTGGGTGACAGCGATGGTCGGTGGTCTGCTTGATATAGGCTACTTCATGTTCGTCGATCTCGGGGGCTATGCGAAGTTCTTTCCAGGCACCCTGATGACGATCATCTCCGCATCGGCGATTCTACTTAGCCTGCCGATCTGGCTCCGCGACAGAGACACTGCAAAGTGACCGAACTGAGCATGCCGCCTGCTCGCGACTTTGGTTGGGCACTAAAGCCCACCGCCTCGTCTCATTTTGCAATCGAGAAGCGGCCGAACGGTCAGTTAGCGGTTATTCTCAATCATGCGCTTCTGCGTGGTGTCACGGCAGAGGGGATCCATTGGTGGTTCCAGAATTTCGCAAACCTCTCAGTGTTGCTCATCGATGTGCCAGGCTATGAGCAAAGGCGTGTCCCGGCATACTTTTTGTGGCACCCCGTCGATCACCACAGTGCGACGCTCACGGGTAAGATCAACGCGGACGGTTCAGCTCGTGCGGGAGCGTCGATCCATATCCGGGAAGCGATGCAATACGATACGTATGGCTGGAAGTACCCTGTCGATAGTGCATTGAAGCTGTTCTACGTGGGAGCTGACGGTTGGGCGATGGGAAAATCGCTTCCGATAATTGGTCCCGTTATGATGCTGCGCATCCATTTCAAGGATGTCGCTGACGGCGAGCGGCACCTAGGTGTTCACTACCATTACGAGGTTGTGATTGGCGCGAGTGGCGATAACTTCATCACCCGGCAATTGAACAAGCGGATGTCAGCGAAGTTTGGCACGGAGTTTTTCGAGGCTTGGCATCAGCACAACGTTATCGAGGTTGGAACGTTCGAGAACTTCCTTCCAGCCCTATACGATCAGCGCTCGGACGTGTCGGCTCTTCGCTACTCGCCGAAAATGGTATCGCCGCCGTCCTCGGAAAAGCAGACCGGTTTCGACCTCAAACTCTTTGAGCATCGGCTGGAGGGCTACAAAGCGGCGGCAAATCCCTTCGTCTATCAGCAGTATGAAGCGCCTACTTTTATCTGCTAGGCCCAAGGGTACGCTAAATGTCCGCTTCGGGTTGGAAGCGGACATGGGCGTAGATGTCGCGGATATCTTGCAGTTCGGGAACAAACTCGAAAGTGATGTTGGTTGCGGGGGCTCACAACCAGCGTTGTTTGCACCTCGACTATGCCCTCCTCTGAGCTCGGTTCTTTGGCACCTAACGCCCCTCGACGGGGAGGCTGGGGATGTCAGCTACCGGGTGCAAGGCGGGCGTCACTTACCCGTTCGATGATGGCCGCTTCTGACCCAAAGCGGACATTGGGCTGCTCAGGTCTAAGCTACCAAGCCACCCGGATGCCGCCTTTGCCGCCGATGCCTTGGACGTCCTCGGCGAAGGTGTAGTCGACCTTGGCGAACACGGACGTTGTCTCGGCGAAGTTGAACAGGTTCACGCCGGCCGAGAGTTCGCCCCAGACATCGTCGAGGTCGTCGTCCAACGTGAACGTCGTCCCGTTCGATACGAGGCGGGCTGAGTTATCCTCAGACAGGTTCCCCCAGACGCTGGCGATCAGGAATGGCTCCATCGTCGTGCCTTCCCAGGCCTGCATCGTCGTGCCCACGCGGCCGCCAAGCCGCCCACGGACATTGGCGTCGTCCGAGAAGCTGACGGTATTGCCCCCAACGCTGAACCCGTCAATATCCGCCCAGATCACTTCGATCGTAGCTAGTGGCTCGAAGAACACGCCCCCCGTAAAGCTGCCAAAGCGGTAGCCCGCGTCCGACCGCAAACCCACCGTCGTCGCATCGAGACTGTCTGGGAAGCCCAGAATAGGCGTGTTGATCTCATACAGATGCACATTCACAAGCGTGTCCACGAACAACCCGCCATTCAGATAGGTCGCATACGCCCCGATCTGGCCGCCCGAGAAGTCAAAGCCTCTTCCCAGCGCGTCGAAGTCCAGATCGCCGCCCACAAAGCCGCCCAGAACCCCGAACACGATCACATCGCCTTCGGCCAGCACGTCGTATTGGCCCATATCCGCGCCCACCTGAAGGTCGAACGTGTCGAACTCGCCATCCACATCGAATGTATAATTCCGGCCAAAGGCCCGGGTCGTCGCATTATCGTCCCGGTCAAGATGAGCCCCGCCGCCTTTCAGCCAAACCCCAGGGGTCAGACCGTTGGCAAAAGGCGCGCCCACGGACTTACCGCCATCGTCATAGGCGGGCACCGCGCCTCTATTCAGCACAACCCGAAGATCCGCCGTCCGATCGAACCATGTCGCGGACGTCTGATGCCACATATCCTGAGACGCCGTCAGAAGCTTCGGCAACGTATACGCCCCACCACCCACAAAGCTGCGAAGTTCCCACTGCCCAGACCCTGTCGGCTGGAAGAACAAATCGTAATTGAAGAACCCGGTGTCGATGGGCCCATCGCTCAGCTGGAAGTTCCCCGCAGCTGGCGTGTTGCCCGTCACGAACACAACTGGGATGCCGTCTGGATTAAACGTTCCGGGGCCGGAGTTCGTGTTGTTCACATCGACCCAGGTAACCCCAGACACACCGCCTTCGATCGTCAGCGTATCCGTCGCCGACGCCGGACCGTCCAGGAACGTGTCGATCGCCAGCGTCGAGCCGGACTTGCCCACGAACTTCAGATCCGTGCCCCCGGGCGTGTTGGACATTGTGAAGCTGTCGCCCGCGCCCCCATCCTGCAGCGAGATCAGCCCTGCGTTCTCAAACCGCTCCAGGCCTTCAAAGGTACTGGACTCGCTCTTCGACGCATTCGTCGCCGCCAGCACCGTGCCGCCACTTTGGTTGCGGAACAAATCGCTGCCAGCGCCGAAGAACGACGTCTTCTTCGTCTCGAACACACCGCCAGACTGGTTGACGAACTTGTCGTCCTGATGGGTCAGATCCACAAAGCCTGTAATGAGGCCAGCGTTCGTAATATGGGCCGTACCCGCACCTTCTACATCAATGGCGCGATGAGAAGAGGCCCCGATCTCACCTGAGTTCGTAATTGTCGTGGGGTTGGCATATTGGCTGTAAACAAAGACACCGGCGACGAAGTGATCCGACCGGCCCTTCGCGTAAACCGAGCCCGAATTCTCGATAGCGACTGGGCTGTTGGTATCATAGCTTCTGGAGGAAATACCGAAAGAGAATATGCCCGGATCGGTCGCCACACTCTCCACTGCGATGTCGCCCTTGTTGTGTATGACAACACTACTGTTGGCTGCGGAGGATTCTACGAGAATACCGTAGGCATCACCGCGCGGCCCATCGGCGAGTCCTGTGATATTGCCAGTGTTGTGGATGACAACGGGACTGTCCGGACCGTCACTGCTCGTGTCGGCGAAAATCCCATAAACATTGTTGTTTCCGCTGCCGCTGGCGGTCACCGAGATATCTCCAGTGTTGTAGATGGAGATGGGACTGTTCTGCGCCTCAAAGACGGCCTTGGCGTAAATCCCATAAGCCGAGCCATACTCGCCCCCCGCAGACGCTACGATATCTCCGCTGTTGCGAACGGTAATTTCGCTGTCGTTGGACTCGATGTTCTTGGCGTAAATACCGTAGGCATCTCTATTGCTAGAGATCACTGTGAGGTCTCCGGTATTATCAATGGTAATAGGACTGTTGTCGGAGTCGCGACCAACCTCGGCATAAATACCGTAGACTGTGTTGTTCCCGCCGCCGCTGGCGATCGCCGTGATGTCGCCGCTATTGCGAATAGTGACGGGGCTGTTGGGGGCATCATTGACGTCGGCGTAAATGCCATAGACCTTGCCGCCAGCGCCCGTGGTCGTCAGCGTGATGTTGCCGGTATTGTGAATGGTGACATCGTTATTGATTGCATCGTCCACGTCTACGCTAATGCCATGGGCGTCGCCCGGGCCGGAGGTCAACACCGTAAGATCACCCGTATTGTCGATAGAGACCGGGTTGGTGATGACATTGTTTGGATCGTAGACAGTGGCGTAAATGGCGAGCGCTTCACCGGCGGCTGCAGTGGCATGGATATCGCCACTATTGGTGATGTCGATTCGACCGTTTAGGGCAGACGTTTCTGCGTAGATTCCGTAGACGTCCGCGCCGGCGCCCGCCGCCTCTAGCACCAGATTGCCGCTATTGCGGATGTTGATCTCACTATTTGTCGTGCGCGCATTAATGCCGCGCACGCTGGCCTCGTCGCCGTTCGACCTCGCCCGGATTTCCCCACTGTTGTGTATGTCGATTGGGGCATTGATATCGTTGGTAGACGCGTCGATGCCGACCACGTAGGCGCGAAAGTTGTTGGTCGTTAAGCGAAGGTCGCCGCTATTGTCGATCGTGACCTCACCTTCGATCGCGAACGCATCGATGCCCGTCGCATAGGCGTAATCGCCATCGGTCGTGACCCGCACGTCGCCGTTGTTTTCGATCGTGATGGGGCTGTTTGGATTGAAATATGTGCTTGCATCAATGCCCGTGGCATGAGCCCGCTCCCCATTGGAACGCACTTCAAGATAGCCGCTATTGTCGATCGTGATCTCGCTGGTGCCGCCGGTCGCCCTGGCAAAAATGGCCATGGATTCATTGTTGTTGCCGTTGGTCGTGACCTCCACATTGCCGCTATTGGTGATGTCGATGTCGCTGTTGGCGTCGACCGTATCGGTGAATATGCCAAAGGCATCATCTGCGATTGGACCGGTCGTCAACTCCCCGGTGCTTGTGACGGTGATCGTCGAGCCGGCCGTGTTCGTATCGATGCTGATGCCATATGGGATCCCTGCTTCGTACCGATCGAAGACGTTGTCGCAGAGGACGGGTGCGTTGTCCGATATCTGAACAGCTTGCCCGCCGCCGTCGATGGCACAGTCGCCGACCACTGCAATGGCCGGCGTCGGAGCGATAACGTTCGCCAACAGTAGCGTGGACGCTAGGGCCGTCCCGTGTAGTAGCGAACGGCGGTTCGGGGTGGGAGCAAGGTCTATGCGACGCCCAACCGACCCCCTGTGCAGCCCCATGCCCTCCTTGGCTAAGCCCGGCCTCAGTCCACGTGCCTGAAGCACCTGCGCCCGTCTTCTGTAGTGCCGGTTCATTGAGCCCCCACGTTCGATTCACTATTTGCTGAGGCGAAACTAGCGGCTAGACCGCTATCCAATCTTGTCCGGTGGCGCGGAAGGTTTGACTTGTACCGCGTTGAATCGCATTTCGGGTGGTGTCTGTTGCCGCACAGCCACGCAACTAACAATCAAGCTTTTGAAATGGCGGACGTAATCGGGTCTATTGACGGTGAAAGGACAAGGTCAGAAGAGCCACCATGTGCGTAGCAGGAGCGAATGAGCGACGACACTGAGCAGAAGAGATTCGTTGGTAGACTAATACTATCGTCTGATGACTTTCCCGCTCATCTCGACGACCGCGCGCGCGCGCGCGCGTGGACAGAAAGACTGGAGGCACTCTTCGGTTCCTTTGAGCCCGTCTATGCCGAAGACCAGCCATTTACTGCCCTGCTAGAAGCCACGCAGTTCGGTAACGTCCGACTCTCTAAGGGAGCGGGCTCAATGACACGCCAGGCGCGCAGCAAACAGGACATAGCAAAGGATGGCCTTGGCGACTTTGTGCTTGCTGTGAATCTCGGCGGACCCACGGCCTTATGTTGTCAGCGCAATGAAAAAGTAGAGCTAACGCATGGCACGATGACGCTTGCCTCGATGGGAGAGCCCGTAGATGTAACTTCGAATCCAGGAGGTGCATATTGGTCCATCACGGTATCGCGCGATAAGCTGAGGGAACTTGTCAAAGATCCTGACGATCTCCTTATGCGTCAGATAGATCCCAATACGTCCGCAGCGCGGCTACTGAGGAGCTATCTGAAGCTTCTCTTCGACGTCGACCAATTGGATAACAATCCCGTGTTGACGGCGCATGTAGACCGTACCCTGACCGATCTCGTGGCAATCGCACTTGGAGCAGACCGGGATTCGTCCGAAATCGCACTTACTCGTGGAACTCGGGCTGCCCGATTGCAACTCATCCTATCTGGAATCGAGGCAAACTTTGACGATGCTCACTTCAACACACGGACGTTGGCTTCGTCGATCGGGCTATCGCCACGCTACACGCAGGAACTTTTGAATGAAACCGGCCGCACGTTTTCCGAAAGAGTGCTTGAGTTGCGCCTGCAGAAGGCTCTCAAGATGCTATCCGATACAAAGTTCGCAGGAACGAAGGTGAGCGCAATAGCCTATGCCTGCGGGTTCAACGAGGTATCGTATTTCAACCGCTGTTTCCGCCGGCGCTTCGGGGCGTCGCCAACGCAGTATCGGCCTTGATGTAAACGAGCACGGGCCTGACGTTTCGTCCCGCCACGAGCATGGACGTCTGCTTTTGGCACATAGCCGACATCAAAATGTGGGCGGGCGACGTCCGGTTATCGCTCTTAACCGGACATCGGCTGGGTCGCCCGGCGCGTCCGTTGAGTGCCACAAGCGGACATCAATCCATCCACGCGACAGACAGCCGCGGAACTAGCACCTCCTGTTGTCAGCTCCTATCGGACTTAGCAAGATCATTGGTTCTCGAATTGAGTTATCCACCTAGCATCCGCCCGCAAGAGAGAACCACCGAACGTTCTATGATTCCAATGAGCCACGATAGAATTAGGCGGAGTGCGTCTCTTATGGCTTCGCACCGAGTTTCTTTAGCGACTCCCGCGCGAGATAGTTGTTCGGATCGACCTGCAGTGCCTTGCGGAAATCGGCGATCGCCAAATTACGGTTCTTGCGTCCGCGCTTGCTACCGTAAACGGTGCCCCTATAAGCCCAAGCAAGTCCGTTATTCGAGTCGTGGCGAATGGCGTCATTACAATCGGCCAAGGCCAGGTCTTTCTCACCCGCCAGATTGTAGGCTAGACAGCGATGGGCGTAGGCCAGCGAATAAGAGGGATCTAATCTGATGGCGTCGGTATAAGCGGCTAGAGCCTCCTCTTTTTTGCCGAGCTCGGCCAATATTATCCCGATTTCAAGATGGACAGCCGTTAGGTTGGGCACTAAGTCAACGGCCGCTTTGAAGTCCTCCAGCGGATCAGTTAGCGACTCATGATAGTGGCAGTCTCCGGCTCCAACCAAGGTCGAGCAGAAGTCGCGCCGTTTGCGAATGGCTTGCATTTTTGCTTGACCGCGCTGGTAGCGGGCGACGGCCTTTATATTCTTGTCGGCCGTTGGGTCCTTATCAAGCAGTTCTATTCCCGTGTCGTAGTCTGCGACGGCCTGGTCGAAGAGTGATTTGCGTTCGAACATGAGCGCGCGCTCCCCGTAGAGACGAGCGTTGGTCGAGCCGTGTTCTTCGATGGCTTCGGTGAGATCTTCAATGGCCTTGTCGATATCGCCGATGTCGCGATAGAGCGTAGCGCGGTAGTAATGCGCCTCTGCATCGTGGTCCTCAAACTCAACCGCACGATTGTAGTCGGCAAGCGCCGGTTCCTTCTGTCTCTTCGCGTGATAAGCGGAGCCGCGTAGTCTGTAGTCATCCGATGTACCCTCACCCGTCCGGATAATATCTGTGAGGTCGGCGATGGCGCTATCGTAGTCCCTGTTTGCAAGGTGCTTCTGCGCCCGCACGCGCAACGCAGCCTGTTCATCTCCGGCTGACGCATCTAACGACTGTGACGTATCTGCGATCTCCCGATCCGTGCTGTTCTCGGGGGGCGCGTCGGCCTGTTCCTCCGCACGCTTGGCCGGCTCCGTCTGTGTGCCTACTGGCGGACCATCCTGCGAGTTCTTTGGCTTCTCGTGCGGATCGCCGGCCGATACTATAGTGGTCTCGTCGGATTCGGACGGCGCATCCTCCGGCTCAGCTGCTTGTTCGCTTTGCGCGTTAGGTTTCGGTTCGCTGCCGGACGTCAGCCCGTAAATCGCGGCTCCTACGATCAACAGAGCTACGCCGGCTGCAGCAAGCCAGGGCAAAGCCGGTACTTTGGGCGCGCCGGCTTGTGCCTGGGTAGCACGGGGTAGTGTGGCAAAATCTGACTTGCGGCTTATGTCTGGGTCTACTGAACTTGCAGCGTCGCTAGGCTCAGCTCCGCAAACGGGACAGACATCGTTCCTGTCCACGTCGTAAACATGACCTTCGATGCAGCGAACGAGTTTTGCCATCGAGTCGACCCGTCCTCGGCTAGGGCTTGACACCCATCCACTTCAACACAGTGAGCGCCTGTCCGTAGCCGGGGGTAATCTTTAAGGCGTGACGCAAATCCGATATCGCCTTGTTGCGGTTACTACGCCCCCGTCTCGTGGAGTAGACATAGCCTCGCAGGGTCCAAGCTCGTGCGCTGGTGGGATCGTGGCGTATCGCATCGTTGCAGTCGGCCATGGCCAAGTCGTGCTCCTTTAAATTGTTGTAGGCTAGGCAGCGATTTGTGTAAGCCGTCGAATAGGTCGGACGAATCTGTATCGCCTTCGTGCTGGCTTCGACCGCTCTTTGATCGTTTCCAAGTTCGGAGGCGATCCATCCGATCTCTGCATGGGCCTGGGCATAATTTGGATAGATCGCCGCTGCTGCTTCGAAATCTAGCAAGGGGACTAGTAATGCTGTCTCATAGCGGCACTCTCCCATCTCTCCGGCATTCTCGGCCGACAAATTCTTGCAAAGCTTGGTGTCCTTCGTGATTTCTCGGTCGGCTAGTACTTTCTTCTTCTTGTTAGAACCGCGCATAAAATAGGTAAATGCCTTGTCTCCCCTGGAGGCGGACTTGTCCTTCGAGGTGAGATCAATCGCCTTGTCATTGTCGGCAATTGCATCGTCGAACCTCGACTTCAACACATAGATGTCGGCGCGTTCGATGTAGTGACTCGGTATTTTGCTGCCGTGATCGTTGATCGCGCCATCGAGTTCCGCCAAGGCACCATCGTCGTCACCACGTTCTCTAAGAATCAGAGACCGATTGTAATGCGGAAACGCAGTGTGATCGGGCGACTTCACTGCACGATCATAGTCGGCGAGCGCAAGATCGAGATCCTTCTTGTAGTGATAGGACATGCCACGCTTGTTGTAGTCCTCCCAATTTGCGTTGCCCTGTCGAATGATGTCTGTGTAGTCGGCGATCGCGCTATCGTAATCCTTATTCTGCAAGTGTTTGAGGGCACGTTCGCGTAGCTTCGTAAGCTCGGTGCCCTGTTCTGACTTGGACTCATCTGAGCTTCCGTTGCTCGATGTTCCCTCGGCAACGAGTTGAGCCTGGTTGCCGGTATCTTTAGGTGTGTCAGCCTCGCTCTCCGCATCTGAATCTTCAAGCTTTACGGCCTCGTCTGAAAGTTGCGCCGCATCGGCGGATCCATCGTCTGTCGTACCCTCGTCTTTGTCTTCCTGCGTCGTTCCCTCATCAGAAGTCTCCGGGGCCGTCGGCGGCCCGGCCTCCGTCGCTTCGTTCTGTACAATGCTCGTCGGCGTATCGCCTTGACTGAGGCCAAAGATCGTCACCGGGACAAGCAGCAGCAGTGCAACGCCGGCCACTAGCCAGATCCTTGACACGCCGAACAGCGTACCTTTCCTGGCGTCCTTGGAGCCAGTCTTTGACACGCGCGTTTGCGCCTTGTCCTTGGTGCCGCTCGTAGATTGCTTGTCCTCAAGAGGATCGTCAGGAACTCGTCCGCTCCCTTCAACGCCCGGGATTGCGCCACATACAGGGCAAGCCTCATCCACATCGCTGTCGTACACATGACCTTCTATGCAGCGAACGAATTTTGCCATTGAGCCGTCCTCGGCTAGGGCTTCTCACCCAACAATTCCAGCACGGTAAGTGCATCGGCGTAGCCCGGGGTGATTTCTAAAGCATGACGCAAATCCGAAATCGCCTTATTGCGGTTGTTGCGGCCTCCTCGCGTGGCATACACATAGCCCCTTAAGGTCCAGGCTCTCGCGCTCGCAGGGGTGTGGCGTATAGCATCGTTGCAATCCGCCATGGCCAAATCGTACTGCTTTAGGCTGTTGTAGGCCATGCAGCGATTTGTGTATGCCGCCGAGTTCGTTGGATCAATCTTGATCGCCTTCGTACTTGCATCGACCGCTCTCTGACTATTTCCGAGTTGGAAGGCAATTGACGCAATCTCGGCGTGTGCCTGCGCATACTCGGGATAGATCGCGACGGCAGCCTCGAAATCGAGCAAAGGTATGAACAGGGACACCTCTGCGCGACAATCGGCATTTTCCCTCGCGGTATCTGACGTGGGGTCCTTGCAAGGCTTATTGTCCTTTAGGTTCTCGGGGTCGGCCTTGACCTGCTTGAGCCTGTTTATTCCGCGATGGAAATAGACTTGTGCTTTTGACCAGGGCGTTGCCGATTTAACGTTTGAAACGAGTTCGACAGCGGTGTCGTTGTCGGCGATGGCTTCATCGTATTTTGCCCGCAGTGCGTAAACGTCCGCGCGCTCGATGTAGTGGAACGGGTCTTGGCTCCCATGGTCGTCGATCACTGCATTGAGCTCAACCAAGGCGCCATCGATGTCGCCGCGCTGACGCAGAATGAGCGCACGGCCATAATGGATCAGACCGCTGTGATCTTCGGACTTGAGTGCACGATCAAAATCTGCGAGAGCCAGGTCGAAGTCTCTCTTTGTGTAGTACATCCAGGCGCGCGAGCCGACATCGTCCCATGTCGCTGCTTCATGGCGAATAATCTCAGTTAAGTCAGCGATGGCACTATCGTAGTCCTTTTTCTTGACGTGTTCGGTTACACGTTGGCGCAGGTCAGCTAGTTTTTTTTCTTCCTCTGCCTTGGCGTCATCCCGCTCCGCTTCGTCAACACTCTCGTCCGCGTCTGCTCGCGCCTGTTCCGCGTCAGCAGCAGGTTCGGTTTCATCTATCCGAGGGTCGTCATCGGTTTCTTGCGATTGCGCATTGTCGCTTTCCGATGATGTCGTTCCGTCTGCTTCCTCCTCACCCTTTTTTGCCGGATCTTTTGCCACGTCCTCATCCGGCGCATCATCTTTCGTCGGCTCAGATCCCACGATCTCGCTCCGGGCGAGTGTCTCGGGCGTATCTTCTTGAGTCAGGCCATAAACAGCAGCCACGACGAGAAGCAGCAGAGCACCACCGCCTGCGAGCCAGGCCTTTGGCAGGGCAAACAAGGAGACCTTCGCGCTATCCTTGGCCGCGCTCTTCGACAGAAGTGCGTGAGCGGTATCTTTGAAATTGGATTTCGGTTCCCGTTCTTCAACAGGACTGATGGGGATACGCCCGCTCTCCTCGACACCCGGGATTGCGCCACATTCAGGGCACGCCTCATGCTTATCGGTGTCATAGACGTGCCCCTCAATGCAGCGAATGAACTTAGTCATTCCTCGGACCTGTACTTTTGGAGCTCGCCCAAGAAACGTTCGGCCCGCACGCGCGCCGGACCGGCCGGCATGGATCTAATCTGTTCTTCCGTCTCCTCGATCTGCAATTCAATGCGAGCCCGCGCCGTCTTTAGTTGGTCCCCCAACCGCTCACGCAGCTTGCTGTCTTTCGGCGCCTGCTTGAACGCGCGAAACATGCTATCAAGCTGCCGAAGGTCGCGCGGACTGACATGATTGGTCTTCAGCCCACCGCCTCGTGGCCCCGAGCGACTGTCTCTCTCGTCTCTTTGCTTACCCTCTTTCTTGCCCTGAGCCCCGCCTGGTTCTTGCCCACCCTCAACAATCTTGTCGAGGTCAGCAGAGACCGACCGTAGCTCTTTCAAGAAGGCCTCGGTGCGCTCGCGTTTCTTCCCGGCCTTCAACGTCTCAAGTTGCTTTTCAGTCTCCGCGATCTGCGGGTCCAATTGAGCGCGGAGCCTGGGAACAAGCCCTGCTATATTTCTGCGAATGGCACTTTGTCTCGGCGCCGATGCTAGCCTCTGCATCAATGACCGGGCGTTGTTGAGCTGCGCGGGCGTCATATGACTTGTCGTCGGCTCGGACTTCTTCTCTTCTTCCTCGCGTTTCCGGCGCTCCTCAGCTTCAAGGCGGCGTTTCTCCTCCGCCTCACGGGCTTTGCGCTCAGCCTCCTCGCGTGCCTTCTTAATCTCGGGAATGTTGTCTTGAGTTTCCAAGGCAAGCTTCAAGAGCTTGTCGAGCCACGCCTCTTCTTCGTCCGTCGGCGCCCGGAACTTGATGCCGTCATCGTCACTCGTGAGAGCAAGCGATATGCCGGCAATCTTCTTCGCGGGGAACGTCCATGAGATCGACGTACTAGACGCCCAGTCATCGACAAACGCGGCCCGCGCCGCCGCCGCAATACTCGCCGAGCAATCGCGTCCTGAGCCGCTGAGGAAAACCCAAGACTTATCATTGACCGCATATCTCCGCCGGGGATCGCGTTTGACGAGGACAATCAAATACTCCCCCTTGCCAATAGTCTGATCCGTCAGCATGCCTGCATTGGATAATGCGGAGCGTGCCCCGACTGCACCATCCATCAGCGCGGTTGACTCCTGCCTCGGCACAGTCCCGCCATCCATTGCGAAATTAGCTTGCAGCAGATATTCGGGGGCCATCTTGGCACCGTCTGAATTGAACGTGTAACCCTCTTCCTTCCCGGACTTGAGGATAGTGCCCTTGATCTGGACATCGTTACAGTTCCGCACATCGTAGGAGACCATCACGCCTTTGTATTGCTTGCGCGGCTGGTTCGTCTGAAGACGTCTCAGTTCTTCTTCGAGCGCCGCGATCCTCGCGAGGAGCGCAAGGATCTCCTCCTCAAGCTTGGCGTTCTCTGCGGCGAGCGCGGCATTCTCTTCCCTCAGTTGTTCGTTCTCGGCCCTAAGCGGCTCGATTTCGGCAAGCAGTCTCGCGTTCTCCTCTTCGAGCCGGGCGATCTCGGCTTTGAGCGGATCGATGACAGCCTCGAGCTCTTTGACCTTAGCTGTAAGCGCCGCGTTATCCTCCTCAAGCGTCGCGACCTCAGCCTCAAGCCGACGTATTTCGCTGAAAGCCTTGTTTATCAGGCCACGGAGCTTGGCTAGAACCTCGGCGCGCAAGGTGGATGTAGCAGTAATGTCATCAAGCTCCTGGCGCAGCTCTTCGACGGTCTTGTTAGGATCGCCTAGCTGTTCCTGTACCTCGTCGAGCTTTGCGTCGAGCAATTGGAGCTGCCGCAGCAACTCCGTGGCGTCTTCTTCGGTGGAGTCCGGCGTGTAGTATGGCAGAAGCAACAACATAAGGACGAGGAAGGCGCCCATTGCCTTCGTCACAACCGCCATTAGGGAGATGTCGAAAGTCTCGATTGTGCGATGCGGACGGCGCATGGGCGAGCCCTACCACTCACTCGTGCGTATACACGCGATTGACGAGGTTCTTTAGGCAGTAGTCTGCTGCACGGTTTAGCGTGAGCTCCTCACGCCGCTGCACAATGTTCTGGAGGAAGACAAGGATTGCACTCAGCACAAGTGCGATGATCGTTGTGTAGAAGGCGATTGCAAGACCAGCCGTAACGGTGTCAAAGGCGATTGCGCGCGAGTCCTTCATGCCTTCGAGTGAGATCGAAATTCCAACGACAGTCCCGATAAATCCTGTTGTTGGAATGAACCAGACGAGGAAGCGCGAGGTCTGGTAGGAGAGATCGACGCGATGCGTCATCAATTCCAGAGTGCTGGTGAAGATTGCCACGGTCTGATCAAGCGACTTGCTGGTGAGGAGTTGCAGGACCGAGAGATCGAGGAGCCGCGGCAGGAAGGCACTATCATCGGCTTTCAACCCAGCGACGCGCCGGCGGATTGGACCAAGCTCGTCAATCTGTAAAATCGTGTTGTCGTCCTCCGGCAACAGCTTCATACGGAGATAGGCGTTTTCTTTCGTTGTGGCGCGCCAGCGCGCCCACAAATCACCAAGGCCGACCGCCGTCATGACGTACATCAGGTTTTGGATCGTGAACGGATAGACCGGCCAAAAGAACGACTTATCCGAATAGTCGAACAGAAAAATTGCGAGCTCGGAATTCAGCCCAAGCAGCGGCGCGCCGATCGCAATAATGAGGCAGGTGATCGCGACGGCCACTCCAATCGCTGGCAGCGACCCCTTAGAAAGCTGTTGGTAAGATGAAGTGTCAGCCATTCGGTCCCGCCCCCGGCGCCTGCGGCCCTGCACAACTGCAGTTTGCCGCAGAGAAGACTGGCCGACAAGGCTCCTGGCAGTCCGCTGGGCGCCGCAAGCCCTATTAGTGATTGGCTACGAAGAGTGACACTCTCACGAGGAGGCGACTAGGGAGAAAGCCATGGTGCAGATTTTCCCTATGCCTTGCCTATCCGATGCCTTGTACACAGAGCATCTTACGCACCACTGTGACACAAGGATGTCAGAGTTGTATACTACCGTGGGAACGTGTCCGAACGGTCAGTGTGAAACAGATGTTTCAACATGCTCGTATACGGAAAATGGGTCACTTGCTGGCCCTTTCGGCAACCCTCGCGCTGGGGTTGGCCCAGCCACCCGCGCGGGCGGACAATCTCAAGGCCTTTGAGCTGTGTGCGGAGGGCAGCGGCGACGCGGCCATTGCTGGATGTACCCAGATCATTGAGGATGCGGGCGAAAGCGACCAAAACCGAGCTGTCGCCTATTTCAACCGGGGGCTTGAGTACGGGCGGCAAGACGAGGCCGACCGCGCTATCGCTGACTATAGCGAGGTCATCAACTTAGATCCCGATAATGACCGCGCCCTTATGAATCGCGGCGTCCAGTACTCGATCCAAGGCGAGCGTGACAAGGCCATCGCTGACTATGATGCAGTGATTAAGCTGACCCCTGACTACGCACCGGCTTACATGAACCGGGGCATGGCCTATTCCGGCAACGGCGACGTGGAAAGCGCGATGAGCGACTTCAACCAGGTCATCGAGTTGAGGCCGACCTATGCGCCTGCCTTCTACAAACGGGGCAACGAACGTGTCGGCCAGGGCGATCGCGATGGCGCCGTCGGAGATTTCAGCGAGGCAATTAGGCTGCAACCAGATTATGCGCTTGCCTACTATGATAGAGGCGACTCGTATCTGAAGGCTGGTGACTTTGCGAAAGCCATCGCTGACTTCACGAAAGTCTTAGACGTAGGGCCTGAATTGGCCTCGAGCGCTTACTACAAGCGCGGCGTCTCTTACAGACGTAGCGGCGAGTCCGACAAGGCCTTCGCGGACTTTTCAAAAGTCATCGAGATAACACCAGATCATTCTTCTGCTTTGCACAATCGCGGCATCGTTCTGGGTAGTCAGGGAGATCACGCGGCTGCGGTGGAGGACTTTAGTAAGGCTATTAGACTCGCACCGGATCATCGCGGTGCTTATCTAGCACGCGCGATCGCTTACGATCAGCTAGACAAGTTCGATGAGGCCATTGCTGATATCACCCGTACCATCGAACTGAAGCCAGATGATGCTGCGAGTTACATCAAGCGCGGCGACGTCTATTTCGACCGGGCTGCTGGTGAGGACCATGAACGATCCATCGCCGATTACAGCAAAGCCATCGAGCTAGATCCGAGCCACGCCGAGGCCTACTTCAGCCGGGGCTATGTCTACGGTTTCAATGTCAGCGACGGTGACTGGATGCGCTCCGTCGCCGATCTTACAAAGGCCATTGAACTAAAGCCGGACTACGCGGCCGCCTATTATAATCGTGGTGCCGCCTACAGCGCGATGAAGGACAAGGCCAACGCAATCGCCGATTTCAGGAAAGCGGATGAACTTGGTTATGAGGATGCCAAGAAGGCGCTGAAAAAAGTTGGCGCCGAGCAATAAGCACTTTCAAGGTTTGCAAGGCAAATGGCGCGCGCAAGGTCAGATGCCTCTAAGCGCTCACAAGCTGGAGAGAGACGATGCTCCCAAATGCTCTATCCATTCGGAACTGCGTTTCGATTGCGCTTGCCGCAATCACATTTGTCGCTCTTCCAACAACTGATGCCGAGAGCGAGGGCATGAGATCCGTGACTAGCCCTGGCGGCGACACCTTCATAACCAGTGGCGATAGCTGCTCCTACCATGCGCAAGGGGCGGACAAAGCGCTCAAGAACAAGGACTACAAAGCAGCCCGCGCGGGATACGACAAAGCCATCAAATGGACGAAAGAGACCTGCGGCGCCACTATCGACGACTTCCAGCTGTTCGAGAATTACAAAGGCCGCGCCAGGGCAAGCGCCGGCCTCGGGGACCATGTGGCCGCGGCGCGTGACATTGCGCTTCTCTTGACAGGGGGCACTTTCGCGGGGCAACGCCTGACGCGCGACTTCGTATGGATGACCCAAGCCCTCGACGGAGCCATCAAAAAGCAACCGAATAACGCGTCTTTCTACGGCGCGCGGGCCGGAATTCGAGAGGCGCGCGCCACCGACTTCTGAATCAAGAACGAGACCGAACGGGAGATGAGCTTCCGAAAGCTCTCTCTCGACGATCGGAACGCCGAGCTCAAATTCGCTAAGACCGACGAAGAGAAGGCAAGCGCCCTTGCGGACCGCCACTATCTCTACAAGGCGCTAAAGAAACCCGAAAAAGCCTATGCGGATATCACCAAGGCGATCGAGCTCGACCCCAAGAGCGCCTACTACAGCCGCCGCGCCGTGTTCAACAATGGTCGTGACGGTCTCATCCCGCAGACGGAGGCAGTCCTGGATATCGAGAAAGCCATTGCGCTCGAGCCGAAAAAATTCTGGACCCACAAGCTTGCCGCCGAAATCTACGAGTCGCAGGATAAGCCACAAAAGGCCATCGAGGCCTGGACAAGAGTCGTGGGCCTCCTGTCCTCACGGGCTCCTTCGTACGCGGAGTACATGTCCAAGCGAGCTGAACTATACAGGTCGCAAGGGCAGCTCGACGAGGCGGCGAAGGACTACGCCACGCTATCTGAAAAGTTCCCCACAAATGGGAAGTGGATTGCACAGAGGATGCTGATCTTCCTCGAGCAAGGACGCGACGAGGACGCGAGCAACGTACGTAGACTGATTAAAGCGCTTGAAGCAAACCTGCCGCATAAGAAGCATACTCTCTACAGCGAGCAATTTCTTTGTGATGCGACAGAGGTCTACACCAAACGTAGAACTCAGGCAGGTGACGCAATCGCACCGGCTGAAATGCGCGCAGCATGGAACGTCGGGGCTACGCTGAGCGTGGCGCCACTGCTCGTCTTTATTGGAAAACCAGACCCACAACTTATGAAAGCCTGGGATTCACTGTCGGCTTACGTTCGAAAGGAGCAGAACAAGGCAGGCGAGAACCCCGAGGGGCTACCAAAGATTCCCGAGTTCGATGGTCCGGCGAACGAACGGCTTGAAAAGACGTTGAACTTCATCGACGTACAGCTCAAGACGGTGAAACAAGTCGTGCACGACGAAAAGGGCGATCAGGCCGGCGCCATGGTTGCAGTGTCCGCGGCGGTGCACGAGGCCGGGGTGCTAAGCCGGCTGGGCACGCCGAACCGTACCCTCCGGTCGATTTGGACGATCGCAGATGCCGGGCCGAAGATGGGCATTGAATGTGCCATCTGGGCCAAGCCAATGAGCAAAGCGCTTGCGGGCATCCGAAACAAACCAAAGAAAGAGCAAGTGCACGCCGCTTGGACCGAAACGAAGACTGGCCTCAAGAAAGAGATCGATCGCCTGCGGGCGGAGACCAAGACAAGCACGGCAAAGACGGGGCCCAGCACGCCGACGAAAACGGACACCAACACCGCGCCGGCGGCAAAGCAGGCAAGTGTTGGCCCCGGCTCCAAGCCCGAAGCGAAGCCAAAGGCTGAGGCTTCGCGCATTCACGCAAGACACATCCTGGTCAAGACAGAGAACGAAGCTAAAGCTCTTGTGGAGAAGCTAAAAAGCGGTGCGGATTTCGTAGAACTTGCAAAGAAAAACTCGATCGGCCCGAGCGGGCCTCAAGGCGGCGATCTCGGTTTCTTCGGGCGCGGCCAAATGGTGCCGGAATTCGAGGAGGCTGCCTTTGCGCTCGCGCCAGGCCAAGTCTCGGACCCCGTCAAGACACAGTTTGGTTGGCACGTGATTTTGGTCGAGGAAGCCAAGACCTCGTCATTGCCATGAACGCGGCTCGTTGAGCGACCGTAGGAGGTTTAGCGGCCCAAAACGCTTGAATTGCCATAAGCGTGGGAAGCATGCTTCACTTCGGTAGCATTTCAGATGGCGCTGCGAGCGCCGCGTCTACTGTCTCAGTCAATCCTCTGCGTGAGATTGCTTATTGAGGGGCGTGGGCCGATTCAAGCATTCACGGATTAGCAGAAAGTTGGCGGGGAGAGGTACTGCGTTCTCACGTTGCGCCCCGCTAATGAGAACTCGAATGAGAATCAAGGCTCAGATGTCGTCAACAGATCTCTTGCGATCGCTCGAAACTGTCCTTGACACTACGATGTTCGTTTCTGGTCCAAAGCGACGTGGACAGTGTCCGCTTATGGGCAGAAACCGGACATCGCGCGCCAACGACTTGATGTCCGTTGAGTGCCAAGTGCGGACAACCATCAGTCCAATATGCCGACAGCGTCTCCGGCAACGCCGCCAAAGGACGCCTAGTCTGGCTGTTTGGTTAGATCGTAAAGCCTGTTCTTCGGCGCTCAGCGAGTTGTCGGCCACGCCGTCGCCGTTCCTTGAGAGACTGCGACTGCGCAATTGCGGCTATGTGCCTTCGCGGCAACAATCAGCGGAAATCGTATTGGGACCCAAGATTTGATGATTGCGGAGCTTGGCAGTTTCCCCGATTCCTGTGAGAACGAATAGTCTCACTCGGAAACAGGCGTTGCTGGGCCTGGATTGGCGCCGTTGGGGGCCTTAATGAGTGCGTCTGCGGGACGCCATCAACTGCTACTATCGACGGCGGCGCTTCTTGGCGCGCTGGCCAGCTATGGCCGAAGTGCCTCGGCGCAGATTGTGTCGGGCGGGCTGTGCTCGGTCATCGGCGGAGCCGGATCCGGCGTTGTGCAATGTACCGGGGTGACCGCTACAGACGCCCAATCGGTGACGCACACCAGCGATTTGGCGGTAACCGTCGAGCCCACCCCTCTCCAAGTCGACACCGGCGCCGGAAATGCGCTGACCATCACAGGGCAAGGCAACGTGTCGTTTGTCGACAACTATGTGGCGTCGCTCCTCGACTCAAGCGGCGCAATCGGCAGCACCGGCCTGTCAATCAGATCGACTGGCGGTGCCGGTGACGTTACGGTCGAGACGAGCGGCACAGTGACCGGCGATGAGTTCGGTATCGACGCCAGGAACCTTGGCGCAGGCACGCTCAGCATCACCGCGAATGGCACGGTCACGAATACTGGCAGCGACGGGGGCGACGCCGCCGTCAATGCCGTTAATGGCAGCTTTCTTGGGACCACGCTCACGGTGACGACCGGCGCGGGCAGCCGCATTATCGGCGGTCAGTACTCGGGCATTCGCACCGAAAACTTCGGCATCGGGGAGCAGCACATCCGCGTGGACGGCTATGTAAACGGGAATTTTTTCGGCATTACGGCGCGTCAGTTGAACGGAGACAGCGATCTCATAATCACGACGGGGGCGGACAGCGACGTCATTGGCCGAGGCCGCGACGCCATTCGGGCCGTGAGCGAAAACACCGGCAACGTGCGCATCACCGTGAACGGCGAAGTTTCTGCCCTCGACGACACTGCCATCTTCGCCGATCAACAAAATGGCGGCGACATCATCATCACCTCAAACACCGGTTCGACGATCAGTGCGGGTGTGGGCGCGGACGGTCTAGCGGTCGAGACCACGGGCGGGCGCACGAACCTCATTGTCGCGGGAACACTGCTGGGTGGTCGTTACGGTGCCGTTGAGTTCGATCAAGCTACCCCGTTCGAGAACCGGTTGGAGCTACACCCTGGATTTGTCATCACGAACAATGCAAGTGCAGGCGCCAGGGACACTGTGCTAGCGGGCCCCGGCCAGGACACGCTGGCCTTTGGCGGCGTGGGCGAGAGCGAGTTCGATCTCGGCAACGTAGGCGTCGGGCAGCAATTCCAAGCATTTGAAACGCTCGAGGTCGCTGGCGGCACCTGGAATCTAAGCGGCACGACTGGCCTTCCCCTCACCGTCGAAGGAGGCACGTTACGGGGCACCGGCACGTTCGGCGGTCTGACTGTCAACGCCGGCACGCTGGCCCCGGGCAATTCCATTGGCACCATGATCGTGAACGGCGCCTTCACGCTCGGTGGTGGAGCGATCTACGAAGTCGAAGTCAATTCAGCCGGAAACAACGACAAAGTCATCGTGAACGGCACGGTGAACCTGACCGGTGCCACGCTGAGGGTGCTGGCCGAAGACGGCAATTACGATCCAAGGACGGATTACACAATCATTGAAAACGACGGCACTGAGTCTGTCGTGGGGACATTCGGATCTGTTTCAACCAACTTGGCGTTCCTGACGCCGGAAGTGAACTACGCGGCTGGTGACGGCAACGACGTGGTGCTGACTCTATTGCGTAACTTGACGCTGTTCCCCGACGTCGCCCAAACGAAAAACCAAAAGGCCGTCGCAGGAGCGCTGTCGCAATTCCCGACGGATAATCCTCTGTTTCTGTCGGTGTTGACGCAGTCCGCTGAGGGCGCGCGCCAAGCGTTTGATGCGCTCTCGGGCGAAGTCCATGCGACGGTCGCCGGCACACTCGTGGATGACAGCCGCTATGCCCGCGAGGCGGTCTTGGACCGCATGATGCAGGCGAGCCATCGAGGCGGTGCGCTTGGGGCTGGTGGCCCACAGTCTACGGATCTAGCCGTCCGCAATGACACCCAACCCATGATGCTGAGCGGCTCGGGTGCCTATGACGGCAAGTCGCTCGTGGACGTGCCGCAGTCTTCACCGCTCGCCTTTTGGACCCAGGGCTATGGCGCTTGGGGGACGTTCGATGGTGACGGCAATGCGGCCACGGCAGACCGTAATCTCGGTGGGTTTATCTCTGGTATGGACGCGGACGTATGGAATGGATGGCGGGTCGGTATCGCCACGGGCGCGTCCTTCTCCGATTTGAGTGTGGATCAACGCTATAGCGGCGCGAACACGCAGACCTATCATCTCGGTGGCTATGTGAATGGCGATGTCGGCGGCTTCGCGTTGCGCGGCGGTGGCCTTTGGGCCTGGAGTGACATCGAGACATCCCGGGCTGTCGTGTTCCCGGGGTTCTTTGAGCGTCAGGAGGCGGACTACGACGCCGACACGGGGCAGCTTTTTGGTGAGATTGCGTATCCAACGCAAATTGGCAGCATAGACCTCGAACCATTCGCCGGTCTTGCCTTCGTTTCTGTGGAGAGCGGCGGTTTCCGCGAAAGAGGTGGGCCGGAAACGTCCTTGCGCACAGGCGGTTTCGATCAGGACGTAGGCTACACCAGTGTCGGCCTCCGTGCCGCGACCACAATAATGTGGGGCGCGATGGCGGTCACGCCGCATGTTGAAGCCGCATGGCTCCATGCGTTGGACGATGTCACACCAGGCGCATCGCTCGCCTTTGCCACCACCGGGATAGGGTTTGCGATCGACGGCGTACCGCTTGCAGAAGACTCAACGATACTGGATGCAGGCCTTGACTTCGCGATCTCAGAACGCCTCACAGCCGGGGTCTCCTTCACTGGTCAATATGCGGACAACGTCTCTGACAACGGCGTCAGAGGCCATTTCACCTGGCTGTTCTAGCTCTATCGTCGCCATGTCAGCTTTGGGTCATCAGCGGACCTCGACGCTTGCGTCCGTCACCGCGCTCATCAGGAGATCCCTAGATTGAGTCTCGACATCTCTCGGCGCGGTGATGAAGCCTAAACTGCCGAAGCTGTTGGCGAACTGACGTCCACAACAGTGCCTTCTGGATCGCGTATCAGCATACGTCGCTGCCCGTATGGCATATCTGTTGGTGGCTCGAGGATCTGCGCCTGCATGCCTTTTGCGCGCCCGTGACACACATCAACATCATCAACAACGAAGGTGACTATCACCCCGCCCGGCGGAGTCGCACACTCAGGAGGAACGATCTCGTTCGATCTATCCAAGATGCCAAATTCGAGAGTTGGGAGCTGAGGATGCGTCAGGATTACAAACCAGCCGAAATCGAAGTGACGCGTCATGCCCAGTAAGTCCTGATAGAAATTCGCCGTCTCGTCGACGTTGTCACTCAATATGTTGGCAAAGGCCCGTTTCATAAGACACCTTCCTCGAGGGAAAACCATGGTTGGAAAGCTCAATTCCAGAGTTGGAACTCTCCAACCTTAACCATTGCGAATGCGGCAAGGTAGGCGTCGAGCTCTCCACTTTCTGCCAATCCAAGCATCGACAAGCGGGCAAGGGCTACAGCGGCTTATGTCGACACATATATCCATTCAATAGACAGCCTTTCAGGCGCCGCCATTTGTTGGGCGTCATGTCCGCCTTGGGTCACTAGCGGACATTAATAAGCAGACAATGTACGTCCGGTTTGTGCCACTAACCCGACATCCCTGAACTCGCTATTGAGTTCTGCTACGTGCCATCAGCCGATAAGCTATCAGCCCTTTTGGTTCGGCTGTGGTGCAGCTTTGGGCTGTTAAAACACCAATCCATTGGCCACACTGTCGCGACACACAGTTCTTCCGAATGACTTCCGAGCGAGACCCTTTTGGCCAATGGCAGACATTACAGAAAGCCTCCAGAGCTTCCTTGAGTACGTTGCCTTATTGAAGGGAGATGAGAAGGGGGAAGCCCAGGTTTTCTGCGATCGCCTTTTCCAGGCCTTTGGCCACAAGGGCTACAAGGAAGCCGGCGCCGAGCTTGAGTTTCGAATCAAGAAGGAATCGGCGAGGGGAACCAGCTTTGCCGACCTGATCTGGAAGCCGCGCCTTCTTATTGAAATGAAGAAGCGTGGCGAAAACCTCTTTCACTACTATCAGCAAGCTTTCGATTACTGGATACATGCGGTGCCGGACAGACCGCGCTATGTCGTCCTATGCAACTTTGATGAGTTCTGGATTTACGACTTCGACAAACAGATTGATGCCCGTTTGAAAATCAAGCGCCACCCGGGGGGCGGAGAGCGTCTCGCCGTTCCAGAGAAGGCTCAGG
>JBCDFN010000013.1:0-78581 GCA_039177935.1 Pseudomonadota bacterium | reverse complement strand
TCGAACGCTGCCATTGTCGGATTGCCGCTTCTTCACTCATTGTTCGGGCATAAAATCGTTGCTTTTGCTGCAATCACGAACGTCGTTGTCCTGAACCTCCTATTCCTAGTTCAGGTATTCATGCTCGAGTCCGGCCAAGCGGACGGGGCCGACGATAAAAAGTCGACGCTTCAACACCCAAAGAACACGCTCTTGAACCCGATCATCTTGTCGGTGATCCTCGCTATCGCCTTTGCGATCACGCCTTTCAGCCTTCCGAAAATCGTAGTCACCTATATGGAGTCACTGGGCGCCGCGCTGACTCCTTGCGCGCTATTTGCTGTGGGCATGTCAATCAAGCTTGATGATCTACAAAAGAGCGGTGCAGCAATGGTGTTCGCGACGTGCGTCAAATTGCTGATCCTTCCGATCCTAGTCTTGGTGGCCGCCCGCATGATCGGAGTCGATGCGCTCCTGACAACTGTCGCCGTTATCATAGCCGCCGTTCCGACGGCGACGCGTGAGTTCATTCTTGCCAGGCAATATCACGTATCCGAAGAGCTCGTAGCGGGCGTAATCTCTATGACAACAGCGCTGTCCGTGGTGACACTTATCGTTTGGTTGCTGCTGCTCGCTCAACTCTATCCGGGTACATTCTCGTTTCACTAGCTGTCCGCTTTTGGCAGCGCTTAACGGACATCAATCGTGAGGCTGCGGATGTCTGCTTGGTGTTGCAAAGCAGTCGTCGCCGAGTAGCGTTCTGATGTCGGCTCATGACCCACATCGGACATGCAGTTGACCAGGTTTCGACACCGGCAACTAGCTCGTCCCTCTAAACTCACGAGGAACCGTCTTCCAACTTGAGAGATAGTAATGGCCCACGTCGGTGGGACGGTCCCATACCCAGCACCAACGGAATTTGTGCTGTTCATCCATAAAGTCTGTGTAGGTCAGCTGACAAAAGAACCATAGCTGAGCCTCCCTGCCGGCCATCTTGTCGATTTGGTCCTGCGTAAAGGTCATTTCATAGTCGAGATCGATATGCGCGTCGCCGCGTTCGGGAATAATCGTTGAGGCCGATATGTTGCGGAATTTCGTATACTGCGGCTCTCCGGCCAGTGTTGGTGCAACGCAATGGCCACCGGCGATCTCTACAGGGAGGGCAGGTGTTCGTCCGGCGTTTTTGAACTTCAAGGACGTGATGTATGCGATCGAGTCCACATCTGTCACGGGCACCAAGTCGGCCACGCCTAACCCGTTTGGTGTCTTCGAAGTGTCCGCAGTCGAAGATCTATTGTAGAGCCCGGGAGTGCTCACCCGGAGTATGGGGAGTTCTATCCTTACAGCAGCATTGGCGCTGCGAGTGGCAGCGTCAGCCGACTGCTTCGTGACAAGCCATAGCCGTTTCGTTAGCGAGGCCAGTTGCCAGGTGAAGACCGCAATCGCCGCGGCAAAAAGTACTGATACAGCAGCGGAGTATTGCTGAAGCCATGCTCCAAACCGATAGGGGACCGCTGCTATGAACGACCAATCAAGATCCAACTTGAACAAACCAACCGATGGCGCCGCTGTCTCGCTGGGACCGCAGCGGCGGGTTACACTTGAATGGGCACAGACCTTGACTCGTCACGCTCTAGATAAGCCTCGAACCTTCCGCTTACTGGCCGACGTTGAGTTCCGCCAAGATCCATTGCCGAACGACTAAAGGTCACCGCTTCTGGAGCGTCGGAATGGTGACCCACAACTACCAACTCCACCTGCTGTGCGTTTTGTTCAGTATCACAATGCCTGGCCAATAGGGCAACCTTGTTGGCGGCCCCTATCAATACCACATTCCACGTGATGGTTTTGCAGGCGTGGCAACACGGGAAACATGAAAGGAATTTCATACTCGAATGATCAGCCCTAGGGATTCGCTCTCTGGCGGCCTGCCTTGGCCCGAGGAGTACGCGCGCTTACTGCCAGTGCTCCAAGATGAGTGGGGCGTCAAGGATGGGATCCTACTGACCCGCGAGCTGAGCGGTGGAAAGTCGGGTGCCCTTGTCTTTTTTGCCGATGTGGCCACGAAGAGCTTCACCGGACAGGCTATTCTCAAGCTCGACCATGCGCCCAATGCCGCCATAAAGGAGCACACCGAAGCGACAAGGTTGGATAAAGCAATTGCTGATGCCCCGGGGTTCGCCGCCAGGCATCTCCCACGCATAATCCATACATCGCGCAAGGGTGAGCAAATCGGGATCCTGTCGACGATCGCTGGGAGCGGACTCGAGTATATCGAATCCTGGAACGATTGTTCCTATGAGCGAAAATTGGAGAGCGCCAAGCACGTCTCATCGCGACTGCTTGAAAGCTGGAACAGCGACTATCGGCTCACTCCAGGAGTGATATCGCCGCAAGAGCTGCTACGAAGCTGGCTCGGCTATCGCCTTGATCCCGAAGCGGGGGGGCGGATCCACGGCCTGCTTGGCGAGGACTTCGGTGTTTTTCCAGGCGAAATGTCATTTGTCGTGGATGGGAGTTGGTTCCCAAACCCTCTGGCATTCGCACGGAGCACGACTCTTCCAGCACATCGAGTGAACCTACGCAGCGCATTGGGCCACTGCCACGGCGACCTGCACGGTTTGAACTTGCTCTTGAGTCGGAAGGAAGCAAAGAGAGCGGAGTACCACTTAATTGATCTCGCGCACTACGAGAGCGAGCAATATCTGTTCTACGATCATGCCTATTTTGAAGTCCACACTCTCCTTGCGGAGTGCGAAGCCTCTTCCAACAAGGACTGGGTCTCGACAATCTCTCAACTAAGTAGCTTCTGGTCCATCGACGACGTTGGCGAGTTGCGCACGGACCACATTGGTGTCGTTCAGCTGATCCAGTCGATCCGCCAGGGTGTTACAGATTGGATAAACAAGCACGAACCCGATCGCCGGTCCTTCATGGAAAGCCAGGTGCTACTGGCACGCGTCGCGACCGGGCTTGTCTTTGCGCACCGGCACAAGTCGCTGGAGTCGCGGCAGAGAGCATTCTTCTATGCTGCAGCCAGCCTGAAGGACTATCTGAAGCTTCACCGGTTAGAATGGCCAAAGACAGGCCCCAGCCTCATTCTGGGCGCGAAAGCCGCTTCGCCTGCGGACGGCTGGTCGCCTGCGTCTGCGTTGCGCAATCAAGCCGTCGTCCGCCAGTTTGCTGCAGGCTCCTTGGCAGTTCTCCTGATCGTTCTGGCCGCGCTTTTCGTGAGCGAGGTTAGAACTTTGCGGGGTGCTGGCGGAAGCCAAGGCGGCCCACCAAACCTCTCGGCTTTGAATGCTGCGACACTGTCCAGTACCTCTCTTGCTGTGCTGCCGTTCGAAAACACAAATCTCGAGGGGGACGAGGGTTTTGTCGACGGACTTTCGATCGATCTCGCATCCATCTTCGAGCGTTCCGGTGCCTTTAGAATGCCCGGCATGAGCTCCTCGTTTAAGTTCAAAGACCACGAGGGTAACTATCGAGATGTCGCGGAGGCATTGGACGTCGACTATCTCGTGACGGGCACGGTTGGCAGGAATGGGAGACACCTAGTCATCGACGCGCGCCTTGTTCGAGGGCAGGACAACACCGTCATCTGGTCAGAGAGACTGAGATCGACGATGGCGAACCTCTTCTCAGCCCAAGAAAGAGTGGCCGAGGCGGTGGGGGCAGCGCTTGCTACACCAATTGATATTGATCCCGCCGAGTTGGAGGCCCAGCGCGCAGGCGATCCTCGCGCCTACGAGCTTTTTGTCCGTGGCCTTGCGCTCTTTGAGCAGCGCGGACGTTCCTTGGTTCGTGCAATCCGTTCTTTTCACCGGGCAACTGAAATTAGTCCAGATTTCGCCGCCGCGTGGGGCGCGTTATCGCTGGCCTACAGCAAGGTTCCGAATTTCCTCCAGGAGATCGATGGACGTCCAGTGAGTCCGGTTGCGTATTACCGTCGTGCCACAGAGGCAGCGATCCGTGGACAGACGATTGACCCTAACGTTCCATTGGTTCGGCATGCAGTGGCACTACGAAATCAGCGCGATCGTCAATGGGCGATTGCGGAGGCAGAATACGAAGCAGTGATCCGCGACGATCCTATCGACAGCCAGGTCAAGGTCGATTACGCCCGGTTGTTGTACATTGTGGGCAGGCGCGCCGAGTCACTCGATTGGCTTGAGCAGGCACATGAGCTAGAGCCGCTCGTGCCCTATTATCAGCTTTGGGCGACGGTCTCGCGGCTGCAGTTAGACCCGACCGACGAGAACTTCAACGAGCTTGTCGACATATTTAGGAGCTCTCCGAACCTTCGCGAGTTTGCACTTCGATATATCATCGACTACTTGGCTAAGACGCAGCAGCTCCCAGAGGCCCGTGAATTGATTGACTCTTGCAGCACCTGCTCCGTTGCATTGAGAAATCGTGTGCTCAGCATGCTTGAGGCCGCCTCTACTCAAACGGCGGAGGCGTTTTTTGAGCAGTATAAGGACAACAATATTCTAGGCTATGAGTTACTCTACCATATAGGCGGCGTGGAACTCACCCTGGATGCTTTTCGCTATTACGCTCTCGACTCGAAGCGCAGATATGGCTTCCATATGGTGCCATGGGTGCGGATTGGTTCCCTTGTCGGCCATGAAAGGTTTATGGAAATCGCCGAGGAGATCGGACTTGTCACCTACTGGCGTGAGCACGGCCCACCAGATGCTTGCATTCTCAAGAACAACCGCTTGGTTTGCGCCGACGAGGGAGCGTAGCGTCGTCTGCCAAACAGCAACGACCAGACGTTCAGGCCTCATATCCGCTATTGGCACCTAACGGACATCAGTCGCTCTCGCTGTCGAGTACGCTTTTGGTCTGGTAGCAGACGCCCCAACCAGGCTGGAATACGCTTAGGGCCCCAATGGCTGAGCCTTAAACTTCGGTCTCGGTCAAAGTGCAAAAAGAGTGCTGATGTCCCCGTTTGGTCAGTCTGAGTGCGTTGACGCTTGTTGAGTTTCGCGAAATCAATTTGCAGTCTTGGTGTATGCCGCAACACACACCGCCTGAGGAGTGGCCGTTTCCTGAAACGATGAAGCCTGACGGGCTGGGCTACATGCCGCTCTATTGCGCAGCCCAATGGATAGTATCGTGCGGGGGCTCATTCAGCTTTGATCCCAAGGATGAGACATACTGGAAGCCCGCATGCGACGCGTTGCTTGCCCGTCTAGCAACCGAGGAAATAAGAGTAATCGGATTTGAGCACGGTGAGCCGCAGCCAGTGCCGGCACACTGTTTTGCCGGTTGTCGTGTCAGCTATCCATTTTCGGACACGCCCCTCGAGCTGATTCTTGGTGAGGATCTCTACCTGTGGAGTCCTATCTACCTAGATTAGGAGCACTGGCAGCACGGTGACGGCGACTTCCTCGAAAACCGATATGGATCACGCTGGAAACGGCTGATGGTGCTGAAGTCTGACATTGCAAAATTCTGGCCGTTCGAAGCACCGCGTACAGGGGCTCCTGGTCGCCCATCGTCTATGCATCTCGTGGAGAATGAGTTTGCCGCGCGTTGTGACCGTGAGGAGGTGCTTGGTTCGCTCGCTGCGGAGTGTGAAGACCTCGCCAGTTGGTTTAGGCACGAGCACCCGCGCGCTCCGCCCATCACAGAGAAGACGATCAGGAACAGGCTGCGGGACGCGTATCGCCATTATTAAGAGGCCCGAAATTAAAACTTCGGGGCCTTTTCGGGTCCGTTTTTCGGGTCCCGCGAATACGCCAAATAGTTCACCACGACAGCCGGACGATCCGGCGCAACGTGGATTTGAACGATAGACGAATTTGCTCAACACCTAAACGAACGACTGCTGCCGCCTCGAGAATTACGCCGCGTGGTGCCGGTCTCAGACATGACGATCTGGCGTTGGGAGCGCGATGGCTTATTCCCGCGCCACGTCTCAATCAATGGACGGAACTACTGGCGGCTCTCTGAGGTCTCCGCTTGGATCGCCGACCCCGAGTTCCTCGAAGATCTCCAGCCAACGGGGCAAACGGCGCTCGGCAAATGAGGCCCAGTCTTCATCGGTCCACATCAGAGCGCCGCAGTCTCGCGTCAGTGCCTGCAGAACATCAGTGCAGTCGCCGAGAACCTTTAGCGTGAGGGCGTCCTTTTCGGGTGTGCCCGGCATGAGCCCGAGAACCTGACCGACATAGTCTGCGATCGCAGGAGCTTGAGAGAGCCAGACATCGTCCTGGCGATCGTGCAGCACAGGTGGCCCCATAAATGGCACCGGTTGATCGACAATCGCCGATTGGTAGAGCGCCATGACGTGATCGCGTCAGGTTCCTCCCAGGCCTGGCCCGCATAGGCGAGAATGTAGCGGATAGGCTGGGCACGGAACGGTATCGGCCAATAGTACAGGACGAAACGAGGGGGCATCGCTCTGCCTCTCAGTGGGACGGCAAGTCTACTACGCCTGGTGTTGCGCGACTCTTGCAGCGATGTCTCGCAGAATCGCCAGATCGGGGGAGGGCGTCCAGAGACGCGCCGCTCCTGCTCATTCCCTTAAGACGGCCGGATGCCAAATTCAGTGTACGGGATGAAGTCCACGAGCTCGCCCGCAACAACAGCGGCGACGTCCTCGGCAACTTCGATAAGTCCGTCGGCCTCGCGCAAGGACGAAATGAGGCCTGAACCATCCCGTGCGAATTTTGTCACGACGAGCTTGCCATTGTCTTGCATGAGGCGCGCGCGCCAGAATTCGCGCCGCCCCACTTTCTTCTTCTGGGTGAAGTTCGCGACAACGGGGAATCGCGTGGGCTCTGGCCACGACCCTCCGGCCAGTACCGTCAGAACCGGCCGCACATACAAGAGGAAGCACACAAACACAGCAACGGGATTGCCAGGCAAGCCGAGCACAACGCAATCGCCGATTTGGCCAAAGCTCATGGGGCGGCCAGGCTTGATCGCGATTTGCCAAAGGTGGCGCTTGCCCAGTGCGTCAATGCTAGCCACGACGTGGTCTTCTTGACCCTGACTAGCGCCTCCAGAAATCACGATGGCGTCGAATGCTTTTGATGCTTCAGACAGAGCGTCGATCACGTCGCTGCGCGTGTCGGGCAACACGCCAAGGTCGACGGCCTCCGTGCCAATCGTTTCAACGAGTCCATGCAGCATCGGCGCATTGGCGTCATACACCTTGCCTTCCACGAAGCTCTCACCGGGGCGCAGAATCTCGTCACCTGTCGAGAATACGGCGACCTTGAGTGGAGCACGGCATTGAATCGCGCCAAGGCCCGCGGCGGCGGCACTCCCAACGTCTTGAGGCCTTAGCCGCGCCCCCGCTGCTACAAGCGTTTCACCGGGCTTCGTGTCCTCGCCCGCCAGTCGACAGTTAGCGCCGGGCTTCAGTCCTGGTGGAATCAGCACGTAATGCTCGCCGCCGCGATCTTCGATCTGGACGTCTTCCTGCATCACGACGGTGTTGAGTTCGGCAGGCATAACAGCGCCCGTGAAGATACGCACTGCATCGCCAGAGGCGGGCTCACCCTCATAGGGGTGTCCGGCCGCTGCCGCACCGACAATACGGAATGTCGATCCCTCTTGGACGTCGTAGTCAGATGCCGCAAACGCGTAACCATCGACAGCCGCATTGTCGTGACCCGGAATGGGGCGTGGCGCGATGATCGGTTCCGCCAAGAAGCGCCCGGCCGCGTCGGCAAGATTGACTTGAACCATTTCTGTCACGGGATGCACACGTGTCTTTAGGATGCCGACTGCCTCATCATGAGGAAGACGATCCTTATCGAGCACAAAGCAGTCGTCGATCAGCTTAGCGGTCATGGTCGTGGTCTTGGTCAGGGTCGTGGTCTTGGGTGGCTGAGTCCCACGTGTTCAATAATGAAACCGACCATGGCTCCAATATCGTCGATTTGGAAGACGGTCAAAGATTCCGTCTCGTCTTGCGGCCGATCGGATGCGATCGCCACGACCCCCGGCACTTGTGCCGAGAGGGGTTCTCGCGAGGCGGCTCCTTCCCGGCGGATTTCGACCTTCGGAAAGTTCTCGCGCTTGTATCCTTCGATCAGAATGAGATCACAGGGCCCGGCATGCGTTAGCAGGTCATCGAACGTCATCTCCGGTTTGTCTCCGAGTTCCCGCATTAAGGCGAACCGGCGCGGAGAAGAGAGGATCACTTGGCAGGCTCCGGCCTCGCGCATCTTGAAGGAGTCGCGGCCGGGATGATCAACATCGAATTTCACATGTGCATGCTTGATCACGGAGACCGCGTAGCCACGTCTGGCAAACTCTTGGATGAGACGCGACATCAATGTGGTCTTGCCCGAGTTCTTCCAACCAACCACGCCGAAGATGGGCGGGCTCATTGTAAGGCCCCGCTCAAGAGCCCTTCGGCTTCCGCAAGGTCCTCAGGGGCATTGATGTTGAAGAAGGGATCGATCTTGCGCCCGCCGACGTCGATCTCAGAAAAGAAGACAGGCTGGGCGCCGTGGTCTTTTGTCCAGGATGTCACTTTGCGTTCGCCGCGGCGAAGCGAGTTCGCTAGTGCGTCGGCAAGTTCGATGGGCCACAGACCGATGACCGGATGCGTCCCCTTATCGGACTGCGCAATGCGGAAAGACGACGAAGGATCGCGCGCTCCAACAAGTCGGTGCACAAGGTCCTCCGGGAAGAACGGCGTGTCGGTCGCAACTGTCACCACGAATTCGCTGTTCGGCCGGTTGGCCTTCACCCACTGGAGACTGGCATGAACGCCGGCCAGGGGCCCCTGAAACCCAGTGATGTCGTCTGAAATGACGGGCAAGCCGAACGAAGCGAAACGGGAGGGGTCACCATTCGCATTGATGACCAGTTCGGACACTTGCGGGCACAGACGCTCAATCACTCGAGCGAGGATCTGCTTGCCTCCAAGCTCCCGCAAGCACTTATCGCCACCGCCCATACGGCTCGATTTGCCACCTGCGAGAAGAACACCAACGACGCGCTCTGGCATAGCCATGGCGATCTATCTGACTATAGCCCCGCGGCCGTAACGTCCAACTCGGGTTCGTCGACCGGTTGCGGTTTGTTGTCGGCGGGCCCGATTTTCACGGCGCAAAACTTGAACTCCGGAATTTTGCCGTAAGGGTCCAGTTGCGGATTGGTCAGGATGTTGGCTGCCGCCTCCACATAAGCAAATGGAATAAAGACCGTGCCTTCCTGCACAGCCATATCGGCGCGAGCCGTAAGCTCAATCGATCCGCGGCGTGTGGTGACCCGGACCAAATCGCCGGGTGCGACATCGTTCCGCGCGAGCGTATTGGGGTGCGCACTCGCCGTTGGACTCGGCTCAAGGGAGTCCAATACGCCAGCCCGCCGCGTCATGGCCCCGGTGTGCCAATGCTCTAACTGGCGCCCCGTGATGAGGATCAATGGGTACTCGGCGTCCGGCACCTCGGCAGGCGACGAAACTTGAGCGGGCACAAGCAGTGCGCGGCCTGTCTCCGTCGGGAATCGGTCGCCGAACACGACGGGCTCTCCAGGATGGTCGGGCGTAGGGCATGGGTAGAGTACTGACGACTCATTCTCCAAGCGATCCCAGTTTATATTGTCGAGCGAATTCATCGCAAGCTTCATCTCAGCGAAAACCTCAGAGGGATGTGTGTACGTCCACGGCAGGCCTAGCCGCTTGGCCAGCTCCACAAGGATCCAAAAATCCTCGCGCGCCTCGCCCGGCGCCTTAACGGCCTTGCGACCCATCTGAACTTGACGATTGGTATTGGTCACCGTGCCAGTCTTCTCAGGCCAAGCCGACGCAGGCAAGACAACGTCGGCCATCATCGCGGTTTCAGTCAGAAAGATGTCCTGGACCACAAGATGCTCGAGCTTCGCAATGCCGGCGCGTGCGTGATCCAGGTCAGGATCGGACATGGCGGGATTCTCGCCTTGGACGAACATGCCTTTGATGTCGCCAGCATTTGCCGCGTTAATGATCTCAACCACGGTCAGACCGGCCTTGTCGGAGAGCTCGGTTTCCCACAGATCTTCGAACTTCTTGTGGAACAAGTCGCCTTCCACATCCTCGTAGTCCGGATAGAACATGGGGATGAGGCCTGCGTCCGAGGCGCCTTGAACATTGTTCTGTCCACGGAGGGGATGCAGACCCGTTCCTGGTCGTCCCACCTGGCCGCACATGAGCGCGAGTGAAATGAGACAACGAGAGTTGTCCGTGCCGTGAACATGCTGGGAGACTCCCATTCCCCAGAAGATCATTGCATTGCTGGCATTGCCGAACGTTCGGGCGACGTCGCGGATCGTATCCGGGTCGATACCGCAGATTTCTGTGACGGATTCCGGGCTGTAGCTCGCAAGGTTTTTCTTCAGAGCCTCGAAGTTATTAGTGTGGGCCTGAAGGTATTGAACGTCGTAAAGCTCTTCCTCGACGATGACGTGCATAATGCCATTGAGTAGCGCCACGTCGCTCCCGGACTTAAAGCGCAGCATGTGGGAGGCATAATTGCGCAGAGCTTGCCCGCGTGGGTCGATGACGATCAGCTTCGCGCCGCGCCGCGCGGCCTGCTTGAAAAACGTTGCCGCGACCGGGTGATTCTCGGTCGGGTTGGCGCCGATAATGACAATCACGTCGGCGTGCGCGACTTCGTTGAACGTCGCGGTCACAGCGCCCGAGCCAATGCCCTCGATCAAGGCCGAGACGGACGAGGCGTGACACAGACGGGTGCAGTGATCGACATTGTTCGATCGAAAGCGCGAGCGTATCAGCTTCTGGAAGAGATAAGCTTCCTCGTTCGAGCATTTTGCCGAACCGAAGCCTGCGATGGCCTCGCCGCCATTTTCGTCCGCTACCCGTGCCAAGCCGGATGCGGCGGCGTCGAGCGCCTCTTCCCAGCTCGCCTCACGGAAGTGGGTGTATGGGTTCGACGGGTCGATATTGACCCCCTTGAGCATGTTCGGCTTCCGAATAAGCGGCTTCGTCAGTCTTTGCGGATTGCTGATGTAGTCGAATCCGAAGCGGCCCTTCACGCAGAGCCTGTTCTCATTGGAATAGCCATTGCGTCCTTGAACGAAGGCAATCTGCTCGTCTTTGATCTGATAGCTGATCTGGCAACCCACGCCACAATACGGGCAAATGGAATGGACCTCGCGATCGACCTCACGAGTCCCATGCTGCGTGACGGGGTCGACGATGGACTTCGGCATGAGGGCGCCCGTTGGGCACGCCTGCACGCATTCACCACACGCCACACAGGTTGAGTCGCCCATGGGATCATCGAAATCGAAGACCGGCTTGGCATTGATTCCACGAAGGGCCATCCCGATGACGTCGTTCACCTGAACGTCGCGGCATGCGCGCACGCAAAGCCCACAATCAATGCATGCGTCTAGGTTAACCGCCATGGCGGGGTGCGACAGGTCGGGCTCGATAATGCCGTGGGCAGGGAAGCGTGATGAGTCAATGTCTTGAGTCTCGGCCCAGTTCCAGAACGGCGAGACGCGGTCGGGCGATTCCTCGCGGGGCGGCTGATCGGCGAGCAAGAGCTCCATCACCATACGGCGCGCCTTGGTGGCGCGTTCGTTCGCGGTGTTGACGACCATGTCTTGGGTAGGTTTGCGGATACAAGAGGCGGCTAGCGTACGCTCCCCCTCGATCTCGACCATGCAGGCCCGGCAGTTTCCGTCGGCGGCATAGCCGGGCTGGGGAAGCCAGCACAAATGAGGGATCTCAGTGCCGTAGCGCTGCGCGACCTGCCAAATGGTCTCATCTGGGTTTGCTTCGACTACTTTTCCATCAAGCGTGAACTTTAGTTGATCTGTCATCGCCTCATCCACTAACGGCTAATTGGTGTGCCTTCGTCTTCGGAGAAGAATTTAATTGCTGTTGCGAACGCATTCGGCGCAGCTTGACCCAATCCGCAAATCGATGCGTCGCGCATCGTCTGTTCGAGTTCGCCCAGGAGTTCCTTGTCCCAAGTATCTCTCTCAAGCAGGGCCACGGCTTTTTCACAGCCCACGCGGCACGGCGTGCACTGTCCGCACGACTCGGTTTTGAAGAACTGGAGCAAGTTTATCGCGATATCGGCGACACGGTCCTGTTGCGAGAAAATTACGATGGCGTGACTACCAACAAACGCACCGTACTCGTCGAGCTTGCCAAAATCGAGAGGCACATTGCCGAGGCTCCCAGGCAGGATTCCGCCGGATGCGCCGCCTGGCAGGTAGGCCTTGAACGTATGCCCGTCTTCCATACCGCCAGCGCGCTCGATGAGTTCGTTCACAGTAACGCCCGCCGCAGCAGTGATGACTCCCGGCTTCTTAACGCGACCGGACACGGACCAAGACCGAAAGCCCTTGCTGCCGTTCGCTCCCTGATCGGCGAACCACTGCGCGCCCTTCTTTATGATGTCCGGCACCCAGTAGAGCGTTTCCACATTGTGGTTGAGGGTGGGGCGATTGAAGAGGCCGACCTCTGCGATGTAAGGCGGCCGATTGCGCGGGTAACCGCGCTTGCCTTCTATAGATTCGATCATCGCCGATTCTTCACCGCAGATATAGGCACCGGCACCGCGGCGCAGCTCGATCTTTCCCTTGTCGATAATGCCAGCCGCTTCGAGTGCTTCGATCTCCTTGGCCAAAATATGCAGCACCGCAGGATACTCGTCGCGCATGTACAGATAGATGCGCTCAGCCCCAACGGCCCACGCAGCAATCAATGCACCTTCGAACATTTGATGCGGGTTTCGCTCAAGGTAGTAGCGATCCTTGAAGGTGCCCGGCTCGCCCTCGTCTCCGTTGATTGTCATTAGTCGCGGAGCAGCAAAAGAGCGTACGATCTGCCACTTCTTGCCTGCCGGGAAGCCAGCGCCCCCAAGCCCGCGCAATCCAGCGCCTGACATCTCTTCAACAATGGCTTCGATGTCGTGTTTGCCGTCTTGGCATTCCGCCAGCACAGCGTATCCGCCTTCTGCACGATAAGCGGCTAGATCCTTGTAGTCTGGTATCACCGCGTCGTGCTTTCCGGCGTCGAGCGCGGCACTGACGTTCTCTGGCGTCGCATGGTCGACGAAGTAGTGTCCAACCTCGCATACGGGCGCTGTGTCGCAACGCCCCATGCATGGAGCCTTCACGACACGAACTTGCGATGGCTCAACACCCGCTGCCAATGCATCGTGGAGAGCGTTGGCGCCCTTGATCGCGCAAGTGATGGACTCGCATACGCGAATGGTTGTCGGCGGTGGTGGCTGTTCGCCTTCCTTCAGCACATCGAAATGGGCATAGAAAGTCGCCACCTCATAAGCCGCTGCTTGCGGCATCTTGAGTTCGTCGCATAGCGCCCGCAGATGCGGAGCGGAGATACACTTGTAGCGATCTTGAATCAGGTGGAGGTATTCGATGAGCAGGTCGTGCCGGCGTGGCCGATCTCCAAGCAGCTCTCTAACCTGTTCGAGCGCTGCAAGGTCGAGTTGCCGTCCCTTTGGAAACGCGCGTGCGCGTTTGCGGCCACCCTTGTTGTTCTGAGGGGGCCGCGACCCCCCATTGACGGGGCTATGCTGCTCCACGCTTTTGTTTCCTCTTTAGAAGATTGCCCAGTTGCCCTTGCGGGTTTGAATAGTTCTTATCTTGGTGATACCAGCCCGTAATAGGGGTGAGCAAGCAAGGTTCGACAAAGCGCTCCACTTTTGAATAACGATTGGGAAAACCGAATGACCAATCGAGAAAACTGATCGAACGGTAACGCGCGGTTCAATTACATGAGTGACTTTAGCGACGCATTTCAAACGGCCTTCGGTCTCATCGTGACGCTCAATCACGATCTGGTCGAAATACTTTTGTTGTCCCTGAAGGTCAGCCTAACGGCGGTGGTCATTGCGAGCGTTCTCGGCTTTGCGATTGGGGGCGCGCTTGCCGTCTACCGCTTCCCGGGGCGTAGCGTCGTGTCGGCGGTCCTTAGCGCGTTGATGGGCTTGCCTCCGGTGGTCGCGGGACTCTTCGTGTACCTTCTCTTGTCGAATGCCGGGCCGCTGGGCGTATTGCAGCTGCTGTACACGCCAACAGCGATGATCATCGCGCAGGTCGTGCTCGTAACCCCGATCATTGGCGCGTTGACGCGGCAAGCTTGCGAGGATCTGCTGGAGGAATATGACGAACAGCTTCGCTCCTTGGGAGCCTCTCCGACTGCGATTGTGTTTACGTTGCTCTGGGACGGTCGCTATCGCTTGATCACAGCCGTTCTCGCCGGATTCGGCCGCGCGATCGCCGAGGTCGGTGCGGTCATGATTGTGGGCGGAAACATCGACCACGTAACGCGGACGATGACGACCGCGATCGCGTTAGAAACCTCTAAGGGCAACATCGCGCTTGCTCTTGCCTTGGGCTTCATCCTTCTTACGATCGCATTCGCCGTCAACGGCGCCTTGATCTCCGTCCAGCGCGTTGCAAAGCGTCTCGCATATGCTTGATCCTGTCAGCAAACATCAGAGCTTCGGCGATCGTGCGGTCAGCCTTCCGCTTCCGATCAGGCTCGAAGGCCTGACCTACGAAAGCGCCGGCAAGCGCGTCATTGACGACATCAACTTGGAAATAGATTGCCAGCGCCTCACGGTAATTATGGGCCCCAATGGAGCGGGCAAGAGCGTTCTCCTCAGGCTGTTACACGGACTGATCCCTCCGACGGCAGGCAGGATCACGTGGGCGGGACGTCCCCATGACGGCTCTGTGTCTAAGCGCCAGGCAATGGTCTTTCAGCGGCCTGTTCTGCTTCGCCGCTCCGCAGCAGCAAACGTTTCCCACGCTCTGACCTTACGACACATCACGGGTCCGGAGCGTACCAAAAGGGTTGCTGAAGCACTCAAGCTCGCAGGACTCGAAGAGCATGCGGCCACGCCCGCCCGCATTCTCTCTGGCGGCGAACAGCAGCGGCTCTGTCTGGCGCGCGCACTGAGTCTCGAACCTGAGGTCCTGTTTCTTGACGAGCCAACCTCAAGCCTCGACCCAGCTTCTGCGCTCATGATTGAGGAGCTGCTGCTCGATGCCCAACGGCGCGGCATCAAGGTGATCCTCGTAACGCACGACGTTGGCCAGGCGCGACGTCTTGCGAAAGACGTTGTCTTTTTGAATCACGGCCGCGCCATCGAACATCAGGACTCCGAGAGTTTCTTTACGACCCCGCGTAGCGAGAGCGCGCGCGCCTTCTTGCGTGGCGGGCTCGTGCTCTGAAGTGAAGGGGGCTCACGTGACCGCACCATTGAACAGAGTCTTACTTCTTGTGAACAGAGTCCTGCTTCTTGGTCTGCTTTCCTTCTGCCTCCTCGCAACAGCACAGTTGGCGCACGCGGCGGATGACAACTTCATCCTTGTCCAGTCCACAACGTCCACCCAGAACTCGGGCCTGTTCGATCACATTCTGCCGAAGTTCACCGAGAAAAGTGGAATCGAAGTTCGCGTCGTTGCGGTCGGTACGGGTCAGGCGCTGAAGAATGCAAGGAATGGCGATGGCGATGTTGTGCTCGTCCACTCAAAGGCCGACGAGGAGAAGTTCGTTGCCGATGGCTGGGGCATCAAACGGCATGACGTCATGTACAATGACTTTGTCATTGTCGGACCGGCCTTCGATCCCGCGGGCATTATGGGGCTGAAGGATGCGAGCATCGCTCTTGAGAAGATCGCCGAGGCGAAGGCGTCCTTTGCCTCGCGGGGTGACGACTCTGGAACGCATAAGGCAGAGCGCACGCTTTGGAGGAACACAACGGTCGATCCGACCGAGGCAAGCGGCGAGTGGTATCTGGAAACGGGCTCGGGCATGGGCGCGACGCTCAACACGGCGGTAGGCAAGCAAGCCTATGCGCTTACGGACCGCGGTACTTGGTTGGGTTTTGCGAACAAGGGTAACCTTGAGGTTCTGGTGGAGGGAGATCGCCAGCTCTTCAATCAGTACGGCGTGATCCTCGTAAGCCCGACAAAACACGCGCGGGTCAAAGCAGATGAAGGCAAGGCCTTTATCGACTGGCTAACGGGTGCCGAGGGGCAGAATGCCATCGCAGGTTTCAAGATCGACGGGCAGCAGCTGTTCGTACCGAATGCCCGGAACTCGGACTAGGCGCGGACGCTTAAGTCATTATGACAATGTCACAGGGCTGATATAAACAATACAGACTACCGATGTTTGTTAGAGCACTTAGAGGCTGCAACTTGGAGGATCGTAATGTCTGACGTCGTCGTGAAAACGCCTCTGCAATATCTCGATAAAGCAACCAGTGCGATGCATGACATCGGCCTGATGCCAGAGAAGAGCGGCGAGGAACCGATCGCTGGACTGCTCGAGAAGATCACGGATCTCGATCCTGACCGCATCGCTGTGATCACCCGCACTCTCGACCAAATGAGTGTCTTCAACGAAATTGTTCGTGAGCAGATTAGTCAAGTCAACGTTGGCGAACGCTATGACGACATTACGCAGGGCTTCAATTCGATACGCGATGATGCAAAGCGAATGGTTGATCAGATTTCGGACGATAAGATCGACGTTTTCGAGCGCGCGACAAATGTTTGGATGAAAATCTCACGCGGAGATATCGCGGCCCGTTTTGACAAGCTCAAGGAAATCTATCTCGACGTCTCCAGCGATACGAAAGATCAGATTCAGCGAGAGCACGTGATCATGGAGGCCTACCGAGATTTTCGCGGCGCGCTGAAGCAAGCCGAGGTTTCGGCCCTCGAGGTTCTCAAAAAGGCCGAGGCCGAGTTGACTGGGGCCAAAGACAAGCTCAACGAGGCATCGAAGTCGGTCGAGAGCTATCAGGGAGAAGATGCCGCAGAGCGCGCAAAGCTAGAGCTTTCCCGCGACGAGCTTTTGCGCCGGATGCAGAATTCCGAAGGTCGCTACCAGATCGCTAAGGATCTCGCCGACAACCTTACGATTGGTTACAACACGTCCGAGGTCATCATGGCGCGACTGATGCAGGCAACGTCTGCCAAGGAGCGCGTGTATCAGCAGTCGGTCTCGTTCTTCACCACGAACGACTCTGTCCTAACCGCCCTGAAGGCATCCTTCACAGGGATGTTCGGACTTCATGAGGCCACCGAAACGCTCAATGAGATGAAGGAAGGCGTGTCGAAGTCGATTGAAGTTCTCTCGGAAATTGGCGGCAAGGTGCAGGAAGAAGCGCTGAAAGCCGGCTATGGTCCGACTATTCGCGCCGACGCCGTCAAGAAGCTGGTGGATTCGGTGGTCAATTATCAGGAGAAGTCCACTGAGATCATTGCCGAGATGCGCAAGCTTGCGACGCAGAATTCCGAAGAAATCAGGGAGGCCGTTGAAGACGGCAAACGTCGCATTGCAAAGCTGGCAGAGAAGGGCAACGCGCTCGTGCTTGAAGAGCAACGCCAAGCAGAGGCAGTGCCAGGGTAGCGTGCTACGTTTGGTACAGATAGCGACCGAAGATGAGTGAAGAGCGCGCCGAGAAGTCAGCGTCAGCACCCAAGCTCGACGACTTGATGCTGGCGATGGATGTCGTCGACACACTCCGTCACGAACAGGATCTGGTCGAACGCGAGCTTGACCAAGCCAGCCGTGATGACGTGCTAAAGAAACGGCTTCGCGAGCTCTATGAGGGCCAAGGACTAGAAGTCAGCGACCGAATTCTTGACGAAGGTATTGAGGCGCTCAAGGAGAGTCGCTTTACCTACCAGCGCAAAGGGTCGCCGCTGACGCGCCGTGTCGCGATGCTCTGGGTCCGGCGGAGTTTCGTCGGGAGCGTATTCGCTGCCCTTGCGCTCGTTGGCGTGTTGTTTCTAGGCAATTGGTGGTGGCAGTCTTCATCAGCGCGGCAAGAGGCGGAGACGGCTCGCATAGAGCTGACCGAGACGCTTCCCCGAGAATTGGAGTCTGCAGCAACTGCGGCGCGTGCCGAAGCGCGCACAGACGACGCGAGGAGCGCAATAGAATCCCTCGAGGCAGAGGCCGCGAACGCGCTGTCGCGTTCGGATAGTTCGCGTGCGCGACGGGCCGTTTCTGACCTCGAAAGCTTGCGGGAAAATCTTACGCTGACATACGATCTAGTCATCGTTCAGCGTGGCCAATCCGCTGTGGAGACGACCCCTGACGTCAATCCAGATGCGCGGAATTACTACCTGCTCGTCGAGGCGATTGCGCCAGACGGATCAAAGTTGTCGCGTGAGATTACCAACGAAGAGACTGGTGAGAGGGAAACGGTGAATGTGTGGGGCGTTCGCGTGCCCCATCAGACTTATTTGAGCGTCCGCGATGACAAGCTCGATGACGGCATCATCCAAGAGCGCATCCTCGGCGTGAAGCAGCGTGGTGCTTTGAAGCCGGAATACTCGATGCCGGTGTCGGGTGGATTCATAACCAACTGGTAGCTCATTCCCATGCTCTCCTCCCGCAACGCCCTATCATCCCTCGAACAAGCGCTCCGTAGTACGCGCCGCGACGAGGACAATCTGTCAGGCGTTCTGCGCAATGCGTCCGAAGAGCTCGCCACGCTGAAGGCTCGGCAGGCCGAGGCCTTCCGAGCGCTCGCACGCGTACGCCTCGATGCGCTCAAGCAAGGCGATATCGTCGACCAGATTGATGCGGCAGAAGCCAAGGCGCTTGACCTGATGCGGCAGTGGCAAGAGCGGGTCGATCAGGCCATGGCCGATCGCAAAACGCTCGAGAGCCAAATTGCCGACGTCGAAGACGAGCGCCTGGCGAAAGTCGATGAGGTCGATGCTGCCATGGAGGCTATCGAGGACCTCAAAGAAGCCGCCGAACCCGAAATCGAGGCGAATGACGCCTGGAAAGCGCAGCGCGAAAAGCTGGCACGAGCGACAGCTGTCTCACAGGCGGCAGAAAGCAAGGCAGAGACTGCTGAGGCGGACCTTGAGGAAAAAGGTAAGCCCTACAAAGCCGATCCACTCTTTATGTATCTGTGGAATGCCAGGTTCGGAACGTCCGGCTACAAGGCAGGTGGCCTCACGCGCTTCTTCGACACGAGGATTGCGCGTTTGATCGGCTTCAATCAGGCTCGGCAGGACTATCACATGCTGACAGAGATACCGAAGCGACTTCGACAGCACGCCGAGCATGTGGCTGAAAAGGCGGAATCCGAAGATGCTGCGCTTGAGGAGGTCGAGCGTGGCTTGTTGAAGGCTCGCGGCATCACCGAGCTTGAAACTCGATTGGAGACGATGCATGCGGCGCTGACCGATGCGGAAGGCCGACTCGACCGGCTCCGCGCTGCCTTCGAACAACGCGCGGAGGACGACAAGGTCCTTCTTGACCCTCAACGCGACCCGACCCATCGCGATGCCGAGGAAATGCTCGCCAAGGCCCTGCAGCGCGAAGACCTCAGTCAACTATGGCGAGAAGCGAAGCAGACCCCGACCGCGAAGGATGAGAGTCTGGTTGGTCAGCTGAACCAAAATCTCGATCGCATGCACAAGGTCGAAAACCAAATCACCGAGACGCGGCAGGCAATCGTCAAACTTGCCGGACGGCGTGCCGAATTGGAGCGCTCGCGCGACCGGTTCTACCGCTCGGGCTACGACAATCCGATCGGCGGTTTTAACAACGGAGATCAGATCGGCGAGGTGATTGGGGGCATTCTGACAGGCGCGCTGGAGAGTGGGGCGCTCGACGATCTGTTCAACGCTGGCTATCGGCAGCGGCGGCGCCCGCGCCGAGGCAATATGGGCGGTGGTTTTCGCCTACCTTCTCGTGGGAAATGGACCGGCGGCGGTGCTATTGGCGGCGGTCGACGCGGCCGATCGAGACCCGGTGGTTTTCGCACGACCGGCGGGTTCTAGCGGGCCCCACAGGCATGCGCTGTCGGTGCTCAATGTGCTTCAAGCGGGGTTAGGCGCAGCTGTGTTCGGTTTTCGCTGCCATAACAACCTGCGGCGGGCACCTCGACGGGCTGCGCGCACTCCTCTGACCCCGCGAAACGCCGGGGCGCTTCAGTTACGCCTTCCTGTTCAGGAACATAGCGACCAGACCTGATGGGACGCTACCGATCAGGAATACAATGATGCCAAATCCGGCGAGTATCGACAGCACTCCAGCGCCACTCCACCCCCAAATCGATGCACCGGCCAATAACCCGGCTGCGGCTACCGCCAGGAGTAGCCACATAATCAGCGTGGCCTTGTAATTCCGACGACCCATACGCCAGCCAATAAAGGCGCCAACCAGCGCCAAGAGGGCCGCAACCAGTATCCCACCCGGTGACATCGACGATCTCCCTCATGCAGAGTAGCGACTTACGCGCCCTAAGGGAACGCGCTGCACTCCTGTGAGCGGACAAACTGGCCGGACAGGGTGTAACCGGCTTCTCGGCGTTGGCCGATTCTCAGAGGCGATCTGGATGCTCGCGTCGTCCTGAAACACTGATCAATCCAACTCAGAGCCCAGTCGGCAAACACGATCAAAGATCCACGCACTTTCGATTTGTAAAGTCCCGATGGCCTTCTCAAGTCGAGAGGGTCGGTCATCTCGTCCCGCGATGATCCTCAACACGAGATTAGGAGGACCATGAGAATGCTCTGGAAGTCGATCGCTTTTGCTGCCGTAGTCGGCATCTCGCTGGCAGGGCCGGCCAACGCCTCACAAGAGGCAACAAACCCCAACCAAGGAAGCGAGAGAGCTATCACTTATCAGTCGTTTCTCTCGTCTATCAAAACAGGCGCTGCCATTGATACCGTCGCCGGTTATGAAGATTGGGCCTCGGTCATGATTGCTGACGGCGCGCTCGCGGCACCCCCGGCTAAGCAGAACTTGGCTGAAGTACTGAGCCATCACCTCGTCCCTGGACAGACCTTCGCAAGTCCTGGAGCTATCGAGCTGCTTGATGTCGAAGCTGCGGGCTGGCAACAGCTCATGATCAACGGAAGCGATAGTCTCTTCTCAATTGGCAATGCGGAGAGTGTCACGGGGAGCTTGGATGCTGAGAGTGATACGCTGGGGAGTATGCGCCCCGACGCGCGTCCGCCTTCGTCTTAGCAGCGCTGTGCTGCATGGCCATTCAGCAAACCAGTTAGGCCCGTAGTCCACTCAAAGCCTATTGGTCGCCTTGAGCGCGATGCGTGCCTTGAGCGCGACGCGTTACTTGGTCGCTCGTAGAATCCATTTTGGACGGGGCAAACCCAGCTTCGATCTGATCACGCAATTTGCGGTGCTCCGTCTCATCGAGTTTGTGACCTGCGATCAAGGAAATGGCTGCAAGCTTGAAGACAATTGGTACACCGCCGTAAAGAAGCGCAAGCATCCAGCCGCCTTGCTCGGCACCGCCTGCCCAATCGAGTAGCGGGAACGCAATGCCTACTGCTAATGCCAGCGAGAGTTTCGTGGCCATCCCCCACAGTGCGAAATAGAGCGCCGTTCTGGCCCTCATCGTTCGAGCGGTTTCTGCATCGACCGCATCCGCCTGCATTGAGGGCGGCAACGCGAGGTCGGCGCCCAAGGCAAGTCCGGTCCCAATGCATAGTGCCGCATACCAGCCGAGATCGTCTGGCCCCAAAAATGGCGCCAAAGCAAACCACAGGCAGGCCCAGATCATGGCACCGCTCCACGCACGGTGCTTTCCCCACCGACGTGCGGCCCACATCCAAAAGGGCAGCGCCGCGACCGAGACTCCAAAGTAGATGAGCAAGAACAGGCTGGATTGGTCCGCAGCGTCCAGCCGATGTGTGACGAACAAAAGAAAGAGTGTAGCTGGTAGCCCATTGGCAACGCCATTCAGCAGCCAAGCGAACAAGAGACGTCGGAAGGGGCCGTTCTCCCACAACAGCGTGATGCCGGCTCGCCACCCCCCTTGCGATTTAGAGTTTGGGGGCGCGGCAGCAGCTTTCGGGTAGGCCGGACGGGGCGCGCGCAGAAGAAGCAACGTACCGGCAATCGCAAGCCCGATTATCGTGGCGAGCGCTAGATGGCCAAGTCCTTCCGCGAGAGCTGCGCCGCTATTGGCAATCCCGGCGGCGACCAACGTGCCGACGACAACAAATCCCTCCCGCCAGGCAGCGAAGCGCGTGCGCTCGTTGTACCGTGGGCTTACTTCGGCGCCCCAGGCGGCATACGGCACCGCCAGCGCTGTCCACCCGATATAGAGTATGGCACTGGCCAGCGCGAGGTAGCCAAGCCCCGCTGCCTCAGGAGGCCTGAACAGAAGCCAGATGCCGAGCCCGGTAAGCGGGAGGCCAATTGCGACCCACGGCACGCGCGGACCGAAACGTCCTGGTGTACGATCGCTAAGCCAGCCGATGACCGGATCGCTGGCGACATCAAGCAGCCGCATCCAAAAGAGTACGGCGCCCACAGCCGCAAGGCCGAGTCCCAACTCTTCGGCGTAGAAGGTCGGCACAAACAGGTAGACTGGTAGCGTTCCTGCCGCCAAAGGCAGTCCCAAGAGACCGTACGAGAAAAGATCGAGACGAGATGCGTGTTTGGCTTCGGATGTGGTGCTCATGCTCGGCAGTACGATACAGGGTGTTCGTTGGATTGTTGATGCGAAGGCGCTAAAGGCGAAACAGAGTAATGTTGAAACGTTGATATGTTCGAGCAACGGAAGTGGCGATCTCCAATCGCGATTTCCAATGAGCGCAAAAAAAGCTGATGCAGTCACCCAAAATTCAATCCGGTCCGGGGTCGCTCAGCGTTACAGTGGCACTAAACGAACTGATCTACTTCTTGCGCATTGCCGTACCCAAATTGGTACTCAGAGCCTTGCCATCAGTTGCTTTGCGTTTGCGGTATTGACCATTGGGTTTTGCCTGTAAGGCCTTAGAGTTCATCGCCGCCGCTGCGGCAGCCCTGACTATGGAGAGTTACATGAAACTGTCGAAAATCTTCTCCCCGTTGGCCGTTCTCGTCGCGTTGGGGGTTGTCTGCTTCAGCCAAGCCGCCCAAGCCCACTGCCAGGTCCCTTGCGGCATCTTTGACGACAACGCTCGGGTCAAAGCGATGATGGAAGATGCGGCGACGATCGATAAGGCAACCGCCGAGATGGCTGAGCTTCAAGGCAAAAGCGATCCTCAGTCGGTAAACCAGATGGTGCGGTGGGTGATGAACAAGGAATCACACGCCCAGAAGATCATCTCGACGATTTCCGACTACTTCTTGACCCAGCGCGTCAAGCCATCTCAGGAGGACTACGCTGAGCGTCTCGAGAAGCATCATGCGGTGATGATTGCCGCGATGAAAACGAAGCAGCACGCGGACAGGGAGCACGCGGAAACGCTCATGGCGAAAATCACCGCACTCACGCGCTACTATCCCGAACACGAACACAAACACTAGCGGATGCGCGCAGGTCTGGCGTGTGCGCTAGAGGCCCCAGCCGGTGACATCGATCGTTTGCCCTGTCACCCCTGCTGCCGCCGATGAGCAGAGGAACAACACGGTTTCGGCGATGTCCTCGCGCTTCGTCCAATGCTTGGTATCCTTCGGCTTCATCGCCTCAATGTTCGACGCCGTTTCCACCAAGCCAGGCCCGATGGCATTGACGCGAATGCTGGCATCCCGTCCTTCCAGCGCAAGCGTCCGGGTCAGCGCCTGGACACCGGCCTTGGCGCAATTGTAAGCGACCATGTTTGCCTGAGGTCCGCCGGCGCGCGCGAAGTTGATGATCACGCCGTCGCCAGATGCTCGTAAGTGAGGGAAAGCTGCGCGCGACATCAGGAATGCGGTCAGCAGATTGTTGTTGAGCTCAGCGGTCCAATCTTCCAGCGTGAACTCGACCGCAGGCTTATAGCGGGTCAGTCCACCCGCTAGATTGACAAGGATATCAATACGACCGAACTCCTCGACGGTATCGCCGATGAGCGTGCTTACCTGGCTCTCGTCCGTGAGGGACCCCGCCATCGCTAAGACTGTCGCGCCGGCTGCGCGCAGCTCCTCCGCCCTTGCCTCAACCTTATCCTTGCTACGGGAACAAATTGCGAGCTTTGCGCCGTTCTCCGCAAGGACGCGCGACACAGTCTGCCCGACTTGTCCGTCACCGCTCACACCTGTGACGACCGCAACCTTATCTTCGAGAGTGATCTGCATCTTTCTTTACTCCGCTGCCGCGTCAGAATTACAAGCTCAACGATCGCGTGCCCTTGCGTCCGGCCACCAGTGCCTGTAGCCGCGGTCGAAATTTGAGGAATACGTCGTAAGCACGGTCCAACAGCCAAAGCAACGGTCGTTTTTGGAATAGTCTTGCGAGAGGTCTGAAGCCTGGCAGGACGGCCCAGAGTTCGGCGAACGCACGTCCACCCGAAACGAGGTTGCCATCGGGTTTCATCACATGGAACCGTGCAAGCGCTTCAGTTCGCGACAGGCCCGTGACGATCTCATCATCTGCTGCTTCGCTGCTGATATCGACCCAAGAGATGCCGTCAGCACCCTGCCGGCGGCGATAATAGCCGATTTCCCGGTGGCAGAGCGGGCAAGCTCCATCATAGAAAACCGTGAGTTTCTTGTTCTCTGTCATGAGGCTCGGTCGCGGTGTTTGATGACTAGCACGATACGATCACACGCCTCGCGTGGATCTCTTGAGATCTTCGCTTTCAGCAATGAGCGCGAGAGCAACGCGCCAAAGTACAGCATAGGTCTGCGCGTTGGTCGTCGCTCACGTCCATGGCCAGGTGCTTTCATCGTCAACGATTAATGGTCTGTGCGACCACGGCAACAAGCGGCAGCCCCAGGAATAGAGAAGCGACCCACAGCTTCGCGGGATGTGTCAAGACCGCGCTGCGGGGGATCGCATAAATACTCCAAAGTACGATGGGGACCGCAGCAACCAACAGGATCGTGATATCCACGAGTTCGACCTGGTACCCGTAGCCAATCGAGAGAAGATCCTTTGAGCGCGTGTTTTCGACGCCGCCCGTTCGCATAAAGGCCTCTATCAGTCGTCCTGTCGCCGGAACCGATAGGAAGATCATCGCGAAGACCAGCGCATCCAGATGTCGGCTGATCCGGTGTTTCCTTGCTTCCCATACGGCTTGCGCAAAGAACAAAATCACAAACAGAGCAACAAGCAGCATAAAGATCACCGACGTGACGCTGTCTGAGTTCGCTGCAAATCTGTATGTAATGTACAGGCCAAGCAGTGACAGGACGCCTGCAGCAAGCGCAAGAAGGCGCCCATGCCAACGATGGGCCACCCGTACTGAGTCGGACGCCTTCGCGTCCATGAGCATCATTCCCAGAAGGGGTTGCAGTAGGAAAAGCGGAATCAGGGCCATGCCAAAAAGAGCGTGCGTGTTGAGCGCGCTCGGCGCGAATTCAAAAGCCTTGGTCGCCGCCTGACCCCAGTGTCCCTCTAACACATAGTCGATTAGGCGCGGCGTAAAGGCCGCCACCGATATCGCGGTGAGCGCAACGATCGACGTAAGCGGCCAACGGTAGGATGCAAAAAACCCGTACAGCACGTCACTTTGCGAGGACAAGCGTTGGTCCTCAATGGCCATTATCTTACCTCGCATCCTTCGCTGCCACGGCCTGTTTGTTTTGATTTAAGCATCGCCTGGCCGGCCCGCTAGTGATGACTAGGCTGCGTAGATATCGAAACGCGCAGGAGAGTTTATGTGGTGAGAGTCGGCGGGTGACACCGTCAGAGCTCGCCCTAACCCAATGGCACTAGCTACGATCAGTGACCGGACCGCCTGCGTCGGCTTTGCGCCGCTGATGCCAATCCCCTCGGCGGCCAACTACAATCTAGCATTGGTACAAGCCATCGCAATGCTTCTGCGGTTAGGTGAGACTGTCAACTTTCTCACATCTTCTTTCGGTAGAGATGTCGGTTAGGCTGCAGTTTTCCAAGCCAATTCAGGATAGAGATTGGGCCATGAGCACTGAAGACGAAATCAACAAGCTCGAAGCGGAGCTAGAGTTCGTTCAAAACGAGATCAACCGTCGGCACGAGCGGATCGATAATGGCGTCGATCCGGCCCGTAACCACGACAAAATCGACGAACTTCGCGTGAAGAAGGGCGCACTTCAGGAACGCCTGGCGAAACTGAGAGAGGCCTAATCGGCAACGGGGCTAGCCGGCCCCATCACAAACGAAGCGATTGCTGTCCGATACCGTACAGTTGTCGGGAAAGCCGCGTGCCCGCCAATACTCGGTCAGGCCCATGTCCTCGGCGATCTCCAAGAACCGCGCGTCTTCGTCAAGCTTGTTGACGAGCGTCCAGGGCACGGTGAAGAAGACGAGCCTGCGCTGCGCTTCGATGCCGTAGTATCGAAAAGCCTCAAGCGTGACGTCCTTGCCACCGAGTGCGTATAAGAGTTCATATCCAAGAATGTTGGAGTCCTTGTAGGTCTCGAAGAGATCGCGAGCCGACTCTGTCTTGGCTGCATCGAGCATGCCAAGCGCCCGCGTCCGCAAAGCCGCCTGGCAGCCGTCGCAGCTCTCGACTAGGTCACGAGCTTTGTCCAGCTCGCCGGTCAGCGCCCGATGGTCAATGACCATTCTAAGTGCAATCTCGCGGAATTGCGGCACGCGTCTGAATATCTCTTCTATCGGCCGTATATTCTCGTCGCTGCGATCACTGTCCCAACGCAGATACGCATCCCACAGCTTGTAGAGCTCATTCAGAGGATCAATTTCCCTGGCGCGCTTCACGAGGTCATGAGCCTTCTCGCGCTTACCGACCGTATAGAGCAACGCGGCGTAGTCCAGCATGATGCGGTGCGCGTAGGGGTCGTTGGCGAGTGCTTGTTCGTAGGTCCCGTCGGCCGCGATCCAGAGCCGCTCACGTTGGTACATGTAAGCCAAGGCATGGCGAACGATGGGTAGATCCTGGTCAATCTCCCAGGCGTGCAGCGCTGCCTCTCGAGCCTTGCGGTAGTAGACGGTGGGACTGACAGGGCGGCCGTCTATCTCTTTCACGAAAGTCGGGATGACATTGTAGACCAAAGATAGCGTGCCCCAGGCGGCAGCGAAATTCGGTTGAAGACTAGTCGCACGCTCAAGCTTGCGCATGGCATCCTCAAGCGCGAGCCCCCGTTGTTCCAAAAGCGCCAGACCTTTGACGAAAAGTTCGTAAGCTTCAGGGTCGTCCGTACGCTGAGCTTTCAAGATATCGGCATCGATGTCGATGGGTGTCGCCAGAGCAGCGCCGATCGCATCGGCAATTTTCTCCTGTGTGACGAAGACATTCGTCATTGTCTCATTGAACTTGTCAGACCAGATCAGAAGGCCGTCCCTGGAGCGGATGAGATTCACGGAAATCTTGACGTCGTCGCCACTCCTAAAAACCGTGCCTTCGAGCAGGTAGTCTACATTCAGCGCGCGGCCAATCTTCCGAGAGTCCTGGACATTATCCTTATACTGAAACTTCGATGTGACACTCGGCATCCTGAAGGTACCCGTCCGAGCAAAAACACTGGCAATGTCGATCGAAAGTCCGTCAGCGAAGCTGTCGTCTCCGTCGGCATTGAGGTTCCTGAACGGCAAGACAGCGAGAGAGGCGCCCGCCTCCATCGGCTTGTTTGTGCGGCTTCCCAATACGGTAGCTGCAGGCTTGCCTGCGGTTACGTCGTCTACCTTTGGTCGAATAAGGTCACGCCCAGCCCATAGAGAAACTGCAACAACAGTTCCGAGGACAACGACTCCGAGCCAGAGTGCTCGCGTCCCGCGCAACAGATTAAGTGCTCCCTGGGGTCTTTCAGCTGGCTCCTGTGTTGGCGGGCCGGGAGTAGCCGTCGACAGCGGAGCTGTTTGTGCGGGGTCAACGCTAAGTGCGACGGCCGTTTTACCTTCGGCAACTGCATGCTCTGAGCCAGCACCTCCCGCGCCTATTTCGAACGCGGGACCGGTCTTCGGCCAATCAAGCTGCATGAGCTTCATATAGTCTTTGAGGTTCGCAGCGGCATAGAAGAACGCCATTTGCCGCAACTCGAGAGACATCCGTCTATGCACAAAGGTAAGTCCCGCGGCGACCCGAGCCAGCAGCATTTGGCCCTCCATAAAGGAGAGCCGGTCCGCCTCATGTCGCTCAATCCAGTCTGTGATTCCTTGGCGCAGCGCCCGCATGAGTTCGATGAGGCCGATATCGTCGGTCCGAGGTTCGGTGGGATCGTCCTTAAGTGGAAACCTACAGAGCGCGCTAACAATTGCCTCCCAATCCTGAGCCGTTGCCTGACCGCGGGAGTAGAGGAGCGTCGCGAGTTCGAAATAGGCGTGATCGTAGAATAGGAATTGTTCGCTTTGATACAGGGCGAGATCGATCAGATAGTAATCGAGAGCCTTGCTCTCGCGCTTGCCAACCAACAAATTATGACCATGGAAATCGTTGTGGCAGTGGCCCCTTGCAGCTCTGAGACGGACACGCTTAGGAGTATCACCGAGGGAGTCGGCGAATGCGATTGGGTTCGGATACCAGTGACCATCACAGATGATCGATGGAGTTTCGGTGGGGATGCGACACTCTTCACCAAGAAAAGAGTGAATGCGCCCGCCCTCAGCCGGGTCCAAGCGGTAATCTAGCCAGCTCCGAAGCAGCTCCTGCGGCATCTTGAGGTCTGAGCTGAGGCTGTAGTCGCTGTTCCAATCGTTCAGAAGCGCCGCCGAGACTTTTCGAATCGACTCAAGCTTCCGGTCGTAGGAACACTCGATCCAAGGCTCGACATACTCCAAGCCCCGACCCGCGATGGTCGACAGGATAGCGACCTGGGAGCTCGTGTGAGCCGCGTAGAGCAATTTCGGCAGGTGCTTTGCCGCGAACCGCGGTGCGTCGGCAATCGCGCGGTGATGGAGCGCGGCTTCATGCTCTTCGGTATCACCCGGGTCGGAGGCATGATCGAGCTTCAAGATCGCCTGGCCGGCAAACTCCTTAGTCGAAATGTCCACAAAAAAGACGAGGGCGCCCGATCTTCCGCCACCGAGTTGGCGGGTCAGATAAATCTTATCCTCTACACCCCACTCTCGTCTGAGAAGGGGCAATACATCCGCATACGCCTCCGGCCAACGAAGACCCAGATGCGCCACATCCGGTCGATCATTCATGGCGCACAACAATGCTCGATGTGTATGTGAGTGAACGAAGCAACCTTACCAAGGCCGCAGAAAGTCGACATGCAACAGTCAAGTGGTTGCTCCTCACATCTTGGTACATTGGGAGTTTGTATCTGAGTGAACGGTGGCAACGGACGCATCAAGCAAGGGCTCTATCTCGCCTTTTAACTCTAAGCCTTCAATCGCTTCATTCAGACGGCTGACTAGAGAAAGATCCCCCTTGCTCACAGCGATCGCCCAAGGTTTCGGACGAAATGTGTTGCCCAGCCCAATTAGCCGGTACCGATCTGGTTGCGCCGAGGCCTTTTGCCATAGCTCTAGACTGATGAAGTTGCTGACAGCTGCATCTGCCTCCCCATTTGCGACTGCCTCAGAAGTTTCCTTGGTCGAAGGCGCAATGACCAAGATTGCGTTTGGCAGCGAGAGCAGCTTGGTACGCAAGTTTTGGAGCGACGCTGATTCAGTGGTCACTGCAATTCGTTTGCCGGCGAGATCTGCGAAGCTCTCTATGCCGCTTTCTGCTGGAACGAGTATTGCGTCCCGCGCAACATAATAGGGGACTGAAAAGTCCACCTTGTCTTCCCGCCTCGGCGTAACCGTCAACTGAGCGATCACCATATCGACAAGATGCACTTGGAGCGCGGTAATGCGCTGATTGGCTGAAATCTGAACAAAACGGAGGTCATCAGGGCCACCGGGCAGGTGCGCCGCAATCGCCCTGGCCAAGTCTGGTTCAAATCCGCTGATCTCGCCTGTGCCCGGGTCCTCGCAATTGATGCCTGGAACGTCCAACGTCACGCCCACTCTGAGCGCGTGGCTCGAACCCGCCGGGCTAGGCACGAAGGTCGAAACCATGATGACAAGCGTCGACCAAGAAACAACACGCATCAGCAAAGACATAGCGGCCTTTTTCCCTACGAGAAGTCCCGGCTGGATACGCCTTGAGGCTGGGCTTAGGCTGTTCAGGGTAATGCACCGCAGCGCGGAATTTAAGGGGTCTGTGGAGACTCCAACGATGGGCATCGGAGATCGTCTCGCCGACCTCCACATTTGCACTTGTTTGGTCAGGATTTGGGGCGCTGGGCAGAACCTTGCTGGTCAAGGCGCGCGATGATGTCACCTAGGTGCCCAAGCGCCGCCTCAAAGTCAAAATCGCCGACGAGATCGCTCAGAGCATCGACCTCCATGTCGGTAAGGCTGCCTTGGAGATCCGGCTTTGCCTCGATCAAGAAGTCGGCGGCTTCACCGTCGTCATTCTCGAGGAGGGTCTTCAGCGCTATCAGCCGTTTGAGTGCTGCTGTCGGACCGGAGTGCGTCGCTCCTGGCTTGGACACACCTTTCTCTCTCTCTGGCAGCGCGGTCTCGATGGCCTCGACGGCTCGCGCAAGATTGTTTGAAAGAGAGGCGAGGGTCTCATCGACGCCATGGCCATCGCGTATTGCTGTTTCGGCCGCAGCAGCTGCCTCGGAAACAGTCATGGCGCCTAACGTGCTTGCTGCACCCTTCAAAGAGTGCGCCGCGCGTTCTGCCGTTGCAGCGTCGCCAGTCGAGAGTAAAGTGCGGATCTCCTCGACCACGGACGCCTGTTTTTGCGCGAAGCGACGCAGCAGCGACTCGTAGCGGGTTCGGTTTCCCCCCGTTCTTTTAAGCGCCGACGCAACGTCGATCTCAGGGATGTCGAGGGGAGCCACTGCGACGTGTGAGACCTCCGGCGCCTCGCTTACCGGGTCTGCAGTATTGCGGGCCGGCTCGCTGGTGCCAGATCTGCCGATCCAGCGTACCAACGCTCCCAGAAGATTATCGGGGTCGATCGGCTTGGTGATGTGATCGTTCATGCCCGCGTTGAGACATCGTTCGCGATCGGCAGCCATGGCCGCTGCGGTCATTGCGATAATGGGTAGATCTTTGAATCGCGGGTCGGATCGGATGACCTTGGTCGCTTCCAGGCCATCCATGACGGGCATTTGCATGTCCATGAGAACGGCGTCGTACTCGTTCTCTTGGACCAATCGGACGGCCTCGGCGCCATTCTCCGCCAAATCGACAAAGAGTTCGGCGTCCTCGAGCTGGCCAATGGCCACCTCCTGATTGATTTCGTTGTCCTCGACCAACAAGATTCGTGAGCCACGGACCGAACTTGCGTCGAGCTGCTTACCGGTTTCCTGCGCTTCGCCCGTCTCAACATCCGCACCAAGCGCGTCGGCGGTGGTGTCGAACAAGATCGACGACGTGACCGGTTTGATCAGAACGTTCTCAAAACCACTCTTCTCCGCCTGCCTCAGCACATCCTCGCGACCATAGGCGGTGACCATGACCAAGTGCGGCGCCTTGGCGGCACGGGAGGCGGCGAGAATTCGTTTGCCGGTTTCCACGCCGTCGAGCCCGGGCATCTGCCAATCGACGAACGCGATGTCGTAGAAGCCTCCGCTGCTGGTGAGATGTTGCACCATCTCGATGGCTTCTTCGCCCGAGGGTGCTTCGTCGACGCCGAAGCCCATATTCCCCAGCATGCCCGCCAGCACGTGCCGCGCGTGAGAGTTGTCGTCGATCACCAAAGCGCGGCGACCGCGAAGATCGGACCGCAACACACGCCGCCGAGGTGGCGCCGTTGCTTTCTCTAGGAGCGCGGTGAAGCGGAACGTGCTCCCCTTGCCGGGTTCGCTGGTGACACCGACTTCGCCACCCATGAGTTCCGCCAATCGTTTGGAGATGGCCAAGCCAAGGCCGGTGCCGCCAAATTTTCGCGTGGTCGATGTGTCCGCCTGCTCGAATGCTTGAAACAGGCGTCCGATTTGCTCTTGGCTCAGACCGATCCCCGTATCCCGGACCGAGAAGGCAATGCGCTGGCTGTTTGCTGTGTCCTTTAAAACTTCGGCGACGACGACGACCTCGCCCTGTTCGGTGAATTTGACAGCGTTGTTGCAGAAGTTAATCAGAATCTGTCCAAGCCGCAGTGGGTCACCTCTGAGGTGTCTTGAGACTGACGGATCGATGTCGAAGATCAGCTCCAACCCTTTCGCCGATGCTTTCTCAGATATCAGGTTGCCGACATTCTCGAGCACGTTGTCCAAATCGAAGTCGATAGTCTCAATCTCGAGTTTGCCTGCCTCGACCTTCGAAAAATCCAGAATGTCGTTGAGAATGCCGAGTAGGTGCTCGCCGGAGCTCTTGATCTTGGCAACGTAGTCGCGTTGCCTCGGTTGCAGATCAGTTTTTAGCGCTAGGTGAGATAGGCCGATCACGGCATTCATCGGGGTGCGAATTTCGTGGCTCATATTCGCGAGAAACGAACTCTTCGCTTCGCTTGCTTCCTCTGCAGCTTGGGCAGCCTTTTGTAGTTCGACTTTGGCTTGCTGTAGCGCTTGTTCGGCTTTCTTCCGCGTATCCACGTTGTTCCAAGAGCCGACGACTTCGCTCGGCTCGTTGTCCTTGCCCGGATCTCGAATTAAATGCTGCTCATCGCTAACCCAGCAATACGATCCATCCTTTTTGCGAAAACGGTACTCGGATACATTCTGCCCTGACTCAAACAGCGCATTCTGCTGTGCTTCTACTCTGGGGTAATCGTCTGGGTGAACGTGTTCGCGCCAGAAGGACGCATCCTCCATGTACTCATTTACGTCGTAGCCAAGCATTGAGCCGATGTTCTCAGAGACGAATGTTGGCGCGAAATCTCCGTGCGCCTTGAAGCTATAAATGACCGCTGGGGAGTGTCTAAGTAACGTGGAAATGCGGCCACGGGCCGTTTGCTCCGCCTGCTCTGCGACTTCCCGCTGTTGGCTATCGGCGAGCTCGCCTAGCATCCGATTGAAAGAGGTCGCAAGCTGACCGATTTCGTCTTTGCCCTCATAATCCATGCGTTGGCTATAGTCTGAGGTTTCACCGACTTTCTCGGCAATCGACTGCAATCTAGTCAGTGGGCCGACGATATGGCGATAGGTCAGGAACGCCAACAGAATACTCAAGGCAGCTAGGCCGCCTGTGATCAGAAGGCTTATGAGTAGCTCGTGGCGGAGCGTATCGACACGCGCCTCGAGAAGACCTTCTAGCGCGGTCCGGTTGCTCGTCCAGGCACCGAGCGCGCCGTAAACCACTTCTCTGTATCGCTCGTCGTCGATTTCCGCATTCCAAAGCGCAGGGTCCTTTACGCCTTTTGTCAGATGATCAACATAGCGAATGGCTCCGGTCAGCATCCGCGTCATGTTTCGTTTGAGGTCGGCTGGTAACTCTTTGCCCTCGCTTGCCTCATAAGCCGAATCGAGGTTCTTTTCGATTTGCTCAACGGTCGACCGAGTCATTCCTGACAGCTTGAGGAGCTCAGCGGACTCTTCGAGTGTTGGTTGACCAATAGCCGCATCTGCGACAGCCTGCGCTTCGCCGATCTGTCCCAACAATCTTGGGATCTGTCTGACGGCTGTATCTTGGAGGTAGTAGGTATCAAGATCTGGGTCGAGCGCGAGGTTTGAGGCGTCACCAAGTTGCGTCGTCAAACTTTGTGCGCGTTCAAGAACACTTTGCATGAGCTTGGCGCGGTTCTCGCCGATGTCTTCACCGGACCAAATCTGGCGGAGTGACTCGCTGAGCGATCGCACATAAGGCTCCGTGCCGAGATCGGTACCGCCGAGAGACTTCCGCGAAGTCGGTGATGCGTCTAAGTCGCGTTCGGCTGCAGCAAGTGTCGCCAGAGAGTCTTGGAGTGATCTCTCGGCACTGCCGGCGCTTACGGAAGCCGGTGTTGTTAGAACGATGCTGTATAGGTTTCTGATCTTCTCTAGATAGGCGACGCCTACAAGTTCCTTTTGCGAGAACTCGATCGCACGCTGCTTCTCAATAACGAGGGTGTAGATCGCGACCAGAATTGCGATAATGAAGGCGCCCGTGAGAAGCGATAGCTTTGTGCTTGTTTTTAGGTCTTTGAACATTGTCCGCTAGAAATTCGCGTTCGTTGCTCGGCCCTAGGACGCGACCTTATCTTTGTTTCCCAATATCTGTTCGGCATCGAGGCTAAAGATGGGCACGGCCCCTTTGCCCTTTACATCCAATTCGCCGAGTTTCTCGGCCTGAAAGCGCGACTTGACGAGTTCCCACACATGTCCCGTCACCGCCACAGTGCCCGGCTTTGACTTCTCAAGCATGCGGGCTGCGACGTTGACGGTATCGCCCCATATGTCGAACTGATAGCGCTCCTGTCCGACGATGCCAGCAACCACAGGCCCGGCATTGACGCCGACGCGCACCTCCCACCCAAGGTCGGCATCGATCAGGGTCGACGCCATCTCGAGCCCGCAATGTACCGCAGAGCCCGCAGGGTCTTCGATCTCTTGAAGAAGGCCCGCGACTGCCATGAACCCATCGCCGATCGTCTTGATCTTCTCCAAGCCGTTTTGTGCCGTTATGCGCTCGAAGATCACGAAGAGGGCGTCGAGCCGAGACACAACATCCTCGGGCTCGTTCTTGTCGCAGTAGGCTGTAAAGTTGGTCACGTCGCAGAAAAGCACCGCGACGTTGTCGTAACGCTTCGGGATCACGGTGCCAAAGCTGCGAATCTCCTCCGCCGCCTTTCGGGGGAGTAAGGCGTGCAGGAGCTGGTCGGCTTCATTGTGAGCCTCGCGCGCCTCCGAAATCGCTTCTTGCAATGCAAGCTGAGTTTTCACCCGTGCGAGGACGATGGGCCCTGAGAACGGCTTGTGAATGTAGTCGATTCCGCCGACTTCAAATCCCTTCTCCTCGTCGACGGCGTCCGTCTTGGCGGTAAGGAACATCACCGGAATCTCAGCCGTCTCTGGATTGGCCTTCAGTCGTCTGCAGACTTCATAGCCGTCCATACCCGGCATCATCACGTCGAGTAAAATGAGGTCAGGCTTCTCAGCTCCGTTAGCGATTGCAAGAGCCTTTTCGCCATTCGTCGCAACCTTGGTCTTGTACGTCTCCTTCAGGAGGCCGGAGATCACAGCGACGTTGGTCGGTGTGTCATCAACGATCAGAATCAGGTTTCGATCAGCAGTAGACACGGCTCTCCCCGAATACGGCCTTCGGCCGTTTGAGTGAACTCCAACGTATACGTAACAAGCTCTTTAACCTAGCATGTAACTGGAGACAGATTCAGACGGGTTAAGTGTCTGACCCAGAAGGTTGTCTGACGTTCCACATCGATGTAGTGATGCGTTGGAGCAAACAAATGAGCATCATAAATGGCTGGCTGTGTGCAAACTGCCGCGTGGTCGTCGTATTGACAGTTGTCGCAGTTGTTTTTTTCGAGTCCGCAGCGTTGGCGGCGGAAGGCTCTGGCAACAGTGACAGCTGTATCGAAGACGCCATGATTGTGTTCGACGCATCGGGCTCAATGGCCGGAAACCAAGGGCCGGGCATCGCATCCTCACCCCCTCGTATCGACGAGGTGCGGTCGGCCTTGTCAAAGGTCCTACCGAGCGCCGCGCGATATCGTCGTATCGGACTCGTGACTTATGGTCCGGGACCCGAGGAACAATGCAACGTTAAGCTGAACTTTCCCCCAGCGACAAATGCAACCTCCCGTATCATGGATACGGTCAACGAGATGGTGCCAGCGGGAGATACACCTCTCACGGCTGCTGTATGGAAAGCAGCCAACGCTCTCGACTATCAGAGCAGGCCTGGCGTTATCGTTGTGGTGACGGATGGCGAAGAAACCTGCGGTGGAGCGCCATGCCAACTCGCTGAAGACCTGCACGCTGCAGCCGCCGGGCTGAAGATCCACGTGATCGCTTCTCGCTATCATAGTTTCTCGTGGAGAGGCGCGAACCACGCAACGGAATTGGGATGTCTGGCCGAAGAGAGTGGCGGCGTATACGTAAAGGCCAACTCCGAGGACGAGCTGATCGCTGCGCTGAGGGAAACGCTTGACTGTCCTCGTCTGTCTAAGCGCGTCACCAGCCAGGGTCGTTGAAGCACGAAACGCCAGATGCTCAGTTGCTTAGAATTCTGGCGGAGGCGCGTAGCGCAGGCCGTGTTCTTTGAAGATCTCTTCAATCTTCCCATCACTGACCGCAGTGACGAGAATGTCGTCGATGGCGTAGCTAAGCGGTCGCCAGTTGTGGCGTACCGCTACGCCAAGTGGCCACGAGTCTCGGGCAAGACCCGGTAAGGGCGGGGTATGAATAGCCAGCTCGTCCGACAACCCGTTTTGAAGCTCCCCGATGGGTCCCATGACCGCGGGGACGTTGCCGGCGCGTAGTTCTTCCATAGCTCTTGTGTAGTCAGGATACCGCCGGACATTCGGAAGCACTTGGCCTCTTGCAAGCCCTGACAGATAGAAGTCAGAGATCGTGTCATTCTCGACGCCGACCAGGTCATAACGGAAGTAAGCAGGGGAGGGACCGCCATCGGGGTATTTGGCCTTGTTGTAGGCGATCCCGATCTTCTCGGTGAAATAGGCTCCATTCAGCACAACTTGCTCGTTGCGGCATGCCAAGATGCGGTCGTCAGGAACGTGCAGCATGACATTGGCCACGGGTCCGCCCACGACGGGACCGCGCCAAACATTGTTTCGCAAGTCGGCGTCAACGTTTTCGTCGGCCGAGCGGACGAGGAAGCGCGCCTCAACACCCAGCTCATCAGCGATCAGCCGGCCCACGTCGATGTCCACGCCCTTTAGTTTGCCGCCCTCCGAATAGGAGTACGGCGGATAGTCCTCGTAAACAGCAACAACAATCCAGCCTCTTTCGACGATGTCGTCGAGGCTTTGGCCGATTATGTCGCGGCCTACATTCTGAGGCTTCTGCTTTGCCCCAATCCCGGACGGCACATCTGGGCAGTTTTGTGCGACGGCAGGCTGTGCGGTTATCAGCAGCGCTAGAAAAGACAGTAGAAGGATCATTTCGCCGCAGGCAACCCAATCGTGAGGATTTCCGCGGCTGTCGCGACACCCCCATCGCTACCATCCAAGGCGGCGGCCGCACGTCTCGGTGCAGAATCTGCTTTGGGTGCGCCGGATGCGGTCTTTAGCTGACCGGCGATTACGATCAGGCTTTCCCTTACGGTGGTCAGCTGCTCCGCGCTGTCTTCCGCGGACTTCCCAGACTTCACGTGCTCGTTCAGGGCGTCGCGATGCCCTTGAAGCGTATCCAGATGCGGTTCCATCGCATCCTCGCCGGGCCGCGTCTCCGTGTACGTTCTAATCGCCCAAGCGGCCTCTTGACCCAGTAACTCGCCAAATGCAGGCATCTTCGTAATGCCGTTCTGCGTGTAGCCGTTTATATACCGCTCAAGGAACCACTCGTCGCCAGAACTGTCGGCCTCAAGCTTCCGCAAGTCGGGCGCCAAACCGCCAGAAACCGCCCCTAAGCCATGGCAGCGGGCACAATTTTGATTGTATGCGGATGAGCCGACCTCGAGAGCCGCTTCCCAGTGCTCGCCATCGGGATCACGCCACGGATTCTCTTCCAGCCATTCTTCGCCAAGTTCAGGCAAACCCGAAGTGTCGACCGCTTGAGGCGTCACGTCGCCATGAGCCCGGAGTTCTATCGTTGCGAGAGACCAAACAACTGCTGTGGCGGATGCTAACAAGCAGAGCGGCACTAGAGTCCTGGGCGTAATCATAAGCAACCTCCCGAGTGTCCGAAAAAACTTTTCATGGCATTTTTGCTTGTTCTACCAGAACGGTTTGCCGGACAGGAAGCCTGAGATTGCTCAAACTGTACTAAAGTCCAAGAGATGACGGTCACTCATGTGCGATCAATTCCGGGGTCGGCAAGTTCGGAAGTGTAGATGCCCGGAACGTCAAAAAGTGAGCCTGCGAGCTTGAAGCATGTTGCCTCGTTGCTGTGGCGTTGGCCTTCGGCGATCGCTTGCTTCGGCATGTCGTTGCTACTGGTCTCGGGCCAGCCAGCAGCCGGCGCAGATCTGGAAGTGACCATCGGTTATCTGGAGCGCCTCCAACCTCCTGTGCCCGTCCTCTCCAACCTTGAGACAACGCCAGTGGATCAGGGCCTCGCGGGTGCCGAGCTCGGTGTGGCTGACAGCAACAAGTCCGGAAAGTTCCTGGGACAGCACTTCAGCCTGGACAAGCGGATCGTTGAGCACGAGGGAGACCTGCTCGGCGCCGCGCGCGAGTTACTCGGAGCAACGAAGCTCTTACTGCTAAACATGACGTCTGAGGACTTGCTGGCGGTCGCCGACCTGCCAGAAGCAAAGAGCGCACTGCTGATCAATGTATCGGAAGGCGACGTTGCCCTTCGCGATAGGTCTTGCCGGCAGAACCTCCTGCATACGATCCCTTCGCGCGCGATGCTGGCTGATGCGCTCTCGCAATTTGCCGTCCAGAAAAAGTGGACGCGATGGGCTCTTGTCGAAGGTCCTCAGCCTGAGGACAAAGCGTTCGCTGAGGCGCTCGACAAGAGCACGGAGAAGTTCGACATCGATATTCGTGGCCGGAAGGTCTGGGGTTTTGGTGCAGACATGCGCCGGAATGCTGCTCAGGAAGTACCGTTGTTTGTTCAGAGCTTCCCTGAGCACGATTTGCTCGTTGTCACGGACGAACGCGGGGATTTTGGCCGCTACCTGCTGTACAACGGCTGGATCCCGCGTCCTGTTGCGGGATCGGAAGGCCTGAGACCCAACGCATGGAGCAGCGCGGTCGAACAGCATGGCGCGGCGCAGCTGCAACGCCGATTCACCGGAGCGGCTGGCCGGTCGATGCGCTCCATCGACTACGCGTCATGGGCGGCCGTGCGCGCCATTGGCGAAGCGGTAACGCAGACGAAGTCGAACGATCCGGCTGTCTTGCGTGCCTATATCCTGTCGGATGACTTCGAACTTGCTGGCTACAAGGGTCGTAAACTGAGCTTTCGGCCATGGAATGGGCAATTGCGTCAGCCCATTCCTCTCATGCACCCAAGAGCGGTTGTCGCCCAGGCGCCACTTGAGGGTTTTCTACATCAATCAAACGAAATGGACACGTTGGGCATAGACCAACCGGAGTCACGCTGCACCAGCTTCTGAGGAGAACACCGTGCATTTATTGCAGTATTACCGGCCTTTCGCGACCGCACTGATGCTAAGCCTGGCTTCATCCACGGCATTTGCTGCTGGTGAGATTTGGGTGTCCAACGAGAAGGACAACACGATCAGCGTCATCGACGAGCAGTCTCTCGACGTGGTTCGGACGATTCAAGTTGGTGAAAGGCCGCGGGGCATCACCTTCTCTAAGGATCACTCCGTCCTGTATTTGTGCGCCTCAGATAGCGACACGGTCCAAGTGATTGATCCCGAGTCTGGCGAGGTGCTGAATGAACTCCCATCGGGCGAGGATCCCGAGCAGTTCATTCTGCATCCTGACAACCGTCACCTTTATATCGCGAACGAGGACGATGCGATCACAACGGTTGTCGATGTAGAGAGCCGCAAGGTCGTGGCGCAGATCGATGTGGGCGTTGAGCCTGAGGGCATGGCTGTGTCCCCCGACGGGAAGATTGTCATCACCACATCTGAGTCGTCGAACATGGCGCATTGGATCGATACGGAAACGCATGAGCTCATCGCCAATACGCTGGTGGACCAGAGACCCCGCCACGCACGCTTTACCGCCGATGGTAGCAAGCTATGGGTAAGCTCTGAGATTGGCGGCACAGTCACCGTCTTCGATGTGGAGTCGCGGTCCGAGAAAGCCAAAATAGGTTTTGAGATCAAGGGTGTTCGTCCTGATCGCGTCCAGCCGGTCGGCTTCGAACTTACGTCGGACGGTAAGTACGCGTTTGTTGCGTTGGGCCCAGCCAACCACGTTGCGGTGGTGGATCAGCAGACCTACGAGGTGCTCGACTATATCCTTGTTGGCCGGCGTGTCTGGCACGTGGCCTTCAACGGCGATGAGAGTCTGCTTTTCACCACCAATGGGGTGTCTGGCGACATCACCGTTATCGATGTGGCGAAACTGGCGCCGACAAAAACGATCAAGGTCGGCCGGTTTCCCTGGGGCGCAGCCTATCGGCCCAATCAGTAAGGTAGCGCTCCGGTAGGGTTGCGCTCTCGGTGCGGCCGCAAGCGTAAAGAGGGCCGACTAGGTGTTGCGCACCGGGGTTGCGGCTTGACTCATCCGTTTCCAGTCTTTGGCCCCCACCACGAGTTGAACGCAACCACAACTGCCATTCCTATCGAACCTACGTATCGTTCCTATTGAAAATCGGCGCCGGCACAGGCATTTGCGCCATAAATCGCATAGAACTCGGTCGATTTAGCACCTTAGTACAATATGCCGCAGCCGCGACACTTAGATAATCCCAAAACCAAATATCCCTGAGTCAATGCCGGCGCAGGGCACATATGGGAGGAACTAATGCGAAGAGTTGTTGCAGCCGCGTTGCTTACCGTGTTCGCAGGTGGCACCGCGCATGCGGACGTTACCGAGGCCGACTTGGCCAACGACGCGGAGAATACCAGTAGTGTCTTGACCAACGGAATGGGGCGTCACCTTCAACGCTACTCTCCGCTGGACGCCATCAACAAAAACAACGTCAAAAATCTCGTTCCGGCTTGGGCTTTCTCTCTGGGTGGTGAGAAGCAGAAGGGCCAAGAAACACAGCCGATCGTCGACGACGGCGTCATGTACATAACCGGCTCCTATTCGAGGCTCTATGCCATCGACGCCAAAACAGGCAAGGAAATTTGGCAGTACGATGCGCGCTTGCCCGAGGGCATCCTGCCGTGCTGTGACGTCGTCAACCGTGGTGCAGCCATCTTTGGTGACAAGATTTACTTCGGTACCTTGGACGCAAAAATTGTCGCACTCGATAAGAAGACCGGTGACGTCGTTTGGAGCAAGAAGATTGCCAACTTCAAGGATGGGTACTCCTACACGGCGGCACCCATCGTGGTTGATGGTCTTGTCATCACCGGTAATTCCGGCGGTGAATTTGGCATCTCAGGCGAAGTGCAGGCGCGCGACGCCGAGACCGGTGAGCTGGTTTGGACACGGCCGATGATTGAAGGCCACATGGGGACTTACAAGGGTAAGGAATCCACCATGACCGGCGAGCTCAATGCGACCTGGCCTGGCGATTTGTGGAAGACCGGCGGTGGTGCACCGTGGTTGGGCGGTTCATACGACAAGGAAACCGACACGATCGTGTTCGGTGCTGGGAACCCGGCTCCTTGGAATAGCTGGCTGCGTGGCGCAGGTAATCCAAAAGGCACCGAGGGTGACAATCTCTATGGGGCCAGCCGTGTGGCGATGGATCCGGCGACCGGTGAAATCAAGTGGCACTTCCAGACTACGCCCCGCGAAGGCTGGGACTTCGATGGCGTGAACGAAGTGGTTGCTTACACCGATCGTGACGGCAACAAGCGCTGGGCCACTGCTGACCGCAATGGCTTCTTCTACGTCTTGAATCGCGAAGACGGTAAGTTCGTCAACGCATTCCCGTTCGTGAAGAACATCTCCTGGGCCAGCGGCATTGACGCAAATGGCCGGCCAAAGTTTATCGAGGAGAACCGCCCTGGCGATCCTAGCAAGGCGGCCGAGGGCAAGAAGGGTGAGGTGATTTTCGCCGTGCCTTCGTTCCTCGGCGGCAAGAACTGGCAGCCGATGTCGTTCTCCAAGAAGACCGGGAACTTCTATGTGCCTTCAAATGAATGGGGCATGGACATCTGGAACGAGCCCGTCACCTACAAGAAGGGTGCGGCCTATCTCGGCTCTGGCTTTACCATCAAGCCGATCTTCGAGGACTACATCGGTTCTCTGAAGGCCATCGATCCGGACTCTGGCGACGTCAAGTGGGAGTACAAGAACGGTGCTCCGCTCTGGGCCGGCGTTATGTCGACGGCTGGCGGTCTTGTCTTCACCGGCACGCCTGAAGGCGAGTTCATTGCCTTTGATGACGAGACTGGCGAGAAGCTTTGGTCGTTCCAAACGGGCTCCGGCATTGTTGGTCAGCCCATCACTTGGGAGCAGGATGGTGAGCAGTTTGTCACCGTGATCTCGGGCTGGGGTGGCGCGGTTCCGCTCTGGGGCGGTGAAGTTGCCAAGAAGGTTGAGTACCTCAACCAGGGCGGCACCCTTTGGACCTTCCGTGTCCCGAAGGAATTGGCTTCCGCCAACTAAAGACTTTACCCTAGCGAAGACTGAGGAGAAGCGTCGGCCTTGCCGGCGCTTCTTCTTTTTGTGCTGCAGGATGTTGTGACTTAGAGAGCTTGGCTCTCGCCCTGACCGATATAGGGGAGAAGCCTGTCCTCGAGACCCGGATAGAGGTGGGCAACAGACCGCTCTAGTTCTTCCCGTGCGAGGGCAATGGATGCAAATCGCTCTGGGATCGGAACACTCATAGCCTCGGTCATATCCAGGCCGTTGTTCAAAGCTTGTTCTAACGTCTTGGACAACCAGGTGAGGTAGTCACGCGTTTGAGTTACCGCGCGCCCCTCACTATCGGGCTCCCCATGCCCGGGAATCAGCAATTTGTGTGGAACCTTGGAGAGCGTATCCAGGGACTCTTGCCAGTCTGAAAGGCTCGCGTGCGGCGTCGTCGCCGCTCGGTCTAAGAAGGCCAAGTCGCCTGCGAACAAGATGCCTGTGTTCTTGTCGAGAATGACAAGGTCGGAATTTGTGTGCCCCTTCAGCTCGACAAGCTCAAAGCGGTGATCGCCGAACTTCTCCTCGCCATCTGCGACGACCACACCCGGGGTGACAGCGTGCGTGCCGCGCATCCAGTCTCCCAGCAACCGGTAGAGATTCTCGGCGAGCATCTCTCCCTCGGAGTTGATGTTCTTAGAAACCTGCTCTGTTGATGCAATAGTGCTGGGATCGAAAGCCTGGTTTCCCAAGAAATGATCGGGATGATGATGGGTGTTGTAGACGCGTACAATGTTCTTGCCGGTGGTCCGCTCAACGAGCTGCCGCAACGCAATGCCGTATCGCTTCGACGAACCGGTGTCGATGACGACCGCGCCATCCTTTGTATCGATGAAGGCGACATTTACGATGTCGCCGCCATTCGCCATCGTGAAGTACTCGCGTTTGCCAATCACGACATACGTACCAGGGGCAACTTCACGTGCGGTCAAAGCATAGCTGAGCTGCGCCGCGAGCGCCGCCTCGATGCGTGGAAAAGCAAGCGCGCAAAGGCCTCCAAGCAGCGTATCTCGCCTTGTGAGCATGTTCAGCGACTTTGTCTCAATTAGTGAAAGAGCGCCGTGCTCGATGTCGCATTGGGTGCCGGTACTTTGACATCCACCAAATTGCCATCCGTATCGCGCCCCTGAAGTTGTAGATACTCCGCATTCCTTGTTAGGTGCGGCTTCAGCGTGAACGTGGGGTGCTCGGAAACTGGCTGACGTATGTCAAGCCGGGCGAGAACCTTCTGGTCTGGCGACTTGACCTCAAGTCTGCTCATGAAGAACGCAGGGATACCGTCAGCAAGGCCAGTGTCCATAGGATGACGGATTTTCACTCTGAGCCGCACGTCTTGGTCTTCTGCATACCGCCAGATCTTGGCCCGCACCTTTGTGAGGTGACTGACCCAGTCCTCCTGGCCGTGTGAGAGCGCAGGCGCCGTACATCCACCGCCCGCGGCGTCAACGAGTGCGCTGCCAACATGCCAGGTCCCGTCTTCCGTGAGGACCGCCGCCCGGACTGGGGTTGCCTGCTCCACTTTGACTCGGAAGGATATGTATGGCGCCGCGTCGATGGGCTCATAGGTCAGGACGTGGTGTATAGGATTAAAGTCCGTCACAACGACGATTTTCTCGACAGGGCCCACTTTGGTCGCGTCAACGGTTACAGGCACTTCCATCTGGTTCTCGGCAACAGATGGAGTAACCACAGAGACCGCATCGTCGAAGACGATTTTGCCTTCGTTGACGCTCTCAAGAATTCCCGCCATCGACGACCACATGACCGACTCTAGCGGATCTTCCTTAGATTCAGCGAGCGCGGCGCCAGGCAGCAGCAAGGCTGTGGCGACAAGAGTTGCAATAATGGCTTTCATCGACAAATCTCTCCTACGCTGCGGAGATTACATGGTTTCAAGGCGGAAATACATCTTCGACTAGACCGACTAGCATGAATCTTAGGTCGCATGTCGTCAGTGCCATCGATGCGCATGCGGGTTTCATTTGTATAGCTGCTTCTAGATTGCGTAATGCTAACTGTCCCTGAGCTCGATCAAGTATGGTCACCACACGGAGCATGGCCTAGACGACGCCGTGCTCAAGTCCTTCACGTACAATATGGAGCTATCGCATATCTGCTGTCTTTGACACTCTTGGTCTCTGTTGGACTGGCACCGCAGGTCGTGCTCGCGCAAGACGAGGGAGCCTACAAGTATATCGATCCGAACACGGGGTTCCGCTTGGGTCACTATCGTGCGCCCACGCCCGATACCGTCCCGAACGCGAGGCGAATTTCCCTCACCGAGCTCAGAGATTTGCTCAGTGAGCCTAACGTTGCCCTTATCGACGTCATGGCTCATACCGGCGCTGGCCCCGATCCTTCGACTGGAGAATGGCGATTGAGCGGGGCCCGAGAGAACATTCCGGGGAGCATTTGGCTTCCAGAAGTGGGCAAAGGTCGCCTGGGTCCCTACCTTCAACGTTACTTTCGCGACAACCTCGAGGCGATTACAGGCGGTGACAAGAGCTACAGGCTTGTCATCTACTGTCTTGCCGATTGCTGGCCCTCCTGGAATGCGGCGAAGCGGGCCGGAGAGTTGGGCTATGAGAATGTGCTCTGGTTCGCCGAAGGCACAGATGGGTGGTTAGAGGCGGACTTGCCTCTTGAAGAGGCGCGACCTGTGCCGATCGATTTAAACTAGAGAAGCTGCACTCGGCAGACGCGCGACCGGTGTCGCGATGTGAATGGATCACTATGACTTTTCACCTGATGACCAACCGTGGCAGCCAGTGGCTTTCAGGATCAGCCTCGGTGACATCTTGAGGGCGAATTGGACGCAGATTTCCGTTTTCCGGTGGGGCAGCCAGAACGTTCATGTCGATCTCATTTAGCTTGCCCTCAAACTGCCCTCCCGTCTCGTTCAGTTGGTAGTAGACGCCGTTCCACATATTGATCCCGTACTCGTCCGTCTTTTTCCAAACGAACATCAGATCATATTCGACGTCCGTCAGGTCTCCATCCTGGAGGCTTCGGCGAATTTCGTAAGGATAGGGAACTCGGCACCAAAGCTTGTCGGGACCCTCAAGGCACTTAAAGGGTCTCATCGACAAGAAGTAATCTCCGAAGCGGCCCTCGTCCCAGATCAGCTCATAGCTGTCACCTGTGACTGTGATCGTCGCAACGCGAAGTTCCGTACCCGCATTGTCCACCAGAAAAACCCCACGGTCTTCCGCCGCCGCTACCGTTGTGACGAAGCAAAGCGCAATCGCTGCGAAGCGAATCATTGTCTCTCCCCGGCTTTCTCGTGTTTCTCAGACGTCTGCCATTTGACGGGATCGTAGCGGAACTCTCCCAAGGATGCCCACTGGAGCACTCATCAGCTTGACGCGAGGTAAGGACAGATAGATCAGGCCGGCCCGGCCGAACACGCAAGGCCAAAGCCGCAAGTCCAAGGCCGCAAAAAAGGGCGCGTTGGCCATGGCCGGACGCGCCCTGCAATCCTTAGGTCGACAGCTAGACTCTTATTCGCTTTTTTCTTTGTCGACTTCTGCTTCGTCGTAGGCGGCTTTGTCAGACCCTTCGTCGGCTTCTTCCATCGCCAACTGAACCGGGCTCGACTTGGTCTCGGCCTGGGCACTCTGCATCGGACAAGCGTGAGTCAAAGATGAACCACTGCTCAGTCCAAGCATCAGCGCGGCGGCAAAAAGCAGGCAACTAAGCAACTTGGCCATCTCGCACGTCTCCTTTTTGAGTCGTCTGATGTCGCGATTATGGCCCCCCGGGCTCGCAATGGGAAGCCCCTGTCTAGCTCCCATCAGCCTGGGGCCCGACTGAAGTAGAGGTGACTTTCGATGGAATAAGCTGCCTCTTTCGATGAGAAGTAGCGGATATTGCCCCTAAATACTGACCAACCCTGATTTGGGGGCAGGGCCTGGCGGAAAGTCATGGGGCTTCCGTCAGGTTCTCCCTCACTCGGGTTGCGCGGGAAATCAAACGCCCCCGTTCCGACATCCCGCGACTTTTGAGCTCCGGCGCTCCTCCCCTTGCGCCGGGGCTCCACCAAACGTGGGTCTAGCAAACCGAACGCCGGTGCGATGTTGTTGGGGCGGGTACTGAGTTTGTCCACAGGCACGGTGTAATTGTGCGGCGGCGCTGCTAGTCTCGTCCAATCTGGGCAACGATTCTGAAGGACCCACGGGGAGAAAACTCATGGATCTCGTCGGTATTCTCGTAACCCTGCTTATCGGTGCGGTCGCTGGCTGGTTGGCTGGCGTTATTGTCGAAGGCTCGGGCTTTGGCCTTTTGTGGAACATCATCATCGGTATTGCTGGTGCCTTTATTGCCGGTTGGCTGTTCCCGCGATTGGGCCTTCGGCTGACGATTGCCGGGGGTGTTATCGGTGCGATCGTGACGGCCGCGCTTGGTGCGATCGTTCTCTTGGTGATCGTCAACCTAATCCAGCGGCTGATCGGCTGATCGGCTGATCTTACCTACGAAGGCGAGGCGGTCTAATCGGCTCCGCGCCTTTGCGCCTTAAAATTGCTCCTGGAAGGGTGGGTGGTCGTGGGCTGCTCGCCCGTCTTCCGCTTGCCATTCGTTCTTTGCGTCGGGGTTTGCGCGTTGTAGCGTTCCCCGACACAACGAAAGGAATGGCCGCATGCTCCCCAAGCGCATCGTGAGAGTTTTCGTCCTGGCGGCGTCAGTCGGGCTTTGGCTAGCGGGCACGGCGGACGCCGAGCCCACGATAATCGGCGAGCGCGACGGTGAAGATATCGTCACGGTGCGCGGCATTGAGCAAGCAGGGTCGAAGCAAGAGCTTCCCATTTTTCCCGGTATCTCTGACAAGACCGCCGGCGCAACGGGTCTTTCACTGCTGAAAGTCGTGATTCCGCCGGGCGCCACCGCAAAGGCGCATGTCCACAAGGGCTATGAGTCCGCGGTCTATTTGCTTCAGGGGCGTGTTGAGACCCGCTATGGCGCGGGCCTCAAGAAGCGCATCGTCAACGAAGCCGGCGACTTTATATTTATTCCTGCCGATGTGCCGCACCAGCCGCGTAATCTCAGCGAGAGCGAGCCCGCCATCGCCATCGTTGCCCGCAACGCGCCTGACGAGCAGGAGCACGTGATTGACTACGACCCTAGTCAGTCCACGGAAGAATAACGCCGATATTGTGCAGCTTACCGATCGGTGTCAGTTGCTTTGGCTATGACGATGGGTGCCTGACCCCTGGTCGTGTCTAGCTCCATGAGACACGCCGTGTATTCCTGTGTGCCGGTCTGGAAACCCATCTGGCGGCATTCGGCGCCCTCGGCAGAGACGTGAGGCAACGTGCCGCCACCGCATGCGGTAAGGCTGAGCAGGCTTAAGGCCGCAGCCCCCATGAGTATCTTGTTCATCTTCAAGCTCCTTTCTCGATCGATATCGAGGATCCGAACCGCGAGACGATCCGTTCACGGAGGCAAGGTGGGGATTTACACCCCTTTTTCCAGTTTTTGAATAGGAAAAACCTATCAGCTTGCGCTCAAGCTCTTGATTCGAATAGTAATTAGCGGGGTTACAGGTCCGTGGCCTTTAGCGTCGTTGTTGAGATGTCGGCCGACTTTTATTCCAGACGCAAGCCTCCAGTTGCCGGCACAGCGCGATGAGAAGCTGCTCCGCGGATTGCGAGGTTACCGCTTGCATGCCAACGCGCCGACGTAGCTCCCTGTCCAGCGTCTCGACGAGGTCCAGGGGATCGACGGTGTTGGCCACGTCTTCGAGCCATTGATGGAGCGGACCACCTCTCAGGGGGGTCAATCTGTCCGCTACCGGGTGCCCATCCAGCGTGTAGATCAGCGTATGCCAAGCGTCGACCGGCTTTGGCTCTTCTTCGAACTCATCGAAAGACTGGAGAAACGCGTCCAGATCTTGGTGCTGTGCCATGAAAGGCTCCTCGAAACGAAGAGCCCCGGCGCCGGGAAGACACCGGGGCTCGGTCCACCGCGGCGGAGAGTAGTTGGAGGAGGTGGCACCGCGATGCACGCATAAAATACGTGCAGCGACCGGTGAAAGATCAGCTCCTTACCAACATGTAATTCGTTATGCCGCTCACCAGCTTGACAGCAGACGGCGCAGGCCCTTAGCAATGCTATGTTATAACATCATTAGCTGAGGCTCTGTTATGGACGACGAGGCTTACGAAGCGGCTCAATCGAGCGCTCAATCAAGCGCTCATGGGCACCGCGAAAATGAGGTGCTCGCTGAAGCGCGTGGGGGCTTAATTCGTCCGCCTGCCTCGCAGGACGCCGTCGCGCGGCGGGTTGTTGAGGGCGATGGTCCCGATATCCTCGATGAGATTTGGTCGCCAAGCTGCGGGGTCGCCGTTTGGCGCCGGAACCTCGACGTAGAGTTTCGGACATGGCTGGATACGTTGCCGCCGGAGGATCTCCCCGACGCGCGCGTGGTCTCGAGCCCGTCGAGTGCTGGCAGCGTTCTTGATGCCCATATTGGCGGGAATGGCATGGCGGAAGGCGCATTCCGAACCCAGCTGGTGGAGGACGCCGCCATGCTCGCGGGTGCCTTTGCACGTATCATGAAGGCGACATCCGTGCGCATCCGCCTCGATGTCATCAGCGACGACGCGTGCCGCAAGTTCCACCTCGACAACGTTGAGGCACGCTTGCTTTGCACCTATCGCGGACGCGGGACCCAGTACGGCTGTTCTCAAGGACGGTCCGATCCAAGTCCGATCCATGAACTTGAGACCGGAGACGTCGGACTATTTCGCGGCCGGCGTTGGCCCACCTTGGAACAGTGCGGCCTTGTGCACCGTTCGCCACCTCTATCGGCAGGCGAAGAAACCCGGCTGCTGCTCGTTGTGGACGACGGTGGGCCAGACATGTGTGGAATGTGAGGTCCTTCCCGTCCATCAGGCGTCCAATTGCGCGCAGCTAGACTAGCTCCGCGTCTGTCATGACCTCCACGAGCGCCGGCTTGTCTGAGAGCAACGCCTTAGCAATTGCTTCTTTGAGTTCGGCCGTTTCGGTGACTTTGGCACCGTGACCGCCGCATAGTCGCGCGTAGGCGGCGAAGGACGGATTGTGCAGACCGGTTTCCCAGACGGGCCACTCGCCTGCGCGCTGTTCCTTCGAGATTTTGCCCAGTTCGGCGTTGTTCAGCAGGATATGGGTGATGTTCATGCCGTACTTTACGGCCGTGGTGAATTCCATCGGGTACTGACCAAATCCGCCGTCGCCCGAGATGGAGACCACCTTGCGCCCGGCGAACTCGGCGATGTCTTGCGTTGCCGCCCATGCACCCATGGCGGCGGGGAGGGCAAAACCAATCGATCCGAGGTAGCCGGACATAAGAACGCGCTGTCCGGTCGTTTCGAAGTAGCGGCCGAACGAGTAGGTGTTGTTGCCGACGTCGACGGCGATGATGGCATCGGCGGGACAGAATTCGGAGAGAACATCGAAGACGGCAACAGAGGGGATGCCTTGTCCGCGTTCCTCCGCGAGGCGTGCGCGCTTCTCTTCGCGCCACATGGCCCAACGCTCGACGAGTTCCTTGACCTGTCTATCGTCACCCCGCTTATCAAGCCGGGCGCACATGGCATCGCAGAATGCGCTGATTTCGCCCCAAATGGGGAGTTCAACGGGGTGGAAGCGCCCGAGCTGCATGCGCTCAAAGTCAACCTGAATGATCGGCTTCGACCGGTCGATGCCGGTGTGGTTGGCGAAAGACGAGCCAAGTGACAGGATTAGGTCCGCCTCATTCATGAACCAGCTGGCGATGGGCGTGCCCGACCGGCCGAGCACGCCGGCAGCATTGGGATGATCGTCCGCGATCAGACCCTTGCCCTTGAACGTAGTCATGACCGGCGCCCCGAGCTGCTCTGCTAGGGCGATGACGGCGTCGCGAGCCGTCACGGCGCCATGCCCCATCACGATGGTAGGACGCTGGGCGCTGCGGATCAGCTCGGCAGCCGCGGCCAGGTTGTCCTCGGAAGGAACGACAATGTCCCCCCCGGTTCTGCCTTGAGGTCCGCCCGCCTTCGCGTCGCTCGGTATCGTCTGCACATCGTCGGGAAAGATGAGATGGGCGACATCGCGCTCGACAATGGCGGACTTGCACGCAAGTGACATCAACTCGGCATGGTTCGACGTCGTCAGTACTGGTTGAGAAAACTTCGAGACCGCCTCGAATGCTGATTTGAGATCGATGTCCTGAAATGCACCGGGTCCAAAGACTTGCGTTTGCACCTGACCGGTCAGCGCGAGTACCGGCGCACGGTCAACCTTGGCGTCCCACATGCCCGTTAGGAGGTTGGTCGCACCAGGACCTGCGATCGTGAGGCAGGCAGCGGGCTTGCTTGTGAGCTTTCCATAGGCCGATGCAGCAAACGCGGCCGCGCCCTCATGGCGTACGCCGTAGTAGCGGAGTTCGCCCTCCGACACGCGTCGGCGGATCGCATCGGCCAAGCCGAGATTGGAGTGACCCACCATGCCGAATACGCTTTTGACGCCCCAGTTGACCATGGTGTCCGCCATAACGTCCGTGGTCGTGCGCTGATGTTCCGGTTCAGGCTCAATCCCGACGAAGACTTCACCGCCACGAACATCGACAGGGTAGAGCTGTTGCCCCGTGTCTTCGTGGCCTCCCGGCGGTGCGCCCGTGAGTGGATGGAAATCCCAGCCGTGCCAAGGACAGCGGATCCAGCACTCGCCGTCGGCACCCGTCTCGATGGACCCTTCGCCAAGCGGCCCGCCTTGGTGGGGACACTTGTTGTCCATCGCCGCCCATTGGCCGTCGAAATGCGAGAGACACATGGAGACGTTGCGTGGGGTGACAGTTTTCACCCGGCCTTCGGGAAGGTCGTCCACATGGCCAACCTTGACCCACTCGAGATCTGCATCACTCATTTATGTAAAGCCCAGCGTTGCGTTCGGTTGCGTTTACGTGCCGCACCTTGGTGAGGCATGACGATGACCCCGCGCATCGAATAGCGCGAGACGGTTTCAGCGCGTTGGTAGCCTCATGGGTTGCAGCAAAGATTCCAACACACATCGTCGTGACGAGGAAGCGAAAGGGCAGTTGCTACGCTGCAAGTCGCTCACGATCATGCGGCGCGTCCAAGTCGAGCGCGGGCCCGACGGCGACGACGCCGGTTGGGTTGATGGTGCTATGGCTCTCGTAATAGTGCCGCCGGTTGTGTTCGAAATTCAGCGTTCCGGCGACGCCCGGTTGTTGGTAGAGGTCGCGCACGTAGGCTGAGAGATTCGGATAATCGGCGAGGCGCTTCAGATTGCACTTGAAGTGTCCGTGATAGATCGCGTCAAAGCGCATCAGTGTCGTGAACAAACGCCAGTCGGCCTCAGTGATCTGACTGCCCGTGAGGTAGCGTTGCGTTTTCAGGCGTTCGTCAAGCGAGTCCAACGTCTCGAACAATGGGTAGAGGGCCTCTTCATAAGCTTCTTGGGATGTGGCGAATCCTGCCTTGTAGACACCGTTATTGACGCAATCGTAGATGCGCTCGTTCAGTGCGTCGATCTCGGCACGAAGCTCCTCGGGATAATAGTCGCCCGGCTTTGCACCAACGCTATCAAACGCGCTGTTGAACATACGGATGATCTCGGAAGATTCGTTTGAGACGATCGTGTTCGTCTTTTTATCCCAGAGCACAGGCACAGTGACGCGGCCGGAGTAATTGGGATCGGCCTTCAGGTAGATCTCATAATAGTTCTGCGATTGGAAAAGGCAGTCGCCGAAGACACCGGCGTCGTCCGGCTGAAAGGTCCAGCCCTTGTCGCCCATGTACCAATGGACGAACGACACATCGATCATGTCCTCAAGACCCTTGATCGCCCGGAAAATCAGTGTGCGGTGAGCCCAGGGGCAAGCATAAGACACGTAGAGATGATAGCGGCCGGGCTCGGCCTTGAAGCCGTCATGGCCTGTGGGACCCGCCGACCCGTCCGCCGTTACCCAGTTGCGGAACTGCGCTTTCGAGCGAATGAACCGTCCCCCGTGTTCTTTCGTATCGTACCAAGCGTCGCGCCAAACGCCGTCAACCAGCAGACCCATCCTTCGTCTCCTATCTATTTTTGTACTGAACGCTACAGAATCAAATTTGGGGAGGGAAACGCGGGGTTCAAGAGGGTACGGAACAATCTCCGTGCCGCTCTCCAGCCGCAACACTGCGGATGATGGTCCGCAAGAAGTGGGTTTGCAGCGAAGCGAGCTGCCCCGAAGTCTGGTCGATAGTGTCGCCTTACCGTGGGGCCAAGGAAGTAATCATCTCATTGATCACCTCGGCCATGCTCATCGCCGCGTTGAAGTCGAACTCGTTGATCGCGACAAATGCAGCGACGCCGCGCGTTGGGGCAAAGGCAATATAGGAGAACGTTCCCTGGAGACCGCCTGCCTTCTGCAGGATCAACGGGCGGTTGCCCTCCGGCATCATGACGACCCAGCCAAGGCTCATGGCGTCCATGTGCCCGGACTCGTCCATGCCAGAAACGGGGCTGAGATTGTCACGGACGAGATAGACGGCGTGGTCGAGCATGCGAACTTCCGCATCCTTCTCATCGAACCGGTCCAGGTGCCATTGCATCCAGCGCAAGAGGTCTTTCGGTGTGGAGTAGAGGCCGCCCGAGCCAACGATGACGTCTCCTGTTGGTACGTCGCGAAGCGCGGTCCCGTCGAAGCCGTGTCCCTCCATCAGGCGGCTGCGCTGGTCGTCGGAGAGTTCGAAGACTGTATCGCGCAGTCCGAGCGGGTCGGTGACGCGCTTTTTCAAAAGTTGCGGGTACGGGGTTTTTGTCGTCTCCGAAAGGCCGATGGCCAAAAGGTCAAAGGCGAAGTTTGAATAGAGGATCCCAGTGCCCGGTGGATAAAGCAGCGCGTTGGCACCAAGCCAGCTCGAAAATGTGTCGCGGGTGATCGTACTGAAGGGGTCGCCGACAGGGCCCGGCTCATGCGGTACTTCTCGTGGTAAGCCGGCAGAATGCGTCGCAATGTCGATAAGCCTAATCTTGGCGACGTTGGGATCCTTGCCCGTACCAACATCCGGAGCCAGTGAGCTAAGCGTTTGCGTTAGAGATACTTTGCCCTCTGCGGCGAGCGATGCAAGGACCTGACCTGTGAAGGCCTTGGTGATGGAGCCGATCCGCAGTACCGTGTCGCCATCTGGTTCTTCTCCGCCATCGAGGCGCTCGCCAAAGCCACGTATCGCCGTCTCGCCATTCTTGACCGCGCCGATCACGAGCCCCGGAACCTTGCTCTGCAGGAACAGTACAGACCCGGTGAATTCGACGGTCTCATCAAGAAGTGGATCGGCAATGGCGGTCGCGGACAGACCGCAAACGGCTATCGCCCCAAGAGCGAGCCCAAGAACTGAACTGTGGAGACAGGACAACACAGGCCGTGATAGAGCGGTCATGTTTCAGGGGCCTCTAATGTTAGCGGTATTGGTCTAGGACGCTGTTCTAGTCTCTTACACTGGCTTCATGTTGCGAGCCACAATGACGGAGACGGACTAGGTGAACCAAGTAGGCCTGGCGGCACTGATGGTTCTGATGCTTATGCCTTGCACGGCGCGTGCGGCGGGTGAGGAGTCCGACGACATTCAAATGATCCGCGATCTACTCATCGAACGATTGGCGCTCATGGAGCAGGTGGCCGCATACAAATGGAACGCGCAGCGGCCGATCGACGACCCGGTGCGCGAGGCGAATGTTCTTAAAGCCAGCATGGCCCGTGCTCGGGCGGCCGGGCTCGATCCGAACGTCGCGAAGCGGTTCATCACAGCCCAAATGGAGGCCGCCAAGATTGTGCAGCGCCATTTTTTTGCGATTTGGCGGGAGGCGGAGCCGGTTGATATTTCTGAGCCTCCTGATCTTGTTACGGAGCTTCGCCCGAAGATTGGCGCGCTGTCCGGTGCCTTAATCGAGGCGGTGGCCAACCAGAGCGTGGAATTGGAGTCTTGCTCGGCTGCTCAAGTGTTGCGACCTGTACCATCTGAACTGCAGCCTGTGCCGGAAGCGTGGACGCTGGCTGTCAGTGGCGTCCTCGATGCTGATGCGGCCTGTCGGTAGGACGAAAAGCGAGGACGTTGGCTTGCTCGACCATGCTCCTCATAGATCGCTAGCCAGACGTTGGGTTCTCTTAAATTTGCCCTGTTCTTAGGAAAATTCGTTCCCACCTCTAGAGTAAGCGACTTCGAACCAAGACACTCACAAGAGCGGGACATGAAACAGATAGCCCAAATTGCCGCTGCGGGCGTTGTTGCCTTTTCTGTCGCAGGCTGCGCTGTGGAGGTGCCGATGTCGGCCTTCCGCGTTGGCCCCATAGGCGCAGAGCAGCATACGGGCGCAGAGCAGCATACGGGCGCGGAGCAGGCTCCAGCACCGCAAGCTCAGTCCGAGAACAACAGACCAGCGGGCCAATAGCGGTCGGGCCGGTTGACCCTCCCGAGTTGGCCATCACAAGAAAGGCCAGAAGCGTCATAAAGTCCGGCCAATAGCAAATTTCTTGAGACTCAGCGTCCTAGCCCCTTAAGCATGAGCATTGTGTAAGATGCTAAGCGAATTCGGACAGCTTTCCGAAGTGGTCGGCGAGCATGTAGTAGACGGTCACCCGGTTCTTGTTGCGGACATCCTTCAACTTGTCGCCGATCGTGGCGATCGCGCCGTCTAACTCGTCGTCAGACATGCTTAGACCGAGCTTCTTCTTAAGGAACTTCTCGCGCACGCGCTCAAGCTCCGATTTGTCCGTGAACGATACGAGCGATGCATCGCGGCTTTGCAGCGCAATGCCGCAATGGCGGACAATCCCAGCAATCGCCTGATCGTCGGCATCTGGTACGTGTTTCTTGACGTCTTCGCCCCAATCCGTATCGGCCATCAATTCCTCCCGTGAACGGCTGTGCAACCTGCAAGCATCTTGTGACAGCATCCTACGTCTGTAGGGGGCGCTTGTGACAAGACAATTGCAGGGGTGCGCCAGAATGCGTCAGCTGTCGTGTGCGCTTAACGATCGATCTTGGTGATCTTCGAGCCTTCGAGTGTCAGGTTGTACATGAGGCCTTTCGGGTCCAACACGAAACCGATCACCGGTTGGGTGATCTTGTCGGAGTCGATCGAACCGCCAGCACCCAAGGTGATGATAGCGACCGATGCGTCCACACCGACCCTGAAGCCCTGGAGGCTGTAGAACTGATCGAGCGCATCCTGGGTCATGAACATGATGATGACGGAGCGCTCCTGAACGCCTAGCTGGAAACCAAACGAGGCGCCCACGAGATTGTAGTAGCCCGCGGGTCGTTTATCGACGATCAGCATGCCCTCGCCATACTCGCCGCCGATGCCGAAACCGGCTTTGACGATTGAAGGGAAGACAAGAATCCCCACGGCTTTGTTGGCAAGTGCCCTTGCGCCGCCGATCTGATCAACAAAGCGGTGCAGGGTTTCGTTGACGTCGTCCTCGATCTGCTGGGCCGACGCCGCTTGCGCGATCGATGCCGCGGCAAACGATGAGGCGAGTACGAGGAAAGCGGCAACCAGACTTGTTGTAAGGGTTTTCATGACGCAGCTCCTTGAGGTCCCCCAAGCGCCGTATAGGGCTGGATTGTGGCAGAGCTGGGGGAAGATCGCGGAAGGCCACTGGAGAGACAACGCCTGGCGTTCCTCGCTGGTTCGGTGCGGCGCCCGCTACGCCACGTCGCTCTTGGAAGCACCGGCGATGCGGTGCGGGTGCGTGAAAACCTCGAACCCATCTTTGCGCGCGATGGCTGCTAACGTCATGCCGCATGACTCGGCCATACGTACGGCGAGCGCTGTCGGGGCCGACACGGCGACGATGAGAGGCGCGCCGATCATCGCTGACTTCTGGACCATTTCAACGGACACGCGGCTGGTCAACACGACGATGCCCTGCGCCGCTGTGCCGCCGCTACGCACGCACGCGCCAGCAAGTTTATCGAGTGCATTGTGACGGCCCACGTCCTCGCGCACGGCAATAAGCCCGCGCGCAGGGTCCCAGAAGCCTGCGGCGTGGACAGCGCGTGTCTCGCGGTTGAGTTCTTGATGAGCGGCAAGTGAGTTGACCGCCGTCATAATTTCTTCCGGTGTGAGGATCTTGCCCTGGCCTACAGTGGGGGGCGGGCGCATGGCCTCATTCAGGCTCTCGACCCCGCAAAGACCACATCCTGTTGGTCCAGCGATCTTTCGGCGCCGTCCCAAGAACTCGGCTGCGTCCTTTGCCTTCAGCCATATCCGAAGCTCAATACCGGTCTTTTCCTCAACAACATCGATGGTGTCGATCGCGTCCTGGGACTCCACGACGCCCTCGGTAAGGGCGAAGCCGACGGCAAAGTCCTCCAAATCTTGTGGCGTCGCCATCATCACGGCGTAGGAGGCCGTGTTGAACGTGAAAGCGATAGCCGTCTCTTCTGGAATTGCTCGTTCGCCAGCGATCATTCCGGCCGAGGCCGTTTCTGACCGCCAGACTGAACGTGGGACGCGTACGCTCGGTTCTCTCATCGTTTCCTCCGTAACCAACCGATACCTCACGGCGGCGAATTTGAGAATCACTCTGTTTAGATGGGGACCATATTAGCCTTCGCCCTGTTCCAGGCACGTCCGAAAAATCGCTGTTTTCTGCGGAATCTCAGCGGTGCGCGGCGAGGAGCCATCCGAATTGGTATAGTTCTGTGCATAACCTGTGGGCATTAGTCCGCAGCAACAAGACGACGTCAGGGAGGATTTGAAGATGGCTGATACGACTGCCTCGAAGAGTCATTCAGATATCTGGTGGGTGTTCTTGCTTGAGGGGATCGCCTCGATCCTCTTCGGATTCCTACTGATTACGCGACCTGCGGAAACGCTGGTCGCACTGGTCATCTTTCTCGGTTTGTATTGGTTGTTTGTCGGCGTTCTTGAACTGGTGCGCGTATTCGTGGACGACACCGTGCCTTGGTACTGGTCACTCATCATCGGCATTTTGGGCATTCTCGCCGGCATTATTGTTCTGAAGCACCCAATTTTCTCCGCGATTGTCCTGCCGACCGCCATTGTCGTGTGGCTTGGCATCTTGGGTGTCGTGATCGGCATTGTGGCGATCATCGGGGCATTCACCGGTGGCGGTGTGGGCTCCTTTATCTTCGGCGTGATCAATCTGATCATTGGCGTCATCCTATTAGGCGCGCCAATTCCTGCCGCCGTCGCAGTCCCCATAGTGTTTGGGGCGCTGCTGCTGATCCAAGGCGTGATCTTGATCGTATATGCTTTTACGGCCCGCAACTAATCGCGATAGCGCCTGCCGTTAAGGCAGTGCAACATAGCTTCTGCGGGGAGGAGGACGTCATAGTGCAGTCAACGCGTAGACCTCTCCTCGCAGGGCTCGTTTTTGCTGCGTCTTTGACCGCCGCCGCAAGCTCCTCCAACGCTATCGAGCAGAAAACACCTTGTACTGAAGACGCCATGATTGTCTTCGATGCCTCGGGATCGATGGCTGGTAATCTTGGGCAGGGATTTATGACGCAGAAGCCCCGCATCCACGAGGTGCAGAAGGCTCTGGCGCGGGTGCTCCCCAACGTTACGCAGTTCCGCAAAGTTGGCCTGATCACCTATGGTCCAGGACCGTACCGACAGTGCAACGTTCAACTCGATCTTCGCCCGATAGCCGACGCCGCAGAGCCAATCATGACGGCGGTCACGGGACTGAATCCAGCAGGCAAGACGCCGCTGACCGAAGCAGTTGAGCAGGCCGCCAAAGTTCTCGAGCACCGTTCTAAGCCGGGCGTCGTGGTTCTCCTGACCGATGGCGAGGAGACCTGCGACGGTGATCCGTGCACGTTGGGTAAGACGCTTGTCAACACGAGTAGCAATCTGACCGTGCACGTCATTGGGTTTCAGATGAAGAATTTCTCGTGGACGGGCGTCTCAAGCGTCTTGGACGTCAAGTGCCTCGCGCAAGAGACCGGCGGACTTTACATCTCGGCCGAAAACGAGGAAGACCTGGTTAAGGCATTCCAGCAGACGCTCGGCTGCCCCATGATGTCTGCTTTAGATCATCAGGCTGCATTACCTCAAGACTGAAACCTGCTAGGAATGCGCCCTGAGATTGCCGTAAGGTGACAGCTTACTGGCCAGGGGGCTTTCTTATGTCTTTGCTACAGTGGATCGGAGCGAGTGGGATTGCGCTGGCAGCCAGCTTTGCTTGGCCAGCACAAGTCATCGCCGCCGATGAGGTGGTCCCCTGCACGGAAGACGCCATGATTGTCTTCGACGCTTCGGGGTCCATGGCAGGTAGCCTCGCCGAGGGGATCGGGGCCAAAATCCGGCGCATCGACGAAGTACGGAAGGCTCTCGCTAAGGCGCTGCCTCGTGTCACTCATTTTCGCAAGATTGGGCTCATTACGTACGGGCCGGGACCGTACCAGCAGTGCAACGTGAATCTCGATTTTCGACCGACAACCGATGCGGCGGAGCCGATACTGAAGACCGTCGATGGACTAAACCCATCGGGCAAGACACCTATGACGGACGCTGTCGAGCAAGCGGCCGAGGTTCTCGACTACAAAGCGAAGCCAGGCATCGTCGTTGTCTTGACGGATGGCGAGGAGACCTGTGGCGGGGCGCCATGCAGCCTCGGTGAAAAACTCCACAACGATGGCGCACGATTAACGGTCCACGTTATTGGCTTTCGCATGACGTCATTCTGGACGGGAGCGCAGAGCGCGCTCGACGTTCAGTGTTTGGCTAAGGAGACGGGCGGGCTCTATATCGCGACGAACAGTCAGGAAGAGCTTGTTCGGGCGTTCGAAAAGACGCTGGGGTGCCCCATGATGTCTTCTCTCGACCCATCCTTCTTTGCGCAGCATGTTTCGACAAATCAGAGCGCGCGCCCTTGAGAGATATCGGTCCGACCAGCGCCCCCAGGCGCAATGACGGGAGCTGAGCCATCGACGCCTTTCTGAAACTCATTCGGCTCAGTGCAGTGGGATTGGCTGCCGCCGCTTTTTTGGTTAACGGGGCGGTCGCTGCGGAGACGCCAACGCCATGCACCGAAGATGCGATGGTCGTCTTCGATGCCTCCGGGTCTATGTCCGGAAACCTCGATACGTTCAGTACAATTCCGCAGCTGCGTATCGATGAGGTGCGAAAGGCGTTGCGCCGCGTCCTGCCGAGGGCGACGCAGTTTCGCAAAATCGGCCTCATAAGCTATGGGCCGGGTCCCTATGACCAATGCAATGTTTCGCTCGACTTGAAGCCGACAGCGCAAGCCGCAGAACCCATTATGCGGGTCGTGGACGCTCTCCGCCCCGCAGGCCAAACGCCTTTGGCGGAAGCCGTTGAGCAAGCCGCGGGGGTTCTGGACTATCGTAACAAGCCTGGTGTGATCGTTGTCCTAACGGATGGCGAGGATACTTGCGAGGGCGATCCATGCGCGCTGGGCAAGAGGCTTAGTGCGGAAAGCCAAGGCCTGACGGTCCATGTGATCGGGTTTCGGCTTCAGGCGGATTTCTGGCTTGGCGCACAGAGCTATCTGGACGCCAAGTGTCTCGCTGAAGAGACTGGTGGCACGTACCTGAACGTTCAGGGGGAGGATGATCTCGCCAAGGCGTTCGAGCAGACTTTGGGCTGTCCTATGATGTCTCGGTGGAAACCGCGCGAGACTCAGTAAAGTAGATAGGGCGCGCGCAAGACCTCGAACTCCGCCACGCCCTTCGTCCAACTATAGGCGATCTCGGTGACTGGAACTTGCGCCTCGACCTGTTCCCGCAGTTCCGGAGAGCCGGCGAGAATATCGATGGGCATTTTTTCGTGTTCGTACTCGTAGGGCCCTTCGCGCCAAGCAAACTGCTCCGGTGCTAGGCCGAAGCACTCGCGGATTAGCGCGGCGCCCGCGATGACAGGTTCGAAGCTGTTACGGTCGGTAACGTGAAGCTGGCAGCCGCCGCACGGTCTCTTGGCGTGTTTCTGGAACGTCGGCTCGAAGACGGCTGGCCGGAAATACACGCCTTCAAGCGCGTGCGCATTCATGCGCGCGGCGAGGGCTTCGGCATCGAGATATGGCGCACCGATCAGCTCAAAAGGCCGGGTAGTTCCGCGACCCTCCGAGACCATTGTGCCTTCGAACAATACCGTACCGGGATAGACAACCGCCGTTTCCAGCGTCGGCATGTTGGGAGAGGGCATAATCCAGGGTAGGTCTGTGTCATCGAAGTAAGCGGTGCGCGACCATCCCTCCATGGTGATGGTCTCAAGCGGCGCGCCGATGCCGAACGCCCCGTTGAAGAGCTTGGCGAGCTCGGCAACAGTCATGCCGTGACGCATGGGAATCGGAAATTGCCCCACGAAAGACTCGTAGCCTGGCTCCAGCATCGGCCCGGCGACTTGGAGGCCGCCAATTGGGTTGGGACGGTCGCACACGATCACGGGCGTTCCCGTCTTAGCCGCGGCGCTTAGGCAGTTCGCCATGGTGTAGATGAAGGTGTAGATTCGCGCGCCGACGTCTTGAAGATCGATGACCAGCACGTCGATGAGATCGAGCATGTCCTTGGTGGGCTCGCGGGTCTCGCTATAGAGCGAGAAGATCGGGACGCCGCGTCTTGGATCCGTCGCGTGCGGCGTTTCAATCATGTTGTCCTGAAGGTCCGAGTTGAACCCGTGCTGTGGACCGAAGATGGCCGCCAGCTCGAAGGCATCCGAGCCTGCAAGCTGGTCCACGATGTGGCGATAGCCGTGATCGACCGAGGCAGGATTGGCCAAGACACCGACTTTCAGCCCGTTGAGCCGGTTGGTTGCGAGCAGGCGTTCGGAACCGAGTAACATGGCCTAAGACTCCCCGTCCGGGCCGAGGCGTTCCAAGGGGTCCAAAATCGGGTGGTGCGGCATTCTGTTCTCCCTCGGAAGGCGCCTTTGTCCGCGCGGTGACCCCATACTTATCACCGAGCGCTGCCAACGACTTAACCGGAGTCGGCCAATCTTTCCACGCCCCAGTTTCTAAAGGCTTCGCCGCGCTATGGGTCTTCTATGGACCTTGGGGCTGGCGAAGGGGCAAATTTTGCGACAAAAAGCCGGGCATGATGCTCTCTCCTAGAGAGCATGTTGGGCGGTCGAGGGCCAGGAGACAGGCTGCAACCCTGACCAGCGGTAAAGCGTTGAGAGGATGACAAGAATGGCGGATCAAATCCGTACTGCGGTGGTGGGAACCGGTTATTTTGGACGGTTCCATGCCAATCACTATACGAAGAACCCCGATGCGAAGCTGGTTGCGGTCGTCGACACCAATCCAGAGCGTGCTCAGGCGATGGCTGAGGAATTCGGCGCCGAGGCCGTGACGGACTATCGGGATATCTACGGCAAGGTGGACGCCGTTAGTGTAGCCGTGCCAACTCCATTCCATTTCGACGTCGCGCGCGACCTGATCGAAGCAGGGTTACACGTCAATATCGAGAAACCGATCACCGAGACGGTTGAGCAAGCGAACGTGCTGACGAAGCTGGCCCAGGAAAGCGGCACGGTGCTGCAGGTTGGCCATATCGAGCGGTACTCCGCAGCCTATCGCGTGATTTCGGAGAAGATCGATCGCCCGCTTTATCTTGAAAGCTATCGCATTGCGCCCTGGAAGGCGCGGGGCGTCGACGTGGACGTCATTCTCGACCTCATGATCCATGACATCGACATGATCATCGGCCTGGTCGGTTCGCCGGTCTCAAGCGTGGATGCGGTCGGTACCGGGGTCATGGGTCGCAAGGTCGATATCGCCAATGCGCGGATCAATTTCGAGTCGGGTTGTGTTGCGAACGTCACCACAAGCCGCATTAGCTACAAGACAGAGCGCCGCTTGCGCGTTTTCTCGCACAGCCAATACCTCAACTGCGATTTGGGAGAGCGGAAGATCTTCGGCTATAGCCTGCGCGGAGATCCGGCGACGGAAGGGCTTGCGGCCATCGCCACCGATACGGTGGACATTCCGCAGGAAGATAGCCTCGGCAACGAGATCGCTTCCTTTTTGGACTGCGTGCGGACAGGAAAGAAGCCCTTCGTGGACGGCGATGCCGGCTCCGAGGCTTTGCGTGTCGCCGTGATGATCAATGAGAGCATCGACGCGCAGCTCAAGAAAGTTCAGAGTTGGCTCACCCCGGGCTCGCCGGTCACCGTGACCGCAAAGAGCTAGTTGGCGCGCGACAACGACCTAGAAGCCTCGATCAGGTCGAGCACGACCTTGGCGGCGCGCTCACTGGGCGGAGGATCGGTGTCGCCAAGAACATGCAAGACCTCAGCGAAGCCCTCTTGCTGCGCGGCGCGTGCCTCGGGCGACCCGAGCAGGGTCCCGACCTTTTCGGCGACGGCTTCGGCGGTGCACTCTTCTTGCAAGAGTTCTGGCACGACCTCGCGGTCGGCAAGGAGGTTCACGAGCGAGGCGTATTTCACGGCGATGGGCATGCGGCGCACGATGAACACCGTGAGGGCGCTTACGCGGTAGCCGACCGCCATCGGAACGCGGGCCAGACCAAGCTCGAGCGTCACTGTGCCGGACTTCGCCATCGCCACGTCACTTGCTGCAAAAGCGTCGAATCGTTCTGCGGGGTTCGTGACATGCAGGACCGTTAGCGGCCAGCCACGCGTCTGCGCCTCCACTGTCTCCGCGACGTTAGGCGCCACGGGGATGACGATCTGCAGGTCACGGTAGCGTTCCGAAAGGCGCTCAACAGCTTCGGCAAAGACGGGCAGCATGCGCCGGACCTCGCTATTTCGGCTGCCAGGGACCACACAGAGCACAGGCGCTGTATCCGCGATGCCGTGGGCCTTACGGAAGGATGGGCCGTCTCCGGCCATCGCAGATTCTATGGCAGGGTGCCCGACATAGGTGGTGGGCAGGCCGTGTTCAGCAAAGAATGGAACTTCGAACGGGAGCAGCGCCATGAGATGGTTGACCCGTTGTCCAAGCGTTTTGGCGCGGCCGGCCCGCCATGCCCACGCTTGCGGCGCCACATAGTGAACGATCGGGATACCGGATCCACGCAGTTTGTTGGCGACGCGCAAGGTGAAACTCGGGGCATCGACCGTCACAACGACATCGGGCTTCATCTCGCGGATGATCTCTGCGGTCTGGCTCATCCGCTTGAGAATGCGAGGGAGGTGGGGCACGACCTCCGCGATACCGATCAGGGCCAGCTCGCGCATTGGGAAGAGGCTCTTGAGCCCCTGCGCTTCGCTTTGGGGGCCTCCGATACCGGCAATACGGATACGGCCGTTCGTTCGCGCCCTTAAGGCGCCGATCAGCCGTCCGGCCAGATTGTCGCCGGAAGGTTCGCCCGCAATGATAAAGACCAGCGGCTCCTGCCGGCTCATACGTAGCTCCCGTCGGGGTTCGTGGATGTAGGGACTTAGGCCACTTAAGGTCGGCTTGTCTCAGAAAAACTGTACTGGGCTTGCGCCATATCCATCGACAAGTTCCTGATCCGGCTAAGCCTCGTCGAGGCGAATACGGAACTTGGCGGTGAACGTCTCGCCAGGGGAGACGAGGCGTAGGCCTTCTCCGCTGATCAGGGCGTTCGCTGGTGCGGTCATCGGCTCGAAGGCGATGTAGTTCTGATCGTGTGGCGCATAAACTTGCGTGTGCGTATAGCCCTCAAGCAGATCGACCGCGATCTGGCGACCGCCATAGGCGATCGAGAGCGTGGCTTGCGGCTCCAAAAGCACAAAACCGTCGTCGAAGCTGCGCAAGCCAAGTGTATCGTCAAGGCCAGGATAGGGCTCGGACGCACCGGTCGGGATTTGCCGCGCATCCAGTGTGAGATGACGCATCTTCGGGAGGCGCACATGCCAGTTGGCTCGGTCCCCACCAAGACCGAAATAGGGATGGAAGCCGAAGCTCACCGGAACGTCGATGTCTCCTGTTGCCTTCAGAGAGGTTTCGATCGACAGGCTGCCTGGCTCGATAGTAGCCCGCAAGGTCAACTGGCACGGGTAGGGGAAAACGGCGAGCCCCTGCGGATGGGACCAGTCGAGATGTGCTGAGACTGTGGACTCCGAGGCGTCTTCAACACTCCATTTCAGGTGTGGCCACATGAGCCCGTGCATGGGTAATCCGTTCTCGTCATAGCGCAGCACGAGCGAGTGCGGCGGCAGCGTCACGCCACGTCCGGCAACCTCGTACTGGAAGTCCGAGAGCCGGTTCGCAAAGGGAAAAAGAAAAGGAATGCCGACAGTGCGATTGGCGGCGGCAGCTACGATCAGATTGTCGATGCGCCTTAGCGCCTCGACACCATCCTTCTTCAGCGACACGCCTATCATTCCGAAATCCGGCAAGAAAATCGCATCGGTATCGCCGGCGGAAACACGCACGGCGTGCGGGTCGCCGAGTAGATTGGGTACGGGTGTCTCGATCACATGCGCCTCCCTTGGTGCCGGACCGTTCGTTTGCGTCTGCGATCAGCGGACTGTCAGTGTACCGCTCATGACGGGCACGCACTGTCCGCCGACCTTTGTTGCTGTGACGACGCCGGTCCGCTTCGCCGCCGTGGCCTCCACCAAGCTGGGGCGGCCCATATCCGCGCCCTGGCCAATGCGTGCCTTCAAGACCAAGTCCGGCTTGCTATTAAGATGTGCCAAAAGGCCGATCAACGCCACGTTTGCCGAACCCGTAGCAGGGTCCTCCGAGATACCATGAAGCGGCGCGAACATCCGGGCCTGAATGGGCGGATCGTTCTCGGGTTCGCGCACATATAGAAACAAGCCTGCTGCGATGTCGCGGGGAAGATGCTATGCGAAGGCGGCCTCGTTCGGCGTAGCCGCGCTCAACACGGTGCGGTCCTTGAGCTGGGTGAAGAGAAACGGATTGCCGGCGCTTGCAATTAGCGGCAAATGGCGGCTTTGCTCTATGCCGTGCGTTGAGATTCCACACAATGCTGCAACGATACCCGGCGCCATGCCTGAGCCAACACTGAGCGGTTGCGGTGCCGCAACGTGGGCGCCAATGATTCCTGAGCTGTTCCGCAACAGGTTTACGGTCACCAAACCGCCGAGCTCCTCGAACCGCAGCGTGTCGCCCTCATAAGCGCGGCCGCGCCGGGCGGCTTCCGCCGCCAGCACGTAAGCCGTGCCCACATTGGGATGCCCCGCAAACGGGAGCTCCGCGCGCGGTGTGAAAATGCGGACGCGCGCCGTACTTCCTGCGTGTTGCGGGCGGAGGACAAATGTCGTCTCCGATAGGTTGAACTCGGCCGCGATCGACTGCATTTGCTCCGTCGTCAGCATATCGGCGCCATGAACGACCGCAAGCGGATTGCCGCCGAACTGATGTTCGGAAAACACATCCACGGTGTTGAATCGAAGCAATGTCATGTCAGCCCAGTCCTATACAGATCCGTGCGGCGGTCCCTGAAGAATCCCCAATCGGCGCGGTAGGCCGCAATCTCATCAAGATCGAACCTTGCGGCAATCACGCCCTCTTTGGAATCTCCTGCGTCGGCGACGATTTCTCCCGTGTGATCGGTGGCGAAAGAGTGCCCGTAATAGCGCTGGCGAACACCGTAATTGTCTTCGTCGCCGATACGATTCGCGGCCACGATCGGCACGGCATTGGCAACTGCGTGACCCTGCATAACCCGACGCCAGCGCGCATGCGTGTCCAGTGTCGCGTCATACGGTTCGGAGCCGATCGCAGTTGGATAGACAAGAATTTCTGCGCCCTTTAGCACCATGGCCCTGGCGGCTTCTGGGTACCACTGGTCCCAGCAAATCCCAACGCCAATCGTACCGTGTTCTGTACGCCAAGCTTTGAAGCCGGTGTCACCGGGCCGAAAATAGTACTTCTCCTGATAGCCCGGGCCGTCCGGGATGTGGCTCTTACGGTACACGCCAAGGATCGTGCCGTCGGCGTTGGCCATGGCGACGCTGTTATAGTAGTGCGGTCCGTCCTTTTCGAAGAACGAGATGGGGATTACGACGTTCAATTCCTTCGCGAGGGCACTCAGCGCACGGACGCAAGGATGTTCGTTCGCGGCAAAAGCCGTCTCAAACCACTTTGGATCCTGGCGGGTGGGAAAGTAGATGCCCTGAAAAAGCTCGGGCACGACAACCACCTGGGCGTTTTGATCTGCTGCCTCGCGAACCAGAGTTTCGACGTGCGCAATGTTCGCGGCCATGTCATGGCCGAAACTGGTCTGAAGTGCAGCAACTGTTACTTGGCGTGCCATGTTGGTTCTGACTGCCCTGATCCGCCCACCCTGACCTTATGGGACCCTCAGTGAGGTGAGAGACGCTCGCGCGCGAAGTCCGGTTCCTCACGGGTAATGCAATGGAATGCGCCGCCCCCTGCGTTGCCGCTTCCCAAGATGCCAAGAGCAGGAAGCCCCACAACTTTGCGGTCCGGGAACACCGCTTGCAAGCGCCTCAATGCGTCCGCCTGAGAGCTTGTGTCGAATACCGGCACGACAACAATGCTGTTTGCAATTGCAAAGTTCAGGTGTGACGCGGGCGCTAGGCCGCCAAGCCTGTTGAGAACGCGGCCGGGGCTTGGAATCGGGACGATGTCGATTGAGCGGCCAGATGCGTCCGTTGCCCCCTGAAGCTGTTCGGCAACATCAGCCAGAACAGCGGCATTCGGGTCGTCTGTCCCTGTTGGTTCTTGAATGGCGATCCGTGCCGGCCCGACAAATTTTGCGACATTGTCCACATGGCCGTCTGTGTGGTCCCCGTCGATTCCGGTTTCGAGCCACAGGACTTTGCGCGCGCCGACTGCTGTAGCCAATGCCTTTTCCGCTTGTGTCTGCGACCATCCGTTCCGGTTTTCATTCAGAAGCGTTTGCCGTGTGGTCAGGATCGTTCCCGCGCCGTCGTGATCAATGGCGCCGCCTTCGAGTACGAAATCGAAGCGCTGCGTATCAAGGGCTGCTTCCTCGGCAATGGTATCTCCCACTGTGTCATCACCGGGCAGCACAAACTTGCCACCCCAACCATTCGTGCGAAAGCGCAGCGCACAAGGGCCCTCCGGGCTCGTCGCAAAAAGTGGCCCCGTGTCACGCACCCAGATATCTCCGTACCGGGCGGCGACGATCTCCGCGATCTGCCCCAACTCGCGCTCGGCCGAATGTCGCGCCTCCGTTCCATTGATGAGCAGGCGGACATGATTGTCGGGTGCAAGGGCTCTTATCAGCGCGGCAACGTCGCGGCGCGGCGACTCAAGGTCGCCATTCCATTCGTCGCGAGACGCGGGCCAGGCCGTCCAAATGGCGCGCTGCGGGGCCCAATCGGGCATGAGGCGCAGTTCGGCCGCAGGGCTAGGTGTCTTTGAAGGTGGCAAGGCGTGAGCGTTAGAGATTGATACGGAGAGGACAGGCGCCGCAGGGGGCAGGCCTGTTTGCTCACGATGTTAGGAGCGTGAGTGTTCGCTGGGCAAGAGGTTGATTGGCACTCTCTCGAAGGAGACGGTCGCGGGGTCGACCGCGCTGTTCGGGGGGCAGGCGCAACGTGGCGCGCAACCTCCTTGGCGCGCCAAGCGCGCGTTCAAAGTCGTCTGTGCCTATCCTAGGCCGATGCCACCCAGACGCCGGCCACGTAGCCGAATGCGACCGCATCTGGATTCTTCTGTGCCGCCAACAAGAGCTGATCCTCGGCGTCCACCTTCATATGGTGATCGCCGAGCCGGTGGGACTCACCAGTGCCCTTGTTGTCGTCCTTGCAGTAGCCGCTCAGAAGAATGACTCGCTTGCCGCGAACGACAATCTTGGGGAGTGCCATACCCGCCTCCAACTGCGCCATCACCGAGACGCGCTCCGCTCGTTCAAGCGTCGGAGACGTTTTCATTCTCGTAGACAGCGATTCTACCTCGGCGACCCCCACGTCAGCCAATTATCACTATACGCGGAGATTGCGACGTTGGTAAGACGCATATCCCAAAAAGTACTTAGAAATCCGCATGTTGCGCGGTGCAGCATCGATGCGGTGCAACATCGTCTCAGGGCTTAGTTAACAGGGTGTTTGCGCGGCGAGTTCGGCGAGGCCCTGTTGCGTTGCAACAGGAGGCGCCCAGTTCAGCGCACGCAGGGTGGCTGTGTCTGCGACCAGCGAGTTGAAAAGGGGTCCAGTGTCGATCGGACGCCCCACAGTGGTCTTCACGGCGGCGAGCGCGACTTTGAGGAGGGGAGATGGCACATAGAACAACCCTGGTCGGCGGCCGAGACCCTGACGCAGTGCGCGGATGATCTCGGCCACGGTCACCGGTGCGGGGTCGGCGACGATCAGGGGCCGCTTGAGAGGGGCGGGCGCCTCAAGCACCCGGTCGACGGCCTCGACGAGATTGTCGAGACCAAGTAGCGAATGGCGTGCATTTAACCCTGCGAGCGGGAGCGGATAGGGCGCGCGAGCAAGTTTTAGGAGCTTGGCGATATTGCCGCCCGCACCTGGCCCGTAGACGAGGGCGAGACGCAGTGCAGCCCAGTCGAGTCCCGTTTCGGCCACTCCCTTCTCCGCCTCGAGTTTCGACCGGCCATATGCATCCGTAGGCCTTGCGTCTTGCATCTCAGTCAGCACACCGCTTGCGGCAGGTCCCGACTGGGCTCGGATCGACGACAGGAAAAGGAAGCGTTTCACGCGCGCGCGTTTGGCCGCTTTCGCGAACTGTACCGTCGCGTCGGTGTTGAAGAGGCGATAGTCGTCCTCTGGGAGACCTGTCATGGCCCGAGGAATACCGGCCGAGTGGATCACCGCGTCGACCTCTGCGAGGGCCTCGGACATGTTGTAGGGCTTAGCGATATCCCCAATTAGCACGCTGGCGCAGGGCTCGGGCAGTTGCACGGGACGCCGGAGCAAGACACGGACGCGGTACCCGCGGGCGGTGAGGCCTCTTAGAAGATGTTGGCCGATAAAGCCTGTTGCGCCGGTGAGCGCCACCAGCGGTTTCCGGCCTGGCGGTTGAGCTTGTCCGCTCGACATTTCGTTCCACGCTCTGCAACAGGCTGCGGCCCGTCCTTGAGAATACGGAGTTCATCGCCACAATGGGGCCAGAGCAAGCCCTGTGGCAGGCTGGCTTCTCCGACTAGTTTGCGGGGCCGCCTAAGGGAATGGTGACGGTCGCGTAACCCGCATCACCCTCTAGCCGGTTCTCTACGTCGAACTCCCGGAAGTACTTGAAGTTGGTCAGGACCGGGATTGGGCCCAGCTGGAAATTCCAGTTCACCACGGGACCGATCGCCGAGACGCGCCCCGCGAAGGAGCCAAGCCGAGCGCCGGGCCCGCTATCGCCTGTGACTTGGTCGTAGTAGTACCCGTTCACGCCCACACCGAATTGCTTCGAGAAGTTCTGGACCACCGCGTATTCGAGATGGAACTCGCTGCCGCTCTTGTACTGCGTTGTTGGGTTTTCCCAGTTGTAAGTGATGCCCGCCATCGCCGAGACCTCCAGGCCGATATCTGGATCTAGCCAGGTGAAGGCGGCGGCGTTGTCGATGGCCCAGCGATTAAAGCCCGCATTCGCCAGATTGCCGCGTTCCCAAAAACCGGTCGGCGTGTTGACCAGCGTGTGCGTTTTGAAATGCCAGTCGCCAAAGTGCCAGCCGAGCATGAAGCCGGGCACAAGATCGCCGAACCGCGTTTCCTGATCGCCGATGTTCCGGGAAATCGTCACGCCAAACGGGGGCGGCAGGGACAGGCTCGCGCCAGCGTCCACGTCTTTGTGGATGATTGGGATGAGCATCAGGAAGCCGATATTGGCTCCAAGCACCTTACCGGGGGCGACCCATAGCGGCGCGGCCACGTTGCCGTAGACACCGGCTTCCACGCCGCCGTCGAGAATCAGCCCGGCGCTGTCGAAGGCAAAGTCAGTGCTGCCGGAGTAAAAGTAATTGTAGTCAATCACATAGGTGCCAGGCGGCGGCAGAACGCCTGCGCTGGTTGTTGTAGATCCAAGCAGGTAAAACCCGTAACCGCCCTCTACCGCCGCCGCCTTGTCCAGTGGCGAAATTGCAAGACCCATAAAGGCCATTGCAGCGGCTCTTATGCGCATCCCCATCGCCAGCCTCCCTTAGAACTCGGTCCATGCTTTTTGGTATGGACTCAATTGACCGAAGAATACTCTCGTTGGGCTGGTTCGGGTGTGACTTTGGGGACACAGTTCGGCGAGCGTATTCGACACTCTATGCGCGCGGTATGCGAGCCCGCGTCGGTGCGGTGCTGCGAGGCAACGAAAGCGGATTGCGAGGACGAACGCGCCTTCGGGGCCTACGCAGCCTCTCGCGGTCTGTTAGGCTTGCCAGACGTTGCGGTCATCACGGAGGGGTATTCGGGATGTCAATTGGCAGGGCGTTGTTTGCGTTAGTTACGATCATGGTGGTGTCGGGTGTCGCGCGTGCTGATGATGCGCCCGATCCTCTGCCATCCTGGAACGAGGGCGGTGTGAAAGCCGCGATACTGGACTACGTGGCCCGCGTTACAACGGAGGGCAGTCCGGACTTCGTACCGAAACCCGAGCGGATCGCGACGTTCGACAATGATGGCACGTTGTGGGTCGAGCAGCCGCTTTACACGCAGTTTGTGTTTGTCGTTGACCGCGTGAAGGCGGTGTCGAACCAGCATTCAGATTGGAAGAACAAAGAGCCATTCAAGTCGGCACTGGACGGAAACAAGAAGAAGCTCCTCAGTTATGGTGAGAAGGGCCTCATGGTGCTGCTGACGGCCACGCATAGCGGCATGACTACGGTGGACTTCAATGACATCGTTTCCGCGTGGCTCAAGACCGCGAAGCACCCGCGTTTCGACCGTCTGTACACCGATCTGACCTACGCGCCGATGATCGAACTCTTGGAGTATATGCGGGCGAACGGCTTCACGACCTTTATCGTCTCGGGTGGCGGCACGGCGTTTATGCGTGCGTATACGGAGCAGTGTTACGGCATTCCGCCTTGGCAGGTTGTTGGCTCTGCTGGTGAGACGGAGTTTCGCTACTGGGATTCTAGTCCGACACTGGTGAAGCTGCCGGATCTACTGTTTTTTGACGACGGTCCGGGCAAAGCGGAGGGCATAAACCACTATATCGGGCGGCAACCTATCTTCGCGTTCGGCAACTCCACGGGCGACAAGGAAATGCTGGAATGGACCGCCAATTGTAAGCATCTTTGCTTCATGGGTTTGGTGTATCACGACGACGCCAAGCGCGAGTACGACTACGGCCCTGACTCTGAAGTGGGAAAGTTCCCTCCTGAACTCATGGAGTTTGCGTTGGCCAACGGCTGGAATGTCGTCAGCATGAAGAACGATTGGAACCAGATATTTGCTTGGGGACGGCCAGAGAAAGCGTCACCCGAACCGAGTACCGCTCAATGAGCGGTGGCGAGCACCCGATGACGCCGTGGCTGGTTTTGGTCTCGGGCTGGATCGAAGTCTTGTTTGGTGCCTCGGCCATGCTCGCGCCATCCATGGTGGTGGCTGCAATCGGGGGCTCTGATCTGGACGGCCCCGCGATGGTGCTGGTGCAAATCCTGGGCGTCGCGACGTTTGCTATTGGTGTCGGCGCGCTGCTCGGGCGGAATTGGTCCGCGGCCACCGACGGCCAGAAGACCGCCTACGGACTTGGCTCTTACGCCGCGATCTCTCTGGCGATCTACAACGTCCTAGCGGCGCCGCCTTTGATCTTTGGGGCCGTTCAGTACGGGGGCGCGGGACTTTGGGGTGCTGCGTTGTTGCATTCTGTCGTTGCAGGGCTCTTCATTTACGCGCTTGCGGTGCGTCGCTGAAAAGTCAGCGTGCTGCTGAACAGATGATGCTTCACCCTAGAAAACGCAGACTGCTTTACGGTAATGTCCTGTGGTTGAAGGAAAAACGCGCGCTTCCGCGCCGTTTCCTTGGGGGGCATCTTGGGTTCGTTACGTTTCGCGTATGCCGCACGGCCGATCGTTAGGCTGCTCGTGCTTCTGACCGTTGGCGTGCTGCTGGCGAGTTGTGCGGCTGTTGGCGGCCGCAAAGCCGTCCCACTTGCGCTTGAGGACAACGCGCAGGTGTCGGGTATGCAGGCGGAGACAATCCGTTTCTGGGGCGATGAACTTCCGCCCAACACGGCCCAATTCCGTGCGAAGCGTGCAGCCCAGCTGACGCGTAGCCGGTCGGATCTGCGGGGCGGGGGCCGCCGGCCCGTCATGAATTCCTTGGCGTTGTCTGGCGGCGGGCCATTGGGCGCCTATGGTGCAGGTGTTCTCGCGGGATGGACCGCTGCCGGTACAAGGCCCAGGTTCGATATCGTAACGGGCGTCTCAGCTGGCGCGCTGACGGCTCCGTTCGCGTTCCTCGGACCGAAATATGATTCAGCGCTGAAGCATGTGTTCACGGAGTCGCACACGAACGATATCGCCGTTCTGACGCCGGTCAGAGGCATCTTGGGTGGAAGCGCGATGTCGAGCAACGCGCCTCTTGCGAAGATCATTGCTCAGTATGTTACGCCGTCCTTCCTTGCCGAAGTCGCACGGGAGCATCGCAAAGGCCGCCGGCTGTTGATCGGCACGACCAATCTCGACGCGGGCCGCCCGGTCATTTGGGACATGGGAGAGATCGCGTCGAGCGGCCGTCCCGGGTCCGTCGAGCTCTTCCGCGAAATACTCTTGGCCTCGGCGGCCATTCCAGCGGCTTTTCCTCCGAGCTTCATCAAGGTGACCGCCGACGGCTATAGCTATGAAGAAATGCATGTTGACGGTGGGACGACGCGCTCGGTCTTCCTCGCACCGACGCAGCTGACTTTGTCAGGCACAGATGCCGCGCTGGGTGTTAGGCCCATCCGGCGCTTCTACATCATCATGAATGGCTGGGTTACGCCTCAGCACGACGTCGTAAAGCCGCGGACCATGGCCATTGCGGGCCGGGCTGTGTCGACCCTTCTCAAGAACCAAGGCGTCGGCGACCTTTATCGCCTCTATGAATTCTGTAAGCGAAACGGCATCGACTACAATCTGGCTTACATTCCCCCCGGTATTCAGGACACGAGTACTGCGCCGTTCGACCCTGTTTTCATGACCGAGCTTTATAGGGCCGGATACGACAGGGCACGCCGTGGTTACCCGTGGCAGAAGCAGCCGCCGGAGCTATAGCAGCGCTCTCAGCGGACCACACTTTATCGAGGGCTGCCGAGCCAAAGGGCCAATTCTTGGCTTGTCCCCCGCGCGCTGTCATGGCTTATGGGCGCTAAATCTGGGCTGAATTTTTTGCGTGATAGGAGAAAGACGACATGGATCTCGCGGCCTTGAACAAAGTCGCTACCGCGATGACACAGCCGGGCAAGGGGCTCCTTGCGGCAGATGAGTCGAGTGGGACGATCAAGAAGCGTTTCGATGCGATTGGCGTAGAGTCGACCGAGGAAAACCGGCGCGATTACCGGGAATTTCTGTTCCGGACCGAGCCAGCGATGAAGGACCGTATCTCCGGCGTCATCCTGTTCGACGAGACGATCCGGCAGAAGGCTGCTGACGGGACGCCACTCGTCAAGATTATCGAAGCTGCGGGCTCCATTCCCGGCATCAAGGTGGATGCAGGCGCAAAGCCTCTAGCGTTCTGTCCTGGCGAGACCATCACCGAAGGCCTCGACGGACTGCGCGACCGGTTGATCGAGTATCGGGAGCTTGGCGCCAAGTTCTGCAAATGGCGTGCGGTGATCGATATTGGCGAGGGCATTCCGAGCCACGATGCCATCAACTCCAATGCCCACGCACTCGCTCGTTACGCCGCGTTGTGCCAGGAGCAAGGCCTGGTTCCCATCGTGGAGCCGGAAGTTCTCATGGACGGCGACCACACGATCGATCGCTGCGAAGCCGTCACCACTTGGACGCTGAAAACAGTGTTCATGGAGCTGTACTACGCCAAGGTGCAGCTAGAGGGCATGGTGCTGAAACCCAACATGATCGTGCCGGGTAAGAAATGCTCGACCCAGGTTTCGGACGAGGAAATTGCCGTCAAGACGATCAAGGTTCTGAAGGACTGCGTTCCATCTGCGGTGCCGGGTATTGCATTTCTGTCCGGCGGCCAAGAGGACGTTGAGGCCACCGCGCGCCTGGATGCCATGAACCGAGTTGGTGGTTTCCCCTGGCATCTCACATTTTCCTACGGCCGCGCGTTGCAGCATGCCCCGCAAGTGGCCTGGTCCGGCAAGACGGACAATGTGCCGGCGGCCCAAGCCGCTTTTGAGCACCGGGCGGAGATGAACGGCCTGGCCACACTCGGCGAGTGGACCGAAGCTATTGAGAAGAAGGCCGCATAGCTGCGGGGTTCAAGCTCTCCGAAAATGCAAGAAAGGCGGGTGCTTGGCTCCGGCCTTTTTTGCTGGCGTGCAACCGCCGAACGACTGGGCTGCTGTGACTTGGTTGCTGTTTGCGAGCCTGGTCGTGGCTACTGGTCAGGTGCGTCCGGCTCCGGCGGTAACGGCGCATCGCCGAAGTTGTCCGGCACATCCTCCGGCAGCGCGTCGGTCGTTGCCCCGTCTTCGGGCGCCGCATCCAGTGCGGGCGCCGAGGCGAGCGTTTCGGTGGTCCAGTCGAGTATGCCGCGTGCAATCTTCTGATAGGCGGCACGAATGGCGTCCACATAGTCCTTTGCTTCGCTACCGTTGGCGGGCGCGATTGCGTCGAACTTCTTGGACGCAATCACGCTGCCATCCGGACCTTGAAGCTTGGCTAGGATAACGATGTTCGCCTTCGGGTCACCGTCCGTGGCAACGTCGAAGCGCCGGATATCAATCGAGAGCTGGTTACTATCGGGGAAGTCACCGAGCGTGCGCGTCACGTCGTTGGTGTAGCCTGCGTTCTCGAACGTCTCGATCAGTTTGGCCTGGACAAGGATGGGCAGGCTGTCGCTCCAGCGTGGACCCTCCAAAGGCCGGCTCTCGTCGGGTCCAGGCCGCGTCATGATCTTGTCCGTGTTGTAGGCCAGCAGCGTGGTTGGCTCAGGTAGCGTGAGCTTCCAACTTGGTGGTGTTGTTGGCGCCGGCGGCAGGTCGGCGGCAGGCTTCAGCGAGTAGAAAAGGCTGGCGTCCTTGCCTCCGCCGGTCATGCGCTCGATGCCGGCGAGAATGCCGTCGACCTTGTCAGAGTTGCGGGCCAACGCATCGGTAAACACCTCAATGTTCTTGATGGCCTCCTGGACCGGAACCCGGTTCTCATCCAAAATCGCTTCGACCTCCTGAAATGCGTCGCGCGCGCTCTGTGTCCAATCGCGGCCCACATCGGGTGGGGCAACAAGTGTCGCGGGCCCGCCGTTTGTCGCTAGTCTTTCGGTCGACGTACCACCGGTCAATGTCACAGCCACGCCGCCGGTCAGCCCCTGTTGTTCCACGTTGACGACTGTGTCTTGGCGGATGGGCGCGTCTTTCATCACCGAGATCGTTGCCAGTACTTGCTGGGGCCGGGCTGGATTGAGGCCAACACTTGTCACGTCGCCGACGCGGATGCCGTTGAAGAGAACGGCCGAACCCACATACAGGCCTGGTACCGCGCTCTCGAATTGGATCCGGTACGTCTCACGCTCGCCGAAGCCTCCCTTGTTCTCAAGCCAGTAGACAAAGCCGAAGGCCGCGCCGAACACGGCGAGGATGAAAAATCCGATCAAGGCATAACGGGCACGGGTTTCCATCGATCAGCGTCCTTCTCGTTCAGTCGCGCGTCTATTGCACCAGCTCGCGGTCCGCGAGGTTGCTGCCCCGCTTTCCTTGGAAGTAGGTTTTTACCCAAGGGTGCTCGGATTCCAACATCGCAGAGATCGGCCCTTCCGCGGCGAGCTTGCCATCGGCCAGAACAGCGATTCTGTCGCATGCTGTGTAGAGGCTCTCAAGGTCATGGGTCACCATGAAAACGGTAATCCCCAAAGTTTGTTGAAGCGTCCGGATCAATTCGTCGAAATCGCCCGCCGAAATCGGATCGAGGCCCGAGGTCGGTTCGTCGAGAAACACGATCTCGGGGTCTAGCGCCAAGGCGCGCGCAAGAGCGACGCGTTTTGTCATGCCGCCCGAAAGTTCGGATGGGAACTTGTCGCCATCTCGAGGCGACAGCCCGACCATCTCGAGCTTGGCAAATGCCATCTCGTCCATCAGGCGCTGTGAGATCTCGAGGTTCTCACGCATGGGGAACTGAATGTTCTGTTTGACGGTAAGCGAGGAGAAGAGTGCGCCCTGCTGGAAGAGTACGCCCCAGCGGCGTTCTAGCGCCCGCCGCTCCTCTTCGCCCACGCGCTCGAAGTCCTTGCCCAAGACCTCGATTGTTCCCTGACGCCGTGGGATGAGACCGATAATCGTGCGCAACAGCACAGACTTGCCAGCGCCGGACGCGCCGACGACGCCCAGGATTTCCGAGGGCCGAACGTCCATGTCGAGGTGATCGAGGACCGTCTGCGCACCGAAACCCACGACGAGATCGCGCACCTTGATGACCGGCGTTTTGTCGCTCATGTGTGGATCACATTCCAATCGAGGCAAAGAAGATAGCGAATAGTCCGTCTAGCACGATCACCAAGAAGATCGACTCAACCACCGACTTTGTCGTCTGGATGCCAAGCGATTCCGCGCTTCCTTTCACGCGCAGACCCTCCGCGCACGCGACGAGGCCAATGACCAAGCCCATAAACGGCGCTTTGATCATGCCAACGCTGAAATGCGTGAGCGAGATCGCTTCGGTGAGACGGGCAATGTAGATATCGGGACTTATGCCGCCATAGAGCCAGGCAACGAGGCCGCCGCCGTATAGCGCCGCCATGCTTCCCAGAAACGTCAACGCGGGCATCGCGATTATCAGCACGATGATCCGTGGGAGGACCAATACTTCGACAGGATCGAAGCCCATGGTGCGCAATGCATCGAGTTCCTCGCGCATCTTCATGGAGCCGAGTTCGGCGGTATAGGAGCTGCCCGAGCGGCCCGCCACCATGATGGCGACGATCAGGACGCCAATCTCTCGCAAGACGAGAATGCCCACCAGGTCGACGGCGTAGAGTTCCGCGCCGAACTTGCGGAAATGAAAGATGCCCTGTTGGGCGACAATGGCGCCTATAAGAAACGTAATGAGCACGATAATAGGAACGGCTTGTAGGGCGACCCTGTCGAACTGATGAACCGTTGAGGTAAGCCGGTACTCGCTGGGGCGAAACAGGACCCTGGCCGCGGCGATACCCGTTTCGCCCAGCATTTGCGCGAAGGTATGGAAGCTCCCAGCAAATCCCGTGGTGCCGCGTCCAATGGCGGCTAGGAACGAGACGATTGGATTCTTGTGCTCTGGCCGCGGAGGGGCCTCGCGGTTGACGCCGTGCATTTCCTCAACAAGGTCGGCGCCGTGCTGAGGCAGTCCAGTGACAACCGCGTCGCGGCCCACATTGGTCCACTGACGGGTTAGTCGTTCGAGTAGCCAAGCGCCGAACGTATCGAGTTCGCGAACGCCGGCCATGTCGATCGCAACATCCGTCGTCTTCTCGAATTTCGCCCCGGCTGAACCGCCGGTGATGCGATTGATCTCGGCCTCGAGCTCTGCCGCATGCGGCGCCGTCCAGAGGCCTCTTGCGGTCAGCTCCAGTCTGTCGCCTACCAGCTTTTGCGAAAGTAATGCCTCGCTCATGGCAGTCTACTCCTCGTTCCCCAATCCGCGCCGTCCAGCCTATCGAGTAAGAGGCCCCGAATAGGAGCCTCTGAACGCAGTAAACTATAGGGAAACTTGGAAGGCGATAGGCGGGCGTTAGCCGCTCCGGTTCAACGCCATCGAGACGCCCCGCAATGACGTGCCCGTTGTGGAGATCGAGACGTTTTGCCGAGACTTCGTGAAGTTCACCGTCATGCTGCCGCTTACTGTACCGGAAATCCGAATGCTAAGCCGGCCTGGCGTCAGCGAACCTGTTGCGCTGCCACCTGCATTGAAGGTGCGCTCTTCCCAGCTGCCCGAGACCCTTGAGCCGCTCACGCGAAGATTGCTCCGGATATGAACCTTGGAGCTCGGCGAGTTGCAGATAACAGAGAGCCCGAGGGTCGATCCGCCGCCCCGATAGTAGGCATTGCAGCTAAGGCGCTCGGATCCCGACGTATACCTGGCCGTGCCACCGCCCCGCCATGACCCGAGAAGACCATCGACCGCGCTGGCCGAGGCTATCTTCGACGGGGTTAACATGAATGCTCCCGCAAGCGCCGCAGTGGCGAGCAGAACAGGGGCAGCTTTGCGAATCAAAGGTTTCATGTAGCCGATATTCCCGCAGTTTTGACGTCCGAAGCAAGTGAGGATCACGTTATCAGGCGATGAGGGGGTGTGGCAGTCGCCCACCGAAATGAATTCAATGGAACAGCGTTATTGCTCGGAAGTGACAACTCCCCTCTTAATCGCCTTCGAACCCCTAACCGATTGCCCGCATGGTTTCCCAGGAATGCGGCTGGAATCGGTCTTCGGACGCAGTCTACAGTCTCTTTAAAGCGCATGCATCCTCTTGGGGAGAATAGTATGGCCATGCCCAGCCCACATATCGCGATTACCTACTGCCGATTGTGCAAATGGATGCTCCGAGCGGCCTGGATGGGTCAGGAGCTCTTGTCGACTTTCGCAGAAGAGGCC
>JBCDFN010000012.1:0-81482 GCA_039177935.1 Pseudomonadota bacterium | reverse complement strand
GGTCGCAACTCATCGCGTTTAGCGACGCTGCCGATTTCGATGCCATAGCGGGTGGAACCGTCATTGGCGGCTGGAGGCAGCGCAACAGGATCAAGGGCCGCGATTTCGGCAGGCTGCGCAGGCGCGGCGGGCTGAGCTGGTGCGGGGGGCTGCGCTGGGGGCGCGGCCGCTACGGCCACGGGCGGAGGCGGGGGCGCTGCCGTCACAACAGGTTTGGGCGGTTCAGGCGGCGGCGGCGGTGGTGCCGCAGCGGGCGCTGGCGGCGCTGGGGGCGTTAGGACGACCGGTTTTGGCGGTTCTGGCGGCGCAGGCGGCGGAGCTGCTGCTTCTGGTGCCGGTGGTGGTGCCGCCGGTTGAGCGGGCTCAGGCGTCGGGGGTGGCGCAGGACTTTGTTCAGGCTGTGCAGGCGGCGGCGGTGGGGCTGGCTCCACGGCCGCTACTCTCGGTAACGGTTCTAGCTTCGGCATGGGGCTCGGTGGCGATGTCGACACGGAGCTGGACGATGGAAGCTTCGCTGCAGGTCCAATGAAGTTCTCAATTGGCCGGAGTCGCTCATCCAGCGTCGAGAGCTGCTTTGAAAGCGTCTGAAGATTATTGTCGATCACCCCGAGCTGCTTTGCCGACAGCCCCGCCTGAGCGGCGGGCGCTGGGGTCGGAGCGGCGGGCGCTGACGCCGAAGGGGCCGTCATCTGAGCGGTACGGCTCACCGCTGGAACAGCGCCGGTGAAGAGCGTGAAAAGGTAGAAAGCCGAGAGGCCCCCGAGCGCAATCCAGAGAACGGAGAATATGCTCCGCATCATACTGGGCCCGCCAATGCGCCGTCGTGCCATGGGGAAACCTCCTCTCGCAGCGTCAGTGGCTCTTGCCGCCCCGCGCGTGCCGTCAAATCACTGAGCCGATGCTGCAATTCGGAGATTACTCGCTTCGTCGACAGGGTCAATTTTTCCGGTGCGGTAACGCTTTCCTGCAAAGAATTGGCGCTTGGCCTAGTGGCCCTGGTCGCCGCTTTGGACTAGACAGGGCGCGGATCATGAAAACTCGGGCGTCTGCCGACCATGACCCCCGAAAACGCATAGGGACTCTCGAAGTCAGATGACACAGGCTCTCGCCGTCGTCCTTGCCGCAGGCAAGGGAACCCGGATGAAGTCGGACCTGCCGAAGGTCCTTCATCGCATTGCAGGCACATCGATGCTCGCGCATGTCCTCAGGACGGCTGCGGCCGCGGGGGTCCCGCAGGCAGCGATCGTCGTTGGCCCTGGCATGGATGACGTGGGTGATGCCGGCTTGGCCGCCGCGCCCGAAGCCCGCGTTTTTGTGCAGCAAGAGCAGCTTGGTACAGCCGATGCCGTGAAGTCGGCGGCGGACGCCTATGAGACGGCCAAGGGTCCTGTTCTGGTGCTGTACGGGGACACACCGCTCCTGCGGCCAGAGACGGTGAAGGCAGTTCTGGGCGAGCTTGAAGCAGGGGCAGACCTTGTCGTGATTGGCTTTGAGGCGGCAGACCCTACCGGGTATGGCCGCTTGCTGTTCGATGACAAGAGCCGCCTGTCGGGCATTCGCGAGGAGAAAGACGCAACGCCCGCTGAACGCGCACTAACGCTGTGCAACTCGGGTATCATGGCCTTCCGCTCTGGGGAAACGCTATCGGGTCTGATCGACCGCATCGGCAACGACAATGCCAAAGGCGAATACTACCTCACGGATGCGGTTGCGCTGGCCTATCAAGAAGGACTCCAGACCCGTGTGGTGTTGTCGAACGGTGACGAAGTGCTCGGGGTAAACTCCCGGACAGAACTGAGCGTTGCCGAAGGTCTGATGCAGCGCCGGCTGCGAACTGCCGCCATGGAGCAAGGCGCAACGCTCGTTGCACCCGAGACAGTTTTCTTCTGCTACGACACGGTCATCGGGCGTGACGTGCTTATTGAGCCAAACGTGATCTTCGGGCTAGGTGTCACGGTCGAGGACGGCGCAACGATTAGAGCGTTTTGTCATCTTGAGAAGGCCCGGGTTGGTCCGGGTGCGGTCGTCGGCCCGTTTGCGCGGTTCCGCCCTGGCACCGAGCTCGCGCAAGGCGCGCGCGTTGGCAATTTTGTCGAGGTCAAAAATGCTTACCTGGCCGAGGGTGCGAAGGTTAACCATCTTACCTATATCGGCGATGCCACGGTTGGGCCGAAGGCTAACATCGGTGCTGGTACGATTACATGTAACTACGATGGTTTCGACAAACACCGCACGGAGATCGGCGCCGGTGCCTTTGTCGGATCGAACACTTCGCTCATTGCCCCGGTGACCATTGGCGACGGCGCGTATATCGGGTCCGGCAGTGTGATTTCGAAAGATGTACCAAACGATGCGTTGGCGCTGTCACGGGCGCAGCAAGAAGGCCGGGAAGGTTGGGCTGCAATGGTCCGGGAGCGTCGAAGCCGCAACACGACCAAGTGGGACTAGACAGAGCTAACTTCATTCCCGCTCTTCGTCTTCCGCAATAAAGAGATACAGCTCGTGAGTTGCGACGAAGCATTTCCATGGCTAGCAAGACTCAAGAACCAAGAATGCGTGCGACACGACCTGTGGGCAGAAGGGGGTAGAGGACGATGTGCGGAATTGTTGGCGTCCTCGGCAAGGAACCCGTCGCCGAACTACTCGTCGATGCGCTAAAGCGCCTCGAGTACCGTGGCTACGACTCCACGGGTGTCGCGACGGTTGGCGCACACGACATTGAGCGGCGCCGTGCGGAGGGAAAACTCCGCAACCTAGAAGCGCTGCTCTCATCGGAGCCGCTGGCGGGCAATGCCGGCATTGGCCACACGCGTTGGGCTACCCACGGAAAGCCGAGTGAAGCAAACGCTCATCCGCATATGACCGACGATGTGGCCGTTGTTCATAACGGGATCATCGAGAACTTCCGAGAGCTGAAGGCCGATCTCCAGGCCGAAGGGGCCGCTTTCACATCGGACACGGACACCGAGGTGATCGCCCATCTCATCACGCGCGAACTCCGCGACGGCAAAGACCCCATTGCCGCGGTTCATAAGCTCCTGTCGCATCTTCAAGGCGCGTTTGCGCTCGCAATGATCTTCAAAGGGTATGACGACCTGATGGTGGCGGCACGGCAGGGAAGCCCTTTGGCGATTGGCTATGGCGATGGGGAAATGTTCGTCGGCTCCGATGCCATCGCACTTGCACCGTTCACGGACAATATCGCCTACCTTGAGGACGGGGACTGGGCCGTCATCAAGCGGGAAGGCGCAACCATTCATGGACGCGACGGGGCCATCGTGGACCGTACCGTCGTCAAGTCCGCCGCGTCCGGGCTGGTCGTTGACAAGGGCAACTTCCGCCACTTCATGGCGAAGGAGATTCACGAGCAGCCCGAAGTGGTGGGCCACACGCTCGCCCACTACCTTGACCTTGCGAACTATCGGGTCGACCTGCCGGACCTGCCGTTCGACTTCGCGAAGATCAACCGGTTGTCATTGTCTGCGTGCGGTACGGCGTTCTATGCGTGTTTCGTCGCGAAGTATTGGTTCGAGCGATGGGCGAAACTTCCGGTCGATGTGGATATCGCCTCGGAGTTCCGATACCGCGAGATCGCGATGGAACCCGGCGGTGCGGCACTGTTCGTCTCGCAGTCCGGCGAGACCGCCGACACGCTAGCCTCGCTCCGGTATTGTCGGGATCAAGACCAGCACGTCCTGTCCGTGGTCAATGTGCGCGAATCGTCGATTGCTCGAGAATCGGATGGCGTACTGCCGACACTCGGCGGCCCGGAAATCGGCGTGGCCTCGACGAAAGCCTTCACCTGCCAGCTCACCGTCCTGGCATGCCTTGCGATTGCCGCCGGCAAAGCACGGGGCACGATTGAGACCGAGCTCGAGGCAGAGCTCGTCAAAGCGCTGGTCGAGGTTCCCCGGCACATGGCGGAAATCCTTAGGGATGAATCACCCTACGAGGCATTGGCTCACAGTCTCTCAAAAGCGCGAGACGTTCTGTATCTTGGGCGCGGCACCAGCTATCCCATCGCTTTGGAAGGAGCGCTGAAGCTCAAGGAAATTTCGTACATTCACGCCGAAGGGTATGCCGCCGGCGAGTTAAAACACGGGCCGATTGCGTTGATCGACGAGAGCGTCCCGGTCATTGTAATCGCCCCGCAGGATGCGCTCTTCGACAAGACGGTTTCCAATATGCAGGAAGTCGCGGCGCGCGAGGGAAAGATCGTTCTTGTCAGCGATGCGGATCCTGCGGACGCTGGCTGTGCCGTTCAGACGGCGTTGGCGGTACCGACGGTGCACCCATTTGTCTCTCCGTTGGTTTATGCTGTGCCGGTTCAGTTGATTGCCTATTACACGGCGGTCTTCATGGGAACGGACGTGGATCAGCCTCGAAATCTCGCAAAGTCTGTGACGGTCGAGTAGACTCTAGCCTCGGATTTGCCTGATTTCTTTGTTTGAGCAAAGGTATGGCGAATAATCAGGACACCGGACGGCCGCAAGATTTGTGCGGCGTCGGGCACCTCTCGCGGACTGCACGTTGGAAGCTGGCACCCATAGTTGGGCTTGCTTTCGGGGTGATGTGCGCGGTGGTTGCTCTGCCTGGACCCGCATTTGCCCAGGATATCGGCTTGAGGCGAGGCGAAGCCTCCCTAAACTCGGGCCAATTCACGGAAGCGGCGCGACAGCTCTCATCAACGGTGAACCACAAGAACGCCACCCTGAATCAGGTGGCGCGCGCGCTTTATCTGCGAGGCATCGCCTATCGGCGTGCCGGATATCCCGGCCAGGCGGCATCGGACCTCGGGGCCGCCCTTTGGCTTGGCCTGCCGTCGTCGGACAAGGCTCGCGCCTACGTAAATAAGGGGTTGGCTTTTCAAGCTGCAGGCATGGAGAGCCAGGGCGCCAGCGCCATGGCTCAGGCCCGGCGCTATTCTAGCGCCAGCACGGTCCAGAAGCTCATTGCCCAAGATGGTGGGGTGGGCCCCGTGGCCAGCGCCGGGATCGCCAGCTACATTCCGGACGCCAGCGGCTTATGGGACAGTATGGTGCCGAGCTTTGGCACGCCGAAGACAGCCTCGCCTGGAGCGGCAGCCCCAGCCGAGGACGGCAGTATGTGGGACAGGATCGTCCCAAGCTTCGGTGCACCGAAAGCGGCAACGGAGAGCGCCACGGCACCTGCCGCAGAAGGTGCGACGGCAGCGGCGTCTCCCCAGGCGGCGCCCACGTCCGGCTGGGATGCCTCGGTTAGCGAAGGATCAGGCGGCAACGCGGTGTCGCGCTGGTGGGATTCGGTTTCTGGCGGTGGCGGCACGGCGCCGCAAGCGGCGCCGGCGCCCACGGTACAAAGCGCGCCTGCGGCCAATTCGACCACGGCAACCGCGCGGTCTCCAGCGCCAGTCCCAGCTCCCGCGCAGCCCCAGGCGGCGCCAACAACGGGGTGGGATACCTCAGTGAGCGAGGGCGAAGGCGGAAACGCCGTCTCGCGCTGGTGGGATTCCGTCTCAGGTAGCGGTCAATAAACTCCAAGGCGAGCGTGCTCTCCGACCAAGACGCAGGTTACATAGATTTCATTTCAACAGGTGCCTTTGTTGCGAAGCCACCTGATCCGATGACTCAAAGGCTAAAATGGACACTTGCCAGCGCTGATAAGTTCGGCCATGCGTCACATGAAGTGCGTGACGTGGATCCAATCTTGCCTGCGCGCGGTATGCCGTAGTTCCCTCATGATTGATTTTGCCCAAAGCCACACCCAACGATGACCAATTCAGACGACAAGAACCCAAACCAAGAGAGCGATCGCCGCAAGCCGGGTTTACCGGGGGACGATGAGGAGGATCACAGCCTCTTTGGTGCCCTTGAGCCGACCTCGTCGCATTTCTTGGCGCGGCTTCGGGGCTACTTCCTCACGGGCCTGATCATTGTCGGTCCCGTAGCGATCACGATCTATGTGGTCTGGTGGTTCATCAACCTGGTCGACGGCTTTGTGAGGCCGCTGATCCCGGACTCCTACCTTCCGGACAGTTTCCTGCCTTTCAACATACCCGGCGTCGGGCTGATCTTCGGCATCATCGGGTTGATGCTGATTGGCGCCCTGGCAGCGAATCTGTTCGGTCGGACCATCGTCAGCTACGGCGTCATTCTTCTCGACCGGATGCCGGTCGTGCGCGGTGTCTACCGTCTTCTAAAGCAGATTTTCACGACGGTGTTTGCCAAGCAGGGGACTTCTTTCAAGCGCGTGGGCCTTATCGAGTTTCCACGCCGTGGCCTGTTCGTGATTGTGTTTGTGTCAGGCGATCCGCCTGGCGAGGTTAAGGAGAAGCTCGACGACGATGAGCTTATGACGGTGTTTATGCCGAACGCGCCGAATCCCACGACCGGCTTCGTGATGTTCATGCCCGCGAAAGACGTGATCTTGCTCGACATGGCTATCGACGATGGCGTGAAGCTCGTGATCTCCGCCGGTCTCGTGGCCCCAAAGCAAAACAAGCTCAAGGAGCTTGCCGACGAAGCCAAGGCGAAAGAGGGCAAATCAAAGCCTCTAACGCCAAAAGGCGCCGCCGCGAAAAAGGGACCGGCAACGGAAGAAGAGACGGCGGCCTAGAGAGGTCGGCCTTAAAGGGTGGGCTTAAGGCTAGCCCGCCCGCATTAGCTTAACGGCATCGTCGCGCTCAAACAGATAGAGCAACAGCCGCAGGCGCTCGCCCAGCTCGCCCTCTAGCCGCGGCATCCGGCTCAGGCAAAGGCGGGCCTCGTCCCGTGCGGCTGCGAGCAGCTCCTGGTGCTCCGGCAATTGAGCGACCCGGAACGCCGGTAGCCCGCTCTGGCGCGTCCCAAGGACTTCACCACCGCCGCGCAGGCGCAAGTCTTCTTCTGCGATGACGAAGCCGTCTTCCGTACTGCGCATGACGTTCAAGCGTTCCCGCGCGATCTCGCCAAGCGGCTGCTTATACAGAAGGACGCACGACGACTGGGCGGCACCACGGCCGACGCGTCCGCGCAACTGGTGGAGCTGCGCAAGACCGAAACGCTCCGCATGCTCAATGATCATGATCGAGGCGTTGGGCACGTCCACACCGACTTCGATAACGGTTGTGGAGACCAGCACGGAGAGATCTCCGGCCGCGAAACGCGCCATCACCGCGTCCTTCTCCTTTCCGGCGAGCTTACCGTGGACGAGGCCGACCTTGTCGCCGAACCGTTCTTGCAGATGCGCGAAACGCTCCTCCGCTGCCGCAAGGTCGAGCATCTCGGAGTCACTGACGAGTGGGCATACCCAATATACTTGCGCGCCGCCCTGAACGGCGCGTTCGATCCCCTCGACAACCGCGTCGAGGCGTTCCAGCGGCACGGTCCTGGTCAGAACAGGTTGCCGCCCTGGTGGCTTCTCATCGAGACGCGAGACGTCCAAATCGCCGTGGCTGGTTAGGAGCAGCGTGCGCGGGATGGGTGTCGCCGTCATGACCAGGAGCTCGGCCCCGGCACTCGCGCCTTTGGCTTGCAGCGCCAACCGCTGATGCACGCCAAAACGGTGCTGTTCGTCGATCACGGCAAGACCCAGATCGCGGAAGGCAATGGCTTCTTGGAACAGCGCATGCGTGCCGATCAGGATGTCGATCTCGCCCGCCTTTAAGTCGTCGAGGATAGCTAAGCGGTCCTTGCCGCGTTCGCGGCCAGTCAGTAACCGAACGCGAAGCTGGGCGGGAGCGGCGAAGCGCTCGATTGTCTCAAGGTGCTGTCGCGCCAATAGCTCGGTCGGTGCCATCAACGCCGCTTGATGGCCAGCTTCCGCCGCCGTCGCCATGGCCAAGAGTGCAACGATGGTCTTGCCGCTGCCCACATCGCCCTGCAGCAACCGCAGCATGTGGAGCGGATCGGCCATGTCTTCGTCGATCTCGGCCAAGGACCGAGTCTGCGCGCCGGTCAGCTCAAAGGGCAGGGCGTCGAGGATCTTCTGGCGAAGCCGACCGGGCGCCGAGATGGATCTTCCTGCGCGCCGCTTCATCGTGGCCCGAAGAATGGCCAATGCGAGCTGGTTCGCGAGAAGTTCGTCATAGGCGAGCCGTTGCCGGGATGGATTGCCGGGCAGAAGGTCGTTTTCGGTCTCTGGGCTGTGGAGCTGCTTGAGACTGTCGGAGAAAGTGTCCCAGCCGTTCTTCTTGAGGAACGCGGCATCGATCCACTCCGGCAGGGTAGGCATCGCGTCGAGCGCGCCGTGGATCGCCTTGCGCAGGGTCGTATTGGAGAGACCTGCCGTTAGCGGGTAGACCGGCTCGATCTCCGGCACGCCCGCGCCCTCCAAAGGCGCCACATGGTCGGGATGGGACATCTGCAGCCGGCCGTCATAGGCTTCCAGCCGCCCGGAGATGACGCGCGTTTCACCAACGGGCAAGAGCTTTTCAAGGTACCGCTGGTCGGCTTTGAAATAGACGAGCTCAAGGGCGCTTCTGTCGTCTTCGACGAGGATACGGTAAGGCGCGCGACGCCCCTTGCGCCCGCCACCTGGCCGATGCTCCGCCACGCGCACGGTGAGCGTCACAATCTGTCCCAGCGGGCTCTCCGCGATGGACGGCATTTGGGTTCTGTCGACCAAACCCACGGGAAAGTGCCAGAGCAGATCGATGAGCCGCGCATGACCGCCTGCACCCGCCGCACTGCCGCTCTCGATTCCGCTGTTGGCTCCGCGCTCGGTTCCACGCACGGTTCCACTCTTGGGCACTTGGGCTTTGGGCGCTAAAAGTTTGTTCAGGAGGCCCTCGATTCGTGGGCCGACACCTTTCAGCGTGCGTACTGGTGTGAAGAGTGGGTTGAGCCGGGCTGGGCGCATGTGCCTAGTCTAGCAAGCGATTCGTGGCGGCCTTGAAGTCGAATGTTGCGGTCTTGACATCAAAACGGCCGCTCTGTCTAACGCAGCAACGAAGATTGGAAGCTTGGATCATGTCGAGTGATCTTGGAATGCGCCGCCGCCGGGCGATTTGGCGGGCTTCTCACAGAGGCACCAAGGAAATGGACCATTTGCTTGGCCGCTTCGCCGAGCATGCCGTGGACAGCATGAATGCCGATGAAATATCCGTGCTGGAGCGCCTGATCGAGATGCAGGACCCGGAAATTGAGTTGTCCGTCTATGAGGGATACTCGCTGGGTGACAAGGATCTGGACACACTGATCACCCTGATCCGCCAGTACCACAAATTTCCGGGCGCCCGTCCGTAACGGGGCGTGCCGAGTTAGCGTAACGTGATGAGTTCTGAAACTTCTTTGCCAGCCCTTCCTGTCGACCGCCTGGTGGCGACGCAGCGCGCCATTGCCAGCGGAGTTCCCGAGGGCCTGGACGCATTGCTGCTCGGCGAGCTGGCCCGGCACACGGGCGCACCGATCTTGCATGTCGCCCGGGACGGCCAGCGCCTTGCAACCCTCGAAGAGGCCATTCGGTTTTTCGCGCCCGACATCAAGGTTCTGACATTCCCTGCCTGGGATAGCGTTCCGTACGATCGAGTCGGGCCCAACGCCGAAATCATCGCCGACCGGATTGAGACTCTTTCGGCACTCGCAGGCCGGGAAGAGGGAGAGGGCGCGCCGCTTGTCCTGCTGACCTCCGTGAATGCGGCGATCCAGCGCGTTCCGCCGCGGGACTTCATTGAAGCATCAAGTCTCCGCCTACGGGCTGGCAACGTCCTTAGTATGGGAAAGCTCGTTGAGCGGCTGGAGACTGCCGGCTATGGGCGCTCAGGCACTGTGACCGATGCGGGCCAGTACGCTGTGCGAGGCGGCATTCTCGATATGTATCCGCCGGGTGGTCAGCCTGTCCGGCTCGACTTCTTTGGCGATACGCTAGAGTCCATTCGCGCGTTCGATCCCGAAACACAGCGCACCGAAACCCGGATCGATGCCGTCGACTTCTTGCCTATGAGCGAGATTGCACTGACCGACGAGGCACGGCGCGGTTTCCGCCAACGCTATGTGGAACTGTTCGGGCCAGTGACGGGGGACGACCCGCTTTACGAGGCCATCTCGGCTGGCCAACAGCATCAAGGCATGGAGCACTGGCTGTCACTGTTCCACGAGCGGCTCGAGACGCTGTTCGATTATCTGCCAGGTGCTGTCGTCACACTCGATCCGCTATCGGACGACGCGCGCGAGAGCCGCCTGGAACAGGTCGCCGACCACCACGATGCGCGGGCCGACGCCCTGGAGCGGAAAGCGTTCGGCGCACCGCCGTACCATCCAGTGCCGGCCGAGAGCATGTTTCTGACCGAGACGGAATGGCAGGGCCTCCTGGGTGTGGCGCCTCATGTAATCGCTTTCGATACGTTCGAGCGGCCCGCGGCGGAAGGCGTCACGATTGTATCCTTTGGAGGCAGACAAGGGCGATCGTTCGCCCCGGAGCGGCAAACCGAAGGCGCAAACGTGTTCGACGCGGTCGTTGCGCATACGAAGAAGCTGATCGAGGCAAAGAAGATCGTCATCGTCGCCTGTTGGAGCACGGGCGCGCGCGAGCGGCTGGCAGCCTTACTCACTGAGCATGGCCTGGAGGGGACGGTACGTGTTGAGTCCTTCCCCGATGCGGTGGCCCAGCCGCACGATGCCGTTTCCGTTGCGGTGCTCCCCCTCGAGACGGGCTTTGAATCGGCTGGCCTCGCGGTCATCGGCGAGCAAGACATCCTCGGCGATCGTTTGGTCCGCAAAACACGCAAACCCAAAGCCTCAGATGCGCTCACAGAAGCTTCGAGCCTCACAGTCGGTGACCTTGTTGTCCATGCGGATCATGGGATCGGACGTTTCGTGGGGCTCAGCACGATCGAGGCGGCGGGCGAACCGCACGACTGCCTGGAGCTGCACTACCAAGGCAACGACAAGCTCTACCTGCCCGTCGAGAATATCGAACTGCTGACCCGCTACGGATCGGACGAAGCGGGTGTTGTCCTCGACAAGCTCGGCGGCGTGGCCTGGCAGTCGCGCAAAGCGAAGTTGAAGCAGCGCATTCGCGACATGGCCGAGAAACTCATCAAGGTGGCTGCCTTGCGCGAATTGCGCACCGCGCCATCTCTCACGCCGCCAGAGGGCACATACCAAGAGTTTGCTGCGCGCTTCCCCTATGAGGAAACCGAGGACCAGATGACCAGCATCACGGCGGTGTTGAACGATCTGGCGAGCGGCCGGCCAATGGATCGGCTTGTGTGTGGCGACGTAGGCTTCGGCAAGACAGAGGTTGCGCTCAGGGCAAGCCTCGTAGCCGTGCTGGCGGGCAAGCAGGTTGCTGTAGTCGTGCCGACCACGCTCCTGGCGCGGCAGCACTATAATACGTTCACGGAACGCTTCCGAGGCTTCCCCGTGCGCATTGCGCAAGCCTCACGCCTCGTGTCCGGCAAGGACCTGAGTGCGACCAAGGAAGGTCTCAAGAAGGGCGACATCGACATCGTCATCGGCACGCATGCGCTTCTTGGGAAGTCAGTCGAGTTCGCGGATCTCGGTCTGCTAATCATCGATGAAGAACAGCATTTTGGCGTGAAGCATAAAGAGCGCCTGAAGGAGTTGCGTGACGACGTGCACGTGCTCACGCTGAGCGCCACGCCTATCCCACGCACATTGCAGCTGGCGATGTCGGGCGTGCGGGAGATGTCCTTGATTGCGACGCCCCCTGTGGACCGGCTCGCCGTGCGTACATATGTGTCGCCGTTCGATCCGATGACGCTACGTGAGGCGCTGCTGCGAGAGCGGTTCCGTGGCGGGCAGACATTCTTTGTTGTGCCGCGTATTTCCGATCTCGACGAGGCGGGCGCGTTCCTCCAAGAGCACGTGCCAGAGCTGCGCGTCGCACGCGCGCACGGTCAGATGGGCTCGACGGAACTCGATGACGTCATGAACGCGTTTTATGACCGGCAATACGACGTGCTGCTTTCGACGACGATTGTTGAGAGCGGTCTCGATATTCCGAGCGCCAATACGCTGATTGTCTGGCGCGCGGACCGGTTCGGTCTCGCGCAGCTCTATCAACTCCGCGGTCGCGTGGGCCGGTCGAAAATCCGTGCCTATGCCTACTTCACGATCCCTGCCGATGCGAAGATTACACCGGCCGCGCAGAAGCGTCTGAAGGTACTACAGTCGCTGGATACGTTGGGGGCCGGGTTCACGCTTGCCAGCCACGACCTCGATTTGCGCGGCGCAGGCAATCTCCTCGGCGAAGAACAGTCCGGCCACATTCGCGAGGTCGGCTTCGAACTCTACCAATCCATGCTGGAAGAGGCGGTGGCCGCACTCCGAGAGGGCGGCGGCGCCATGATCGAAGACCAATGGAGCCCCCGCATCAATCTCGGTACGGCAGTGCTCATCCCTGAAGACTACGTGCCGGATCTCCAGGTGCGGCTTGGTCTTTACCGGCGCTTGTCAGGTGTCGAGACCCATGAGGCGATCGAGGCCTTTGCGGCCGAGCTGATCGACCGGTTCGGTCCGTTGCCTGACGAAGTGCGTCACCTTCTGGATGTGGTGGAGATCAAGGGGCTGTGCCGCCAGGCCGGTGTCGAGCAGATCGATGCTGGGCCCAAGGGGCTTGTGGTGTCGTTCCGCAACAACGAGTTCGCAAATCCTGAAGGTCTCATGCGCTTCATCAGCAGATACGCAAGCAAGACCAAGGTACAGCCCGATCACAAGCTGATCTTCCGAGGCAATTGGCCGAGTGCCGAAGACAGGCTGATTGGCGCCCGTGACTTCTTAAAGGACGTTGCCAAGATCGCGAGCGCAGGCAAGCAGGCGGCGTAGTGCCATGCGCAACTCCCGTCCCGCGAGGGGAGGGTGGGGCGGAGCCATAGCGGGTGGCGGGCTCAGATTGCCGCCTACGACGAGACCCCACCCGGCTCGCGTTGCTCGCCACCCTCACCTAAAGGGGAGGGATTACCGCGCGCAGAATTGGTTCAATCCTACGCCTGAAAGGCTCTAAGGCTTCTGTGGCTGGCGACGGGAGTCCTCGGCTGGATCGTACCACCAGGTGTCGATCTGGTAGCCATACATCGGCGTCTCCTCTGGCCGCTGCAGCCGGGTCCAGTGCGCGACCCATTGATCGGGCAGATAGAACAGCGGCACGACGTAGTCGCCGGACAGGAGAACACGGTCCAAGGCCCGCACCGCCGAGACGAAATCTTCGCGCGTCTTTGCTTCCAGCATGGCGGCGATCATGGCGTCCACCGCCTCATTCTCGACGCCTGCAAGGTTGAAGGAGCCTTGGGTGTTGGCAGCCTTGCTGCCCCAGCGGAAAGACTGCTCGTTGCCGGGCGAAAGAGACGCGCCCCAATAGTTGGGGATCATGTCGAAGTCGAAGGTCTGTTTGCGGCGCTCATATTGGGCTGAATCGACCTGACGGATGCGCACGTCGATGCCGACCCCTTTCAGGGCATTGGCGTAGGTGAGAAGCAAGCGTTCCTGCCCTCGTGTTCGGGCTAAAATCTCAAAGGTGAGAGGCTCTCCCGTTTCGGCATTTACGAGGGTCCCGTTTTTCAGGACATAACCCGCTTCCTCTAGAAGCTTTAGCGCCGCAACACGGCCCTCGCGATTTTGTCCCGACCCATCGCCTTCGGGAAAGGAGAACGTCCCGTCCATGATTTCTGGCTTCACCGCATTAGGGAAGGGAGCCAGGAGCTTACGCTCGGTCGTGTCCGCAGGACGGCCGTGTGAGGAGAGCTCCGAACGCGCAAAGTAGCTCTGCGAATAGGCGAAAAGGTCGTGATACAGCGTCCGGTTGATCCAGGTGTAGTCGAACAATCGGATCAGGGCCTGACGCACCTTCGGGTCTGCGAACACGGGCCGGCGCGTATTGAAGACCAGGGCGGACATCCCGGCAGGCGTTTCAATCGGCAGCGCCTCTTTCACGACCGAACCGTTGCGCAAGGCCGGGAAATTGTAGCCTTGCGCCCAGCGTGTGGGCGATAGTTCAACGCGTAGATCAACGAGTCCCGATTTGAATGACTCGAACATCGAACTGGCGTCCCGGAAGTAGTCCACGCGGATCTCATCGAAATTGTAGAGTCCGCGATTAACCGGCAGATCGCGGCCCCAATAATTGGGGTTGCGCTTGAAACTGAGCGTCTTCCCGGGATCGACTGTATCCATGACATAGGGGCCGCTGCCCAGCGGCGGGTCGAGCGTGGTCAATTCAAAGCTCTCAGGGGTCAGAACGTGGCTCGGGAGGATCGGCATAAGCCCCATAATCAGGGGCATCTCCCGGTCTCCGGAGTCATCGAAGGTGAAGCGCACAGTACGATCGCCCTTCTTCTCGGCCCTCGTGACCTTCTTGTAGAATGAGCGATGATTGGGCCGGCCCCGGTCCCGGAGCACCTCGTAAGAGAAAATCACGTCCTCAACGGTGATTGGGGTCCCGTCTGAAAACGCGGCTGCAGGGTTCAGGGTAAACTCAACCCAGGCACGGTCAGGGGGCGTTTCGACACTTTCGGCGATGAGCCCGTAGAGCGAGAAAGGCTCGTCACGGGCCCGCGACATCAGGGTTTCGTAGACATATTCGCGCACCCCGTCGGCCGAGACGCCTTTCACGATGAACGGGTTAAGGCTGTCATACGTTCCTTGCTTAGCGAACCGGGCACGGCCGCCTTTGGGGGCGTCCGGGTTTGCGTAGGAAAAATGAGAAAAATCAGCCGGCTCCAGTGGATCGCCATGCATGGCAATCCCGCCTTTCGGGTCCGCCAGGGCCCCCGCAGACATGAGCAGGAGTCCCGCGGTCAGAAGCAAAATAGGGGCTTTCAACGATGACCGTGGATGGCTATAGATGCCAGCGAGTTACGCTATCTAGCTAAAGGTAACATTCCTGATCAAGAAGTCTCATGTCGTACCGAATCCTTCCCCAGCCTAGTCCAAAGGAAGGCGGAGAGTGCGACGAGCTCAAGACAGCGGCCGTTAGCCACGCCCGCGCCGCATTTCAGGTATTGACCCTAGTTAGGAAGAATGGGCACCGGTAGGGCAGGCGGGTCAATGCCAGTCCAGAAATAGAGAGAGGAAAGGTCGTTTGATGATCTGGTCCAAGGATCGCTGCAATAGTTTTGGCCGCGGCGCGGCGCGTATGGTCCTGGGTGCAAGTCTCTTTGCGCTCGGCATAACCTCCGCCAGCGTGCTTGCGATGGCCCAGACGTCTGCCGCACCGAAAGGCGCGGCTGGTGCTGCGCCGGCAGCTCCCGCACAGCCCTCATGGGTGAAGCTGTGCGTTAAGAACGAGCAGACTCAGAACAAAGAGATCTGCTTGATCCAGCACGAGACGTTCGACCCCAACATGGGGATCGTGATGGTTTACGCCGCCATTCGGACCGTGGAAGGCGATCCCAAGAAGCAGTTCATTGTGCGTATGCCGACAGTGTACTCACTTGTAATGCCGACAGGCGCGCAGGTTGTCGTCGACAAGCAGCAGCCCACGCCGATGCCGTTCTCGGTCTGTTTCCCGGCAAGCTGCCAGGCGGATATGGAACTGACGGACGACATCTTGGGCAAGATGCGCGCCGGCCAGCAGATGGTCGTGGCCGCGATGAACGTGCAAAAGAAGACAATGGCTTTCCCGGTTCCACTGACTGGGTTTTCCAAGGCGTTCGATGGGCCGCCCACGGATACTGCCGCTTATGAGCAACAGCGCCGCCAGACGATTGAAATGTACCGGAAGCGGCAGCAAGAACTCGCCGCCAAGGCACGACAAGGACAGCAGCCTGGACAGCCGCAGCAGGGAGTTCCTCAGCAGCCGGCCCCGGCCCCCGGACAGTAAGCTGTTGATCGCCTCCCAGTGCGGAGGCGATGAGAATGAGATCAAGAGGCCGCGCAGGGGTTCCCTGGGCGGTCTTTTTCTTGTCTTAGCTTAGCGTGTTCAGAGTGCGCGCGTTGCGAGCGCACGATGGCCGAAGCGGCTAGTGCTCCTGGACGAAGCGAAAGCGAAAGACGCCGTCTCGGAGATCCTCGAAGAACTCTGGAATCTGCGGATGCCGCAGGGGCTCGTCCGACTCGTCGGGCAAGAGGTTCTGCTCCGAGACATAGGCGACGTATTCCGTGTCGGCGTTCTCGGCAAGCAAGTGGTAGTACGGCTGGTCCTTCGCGGGCCGGACATCCTTCGGAATGGACTCATACCATTCTTCGGTATTGGAGAAGGTCGGGTCGACATCGAAGATGACGCCCCGGAACGGGTAGACCCGGTGCCGGACGACCTGGCCGATCTGGAATCGTGCGTTTCGAACTGTTTGCATCACGCTCCAGATAAAATCGCGGGCCAGTCGGAGTGTCAACGTGGCAGTTCGCGACTTTAGGACCAGCGTCGATTGGACCACATAAACTGCTCGGGATTCTCGCGAATCCATACTTCGAAGTAGCGCTGAATGGCGGCGGTGATGGCGCGGATGTCTTCGGCCTGGTTTTTGGTGCGGGGAATCCGGAGCTCGTTGACGTTGACGTCGAAAACCGAGCGGTCGCCAATTCGGACGCAGCGGCCGATCCAGATGCGGGCGCCGACCCGGCGCGCAATCATGGCCGCAATCGGCATGCTCTTGGCGAGGTGACCGAAAAACGGCACTTCGATTCCGTTACTGTCATAGAGGTCTGAGATGAAGCCGAGCCGGCCCCCCTGGCGAACGTAGTCCATGATGAGGCGCGCCGTCTTTTGGGTTTCGTCTTCGCCAGCGGTGCGGCCGCGCCCGAAAAGCCCACCTGGATAAAGAGCTTCGCGTTGTCGGCGGAGATAGCGGTCGACATACGGATTCTTCACGGACCGGTAGACCCCTGCGGGCCGCACCCCCGCCAGGGTTACGGGCCACATGCCAATCTCCCAGTTGCCCATATGCATGGTCACGATCAGTGCCGGGCCCATCTTATCCTTGTAGCGGCCGATCCAGTGTCCGTTGGTCACATGCAGACGGCTCGGATCCTTGATAATCCGATCAATGTTCATGGTCTCGACCATCACCCGGCCGAGATTGTCCCAGGCTGCGACCGCGATGCGTTCGCGCTCTTCCAACGACTTTTCGGGAAAGGCGCGCTCGAGATTAGCCAGGGCCCGCTTATGCCGCCGGTTCCGTTTCCCCAAAACCCGCCAGAAGAAGGCGGAGATATCGCAGGCGGTATCAAGCGGAACAAGACGAACAAGGCCGATCAGAAAACGAAGGCCGCCGTACTCAAGCCGGTATTTCAGATCGATTGCGAATGAGGTGTCGAGTGAGTTCGCCAAGAGTCAGCCTTGAATCCGTCTGTGGGAGTGAGGCGCCGCAATTGCATCTCGAAGCGGCAATGGGAAGCGCAACGTCTTGAAGAAACTCCGACGCGAGGTCAAGCAGCGACGCCCTGCACGGGGCGCATCAACCGTGGCAAATCGGACGGGGGCGCAAGACCGGCCTGCATCACGAGGCGCCTCAAGGGTCCAAAAGCGTTGAGGCCAGTCAGAACGGCGCTCCGGGCAAGCTGAACAGGCATAAGCTTGGTCAATAGAGATCGTCCGAGGAGATCCACTCCCACGGTACGGGACAGAACGTCGAGCTGCCGTGCCCGGCCATATTGCGCAAGAACGGGTGGGCCGCCAGGATCGCGTCCATAGCGCAGCGCATCCGCCACGCAGTCGGCCAAAGCGGCCGCATCGCGAAGTCCGAGGTTGAGGCCCTGCGCGCCGATTGGCGGCATGATATGAGCCGCTTCCCCAATCAAAGCCGTGCGGTTGGCCGCCATTTGCTTGGCGGTAAGCCCCGCGATCGGAAAGCTGGCAAGCGGCCCGGTATCCGAGATGACGCCCAGTGTCTGATCGAAGTTCTCCTGGAGCCGGGCGGCAAAGGCGACCTCATCCAGAGCCATGAGGGCTTTTGCGTCTTCTACGCCCGTAACCCAAACCAAGCTCGATATGTTCTCATCCACGGTCGGGACGCTTGTCACCGACCCGCCCTCGCGATGCAGCTCCGTGGATATGCCGCGATGGGGCACGCTATGGCGGAAGCTGGAGGCAATGGCTGACTGTTCATAATGCGTGTCCCGGGTTTCGATCCCGGCGGCCTGGCGGCAAATAGAGCGCCGTCCATCGGCGCCTGCCACAAGGCGGCACGTGATCTGCTCGCCGTTCTCAAGCGCTAGCGAAGCTTGCTCTTGGCCAAGGCGCACCGCCTCGATCGGGCAGGGAGCAAGATGAGGCAGAACCTCGCGTGCGCGATCATAAAGGGCCGTGCTCAGAGCCGTGTTGGCGATGTTGAACCCGAAGGCCTCCAAGCCCAGTTCGCGGGCGTCGAAGACGATGTCGGGTGAGCGGAGCAGGCTCCGAGAGGCATCGACGATCCGGATGGCCTTGAGCGGGGCCGCGTGTGGCAGCAGGCGCTCCCAGACGCCAAGTCGCTTAAGGAAGTCCACTGAGCTCGAGAGCAGAGCGGCCGTGCGCGTTTCGGGCCTGACAGTCGGCGTCTGGGCAGGCGGAGGGCCAGCGAGTCCCACGCTCGCGCCCACATGATGCAAGGCGAGCGCGGTTGCAATGCCCGCCGGCCCGGCGCCGACGACAACTGCATCGAGCGGGGGTCTGTCTGTCTTAGGGGCAGTCAGATCCATTCCTTCCTGATAGCCCACTGGCGGCCACAACGCACGGGTTCAGATTGCTGCAGGGAGGACAGGACTCGATGAGCCATGATCGGCAGTCTGAATAAGCCAGCGACGCTCTCTCTCACAAACCGGACAGTTATACTAGTTTGGCGGGTGCAAGATAGCGAACTCGCGCGTTACGCGCTGAGGTGCGCTTCGTACCCGGAAGCAGGTCGGCTCGAGGGGTCGCGCCAGTTTCTCTCGAGGGAGCGCGAGCCCACGTCCGCAGGCAAAAATTTCGACGTTAGAACAGCTATATAAGCCGGCTCGTAAACAGCTTTCCTTAGCCGGCCTTCCAAGACCAATTGGTAGGCGTGGCCGAAGAGCAACAGGGAGGCGCGAAATCCGCGCTGTCGCCGGACTGTCACACACCCGTCATGGCTCGGGAAATAGAACGGTAACCGAGGTTCGCAGGAAGCGGGCTCGCTGACTTGCTGGGTTAAAGAGGGACGAAGACACCTCAGCCGGGCAAGGAGGCCAGACGGAAAACTTAACTCTATCAGAGTGGAGAGAGGGGTCATGATCGGGGGACTTAAGAAAGCAAGTCTTTATTTGTTCGCGGGTGCCAGCGCTTTCGCAATTCTTGCGTCGACTGCACCGGCGGCTAACGCCCAGTACATCACGCGGGCCGAATTCGAGGAATACAAGAAGTCTCAGCCCAAGGTTGAGTGGAAAGGCGCGCCGAAGATTTCGAGCCACGACGGCAAGTTTAGCTTCAAGGTGCGTGGCCGTTTGCAGGTCGACTACAACGCAATCGACCAGGATGAGCGGATCACTGGCGAAGACGATATCAACTCTTGGGAAGCCCGCCGCGCCCGTCTCGGTGTCGAAGGCAAGGTCTTCTACGACTGGAAGTACAAGTTTGAGATCGACTTTGCTGATAACGAAGTGGACTTCAAGGACGCGTACATCTCTTACGCCGGCTTCAGCGACTGGAACAATCTCGAGATTCTCTTTGGTCAGTTCAAGATTGCGAACTCACTCGAAGGGCAGACCAGCTCGCGCTTCATCACCTTCATGGAGCGGGGTTTTCTCGTAAATGCGTTCGAGCTTGAGCCTCGCGCGCTGGGTATTGGTCTGCACGCAGGTAGCAACGACGATTTCGGCTGGTCGTTCCAGACAAGCTACAATGGACCCGATATCGGAAACGGCGGTGACTGGGACGAGGCTCCGTCGATCTGGGCTATCCGCGCAACCGTGGCACCTGTGAACACGGACGATGCGATCGTCCATTTGGGTGCTAGCTATCGCCAGCGCGATAACGGCACGCTCAGGGACGACAACGTCACGGATCTGTATCGGTATCGGTCTCGCGTTGGTCTGCATTTGTCGGATCGCTTTGTCGACACCGGATCTCTTGCCGAGTCGGACGACTACTGGGGCATCGAAGGCGCCGTGGCCTGGAATCGCTTCTCTGTGCAAGGCGAGTACGGCGAGACGACTGCCGATCTCCCCGGAAATCTGGACGGCAGCATGCCCCGCGGCATTAGCCCGACCTACGATGGCTGGTACATCTTCGGCTCGATCTTCCTGACCGACGACTCTCGGGCGTCAGGCTATAGCGCCCGGAAGGGTGAGTTCGGCCGCGTGAAGCCAACCAATCCCTTCGACCTGAAGAATGGCGGTTGGGGTGCCTGGGAAATCGCAGGCCGCTGGTCTGAACTTAACTTGGGTTCCGATGCTGCTCAGCTTGCTGAGGCCACCGGGGATGACTTCTGCGACGCGACGCCGGCAGCCGAGGGCGGCGGTGACGGTTGCGGTAGCCAAGAAGGTTGGACCATTGCGCTCAACTGGTACCCGACCAACTACACGCGCCTGATGTTCAACGTCATCGGGACCGACGTTGGCGGTACCTTCAACGGCTTCCGGGGCGCTGACATCAGCGGCTTTGGAATGCGCGGTCAGATCGACTGGTAAAACCGGACGATCTGAGAGCAAGACTATCCCTTTCGCCGAACTGCCGCCGCCCCTGTCCCGGGCGGCGGCCTTTTCTTCGTCAAGGGACTCCACGAGACAGGCCTACTGGTCATGCCGGTGGGCCAATTTTTCGTTTTGTCTGTGAGGCCACGACGTCGGCTTGTCGCGGACGAGGGCTCCTTAGAGAAGTCGACCAAGAGAGACGCTGACCAAGGCGTGACCCAATACCGCGGCGCGCTCAATACTGTAAGGTCCGGTTTGGGCTTGTGGACAAGCAGTGTATCGCTAGCAAACTGTTACATGTGATTAGTACGCCAATTGGGTATGCTCAGCGTGGCGGATGCGCATTATTTGGTCGCACCGCACAAAATATCACGTTGAGCGCATTGCTGTCCCCGTAGTACGCAGTAACTCGCCATGACTATACCAGAGCATATGGAGATTCTCCGTCGCGGGCCGCGCACTTGGAATGCGTGGCGCGCCGAGAATCCGTCAATTGTGCCAGATCTCACTGGTATCGCACTGAGCATTGGCGACCGGCAGATGGGCCCGATAAATGGTGGGCCGATTAATCTGTCTCGCGCGCTCCTCAATGAAGCGACACTCTACTTTGCCACGTTGACCGGCGCGGATATGCGCGGTGCGGATCTGACGAACGCGGATCTCCGCGGTGCCCGGCTGGAGGATGTAGATCTCACCGGCGCGGACTTGGCAGGCGCGCAGCTTGATGGCGCAAGCTTAGGGGGTGCGGTTTTGAAGGCGGCCAATCTGAGCGGCGCAAGCCTGGCCGATGCGCGCGATTTGACAACCGATCAGATCGGTGAGGCTGAGGGCAATCTGGGAACGGTTCTGCCCCATGATTTGGAAAGACCCGCCCTGTGGTCCGTAGGTCAGGGTGTGTTGCACATCCAAACAGCCCAGGACGTATTCGAGAGTGACACGGAAGAGCCGTACGCCCATGAGGCAGAGGCGGCCAACGATACTGCTCCCGTCGCGACCCCTGCTGCATCCATGGATATGACGCGTACGGCATTTCAGGTCGAAGCTCAGCCTGACGAGCCCGATAACTCCGGGGGCGCAGAATCAGAATCCGTGGAGCAGGAGGTCGTCATTGCTCACGCGGCTGCCGAGGACGTCTACGACGCCGAACCAGCCGTTACACCTTCACCAGTGGCCGATGCTGAGCCGGAGCCGGAGCCCGCAGATACGAGCCACGAAGAGACCCCGATGGTTGCGTCGGAGCCCGTAACGCCGAGCGGCACATCGGATGTTCAGCCGCAACCAACGCCAGAGCCATGGCCACCCGCTCAGCAAGCGATGCCAACGAACTCAAATGGACATAGCAACGGGCATGGTGACCACGGCCATCAGCCGCAAGACCGCGAGAACAAGCATGTCTCATGGCTTGTCGGCGGCCCCCGCCGTGCGGGCCGGCCCGCGCGCAACTGGCGTGACCGCGCTTAAGCCATAACCAGTCTCGCCGTCGATTGTTGGCTTGTCCTTGGACCGCGAAACGATCGAACCATGCCGTTCAGATAACGACGTGGCAGTCTCTTGCGGACTTATGGCAGGGTCCTTGCCTTGTTGTGTGCCGCTCGTTTGTCACGCTTTCACGCTAGGTCTAGAGTTGTCCGCAGGGAGGACACATTGAAGACCAAGCGGCTCACATCGCCGAAGGGCATGTACGCATTTTTTTACGAGAACCCGGAGGCTGCCGACAAGGCCGTCTTTGGCCGCGAGTCCTATCCCGACCGGCGAGGCTTCTTGCGCGGGGCGGGCCTTGCCGCCATGGGCGCGATGCTAGGCGCGGCTATTCCATTTCACCGCAACATGCCGACGGGTCTCATTCCCGTCGCGTTCGCGGACTCGGAGCTGCTGAAGGGCAAGGACGGCCTCGTTCTCCTCAACGACCGGCCGATTAATGCTGAGACACCGCCCCATCTGCTCGACAGTCCCCTTACGTCCAACAAACATTTCTTCGTTCGGAACAATGGCGGCGTGCCGGCGAACACAGATGCGAAAGGGTGGGAACTGACCATCGATGGACTTGTCGACAATCCGCTAAAACTGTCAATCGACGACCTCAAGAACCAGTTCGACGTCGTCAAGCTCGCGCTTGTGATTGAGTGCGCCGGTAATGGACGGTTTTTCTTCAGTCCCCCGCCGGGCGGCAACCAGTGGACCTTTGGCGCGGTTGGCTGCGCTTACTTCACTGGCGTGCGGTTGCGCGACGTTCTCAACAAGGCAGGTGTGAAAAAAGAGGCGATTTACACCGCCAACGAAGGGGCGGACCCCCATTTATCTGGTGACCCCGACAGGCTTCCCATCTCCCGTGGCCTGACCATCGAGAAGGCAATGGCCGAGGACGTGATGATTGCCTTCGAGATGAACGATACGGAGATCCCGGTGTTGAATGGGCGCCCCTTGCGACTCGTTGTGTCGGGTTGGCCAGGGTCGTGTTCCCAAAAATGGCTGAAGCGAATTTGGTTGCGCGATGTCATCCATGACGGACCCAAAATGGGGGGTACATCCTATCGCGTCCCGCGCTATCCGGTGGCTCCTGGGCAAGACGTGCCTCTGGAGGACTTCGAGATCATCGAGCGGCTACCGGTGAAGTCACTAATCACCAATCCAGCTACGAAGGCCGATGTCTCTGGCAAGTCCGTGGAAGTTCGCGGTCACGCTTGGTCCGGAGACCGCACGATCAAGAGTGTCGAAGTCTCTATCGATTTCGGCGCCTCTTGGATGCCGGCCGAGTTGGTGGCACCGGTAAATTTCGGTGCTTGGCAGAACTTCAAGAAGTCTCTCACGTTTCCGCAAGCGGGCTATTACGAGATTTGGTCTCGCGCGACCGACAGCGAGGGCGCTTCGCAGCCGTTCGATGTTGGGTGGAACCCGAAAGGTTATCTCAACAACGCAATTCATCGAGTGGCAGTCAATGTGGTCTAGTTTGCGTAGTCGCTTTCTATCGGTACCAATGTTGGGCGCCTGCGCGCTGCTGGCCGGATTGCAGGCTGCGCCGGCCCAGACGCTGGACGATCGCCTGGCGAAGGCAAACCCGGCGAAAGGACAAGAAGTCTTCCTGCGCTGTAGTACATGCCACACGGTCGAAGAAGGCGGACGCGACAAGATCGGTCCCAATCTTTGGGGCATCATCAACCGCCCGGTCGCAAGCGACGAAGACTTTCGCTACAGCGAGGCACTGCAAGAGTACGGCGGGACTTGGGAGTTGGAGCGTCTCGACGAGTTCCTAACCGATCCGGCGGGCACCGTGCCGGGTACGCGCATGATGGTTCCTGGTGTCACGGACGATGCGGAACGTTCGGACCTGATTGCTTACCTCAACCAGAATAGCGCGAACCCGTTGCCGATCGGTCTCGATCCCGAGCTTGCGGAAGCGGAAGCTGCCGCGTCGGATGCCAACAAGAAGCGAGACTTCGGTTTGATGGTCGATGCGCCAGGTGTCGAGAAGACCTATGCGCTCTGCACGCCGTGCCATTCGGAAATGATCATCGTCCAACAAGGCAAGACCCGGAAGCGGTGGGACACGGCACTCGACTGGATGATCGAGGAACAGGGCATGGCGCCCCTGTCCAACCAAGACCGTGAGGTTGTCCTCGATTACCTTGAGGCCAATTACAACGAAGACCGGCCCAACTTCCCGAAGCGTTAGTTCTTTAGATTCGAGCCAATCGCCGCCTGATTGAAAGCGCGCGGCATGCTTGACTCTCGTCTAGGCCAAATCAAAGGCGCGCGCGTAAGTAATGTCGCCAGTAAGTGGTTCGCCACGCAAGACGATCCGTTGCACGAAGCGCGAGGGCACATTCTTGTAATGCAGGCGGCCGTCACTCAGAAATCCGAAGCGGCTGTAATACTGCGGGTCGCCGAGCACGACGCAGCCCGCGTCGCCCCGAAGGCGCAACTCCGCAAGCCCATGGCGGACAAGTGCGGAGCCAAACCCTTGCCGCTGAGCCTCGGGTTGAACCGCAAGCGGGCCAAGGCCGAGCCAACGATCATCCTGGCCCGCAATGCAGACCGGCGAGAAGGCGATGTGTCCGACAATGGTCTCGGATACTTCGGCAACGAAGGACAGAGTCAGATCGCCGTGGTCCCGCAGTGCACGGACGATGGCCACCTCCGCATGGTTAGTGTGTGAGCGGGCCGCAAAGGCCTCCCGCAATACACGGTCAATGGCGGGTTCGTCTGCGGGAGCTTCGGGGCGGATAAGCATGTCGCAGGAGGATAGGGGGTCTGAGCAGGGGAGTCTGCGGGTCGGCCCAATGCCTATCGCTTCTTGGACTCCTCCTGGGTATCCCGCCTGATCCGCTCCTCCTCGACCAAGCGATCAATATCCTCGTCGACGGCTTTGGTCGATTCGGTAAGGTGCGAAGCCCGTTTCCGTCGCGCGCTTTCACGTGCAAGGAACGCCTCCAGCTTTAAATCACGGTTTTTCTTATCTTTTTCCATGCCCCGTCCATAGGCTGACAGCAGCCTCCCAACAAGTGATTCTGATTGTCCTAAAGAAACATGACCGCTGCATGCAGGTGGAGCAGCATCTTCGCGCAGACCTCGGATTGCCGATTGATCCAAGGGCCGAGCTGTTGCGTAACAATTAGTCAAATCGTTAGGGGAAACCCATGATGAAATCGACACTCTTGGCCACTGCCGTCGCTTGCGGTCTTACCTTCGGTATGAGCGCCCCCGCATCGGCTCAGGCTCTTGAACGCGCGATGGCGAATTACTATCGCGGCGATTATGCCGAAGCGATCAAGGCGATGACCCCCTTTGCCAAGGAGGGAGATCGGTACGCGCTATACATGATTGGCTTCATGCATGAACGCGGGCAAGGCGTGCCGAAGGATGATGCGGAAGCGGCGAAATGGTACGGCCAGGCAGCTGAACTCGGTCATCCAAATGCGCAGAACAACTTAGGCGTCCTTCTCAAGAACGGCCGAGGTGTACCGAAGGACCCTGTCGCCGCCTATAAGTGGTTCACTCTGGCTGCCGATGGGTACCAGGCCGCAGAGTACAGCCATCGCGAGCGCGCACTGACGAATAAGCAAGAGCTTGCCGGTGAGATGAGCTCCGAGCAACTTGCAGAGGCCCGGCAACAGATTGAAAGCTATCGGGCTGCCGATCCCGGCCTGCCGGAATATCGTGCGCCGAACATCCGTTAACGGTCGCGCTACAATCGATCTGTGTCTTTGGCGTCACGCTCGATGGAAATGACGTTTGGCGTGGCTTGAAACTCATCAGGTGGGCTTGCCGCCCCAGTAACTTCCTTGTCAGAACCAAGTCGTCAGGTCCCTGCGTTGTTGCGGGCCTATAGCCAATAGGTCTGCTTATGCCGGCCCGACTGACGGAGGGGAGACATGGCGGAAGGCAGTTCGTCTACAGATCGTCCTAAACCGATGTCGTTCGCGCTTCAGGGGGGCGGCGCTCACGGAGCGTTTACGTGGGGCGCGCTCGACCAGATCCTTGCCGATGGGCGGATCACGATCGAGGCCGTTTCCGGCACAAGTGCCGGTGCGATGAACGCCGTCGTCCTTGCGGATGGATTCCTTAAAGGAGGACCCGAAGCGGCGCGCGAGAATCTTAAGAAGTTCTGGAATGGCGTGAGCTCTGAAGGCGGCATAGGCACAGCCGTCTATGAGGTGGTCGATGCCATAACGAACTACTGGAAATTCAAGGGGTTCGACGCCTACGGTTTTGGCGAGCAAGCGATGGACGAAGCAACAGCGATGTCGCCCTTCGGGGCCAATCCGCTGGACATCAATCCGCTTGGGGAGCTGTTGAACGAGGTCGTTGACTTTGAACGTCTTCGGAAGACGCAGTCAGTTCAGATTTTCCTTGGTGCGACGAATGTAAGGACGGGGCGTGGCCGCATCTTTGTCAATCATGAGATCACGACCAATGTCGTGCTGGCGTCGGCGGCGCTGCCGCATCTCTTTCAAGCGGTGCATGTGGAGGGCGAGCCATATTGGGATGGCGGCTATGTCGCCAATCCGCCGCTCTGGCCGTTCTTTGAAGGGCCCGAGTCGAGCGATGTGCTCCTAATCCAAGTCAACCCGGACTTTCGCAAGTCCATTCCGGAGACCCCGTGGGATGTGGTGCAGCGCGAGAGTGAGATTATGTTCAACGCTTCGCTGATAAAGGAGCTCCGCTCCATCTTCCTGATGTCCAACTTAATTGAGCAGAACATTGTCGATGGCAGCAAGTTTCAGCTCAGTCGCCTACATCGTATCGACGGCACAGCTGCGCTCGCCCGCTATAGCAACGCGACCAAGCGCGACACGAGCCCCGAGTTCTTCGAGACACTGAGAAAAGATGGCGAGCAGGAAGCTAAACAATGGTTGGAAGAAAATTTCGACTTTGTAGGCGAGCGGAGCACCGCGGATTTGAGTAAGGACTTCGTGCACGGTCCCGTACTGGGGCTTCCGGGCGAACCGCCTAAGTCCGGTGTGTAGAATACTTGCAAGCGCCTTGGATTAAGCGCCTTGGATCAAGCGCCTTGGATCATGTCATGCAGCATGTGCATCGGCCCAGCGCGCAATGTAGTCGTGATGATCTGACCAGTCTTGCCACGTTGCCAAGGCCCAGTCGCGGGTCTTACTGACATGGTGTGGTGTGCCGGCGAACGGCGCGACATCCGACGCGGTTATCTGAAACTTGGGCGGTGCCGTCAGCGCACGCAGGCTGGTCTTGCTTTTGCTGAAGCGCAACATAATGGCATTGAGATCCTGTGGCCGGGCGTTTCGCTCAAGCGCCATATAGAGCCGGGCAAGATGCAAGCCTACCGATTGGACGCAGCGGCGTTCCGACGGATCGCCGGGGTGCTGCGCCGCATAGGCATCCACGGTCAGTGAGTGATCCCGCATGAGAAGTGCGGAGCTGTACTCAGCGGCTAGGATCTCATTGAAGGCGGCAAAACACGCAGCCGACGAGGTCATGTATTTGTGGACCGGTCCGTCAATCGCGGGGAGACAAGCGCTGCAGCCAGGACATACTTCATCCATAGGTGATAGCCGCTCTTCGATGGGACCCTAGTTAGGTGTGGATATGAGTGCGAGAGAGAAGCCGGTACTACATTTCTTCGTCGGCAAGATTGCGGCAGGCAAGTCGACGCTCGCAACGTCGCTGGGACAGGCGCCACACACGGTTATCGTGCGAGAAGACGAGTGGCTCGCCGGACTATTCGGCGACGAGATGAAATCCATCGAGGACTATGTGCGGTGCTCAAGTCGTCTCCGGGCTGTCCTAGCGCCGCACCTGATAGCGCTATTGCGTACCGGTGTGTCCGTCGTTGCAGATTTTCAGGCGAACACGATTGATGCGCGGCTCTTTATGCGGGAGATCTTTAAGAACGCAGGCTGCGGGCATCGCCTACATTTTCTCGATCTGCCCGAAGAGGTGTGCCGTGTCCGGCTTCGCCGCCGCAATGAAGAGGGCAGTCATGCTTTCGCGCCAACCGACGCGCAGTTCGACCAGATCACTCGGCACTTTGTGCCACCGTCGGCGGACGAGGGGTTCGACATTGAAATGCATAAGCCAAAGGCCGGGAGCTAGCGCCGCGTACTCCCTCGGAGACATTTGGATTTCATCTCGAAGACATCGCGGAAGACCAGGGGCACCTATACCCTCTTTGATAGTTGATGACCGAATACGAGTGCCGATACGCGAAGCGTGCACGCGGCGGCGAGCAATAGACGTCTTACGCCATTTCCGATGGAACGGCCCCAGGTTTCCGATGAGCGATGTGAGATCGAATTGGTATTATCAAAAGTGTTGATTTGGGGGCAGGGCCTGGCGGTTTGAGGTACTCCCGTCAGGCCTTTCCCCTACTGAGACACATCGCGGGACATGTGCGCCCCCCATAAAGCTGACGTTCCGCGACTTTATTTTGGCCCCGGCGTGTTCTTCCCCCGCGCCGGGGCCCACTATTTTGACGGTAGGTACTAAGGGTCGCCGTGCGTGATCATAGTTGAGAGCCATGATGCCGCGGGCCTGACGATCATCCAGCGCCAAGCCTTCACGTGTTGCCGGCCTCGCTGAACACGGCTCGCAGCAAGAGCAGTGCTGTTCAACGCCTTGCCCTAAGGCCAAAATCAGGCAAAGTTGCTGCATGACATTTCGTCCCGCGGCACTACTTCTGGTGCTCTTATATCTCACGCCCGCGGTCGTTACGACAGCTGCTGCCCAGCAACAGGAGGCGTTGGCAAGCGCCGAGATGCTGGCTGAGAGCTGTTCGGGCTGCCATCGCAAAGTTACCTCGGATGACACAAATGCGGTCGGCGAGGCTGTGTTTCCTCAAATCTATGGCCGCCCCGCTGCAGAGATTCGCGATGCAATGCTGGCCTATCGTGCGGACAAGCGTACGGGGACAATCATGAACCGGCTCGCAAAGGGCTATAGCCCGGCCGAGATCGATGTTCTGGCCGCCTACCTCTCCGAACAGCGGGCGATGAGCGCGGACGGTCCTGGCAAGTGATTGCCCGTCTCATCAGCCACCGGATTGTGACGTGCCGTGATTGGTGGCTTGGGCTTTGGCCTGCTCTTCTTGGAGACCTTTCGACGCCCGGGCTTGAGGGCGGCACGATGGTCCCGCAGAGGCGCAGCCTATGAGCACGAACACACCAAAACTAAACCGTCGCGAGGTTCTCGCCGGCGCCGCTTCATTGCTGACCGCATCCGGCCTTGCAACCTTCCCGGCCCTAGGGGCGTCAACTCGAAGCGCGCAGGCGCGCGTGGTCGTGATCGGCGGCGGGTATGGCGGGGCGACGGTTGCGCGTTTTTTGCGAAAGGCAGATCCCTCCATCGACGTGACGGTGATCGAGCCGCGCCGCACGTTCTATTCGTGCCCTTTCAGCAATCTGGTGATTGGCGGCTTGCGCCCCTTCTCGGCGATCAGCTTCGGCTATGACGGCGTTGCGGCGACGGGCATCCGTATGGTCTTCGAGCGCGCGACGCGGGTCGATCCTGTGGCCAAGACTGTTCGGACCGAGAGCGATCTGGAGTTTCCCTACGAGAGGCTCGTGATGGCGCCGGGCATCGAAATCATCTGGAATGCGCTCCCCGGCTACGATCGCGCCGCAGCGGCATTGATGCCCCATGCCTGGGAAGCCGGTCCACAGACGCAGCTCTTGCGCAAACAACTTGAGGAGATGCCGGACGGGGGCGTCGTTGCGATCGCACCGCCTACGAATCCTTTCCGCTGTCCGCCAGGGCCCTATGAACGAGCCAGCCTGATTGCGAACTATTTGAAGACGCATAAGCCGCGTTCAAAGCTTCTGGTTCTCGATCCCAAAGAGTACTTCTCGAAGCAGATTCTCTTTCAGCGCGCCTGGGCAGAACTCTATGGCGATCTGATTGAGTGGCACAGCGTTCTCGACTACGGACCCGTGATCGCGGTGAAGCCAAAAGAAATGACCCTGGTAACCGAGTCCAAGGAAATTCAGGTCGACGTGGCGAATGTCATCCCGCCGCAGCGCGCAGGCCACATCGCTCAGACGACTGGGCTTGCCGACGAGACCGGGTGGTGTCCCATCGATCCGCTCACGTTCGAGTCGACCCTGCAGCCGGGAATTCATGTGTTGGGCGATGCCTCAATTGCCGGAGCAATGCCGAAATCCGCCTTCTCTGCGAACTCGCAAGGGAAGGTCTGCGCCATCCAAATCGCGCGTCTGCTGAACGGCGAACCGCCACTTCGCACGAAGCTTCTCAATACCTGCTACAGCCTCGTGGGACCCGGTTACGGCATCTCAATCGCGGGCGTCTACGAGCCAGGCGAGCAGCGTATCGAGTCCATTGAGGGCGCAGGGGGCATCAGTCCGATCCACGCCTCCGCGGAGTTTCGCCGCGAGGAAGCCGACTACGGAACGGATTGGTACCGCACAATCACCGAACAAGTATTCGGATAGAAGCCGTACCAGATACGTGCGGCGCCTGTGGCGGAGGGGGTGGGATTCGAACCCACGAGACGGTCGCCCGCCTGCCGGTTTTCAAGACCGGTGCCTTCAACCACTCGGCCACCCCTCCTTAACAACACAGCAACGACTTAGCCGATTTAGCTGAGGTCACAGATCGTGACTTGCAACCGAACTGCGACCTGCAGGGCATTATCATTGTTCTCCCGGCGTTCCAAGTAGATCAGAAATCGCAGCCGCTGCGCGCACTGATCGCGCCAATGAATTCCGCCTTAGAGGAAGCGAACGCGGATCAAGAAATACTCACAGAGAGTGAGTGCGTGAAGGCCATTTGAGACTGGCAGTTCATAAGTCCCGGGGCTGACTTTAAGGCGCTGATTGAGGATCGGAAGCGCAAGCCCCTAACGTGGGACTGGGGATGGAAGATTGAGCGGTCTCGCGCTACTGTTTTACCAGAGCAAGAGTGGAGGCAGCGATGTCCAGCGGAACTCATCTCGCCGTGTTGGTTGTAGGTGTTCTTGCGACCGGCGCTTCGTTGGCGCAGTCGCAATCCACACTATCCAAGGCAGACATCAAGGAAATGTGTGAGGCATCGATCAAACTCTTCAATGAGGAGGGTCAAGCCTACCTTGTTGGCGAGAAGCGCATGGCCTACTGCGTCTGCTGGGATAGAGGCTTCCAGAAGGTCGTAGATAAGTACGTCGAACAAATCGACCCATCAAAATACGACCTGGATAAATCGTGGAAGTCGATCACGGCTTTCACCATGGACGCCTGTATGAAAGCGACCAGGGACTATTACAAGAAATAGGACTCAATCCCATTTCAAGATGGGTTCGCGGTACGAGCAGGGTGCAGTGGGTTCTTCCCAACGCAAGTTAGTCTCAAGCGCATTGCTCTGATCGATTGCGATGACCCATGAGGCGCGCGCGCGATGTCTTGCGTTCGCCGCAGAAGCGGGGTCTCTTTGCGCCACGGGAGCAATGTCTGTCGAGAGACTATGAACCGAAAATCGGATGGAGCCGTCCAGAACGGTGACACTACGAGCCGGGCTTCGCAGCAGCCGGTTGGGCGGCTGAAGCATACTTGGACAGTCGTCAAGGATATTGTGCTGCGGACCGGGCGGGATCACTTGTCCGTTGTCTCGGCCGGCTGCGCCTATTACGCACTTTTCGCGATTTTTCCCGCGTTGACCGCATCGATATCCCTCTACGGCCTCACGGCGAACCCTGCCAACGTGGAGCGGCAGTTCGATGTCTTTCGCTCGGTTCTCCCGCCACAGGCTTACGCGATCGTTCTCGATCAGATCAAAAGAATTGCCGAGACGTCGGGTCAAACCTTGGGCTGGGGCTTTGCCGCTGGTTTGCTCATCGCTCTCTGGAGTGCGCACCATGCAACGCAGGCAATGTTCTCCGCCTTGAACATCGCCTATGGGCAACCGGAGCGGCGGGGACTCCTGCACTTCAACCTCGCCGCATTTGGCTACACCTTCGTCGGGATTGTCGGTGTTGCCGTGATGCTCTTCGCGATTATCTCCGTGCCGGTCCTTTTCGATGACACTGGCCACCCGGAATTGTTCGAAGTGTTGGTGACCTATTTGCGATGGCCGGTGTTCTTCTTGCTGACGCTGTTCATGCTCGCGCTCGTCTATCGCTTCGGTCCAAGCCATGAAGACCCGGAGTGGCACTGGGTCACACCAGGCTCCATCTTCGCGACTCTTGTCTGGCTGCTCGCCTCGTTCGGCTTCTCTTATTACGTCTCGAACTTCTCAAACTACGACAGGATGTACGGATCTCTGGGCGCGGTTATCATCTTGCTTTTCTGGCTCTACATGTCGTTCTACATCGTTCTGCTCGGCGCGGAGATTAACGCGGCCCTCGAGCGGGAGCACGGCAAGCGAAGCGATACCGATGCCGGGCTGGAGCCCCCGCAGCGCAACCATGACTGAGGAGCACCAAAAAACCGTCCACAGGATTTCTTCGAGGGCGGGGTGTACTTCATACGGGGACATTCAAAAAATGATCGCCTATGCTCTTAACGCCGAATGTCGCGCAGTTGCGCCTTACTGGGGGAGGCCAGAGGAAGAACCATGGATCCTGTACTTCTGAATCCGCTGATTGCACTAATTGCGGGTGTTCTCATTCTGCTTATGCCAAGACTTCTGAACTATGTTGTTGCGATTTACCTCATCGCAATCGGCATTATCGGACTTGCACAACATCTACAGTAGTCATGCTGCAGTAACGATAGATTGAACGGGCGGAAAGCACCCAAATTGCTAGGGTGCTTTTCCACTGCGGGAGAATCATGCAGTCAAACAGCCCTAGAATGGGCTGTCGGCATCGCATATATTTTCCCTACAACCGAACCTCAGGCCGAGCAGGGTGCCGGTCGCGTTCGGACGAATGTTGCACAGTCGTTATTGAGGGCGGACCGCGCGCGGCTCACGAGGCCACGCACGGGCGCCCGGCCAGCGCCGCTTGCGCTAACTGAGGACACGAAGCGAGTGAAGGGCGGAGCCAGTCGAGTCGGCCCAGTGGGCAGCCGCAATCTGCGTCGGCGTGTCCGTCCCGCGGCGTGCATCCTCGCGCTGGGAAGCTTGCTGGGGTTTGGCGTCTTCGTTTTCTCCTGTGCTGACACGCTCGCCGCGCCGGATGCGAGTGCGACGGGGGAGGTACGCGAGAAGGCCGCCGCTAGCCCTGATACTGCCGCGCCCGCCAAGAGCCCCGAAAGCAAGCCGCCCGACAAGAGCTGGTCCGCCCATCGCAACGACTCGAAAATCACCCTCCGAGGTGTGGTGCCGTCCGAGGAAGATCGGCAAACTTCGCTTGGTATGGTCAAAGCACATTTCCCCGATCTCGCGATCGACGACAAGGTCATCATCGCGGAAACGGACCAGCCCAGAGAACAATGGCTTGCCGCCGTTAGTTTCGGTCTCCAGCAGCTTTCCCATATGTCGAAGGGAAAGGTGCGCCTGGAAGGCGGCGCGTTGACGGTAGCGGGCCGCGCCGTCAATGCAGAGGAATATGGAAAACTCAAGAAGGCGCTGACCGGGACGTTGCCTGGGGAACTAACGCTCAGAAATGTGGGTATACGCCCGCCTGTGGCTGACCCGTTTATCTTCCAGGCGGACCTCGGTCCCAATGCTCTGAGGCTGGCAGGAAGCGTTCCGAGCGAAGGCGCACGCAAAACTGTGCGCGACTTGTCGCGGCAGCTTTTCGCCCGGCCAGGATTGGACGACCGCCTAGAGGTAGCCTCTGGTGCGCCGAAGAACTGGGACAAGGCGGTTGCCGCCGCCTTGCGCGCGCTGTCACGGCTTGAAACAGGGACGGTAGCCCTGTCCGGCGTGGACGTGAGTATAGAGGGAGTCGCGCCCGATCAGGGTACGGCCGTTGCGGTGTCCTCTCAGCTCAAGCGTGACCTGCCGGAACGTTTCTCGACCTCTGAGAGCATCAAGTGGAAGGAAGCGGCCTCTCAGCTTGATCTGGGTTTGGAGCAAAAAGCAGCGCAGGATCTGGCTGCCACTATCATCCCACGAATCAAAATACCTGCTGAGAACAGCGTAAGTTGGCGGAGCGGATCACTCCCGCCGCTTGATCCGCTCGGCGCGAAGCACCGTTAACGCGCTTCAAGCGCGTGCCACGCAGGCAGACAAACAGCTCAATCATTCACAGCGAAAAACGATGCAATAGCCTCGATCTGATCGCGTTCGGCTAAGGTTGGAGCATGCCCTTGGTTGGCAACGGTCATTGACCGCAGATTTGGATGGCGCTCTACCATCTCGTTCAGTGTTTCGGCGCTGAGAACGTCTGAATTCTCACCCCGGATGACAAATGTGGGCATCTTGCTGAGCGCGATGAACTCGGGCCACATTGGCGGGAAGGGTCGGCTGAGGTCGATCGTCCCTATCGCCTTGGCCAACTTCCGGTCGTAAGACAGAGCAAGCCGGCCTTTGCGCTCCTCAAACACGCTCCGGGCCATTTGGTCCCATTGTGCATCCGTGAAGTCGGGGAAACCGCGTGAGTTAATGTCTCGCATAATCTGCATGGCGTCCGCCCAAGTCTTTGGCGTTGGCATGCGGCGAACATAGTTGACGATCCGCGCAAGGCCCCGTGTTTCGATCACGGGGCCGATATCGTTGAGGACGACCGGCCCCATCGCGGTCGGCCGCGCGGCCGCCATCAGCATCGTGATAATGCCGCCTCGGGACGTGCCCACAATGCCAACCTGATGGAGGCCCTGAATTGTCAGGAAGTCGAGCACGTCGTCCAACTCGACATACGGCATGTAGTTGCGCCAATTCGGGTCGAAAGCAGACTGGCCGCGTCCGCGATAGTCAATGCAATAGACGTTGCGCGGCGTTTCCGAATGGGTCGAGAGGTAGGTGGCAAGCGCGTGGAAATCGCGTGCGTTGCGGGTGAGTCCGGCGAGGCAGATCACACTGCGGTAGCGCTCGTCGGGCGCGGGATAGTGGCGCGCGTACAGTCTTAAGTCGTCGGACGACCGATAGTAGACATCGCGCCAAGGCTTGCTCTGAAGATCAAGCATCGTCCATCGCCAGTGTAGGAGAACCCCAAGAGGAACCCGACCAACGCGGCCCGGCAGGCCACGCTTTCCATTGGGCTCCTTGATGGCGGATCAACGCTCAAGAAGTCAACCGTACAAGCGCCGCGCCGAGCGTTTAGCGGGTTTTTGCCGTGGTCGTGACGGCCTGAACTGAGGCGGTCGTGGATGGCGGGACGCTCCGACCGCGGTTGAGATCCTGGACGAGGTGGAGCGCATTTTCAGGACCGGCAAGACGCGAGCGGTAAAGCTGAAGCGTCTCCATGATCTTGATCACATAGCGGCGGGTCTCAGTGAACGGAATACGCTCGATCCAGTCGATGGGGTCCACATCGGGGCTGCGAGGATCACCGAAGAGCCCCACCCATTCCTTCACACGGCCAGGACCGGCGTTGTAGGCCGCGAGCGCCATGAAATACGATCCGTCATAATTCTCGATCATGTCGCTCAGGAAGGCTTCCCCAAGCTGGGTGTTGTACGCAGCGTTGGTAAGCCGTGCCTTTGAGTAAGCGACTTTATAGCGGCGGGCCACGCCCCGCGCCGTGGCCGGCATCAGCTGCATGAGGCCGCTGGCCCCAACCGGGCTCTTCGCCGCGGCGTTGAACTCGCTTTCTTGCCGCGACAAGGCGTGGATCAAAGCGGGGTCCACACGTTCTTCCAAAAGGCTCTTGAACGTGGGCATGACGCCTACAGGCAGCGCATAATCTCCCATGGGCAGATCGCGGTTGAAGGCGATCTTGGAAAGCCGCAGCGCCATTTGCTTGTGGCCGACCATCTTGGCGTATTCGGCCAGCAAAACGACCTCGGCGGCATTGTCGAGCGTGCGGGACAGCGACAGGAGGAACTGGGGTGTCACCCAGCTCACACCAACGGCCCGCGCGACGCCGAGGGCCCGGACGGCCTCACGCTCCATAAAGCGGTCTATGTCCTCTTGGGTCGGAACTGGCGTCGGCGTGACGGCAAGCCGGGCAGGGCGCGGGTCGAGCGCCTGACGTCCAAGCTGACCGTAGAAGTACTGCGGATACTTCGCAGCCACATGGAAATGAACCGCGGCGGATCCCCGGTCGCCCAAAGCGAGTGCTGTGCGTCCGAGCCAGTACTCAGCACGGGAGATGTCACGGGAGTCAGCTGCACTACGCCGCATAGCAATGAAGTGCCGCAATGCTGTCTGCGGTTCATTTAGCTTTCGCAGAGCTACCCAGCCTGCCAGGAACTCGGCTTCGACATACTGGTCGGCCAGCTTGTCCTGCTGCGCCTCGAGACCGTGTTTGGCCGCGATTTTATAGGCGGTCTGAGGCTGGCCGTCATTCAGCGCCGCCCGAACATTGATCCGCCGCTCGATCCACCACTCCTTCATATCGAGAAGCAGCTCTGGCTCTTTTGGCACGTCTAGCAAGAGTTCCCAGGCTGTAAGGCGCTGTTCCTTGTCCTTAGTGCGGCGCAGCCACTGAATGTTGTTGAACCGGAGCCCGAGGTCCGACTTAACCGCGTCCTCGGGCAGCGCCTTTAGCAGCTTGCCCGCGTTCGCGTTGCGCTTGACGACGGCCACGCGGGCCTTGACCTTTTTCTGTTCGGCTTCGGAGAGCTTCTTGGAAACGCGCAACGCTGCCGCGCATTGCTTGACTTTGTCGGGATAAAGCAAAACATCGATGCGGGCGCGATGGTCTTCGGCATCCAACATGCTTCCGAACTTGTCGAGGATCTTCTTCTCGGTGTCTGACCCAAGGTCGTCCTCGCGCCACGCTGCATCCACCGCTTTCTCGGCGCCTTCTTTGTCGCCTTTCGTCAGGTAGACCCCGGCCAATGCGGCGCGGCCTGCGCCAGTCTCCGGTTCTGAGTCCTTGAAGAATGCGAGGACCCGCTCGGGTGAGGCGCCAGTAAGAAAGAGAGACGTCTCTGCCTTTTCGCGCAGCTTATGGAGCCGCGGCCACATCGGGTGCGTTTTTCGGTAGGCCTCCACGGCCTCCGCCTTGAGGTAGTTGCTCTTGGTGTGGCTGTACCGGTACCAGAGCGCAAAGTCGCGCGCTGCCGGATCCTCTATCTTAGCGAGCGTGTCGTCGATTGTACCCTTATGCCGCATCACGAACCGTACGCGGCTCTCGTCGGAACCGCTGAGCTTGTAGTTCATGAGCGGCTTGAGGATGGATGCATAGTCGAGCGCAGGATCGGGCGCCGGCGGAAACATCTTGTCGCGGCGCGGATGAATGCTGGGCTCGGGCACCGTATCGGGCATGAAGGAAGAAGGCGCCGCGGCTGTCTTCTTGGCATCATCCTTCTTGGCGTCATCGCCATCGTCGGCGACTGCATTCTCCTGACCCGCCTGGTTGTCGGTCGCGGGAGCGGGTTGGTCCGGTTCCTGCGCGGGAGACGCATCGCCAGACCGTTCTGGATTTCCGGCGGGCTCCGGAACAGCGGCGGTGTTCAACGACCCGTCGTTGCTTGTCGGCGCTTTCGTCGCCGTGGTGTGGTTCTGGCCAGCGGCACCGACCGGACCCCTGAGCGCGGCTGGCGCTGCCGCGGCGGCCTCGTGCGTTTGGGCTTCAGTGGCGGCGGGATTTGCAGACGCGCTTGCAGGCGACGCGGTATCCGGAACCGCTGGCGTCCTTTCAGGGTTACGCTCAGGCAGCGCAAGTGAGCCAGGTGCCGCAATCGCCCACGACGGAGCAGCCAATGCCAAGGCCATCAAAAGCGCGATGTTGTACGCGTGTGTGCGTTTCATGCTCGTCGATTGCTGCCGGCTACGGTCCGCGTTAAGCGCTTAGAACGTCCCCCTTTATCCAGGAGCCGCGACGAAAAACAGCGCGTAATGTAACGAATTTCTACACTGTCTCAAAGATTCCGGCGGAAAGATGACTGACTTGACCCGCCAAAGCTGAGAACGGCTACAAACGGTGAGGCGCATATCACTCGGAAGCGGCGTTTTTTTCCTCCTGCGTCGCTTTGGATGGGGTGACACAGAAACGCAGCACTCACGGTCGAATAACACTGCCGGCCCGCTTGCCCCCCAAACTCCGAAATCCTATTGTCCCCGCCCACTGGCCCATTAGAAATCGAGTAGAATCGCCTCCGCGCCCAAGAGGTGTGCCAGACGAGGGCGCGCGAAGGAGTTTGCGTTGTGACTATGCCGCCGTTTCAAGGCTCCATCACGGCCCTTATTACGCCCTTCAAGGACGGTTCCGTCGATGAGGCCGCCTTCCGCAAGTTTGTGGAATGGCAGATCGATCAAGGCACGCACGGGCTTGTGCCCTGCGGCACGACTGGTGAGTCACCGACGCTCGACCATGACGAACATCGCCGCGTGATCGAACTCTGCATTGAGGCTTCTGCTGGGCGGGTCCCGGTGATAGCAGGAACGGGTTCAAACTCAACGGCTGAAGCCGTGGAGCTCACCCGTCATGCTAAGGCGGCGGGCGCGGACGCCGCGCTCGTGGTCACGCCCTATTACAACAAGCCAACCCAAGAGGGTCTCTACCTCCACTACGAGGCCGTCAACGCGGCTGCCGATATCCCGATCATCATCTACAACATTCCTGGCAGAAGCATCGTGGACATGTCCGTGGAGACCATGGCGCGGCTGTTCAAGTTGAAGAACATTGTCGGTGTGAAGGACGCTACCGCCAATCTCGCGCGTGTGAGCGAGCAACGGGCCGCGATGGGTCACGAATTCGTCCAGCTCTCTGGGGAAGACGCAACGGCGCTTGGATTTATGGCGCACGGCGGAGCTGGGTGCATCTCCGTAACATCCAACATCGCACCTGCGCTCTGCTCGGAGTTTCAGCTCGCTTGCCTTGGAGGAAATTACAAGAGGGCGCTGGAGTTACAAGATCGTCTTATGCCCCTACATGAGGCTTTGTTCGTAGAATCGAACCCCGGGCCCGTGAAGTATGCGGCCGAGAAACTGGGGCTATGCGGAGGCACGACCCGCCTGCCGCTTGCACCCATTACCGATGCGGCGCGCGCGCGCGTCGATGCCGCTATGGCGGCCGCCGATTTGAAGCCGGTCTAGGATCTTGGAAGGGCCCGTGACATGGCGCCGAAACGCGAGAGCGGAAAGCTCGTCGCCGAGAACCGGCGGGCTCGCTTCAATTACGAGATCGAAGACACGATCGAGGCTGGCATAGTCCTGACCGGGTCGGAGGTGAAATCCTTGCGAACCGGCAAGGCCAACATCGCCGAATCTTATGCCTCCAATGAGAACGGAGAGCTCTATCTGATCAATGCGCACATAGCGGAGTATCCCGGCGCCGCGCGCTTTGGACATGAGCCCACCCGTCACCGCAAACTTCTCCTGCACAAGAAGGAGATGGCGAAGTTGCTCGGCGCCATTCAACGGCAGGGCATGGCGCTGGTACCCTTGCGGCTGTACTTCAATGCCCGGGGGATCGCCAAGCTCTTGCTGGGTCTTGGACGCGGTAAGAAGGTTCACGACAAACGCGAGACCGAGAAGACGCGCGACTGGAACCGGCAAAAAGCCCGGCTGATGCGCGAAAAGGGGTAAGGGTATGGAGGCGCGGGAGCCTATCCAGCTCACACCGGGCATGCCGCTTCCTGTGATCACGCTTCCCGCCACGGATGGGTCCCGCATGAGCCTGGCGAGCCTCTCGGGGCGCAGTGTCGTTGCCGTTTACCCTTGGACTGGCCAGCCAGGCATCCCAAACCCGCCAGGCTGGGACGATATCCCTGGCGCGCATGGGTCCACACCCGAGCTCGAGGGCTTTCGAGAGCACTTTGAAGCAATCTCTTTGACCGGCGCGCGCCTTTTCGGCCTCAGCGGACAGTCAACGGTCTTCCAACGCGAAATGGCTTTGCGCCTGAAGTTGCCATTCCCAATTCTGAGCGATCAGGCAGGGGCGCTGGCCCGAGCGCTGGGTTTACCCACGTTCAGAGCCGGCAATGACAGCTACCTGAAACGACTCACCTTCGTGGTGCTTGATGGAAAGACCGAGCATGTCTTCTATCCGGTCGATGATCCAGAAGCGCATGCCGGTGAAGTGCTGGATTGGCTGAATACGCAGGCGTGACGCGGACGTCGTTGCGTGAAGACGGCGGCCCCCCGCGCTCAATCGCCCAATCGGCAATCGCTCAAAACTCAATCACCGAAGTCTCAATCACCGAAGTCTCAATCACCCAAGTCTCAATCGCCCAAACCTCAGTCACCCATGGCGTCGTCTTCGGCGTCTTCGACTGAGTAGCCTAGCGCGGTGAGACCCTCTTCGAGATAGTCCGAGAGGAGCGGAATGCCCAGCAGATACTCGGCTGTGCGCTTGTTGTGTTCGGCACGAGCCGTTTCGAGGGCATCGTCGAGCTCTTCTGCACTGAAAGAGCCTCGGCCGACCCAGGCAAGGGCCACGAGGCTTACCTGCTCATCGATGTTCAGGTCGCGAATAAATCCGCGCAACTCAGCGAACGTGGAGTCGTCCTTGAAATCCTCAAGAATTGAGTCGGCGTCGCGGTCGGAGCTGTCTCCGTCGTCCCATGCGCCGACTTTGGCGTCGAATTCGCGCGCCCTTACGATGACAAAACCGACCTTTGTCGGTGAAATCTCCAAGCTCGCCATCGGATCGTTGCCGAACTGCGGCATCCCTCAACTAGCCATTGAACCAACATGGAAAGCATGCCCGAGTTAGCAGGTCCCAGCAACTCAATCCGACCGCGCTAACCGCGCAAGCTAGCCGCCGCATCAGCGACGACGCGTTCGAACATCTCTGGGGTCAGTCGACCGGTATTGGTGTTGAGCCGGGAGCAGTGAAACGTGTCGAATAGGCGAAGGCCGCCGGGGAGCGCGTGCCGTGCCCCATGCGCAAATGGGTGGTCTTTCTTCTTCACCGCAAAACTGGACAAGATGCTGTCATGCGCGACGCGGCCAATAGCGAGGAGGGCGCATAGGTTCGGCAATGCCGCCTTGCGCCCATCGAGGAATTGCCGGCAGCACTTGATTTCGGCGCCAGTTGGCTTGTTCTGCGGTGGCACGCAGCGCACCGCATTGGTGATCATACAGTCGACGAGGCTCAGCGCCTCTGGCCGCAGGACGTCGTGTTCACCCTGAGCAAGGCCGGTTTTGAGAAGCGTGGGGTAAAGGAGGTCGCCGGCGAAGTCGCCCCAAAAGGGCCGACCCGTTCGATTGGCCCCTCTCAGGCCCGGCGCTAGCCCGACGATCAGCAGCCGGGCGTCTTTCGGCCCGAAAGATGGCACAGCGCCGTTGAACCAGTCAGGGTGGGCTGTGGTGTTCTCATCGCGAAAGGCGACCAGACGTTCACAGAGGTCGCAGTTGGGGGGCGGCTCTGCGATCTCTGGTGCTGCGGCTGTGGCGGTCTGTGGCATGAGAACTACGCCGCGTTATGGTCTGATGAGCATTCAATAGGAAAACATCAATGCGTAGCCCTCGGGCCGCGAGAAGGCCAGAAAAAGGAACTGCCAGCGATTGCGGATGCGCGCTACCCGCTAAGTCTCAACGAAATCGGATGGCTCGTAGGTGTCTGGCTCGGAGTCCGGGCGCTGGCGGTTCTCCCGCTGAGGACGCTCTGAAGCCATGCGGCCAATTTCGTGTTGCAAGTCAACCAAGTCGATGAACTGGTCGGCTTGCCGACGAAGCTCGTCTGCGACCATGGGAGGGTTGGTGGAGAGCGACGAAACAACGCTGACCCGCTTACCCTTGTGTTGGAGGGACTCGACGAGCGATCGAAAGTCTCCGTCGCCGGAGAAGATGACAAGATGGTCAAGATGCTCTGACAACTCCATGGCATCGACGGCCAGTTCGATGTCCATATTGCCCTTCACTTTGCGGCGTCCCGTTGCGTCAACAAACTCTTTGGTCGGCTTCGTCACCATCGTGTAGCCGTTGTAGTCGAGCCAGTCGATCAACGGGCGAATTGACGAGTACTCCTGATCCTCCGCGAGCGCCGTGTAATAAAGCGCACGCAAGAGCTGCCCTTTGGATCGGAACAGGGTCAGAAGTCGCTTGTAGTCGATATCGAAGGACAGTGATTTTGACGCGGCGTACAGATTTGCACCGTCGATAAACAAAGCAATCCGTTCGGTCGGATAAAAATGCATTAAGGGTCCTAACGATCAAAAAAAGCGCGTTGGTAGGGGGCAACAAATGCGTAGAACAACTCACCTTCGTGTAAGCGCAACAACTCCGCAACGGGTCGCAATGTCTCAGATACTGGTAGGATTAGGTGCAAACTTTCCTGGTCCGTGGGGAGACTCTGCCGCCACAATTGGCCGAGCCCTCACAAGTCTCGATCAGGATGGTGTCGCACTCATGGCGGTTTCGAACTTCTACGAGACTGCGGCCGTGGGTCGCGCGGGTCAGCCAAACTATGTGAATGCGGTCGCGCGAATCGAAACGGCGATGCCCCCAGAGGGCCTGCTGCGCAGGCTTAAACAGATCGAGCGCAAAGCCGGCCGACGAGGGGGAAGCCCTTGGGGCCCACGGACCTTGGACATCGACATTCTGGACTTTAAGGGCCGTGTCCAGAACTGGCGGGGCCGAGACCCGCTATTTGCGTCCGCAGGTCGGCGCCCTTTGGTTCTGCCCCATCCTTGGATCGAAAAGAGGCCCTTTGTCTTGCGGCCGCTGCTCGATGTGGCACCTGATTGGCGCCACCCCGTGACGCGAGAATCCGGTCAAGAGCTGTGGCGGCGTGTCGCGCAAGGCTGGGAAGGGCAGGTTCTCAGGACTCTGGCATCAGACACACGACTTGCCAGCGACGCCTGATTTGCATACATAGAGGTCAAATTCCGCCCATTCTAAAAGGACTTTCAGATGGCTCGCGTCACCGTCGAGGATTGCATCGACAAGATTCCGAACCGCTTCGAGCTCGTTCTTCTGGCGAGCCACCGTGCCCGCACGATTGCTGCTGGAGCGCAACTCACCGTGCCGCGCGACAACGACAAGAACCCCGTCGTTGCGCTGCGTGAGATCGCCGAGAAGAAGTTCACGCCTGACGACCTGAAGGAAGATTTCATCCACTCCATGCAGAAATACGTGGAAGTGGACGAGCCGGAGGCCGAGGCTGTTCCCGCGCTGTCTCAGGACACCCGCATGCCAGTGCTTGGTCAGGACGACCAGTCCACCGACACGCAGATCGACCGTATGACCGAAGAAGAACTGCTGCGTCGCATGGCGACTCAGGCGCCTTCAGATGGGTCCAATGCGGGACCCCGCGCGCGCTAGCAGGCTCAGAACGAACCGGCGAGGCGGCGCTTTTGTAATCTCGCCGGGCGCCCTTCACTCACGCGACATTGGGTGTTCGGCAACCTTAGCTGCCCAAAGTCCTTGTGTTGTCGTGGCTTGGCGCGTCATTGTTGCGGGCTGAGATGACCCGCCAATATGAACTTGTTGAACGCATTTTGAGTTATCAGCCCTCGGCCAACGAGGGCCTGCTGAATCGCGCTTACGTCTATGCGATGAAGGCGCACGGCAATCAAAAGCGCGCGTCCGGCGCCCCATACTTCTCCCACCCTCTGGAAGTCGCCGCCATTCTGGCCGATATGCGCTTGGATGATGCGACCATCGCTACCGCGCTGCTGCACGACACGATCGAGGACACAGAGGCCACGCGAAGCGAGATCGACGCGCTGTTTGGCGCGGAGATCGGGACGCTCGTAGACGGCCTCACCAAGATCAAGAAACTCGATCTCGTCACCAAGAAGGCAGAGCAAGCGGAGAACTTCCGCAAGCTGCTCCTCGCCATCTCCAGTGATATCCGCGTCCTGATGGTGAAGCTTGCCGACCGCTTGCACAACATGCGGACGCTTGAGCACATGAAGCCAGCCAAGCGGAAAAACATCGCCGAAGAGACGATGGATATCTATGCCCCGCTGGCGGGGCGCATGGGCATGCAGTGGCTTCGGGAGGAGCTTGAGGACCTATCATTCCGGTGGCTGAACCCGGAGGCCTATGCCACCGTCTCGGAGCGCCTGAAGGTACTGCGCCAGGACAACCAGGGCCTGATTGACGAAATTGAGGGCGCGCTCACATCCAAGCTCAAGACCGCCCGCGTCAAAGCGATCGTCGCGGGTCGCGAGAAGAAGCCTTATGCGATCTGGAGCAAGATGGAGCGAAAGCAGATTTCGCTCGAACAACTGTCCGACATCTACGGCTTCCGCATTGTGGTTCCGAGAGTTCCGGACTGCTATCGAGCCCTCGCAGTGGCTCATACGAGCTGGCACACGGTTCCCGGCCGGTTCAAGGACTACATCTCCAATCCCAAGCAAAACGACTATCAGTCGATCCACACCACTATTGTCGGCCCGAAGCACCAACGGGTCGAACTTCAGATCCGCACGGAGGAGATGAACTCGATTGCCGAATACGGCGTGGCGGCTCATGCCCTCTATAAAGAGAACCGCAATGGCAAAAAGGCGCCTGCACAAGATTCTAGCGCATACAGATGGTTGACCCATTTGGTTGGCATGTTGCTTGAAGGAGATAACCCCGAGGAATTTCTCGAACACACCAAGCTCGAACTGTTCCACGACCAGGTCTTCTGCTTCACGCCAAAGGGTCGGCTGATCGCGCTGCCTCGCGGGGCCAATTGCATTGATTTCGCGTACGCGGTGCACACCCAGGTCGGCAACACCGCAGTGGGCGCCAAGATCAATGGTCGCCCGATGCCGCTGGCCACAGAGCTGCGCAATGGCGATGAGGTTGAGGTCGTCTGTTCTGACGCCCAATCGCCGCCCGTGGCCTGGGAGCGCCTGGCGGTTACGGGCAAAGCCCGCTCTGCCATTCGGCGCGCCTCGCGGGAAGCAGTGCGCCTACAATACGAGAAACTTGGGCGGGAGATTCTGGATCGCGCCTTCCGCCGCTACGGGCACACTTTCAACGAGGACGCGATCACGAAGGGCCTGCCACGGTTGTCGCAGAAGACAGCGGAAGATGTGGTCACCGCGGTCGGGCGCGGCGAGTTGACGTCGGAGGATGTGTTCCGCGCGGCCTTTCCAGAAGAAATTGCAGGACCAATGCCGAAGCGTCGCCGCGAAGTGAAGCGCAGCGATGAAGGCTGGTTCGGTCTCGGCAAAGTCATGGGGCTGAAATTCCGGTGGCCCGGTTCTGGTGGAAAGGGCCGAGCCGATGGACCCAGCGGCATCCCAATCCGTGGCCTAAAGAGCGGGCTACCTGTTCATTTCGCGGAAAACGGCGCGGTTCCTGGGGACCGCATCGTCGGGATTTTATCCCCCGGACAGGGCATCACGATCTACCCAATCCACGCCGCTGCGCTAAAGGAATTCGATGATGAACCTGAACGTTGGATCGACGTTACCTGGGACATCGATGAAGACAACCCGCAGCGCTTTCCTGCCAAGATCGAAGTCACCGCGATGAACGAGCCAGGCAGTCTCGCCCAGATCGCGACGGTGATTAGCGAGGTCGATGGCAACATCCAGAACATCAAGATGACCAACCAAGTTGCCGACTACACCGAGATGCTTATCGATCTAGATGTTTGGGACCTGCAGCACCTCAATGAGATTCTAGCGGGTTTGCGCGCGAAGGACGTTGTCAGCAAAGCCACGCGGTCCGAGGACTAGCAGGGCGCAACACCCTGGCACGACGCGAAAAAAACCGCCAAATATGTTAGGGCTCGTGCGCCGTTAGGCTAGAAGGCGGGCGATCGCCTATGACGAGGTAGAGATGCTGTTCAAACGCCGGGAGGCGGAAAGTTGGCTGAACAAGTTGCGGGTGTCCCTGTGGCCGCGCCGCAGCTGGGGCCGCTCGACGCGCTACGTGGTTCACCGTGTGCGCCGGTTGAGTGCAACCCCGCACGCGGTCGCCTTGGGCTTCGCCGCAGGCGTCTTCATCTCAAGCACGCCATTTATTGGCTTCCATATGGTCATGTCCGCCGCCCTAGCATGGATTATCGGCGGCAGTATTGTCGCCGCGCTTCTAGGCACATTCATTGGCAATCCGCTGACCTATCCGCTGTTCTGGGTCAGCAGTTTCGAGTTGGGTTCCTTCATGCTCGGCCGTACCGACAGCGATCTGGAACTCGACCTGTCGAAAGGCATTTTTCAGACCGACCAGATCTTGGAGCTGTTGAAGCCGATGACCCTTGGGTCGATACCCATCGGCATCGCGTTGGCGATTCTCAGCTACGCCTTGGTCAGGCCGGCCGTTAATGCCTACCAGCATCGTCGCCGCGACCTGAGATCAGAGAACGAAGCCGCGTGACCGGGCCAATAGGAGAGATGACTTGGGAAAACTGACTCCCGTTCCAAAAATCCGGCTTGGCATCAATATCGACCACGTCGCGACGCTCCGGAATGCGCGTGGCGGCACACGTCCCGATCCCATTCGGGCGGCGCAACTCGTCGCGGAGTGTGGCGCCGACAACATCACTGCACATTTGCGCGAAGACCGCCGGCATATTCGTGACGACGATATCGCGCGACTGCTCACCGAGGTCGATTGTCCGCTCAACATGGAAATGGCGGCGACTGATGAGATGACGGAGATTGCGCTCAAGGCCCGGCCGCCCGCGATATGTCTTGTGCCTGAGCGCCGTGCAGAACGCACGACTGAGGGTGGCCTGGATGTAATCTCGCAACACAATGCGCTGGCGCCCGTTGTAGCCGCGCTGGCCGACGCACGTATTCAGGTTTCGCTGTTCATTGGCGCGGAACGTCCTCAGATCGAGGCCTCCGCGCGCCTTGGTGTTCCAGCAATTGAGATTCATACCGGGGGCTGGTGCGACGCCGTAATCGAAGGGCGGGCCGCTGACGCCGAGAAGGAATGGCGAGCAATTGTCGACAGTGCCGCCTTCGCGCATGCACTTGGTATTGAGGTTCATGCGGGCCACGGGCTCAATTACGCCACTGGGGAGAAGATCTCGACCATACCGGAGATCGTTGAGCTAAATATTGGCCACTTCCTCGTCGGCGAAGCCGTGTTCGTTGGTTTGGGCGAAACCGTGCGGCGCATGCGCGCGGCCATGGACCGGGGACGGACGGCGCCGATCGCAAGCGGGGGGGATCGCATCGCCTCATGATCATTGGTCTTGGCAACGACATCATCGATATTCGGCGTATCGAAAAAACAATCGAGCGTTTCGGTGATCGCTTCCTCATGCGGATATTCACCGAGGCGGAGCGGCAAAAATCGGACCGACGCAGACTAAGGGCGGCCTCGTACGCGAAACGTTTCGCCGCTAAGGAGGCTTGCGCCAAGGCACTGGGGACAGGGTTCAGGCGTGGGGTCTTTTGGCACGATCTTGGCGTGGTCAATCTGCCGTCCGGACGCCCTACAATGGAGCTCACAGGCGGCGCCGCCCGGGTTCTGGACGAGCTTCTTCCGGATGGTCATGCGGCGCAAATCGACCTCACCATCACCGACGATTTCCCAACGGCCCAAGCGATCGTCATCATCTCGGCCGTCCGGCATTCGCCATAAAATTGCACCACTAACTGCGTCCGTTGTTTGCTCAAGGCCAGGCGAGGGGCTATAGGGCTCCCAAAAGAGAATTCTGTCAGGGATGGCGTGCTTCACGCACGCGATCAAAGGAGAGCGCTGCATGAGTGTGGACGCGGAGAAAAAGGCTGCTTCAAAGGGCGGCAACTGGGAGACGCTTCGCGTCGTCATCCATGCGCTCATCTTGGCGCTTATCGTGCGTGTATTCCTGTTTCAGCCGTTCAACATCCCGTCGGGCTCCATGATCCCGACGCTGCTCATCGGCGATTATCTGTTCGTCTCGAAATACACCTACGGGTACAGCCGCTACTCGTTCCCGTTCGGCTTTGACCTCTTTTCAGGCCGAATCTGGGCGGCAGAACCAGAACGTGGCGATGTGGTGGTCTTTAAACTCCCGCGGGACAACGCGACCGACTACATCAAGCGGGTTGTTGGCCTGCCGGGCGATGAAGTGCAGATGATCAACGGCGAGCTTCACCTCAATGGTGAGCCCGTGGACAGGGTGAAGGTCGACGACTATGTCGCGCCAGGAATCGGGGGACGCGATCGCCGCTTCACCCGCTACATGGAGACGCTCCCGAATGGGGTCAGCTACCCGGTGCTGGACCTCGTCAATGGCGGGGTTGGCGACAACACCGACGTCTACAAGGTGCCGGAAGGGCATTTCTTCATGATGGGCGACAACCGGGACAACTCGACGGACAGCCGGTTCCTGTCCGAAGTTGGCTTTGTGCCGTTCGAGAACCTCGTCGGCAAAGCGCGCGTGATTTTCTTCTCTATCGATGAGGATGCCAGTTTCTGGCAGGTCTGGCGCTGGCCATCGGATGTGCGCTGGAACCGCATCTTCAAGACAGTGGAATAGGATCGTGGCCAAGCGGCGCATCACGGATGTCGGCGTTCTGGCCGAGCGCCTTGGGCACAGCTTCAAGGATCCCGCACTGCTGAGTTTGGCTTTGACGCACGCGAGCGCACGTCCGGGCTCAAAGCCCAACGAAGATAATGAGCGGCTCGAATTTCTTGGCGATCGGGTGCTGGGCTTGGCGATCGCGCAGCTCCTATCTGAACGCTATCCCCATTCCAGCGAAGGCGAATTGGCGCGCTGGTTCAACCATCTCGTTCGGACGGAGACGTGTGCCGAAGCGGCCCTAAGCTGGCATTTGGGCGACTTCCTTTTGATGAGCGGCGGCGAAGCCAGCTCAGGCGGGCGCCGCAAGAAAACGATCCTCGCAAATGCTTGCGAGGCGGTTTTGGGCGCGGTGTTTTCAGACGCAGGCTACGAAGCAGCACAGCAGCTCGTGTGGCGTACCTGGGATCCGTATCTCTCTGAACTCAAGGAAGCTGCGCCTGACGCGAAGTCGGTTTTGCAGGAGTGGGCGCAGGGGCGCCAGCTCCCCTTGCCGAACTACATCGAAGTCTCGCGAAAAGGGCCTGACCACGCGCCGCGTTTCACCACCGAAGTGCATGTGGAAGGCGTCGCACCAGAACGAGGCGAGGGAACGAACAAGCGCTCGGCGGAACAGGCAGCGGCGCTCGCCATGCTTGTTCGCGAGGGCGTCTGGCAGTCTGCTCCCAATGACTGACGTGTCCAATGGAACTCAGCGCTGCGGCTTTGTCGCTCTGATCGGGGCGCCCAATAGTGGCAAGTCCACCCTGACCAATGCCCTTGTAGGAACGAAAGTATCCATCGTCACCCACAAGGCCCAGACCACGCGTGGGCCAGTCCGGGGGATCGTGCTGGCCGGCGATGCGCAAGTGATCTTGGTCGATACGCCTGGCATCTTTCAGCCTAAGCGGCGGCTCGATCGCGCCATGGCTCAGGCAGCCTGGGACCGGGCAGGGGACGCGGACATCGTGGCCCTTGTCGTGGACGCGGCCCGTGGTTTGGACGACAAGCTCGCGCCCATCGTCGAGCAGCTGCCAGAGCTGAACCGCCCCATGATTGCGGTATTGAACAAGGTCGATCTTGTAAAGAAGCCAGAGCTCCTCAAGCTCACTGCTGAACTCACGGCACTCAAAGCCTTCAGTGAGATCTTCATGGTCTCGGCTCTAACTGGCGATGGCGTCGACGATTTGAGAGCGCATCTCGCGAGCGCCGTGCCGCTAGGCCCCTGGCTCTTCCCCAAGGATCAGCTTACCGATGCCTCGCTTCGGCACAGCGCGGCGGAGATCACCCGCGAGAAGCTCTTCCTCCGTCTACACGAAGAACTGCCCTACGCGCTTACGGTCGAGACAACGCAGTGGAAGGCCTTGAAGGACGGAAGCGTTCGCATCGAACAGACCATCTATGTCGAACGCGAAAGCCAACGGCGTATCGTGCTTGGTGCCAAGGGACAGATGATCAAGGAGATCGGCCAGGCCTCCCGAGAAGAGATTGCCGAGATCGCTGGCACGCCCGTTCATCTCTTCTTGTTCGTGAAGGTTCGAGATCGTTGGGGCGATGACCCAGAACGGTTCCGCGAAATGGGCCTCGACTATCCGAAAAGCTAGGGTCAGCGAGCGCCCTTTTCGTAGCTGGGCGATGCCAATAGGCCTCCGTACTGACGATCGACGCCAAACCGAGAGCGCCTGTCGCGTGTTTGTCATAAACCCAGGTAAATGTTTGCGCGATTAGCAGGCGGCTGCCAGAGGCGGGCGCCACGGGGCATCACGTCTTGGACCAAGCAAAAAATCGAGAGCACTGACATGCAGCACGTATTTTTGAGAGCATTTCTCGCGTTGACAGTCGCAACGAGCGCAACAGTGGCTCTAGCCGCCGATAAGGCGATCGATGAAGCAAAGTGCGCCGGAATTCTCTTCGTGAACAAAGAGCTTGCTGAAACGGGCAACAGTAGCGGCGACAAACCCGCCAGCTATTGGGAGGGTTTGACCGAGAAGGCGACGGCAATGGCATTCGAAGCGGCCGGGGACGCCAAGACCAAAGAGCAGGTGGAAGCGGAGATCGGCGACATCTCGACCACGATGGGACTGGCCGCCAAGAAAGACGATGCCGAGACGCTCGCACTACTCAAGGAGCAAACGCCGGGCTGTGTTGAGCTCGTCGAAGGCGCCAAGAGCACGCCCTGATCCAGCAGCAATCACGCCGGCGCGTAAGGCGTAGACCACGCCGCTGATTTGCCGCCAATGATGTTGTGATAACTTACGAGTCGCCGAACGCCGCGCGACCTCGGCAGCACCGTAGTAGGCCAAGCGTAGCGCCTATGTTGGAGCGCCGATGGACTGGAGCGATGAAGGGGTTTTCTTGAGTGGCAAGCCGCTCGGTGAGTCCAATCTCATTGCCGAGGTGCTCACGCTTGAACATGGCCGCCATCTCGGGCTTGTGCGCGGTGGACGGTCACGGCGCATACGGCCGACACTCCAACCCGGCAATCTCATTCGCGCGACGTGGCGCGCCCGGCTGTCCGAACATCTCGGCGGTTACACGGTCGAACTGATGGAGGCCCATGGGGCGCGTGCACTTGATGATCCGCGTGCGCTTGCCGCGATTGGTATGATCGGCGAACTCGTTAAGCTGCTGCCCGAGCGCGATCCTCACCCCGAACTCTACGCCACCACGCTCCATGTTCTTCGCTCGTTCGGCGAGCCAGACATCTGGCCGGCGCTTCTCGTTTATTGGGAGGTTCAGCTGCTTCAAGAGCTGGGGTTCGGGCTTGACCTCACGTCTTGCGCCGCGACCGGCGCGACGGACGATCTTGTCTATGTTTCACCGAAATCGGGGCGGGCTGTCTCTCGAGAAGCTGGCGCACCTTATGCCGACAAGATGCTGCCGTTGCCGCAGTTCCTCATCGACAGCGCTGCGTCATTCGCTCCTGCCGACATCGTCGCCGGGTTCGAACTCACCGGGTTTTTCCTGGAGCGGGACGCCCTCGCGCCGCACGGGCTCAGCTTCCCCGACGCCCGGGGACGGCTGCTAGATCTCCTGCGCCGCGCCCCGCATGCCGCGTGAGACCAGGTGGCGCTTGAGGCGACTCACCGGATGCGTTAAGCGCCAAGTATGGGAAAACGCGCGACGCCCCCGGAGCAGGGGCCTATTGAGCCGATCAATCTGAAAGAGGCCCTCGAAGAGCGCTATCTTGCCTACGCTCTGTCCACGATCACGCACCTGGCGCTCCCGGATGTGCGGGACGGGCTGAAGCCGGTCCATCGGCGGCTGCTCTATGCCATGCAGCAATTGCGGCTGCAGCCCCAAGGCGAATTCCGCAAATGCGCGAAGATCGTTGGCGACACGATGGGCAACTTCCACCCGCACGGCAACCAGGCGATCTATGATGCGCTGGCGCGGCTTGCCCAGGATTTTGCCGTGCGCTACCCGCTCATCGACGGGCAGGGGAACTTCGGCAATATCGATGGGGATAACCCGGCTGCCGATCGCTACACCGAAGCACGGCTGACCGATATCGCCGCGCGGCTCCTGGAAGGCATCGACGAAGACACGGTCGACTTCCGGCCCAATTACGATGGGCGCGAAATGGAGCCGGCAGTGCTCCCGGCCAATTTCCCAAACCTGCTGGCCAATGGCGCCGCTGGCATTGCCGTTGGTATGGCCACGAACATCCCACCGCATAATGTGGGCGAACTCTGCGACGCCGCCCTCCATCTCATCAAGTTTCCGAATGCCACGGCGGACAAGCTTGTCTCGTTTGTGCCGGGTCCCGACTTGCCTACGGGGGGCATCATCGTGGAACCGCGCGAGCAGATCGTCGATGCCTACAAGACGGGCCGGGGATCTTTCCGCTTGCGTGCGCGCTGGGAGAAAGAGGACGCCGGGCGCGGCACCTATCAGATCGTCGTCACCGAGATTCCTTACCAGGTCCCAAAGGCCCGCCTCGTTTCGCGCATCGCCGAACTCTTGCAAGCGAAGAAACTGCCGCTGCTGGCAGATGTGCGCGATGAGTCGGCGGAAGACGTTCGGCTCGTGCTGGAGCCGAAGAGCCGCAGTGTCGACCCTGCGCTTCTCATGGAGTCGCTCTTCAAGTTGACCGAACTTGAGACGCGCATCTCGCTAAACATGAACGTGTTGAGCGAGGGCAAGATTCCGAACGTTCTGGGCTTGCGGCAGGTCTTACTCGAGTGGCTCGACCACAGGCAGGAAGTGCTTGTCCGCCGGTCCAACTTCCGGCTCTCGAAGATCGATCATCGGCTAGAGGTGCTTGAAGGCTACTTGGTCGTCTACCTCAATCTCGATCGGGTCATTCAGATCGTGCGCGAGGAGGACGAGCCCAAGCCCGTCCTGATGAAGGAGTTCAAGCTCACGGAGGTTCAGGCCGAAGCCATTCTCAACATGCGGCTCCGGGCCTTGCGGAAGCTCGAAGAGATGGAGATCCGCCGCGAGCACGACGCACTCACCAAGGAGCGAAAAGAGCTGAAAGCACTGCTGAAGTCAGAGGACAAGCAGTGGAAGCACATCGCGGGAGAGATCAAGGAGATCAAGGAGGCCTTTGGTCCGAAGACCGACCTTGGCCGTCGCCGTACCACATTCGATGAGGCGCCCGAGGACGTCACGGACGTTCTAGCCGAGGCTATGATCGAGAAAGAGCCGATCACCGTCGTGCTCTCCGATAAAGGGTGGATACGGACGATTAAGGGCCACAATACGGATCCTTCGAAGCTTTCGTTCAAGGATGGCGACCGGTTGAGCAAGCTCTTGCCCGCGCAAACCACCGACACGTTGCTGCTGTTCGCAACGAACGGGCGCTTCTATTCGCTGGCCGCGGACAAGCTTCCGGGCGGGCGCGGCCATGGGGAGCCGTTCCGCCTGATGGTCGATATTGAGGATGCCGGCGACTGCGTCGAGCTTGTCGTGCATGAGCCCGGCCGCAAGCTGCTGGTGGCCTCAACGGCCGGTTACGGCTTTGTGGTGGCCGAGGACGAAGTCATCGCAATGACCCGCAAGGGCAAACAGGTTTTGAACGTCAAGGGCGACGACGAGGCAGCCGTTTGCGCGCCGGTATCCGGCGATAGCGTCGCGGTCATCGGCGACAACAGAAAGCTGCTTTTGTTTCCGCTCTTGGAACTCCCGGAGATGCCGCGCGGCAAAGGCGTGCGTCTACAGCGCTATCGCGATGGCGGTCTCGCGGACGCCAAAACCTTTTCGAAGAAAGAAGGGCTCACCTATATCGATGCAGCAAAACGCAGCTTCACACTTGCCTCGACAGACTTAAGGGACTGGTGGGGCGCAAGGGCCGCAGCGGGCCGATTGCCACCCCGAGGCTTCCCCAAGGCAGGCAAGTTCGGCGATAAGTTCTAGCGTGAGGGTTCGCCGAAATCAGCGCTGCGGATCCAGCCTCTCGACGTGAGCCGCTCCTGGGGCTGGAAGCGCTCCTTGTACCGCATCTTCCGCGACCCCTCGATCCAGTAGCCAAGATAGACATACGGATAGCCTTGTGCGCGGGCGTATTCGACATGCTCGAGGATCATATAGGTCCCGAGACTGCGCTGGGCCCATTCCGGGTTGAAGAAGCTGTACACCATCGAAATGCCATCGCTCAGCCGATCGCAAAGCGCGGCGGCGATTAATGGAGCCTCGCCTGTAACAGGGTCGGGCTTGAGCCGGTATTCGGTGATGAAGGTCTCAACGACACTGTCTTCGACCATCAGCGAGAAATCGAGAACGCTCATCTCGGCCATTCCGCCATCGCCATGCCGGGCTTCGATATAGTCGCGAAAGAGCGCGTATTGCTCCGAGCTAGGGGCCGCGGGCTGGCGTGAGACGGTCAAGTCGCTGTTGGCCCGTGCGATCCGCCTTAAAGACCGTTTGGGCTCGAATTCATCAACGAGTAGCCGCACGGGCACGCACGCGGAGCATGAATCGCAATACGGCATATAGGCGATATTCTGGCTCCGCCGGAAACCGCCCTTCAGCAGATTGTCGATCAGGAACCCGGGTTTATCGCGGGTGAGGTGCGTGAAGAGTTTTCGCTCCATCCGGCCTGCCAAATAGGGGCAGGGCTGGGGGGCGGTAATATAGAACTCCGGAAAGTTATTCTTGTGTTCTGTCACGGGCACCCGACCGGAAGCGAATCCACGTCCATCCTTGAACAGCTTAAGCGAGGATCGGCGGCGTGCGCAATCGGGACCATGGTAATGCTACTGAGGCTCTGGATAAACGGTCTGTGCAACCATGTCAGACGGCAACCGACTCGCGCGGGGTCGGCCTGTTGATCACAAGGACGCCGGCCAGGATGTCGTGCAAGCAGCGTTTCCGGGAATCGAAGAAACACCACAGCAGGATTGGGAAGAACAGCGTCAGCGAGAACCAGAACAGTAACGCGTGGAAAGCAGCAATCAGCGGCGTAACCTTGCCGCCGTACCACATGGGAACGGCCAGCCCCATCATGCGTTGACCAATGGTCGATGACTTGGGTCCGCCGATTGTGAACGCGTTGTAAGCGAGGGCAACGATAGGAAAAACCATGCCGAATAGCAGCCAGCCAAGCCCCAAGGTCAGGACTCCAAGAACCGCCACGAAGACAAACGCAATAAGCGTGAGCACGGCGATCATGACCGCGTCCACGAGGAAGGCGACGCAACGCTTGCGGATCACGGCGCTAAAGAGCTGAGGCTCTGTCACCGGATTATAGGCATGCATTTGTTCGGGAAATGTCACGGTGCTGGGGGTCGTTGAGTCCGGCATCGGGTCTCCAAATATGCTTGAAACTCCTCATTATATGGGAATTGAGTCCGCATTTCGCAACGTGAGGACGTGGCGGCACCACCTCGGTTGCCGCAAGCCGAGCGACACCCTAGGATTCGCAATGCGCAGATTCGTTGCTCGTGCCGAGCAGATGGGAGAGAACAACGCATGCTGAGGATGGTCGTTGCAGTCGCCGTTGCGGCTGTTCTCACAAGTGCCGGTCAAAGCCTGGCATGTGAAGGCAGCGAAGTCCTCTTCGAGGACAAGTTCCAGGATGACGCCGGTGGCTGGTCGCAGAAGAAGGCCGTGTCCATTGGCGATGGCGCGCTGGTCTTCAAGCTACCCGCCGACGATATGCAATCGAACCTTAACGTTATGTTCTCCGTGGAGGACGCCGATGTCTGCGTCGAAGCGGTCTGGCCCCATAGTGAACACAAGGACGTCGACAAACCACAGATACTCGGTGCGGGACTGCTTTTCTGGGGCGAGAACAACCGCACCTACTACCAGTTCGGAATCCTCAACAATGGCCGCTACTGGATTGCCCGCAAACAAGACGGAGCGTGGGTCGGCACCATCGCGGCAAACATTGATAGCACCGCGATAAAGACCGCGCCGGGGGCATCGAATACGCTTCGGGTAGACGCGAAGGGCAACAGCCTCGGCTTCTATATCAACGGCACCAAAGTGCGCGAGGTGAGAGGGCAGGCGCCAAAAGGGAGTTGGCGCTTTGGCGTATCAGGTGACAACTTCGACAAGTCGAGCGAGGCAACAGTGCTCTTCACAAATTTGAAGGTCACGGACTAAACGTCGAGTGCGGGGGCTAGAATTCGTCTTTCACGAGGCGCGCAACTTCTGGCGCGAAATAGCTGAACACACCATCGGCACCAGCGCGTTTGAAGGCCAGCAGCGTCTCTAGCACAACCCTTTCCCGATCGAGCCAACCCTGCTCGGCCGCGGCGACCAAGGCGGCATACTCACCCGACGTCTGATAGGCGAACGTGGGCACGCCGAACGTCTCTTTAACCCGCCAAACAATATCGAGATATGGCAGTCCAGGTTTGACCATGACCATGTCCGCGCCTTCGGCAATGTCGAACGCGACCTCCCGAAGCGCCTCGGTACTATTGGCGGGGTCCATCTGGTAGGTCTTCTTGTCGCCACGTAGCTGCGCGCCCGACCCCACGGCATCGCGGAAGGGTCCGTAAAAGGCCGAGGCGTACTTAGCCGCGTAACTCATGATCTGCGTGTCGGCGAAGCCATTTGTTTCGAGCGCCGCACGGATTGCGCCGACGCGACCGTCCATCATGTCGGACGGGGCAACGACGTCGCAGCCGGCTTCGGCCTGAACCAGTGCCTGCGTGACAAGTGCGTCGACAGATCTGTCGTTGTCGATACGCCCGTCTTCGTCAAGCAAGCCGTCATGGCCATGGCTCGTATAGGGGTCGAGCGCCACATCGCAGACAATGCCAACTTCCGGTACAGCCTTTTTGATGGCGCGTACCGCTCGGCAAATTAAGTTTCCAGGATTAAAGGCCTGGCTGCCGGCTTCGTCCCGCAAGGATGGGTCCGTGTTGGGGAACAGGGCGATCGCGGGAATACCGATTTCGGCAGCGTCCTCGGCGGCCTTGACCGCAAGATCGATAGAGAGCCGTGCGACGCCCGGCATCGCTTCGACTTCCTCTCGCGCCCGATCTCCATCGATCACAAAGATCGGCCAGATGAGGTCATCGGCCGTGAGCTGCATCTCGCGAACAAGACGCCGAGACCAATCAGCGCGTCGATTCCGCCGGAGCCGCGAAGCTGGAAAGCCCTGGCTGAGCTCTTTCGGAGTGTCGACGGGCGCGCGCTTTACACGCTCGGTCCGCAGAGAAACGGTCTTATCGTCAGGTCGTGCAGGCACGCGTTACAGATCCCTCAATTAACAGTGTGGCCCCTACAGGCACTAAGGGGCCGCAAGGTTATCATCCAACTGCAAGGTATCGCTAGAGGCATGGTGACGAAGGTTTTCTCCGTATCCGGGCTATTGACAGATGCGGACGTAGCGCCGTTTGCGCATGTCGAAATGGAAGTGGTCCCGATGGGCTGCATTCGACTCCGGACCAAGGACCGTCCAGAACATCTTGCAGGCATCTCCATGGATCGTCTTTAAGAAGCTCTTGGCTTCAGCGCGGCTGAGATTGCCCTCCGGTACTGGGCCCTCGGGTTCTTGATCGGCCGGGTCAGGTATCTGAGCGGGGGCTGCGAAGACGGGTTTGAAAAACGGGTGCGTCGCCATCTCTCCAAACTCGTCAGCCTCCTTTGTAAACTCCTGATAGTCGAGCTCCTTGTTGAGGACGCTGAGGCCAGGTGTTCTGTAGGTTGGCGGCGGCAAGGTGGAATGGTCCCGCAATGGATTGGGCCAAGGCGCCTCTGCGACGCGCGGACGAGTGGGGCGATAGCCGTAGGGCCAGTTACCAAGAATTGGGATCGTCTGCCCTGACGCGAGTACGAAAGCCTTGATGTCCAGCGCGTTTGCTAATGCGTGTTCGCTGAGCTTCGTATCCGATCGCCCATACTGGTTGCGGCACATATACGATGCAGCATTCTTGATCTTAACGACGCTCGTTCCCAGCGCTTCGGCAGTCGGTTGCACGGATGTCGTGAACCATTTGTGCAACGTCGCAGCGACGGTGCAGTTCACGGTGGCCGGTGGCGACACAACGATCTTGGGGTACTTGCCAATCGACTTCAGCTTGATCGGCGCCGGCGTGCCGCACGGCCCGCGGCGGATCGGATCGAGGTGCTCATACGCCAGGGCTAGACCATCAAGGAGCTTTACGCATTGCTCAAGCGCGGCAACGACCTTTGGGTTTTTCGCAGCGGTTGCGTCTGAACCATCGCGAACGGGGTTGCGGACGGGATGCGGGGCGGGGCCATCAGTGCTCTGCGCGGCGACCACCGAAGCAGCGTCGTGCACTTGTGGAGACACCGTCGTATCGGCCGGGGACTTAGGCAGTGTCGAAGCGACATCGGCTGTTGGGGTCAGAGCTTGCGCCGGCGCGGCCGCAGGTTCTGAAGGCGGGGTCGGAGGTTCTGGCAGGGCCTTTGCTGTGTCAGCCGGAACGGGGTCCGCTGCCGGCGCCTCAGTAACCTCTGCCGGTGTTGGAGGCGGTGCGGGCTTGCGTAAAGGCAGGGTCGGTATAGCCGGTCTGCTCGGAGCTGCTTTGCGTTTCGTTTGCGCATCGGGAGGCGTCAGGCCGAGCGTGCGAAATGGGTTCTTGAAGGGTCCAAAACTCTGACCGAAGGCCGGCATGTGGGATACGGAGATGAGCAACACGCCCGTCAACCCTGCGCCCACCGCAAACACACGCAGCCGCTGCTTTTTCCCGCTCAGACCCATACGCGCTCTCGATCGACCATGGAGCATGCCAGCTGCTTGAGGTTTGCGGCTTGGAATGGTAGCTGCGCTGGACGACCCGCCCCTGAAACTCCTGCCACCCCTGTTGAGGCCTGACGCGTTTGTCTGAATCGATTGGCATAACCTTCGAGGAACACGACCGCGCTGGCGTCGTGACGCTCGACCGGCCCGCAAGGCTTAACGCGCTCACGCGCGAAATGTTCGAGGCTTTGAGCGCGAATTACCGCCGCTGGGAGCCCGCAGCACAGATCTACGGCGTGGTGATGGAGTCTACCCATCCCAAGGTCTTCTGCAGCGGCGGGGACCTGAAAGTCCTGAACGAATGGAACCATGACGCGGCCGTTGACGAGATACGCGAATTCTACCGTTCTGCTTATACCCATGTTTGGGTCCTGGAGAAATTCATCAGGCCGAACGTCCCGCTCATCAACGGGCTCGCTTTTGGCGGTGGAATTGGCATTTCCCTGCTGGGAACCCATTGCATCGCTGGCGAAGGTTATCGCTTTGCGATGCCGCAGGTCGGGATCGGGTTCCTGCCGGACATTGGCGGAACTTACTTCCTCCCGCGCCTCTATGGCTGGGTGGGAACGTATCTGGCCCTTACGGGTGCTGAGATCGGTCCTGCGGATGCACATCGGCTACGCCTTGTAAGTCACTATATTCCATCGGCTTATTTCGGCGTGATCAAGGCCGCACTGGCGGACAATCATCCAATCGATCGCTTGCTCGATGGATTGCACCAGGACCCCGGCGAAGGCGCGCTTGTCCGCCTAACGCCCGCGATCAACCGCATCTTTTCCGCGCCCACGGTCGAGGAAATCCTGGAACGGCTGGATGCGGAACCCGAAGGCCCCTACGAGGCATGGGCCAAAGAGACCGCGAGCACGCTGCGTCAGAAATCGCCCACGTCGCTGAAAATCGCGCTGCAGCAGATGTTGCGGGGCAAATCTCTGGAACTGGATGAGGCCCTCAAGCTGGAGTTCCGCCTCGCATCCCAGATCGTCACGATGCCGGACTTCAAAGAGGGCATCAATGCGAAGATCGCCGGCAAAGGCCGGGCGCCCCGTTGGACGCCGGAAACCGTTGCCGAGGTTCAGGATTCCCATATCGAAAAGCTCTTCGAAACCCCGGTGGAGGGTGAACTCGAGCTTAATGAGCCAAAGCAGATTTTCTAAGAATCGTTGGAATCAAACGGTCATTTCGCAAATATCAACGCGAATTAAGCTTAGAATTTTATCGACTCTTAAGCGTTCCAATTAAGCGCATCTTAGTCGGGAGGCACCTATACTCATCGTCAAGTTGGGGATAAACAACAACTAAATGGGGTTGGCGATGAATGTAGCTATGAAAGTGGACGCTCACGAGAGCGTCGTAGAGGAAAAAGACCTCAAGACTTCTTACATCGGGTCGCTGAAGTTGATTGAACAACTTCATCGTTTGCTTTTGGATGTTGTCAAAGATGAGTTTGAGCGTCTTGGGCGTACTGATGTAAATAGTATTCAAGCATTGCTGCTTTACAATATCGGTGATGATGAAGTCACGGCCGGCGAATTGACAGGTCGCGGCTACTATCTCGGCTCGAACGTCTCTTACAATCTCAAGAAGCTCGTGCAGGCGGGTTTCGTGAATCACGAGCGTTCAACGACGGATCGTCGTTCGGTGCGCGTCAGCCTCACGGAAAAAGGCCGCGAAGTCTCTGACGTGATCAACCGGTTGTTCGAGCGGCAGCTTGGTTCCCTGGAGCAGGTGGGCGGCGTTGCTCAGGACGATCTCGAAAGCCTGAACAAGTCGATGTTCCGGCTGCAGCGTTTTTGGTCGGACCAGATCCGCTATCAACTCTAAGTGAAGGCCAGAATCTGAGGCAAAGCCGGCCCGAGAGCCTCTCTGCTCTCGGGGGCTCTTGTTTCGGCCGTTAGACTGGCTGGAGCGCACCCAAATTCGCCCAATTTTTCCGTCACCTTTCCCAAACGAAGCGATGGCTGTGCTTTACGGCGCGCTATTCGGGGGACCAATTCAAGTCGATTTGGCGGCTGATTGATCCGACTGACCAGTGCAGGGGGCACCTTGCAGTGGTTAAAGGTTTGTAAGGGTCCGCCTGGATTCAATGGCGCCCGAAACGGGTAGAGCTGTGGCAACAATCCGCTTATAATCAAGCGTCTTGACTTGCCGCAGGTGACGGGAGCGGCGCATGCCCAAACTGAATGCTGTCTTGAGATCCGGGTCACGCCTGACGATCAGTGGACTCGCGGTGGCGCTGCTATGCGTCAGCGCGCAGCCGGTTCACGCTGGCCCGTTCAACATGTTCAAGTCTCGCGACAATCAGGGGCAGGCGGCAACCCAAGGCAACACTGGCAACACCGGCGGCAATGGCGGGCTGTTTGGTGGTCTATTCAATGGCGGTTCGCGCAACCAACAGTCCCAGGGCGAGGTAACGCGCTCCGAATTGCCCACGGGCGATCCCGAAGTCGCGATGATCCTCAATCCAGGCTTGGGAACACCAACCCTTGCCAAGAGCAATATCGCCGCGACCCGCTCGGCCATACAGCAGTACAAGGCGATTGTCGCGCAAGGCGGCTGGCCCATGGTTCAAGCAACGGCGATGAAGCCGGGACGGCGCGGCAACAATATTCAGACGCTCCAGCGCCGTCTGCAGATCAGCGGCGACTTGCTCGCGGGGTACACCCCCGGCCGCTATGACAACGCCACTGTCGCCGCAGTGAAGCGCTTCCAGTACCGGCATGGCCTTCCAGCAACGGGCGTCGTGGATTCAAAAGCGACCGTTGCCGCACTCAATGTTCCAGCCAGTACGCGGCTGGCGCAGTTACAAGGGAGCCTCAAGCGTCTCCAGCGCCGCGCCGGCAAGACGACGAACCGCTACATCCAGGTGAATGTACCGGCCGCGCAGGTCGAAGCGGTCCGGGGCGGGCGCGTCGAGCTGCGCAACACAGCTGTCGTCGGCAAGGTTCAACACCCGACGCCGGAGCTGTCGAGCAAGGTCTCGCAGGTGAAGATCAATCCGTACTGGCATGTGCCGAGAAGCATCATCAAATCCGACATCATCCCCAAGGGCCAGCAGTTCTCAAGCCGCGGCCAAGACATGCTTGCGGCCTATCGGATGGAGGCGATTGATCGCAACGGGAACATCGTCGACCCGCGCACGATCGATTGGTATGGCAACGCCGTACACAGCTATCGCTTCCGCCAGAAGCCTTGGGAAGAGAACTCCCTCGGGTACATCAAGATCGATTTTCCCAACAAAGACGCGGTGTATATTCATGACACACCGCTGAAGAGCTTGTTCGGTAAGGCCGTGCGCTTTGAGAGTCACGGCTGCGTTCGGACGCATAATGTCGACCGGCTAGCGGCGTGGATTCTCGACAACAACCCGTCCTGGAACCTGTCGCGGATCCAATCCCTGCGGCACACGTCAGTGCAAGAGTATGTCCCCGCCACGCAAACGATTGGGGTTTACTTCACCTATATCAGCGGGTGGGGAACGCCAGACGGCATGGTTCATTTCCGCCCCGACATTTACAACCTCGATAGCCCGCGCGGGACCTACGCCTCGAACTACTAGGCGCGTCGCTGCGTTGACATCCACAATGTTTATGGACACGCCCGCGCGCTAACTCTGGGCCCGCGCCTCGGCGCTGATGGCCGTCCGCACCGCGTTGTTTATTGCTACGAGCCTGCACAGTCTCGGCATAAGCCCCGCCACAGGTGTCAGCATGGGCTAACCGCCTCTCGGATTTCATTCGCTAATGGGCGGAAAACGACTAGTTTTCCGTTTCGCACAGACTATTCTGGATGGGCGAGTTCTACCGTTAGGCTGTTGCTAGCGTCGCTAAGCGAGTTGTGGTAGAGCGGGCAAAATCAGCCTGATCTGGCGGGACTGAGGTTCACTCAGCCGCAGCAGCTTTCGGGCCCATAACAAGCTAAAGCTCAAGGAGCAGTCGGAGATGTTGCAGAAAACGGCCAAAGATTTCTTTAATGAACATTTGAAGGACAGCGACCCCGATGTTTGGGGCGCTATCGAGCGTGAAGGCCAGCGGCAGCAAGACGAGATCGAACTGATCGCGTCTGAGAACATTGTATCTCAGGCTGTGATCGATGCCGTCGGCACGCTCCTGACCAACAAATACGCCGAGGGCTATCCAGGGCGCCGCTATTACGGCGGGTGTCAGTACGTGGACGAGGTAGAGACCATTGCCATCGACCGCGCCAAGCAGCTTTTTGAATGCGAGTACGCGAATGTGCAGCCGCATTCCGGCTCACAGGCCAATCAGGCGGTCATGCTGTCGCTTATCAAGCCGGGCGATGCCATCTTGGGCATGAGCCTGGCTGCGGGCGGCCACTTGACCCATGGCGCGCCGCCAAACCAATCTGGCAAATGGTTCAACGCGGTCCAGTACGGCGTGACGAAGGACACCAACCTCATTGACTATGACGAGGTTGAGCGCCTGGCCAAGGAGCACAAGCCGAAACTCATCATCGCCGGCGGCTCCGCCTATCCGCGCCATATCGATTTCAAGCGTTTCCGCGAAATCGCCGATGGCGTCGGGGCCTATCTTCACGTTGATATGGCCCACTTCGCCGGCCTCGTTGCGGCTGGTCTGCATCCAAGCCCGCTTCCCTATGCGGACATCTGCACGACCACGACGCATAAGACGTTGCGGGGACCGCGCTCCGGCCTCGTGGTGTCGAACAACACCGACATCGGAAAGAAGATCAACTCGGCTGTGTTCCCGGGTCTGCAGGGCGGTCCTCTCATGCACGTCATTGCTGGGAAGGCGGTTGCCTTTGGTGAGGCGCTGCAGCCCTCGTTCAAGGACTACATCAAGCAGGTCGTCGATAACTGCCGGGCACTCGGTCAAACACTCGTCGATGGCGGGTTGGCACTTGTGTCGGGTGGTACCGATACGCACCTGATCTTGGTCGATCTGCGGCCCAAGGGTCTCACCGGTAAGGCGGCTGAAGAAGCTCTGGGTCGTGCCTTCATTACCTGCAACAAGAATGGCGTCCCGTTCGATCCTGAAAAGCCGATGATCACGTCGGGTATTCGTCTTGGTTCGCCAGCGGGTACCACGCGGGGCTTCGGCGTTGTCGAGTTCCAGCAGGTGGGCAGCATGATCCTTGAAGTGCTCGACGGTCTCGTCGCCAATGGCGAAGAGGGCAACGGCGATGTCGAAGCGAAGGTAAAGCAGCAAGCTATCGAACTCTGCGGGCGATATCCGATCTACAAGGTCTAAGCGCCCAACGGCTTGGTGTTGACGAAGAGGAGGGCGGTCGCCCATGCGGTGCCCTTATTGCGGCAGCACCAACACGCAAGTTAAGGACTCGCGCCCCAGCGAGGACCACACAACGATTAGGCGCCGCCGCGTCTGCGCAGACTGCGGCGGCCGCTTTACCACCTTTGAGCGCGTGCAGCTCCGCGAGCTGACAGTCATTAAGCGCAGCGGTCGCCGTATCCCCTTCGATCGAGATAAGCTTATGCGGTCCGTCCAGGTCGCCCTCCGCAAGCGGCCTGTCGACCCTGAGCGCACCGAACGCATGGTCAGCGGTATCGTGCGCAGATTAGAGAATACGGGCGAGAGCGACGTTCATTCGGAACAGATTGGCCATCTGGTGATGGAAGCACTCAAGGGACTGGACGACGTTGCTTACGTCCGCTTCGCTTCAGTCTACAAGAACTTCCGCGAGGCCAAGGATTTTGAGACGCTCCTTGGCGAATTGGCCGGTACCGAAGACGAAGATGGCGATATGGAAACGGCCAAGCCCAACGCCCTCGACGACTGAGCAAGCAGCGCTTTCAGGAAACTCTCATGGACCCGCGCGACGCGCATTACATGTCCCAAGCTATCCGCATCGCTCGTCGGGGTCTTGGGCGGGTTTGGCCAAATCCGGCTGTCGGTGCTGTTGTTGTTGATCCGTCCGGTGAGATTATTGGTCGGGGTTGGACGGCGCCAGGGGGTCGGCCGCATGCCGAAGCAATTGCCTTGGATCATGCAGGACATCGTGCGGAGGGCAGCACGCTTTACGTGACCCTGGAGCCCTGCGCGCATGAAGGCGGGCGCGGGGCACCATGCTCGGGCGCCATTGTCGCAGCTAAGGTAAAACGCGTGGTCATCGGCATACGCGACCCCGACCCTCGTACCGCAGGACGCGGAATCGAAAAGCTAGCAAGCGCTGGGGTCGAGGTGACCGAGGGTGTCCTCGCAGCAGAAGCGGCCTCCGTCACGCTCGGACATCTCTTGCGGGTTACGGAAGGGCGCCCCGCAGTGACACTCAAGCTGGCAATGGGATCCGACGGGCGCATTCCCCAAGGAGACGGTAAGCCTGTCTGGACAACAGGGCCTCAAGCCCGGTCCCACGGCCACCTCCTTCGTGCGACGCATGATGCCATATTGGTTGGGCGGCGGACCGTCGCCGCGGATAATCCATCTCTCACCTGTCGGCTACCAGGCCTGTCGGACCGCTCGCCCGTGCGCGTGGTGATGGACCGACGTCTGCGCACTCAGCCTACGGCAACGTTGTTTGAGGACAGCATGGTGCCGGTTTGGCTGCTATGCGCTGCGGACGAACCCCAGCCCAATGCGGCTTCCCTTCAGAACCGCGGTGCGGAGATCGTTCCGGTTCCCGTCCACGATCTTGGAATGATCGATCCGCAACATGCCCTGGAGGCTCTCGCTCATAGAGGGATCACCCGCGTTCTGATCGAAGGTGGACCGTCCGTGGCCGAGGCTTTCGCCGATGCCGACCTCGTCGATGAAGCGGTGATCTATCAGGGACCGAACCCGGTTGGTGAGGCTGGCCTGATGCCGTTCGGCGGTGAAGGACTTGATCGCTTTGCAGAAAACGGCCATTTCAAGTGTATTGCCGCACGACACTTCGGCCCGGATCGGATGTCGTGGTGGCGCAGGATAGGATCATGTTCACTGGCATTGTCAGCGGCCTAGGCACGCTTGTTGCGCGCAAAGGCGGCTCATTCACCATCCAGACGCCCTACAAGCGGAAGAGTCTCGATCTAGGCGCCTCGATTGCCTTCGACGGATGCTGTTTGACGCTCACGAAGATCGAGAAGCGCAAGAGCGGCGCCGCCGTCACGGTCGATGTCTCCAACGAAACCATGAGTCACACGACCATGGGCACGTGGGAGCCTGGACGCATGATCAATCTCGAACGCGCTTTGGCGCTCGGGGAGGAACTGGGTGGTCATATCGTCACGGGACACGTGGATGGGTGCGCAAAAGTCGTCTCGCGTTTCCCCGATGGCGAGAGCATGCGTTTCCTCCTGGAAGTCCCCGGCGAATTCGCAAAATACGTCGCATCAAAAGGTTCGATCGCCCTTGATGGCGTCTCACTCACAGTCAATGAAGTGGAAGACGCGCGCTTCGACGTCAACATCATCCCGTTTACCCTGAAGCATACAAGCTGGGGTCACCGGCAGCCCGGCGATCTGGTAAACCTTGAAGTCGATTTGCTCGCGCGTTACGTGGCGCGTCTGGCGCAAGCGGAAGGACGACAGTCGTGACGGCTTTGACTACGGCGCAAACGACGGAGCTAAATCGGCTTCTATCGCCCATAGAGGAAGTGATCGAGGATGCCCGGAACGGCAAGATGTTCATTCTTGTCGACGCTGAGGACCGCGAGAATGAAGGCGACCTCGTGATCCCTGCGCAAATGGCCACGCCCGACGCGATTAACTTCATGGCGAAGCACGGCCGCGGGCTCATTTGCCTGTCCATTACCGCTGAACGCGCGAAGCAACTGCGTCTAGAGCTGATGTCACAGTCGAACCGTTCTCGGCATTCGACCGCTTTCACAGTCTCAATCGAAGCGCGAGAAGGCGTCTCGACGGGCATCTCGGCCCATGACCGCGCTCGCACGATTTCGGTGGCAATCGATCCGACCAAGGATCATCGCGATATCGTCACGCCCGGCCATGTGTTTCCCCTTCTGGCGAAAGAGGGCGGCGTCCTCGTTCGCGCCGGGCACACCGAGGCGGCCGTCGACATCTCAAGGCTCGCTGGTCTGAACCCGGCAGGTGTGATCTGCGAGATCATGAACGACGACGGCACCATGGCGCGCCTGCCAGATCTGGTGTCCTTCGCCGAGCACCATCGATTGAAGATCGCGACCATTGCCGACTTGATTGCCTACCGGCTTCGTTACGATCATCTCGTCCGGCTTGTCACGGACACAACGATCGACGGACCACAAGGTGAACCCTTCCAAGCCAAGGTCTATGCGACGACGGTTGATGGCGTTGAGCATGTCGCCTTGGTCAAGGGAGAAGTCGACTCTGGCGGCCCCGTTCTTGTGCGCGTTCATGCGGTGAACACGCTCGGCGACATGCTCGCGCCTGCCTGCGACAATTGCGTCCGGAAAGCTCTGGACATTATTGCCCGGGAAGGGCGGGGCGTCGTGGTCTTGATCCGAGAGTCTCGGCCCGATGCGGTGTCAGCTAGCCTCGATAATGGAAAACATGGCGACAGTCAGTCGCGGCTGATGGACTACGGAATCGGTGCGCAGATCCTTTTGGACCTTGGCGTTCGTGAAATGGTTCTGCTATCGAACTCGCCCGCGCGAAAAATTGTCGGCCTGGAAGGCTATGGATTGACAGTCGCCGGTCACCGCAGCCTGGAGTAAGCACAATGAGCCGCAAAGGGCCTAATTCCGTTCTGATCATCTCGGCGCGCTTCTACGAAGACATTGCCGACGAGCTCACGCGCGGCGCCTCCGAAGAGCTGCGCGGTCATGACGTCGAGTTCGAGGAAATCTCTGTGCCGGGCGCACTCGAGATTCCGCTCGCCCTCAGTCTTGCGCTCGCAAACGGGTTCATTGGACGCGCGGGACGGCATCGGGCATGTATTGCTCTCGGGTGCGTCATTCGCGGTCAGACAAGCCATTTCGATATTGTGGCACGAGAATCTGCTGCTGGCCTGAGGCAGCTCGCAGTTCAGCATGGCGTACCGATTGGCTCGGGTATCATCACCTGTGAGAGCATGGAACAAGCCTGGGAACGCGCCAGTGTCGATGGCCGAAACAAGGGCGGCGACGCGGCTCGAGCCTGTCTGACCTTGATGCGCCTCGAAGAGCAGTTTTCGTTGGCAAGCCGGCGCTAATAACCATGGCATCGAAGACAAAACCCACGGACAGGGCCAACGCAAGAAGCGCGGCGCGTCTGGCGGCAGTGCAGGCGCTCTACCAGATGGATATGACTGGCATCGACCTCACGGACGTGGTCTCTGAATTCCAGACTCATCGTCTCGGACAAGAGGTAGAGGGAGATCACTATCACGCCGCCGAGAGTGAGTTCTTCCACGACTTGGTCAATGGCGTTGTGCGCGAACAGCGGCAGCTCGATCCCATGCTTGACCAGCAACTGGCAGAAGGCTGGCGGCTCAACCGGGTGGACTCCATCTTGCGGGCATTGCTTCGCTCTGCTGCCTTCGAGCTCCATATCCGCGACGATGTGCCGGCTCGGGTCGTCATCAACGAATATCTCGACATCGCACACGCCTTCTTTAGCGGCGAAGAACCCAAGGTCGTAAATGGGGTGCTGGATAGGCTGGCGCGGAAGGTCCGCTCTGCGGAGTTTGATCGCGCAGCCATCGGTGAGGGTTGAGGCGAGGGCGCGGCCCGGCAAAGGAGTTTCACCATGGCGCTTGCGGGAGAGTTTGACATCATTGCTCGCATCTTTGCGCCGCTAGCGAGAGACTCCGGCGCACTCGAACTAAGAGACGACGCTGCTGTCCTGACCGTCACCGACGATCATCAGCTTGTTGTCACCTGCGACACGCTCGTCAGCGGCGTCCACTTTCTAGAAGACGATCCGGCCAAATCGATCGGGTACAAAGCCCTGGCGGTAAACCTGTCGGATCTTACGGCAAAAGGGGCCAGCGGTTATATCTATACGTTGTCGCTCGCCCTTCCGACAGCGACCACCATGGAGTGGCTGGAAGCGTTCGCGGATGGGCTCGGCGAGGTGCAGGACCTTACGGGCATTTCGCTCATCGGCGGCGACACGACGGCGACGCCCGGACCACTGACCATAACGATCTCGGCGCTTGGCCTCGTCCAGCATGAGGCCGCCATCACGCGGCTCGGCGCAAAGGCCGGCGACCGACTCTATGTCGGCGGGCCAATAGGGGACTCGTATCTCGGTTTGAGGCTTCTTCAGGCGCCGGCGTTGGCTCAAGACTGGGGGCTATCTGAGGAGGACGTGGTCTATCTGACTGACCGGTATCGCACACCGCCCGTTGCGACGAGCGCGGCGCTCATGGTTAGGAACTTTGCCAAAGCCTCGATTGATGTGTCCGATGGCCTTGCTGCCGATATCGAGAAACTCTGCAATGTTTCCCATGTGGGGGCCGATGTCGAGACCGCCCGAATTCCATTCTCGCCGGCCGCGCGGAAGGTGCTAGAGGCAATGCCCGAACTCCTGGCGGAGATGGTTGCTGCGGGGGACGACTACGTTCCAGTGATTGCCGTTTCGGAGAGTTCAGCGGCGCTGTTCGAATCAGAAGCCGCAGACCACAGAGCAAGCTTCACCCAGCTGGGCGTGGTAACGCCGGAAGGCCAGATTCGGATACTGGATGCGGAAGGCAGCGATATGTCGCTGAAAAGAAGGGGATTTACCCACTTTTCGTGAGCGTCTGTCCGTCTCTACACCCTTCGTAGTAAGTGGCTCTAGTTCTGTTGCGTCTCTGACGCAATTTTGGCATTTTCCGCCCCGGCTAAGTCCACTCTAGGGGGAAACAAGCGGCGGACACTAGCCATGTCGTCTCGCCAGCCGCGGCTCATCCTAAACCCAACAAATCCAATAAACAGGAACAGTCTGCTATGACATGGGTTCTCTATCTCATTATTGCCTGCGGCGCGCTCTCGATCGCCTATGGAGTTATCACCAGAAAAGCGATCCTGGCGGCTGACACCGGCACGCCGAAGATGCAGGAAATCGCCGCGGCCATTCAAGAAGGTGCGCAGGCCTATCTCTCCCGCCAGTACCAAGCCATCGGCTTGGTGGGTGTCGTTATCTTCATCATTCTTTTCTTCCTGCTCGGCATTCTGCCGGCCATTGGCTTCGCGCTTGGCGCCATTCTCTCGGGTGTCGCGGGCTATATCGGCATGAACGTGTCGGTTCGCGCCAATGTCCGCACTGCGCAGGCCGCCACAAAGAGCCTAGCTGACGGACTGAGCCTGGCCTTCAAGTCAGGAGCCATCACGGGGCTTCTCGTCGCGGGTTTGGCGCTACTCGGCGTCGCCCTCTATTACTTGGTGCTCACGACGATCCTCGGCCATGACGCGTCGTCTCGTGTGGTGATTGATGCGCTTGTGGCCCTTGGCTTTGGCGCTTCGCTGATCTCCATCTTCGCCCGCCTGGGCGGGGGCATCTTCACCAAGGGCGCCGATGTGGGCGGAGACCTTGTCGGCAAAGTCGAAGCGGGCATCCCAGAAGACGATCCGCGGAACCCGGCGACGATCGCGGACAATGTGGGGGACAATGTCGGCGACTGCGCTGGCATGGCCGCCGATCTGTTCGAGACCTATGTGGTGACGGTTGTCGCCACGATGGTGTTGGCCTCTATCTACTTCACTGGCAACCTGACCGAGCCGATGATGCTCTATCCGCTGGCCATCGGCGCTACATGCGTCATTACCTCGATTATCGGCACCTACTTTGTCCGGCTGGGCGCCAGCCAGTCCATCATGGGCGCGCTCTATAAGGGCGTGATCGTGACGGGCATCTTGTCCCTGATCGCCCTATGGCCTGTGACGCACTTCATGATCGGCATGGACACGAAGGTGAGCTTTGGCGATGTGAGCTTCACGGGGATGTCCCTGTATCTGTGTGGCGTGGTCGGACTTATTGTGACGGCGCTGATTGTCGTCATCACCGAGTACTACACCTCCACAAAGTTCCGTCCCGTCCATGAGATCGCGAAGGCGTCGGTGACTGGACATGGCACCAACGTCATTCAGGGTCTTGCTGTGTCTCTTGAGTCGACGGCGCTGCCCGCGCTCGTGATCATGGCCGGTATCCTCGTCACGTTTAACCTCGCCGGACTGTTTGGCATCGCCATCGCGGTCACCACAATGCTTGCATTGGCCGGCATGGTGGTCGCGCTAGACGCGTTCGGTCCGGTAACCGACAACGCTGGTGGCATCGCAGAAATGGCGGGGCTGCCCGAAAACGTGCGTGAAACGACGGACGCGCTGGATGCCGTGGGCAATACGACGAAAGCTGTCACCAAGGGTTACGCGATTGGTTCGGCGGGCCTTGGCGCGCTAGTGCTTTTTGCAGCGTACACGGAAGACCTCAAGTACTTCGCGGCCAATGCTGCACAGTACCCCTATTTTGAAGGGGTCAACCCCGTCTTTACCCTGTCCAACCCCTATGTGGTGGTGGGCCTCTTCCTCGGCGGCCTGCTTCCGTATCTGTTTGGCGGCATCGCCATGACGGCTGTGGGGCGTGCAGGGGCTGCGATCGTTGAAGAGGTTCGTCGCCAATTCAAGGAGAAGCCCGGCATCATGAAGGGTGAAGATCGCCCGGACTATGGCCGCGCGGTGGACATTCTTACCAAGTCGGCGATTAAGGAGATGATTATTCCATCGCTCCTGCCGGTTCTGTCTCCAATCGTCTTCTTCTTCCTGATCAACTGGATTGCCGGCAAGAGCGCCGCCTTCTCGGCGGTCGGGGCAATGCTGCTGGGCGTGATCGTGACAGGTCTGTTCGTCGCCATCTCTATGACGGCAGGCGGCGGCGCCTGGGACAATGCGAAGAAGTACATCGAAGACGGCAATCACGGCGGCAAGGGCTCTGAGGCTCACAAGGCTGCTGTGACAGGCGATACGGTGGGCGATCCCTATAAGGATACTGCCGGCCCCGCCGTGAACCCGATGATCAAGATCACGAATATCGTGGCGTTGCTGCTTCTGGCTGTCCTCGCGCACCAGTAGGATCAAGAGGCGCAAAAGCCTCGAGATAAACAACAGCCCCGTTCCTTTCCAGGAGCGGGGCTTTTTCATGTGGTGGGTTTAGATGCCGGGAATACCCGCAGGGCCGCCGCCGCCAGCCTGGTCCTTAATCACCTTGCGATTGGCAAGGTTGCCGAACATCTGCTCGAGGAACGAGAGGTCTCTGCCGCGGGCGGGTGTCTCGCCTCTGTGGTAGTTCACTAACACGCCATCCTTGATGCCGTAACGCGCGACATCGGTCACCCGCTCCGAGCCGCTGAAATAGACCGCGACCACTTGGCGGTCGATTTCCTTCGGCTTCATGAAAGCGACGGTCTTCATGGTCGAAGAGATATAGTAATATGCATCGCCGCCTATGGCGCTCGTCGTATCGGGCGAACCGAGAACGGTCTTGACGTCTGCCTTTGACATCCCAGGCTGCACTTGATCGAGGTCGACATCGATAAACACATGTCCGTGCCGGTCGATTTGTCCCGCGCAGCCGAGCATCGGGGCCGCACCGAAAAACAGTGCCGCAAGTAGGGGCCACGTGGTCCTTACCGATGCTGTTTTCACGTTTCGCAAGACCGTCCGTTCCCCTCGGTCGAAGTCGATCCTCAATAGGCCTGAACAGGCTGAGAATCTCTGCTAAAGCTAGACGAAATGCCTTTGTCTCTAAAGCCCTTCGCCAACCTGCTGCCCTGGGGCAGCGGCGCTCCTCCTGCATTCGATCTTTATGATGCGATTATGGCGCAGGCGCGACTTCCAATTTATTACCAAGGGCTTGGGGTTCCCGATACGCTTGAGGGCCGCTTCTCCATCCTGACGCTTCATCTCTTTGCCGTCTTTCATCGGCTGAAGGGAGCCGGGCCCGAGGCAGCAGCGACGGCTCAGGCGTTATCGGAACGCTTTGTGGAGGATATGGATACCGTTCTGCGCGAAATCGGGGTCGGTGACCTCAAGGTCCCCAAAAAGGTCCGCAAGCTCGTGGCGGGCGGTGCAAGCCTTATCGAAGGCTATAATCAGGCGCGCACGGCCGGCAGCGATGCTCTGCAGTCGGCCATCGCCGAGAGTCTGCCTTTGGAGGCGGAAGAGGCAAATACCGCGAGCGCAAAGCTCATGCCGTACGTCAGCGCAATGTTGCAATCCCTGAACGAGCAAAGCGTCGAGGACATTTGCGCGGGCAAAGTACATTTCCCACCTGTTGCCGGCGCATGAGGCTTCAAATCATGACTCAATCTCTCAACGAAGACCTTCAACCGCCGCCACTGACTCGAAAAGTCCAACTCGCGGCTGTTGAGCGGGGCGTGGAGAAGTCAATTGCGATCAACGAGGATGAACGCAGCGCGATTAAGGAGCTCCTCGACCTCGTCGACCTTGGCGCGGTTGAATTCGTTTACCGCTTGCGTGAGGGCCGGGGGCAAAGGGTGCATCTTTCGGGCCGCCTGCGAGCGGACGTCGTGCAAACATGCGTGGTGAGCCTGGAGCCCGTCCCGGCTGTCATCGATGTCCTTGTAGAGGCGGATTTCTGGCCGCCCGAGAAGATCGCCGCCCTGCGCGAAAGGGCTGAGGATCCTGCACAGGCAGGAGAAATCGATTGGCCCGAGCCGATTGATGGGGACGCGATTGACCTTGGCCCGCTTGTCTACGAAACGCTCGCGACTGCATTGGATCCCTATCCCAAGAAGACTGGCGTTCAGTTTGATTGGACCGACGCGAAACACGCGTCGGAAACGCCCAAAAACAACCCTTTTGCAGCCCTTAAGGACCTCAAGAAGCCCTGATCCCACATAGGAAATATAGAATCTGGTTGTCACTGGCGGGCTTTTGCGTCTATTCGGGTTCGTTTTCCGGGGGGTGCCGGGGCGCAGGCGCGCCTGGCCTTAATCTTCCAGATCGGTAGTGGAGAATGGCTGCTCCAGTCACCATAGCGCTTGACGCGATGGGCGGGGACCACGGCCCGAGCGTGGTCATTCCAGCGGCGGCTTTGGCCCTCGTTCGGCACCCAAACATGCGCTTCATCCTCGTCGGCGATCAGACGCAAATCGAGGCTGAACTCGAAAAGCACAAAGATCTCGCGAGCAAGTCGGAGATTATCCACTCCGATGTCGCGATATCCATGGATGCCAAACCCAGCCAAGCTCTTCGCCGCGGGCGTTGGAAATCGAGCATGTGGCTCGCGATACAGTCCGTCCGGGACGGCCAGGCTCACTCAGTGGTCTCAGCGGGTAACACTGGCGCGCTGATGGCCATGTCCAAGTTCTGCTTGAAGACCGTGAAGGGCATAGACCGTCCTGCAATCGCCGCGATATGGCCCACTGTGGATGCCGAGTGCATCGTGCTCGATGTCGGAGCCAATGTTGGGGCGGATACGCGCCAATTGGTAGAATTTGCCCTGATGGGAGCGGCCATGGCCCGAGCGCTGCTCGGCATGGAGAAGCCCTCGATCGGCCTTCTGAATATTGGCGTCGAGGAGGTCAAGGGCGTTGAACAGATCCGCGAGGCAGCCGTCGTGTTGAAATCCGCACCGCTGCCCATCCGTTATCAGGGTTTCATTGAAGGCGACGACATCGGCCACGGTGCTGTGGACGTGGTTGTAACCGACGGATTCACTGGGAACATCGCCTTGAAGACTGCGGAGGGAACGGCTAAGCAGATCGCACAATACCTTAGGGCAGCCATGAGCCAGTCGTTCCTGTCTCGACTTGGCGCGCTGTTGGCGCAGGGTGCGTTCCGGGCCTTGAAGGACAAGATGGATCCCCGACAGCTCAACGGCGGGATTTTTCTCGGCCTAAACGGAATTGTGGTGAAGAGCCACGGCGGGACCGATGCCACAGGTTTTGCGAGCGCAATCGATCTCGCATACGAGATGGCGTTCAGCGGTGTCGTGGAGCGGCTTGGTGCCGATGTCGCTCATTTTCACGAGAAGCTCGAGCTGGACGGCGCGGCTTAGGCGGTCGGAGTAGGTTATTTGTCGAATTTGCGGTCAGTGGTGAAGGGCGTCGGCGGCTATCTGCCCGACCGCATTGTGACCAATCAAGACCTGACGGCGACCATGGACACGACCGACGAGTGGATCGTGGCCAGGACGGGCATTCGCGAGCGGCGCATTGTGGCCGATGGCGAGTTGACGTCAACGATGGCGATTGAAGCGGCGAAGCGGGCACTAGCAGATGCACAGGTCGATGCCACCGACATTGACCTCATTGTCTTGGCCACGTCGACGCCCGATCAGACATTTCCCGCCACCGCAGTCACGGTTCAAGCGGAACTGGGCATCACGGACGGCGCCGCCTTTGACATGCAAGCAGTCTGCTCAGGGTTTGTTTTCGCGCTGGCCACGGCTGATAACTATCTGCTGAGCGGGCAATTCAAACGCGCATTGGTCATTGGGTCGGAAGCGTTTTCGCGGATTCTCGATTGGGAGGACCGCTCCACATGCGTTCTCTTTGGCGATGGCGCAGGGGCGCTTGTTGTCGAGGCGCAGAAGCCGAACGGCGCTTTGGTCGAGCGAGGCGTGCTTGCCACCACACTGCGCTCGGATGGACGCTACCGGGATAAGCTCTATGTGGACGGCGGACCATCGTCAACGGGGACCGTTGGGTATTTGCGTATGGACGGTCCAGAGGTGTTCCGGCATGCCGTTACCAAGATTAGTGACGTAATTCTGGAGACTCTACAAAAGGCCGGATATACGCCTGCCGACATAGACTGGTTCGTTCCCCACCAGGCGAACAAGCGTATCTTGGATGGAGCCGCACGAAGACTTGGCCTTGAGCGGGAACGCCTTGTCATGACGGTGGATAAGCATGCAAATACATCCGCTGCATCTATTCCACTTGCGCTGATGACGGCCTGTTCAGACGGTCGGATCAAGGAAGGCGACCTCGTGCTTCTGGAAGCCATGGGGGGTGGCTTTACATGGGGCTCGCTGCTGATCCGCTGGTAAGTGCTGCGAAAGCCACACCTGTCGAGATTATGACGCAAAATCAGGAATTTGATACAACGGGCGATTGACCCGTGCTTGCCCGCTCGGCTAGCATCCTGCCTCGTCCCGCGACTTTGGGGGAGCAGTAGACGATGGGCGGGAAGACACTGACACGGGCTGACCTTGCGGAAGCCGTGTTCAAAAAGGTTGGCCTACCGCGAAACGAGTCGGCTGAGATCGTGGAGTTAGTGCTCCGCGAGATCGTGTCGAGTCTTGAGAACGGGGACCAGGTCAAGTTGTCGTCTTTCGGGTCGTTCGGCATTCGCGAAAAAGGCGAGAGGATCGGGCGGAATCCGAAGACTGGACAGGAAGTACCCATTACGCCGAGGCGCGTGTTAGTCTTCCGGGCGAGCAACATTATGAAGCAGCGGATCAATGAGTCGCTGTCCGGGGGCAACTCCCAAGACTAGCGGCACCCATCCGTCAGGAGGACTGCTTTGGACAAGGCGCCCGAGGCCTTTCGCACAATTAGCGAAGTCGCCGATCAACTGGACGTGCCGAAACACGTCTTGCGTTTCTGGGAAGCCAAGTTCAGCCAGCTCAAGCCGATGAAACGCGGCGGCGGAAGACGGTACTACCGGCCGGAAGACGTTGCGCTGCTCAAGGGCATCCGCGCGCTGCTCTATAGCGATGGCTACACCATACGTGGCGTGCAGAAGATCCTGCGCGAACAGGGGCCGCGTTACGTCATGGACTATCAGGGCCTTGGCGACCAGGCTCGGGCCGAAGCCTCGATGGCACACGACGCTGTCGATGTGACCGCAAATGTCGTGCGAGGCACCGCAACGCCCGAGTTTGAGTCTCCAGATGACTTTGTCTCAGGAGACCTTGGCGCGTTGGAGGACGATATCGCGGCCCTTATCGACGAGCTTGAGACCTGCCGCCAAATCCTTGCAAACGCAGACCGCCAAGACTGAGACCAGGCACCGAAACGCAAGAATTCCGGGTTGTCGAACGGCTTGGGCTTGTCTCTGAAGCGCGAACCGGTATATGCAGATCGCCCAATACCGGAATGTCGGAGCGTAGCGCAGCCCGGTTAGCGCACCGGTCTGGGGGACCGGGGGTCGGGAGTTCAAATCTCCCCGCTCCGACCACTTCTCCCCAACACGACAATAGTCATCGCTGACCTTGATCTCGGGCACGTGGCAGGGCCGCGACGCGCGATGCGTCGTTGCTTTAGTTCTAGACCTGCATTGCTAGACTTGCATTGCTAGACTTGGATGGGAGGAGATGCCGGCACTCAAACCAGAAGAAGCCCTGCCATCTGGCAAGGCTCCCTCCGTTTCCCTCGTGCCCCCGCGTCAAAGCGCGTTAGATTGATCTTACGGTTCCAATCTGGGCGAATATCGGGCAGGACATCGGTTTGCCGTGAAAGTCCCCAGAGTGTTGCATATGAGTGACTCTATGACGGCCCAGAGCTGGGGGCCGAAAACACATTTTTGTCATTTTCTAGGCAAGGGCAGGGGTGCTAATATTCTATAGCGACGGAGTTTCCCTCCTCCGTCTCAGGTTCCCCCCCAAACAGGAACCGTTTTGAAAGCCCCGGCAGCCCCCCGTCCGGGGCTTTCTTTTGCCTGGCTTTCTTTAGCGGGCGTTATCGCGGCATCGGCCCGACGGCAGGACGACCCGACAAAGGCCGTTGGGTAGCTTTGCTAGCCGCCATGCCCCAAATCAGCGCCATGATCAGGTAGAAGTGCCGCCAGTGGTTCGTGTCGACCACAAACCCTTCGATCACGATCCCTAAGAACGCCGCCAACAGGACGATGGTCAACCCGGCGCTTTGGCGATCTCGCAGAACGAGCCTTAGCCCCAACGCGAGGGTCCCCAACACCAGCAACAAATATAGCGTTCCACCGAACCATCCGGTGTTCAGGTACATGTTCAGAAAGACCTGATGGACATCTTCGGGATGATGCAGCCGCGCGAACTCAAGAGCACCGATGCCCAACGGGTGTGATGCAACCAGCTCAGCGGCCTTTTGCTGTCCAGCAAAACGACCTTCTGGTCCGAGGTCATAGGACTGCTCGAAACTCGCTCGCTCTCCGAGCCTCTCCCAAACCCCGGGCAGTGTCGCAATCGCCACCAACCCGCCGATGAGACCTGCGCTTGCAATCGCGCCCAAGACGAACAGCCTTATGCGCTTGCGGTTCGAGTCCGACAGGACGAAGGCAAAGAATCCGAAGGCCATAAATCCAACGGCAGCGTTGAGCCAGGCGCCACGTGAAAACGTCAGCAAAGTAGCCAGGAGCAGGATCCCAAGGGCTAAGCTCCAGAGGAGGGCCTTTGGCGCCCGTGCGTTCAACATGCCATTCAGTGCATAGAGAGCCGGGGGCACCAGAAAGGCGCCAAGAACATTGGCATCCTTGAAGGTACCGCGTGCGCGACCGAATTCAGTGAGAACGTCATGGAACGCGGGCACCACGTTGAAGTACCCGATCAACGCGGCGATCGAAGCGACCAGGGCCGCAGCTAAGTAAGCTGACATGATCAGCCTTGCATGCGGTAACGGGTTATAGGCGACAAAGGCCACGAGCACGACTGAAGACAGGGCCAGATAGAGAGTGATTGTCACGTGCCTGACCGGCACGTCCAGTATGCCCGCTTGCGTTGACGCCACATAGCCTCCCGCAACGATGCCGCAAACGAGCAAGAGATAGACCGACAGCGTTCGGGGGAGGGCAATCAATCCAGCGATCGGAATGACAATCGTTGCGCCAAGCAGGAGGACGTCGTAGGGCGCAGGCTCAACAAAGACAAAGCACCCGGTTGCAATAACGATCCAAAGATAGATCAGCACCAACCGTTTGAAGCCGGGTCGGATGCTCCCAAGCGAATGACCTGCGGCAGGGAGGGGCCGCGCAGCTCGGGCGTCCAATTTACCGACCGCGAGGGACACAGAGCAGCTCCTAGTAGGCGTTCTCGCCGCGTATCATGGCGAGCGGTGTCATAAGCAGGATGTAGAGGTCAAACGTCACGGACCAATTCTCGATATAGTAGAGGTCGTGTTCCACGCGGCGCTCGATCTTCTCCTCCGTGTCCGTTTCACCCCGCCAGCCATTGATCTGCGCCCAGCCCGTGACGCCAGGTTTCACACGATGACGCGCGAAATACCCATCAACGGCATCGTGATAGAGTTTGTCGGCGGCTTTTGATTGCACAGCGTGTGGACGCGGCCCCACCAAGGAAAGGTCGCCCTTCAATACGTTGAAGAACTGCGGCAGTTCGTCGAAGCTCGTTCGACGCAGGATCCGTCCCACGCGTGTAACGCGAGGATCATTCTTCGTGACTAATAGCTCCGCGTTAGGGGACTCGTCCTCGACATACATTGAACGAAACTTGAGGACCTCGATCATTTCGTTATTGAAGCCCATGCGCTTTTGCCGAAACAGGACCGGTCCACTCGAGTCGAACTTGATGGCAGCGGAAATCAACGCCATGAGCGGCGCAAGAATCACAATGGCGAGCGTGGCCATGATCTTATCGAAGAGCCACTTCTTGACGACATCCCAGTTGGCGATGGGCTTGTCGGTCAGGTCGATGAAAGGAACGTTTCCGATATAGGAGTAGGTGCGGGGCCGGAATCTAAGCGGGCTACCATGGACCGACAGCCGTATATCCACCGGGAGGACTTGGAGCTGCTTGAGCAAGTGGAGCAAGCGCTGTTCGGCCGTAATCGGGAGTGTCACAATCAGTAGATCCAAACGCGACGTCCGCGCATAGTCGACCAGCTCGCCGATGTTTCCGAGCTTCGGATAACCAGCAACGATTGGCCTGACCCGATCCGCTCCACGGTCATCGAAAATTCCGACGATCCGAATATCTGCATCGGCCGATGCCTCGAGTGCTTTGATCAAATGCTCTGCCTCGGGGCCGCCGCCGACGATCACGGCTCGGCGATAAAGACGGCCCTCCTTGAGCCATCGCCGAGCAAAGACAGAGACAAGCAGCCGCTCCGCAAAGAGAAGGCTCAACCCGGAGACGTACCAAGTCGCGATCCAAACGCGAGAGAAGTCGGCGCCCATCTTGATAAAGAAGGCGATGCTCATCAGCCCTGCCATCACGATCGTCCATGAGAAAAAGACACGCGTGAAGCTCATGACGAACTTGTTGAAGGACGAAACCTCATACAGACCGAAAGCGTGCGCGATTGTCATATAACCGAAGGCAGCGACAAAGACGGCGCTCAGATAGAGGAGGTGGGCCCGGTCTCCTTCGTGCTCGACGTAGCCCAAATAGATCGCAAGCCCAAGCAAGCTGATCAGGAGTAACTCGGCGACACGCACGGCACCGGCGACAACGACCGGCGGCATCAGATTTAGGCTCCCGCCGCGGCGTATCTCAGCCAGAGGCGGACGAGGAGACTTGCGCCGGTCCTGAATCGGGATAGAGCTGTTGCTCCGCTTCAGCTTGCTGCCAGCGTCTCGTTTGGCTCCTATTGCCTCTGTCTCGCGCATCCTTACTCGATCCCGAATTGCGGCACGTTCGGCCGTCCCCACCGAAAGGGCTCATCGTCGCGGATTTCCGTCATGCTTGAGCCTAACCCGCATTATCGCACGGGCAGGCTCTTGCTTGGGTTTAGTCTAAGGCCTTTTGGCCGACTGAGTTCGGCCATGGTTAAGGTGTCGTTTACGTGTCGGCCTAAGAGATTTGATGCAAGCCCGCTCCGAGGTCGGTGATATAGAAGTCGACGACCTCTCGGGTCATTGTGTCGACCGAAAAGTCCTCGGCCACGTGCTTCTGGAGCTCCGCGGCACGTCTCAGAAACGGCCGGGGATCGGCGAGGAAATCCCGCAGCTGATCGGAGAGAGCCGCCACATCGCCCGGGGGGATGAGCGGTACGGGAATGTCACCCATGATTTCGGGGATACCGCCGACATTTGTCGTGATAATCGGCATCTGTGCCGCGGTAGCCTCAAGGATGATGTAGGGCAGGGACTCGGCTCGCGATGGCACAACAACGCATCGAGCCCGGACGAAGGCCGTGCGGGCCGGCTGCGGACCGACGAAGGCTACTCGGTTTGTAAGTTTCAGCCGGCGGGCAAGACGCTTGAAGTACTTCTCGTCGGGCCCAGATCCCACGACTAGGGCGCGTCCAGGCAGCCCGTCTTGTTGCCGGGCGAGCGCCTTCAGAAAGACGTCCAAGCCCTTCAGTTTGCGCAGCTCACCGATGAAAACGAAGTCGGCTGCATCGTCCGCAAGCAAAGACTCGTAAAACTCGTGCCGTTGCAGTCCATTGTAGATGACGCGCGCCGGACACGTCGGAACCCCGACCAGTTCCGCATAGCGATTGCCGGCGAACATGCTCTCGAAAATGATGCCGTCAGTCATCGGGGCTAGCTTACGCTCAAGCGAGAAATAGGTCTTCCCAGAGAGCGACGATGGTTTGTAGTGAATCACACCCCCATGGGGTGTGTAGACGACTTTCGTGTTCTTCTTCTTGCGGAGCTTGCGTCCGGCAAGCCGCGCATAGGCGCCTCCCTTCGCGCCGTGCCCGTGTAGAACATCGATATCCAAGGTGCGGGCCATCTTCGCAATTCTTCTGTAGACGCCCCAGTCGCTGAGGTGAATCTTCCTCGCCATGGGGATGCGCGTAACACCGAGGCTGCAGCCATCTTCGAGCCGGCTGAGCGCGACCTTGCTTCCAGGCCCTCCGGTCGAGGATTCGCAGACGATCCCGACATCCGCGCCAAGTTCCGCTTGGGCCAGCGCCAGGTCGTGCACATGACGAAAGAGCCCGCCGACTGGCGCGCGCATGCAATGGAGTATTCGAAAGTTCGAGCTCACGGGAATCGGAAGCCTTGAGGAGGAGTGCCGATCTACCGTTGAGCTTTAGAACAGGCGCTGGAGGACGTAAATAGTGTCGCCGGGCTGGATGGGGTAGTCTGTTGGGACCATGACGGTTGACATGACGCCGTCGAATTTGCGGGTGAGGCGGACGAAGCGTTTTTTGGCGCGAGGTGTGTAGCCCTCTGCGACGGCGACGGCGTTCTCGACGGTCATGCCTTGTGCGTATGGGAATTGGCCTGGGCGTTCGACCTGTCCGAGGATGTAGAAGGGCCGGTAGGTGACGACCTCGGCGGTGACTTTCGGATCCTTGATGAATTGGGTGCGCAAGCGCCGGGC
>JBCDFN010000011.1:0-98840 GCA_039177935.1 Pseudomonadota bacterium | reverse complement strand
GACGCCGGGCTCGACCTGGCGATCTCAGATCGCCTCTCAGCGGGCGTCTCCTACCAAGGTCAGTACGCGGACAACGTATCCGACAATGCCGTCAAAGGGCGGTTTACGTGGTTGTTTAACTAATGCGCTCAAGTAGGCCGCTAGGCCGGTAGCGCAAGCAGAGACTCCCTCAAGCAGCAAAGCGGTAGGACAGCCGGGATGTCCTCTGACTCGTCACCCTCGGGCTTGTCCCGAGGGTCCACTAGTGAGTCTGCGGTTGAGGCAATCCATACCGCTGGCCTTTCCCTTGCGGTGTAGGTAACGGTGTGGATGCCCCGGTCAAGCCTGTACTCGGGCTGGCGGAGCCAGACCCGTGTATCCGGGCATGACGGCGGAGATTGCGGCCCCGCCCTCAAGCAGGCCACCCGTCCTTAAGCAGCGAAGCGGTAGGACGTAAAAGAGAGTCCGCGAGCGCCGAAAAGCGTTACGCCCGATTGCTATTCCAGAACGCTGATCTCTTCATTGGCGTGCCGGAGCCGCTCGGAAAACTCGCGGGTCAGGTTCCCAAGTATTGTGATCATCACGTTGGGATGTTCTTCGGCGAGTTCGTGGAGTTCTTCGACACCAAGTCCGTAACAAATCACCTTTTCGTTCGCGATGACGTCTGCAGAGCGCGTTCCGCCATCCAAAAGAGCCATCTCACCGAAGGTGAGGCCAGGTCCAATAGAGGCGACGCGTTTGTGGCGCCCGGGCTTGTCGTGGAGCTTGATCTCGACGCTGACCGTCCCGCGCGCCAAGACGAAGAAGAGCTTCGCAGGATCGCCTTCGCGCATAATGACGTCGCCCTTCTCAAACACGAGCGGCCGAATGAGCGTCTCGACTAAACCGCATTCTTCTGGCGTGAGCCCGTCGAAAAGGTTGATTTGATTCAGGGCAAACTTGGTGCCGATCCCCGACCCCTCGCCAGCCAGAATTTGATCCTCGCACCATTCAAGTGCCGCATCGGCATCGCGCAATTGACGCACGGCGTGGCCTTCTTCTGTCTCGGCGAGCGCCCGGGTCAGACGGTCAAGAGACCCTGCATTGTCGATTGAGGCGAAGACCAGTTCGGTGCCGCGATCCGCCATAGCGCGGACACCGCGGCTGATCAGTGTACAGGCCGCCTTGTCTGCGTGGTGGACGCGCTTGAAGTCGATAATCAGATATTTCGAGTCTTTGGAAAGTTCCGTCACCTTACGCAGGAGCTGCTCTGTGGACCCGAAGAACAATGCCCCTTGCGCCTCTAGGACCGATATCACGCCGCCCCGCTCGGCGAGAAGGGTCCGTTCTTCCAGCGTCCGCAAGCGGTTCGAGCGGACGAGATCGGCCCGATAGTCCCGGCGCACCACGCTGCGAACATTGGTGTGGTTGTAAAAGGCGTGAAGTTGGAATTCGCGCGACATGTCCTGGCATACGGCGATGCCTCTCACGCTATTCCCTTGCGTGTCGATGGGCGGAGCATAGACGCAAATTCCGATCTGACCCGGAATCGCGGCGATAATGCACCCCGAAACGCCGCTCTTGGCTGGCATGCCGACCTCATAGGCCCACTCGCCCGCGTAGTCGTACATGCCGCAAGAGTTCATGACCGTCAGCACGTCCCGCACATGCTGTGTGTCGAATATCTGATGATCTGTGATCGGATTGGTACCGTCGTTGGCGAGCGTTGCCGCCATAGTCGCAAGGTCGCAAGCAGTGACGCTCAAGGCGCACTGTTGGAAGTAGAGCTTGAGGACGTCCTCCGGGTCCTGCTCGATCATCGCCGTGTTGAGCATCATGTAGGCGATGGCGCGGTTGCGATGCCCCGTCGCGAGTTCCGACCGATAGACGGCTTCATCGATCTCAATCTTGCGGCCGGCAAGGCTCGAGAACAGTTCCAGCATGTTGTTGGACCGCTGCTCCAGAGACTCGCCCTGCATCATTTCTGCGATCGCGATCGCGCCGGAATTCACCATCGGATTGAACGGCCGATTGGCGACTTCGTCGAGCAAGATGGAGTTAAATGCTTCGCCTGTCGGTTCAACGCCGACCTTTTGTAGGACGCGCTCGCGCCCATGATGCTGTAGCGCATAGCCATACATGAATGGCTTCGATACGGATTGAATCGTAAAAGGCGCGTGCGCATCGCCAACGGTGTAGAGCTGCCCGTCCACAGTTGCGATGGCGATCCCAAAAAGGTCGGGATCCACCTTGCCGAGCTCTGGGATGTAGTCGGCCGGCGCGCCGCCTTCGATCTGGGCGACACGCGCATGGATTTCGTTCAGATAATCTTGGATAGGCGCAAGAGCGCCGCTTTCCACGCTTGGCGCCGCGCGGATAATGTCTAGCTTGTTCAAGAACGCGTCTCCCCTACGATGCGTGACATCGTAACCGGAAGCATGCATCAGGATTCATGCCATGTCGACCAGCGCAGCAATCCGACGACTGAGGGCCTTAGCGCCTTCAACAATTGAACAATGCTTAGGCAACGGGCGAGCATGATCGCTCATGTAACCGGCTACTTCTTGCGGAAGTTGTCCAGTTGCACGACCTCGGCTGGCGGCCGGGACATAACGACTTCCACAGTCTCCGTCTCGCCAGTCTCTTCAGCCGGGGGTTCAGCCGGCGGACGATCTTCGGATTGGTCTCCAACCACATCGGGCAACGCCGACGCCATATGTTGGCGGGCGGAATCGTTCGCAGCGCCTGGCTTTCCGAACTGGAGGCCGAACTGCGCGGACGGATCGTAGAACGCTTTGACCGAGTCGAAAGGGATCACCAGCCGCTCAGGTACATTGGCAAAGGACAGCTTCACCTCGAAGCGCTCATCCGAGACAAACAAATCCCAAAACTGGTACTGGAGAACAACGGTCATCTCCTCCGGATACTGCTCTTTCAAGCGCTTGGAGATGGACACGCCATCGGCGCAGGTGTCGAACGCAATATAGAGGTGATGCTCGCCAGGAAGCCCGTCGCGCTGGACTTGATTGAGGACGTCGCGAACCACGCCGCGCAGCGCGTTCTGCGTGAGAAGATCGTATCGAATTCCATCGTCTGCCATGTAATGGCGCCGCTCCATTCTTTGGCAACGTAGACAGTCACCCCGTCTAAAGTGGAGGGCTTCTGTTGCCCGGTGCCCTCCGAAACCGCGCCTAACTTCTGCGAGGAAGCTAGGGCTTTAATTTAGGCTATCGCGCCGCATTACGCAGCGAGACGTGCCTCCGCATAGTTGTCATTGGCAACTATAAGGTTTGGCCCGATAACGGCGGATACCATGCCGAGCGAAAGTACAACCTTTACACCCTCGTCGATCCTATTTCGGCCCCGCCACGTTTCAGTGCTCTCAAGATTGATACGACAAATCCTATGCCGCGCACGCACACTTACGAACTGAAACCTGGTGGAGCCGCCGGGTACCGCCCCCGGGTCCGAATGGTTTATTACGTCAACCGTTTATCGCCATAGTCAGCCGAAGCCGACACCACATATATAAGCCTCAAACGCGTTAATTGAAAGATCGGGAGGTGGATAACTCCCGATCTTCGCCGCTTGAATTAGCTTTTTGGACAGTGGGTTGGCCGAGTAACCGGATGCGCTAATCGCGCTTCATCTTGAGGACGCGGCCCGTGGTGGCGTCCACATGCATCTCGATGTCGTTGCCGCGAGCGTCTTCACCCTCGACTTCCCAGATGTTCCTTCTGCGCTTGTATTCGATCTCATCGAGGTCGACGATGCCACGGTCGAAGGCCATTTGCCGAACCTTCTCGATGCTAATGCTCTGGGCAAAAGCAGGGTTGGTGGCGATCCCGAAGGCGAAACAGGCCACAAGGCCGAGGACAACTATCAGAACACGCATTGATTGCTCCTTCTACAAGGTCTATCGACAAAGTAGCGAGCCCGGCTAGTGAGTCTCGGCGTTCCGGACCGAATTGATTATAGGGACACACTGACGTTGCGCCAATATCTCGATCTTCTCTCCAAAGTCCGTCATGAGGGTCTTCGCAAAGAAGACCGTACGGGCACGGGGACGCTGAGCCTGTTCGGGGCGCAAATGCGCTTCGACCTGAATGAGGGGTTTCCCCTCATGACCACCAAGAAATTGCACGTGAAGTCGATCGTGCATGAGCTGTTGTGGTTTCTGCAAGGGTCGACCAATACGCGGTATCTGAAGGAACACGGTGTCACGATCTGGGACGAGTGGGCGGATAAGAACGGCGATCTTGGGCCTGTCTACGGGAAGCAGTGGCGTTCATGGCCAACCCGTTCGGGCAGTGAGGTGGATCAGATCGTGGCGTTGGTCGAGGGTATAAAGCAGAACCCCGATTCGCGACGTCACATTGTCAGCGCCTGGAATGTGGGTGAGATCCCCAACATGGCGCTCCCGCCCTGCCACTGCCTCTTTCAGTTCTATGTCGGCGACGGACGCCTATCCTGCCAGCTCTACCAACGATCGGCGGACATCTTCCTCGGCGTGCCCTTCAATATCGCCTCCTATGCGCTCCTCACGCATATGGTCGCGCAGGTCACGGGATTGGAACCTGGAGATTTCGTCCACACATTCGGAGATGTGCATCTCTACTTAAATCACCTTGACCAAGCTGACGAACAGCTGTCGCGTGAGCCGCGGGCAAGGCCACGCCTAGAGATTAATCCCGAGGTCACCTCGCTGTTCGACTTCGTCTACGACGATTTCAAGATTGTCGGCTATGACCCCCATCCGGCGATTCGCGCCGAGGTGGCTGTGTGACCGAAGCCATGTGCGGCGCTCGACCGGCCATTGCCTTGGTCGTCGCGATGGGAACAAACCGCGCCATTGGCCGTGACGGAGATCTGCCCTGGCGGCTTCGGTCCGACATGAAATTCTTTCGCAATGTGACGATGGGAAAGCCCATCGTCATGGGCCGGCGAACTTTCGAGTCGCTCCCAGGTGTGTTGGACGGGCGCCTCAACATTGTCCTTACGCGCGATCCCAGCTTCTCTGTACCGGGCGTTGTCGCAGTGGCCAGCTTGGAAGTCGCGCTTGAGGCTGCCAAAGCCTGGGCCGCCGAGGAGGGGGCCGACGAAATCGCCATAATCGGCGGGGAGGGTGTGTTCGCGGCGGTTCTGCCGCAGGTGGATCGCATCTACCTGACCGAGGTCCAGGCCGCCCCGGAAGCGGATACCTGGTTTCCAGCGTTGGAGCCTAATCAATGGCGGGAGGTGTCGCGCGAGGCTTTTGAGGCAGGTCCCAAAGACGATCACGACTTCAGCATCGTGGTCCTGGAGCGCGTTTGAACGATTAGCGCCGCCTTTGATTGCGTGGCCCAAGCGACTGCCTTATATAACCATCGACTTCTTGTCGCGGTTCTGCCACTGGGTGCGCCTAAATCCCCTGCGATGGGCGCGGCCAAAATCAGGCGGTTTCGCGCGACAGCCCCCTCAGAAATCAGGACGAAAAACATATGCCTTGGAGCAATCAGAGCGGCGGCGGCGGCAACAACGGGCCTTGGGGTCCGAGGCCCGGCGGTTCCGGCGGCGGCGGTCAGCAGCCCGATCTGGAAGATATTCTACGCAAGAGCCAAGACAAGCTGCGCCAAGCAATGCCTGGCGGCGGTGGCGGCTGGCTGCTACCGGGCGTCCTGGCCGCACTCGTTGCGGTTGTGATCGGCTTTTTTGGCTTCTTTGTCCGCGTGAACACGGACGAACTCGGGATCGTGCTGCGTTTCGGCGAGTATGTCCGGCAGCTTCCTCCGGGGCTGCATGTTCGTCTGCCTTATCCTGTCGAAGAGGTTCTGCTGCCGAAGGTCACCCGGGCCAACCGGACCGAGATCGGCATGCGCACCGCCCAAGGCGGCGGGCTCTCGGCACGGGATGTGCCAGAGGAAAGTCTCATGCTGACGGGCGACGAGAACATCGTCGATATCGACTTCGTCGTGGTGTGGAAGATCAACGATGCACCGGACTACCTGTTCAAAATCCAGAATCCGGAAGGCACCGTGAAAGACGTGGCCGAAAGCGCCATGCGCGAGATCGTCGGTCAGAGCGACATCGAGCCCATTCTGACGGCCGCGCGCGCGGAGACGGAAGGCAAGGTGCAAGCGCTCATACAGCGCACGCTAGACTCATACGAAGCTGGTATCGAGATCACGCAGGTTCAGCTTCAGAAGGTTGATCCGCCGGATCAGGTCATCGATGCGTTCCGTGACGTTCAAGCGGCGCGTGCCGACGAAGAGCGTCTGCAGAACGAGGCTCAAGCGTATGCGAACCGGGTCGTTCCGGAAGCACGCGGTGAGGCGGAGCGGATTTTGCAAAATGCCCAGGGTTACCGCGACCGTGTGATCGCGGAGGCCAAGGGTGAGGCCGAGCGCTTCGAGAAGGTCCTGCAGGAGTACGAGAAAGCACCTGACGTCACGCGTCAGCGCATCTTCATCGACACGATGAGGGAGGTGCTTTCCAAGACAGACAAGATCATTATCGACAAGGATGGCGGCGGCGGTGTCGTCCCCTACTTGCCGCTCACGGAGCTTCAACGCAATCCCGCACCTTCATCGTCGGCTCCTTCATCAACGGCTCCGTCGATCCAGACTGGAGGGCAGCAGTAATGAAAAAAGCATCTATGACGCTCGTACTGCTATTGGTTGGCGTTTTGGGGATCGGCGCCTATCTGACGCTGTTTACGGTCTATGAGACCCAGCAGGCTCTCGTCCTGGAGTTTGGTAAGTTGAAGCGGACGATCAACAAGCCCGGTCTCAACTTCAAGATCCCGTTCATTCAGGACGTGGTCTATCTTGACAACCGATTGCTGGATCTTGACTCGGCGCCTCAGGAAGTTATCGCCGCCGATCAGAAGCGGCTCGTGGTCGACGCATTTGCACGCTGGCGGATCACAAACCCGCTTCTGTTCTACCAATCGGTCAACAACGAGTTTAACGCCAGAAGCCGCCTGAGTGATTTTCTGGAAGCGGCGCTCCGGCGCGTGCTTGGTGCCGCCAGTTTCGAGGCCGTCGTTCGGGATGACCGCAACGACCTCATGCGGAAGATCACGCAAGAAATGAATGATAACGCGGAGAAATTTGGCATGACCGTCAAAGATGTCCGCATCAAACGCGCCGATCTCCCGGAAGCGAACAGTCTCGCCATCTTCCGTCGGATGCAGACGGAACGTCAGCGTGAGGCCGCGGAGATCCGAGCCGAAGGTGAGGAGGCTTCCCGCCGCATTCGAGCCAATGCCGATCGCGAGGTCACGGTGGTGAAGGCGGAAGCAACGGGTGAATCAGAGCGTATTCGTGGTGCTGGCGATGGGGAGTCGAACCGCGTCTTCGCTGAGGCGTTTGGCAAGAACCCCGACTTCTTTGCCTTCTATCGCTCAATGCAAGCCTATGAGAGCGCCTTGCAATCCGGAGATACGCGGATGCTGTTGAGTCCCGATTCGCAGTTCTTCCAGTATTTCAATGACTCAACTGGCAACGGCGGTGGATCTTCCTCCAGCCTGCCGAAGTCGGATAGGAGCACTGCAAGCCGGTCTTTGAGTTCGACGCCTTAGGCAGGCCGCAAGCATGGCCGATCTGGGCGTTGCCATTGGCCTCGTGCTGGTCATCGAGGGCCTCATTTGGGCCCTGGCTCCCCGATTTGGACGTCGTCTCCTGGAGGCGGCGTCCGAGACACCGGAGCAGTCCCTACGGCTCGCCGGTACATTTGCGGTCGCAGCAGGCGTGCTCCTTGTTTGGCTCATAAGGGGCTGACTTCGGGCCAGTGCTGCCACTGAGCAGGCCCGCCGTGATCGCTGCTGGGCCAAACTTGCGCTTCCGCTACGACAACGATTGTCGCTACAGTGTGCGGTGCGAACGTTTGGCGCGGTGAGTGCGTTGCACGGCAAGGGGAGCGTGCAGAGAAATGTTCGAAAGGTCTTGCTACGACTGGGCCCGGTGGCTTCGCTGGGCGTGCGCCGCGCTTATTCTTGGTGCTGGCTTGATTCCGCTCGTGACCCTCAAGCCCGGCGAGACCTTTGCTAAGGGTCCGGTTTCGGTCGCGGATATCGCCGAAGGCCTACAAGACGCCGTCGTAAACATCTCCACGACGCAGACACTCAAAGGCCGCGGCGAAAGCTCCTCAAGTCGTAAAGGGCCAAAGAGCAGCCCCTTCGACGAGTTGTTCGACGACTTCTTCAACGATGAGGACGCGGACGGTTCACCCCGCAAAGTTAGTTCACTCGGGTCGGGTTTCGTGATCGACCCATCAGGGCTGATCGTCACCAACAACCATGTGATCGAAGGAGCCGACGAAATCATCGCGAACTTCAGCGACGGCACCAAGCTCAAGGTGACCAAAATTCTCGGTCACGACCCTGAGACTGATCTTGCTCTGCTGCAGGTCCAACCGCGCAAGCCTCTGAAAGCGGTGACATTCGGAGACTCTTCTGTTCTGCGCGTCGGAGACTGGGTTATGGCGATCGGCAATCCGTTCGGGCTAGGCGGCAGCCTCACAGTCGGCGTTGTGTCGGCCGTGAAGCGCGATATCAACGCGGGCCCTTACGACAACTTCATTCAGACCGATGCAGCCATCAACCGGGGCAACTCCGGTGGCCCGTTGTTCAACATGGAAGGCGAGGTTGTTGGGGTGAACACCGCGATCATCTCTCCGACGGGTGGATCGATTGGAATTGGCTTCGCGGTTCCCTCCATAACAGCCGTTCGTGTTCTCGATCAGCTCAAGGAGTTCGGCGAGACGCGCCGTGGCTGGCTGGGCGTTCACATTCAGAATGTCACCGATGAGATGGCTTCGACGTTGGGTCTAGATAGTCCAAAGGGGGCATTGGTTGCGTCGGTGACGCCCAGCGGCCCCGCGGACAGCAGCGGGATCAAGCCGCGAGACGTCATTCTCGATTTCGGGGGGCAGTCCATCAAGTCCATGCGAGACCTGCCGCGTGCAGTCGCCAGCAGCACGGTGGGTGCCGACGTTCCGATCAAGGTGCTTCGAGACGGCGACATACTTGATATCACTGTGACCTTGGGTCAGCTGCCTGCGGCCACGAAAGCCGAGCCTGAGTCGGACGACCCCGCTGGCGGCAGGGAGCTCCTGGGCCTCACGCTCGAGCCACTAACCGCGGATCTGCGCGCCAAGTTCGAAATCAGCGGCACAGTCGATGGTGTGATCGTAACAGCCGTCGAAGCAGGCAGCCCCGGCGAAAAAAAGCGCATCAAAGCCGGTGACGTGATCGTTGAAGTAACGCAAGAAACTGTCCGCCGGCCCGAAGACGTCGTGACCCGGCTTCGCGCCGTGCGGGAGTCGGGACGACGCAAAATACTTTTCCTTCTCGCCAACGCCGACGGCGACCTACGTTTGGTCAACGTTCCGGTTAGTTGAACCGCGCTGCCACAGGCGTAGCGCGTTCCCATAGAGAAAACCCGTGTTTGACGCCGTACTCATAGCCGGCCCCACCGCGAGCGGAAAGTCAGCTGCCGCCATGGCCCTTGCAGAGAACTTGGGCGGTGCGATCATCAATGCAGACTCCATGCAGGTCTACCGTGAGCTGAATGTCCTCACGGCACGGCCAAGCGTGGCGGATATGGAGAGCTTGCCCCATCGGCTATACGGCTCCGTACCGGGGCGGGATGCCTACTCCGTTGGGCGTTGGGTGGAAGATGCTACTGCGGCCATGGAAGAGGCGCGGGTGGCCGGACAGGTCCCGATCTTGGTCGGCGGTACGGGGCTCTACTTTATGGCCCTTCTGCAAGGACTCTCGCCCGTGCCTGAGATACCGGGCGATGTCAGGCAGCGCTGGCGCGCACGGGCCACTACCGCATCCGCAAAGGAGCTCCATGACGCGCTATCGGAGTGTGATCCCACGATGGCGGCACGCCTTATGCCCTCGGATACGCAGCGTCTCGTCCGCGCGCTCGAAGTGATCGATGCCACGGGTGTGTCGTTGGCGGAATGGCAGGCAACAGCGGGCGCACCGGTTCTCCGTGAGGAAAGAACTCTGAGGATCGTGGTGGCGCCGGAGCGGGAGGATATTTATGCAGCAATTGGCGTCCGGTTCGATAGCATGCTGCAGCGGGGCGCTTTGGCCGAAGTCGAAGCGCTGAAGAGGTTACAGCTCGATCCGCGGCTTCCGGTTATGCGGGCCGTCGGCGTCCCTGAACTCTCGGCTTACTTGGCCGGGACTGTCACGCTCGAGGACGCGGCTGAGAAGGCCAAGACAGCGAGCCGGCGCTACGCCAAGCGCCAGATGACATGGGCGCGCCGCTTTATGGCCGGTTGGACCTGGATCCCGAGTAGCCAGTCAGCCACGTCCGTTGCTTTGGTGACAGAGCCTAAGCCGCGCTAACGCGCTAAACGGTCACTTGCGTTCCAATGGCCACGACGCGGTCGGTCGGCAATTGGAAGTAATTCGATGCATCGTCCGCATTGTGAGCCAGATAGACGAAGAGCCGGTCTTGCCATTGCGGCATCCCCGAGCGCGGGTCTGGTCGCACCGTTCGCTGTGACAAGAAGAACGACGTCGACATGATGTCGAACTGCCAACCCTTGCGCCGAGCGATTGCGAGAGCTTTCGGAACATTCGGCCGTTCCACAAACCCAAAATGCATTGTCATTCGCATGAATTTGTCGCTCACCGGTTCCATGTGAACGCGGTCTTGTGGTGCGACACGCGGAATGTCTTCATTCTTGATTGTGAGAATGACGTTGTGCTCATGCAGCACCTTATTGTGCTTGAGATTGTGCAAGAGGGCTGTCGGCGCAAACCCCGGATCGGCGCTGAGAAAGACGGCGGTTCCGGGCACGAGATGCGGTGGCTTGTTTTCGAGGCTCTTGATCAAGGGATCGAAGGGCACTTCGATACGCCGTGTCTTCTGCGCCAAGAGTTTGGTGCCGCGCATCCAGGTCAACATGATGAGGATGAGCATCAAGCCAACGAGCACCGGCAACCAAGCACCTTCGACAAGCTTCAGCATGGCCGCCATGACGAATGCCGTGTCGACGAAGGTTAGGGGCGCCACGACGGGGATCGCCCAGTACAACTTCCAACGCCACAGCTTCCAAATGACGAGGAAGCCGAGAATGCCTGCTACCCACTCCGTTGCCGCCACGGCCAGTACGTAGGCCGAGGCCAGCTCGCTGGATGAGCGGAACATGAACACAAGCAGCAAGACACCGGTCAGGAGGATCCAGTTGACCCGCGGCATGTAGATCTGGCCGGCCTGCGATTCCGATGTATGTCGTACCTCCATGCGTGGCAGAAGACCGAGCGCCATGGCCTGCCGCGTGATCGAGTAGGCGCCGGTAATCACCGCCTGGCTGGCGATAGCTGTAGCCATCGTTGCCAAGGCAACCATGGGATAGAGCGCCCAATCTGGGAACAAGAGGAAGAACGGGTTCGAGAGCTTTTCGGGGTGCGCCAGCACCAGAGCGCCTTGTCCAAAGTAATTCAGGAGCAAGGCGGGGAGCACCAGAATGAACCAGGCCGTCTGAATGGGCCTGCGACCGAAATGACCGAGATCGTTGTAAAGCGCCTCCGAGCCCGTCACGACGAGGAATACCGCTCCCAGCGTGATGAGGCCGATCATGCCGTTGTCAAAAAGGAAGCTCAGTCCAAAGTAAGGGTTCAGCGCCATCAAGACGCGTGGGTTCTGTGTAATCTCGACCGCTCCTGCGATCGCGATAACCAAAAACCACACGGTTGTTATAGGGGCGAATAGGGCCGAGACGCGCGCTGTGCCGTGCGACTGCACAGAGAAAAGCGCAATGAGAATGATCACGGTGATCGGCAGCACGTACGGCTCGAAAGCGTCCGTCGCGACGTTGAGGCCCTCTACCGCGGACAACACCGACAGGGCAGGCGTGATCAGGGTTGATCCGTAGAACATTGCCGCGCCCACGATGCCCAGCCCCAACACAAGCGGCGTGCGCTTGCCAAGCGCGGTGAACACGAGCGCGGTCAGCGCCAAGGTGCCGCCTTCGCCGTTATTGTCGGCACGTAGAAGCAGCACCACGTATTTCAGCGTGACGACAATGATGAGAGACCAGAAAATCAGTGACAGGACGCCGAAAACGGCAGCTTCCGTGACGGCGCCGTACGAACCGCCCGCGGCAAGGACCGCTTCGCGCAGCGCGTAGAGCGGGCTCGTGCCGATGTCGCCATAAACGACACCAATCGATCCAAATGTGAGTGCCCAAAATGCACGGCTGGTCATGGGCGCATTGGACGCCCCATGGCCGTTTCCGTGACCATTTCCATGGCCGTTTTCGTGGCCGTCGCCGTTGCCGTTGGTCACGGCCGGTTCTGACGTTGCAGACTGCTGCATTTAGGATGTGACGAGTTGGAAACGCGCTTTCACATTCGGTCCGCCAGAGCATCTCGGCACCAGCGCGACTTCGCCCCTCATCGATCGAGGCTGCCCCACTAACCGTACGAGCCTTATGCGCATCGCGTGTCATTGTCTAGAACGCTTGTGGGAAAACGCGGTGTTAATCGCCGGCAACCCGTATGGTTGCGTAACAATATGTATAGATTTCGGGGCTATTGGTAATATTAAAAAAGATTGGCTCTAAAAAACTTGTCATTCATTCGCATTTCCCGTTGACCCTGTGACATAGAGGCCCTAGTGTGCGCGGCCTAATCCGGCACTTTCGCCATTTTTATCGAGTTGACCGGGCAGCGGTTGCAGTACCGCTGGGGCCCGGTTTTGTCAGTGGAAAGAGACATGTCAGCGAACGAAAACGGCTCAGCCCAAATGACTGGTGCGCAGATCGTGCTTCAAGCACTGTCTGACCAGGGCGTAGATCACATCTTCGGCTATCCAGGCGGGGCTGTCCTGCCGATCTATGACGAGCTGTTTCAGCAGGACCGAGTTGAGCATGTGCTGGTTCGTCATGAGCAGGGCGCGGTGCACGCAGCTGAGGGCTATGCTCGATCAACAGGGAAGGTCGGCGTCGTCCTCGTGACGTCGGGTCCCGGCGCGACCAACGCTGTAACGGGGCTGACCGACGCCCTGATGGATTCCATTCCCGTTGTCTGCATCACGGGCCAGGTGCCGACGCACCTCATTGGCAATGACGCCTTTCAGGAATGCGACACGGTCGGCATCACTCGTCCGTGCACGAAGCACAACTACCTTGTGAAGGATGTGAACCAGCTGGCCGAGGTTCTGCACGAGGCGTTCTACGTTGCGCGCTCGGGACGCCCGGGGCCGGTAGTCGTGGACATCCCCAAGGACATCCAGTTCATGACCGGAACTTACAAGGGTGTCTCAAACTCGCAGCACAAGAGTTATGTCCCGCCGCAGCAAGGCGATCAGGCTGCGATCGAGGCGGCGGTCGATCTGATGATCAACGCGAAGAAGCCTCTCTTCTACACAGGCGGTGGTGTCATCAATGCAGGTCCCGCAGCCAGTGAGAGCCTTCGCCAGCTCGTACGCATGACCGGCTATCCAATTACCTCGACGCTCATGGGTCTCGGTAGCTATCCGGCTTCAGACAAGCAGTGGCTCGGCATGCTGGGAATGCACGGCACGTTCGAAGCCAACAACGCCATGCATGATTGCGATGTGATGGTCTGCATCGGTGCGCGTTTCGATGACCGCATCACCGGCCGGCTCGACGCGTTTTCGCCGGGGTCGAAGAAGATCCACGTGGATGTCGATCCGTCTTCGATCAACAAGAATGTTCATGTGCACGTTCCCATCGTCGGCGATTGCGCCTTCGTGATCGATCAGCTGATCGACGCGTGGAAGGCGAAGAATCCGTCAATCGACAAGGCTGCCCACGCACGCTGGTGGGATCAGATCGACGTCTGGCGAGATCGCAAATGCCTGAACTACCAGAAAAAGAGCGACGTGATCATGCCGCAATACGCCATCGAGCGGCTGTTTGCGCTGACGCGCGGTCATGACACCTACATCACCACGGAAGTGGGCCAGCATCAGATGTGGGCGGCGCAGTTTTTCCATTTCGACGAACCGAACCGCTGGATGACGTCCGGTGGCCTCGGCACGATGGGTTATGGCATTCCGGCCGCTGTCGGTGTGCAGATGGCTCATCGCGACTCGCTCGTCATCGACATTGCGGGCGAGGCGTCGGTGCTCATGACGATGCAGGAAATCTCAACGGCGGTTCAGTACGACCTGCCGGTCAAGATCTTCATCCTGAATAACGAGTATATGGGCATGGTCCGTCAGTGGCAGGAGCTGCTCCATGGTGGCCGCTATTCGCACTCCTACAGCGAGGCGTTGCCGGACTTCGTGAAACTGGCTGAGGCCTATCGTGCTGTTGGTATCCGCGCGGAGAAGCCGGCGGATCTCGACGATGCGATCCTTGAGATGATCAAGACGCCGAAGCCTGTGATCTTCGACTGCGTGGTCGACAAAGCGGCCAACTGCTTCCCGATGATTCCGAGTGGCGAAGCCCACAACAACATGCTGTTGGGCGACGAGGCGACGGGCGATGACATCGAGAAGGCCATCTCCGAAGAAGGCAAGGTGATGGTCTAATGGGCCAACCTGGTTCTGCCTACTCCCTCGAGAAGCCGGAAGAGGTTCTCGAGGCGCACACAATTAGCGTGCTCGTGGATAACGAGCCCGGCGTGCTTGCGCGCGTGATCGGGCTGTTCTCGGGCCGCGGGTACAACATCGAGTCCCTGACCGTGTCCGAGACCGAGCATGAGGCGCATCTGTCGCGCATCACCGTTGTGACGACCGGAACGCCCATGGTGATCGAGCAGATCAAGCATCAGCTAAATCGGCTGGTGCCCGTTCACTCGGTCATCGACCTCACCGTCGCAGGCGAGACCATCGAACGGGAGTTAGCGCTGGTGAAAGTGGCCGGTGTCGGCGAAAAGCGTGTCGAAGCGCTGCGCCTCGCCGAAGCCTTCCGCGCGCAGGTCATCGACGCTTCGCTCGAGCATTTCGTGTTCCAGATCACGGGGCGTCAGTCGAAGATCGAGCAGTTCGTCGTGCTCATGGCGCCGCTCGGGCTGATCGAAGTATGCCGGACGGGCGTGGCTGCCATCGGCCGGGGTCCAGAGCGGATGTAGCGCCGACGAGGGAACCCGCCACTTGTTTTTTTGCGGGTCTGGCGGCAAAACCCGGACCCAAGCGTCCCATCCAGATTTCAAGTTACAGACGTTAGAGAACCCAAAGGGGAAGAGGTATGCGTGTCTATTACGATCGGGATGCCGATCTCAATCTGATCAAGGGCAAGAAGGTCGCCATTATCGGCTACGGCAGCCAGGGCCATGCTCATGCTCTGAACATGAAGGATTCCGGCGTCACTGAGGTGGCGATTGGTCTTCGTCCCGGCTCTAGCTCCGCCGCCAAGGCCGAGGGTGAGGGGCTAAAAGTCATGAGCGTCCCAGAGGCCGCCGGCTGGGCTGATGTGGTCATGATGCTGACCCCTGACGAGCTGCAGGCCGAAATCTGGGAGCGGGATCTCAAGCCCAATATGAAAGAGGGCGCCGCGCTCTTCTTTGCCCATGGGCTGAACATCCACTTCAATCTGATTGAGCCGCGCGCCGACATGGATGTCTGCATGGTCGCGCCGAAGGGCCCCGGCCACACCGTGCGCGCTGAATACAAGCGCGGCGCCGGCGTGCCGTGCCTTGTGGCCATCGCCCAGAACGCGACCGGCAACGCCCACGATCTGTCCTTGTCTTATGCCTCCGCGATCGGTGGTGGCCGCGCCGGCATCATCGAGACAACGTTCCGCGAGGAATGCGAGACCGACCTGTTCGGCGAGCAGGCTGTGCTCTGCGGCGGGCTGGTCGAGCTCATGCGCAGCGGCTTCGAGACTCTGGTCGAGGCGGGCTATGCCCCCGAGATGGCCTATTTCGAGACCGTCCATGAGGTGAAGCTGATCGTCGATCTCATCTACGAAGGCGGCATCGCCAACATGAACTACTCGGTTTCCAACACGGCCGAGTACGGGGAGTACGTCTCTGGCCCGCGCGTCGTGACCGGCGACAGCAAGGCCGCCATGAAGGATGTCCTCGCCGATATCCAAAATGGCACCTTCGTGAAGAATTGGATGCTGGAAAACAAGATCAACCAGCCGAGCTTCAAGGCCATGCGCGCTAAGTGCGACAACCACGAAATGGAAGTGGTGGGCGAGAAGCTGCGCGCGATGATGCCGTGGATCGCCGAAAGCAAAATGGTCGACAAGTCCAAGAACTAGGCGCTTCGCGCCCATTTGAGAGACATTCAGAAAAGGCCGGGTTCGTTCCGGCCTTTTTTCTTATCGGGTGGCGCGTTCAATGCCGCCTTGCCCTAAGCTGGCGCCCTCGTCATGCGGACGCAGAAACGCCAGGGCACGCTCCCGAGATTCCAAGGGCTGTCAGGACAGAGAGACCGCCATGTACATCACCCGCATCGTCAAGATCGTCATGGTCGCATGCCTCGCGGTTTACTGCCTGTTGGTCGCCTTCAACAATCTCACGGACTATGGCACCAACCACCTCTTCGTGCAGCGTGTCCTGAGCATGGACACGACATTTCCAGGCAACAATCTGATGTATAGGGCGGTCGAGCACCCTGGCCTGTGGCATGCTGCCTATTGGACGATCATCGCCGGCCAGCTCGTTGCGGGTGTTCTGTTTCTGGCGGGGGCCATCCGGCTCTGGCAGGCCCGCGCAGCGCCGCGTGAGGCGTTCAATGGCGCGAAGGGGCTCACAGTCGCCGGTGCACTTGCAGCCTTTCTCGTCTGGTTCTTCCTGTTCATGGTCATCGCGGGCGAATGGTTCGCCATGTGGCAATCGCAAACCTGGAACGGTCAGGACGCGGCTTTCCGGTTTTACATGACAGTGCTCGCGGTCCTGATCTTCGTGGTGTTGCCCGATAGCGATTTTCAGGATGCCACTTCGGCCAAGACGTCATCTTCGGCCAAGACGTCATCCAAACAGACGCCAAAGACTGAAGCGAAGGCCTCACCCAAGCGCTCACGCGGCGCTGCAAAGAAGGCGGCCGCCAAGAAACTAAGCCGGACGAAGACCGGTACGACCGCGGCCAAGCTGGCGCGGGCGTCTGATAAAGTTCAAGAGGAGAGCTAATCCATGAACAGCAGCGAATTCGAGGCTTTTCTCAAGAGCTTCTACGCCGCCCGAATCGAGGGCGAAGTGGAGGCCGCCGGCGCAATGTTTGCCGACGATGCCAGCTTCCGGATCGTCGGCTCCCCCGAATTCAGCATGCTCGCGACCTCGGTCCAGGGGCGCGATGGCATCACCGGGCTGTTTCGGACCATTTCGGACAGCTTCGGGCTGGATGAGTTTTCGATGGAAGAACTGCTCATGGATGGGAATAAGGCCGCCGTTCGCTGGAGTGCCCGTGTCCAAAATATCACATCTGGGGAAAGCTTTACGACGGAGCTGGCCGATTTCATTGAAACCGACGGCGAAAAAATTATATCGCTCAGTGAGTTCCTCGATACCGCCCTGGCGGGCTAGAGAGGATCGGCCAAGCGACACATTCCCGTGAGTTCTGCCATTTCTGGGCCGGAATTGGGTGGTCGAATAGGGTACCGATGCGCATACTTGATTGTGGTGACCGGATTCGAACAGATTCGGGCATGTTTCTGGGGGTTAGGGGCTAAACTGGGGACGATGGGCCGAGGGACAAGCCGAGGGCCCAGAGGGAGCTAAGAATGACAACATTCGGACTGAGATCAGCCGCCATCGGATTTGCGGTTGCAGTCTCATTCGGTGCCCCTGCTGTCGCGGCCGAGCCGGACGGCCCAACCGAACTCGTATCCCGATCCGAGGCGATCCGGATATCAGTTCAGGATCAAGTCGGCGCTGTCGCGATGAAAGACACCGCGGAGCAGATCGCCCTAGCGGAGTATTATTCGGTCCCGGACCGGAAACTGCTCTGGGTTGGCGAGAACGGCTTGAATGCCCGTGGTAAGGCCATCGCCAAGGAAATCGGCCGGGCCGACGATTACGGACTGCGCGCGTCCGACTACAAGCTTCCGAATCTCTCTGGCTTCGATGCGAGCGCTTCCGATGCGGTCGCGCAGCTCGCCGATGCTGAACTAAAGATCAGTGCGGCAGTCATCGAGTATGCGCGCGATGCCCGGGGCGGGCGGTTGGATCCGAAGAGCCTCAGCGAGAGCCTTGATCCCAATCTTTATTTGCCGGATCCAGCCGAGGTCATCGGCTTCATCGCCATCCGCACCAACCCAGCGGCTTACCTCCGTAGCTTCCAGCCGACACATCCTCAATTCGAGGCCTTGCGTAAGGAACTGATCGCCGAACGTAATGGGACAGCTGCGGCGCCCAAGCCCGTATCGGGCAAGCCCGAAGACGTGGAGATCCCCGCGGGCCCAACCCTGAAGCTGGGCGTTAAGCACGGGCAAGTCGCCCTTCTGCGCAAGCGGCTGGAGACACCGGCTGCGGAAGGCGCCGACGAGTATGTCTTCGACAAGGACCTGCGGAAGGCCGTCATCGCCTTTCAGCGTGCGCAAGGCGGCAAGCCCGACGGCATGGTCGGTTCAGGGACGCGGCGCATGCTGAACGGTAACGTCTCGGTCTCCACGCCCGTCGTATCGGGCAAGAAAAAGATCGAACTGCTCCTCGTGAACATGGAACGCTATCGTTGGCTTCCGCATGACATGGGCGCGTTTTACGTGAAGGTGAACATCCCTGAATTCAAAGTCAGGGTGCACAAGGAAGGCGATGAGATTCACCAGACTCGTGTGGTTGTGGGCAAGACCCACACACAAACGCCGGTCTTCAGCGACGAGATGGAGCATCTCGTATTCCGTCCAAATTGGTTTGTCCCGAATTCGATCAAACAGAACGAGATTGCGCCCTACCTGCGCCGGGGCGGCGGGTTTTTCTCCAGTGGCTGGGATACGTCCGTACTACGTCGACAGGGTTTGAGGATACGCGGTGTGAACGGCCGCGATATCGACCCGGATAGGATTGACTGGAGCCGCAACGATATTCGGCGCTACGAGCTGTATCAGCCACCTGGTCCACGCAATGTGTTGGGGCTCGTGAAGTTCATGTTCCCCAACAGCCACGATGTTTACCTGCACGACACGACCAAGAAGCAGTTGTTCTCAAATTCGGTCCGCGCCTTCAGCCACGGCTGCGTGCGCGTTCAGAATCCCGATAAACTCGCTACGGTTTTGCTCGGCCACGACCAAGACTGGACACAAGCGCAAGTGATGTCCGCCATGCACAATGGGTCGGATGCCAACAAGGTGTATATCAAGAATAGAATACCGGTTTACATGACCTACTTCACGGCCGTCGCTGGCGAAAATGGTGAGCTGACCCAGTTCAAAGATCTCTACGGTCATGACCGCCGGATGATTGCCGCGCTGAATGGGCGGCCAATTCCAGCGGGGCTACCGGACAATGTCTCTGTAGCGAGCAGTTCAAATGAGCGGCGCGTCACAAGGCGGTCGTCCCGTCGTAACAACAACAACCCATTTGCGTCGATCTTCGACTTCTAGGCTCTTTGTGATTTGGGGCAGCCGGAGAGCGGGCGCCCGCGCTCCTCTTGCTCTTCTGAGCAGTTCACCCTATTTTCCGGCCATCGCGGGCTTCGGATGGGCCTTCGCGGAGAAGGGTTATGATGCAGCGCTTCAACACGCAGATGAGTGACGGGCAGGGCGGAATGTCCCTGCGGCCGGTTCTGCGCGCGCGTGCCCTTCCGCTCCTCCTTACATGCCCCTGAGCACCGGCGGCCTCGGAGTAGTCGAGGCGGGCGTTCAGGGGATGGCGAAATGAACCTCCACGAAGTCAACGGCTTACAACGTCAACGGCTTGAATAGTCGTGATAGACTGAAAGCCATTCGTTTTAAGGACGAGCACGATGAATACCGAGAGAAACGCGCGTGACGAGAAGGATCGCGTCATTATCTTCGACACCACGCTGCGCGACGGAGAACAGTGCCCTGGCGCCACGATGACCTTTGAGGAGAAGCTCGAGGTCGCGGAACTCCTCGACGAGATGGGCGTGGATGTGATCGAGGCCGGGTTCCCGATCGCCTCGCAAGGCGACTTTGAAAGCGTTCAGGAGATCGCTCGCCGCGCGAAGAACGCAGTGATTTGCGGTCTCGCACGGGCGCAGCCTGGCGACATTGATCGCTGCGCCGAGGCTATCAAGCCGGCCGCGCGCGGGCGCATTCATACGTTCATTGGCACGTCGCCGCTCCATCGCAAGTATCAAATGGATATCGACGAGGCGGAGTGCCTGGCGCGGGTGACCGCATCCGTTAGCCGCGCACGTGGCCTCACCGACGATGTCGAGTGGTCGGCTATGGATGCGACTCGCACTGAGATCGATTTCCTATGCCGCTGTGTAGAGGCCGCGATTAAGTCTGGCGCAACCACGGTGAATATTCCTGACACCGTGGGCTATGCATACCATGACGAATTCGGCGATTTGATCCGCTTGCTGCAGGAGCGGGTGCCGGGTGCCGACGAGATCATCTTCTCCACCCATTGCCACAATGACCTCGGGCTTGCGGTCGCCAACTCACTTTCCGGCGTCGGTGCGGGCGCGCGGCAGGTTGAGTGCGCTGTCAACGGGCTTGGCGAGCGCGCGGGCAATGCCGCGCTCGAAGAGGTCGTCATGGCGATCCATACGCGCGCCGATATCATGCCCTATTGGACTGGCGTCGACACGACTCATCTGACGCGCGCATCGAAGCTTGTGTCGCGGGTAACGGCCTTCCCAGTGCAGTACAATAAAGCCATTGTCGGACGGAACGCCTTCGCCCATGAGAGCGGCATTCATCAGGACGGCGTCCTCAAACACGCGGGAACGTTCGAGATCATGACGCCGGAAAGCGTCGGCGTTAAGGAGTCCTCGCTCGTGATGGGCAAGCATTCCGGACGTCATGCCTTCCGCGAGAAGCTGAAGGAACTGGGCTACGAGTTGGGCGACAATGCTTTCGAGGATGCGTTCGTAAGGTTCAAGGGCCTCGCTGACGTCAAGAAGCATGTTTACGACGAGGACATCGAGGCTTTGGTGGATCAGGAGATCGCCTCGGCGCAGGATCGAATCCGAGTCACATCGCTCACAGTCATCGCTGGAACCGGTGGTCCGCAGAAGGCGACCATTACCCTCCATATCGACGACAAGCAGCACATGTATGAAGCGGTCGGCGATGGGCCGGTGGATGCCACCTTCCAGGCCATTCGCGCGCTCGTGCCGCATGAGGCCCGGTTGGCCCTGTATCAGGTGAGCGCCGTGACCGAAGGCACGGATGCTCAGGCCGAAGTGATGGTGCGTCTTGAGGCTGACGGCAAGATCGCCACAGGCCGCGGGTCGGACACCGATACCATGGTCGCCTCCGCGCGAGCCTATGTCAGTGCGTTGAACAAGCTCCTGGCCCGCGAGGCGCGTCGGAAGCCGGAGACGATGCTCGCCTCTTAGCGGTTTGCTTCGACCTGTCACCAGTCCTTGAGAATTTTAGCCGGTCCGGTGCTTTGTGCCGGGCCGGCTAGCTTCGTCCGCAGCCATGCTTACCATCTAGGCATAAGCTCGATTTGCGTGCGCTGGTACGCGCGCACGTCCCGCCCGTCACCACCCTTCCGAGCAGCACGAAAAAAGTTTCCCAAAACAGCCGGTTCACGCATTGCCCATGTGGGAGATTTGACGCAACATACCGCCCGTCGCGGCGGGGTGCGAAACCATTGATTGGGAGCGTTTTCTGCCGTTTCGGGTGTCTTCCATCCGTGTTCGGCGGCCAAGCAGCAGACCGATCCGGATATCAGTAACGTGTAAGGCTCGCCGTTGGGCGAGCAGTTGGGGCGCTATATGTTCTCGTGGTTGGGCTCTTCCGCGGACATGGCCATTGATCTCGGGACGGCGAATACCGTCGTTTATGTTCCGGGACGCGGAATAGTATTGGACGAGCCCTCCGTTGTTGCGATCGAGCAGCGCGGGGACGACCAGAAAGTCATCGCTGCTGGCCATGAGGCCAAGACGATGCTCGGCAAGACCCCGACCAAAATCGAAACCGTTCAGCCGCTGCGCGATGGGGTCATTGCGGACTTCAATGCGGCTGAGGAAATGATCAAGTTCTTCATTCGACGCGTGAATAGGCGTCGTCTGTTTGGCAGCCCGCGCGTGATGATTTGCGTTCCGGCCAGCGCGACTTCGGTCGAGCGACGCGCCGTCCATGAGGCAGGGCTGTCTGCGGGCGCGCGGCGGGTCTATCTGATCTCGGAACCCGTCGCAGGTGCGGTTGGCGCTGGGCTCCCAATTCATGAACCCCGTGGCTCCATGGTGGTCGACATTGGCGGCGGCACCACGGACATAGCTGTGATGTCCATGGGCAGCGTGATTTACTCCAAGTCGATCCGCACGGCCGGCAATGCCATGGACGAAGCGATCGTCAACTATGCGCGCTTCAAGCATCACTTGATGATCGGCGCGCCGAACGCCGAAGTCGTCAAGAAGGAGTCTGGGTCCGCTGTCGCCAAGGCCAACGGCACCCATGTGTCGATTGTCCTGAAGGGGCGCGATATGCAGCGCGGCTTCCCGGCTGAGATAACGCTGGGGCCACATGAGATCGCCGATGCGCTGACGCTGCCGATTCAGCAGATCGTTGGCGGCATCCGTCAGGCGCTCGCGGACGTCCCGCCCGAGCTGACGGCGGACATCGCCGAATCGGGTATCTATTTGACGGGGGGCGGCGCGCTTCTTGAGAAGCTCGACGTACGCCTGCAGCAAGAAACCGGTGTGAAGTTCAAGATTGCAGAGGATCCATTGAGAAGCGTCGTTCGAGGAACGGGCATGGCGCTTGAGCGTCTCGAAGAAATGGCCGATCTGCTGATCAAACCCTAGCGGGATGTGTTATACTCGTCCCGTCTAGGCGCGGGGCACCTAGGTGAGGACCACGGACGCCCTCCAGGCGTTCCAAGAGACTGAACGCAAATGTCCAAGCGCAGTCCATCTCTGTTTCAGCGGCACCGGCCTTCCTGGTCGGCACCGGTGGAATTGCTCAGTTTTGGCCTCTATTTCCTCTGTGCTGTTTTGTTGGTCTTGAGCCGAATTGGCCATGGCGTCCTGGAGGATACCCGAGATCAGCTGGTCGATCTGTCGGCGCCGCTCCTGGAGCTGGCATCTGTGCCGGCCGTTGAGGCCCGCCGCGCGGTTGACCGGGTTCGCCTTCATGTCAGCGCTCATAAGAACGCGATCGAAGAGATCGACCGGCTGACCAAGGAAAACGAAGAGTTGAAGCAGTGGCGTTGGCGGACCCAGCTGCTAGAGCGCAAGGTCGCCCATCTGCGCAAGCTGCTGCATGCCGCTGAGGAACCGGCACTCGTCTACGCGACGGGGCAAGTGATTGCCGATGCTCGTGGCCCATTTGTGAGAAGCGCGCTCGTGAATCTCGGACGCAATGACGGCTTAAGGATCGGCTATGCGGTCATCAATGGCGATGGGCTCGTCGGGCGCACGGTTGAAGCGGGGGGTAGCGTCTCGCGCGTGCTCCTGTTGAACGACCTCAATAGTCGGATCCCAGTGCAAGTGGGCCCGCGCGGCGTGCGCGGACTTGCCCTCGGTGACAACAGCGCCGAGCTGCAGCTCGGATTTGTGCAAGAGGGTGCGGAAGTTTCGGCAGGCGACGAGGTCTACACGTCAGGCAGCGATGGCGTGCTCCCGCGCGGCCTGAGGGTAGGCGTGGTCGTCGGCGAACCGGGCGCCTTCAAGATCCGCCCCTTTGCGGAACTGAACTCACTCGATGCCGTCAGCGTGCTGTTCTTCGATGCACCGTCAATAAAGAGAACAGATCCGGCTGTCGTCGCCGAGCGTGGTGGGGCTCTCTCAGCAACGCCAAGTTCGGAGCCTGAGGAAGACCGGACGGCGTTAGCCCCTCAAGACCCGCTGTCACCTGTGGCCGCCATATCGCCGCCTGTGGCAGGTCAGGTACCAGCCGAACGATGACACGGTTTCTTCCGGCGTTTTCGGTTCTGATCGCAGTAATCGCTACTGCCGTCCCCTGGGGCTTGCCGGCCGATGCCACGTTCATCCTGCCTTTGCTGGTCGTCATGATGGTCTTCTGCTGGCGCGCCATTCCGGGCACAGAGCTTCACCCGGCGGCAGCAGCCGTTCTGGGATTGCTGGCGGACCTTCTCTCCGGTGGCCCCTTAGGATTCTGGGCGCTGATGTGCCTCGCCGCAGCGACGATTGGCTTGAAGCCTGGCTCTTTTCGCGAGCGTCGTGATGTTTGGCTGCAATGGCTCACCTGGACGGCATTCATATCCGTGCTCGGACTGTTCGGCTGGCTATTGGCGAGCCTCTACTACCTCCGCTGGATCGATTGGTGGCCAGTTCTCTTCGGTGTCGTGACCTCAATCGTCGTGTTCCCGGCCGTGCTGTATGGGCTTCTTTGGGTTCAGTCCGGACGTATTGGGCATTCGCGGCGCACGATTTTCCGGAGCGCCTCATGAGAAGACCGAGGGCGCTGCACTACGGGGCAAAGAAGAAGCCCGATTACGCGCGGAAGCAAAGCTACCGCTTTTCACGGCGCGCGCTCTTGGTGGGCGGGGCGCAGGTCGGTCTCTTTGGTCTCCTAGGTTGGCGCCTGCACCAACTCCAGATCCGTGAGGCGTCCGACTATCGGCTGCTTTCCGACGAGAACAGGCTGATGATCCAGCTTTCGGCGCCGTCCCGTGGGTCCATCCGCGACCGTACGGGTGCGATGCTCGCCGAGGACAAAGAGAACCTGCGTCTGCTCGTTGTGCCGGCCTTCTGCAAGAGCCTCCCGGATACGCTCGATAGACTATCGCCGATCGTGACGATTTCTCGGGCAACGCGCGACCGCGTCATGCGGGCTGCTGCGCGTCAGAGTGGCTACTATCCAGTGCTGGTTGTCGAAGGCCTATCGTGGCGTCAATTTGCGCTGCTCAACGTGTTGGCGCCGCAGGTTCCGGGCCTCCAGACTGACCGGTCGGCTTTCCGCCGATACCATCACGCGAGGCCCATGGCGCATCTTGTTGGCTATGTGGGCATGGCTGGCAAGGAAGAGGTGGACCTCGATCCGGTCATGCGGCTACCGGGATTCCGTGCAGGCCGGGCAGGGGTCGAGAAGACCTTTGACGAGCAGCTGCGCGGCACGCCAGGCACGCAGCAATACGAAGTGGACGCCCGCGGCCGCGTGGTTCGCGCGCTAGGGTCGACGCCGAGTACGCCTGGCAAGGACCTCGTTCTCAGCATTGACCACCATCTTCAGGCCGTCGCGCAGGAGCGGTTGAAGGAGCACCGTGTTGCTTCGGTGGTTGTGCTTGATGTCGAGACAGGCGCAATCCTTGCCTTAGCGTCAACGCCAACATTCGATCCCAACAACGTCGTCTTCAAAGTCGATCCCAAAGCATGGAGCCGGATTGCGCGCCATAGAGACGAACCGCTTCAGAACCGGGCTATTCGTGGCCAATACCCACCGGGATCAACCTTCAAAGTCGTCACAGCTCTTGCAGGGCTGCATGCAGGCGTCATCGACACCCGCGAGACAATGCACTGCCCGGGGGTTTACACAATGGGCCGCGCCCGGTTTCGGTGTTGGAAGGCCCATGGCGGCGGCATCGACCTCCATGAGGCCTTGAAGCAATCCTGCGATGTATATTTTTACGAGACCGCCAAGCGCATGGGGATCAACCATCTAGCGTCCGTCTCACGGCATCTTGGTCTTGGCCGGGTCTATGACTGCGGGCTTCCGGGACAGAAGGAGGGGATTATTCCGGACGTTGCCTGGAAGCGGGCGCGGTTCATGCAGCCATGGTATGGCGGTGAGACCGTTATCGCCGGGATCGGACAGGGCTTTGTATCCTCTACGCCGCTCCAGCTTGCGGTGATGACGGCACGTGTGGCCACCGGCCGTGCCGTGTTGCCGAAACTCGTGCTGACACCCGACGATCCCAAGCCGGACTGGCCGGCGCTTGAACTCGATCCCAAACATCTCGAGGTTGTGCGCAAAGGCATGTTCGGCGTTGTCAACGAACCGCGCGGTACAGCGCGCCGGTCCGCACTCAAGGTCCGGGGCGTCGAGATGGCGGGCAAGACCGGGACGTCGCAGGTCGTCAATGCGCACAACGAGCACAAACTCTCCGCCTACGAGCGGGAGACCCACGCGCTCTTCATCGGCTACGCACCCTTTGACAACCCGCGCTACGCAGCCGCGTGCTGCGTCGAGCACGGGGGTGGCGGCTCGAGTGCCGCGGCGCCCATCGTCAAGGACGTGATGACGGAAGCGCTGCTGCACGATTCGGCGCGGGCACCGGTTTTCGCAGGGCTCAGCAGAGATGAGGCTGCTCGTCAGGTTGCCGTCGTGGGAGATGACGGATGAAGATGCTCTTCGCTCAGGCTCCCGCTGTAAAGCTCGACCTGGCCAAGAAGCTCTTACTGCTGAATTGGCCGTTTCTGGCGTTGATCACGGCGATCGTGCTGGTCGGTATTGCCGCCCTCTACTCGGTGGCTGGTGGATCGTTTGATCCTTGGGCCTCGCGTCAGGTTATGCGCTTTTGCTTCGGCCTCGCGCTCCTATTCGCGATCGCGTTTTCGGATATTCGATGGTGGCTAAAGGGCGCTTACCCGTTGTTCCTGCTTGCGCTTGGGCTGATGGCCCTCGTGCCGTTCATCGGCGTGGAAAGTGGCGGCGCGCGACGTTGGCTGGGTGTCGGCGAGATGAGTTTCCAGCCCTCCGAGATGATGAAGATCGCCTTGGTGCTCGCTATCGCACGCTACTATCAATGGCTACCGCCTGAGAAAATCTGGCGGCCCGATGCGCTAATTCCGCCATTGTTGATGATCGGCGTTCCCGCCCTGTTGGCGCTAGTTCAGCCCGATCTTGGCACGGCCGCGCTCTTCGCGATCATTGGTGCCGGCATGATGTTCCTTGCCGGGGTAAGCTGGTTCTACTTCGGCGGGGCAATCCTCGCTGTCGTGGTGGCATTGCCGCATGCCTGGGAGATGCTGCACGACTATCAAAAGCAGCGCGTCCTAACGTTCTTCGATCCGCATGTAGATCCGCTCGGGTCTGGGTACCACATCCTCCAGTCCAAGATCGCCATCGGGTCCGGGGGCTTAAGCGGAAAGGGGTTCATGAACGGCACACAGGCACAGCTCAATTTCCTGCCGGAGAAGCACACCGACTTCATTTTTACGATGTTCTCCGAAGAGATGGGCTTTGTCGGCGCCATGATTCTCTTGGCGCTTTATCTGCTGGCCCTTGTGTTCATCACCTTCATGGCGCTCCGCTGCCGCAGCATGTTTGCCAAGCTCGTCGCCGGCGGCATGGGCCTGACGCTGTTCGCTTACGTGTTCATCAACGTTGCCATGGTGACGGGGCTCATGCCGGTCGTGGGCGTGCCGCTGCCACTCGTCTCCTACGGGGGCACGTCGATGCTGACGATGATGATCGGGCTCGGTTTCGTGCTGAACGCCCATGTCAACAGGCGGGTGACATTCCGGCAGTCCGAACTCGGCGGTCTCTGGTAAGTCATCGTCCTTTTTTGACCCAGCCGATCTGGACAGGGTGCCGCCCGGAGTGGTACACGCACGTCCCTTGGCGCTTCCGAAGCGCCAGACCAGAGCGTGCACGCCGCGCAACAAGCACGTTGACGCGACACAGGTCTCTGAGGGCGCATAGCTCAGTTGGTAGAGCAGCTGACTCTTAATCAGCGGGTCCAAGGTTCGAGTCCTTGTGCGCCCACCAAGACATCAAATAAGTATCTGTAAATAAAATACTTTCTGTTGTCATTCCCGCACCTTCCGCAAGCGTGCCTCCCACTTTGCGTGGCAACGCTGCCGGCCCGACGCCACTACAGTGCGTCCGGTATCCATTCCAAAGCAGTCATCCCCCAAAGCCGGGACTTAAGTCCGCTTTGTGCCACAAGCGGGCCTGACGTGTCGTCTCGGGACCGGCTATGGGTAGCTCGGCTAGTTCCCGGAAACAGCGTCCTAGGTTACATATCGTAGGATAGGTCCCAACAGAGACTAGAGTTGCAAGAGCGAAGGTCATCGGCCTCAGCGACTGAAACTCTTGGCATTCACGGTGAGCGCGACATGCATACTCAAGACACATCTCGCTGGAAGCACAATCACGTCTTTGGACAAGACAAGGTCAAGCCAGCGGAGCGGCGGACGTTCATTGTTGTCCTAATTACACTCGTCGCCATGATCATCGAAATTGCTGCCGGCCTAGCCTATGGTTCAATGGCTCTGCTTGCGGACGGGTTACACATGGGCTCGCATGCGGTGGCACTGGGCATTGCGTTCTTGGCCTATGTCGTCGCTCGCCGACACGCAGGGGATGAGCGCTTTAGTTTCGGTACGGGCAAGATCAATGCCTTGGCTGGTTTCACAGGTGCGTTGCTCCTCGGGCTCTTTGCCGTGGGCGTTGCCTGGGAGAGCGTTACACGACTCCTCAACCCAGTAGAGATCGCCTACTTCCAGGCGATCATCGTTGCGATAGTGGGGTTGGTAGTGAATGTCGTCTGCGCCGTTATTCTACTCGGCGGTGGCCATGGCCACACGCACTCACACTCTCACGACGATCATGCCGACCATGTGCACGAGGATCATAACCTTCGTGCGGCCTACTTGCATGTCCTTGCCGATGCGCTGACTTCACTCCTAGCGATCTTCGCCTTGCTAGGCGGACAGCTGTTTGGCGCGGTTTGGCTTGATGCTACGATGGGTATCGTCGGTGCTTTGTTGATCGCAAGGTGGTCCGCATCTCTGTTGAAATCGAGCGCTGCGGTCCTGCTTGATTGGCAGGCTCCCGCAGCGGTACGTGATCGCATCAAGGATGCCCTTGAAGCCGGAGATGATCGGATCGTTGACCTTCATGTTTGGTCCGTCGGGCCCGGAATACGTGCGGCTGTCGTTAGCATTGTCTCCGACGATCCAAGGCAGCCTCGGGACTACAAAGATCGGCTTCCTGATGATCTAGGCATCGTCCACTTTACGGTTGAGACACACCACTGCATGCACAAAAGGCTGGCGGCCTGATCGATGTCGCCCGATCTATTGCAGGGATCATAAACTTGAGCAGTGTTGGCCGTGAGCAGGCAATTCAGCTTTGACCGTGGGCCACCTAATGTTGAGTTCACCTGTGGGACCCTCGTCATTAGACCTTGACTTCTCCGGGGCGTCTGCTTTCCCTAGCCGCATGAGTTCCAAGTTACGGCTTTGGTTTACACACCTCTTATCTGCGGCCTTTTTGGTTGCGGGCAGCCTGAATGGCTACGCCGGTTTTACGGCGCATGATGGTCATGTCGGGGTCGCTCACGCGCTAGGGCTTAGTGCTGGTTTGCACGAGCATACTCATGATCACGACGCCTCTAGCGATCTAAGCGTCGTCCTCCTTTGCCATCCCGAGGCACCCTGTCAGGAGGAGCCCGGGAACGCAGCAAGTCACGTTCATGCGAGTTATTGCATGTCGGTTGGCGTTGCGGTCACTGACTTCGTGATGGAGCGTGTCGCAGCTCATGGCAACCTTGGCGTAGACGAAGGCTCTGCCTCTGCTCCCTGTCAGCTATTCTACCCTTTACTCAGACCTCCCCGCATGTCCGCTTAGCTTTCGTGTTGCGGGTCCTGGTGGGCTGCCCGCGCGACTGCTGCGATAGACCGATGGGCCTCGCCTCTTGAGAAGAGGGGAGATTGCTTTTCTGTTGCGCCCGTTCCGGTCATTCGACGCCAGCGAAGTCACTCAAAGACTGCGAGTTAGGTATGACCCATGAAAAGATATGACGAGCCATTTTGGCGGAGCATGCGCGAGTTTGATCAAAGGCAGCGCGCGATGGTCCGCATCTTCAGCACCCATCGTGCATTGCTAGGCACACTAGCTGCGGCAGTACTCCTATTGTCCGCGACCCACGCACTTGCGCACAACGTCACCGAAGGGGATGCAGGCTATGTCCAGGAAGTATGGGGTGTACACCTAATCCCCTTCGCCTATCTCGGGGCCAAGCACATGGTCACCGGGTACGATCACATCCTCTTTCTACTCGGCGTCGTCTTCTTCCTTTACCGGCTCGAACACGTCGCCATCTACGTCACACTGTTCGCCATCGGGCACTCCATCACAATGCTGTCGGGTGTCTATTTCGGATGGAACGTCAACGCGCATATCGTCGATGCCATTATCGGCCTGTCGGTGGTGTACAAGGCTCTCGATAATTTGGGGGCTTATCAGCGCTGGTTCGGCTTCCAGCCGAATACCAAAGTGGCGACTTTCGTCTTTGGCTTATTCCATGGACTGGGTCTGGCCACGAAGATACTTGACTACGATTTGTCACCGGATGGGCTCTTGCCAAACCTTCTTGCATTCAATGTCGGTGTTGAAATCGGACAAATCCTTGCGCTCTCTGTAATCCTCATAGTGATGGGTTATTGGCGGCGCACGGCTGGCTTCTGGCAGCACGCCTACACGTTCAATGTCGTGGTTATGTCCTTGGGCTTCATGCTCATGGGCTACCAGCTAACCGGCTATTTTCTCTCCACATGAGCCTTGGGAGGCACGTATGTACAACGCGGAAAAACCAAACATCGAAGAGCTACCGACCTCAGCCCAGTTGTTGCGGTCCACAATCATTGCGCTGGTCGCAGCAGTCGCGATCTTGGTGACTATTGTTCTGCCAGCAGAATACGCCATCGACCCAACAGGTATAGGACGTGTCCTAGGTCTGACCGAGATGGGCGAGATCAAACGCCAACTCGCTGAGGAAGCTGAGAGCGATCACGACGACAACGCTGAGAGCGACGACCAGTCGAGCCTCCGTTGGAATATCTTTGGTGTGATTGTTGGCTCTGCTCACGCGCAAGAAGCTGCGTCGCCCTGGACCGACGAAATCTCGTTCACGCTAAAGCCCGGTAAGGGCACTGAGTGGAAGCTAGTCATGGAGGATGGAGCTACGGCGGAGTATCGGTGGGTTACGGATGGTGGTCGTGTCAACTACGACCTGCACGGCTCAGGCGGTGGTAACAAGAAGAGCTATAAGAAAGGCCGTGGTTCGACCGGCGAGGAAGGATCACTCACTGCCGCATTCAAGGGCAATCACGGTTGGTTCTGGCGCAACCGCGACAAGAAGGATGTAACCGTGACATTGCAGGTACGAGGGGATTACAGCGACCTCAAGCGCTTTTGAGGTTTGCTCAACCGTTGCAGTTGGTCCAAGGGCTTGGGCAGTGAGTACTTACTCTTGGATCACTACCCTCGGGCCATCGCAGCTTCCAACTTGCGCCACCAAGGTCTGCTTTGGGTCATGAGCGGCCCTTGTGCCTCAGCGAAGGCACGTCTGGTCTGCGCCGCCAAGCCGACATCGCCGACTCAGTGATGAAGGTCTCCTAAGTACCAAAGGCAGTCATCAAACGTGGGAAGCGGCAGCGCTGGGTCAGTTGACTAGGGCGCACAAGACGCCTCCAACGAGATTGTAACAGCCACGAAGAGGGGGTCGCTGACTATTGCGAGCCCCTCTCGTGACTGTCGCAGTCCTTAGGACTCGCCGAAGGTCTGATAGAAGCCTGACGCCTTGGCGAGGAGAACTTCCGGATCCTTCATAAAGTTCTCTTTAGCCGCGGTGTCGTAGAAGCAGAACTCCTTACCGCCGATCACGGTGCTGACCGAACAGTCTGTCTGAACTTTCTTTCCTTCCGCGAGGTTCATGGCGCAGTAATTGCCGAACTCGCCAGCCATCGCAGCCGTGGAAATAAAGAGAGCGCCCACAAGCGCCGGAACGAGATAGATCGATTTCATTAGCCTTCTCCAATTTAACAATGGGGGTTTCATGCAGGTATCGGACTACCCACGCCTATGTAATGTAACCCACTAGATCGTCAGAAGTTGGTTGCGGGTCATCAATAGCTTTCACACCGTTGCGATCTCCTCGTCAGATCACTGAGCGAAATGGGCTGGGAGCCGAGAGCAAGTGCCAAGGCGAAGGGGATATCCGCTCCGTGTCAGTAGCGGACATTGGAGTACAGAGTCCGTTCGACCGCTTTGCGAACGAATGCAGACGTCGGACGAACATAGCAGATGCCTGCCTCTACGAGGTTCTGCGAAGCGCTAATCCTCTCAATGGGGAAAGGGCCGAGCTGCGGGGGCCGTCGAAAGTTCCCTTTGGGCTTCAGTGGGTTCTATGCGCCCGCAACTCGCTCTAAGTCATTGATCTAAATCGACAGTCGCGGAACTTGTGCGCACACCAAGGCTCGGCCTGAATCGCTTCAGGTCAGGGCATTCTTGGTCGTGCCTTTCTACAATTGATGACCTTTTCAGCGCCAATTGGAGGCCGAAGCGCGTGCTAATCGCGAACGACAAAGAACGCCCATCACGCGAATCTCCGCCTGCTGCGCAGCCCCAACCACGGAATGTTGATGTCGTCGTGATTGGTGACGAAGGTCATTTCGGACGACAATGCAGCCATCGGCTATGAACCGCTGCTTGTTACAGCCTCAGTAGACTGAGCATTGAGCGGATGCCTAAACTCGTGCGCTTACATCGAGCTTTTCGGAATGATGAACTGGTCACAAAATCGGTCCCCTAAGACCTTAGCAAGTTGGTCTCGCGTTCTCACCGTGTTGATTGCGTCCGGTGTCGCAATTGCCCTGTGCTGGTCCTTCGCCTTGAAGGCAGAGGAGACGCCAGAGTTGCCAGACTATGTCGTCGAAAAGTTTGGCAAACCTCCCGCGGTACCTAGCGGACCGCTCACGGAGGATCTGCAGGCGGCAGTGAAGACAGCGTTTGTTGATAGCATGGTTCAAGAGGTCTGGGGGCCTGATCAGGTGCTGGCGTTGGACAAAGTCAGCGCCTCAAGAGACCCTCGGCTTGTTTGGATCATTAGCGACATGCTGCGCTTCATTTCAGAGCGAGAGCTGAATGAGACGCTCACCAACGCCGCCGCGCGCCTCTTGGGTAAGGATCTGCCATTGCGCAACAACTGGGGTGTCATCACCGACCACCTCATTGCATGGGACATACCGGCGCCACCTAACTATCTGGCTGCAAAGCGCGCAATGTTCACGAGCGTGCTTCCGGCATGGGACAAACTGTTCGTGGAGGGCACTATAGACTGGCGCCACGTTTCATGGGGCGGGGTACAGATCGATGATCGTGGCTTCGGCAAAACAGATGAGCCTTGCAACTGCATCCCAGCCGCCGACAACCCGGAAGTGAGCAGTGCAGCGGAGGCCACCTGGCTGAAGGACGACGATATCGTCTTCGGCGTTGAGGTGAACGGCGAATACCGCGCATATCCCCGGCGCATCATGGAGGTGCGCGAAATGGTCAACGATACACTGGGCGGAAGAGACCTGGGGATTCCGTACTGCACGCTATGCGGCTCGGCGCAAGCCTATTTCACGGATCAGTTGCCCGATGGCATTGACCGGCCAATATTGCGCACGTCCGGCCTGCTTATTCGGTCCAACAAGGTCATGTATGACCTGAACACCTTCTCAGTCTTTGACACGTTTAGGGGTCATGCCGTAACGGGCCCCTTGGCGGAGAAGAAGCTGCAACTCAAACAAGCCACCGTCGTTACGACCGACTGGGGAACGTGGAAAAAGGAACACCCTGAAACGACCGTGCTTGTCGAAGCGTTGGCACTGGGACGGGACTTCGACTTTCGCAATACGCGCGATGCTCATGGACCGATTTTTCCAGTTGGCGATGTCGATCCACGCTTACCGGTTCATGAAGACATCATCGGCGTGATCTCTGCATCGGGTAAGCCGGTGGCCTTCCAGCGCAGCAAAGCTGTTGCGGCCTTGAAGCAGGGCGATGAGATAGCGCACGAGAATATCAGGTTGCAACTAGATGCGGGCGGCGTGAGGGCGGTCGATGTCGATGGCGCCGATCTTGGAAGCCATCAGGCCTTCTGGTTCGCTTGGTCCCAGTTCTATCCCCAAACCGCCCTTTGGCCGCAGTGAGCTGGCTGCACGAGAGCGATGTGCCGCGCGAGCGCTCGGCATCGGGCGAGTTGAGACCGGCCCTTTGGTGTCCACCCGAGGCCATCAGACCTTTTTGACAACGCTTCCCATCGCCTCGCTGGTCATCAGGCCAAGTTCTTGGATTTGATGTGCATAGGTCTGGAACTGGCTCTGAGCATACTGACTCTGAATGGCCAGCACCTCAGTCATATCCTTCGCATTGGCGAGATCGTTCGCCATTGCGAATGAACTTTCGGCGTTTTCCTTCGCAAACTCCATGGCACGATCCTGCACTTCTTTGAATCCGGCAGCCATTGGGTTTGATTGGGTGCCCGGCCAATTCGTCATCGCTTGGGTCATTGCCTGAGTCATCGACTGCATGAGCTGGCCATACGCCGATTGAGCCTTGATACATTGCTCAGTGAGATCGCGAAGCTCGGTAGGGATGTCGAAGAGAGACTTATCAGCCATGGCGTCCTCTCAAGTTTGTGCTTTCTGCCCAATCGCCCATTCTAAGCACGGTGCGCCGGGATTGTCATAGGATGGTTCCTCATGCCCGAGGTGACCTGTGCCTTCTTGTCAATTCGCGACAAGAAGCTTTGAAGACCTGACCAAACCGAAGGGTATCTGGCGCGTCACAAGGTGTTGGCGGAGCGAGATGTGAAGCTGCGTATGGGGTAGAGTTGGCCCCGCCATGATCGTCTTCGCAAGATACTTAGTGTTTCCCATTATTGCTGTTTTCCTTGCCGTTAGCGTACACGCCGGGGCAGCCGACGACGTTCCGGAGGCGTGTACCGAAGATGCGATGCTCGTGTTCGACGCCTCGGGATCGATGTCGGGCAATGGTTGGGGCTATGGCAGCGAGAACCCGAGCGCCGTTAGCCGGATCGACAAAGTTCGTGCAGCGCTCGCCGAGATTCTGCCCAGCGTGGAGCGATCGCGCCGCGTGGGACTCATCACTTATGGCCCTGGGCCTTGGCAGCAGTGCAACGTCCAACTCGATCTGAGGCCTGCCCCGAACGCGTCGCAGCGCATTCTCGAGTCGGTCAACGCCTTGACGCCAGCAGGTCAAACGCCGCTGTCGGAGGCCGTAGCTCAGGCCGCGCGGGTCCTCGACTATCGGGCCAAACCCGGCATTGTCGTGCTCATTACCGATGGGGAGGAGACCTGCGGTGGCAGTCCGTGTGATCTGGGCAAGACACTGCGCGATGATGGGCTTCAACTTACCGTGCATGTCATCGGTCTACGCGTCAGGGGAATAACGTGGACCGGTGAACAGTCAATTGTTGAAACGCGGTGTCTTGCTGAGACAACTGGCGGCTTGTACACGACGGTCGAGACAGAGAAAGAGCTCGTTGATGCGCTCAAGCGAACGCTCGGCTGCCCCATGTTGACGGAGAACGAACCATGACACGTGTCTCGGGACGTACCACTGATAGTGGGAAAACCATCAGGCTCTCTAGGCCAACCGGCGGCCATCAGCAGACATGACCGCAGGCACTCTGCTAGAGTGGTAGTCAGTCTACGTCTGAGGAACGCTGGAGAAATCGAATGATAATGCGATCACTGTTTGCAGTGGCTTTTACCGCGAGCATCGCTTTCACGGTCAATGTCGCGCACAGCGCGAAGGGAGACGCCAAAGCGGGAGAAGCAAGGTACGCCCAAACCTGCGTCAACTGCCACGGGCCAGGCGGGCAAGGCATGGCGAGTTTCCCGAAGCTTGCGGGGCAGAGCGCGGACTACATCATTGGCCGTTTGAACCAGTATCGGGCCGGCGAGACAATCGGACCCAATTCCGCGCTCATGATACCCATGGCCACCGGTTTGTCCGACGAAGAGATACTCAATCTGGCCGCCTACATTTCTACGGTGTCTCAGTAGTTTGAATAGTATGGATCGGGCAGGGACCACGACGGATCGGCTAACGATCAGTCGCCCCCGCATCACGCGCCGAAACACGGACCATAAATGCAAGTGGGATGCCTTGTGCGCCTACACTTCTTCGATCAGACTGACGTCATGACAAACGCGCGCGTCATAGCCGCTGCTATTGCTGTTGGTCTTGGGATGTCCGTCGGTGCGCAGGTCGTGTTTGCGGGGAATGATGACGCAGCCTTCGGCGGCGAGTGCGTTATGGGTCTTGCGTTGGGGAAGGACATTCAAACCGATTGCTCGGTGAATACCGTCTACCTAGGCAAGAAGTACTGCTTCGGCAACGAGACGGCGCGGAAGCTGTTCCTCAAGCGGCCCGACGACTTCTTGCTGCAAGCTTTTATCTACCATTCTAGCCGCGAAGAGGCCGCAGCCGACGCCGCGAAGCAGGCTGAATCTGATTAGTGGGGTACAGCGTCGCTTACGGAGACAAAGCGGCTTCAGGGGGCAAGATCACATGCGACTTGTGCTGTTGGTAATCATAATCACCACGATCATGGCACTGATCCAAAGCCATCGACATGGCTGCACGTTTGGAAGCGAGGACTGGTTCTCCTGCGTCGTCGACAATACGGCTAAGGAGTATTACTCGTCCGTGCCGCCGGCTAAGCGACTAGTTCAGGCGGACGCGGCGCGGGCCTCGGCGATGTAGTGCTGGCGGAAGGCGCGGGCGATCGGGCCCGGCGTTCCGTCGCCGATTTCCTTGCCATCAATCGCAACGACGGGGAGTACGAATGCGGATGCGGCCGTCATGAAGGCCTCCCGCGCAGCGTAGGCCTCCGCGACGCTAAAAGGGCATTCCTCGGTCGCGACACCGTCTTCCTCAGCGAGCCGGAGAATCGCACGGCGGGTTACACCGGGCAGGATATGCGGCCCTAGCGGCTGCGTGCGGAGCACGCCGTTCGCATCGACGATGAAGGCCGAGGAGGACGTCCCTTCGGTCACGACGCCATCCTCGACCATCCAAGCCTCATACGCACCGAGCGCCTTCGCTTCCTGCTTGCCCATGACTTGCGGAAGCATGGAGGTCGACTTGATGTCCCGACGCTTCCAGCGAATATCGGGAATTGTGATCACCGCCACACCGGTTTCAGCCTGAGGATGATCGACCAGCGGCCGCGATTGGGTGAAGGCGACGACAGTTGGTGACGGGGAGGGCGGATGAGCAAAGTCGCGCTCGGCAGAGCCGCGGCTGATTTCGATATAGACGATCCCTTCGTCCACCTTGTTCTCGGCGATGAGGGTTTCGTGTAGTTCCCGAAAGCCCTCGTCCGGCATGGGGCGGGGAATCTCTATCTCGCGAAGCGAGCGATCGAGGCGGGCCAAGTGTCCTTCGAAATCTACAAGCCGTCCGCCCAGGACCGCCGTCACCTCATAGATCGCATCGCCAAACAGGAATGCACGGTCGAAAACGGAGACCTTCGCGTCTTCCTCCGGTTCGAAGGCGCCATTCACATAGACCGTGCGGGACATCGGCGGACCCGGCGACTTAGGAGGGACAGGCTGGTTTGATCTGTAAGCCCGCCTCCTCGATTAGGGCCCGGTCGTCGGCCGCATCGTTGTTGGCGGTGGTGAGTAGTTTTTCTCCGTAGAAGATCGAGTTAGCGCCTGCCAAGAAGCACAGAATCTGTGCTTCGCGGTTCAGGGCCTCGCGTCCCGCCGACAAGCGTACGAACGAAGTCGGCATCAGAATGCGCGCCGTTGCGACCATCCGGACGAGTTCCAGCGGCTCGACCTTAGATTGGCTCTCGAGCGGCGTGCCCGGAACAGGGACCAGGGCATTGATCGGCACACTTTCGGGATGCGGATCCAGCGTCGCGAGTTCCTGCAGAAGGCGCGCGCGGTCCTCGATCGTCTCCCCCATACCGATAATGCCGCCGCTGCAGACTTCCACGCCGGCACTGCGAACATTGGCGATCGTCTCCAAGCGATCTTCGTAGGTCCGCGTGGTGATGATCTCTTTGTAGAACTCCGGCGACGTATCGAGATTGTGGTTGTAGGCGGTGAGCCCCGCTTCGGCGAGACGGTCGGCTTGCTCCTTCGTCACCATACCCAGCGTGACGCACGCCTCCATCTCAAGCTCTCGGACACCCCGCACCATTTCGAGCACCTTGTCGAAATCCGGACCGTCTTTCACCTGGCGCCAGGCGGCCCCCATGCAAAAGCGGGAAGCCCCGGCCTCCTTAGCGAGCCTCGCCTTGGACAGCACGTCGTCCACATCGAGCAGGGATTCCCGCTCTAGACCCGTCTTCTTGGCGTAGTGCGCCGACTGGGGGCAGTACTTGCAGTCTTCGGGGCACGAACCGGTCTTGATGGATAGCAAGCTTGCGAGCTGAACTTGCCCATCTGCGTGATACTGCCGGTTGATCCGGCGCGCTTCGTCGAGCAGTTCGAAGAGCGGTGCCTGAAGCAGGTCAACGATTTCGAAGGTTTGCCAGTCGTGGCGCAGGCCCGCGCGCGGCTCCACCGCCTGTTCCGCCTGGCGAACTAGGCCCTTGAAAGGATTCAAGCTTTCCAAAGTTTCTGTCACGAGACTCCAAGCCATTGATTGCTGGGGATAAGAGGTAACGCTAATACAGGAACATGCATGGAAGCGAAAGCCGATATGAAGCCTTCTTGGCGAAGCTGGATCGCGATCAATTGCGGCGGGAACTGACCGAGATTGCCGCAAGGGAGGCGCGGACTCTGACCGCCGATGGCCGGACTTACGTCAATTTGGCCAGCAACGACTATCTGGGCTTGCGGTTTCACGAGGCCCTCATCGAGCGGGCTTGTGACTGGGCACAGGCCTTGGGCGCTGGGTCCGGGGCTTCGCGGCTCGTGACCGGCAATCTAGACCGCTTCGCGCAACTGGAGCGCAAGGTGGCTGCATTGAAGCAGAAGCCCGCCGCGCTGCTCATGGCATCAGGCTTCCAAGCCAATGCGGGCGTCTTACAGGCGTTGTTTGACAAGGCCGCGATTGGCCCTGAGCCACAAGTCTTCTCGGACCGCCTCAACCACGCCAGCATGCATTTTGGGTGTCAGGCCGCCGGCGTCCGCCAGTACCGCTACAGGCATTTGGACGTGGGCCATCTCGCGGTACTTCTGGAGCAGCATGCAAGACCGGATCGTCCGAAGTTCATTCTGACAGAGAGCGTCTTTTCCATGGACGGCGATGTTGCGCCGATCCCCGAGATCGCGCAGCTGGCATACGACTACGACGCAATGCTTGTCGTCGACGACGCGCACGCGACGGGCATTTTGGGCGAGGGCGGCGCGGGACTGTCAGGGGGCGCGGACCTTGTGATCGGGACATTTTCCAAGGCCTTGGGGAGTTTCGGCGCGTACATCGCGTGCTCCGAAACGATGCGCGACTACATGGTGAACCGCTGCGGCGCCTTGATCTACTCGACGGCTCTGCCACCGCAGGTCTTGGGCGCCATCGATGCCGCGCTTGACCTTTTGCCCTCACTCGATGCGGAACGCGAACACGTGGCGTTGCTTGCGGACCGGTTTCGTCGCGAAGCCCATGGGTTGGGCTTCAGCACGGCGGGTTCTTCCACGCAAATCGTGCCCCTCGTTGCAGGATCCGCGGAGGACGCTCTACAGCTCAGCGAGGCCCTGCGGCAGGCCGGGTTCTGGGCGACTGCGATCCGGCCTCCGACCGTCCCGCAAGGTACATCGCGCGTTCGGTGCGTCTTTACCGCCGCTCATGAAGCCGGGGACGTCGATAAGCTATTGGCGGCTTTGGCATTGTCAGCGGGCAAAGCTGCTGAGACGGCGTCGACCTAAGATGCACTTTGTTCTCGTTCACGGCTGGGGATTCAATTCATCCATTTGGGGCCCCCTGATCGAACAGCTCGGCGAGGCGGAAACCACTGTTCTCGACCTAGGCTTTGTGGGGCGCACTAACGGCTCAAAGATCAGGGAATGGCCAGACGGCGCCATTGCCATCGGGCATTCTCTGGGTGTGCTGTGGCTCTTGAGGCGAGGTGGCGGCCGGTTTAGGGGATTGGTCTCCATCCAGGGCTTCGACCGCTACTGCCCCCACGTACCGAAATCCCGGGTGGTCGCCTTGAAGCGGGGCATTGATCGCGATCCCGCCAGCACGATGGAGGCCTTTTGGGCCTCCTGTGGGGCGCCTGGCTTCGCGCCGCCATCCGACCTGAACGCTGTTCGCTTGCACGACGGGCTCGATTGGCTAATACAGTGGGACGCAGAGGACACTAGGAAATCCCTTAGATGTCCTATCCTTAGCCTTGCGACCCGAGACGACGTCATCGTCCCGCCGGCGATGACCGAGACCATATGGGGCAAGGACAACGTGGTTTGGCGTCCCGAGGGCGGGCATGTCTTGCCATGGAAATCTCCGGAGTGGTGCGCCGCGCATGTCGTTGAATTCGCCAATTCTGTCTCGCCGTAGTGCCGCCATCGCGGCGCGATTCGGTGCGAAGGCGGATGTGTATGAGGATAACGCGGGGCTGCAGGCCGCCATTGCCGGACGCCTGGCAAGCCACCTCCCGGATCTCGTAGCACCGAGGGTGTTGGAGCTCGGGTGCGGGACGGGCCTGCTCAGCCGCCACCTGGTGACGCGCTATGCTGACGGTGAGCTGCATCTCACCGACGCCGCACCGGACATGATCCGCGCCTGCCGAAGTAATCTGGCGGGGGCGCATCCGAATGTCTCCTTCGAGGTTATGGATGCGGCAGGCCCCATCGCTTATGAGAATCTCGACCTCATCGTGACGAGCATGATGCTCCATTGGCTGCCCGATCCGCTGAAGGTCTTGGCGCGGCTAAAGGATAGGCTTGCGAAAGGCGGCATGCTCTTGTTTGCGACGCCCGGTCCCAACTGCTTCGCGGAATGGCGCACCGTGCTCGCCACGGAGGGGTTACCGAGTGGCGTGCCCCCTCTGCCGGAAATGCCTGCTGTGGTCGAAGAAGAGCACCTAACGCCCGATAAGGACTCGCTTTCCTTTCTTCGGCGCATCAAAGCGATCGGTGGTCTGCACCCCCGCGAGGGCTACGATCCGCTCACCGCGAGCGAGCTTCGCCGGGCCATCCGTGCGACCAATATCCGCTTCGGCGGGCGCGTAACCTGGCACATCGTCTATGGCCGCTTAGGGCGACCCTGACGACAACCGGTCCAGCCCCTCGATCATTGTGGCGTAGGCGCGGGCGAGTTCCTCATCCGTGATGCAATAGGGCGGCATCAGATAGACCGTTGAGCCGATGGGTCGAATGTTGAGGCCCTTTGCCAGGTACCAGGCGCGAAGCTTGAGGCTCGCATCTGACTGGTACTGCGTGTCGTCACCGAAGTCGAAAGCAAGGGCCGAGCCAAGCGTTCGGGGGCGCATCACATCCGGCCGCGCGGCGAGGACATCGAGCATCGTTCGGTGATGCCCATTGATCTGCGCAATCCGCGCCATTGTTTGCTCTTCCTCGAAAAGATTGAGCGAGGCGAGCGCCACCGCGCAAGCCAGCGGGTTGCCGGTGAAGGAATGCCCGTGTGGCAACGCGCGGTCGAAGCTGTGCCCAAGGAAGATATCGAACAGCTGATCGCGCACGACCGTTGCTGCCAGAGCCATATAGCCGCCCGTCAGTCCCTTGGACAGGCAGACAATATCGGGGATGACATCAGCGTGCTCCATGGCGAAGAGCTTGCCTGTACGCCCGAAGCCGGTTGCGACCTCATCGAAGATGACCAGCACGTTGGCCGCGCGCGCCATCGCAACCATGCGCATTAGGAAGGTTGGACGGCACATGCGAAGACCTGCCGCGCCCTGCATCATGGGCTCGATAATCAAGGCGGCGATGTTCTGCTTGTGATCAGCCAAAAGTGCTTCGAGCGCAGACAACGCGCCAGCTTCGCGTTCCTCGACCGCATCGTCTCCCTCGAACGTCGCAGGGTAGGGCACCACGCGGACATCGCACATCAAGTCCTTGAAGGCCCCGAACATCTGCGAGCTGCGGCCAACGGACATCGCGCCGAGCGTGTCGCCATGATAGCCACCGTCAAATGCGATCAACGTGCGGCGTGTTTGGCCGCGATTGACCCAAGACTTGTATGCGACCTTGATGGCCGTCTCGACGGCGGTTGAGCCGTCGTCCGTGAAGAACACGCGATTGAGGTCGCCGGGCAGCAGGTCAGATAGCGCCTTGGCGAGATTGACCGCGGGCGCATGGGTGAAGCCAGCGAACATGACGTGCTCCAGCGTGTCCGCCTGGCGTGCGAGTGCGGCATTGATCTTGGGATGGGCATGCCCGTGGGTGCAGGTCCACCAAGACGAGATCATGTCTAGAATTTCGCGGCCGTCAGGCTCGAAAAGCGATGCGCCCTTGGCCCGCGCAATCACCGGCGGTTCGACTTCGATTCCGTGCTGCGTGTAGGGATGCCAGACATGGCGCTTGTCGAGCGCGATGATCTCTTCCGCGGACTGAGATTCTGTTAGCTTTGAATGTTCGTTCACGGCCTTACCGTTGCAAGTTTCAAAAGATCGAGTTCCGGAGCGATCGCCTTGAGCGTGTCGCGGTCGACGGTCTCAAGGTGAGGGATCTCGGCGATGACTTCGACCTTACCGAAGCGTTCGATCGCCGCGCGATTATGGGGCGTCTCAGGCCCGCTGATGACGACGCCCGCCAGCGGCAAGCCACGCCGCCGAATAGCCTCCAACGACAGAAGCGTATGGTTGATCGTGCCCAACGTTGAACGCGCCACAAGGATAATCGGTAGGTCGAGTTGATCGGCGAGGTCTATCATATAGGCGCCAGCGGCGATTGGCACCATGAGGCCGCCTGCTCCCTCGACGACAACAAGTCCGTCATGGGGCGGCAGTTTGATCTTCGCCATATCCAAGGCGATGTTGGCGCGGCGCGCAGCCTCGTGGGGCGCCATGGGCTCAGGCAGAAGGTAGGCTTCCGGCAACACGCGGCTCACGGGCAGCTCTGCGAGCTGCTGAACGGTCGCCGAATCCGTCGTCGGCACCGTGCCAGCCTGGATTGGCTTCCAATAGGCTGCATCGAGCTGTGTCAGGAGCCAGGCAGAAACCAACGTTTTTCCGACTTCGGTGTCGGTGCCTGTGACGAAAAAGCCTGACAAGGCGGCACTCCTGGCAGTGTTGTGTGGGCGCGGGTGGGGGACTTTATCGGGAAGGGCCCAGGAGGCAAGGGGATCGGTAGGCGAGATGCTGGGATGGCGCGCTCAGCGCCAAATGGCCGCTGGGCCCCATTTGAGTCTAGACGGCAAGCGCGCACCTGGGCCAAAAATCGCAGCTATGGTCCGATTACTCACAATCTTCATCGCAGCACTCCTTGCAGCACCCTTGGGATGCGCGTCCGTCGCCGCGGCTGACGGCAAGACTTTGCGGATGGCATACGACGCCGATCCAACCTCGCTCGACCCACATGAGCAGCTCGCTGGCGCCACCCTACAGCTCTCGCACCTTGTGTTCGATCCGCTAGTGCGCCGTCGCCAGGACAACAGCTTCGAACCGCGCCTCGCCAAAAGCTGGGAGCAGATCGACGACGTCACTTTGCGCTTCCATTTGCGCGATGACGTGAAGTTTCATTCGGGCCGAGATCTGACCGCGGAGGATGTCGTCTGGACATTTGAACGTCTAAAGACGAGTCCAGATTTCAAAGCGTTGTACGAGCCTTTTGAATCGGCAAATGCAGTCGATGCCCACACCGTCGACATCGTCACCAAGGCGCCGTATCCGCTGACGCTCAACCTGGCGACCTACATCTTTCCCATGGACCGTAAGTTCTATTCGGGGACCGACGAGAATGGCCGTCCCAAGGATGCCGTGGTCAAGCACGGCGCTTCTTTCGCGTCATCCAATATCAGTGGGACGGGTCCGTTCCGCGTGACGAAGCGCGAACAGGGTATCCGGCTCGAATTGGAGCGTGTCTACGACTATTGGGACAAGGCCTCGCCCGGCAATGTGGACAGGATCATTCTGACGCCGATCAAGGAGCCGGCGACCCGTGTCGCCGCGCTGCTCGCGGGCGATGTGGAATTTATTGCCCCAGTGCCGCCCACAGACTTTCGGCGTCTCGAGTCCGCGTCCTGCTGCACGCTTGTAACGAAGCCGTCCCCCCGGATTCTGAGCTTCCAGTTGAACCAGGATCGCGTTGCAGCCTTCAAAGACCCGCGCGTCCGCAAAGCGATGAGCTACGCGATCAACCGAGAAGGGATCGCCAAGAAGATCATGCGGGGCTTCGCCACACCGGCGGGTCAACTGAGTCCGGAGGGCTATGACGGGCACGATCCGGAACTCTTACCACCTTATGACACCAAGAAGGCCAAGGCGTTGATGAAGGAGGCAGGTTTCGAAGACGGCTTCTCCGTCACGATGATTGCACCCAACAATCGCTATGTCGGGGATGCACGGATCGCCGAGGCCGTCGCGGCCATGCTCGCCAGGATCAACATCAAGGTCGACCTTCAAACCATGCCGAAGGCCCAGTACTGGCAGCGCTTCGACGCGCGCGACGGCGATATGCTCATGATCGGCTGGCAGTCGGACACACAGGATTCCGGAAACTTCTATGAATTCCTGGCCATGACACCAGACCCCGAGACGGGCTACGGACAATACAATGCCGGCGCCTATTCCAACCCAGACGTTGACCGGTTGACGATGCAGACGCAGACAATGTCCGACCCGGCCGCACGCGCAGAGGTCCTCAAGAAGATTGAGCGCATACTGAGTGAGGATGCGGCCATGCTACCCATTCAGTGGCAGCATTTGGCCTGGGGCTCGCGAAAAAATGTGAACATCGAGCCCATCGTGAATGCCATAGACATGCCTTATCTTGCCGACCTCGTGATCGACTAGAGCGACCAATCTGGGGGAGGATTGCCCGTGTTCAAGAAGATACTGCTCTTACTCTTGGTGATTATCGTCGCGTTCGTGGGCTACGTCGCGCTTCAGCCCGACGAGTACCGCGTCGAGCGGACCGTGACCATGGCGGCGCCTGCGGCCAACGTGTTCGAGAACGTGAACGACCTTCGCAAATGGGAGGCTTGGTCGCCGTGGGCCAAACTCGACCCCGAAGCCAAAGTGATCTTCGAAGGCCCTGAAGCAGGGAACGGTGCCGCAATGACTTGGGACGGTGACGATAAGGTCGGCGCGGGCAAGATGACCATCGTCAAGAGCGACCCTGATCAGGCCATCAATATCGACGTGACGTTCACTCGGCCTTTCGAGGGAACCACCAACTCCGATTTCACCTTTGCAACTAAGGGTGACAGCACGGACGTCACGTGGGCGATGCACGGGACGCAGGGCTTCACCGAGAAGGCCTTTAGCGTCATTTTCGGTGGAGTCGGGATGATGGGTAACAATATCGACAAGGGGCTTTCCCAACTGAAATCCGTTGTAGAGCAATCGTAGGCGGCGCGCTGCGCTGCTCAGTACATTGGTCGGAAATTGATCCCTAGGCTATAGTTGCCGTTAGCCGGCTCGTCGGTGAGCGGATGCTTGTGCGGGCGGCTTGGAGCAGCGATGGCTTAGGGGGGCTCGGCAGCGTCATTGGCATTGCCCGCTTACGGTAATGGTTTGGGATTTCCTCAAGGACGAGATCGAGCCGCGGATATCCGGTCGTGCTCGCATCGTCATGACCATGGCCATGGTAGGGATCCTCACAGGCTTAGTTTCGAGCTTGCCGACTCCATTGCCGTCAATCCGGCTCGAAGAAGACGGACTGATCCTCAATACTGCAAGCAGTCCCCTACATGCGGGCGTTGCCTTCGCGCTGGGCATCGCTGGTTGCATGTGGGTATGGGTGTCACGCGACGCGGGCAAATGCTTGCTGACCGCTGTGTTGGTATTTCTCGGCTGGCTCGCAGCCGTGAACACGGCGAACGATCTCTATCAGATCCTGCTTGGCTCGGAGGTCTTCGGCATAGAGACGGGCGCGAAGCAGGGCCGAGAAGCCATAGGACTCCTCATAGGTGGCGTGGCTGCAGGGGGAGTCGGCGCCAGTTTGGCGGCCTTCGGCGCTGGCATTCCAGCAAAAGCGATCCGCAGGCCCGAAAACTGGGTTCTGATTGTAGCCGCGGGCGCCGCTGCGGGCATGATGCTGTACCCGGCGGCCTCGCTCCAGCTGCCCTATCTGATTTTCGTGCCGTGGCAAGCGCTGGTCGCCGCAACGATTGGCTTCGGTTTGACGCGCCGGGCCTGATGCAGCCTGAATTGCCGGCTCCCTAGCATGCACGCACTCCTTTCTGTTTTTGCCTTCATTGCGCACCGGCTGGTTCAAGCCCTGTTGGTCATGCTCGCGATCCTGGTCATTGCGTTTGCCGTGCGCGAGAGCCTTGGCGATCCCATCCGCGAATTTACGGGTCAGGTCGTGTCGGAGGCAGAGCGCGCGGAACTGCGCAAGGAGCTCGGATTAGACCGGCCGTGGTACGTTCAGTTTACCGACTACCTGGGACGGGCCACGCGAGGCGATCTTGGCACGTCCTTTATCTACAAGAAGCCGACCGTCGAGGTGGTCCTGGCCAAGTTCCCGGCAAGCTTTGAATTGGTGCTCGGCGCAAGTTTGATCGTGCTGCTCTTCTGTGTGCCCGCGGGCGTCTACTGTGCTGTGCGTCCAAACCGGCTTGGCGCAAGGCTCGTGCTTGGGTTGAGCGTCCTCGGGATTTCGATCCCCGTGTTCGTTACGGGTATCGTCTTGATTAGCATCTTCTCGGTCTGGCTCGGTTGGCTGCCAGCCTTTGGGCGTGGAGATACGGTCGCGATTGGTCCTTGGACAACAGGACTTCTGACGCTCGACGGGCTCTCGCATCTTCTGCTGCCCGCGCTCACGCTTTCCTCGATCATGCTGCCGCTCTTCGTCCGCCTGGTGCGCAGTGCCATGCTCGGGGAGCTTGGCCATGATTATGTGCGGACGGCATGGGCGAAGGGGGCGTCGCCCTTACGTGTGTGGATCGTCCACGCACTCCGCAACGCGCTGCTGCCTCTGGTCGCTGTGGGTGGTCTCCAGCTAGGCACGCTGGTGGCCTACACGCTGCTCACAGAAACTGTCTTTCAATGGCCCGGCATGGGTTTCCTCTTTTTGGAGGCAGTCACGCGGTCCGACATTCCCCTGATCACCACCTACCTCGTTCTCGTCGGGCTGCTCTTCGTGGTGGTCAACACGCTTGTCGATCTCTTGAGCCTCGCGCTCGATCCGCGTGTCAGCCTGGAGGGCGCGCGATGAGCACGCCCAGCGCGATGGCGGGGACGAATGACGCGATGGCCTTTGCGCGTGCGCGGCCTGGTGTGGGTCTTGCGTTTCTCGTGTTGCTCGGCATCGCCTTGGCCGCTCTTTTCGCGCCGCTGATTGCGCCTCAGGATCCATTCGATCTCGCCAGCCTCGATATTCTGGATTCCGAGCTGCCCCCGGCCTGGCTTGAGGGGAGCGATCCACGGTTTCCGTTGGGTACCGACGCGCAGGGGCGCGATCTACTCAGTGCAATCCTCTATGGCGTGCGCATCTCGCTGCTGATCGGCATTCTAGCGGTTGTGATTCAGGCTGCCATCGGCGTGACCTTAGGGCTCCTGGCCGGCTATTTCGGGGGGCGGGTCGACGATATCGTCACGCGTTTGGCCGACATCCAGCTCGCTCTGTCTACCCTCATGATGGCTATCGTTGCGATGGCCTTGGTCAGGGCGGGTCTTGGGGGCGAGGCGCTCACTCTGTTCGCCGTGCCCCTCCTGGTCGTCGTTATCGGCCTTGCGGAGTGGCCGATTTTTGCGCGCACGGCCCGGTCGGCGGTGCTGGTGGAGACAACCAAGGACTATGTGCGCGCGGCTCGCGCTGTCGGCGACAGCGACTGGACGATCATTCGGCGCCACATTCTCCCTAATAGCTTGTCGCCGCTGATCATTGTGGCAACCACGCAAGTGGCCGGCGCGATCATGGCAGAAGCGGCATTATCCTTTCTGGGTCTAGGCATGCCGGTCACCAGACCGTCTCTCGGAACACTGATTCGCTCCGGCTATGACCTGATGTTCGCGGGCAGCTGGTGGGTGACAGTGCTCCCGGGCCTCGTCCTCATTACAGTGCTGATTTCGATCAACGTCCTCGGAGATGGCCTACGCGACTGGCTGGACCCTCGGCGCGGTGCAGGCTAGCGCTGCGCGAAAATCCTGAGCTAAACCACCAAAGCCCTTGATAACTTGGGCCCTGGTCACCCATACGCTATACAGGGCGCGAACCCAGCCGCCTTGGCAGGTGCTCCGTGCTTTGCTCGCCGAGACTTTGTCCGGTCGCGCGTGACGGCGCTGAACCCGAGAGGCACCGCGGAGGAGACAGTATGGAGACCCCGAGCCCGGCCAACCCGGACCTCATCTTTGCCTTGCGCCGTGTGACCGAGCGTGCAGCCTGTGCGGCCTTCAATTGGATCGGCCGGGGCGATGCGGACGATGGTGGGAATGCCGCCCTGGAGGCCATGCGGTCGGCGCTGTCGGAGATCGATCTCGACGCTGTTGTCGTCATTGGCGAGGCCACAGCCGGCGAGGCGCCGCAGCCCCAACGTGGGGAGCGTCTCGGACGTCCCGGCGCCGTCTTCAAGGCAGATATAGCCGTGGATCCCGTTGAGGGGACCAGCTACCTCGTCCGTGGTTTGACCAACGCCCTGGCGGTTCTCGCAGTTGCGCCGAGGGGCGCGATGATGGACCCAGGACCCGCCTTCTACATGGAGAAATTCGTTGCGGCGGCTCCGGCCCAGGGCAAGATAGACCCGTCCTGGCCCACTGCCCAGAAGCTCGAAGAACTCGCGAAGGTTCTGGGCAAAGACATTTACGATTTGAATGTCTTCGTTCTCGAAAAGCCCCGGCACCGCGAGCTTGTGAACGAGATTCTCGCGGCCGGTGCCCGGGTGGCGATGTACCCGGCGGGTGACGTGGCCGGCGCTTTGATGGCCGCTGTCCCGGGTTCATCGATTGACGCGCTCATGGGGACGGGCGGAACGCCGGAAGGCATCATGTCCGCTTGCGCCGTACGTGGCCTGGGCGGTGAATTCCTGGCGCGCTTCGATCCGCAGCTTCAAACGGAGACCCAGGCTGTGCACGATGCGGGCATCGACACGCAGCGTTGGTACCAGCGCGACGAACTCATAAACTCAGATAACGTGTTCTTCTGCGCGACGGGCATCACGACGGGCCTTATGCTTGAAGGCGTGGAGCGCGGAAAGTCGCACTACAAAGTGCAGACGATGATGATAACTGGGGCGACAGGCGAGCGGCAGATCATGACGAGCTATCTGCCGAACGACCGCCTAGCGAGCGTGGCGGCTCGCGACGTTGCCTAATAAGCCAATGGTAGGAAACGCCTGGGAAGGAAAATGCCCAAGCGAGTAGAACATCCGATCATCCTCGGGATCGTGGGTGACTCGGCGTCAGGAAAGACCACGCTTTCGGCCGGAGTCGCGCAGATTCTCGGTGAGGAGCACTGCTCGGTCTTTTGCACGGACGATTACCACTGCTTCAGCCGCAAGGAGCGCAACGACGCCGGTCTGTCCGCGCTCGACCCGCGCGCGAACTACATTGACATTCTAGAGCAGCACTTGCGGCTCTTGCGCAGAGGAGAGCCGGTCCTGAAGCCCGTTTACTGTCATCAGACGGGCACGCTAGGACGGCCGCGCTACTTCAAGCCCACCGAGTTTGTGATCGTTGAAGGTCTTCTCGGCTACAGCACCCGTGCGATGCGCCACTGTTATGACGTCAAGATCTATCTCGATCCAGTCGATGATCTCCGGATCAAGTGGAAGATCCACCGGGATACAACAAAGCGAAACTACAAGCTTGAAGATGTTGTCGCCTCCCTGGAGCGACGGAAGCGCGACAGTTCGAAGTACATCCACCCTCAACGCACTTTCGCGGATATTGTCATCCGGTTTCAACCGCCGCTGGAGGTGGACGATACCGACACCCATCTCGATGTGCGCCATCTCCTGCGTCCCACATTGCCGCACCCAGACTTCACGCCCCTCTTCGATGGCAGCAGCAACGCGGGGCTGCATTTGGAGCTTGCGCGCGATAGGGATGGAAAACCTGTCGACGTACTTGAGATCAACGGCAATATCTCCGACAAGAGAGCCGAGCGGATCGAAGATCTGCTCTGGAATCTCATCCCGGAGGCGGGTCACTTGCGAGACCAGGTCGGTTGCATCGACATCGCCAATGGAGCCAATGGCGCGAGTAAGAGCCACCCGCTGGCGCTAACCCAGCTTCTCGTCGGCTATCACGCGGTTAAGGCGGCGATGGGCGTCCGCGCTTACTAGAGCCATGAAAGGCTCTAGGCGCCGTGGGCGTCACAACAATAAGGGGCTAGAGGCCATCGATGCAGGATCACGCAGTGGCGGATGCAACACATAAGAACATGGCGAACGCAATCCGGGCGCTTGCTATGGATGCCGTGCAAAAAGCCAACTCGGGCCATCCAGGCATGCCCATGGGCATGGCAGACGTCGCCACGGTGCTCTTCACGCGGTTCCTGAAGTTCGATGCGGCCCATCCCGACTGGCCAGATCGAGACCGATTCGTGCTTTCGGCGGGTCACGGGTCGATGCTGCTCTATGCGCTGCTCTATCTCACCGGCTATCCGGATATGACGATCGGGGAAATCGAGCGCTTTCGCCAGCTTGGCGCTCGCACGGCCGGTCACCCGGAATACGGCCACGCGCCCGGTATCGAGACAACGACAGGTCCGCTGGGCCAAGGGGTCGGCAACGCCGTCGGCATGGCGCTCGCGGAGCGGTTGCAGAATTCCCGCTATGGCGACGACATCGTGAACCACTTCACCTACTGCTTGGCTGGCGACGGCTGTCTGATGGAAGGGATTAGCCAGGAGGCGATCTCCTTGGCGGGGCATTTGAAGCTCGGGCGGTTGATCGTCTTGTTCGACGACAACCAAATTTCGATCGATGGCGCCACGGACCTCGCCGTGAGCGACAATCAATTGCAACGCTTCGGCGCCTCGGGTTGGCACACGGCGGCCGTCGACGGTCACGATCCGGAAGCTGTGGCGCTCGCTATTGAGAACGCGCGGAGTGTCACCGATCAACCTTCGATCATCGCCTGCCGCACCGTGATTGGCTATGGAGCCCCCAATAAACAGGGTACGGCCTCAACCCATGGCGCACCGTTAGGCGACGAAGAAATTGCCGGCGCGCGCGACGCGCTTGGATGGCCCCACGCGCCGTTTGTTGTGCCGGAGGAAATTCTCGCAGCGTGGCGCGAAGCTGGGCAACGCAACCGCGCCGCATTCGAACGCTGGACCGAGACTGCCAGCAAGCTGGACTCGGAGGCACTCGCCCATCTTGTCGATCCTGTAGACGAGAGGGTCACTGCTGCGGTCTCCGAAGCGGTGGCCGGCATCAAGGCCGACTTCGTGGCCGAAGGTGCAAAGCTCGCCACACGGCAGTCCTCTCAAAAGGTCTTGGAGCGGTTGGTGCCCATAGTGCCGGGTCTCGTCGGCGGGTCCGCCGACCTGACGGGGTCCGTCGGTACCCTGACGAAGCAGCATGGCACGGTGAAAACCGGTGACTATGCCGGGAACTACATACACTACGGCGTACGCGAGCACGCCATGGGCGCGGCCATGAATGGCATGGCGCTTCATGGCGGGATCGTTCCGTATGCGGGAACGTTCTTGGTCTTCTCCGACTACTGTCGACCTGCTATCCGGCTCTCGGCGCTCATGGAGCAGCGCGTCGTCTATGTGATGACCCACGACTCGATTGGTCTGGGCGAAGACGGTCCGACCCACCAGCCTGTGGAGCAATTGGCAGCGCTTCGCGCCATACCTAATCTCAACGTGATGCGGCCAGCGGACTCGGTTGAATGTGCCGAGTGCTGGCAGGTTGCACTCACCTCCAAGTCGACGCCAACGATCATGACGCTGACCCGGCAAGGCTTGCCGCTACTGAGGACAGATGCAACCAGCGACAATCTCTGTGCTCGAGGTGCCTATGTCTTGATCGAGCCAAAGGGCGGACGCGACATCACACTGCTTTCCACCGGGTCGGAAGTCTCTCTGGCCGTAGAAGCGTCGAAGGCGCTTGGTGCCAAGGGCGTAAAGACCGCCGTTGTGTCCATGCCGTGCTGGGAGCTTTTCGAAGCTCAGGATTCGGATTACAAGGAGGCCGTCTTGGGTTCAGTGCCACGCGTCGCTGTGGAAGCAGCCGTCGAGTTTGGCTGGCAAGAATGGCTCGGGTCGAGGGGTACCTTTGTCGGCATGCGCGGATTTGGTGCTTCCGCACCCGGCGGAGAACTTTATAAGCACTTCGGCATCACGCCCGAGGCCGTTGTGGCCGCGGCGCGGAAGCTCATTGTTTAGCTCATCGTTACGTAAAGGGTAGGGAGGATATGGCTACACCACGCGTTGCCATTAATGGATTTGGCCGGATCGGCCGTTTGACATTCCGGGCATTCATGGAAGCAGGTCGCGAAGACCTTGAGTTTGTGGCGATCAACGATCTCGGCTCTGCCGATATGAATGCGCTGTTGCTCGAGTACGATTCCGTTCACGGACAGTATCCGGGCGAGATCGCAGTGGATGGCAACAATCTTCGCGTCAGCGGCAAAGACGTTGTCGTTTTAGCTGAGCCAGATCCCGAGCAGCTTCCTTGGGCCGAGCTCGGCGTCGATATCGTAATGGAATGCACCGGGCGCTTCACCAAGCGCGAGGCGGCCGCACAGCACCTTAAGGCGGGTGCAAAACGCGTGCTTGTGTCCGCACCGTGCTCGGGCGCTGATTTGACCGTCGTCTACGGCGTCAACGACGACAAGCTCACTGACGCCGACCTTGTCGTGTCCAATGCATCCTGCACCACGAATTGCCTCGCACCGGTAGCGGAGATCCTTCACAAGCTGGTCGGTATTGAACGCGGCTACATGACGACGATTCATGCCTACACGGGTGACCAACGGACGGTGGATACGCTTCATAGCGATCCGCGGCGTGCCCGGGCCAGTGCCGTGAATCTGATCCCGACGTCAACGGGGGCCGCGAAGGCCGTTGGGTTGGTTCTACCGGAGCTCGACGGCAAGCTCGACGGTGCCTCTATCCGGGTACCTGCGCCCAATGTCAGCTTGGTGGACCTCACGTTCCAGGCCGGTCGCGAGACAACCGTTGAGGAAATCAACGAGGCCGTCGCTGACGCCGCGTCCAAAGCGCCGTTGCTCGGCGTGCTTGGGGTCAATGACAAGCCGCTCGTATCGTCGGATTTCAACCACAGCCCGTTGAGTTCAGTCTTCGACTCCACGGGCACGCAGGTGATCGACGGCACGTTCTGCCGCGTCGTCTCTTGGTACGATAACGAGTGGGGTTTCTCTAACCGCATGAGTGACACCGCGGTCGCTATGGGACGCTTGCTATGAGTTCTGAGAAGGGCATGGCGGATATCGATCTCGCGAGCATCAAGACAATTGATGGGCTTGATGTGGCGGGCAAGATTGTTCTCGTCCGTGCCGATCTCAACGTGCCGGTCGAGGCTGGTGTTGTCGCTGACGCCACCCGGATCGAACGCGTTCTGCCAACGATCGAGACATTGCGGCGCGGCGGCGCAAGAGTCGTCCTGATGTCGCATTTCGGCCGTCCCAAGGGTGAGCGAACGCCGGAGACGTCGCTAAAGCCCGTGGCGGTGAAACTCACGGAATTGCTCGGCGCGAATGTGCTGTTCCTCGACGACTGTATCGGTACCGATGTCGAGGCGGGACTGTCGTCTCTCAAGGATGGGGGTGTCGCGCTTCTCGAGAACCTGCGCTACCACGCCGGCGAGACAAAGAATGACCTGGCCTTTGCGAAGCAACTCGCCGCGCTAGGCGACATCTATGTCGACGACGCGTTCTCATGCTCCCATCGCGCGCATGCCTCCGTGGAAGCGATTGCCCGCTTGATGCCAGCCTATGCGGGCATGGCGATGATGGCGGAGATTGACGCGTTAAGCGCCGCGCTCGAGTCGCCCAAGCGTCCTGTGATGGCCGTGGTCGGGGGCGCGAAGGTATCCACAAAGATAGAAGTGTTGACTAACCTGGCGCAGCGCATGGACATGATCGTTGTCGGCGGCGGCATGGCGAACACGTTCCTCTACGCAGACGGTATTGATGTCGGTAAGTCTCTTTGTGAGCCGGACTTTGTCGATACCGTCAAGGAAATCACCGACAAGGCAAGGACCTCTGGCTGTGAGATCATCCTGCCGGTCGATGTCGTCGTCGGAAACAGTCTCGCGGAGGGCGTGGAAACGTCCGTATGCGGTGTTGATGATATCCCCTCCGATGCCTTGGCGTTGGACCAAGGACCGGCAAGTGTTGCTCTGCTGACGGAGAAGCTCAAGGCCGCACAGACGATCCTCTGGAATGGCCCGCTTGGCGCCTTCGAGATCGCGCCTTTCGGTGAGGCGACGTTTGCACTCGCGAAAGAGGCAGCGGATCGCTCCAAGGCAGGGACCCTTGTCTCAGTGGCAGGCGGTGGCGACACCGTACGGGCGCTCAACATGGCAGGTGCCGCGAACGACTTCACCTATATATCGACAGCCGGCGGGGCGTTTCTGGAGTGGCTTGCCGGGAAGCAATTGCCGGGGGTTGCCGTTCTGGCAAGCGATGCAAAGCCCGCGCAAACGGCGGTGGCCTAAGGGATGGAACGCAAGATCGTCATCGCACCGTCGATCCTCTCGGCGGACTTCGCCAAGCTTGGTGAGGAAGTCGAAGCCATCGACCGGGATGGCTGTGACTGGGTCCATCTAGATGTGATGGATGGTCATTTCGTGCCTAATATCACCTTCGGCCCTGACGTTGTCGCCGCACTGCGGCCTCATTCCAAGAAGGTGTTCGATACCCATTTGATGATCGCACCATGTGATCCGTATCTAGAGGCGTTCGCCAAGGCAGGTTCGGATCACATCATCGTGCATGCGGAGGTGGGGCCTCATGTCGATCGATCATTGCAGCATATCAGGAGCTTGGGCAAGAAGGCGGGCGTAAGCCTGACGCCATCCACGCCGGAGAGCGCTATCGAGTATCTGTTGGACAAGCTCGACATTGTTCTGGTGATGACAGTTAACCCGGGCTTCGGCGGCCAGACCTTTATCCCGGCGCAGTTGGAGAAAATCCGTGCGATCCGCAAGATGATTGGCGAGCGGCCAATCCATTTGGAAGTGGATGGCGGCGTCAATGTCGACACCGCCGCGCTTGTCGTTGAGGCCGGTGCCGATGCGCTCGTGGCGGGTTCTGCCGTCTTCAAAGACAGCAACTACGCAAAGAACATCGCCGACATTCGCAAAGCCGCCGAATTGGGTATAGCCGCCTGATGCAGAGCCTTCAGCCGTGCCAGGCCGTCATCTTCGATCTCGATGGCACGCTTGCGGATACGGCGGGCGACTTGGCGCTGGCCATAGAGCGGACGCTGGCCGATTTTGACCTGCCGCCCCACCCCAAGGACGTGGTCCAGGGCATGGTGGGGGAGGGGCTCAGAAAGCTGGTCGAGCGCGCGTTTGCCGAGCATGGTGTGACACTCGACGAAGCCGGGCACAAGAGAGCCTTTGCGCGTCTCCTTGCGCATTACAGTGCCGATCCTTTCGAGAATTCAGCGCTCTATCCGGATGTTCGCAAGACGCTTGAAATGCTGAATGCGGCCGGGATCGCGTGCGCCGTGCTGACCAACAAGATGGAGCCGATCGCCCTCGATGTCCTTGAAGGCTTAGGGATTGCGGGACAGTTCAAAGCTGTTCATGGCGAGAAAGACGGTCTACCGCGAAAACCGGACCCGGCCAGCGCCCTCCGCCTTGTTAAGGCCCTGGGCGCGACGCCTGAAACCGCGCTCGTCGTGGGCGATAGTGCTATCGACCTAAAGACGGCGCGCTCGGCTGGTCTCCGCGCCGTTCTTGTTTCCTACGGGTATTCCTCGGTTCCGGTCTCAACGCTCAGCCCAGACGCTGTGATCAACCATCTTCACGAGTTGGTGGATGGCCTTGCTCTCGCTCAAGAACCCCAGTAGCAAAGTCGTATGGATGTCACCTATTACGGCGCGCTTCTAGCAGGGTTCTTGAGCTTTCTGAGCCCGTGCGTCTTGCCGCTCGTCCCGCCCTATCTTTGCTTTCTCGGCGGCACCACGTTCGACCAGCTCACGGGGGAGGACGAAACGCCGGCGCACGTCTACCAGACAGTCGTTCTGTCATCGGTCGCCTTCGTGCTTGGCTTCACGACGGTCTTTGTGCTTCTGGGTGCCACCGCGACGGTTCTTGGGCAGATGGTGGTGACCAATCTGCCTATTCTGTCGAAGATCGCGGGTGTCGTGATCATCATCGCCGGCCTGCATTTTCTGGGCGTGATACACATCCCGATCCTCCATCGCGAGGCGCGTTACCATGCCGACACACGTCCTGCGGGGCTGTTCGGTGCCTATATCATTGGCCTCGCTTTTGCCTTCGGTTGGACGCCCTGCATTGGCCCGGTTCTGGGGGCAATCCTTGCTGTGGCAGCCAGCGAGTCCACGGTGAGCAACGGCGTTAGCCTCTTGCTCGTCTATTCATTGGGGCTTGGCATTCCCTTTGTCTTGGCAGCCGTTGCGATAAAGCCGTTCATGAGGGTGCTCCAGCGCTTCAAGAAGCACCTAGGAAAGGTGGAGAAGATCCTCGGCGGACTTCTCGTGGTGACCGGAATCTTGTTCCTGACGAATTCGATGACGTTGATCGCAGGCTGGATCCTTCAGACGTTCCCAGCGCTGGCCACTATCGGTTAACTGCGCTGCGCTAGCGCAATGTTCGCCTCTCAATATGCGGCTTTCTTGGACACCTCGCCATGAGACGCGCGCGGTGGCTCCTGAAGAACCACGACGGACCACAAACATGAACAACGAAAAGACGCCGATTGCCCTGACAATCGCCGGTTCGGATTCTTCGGGTGGCGCTGGAATTCAGGCGGACCTCAAAACGTTCTCCGCGCTGGGCGTCTATGGCGCGAGCGCGATTACGGCATTGACCGCGCAGAACACCCGTGGCGTCGATGAGGTCATGGCCGTACCGCCCGAGTTCGTGTTAGCCCAAATCAAGGCAATCGCGCTCGATCTCGATGTCGTGGCCATCAAAGTAGGGATGCTGGCCACCGCTGAAACTGTGGAGGCCGTGGCGACTGGCCTAGATCTCTTTCCAGCCGTGCCCGTCGTGCTCGATCCAGTCATGGTCGCGACAAGCGGCGATATGTTGCTCAATGAAGATGCGATTAATGTGCTGCGCGACAAGCTCCTTCCAAGAGCCACTGTCGCAACACCGAACCTCGTTGAAGGGGCAGCGCTGTTGGGTGAACCGCCGGAAAGCCGGGAGCAGATGATGGAGGGCCGGGCGATGCGCTTACGTGCGCTCGGGCCAGAGTCGGTACTCCTGACGGGCGGCGAATCCATGGCCGAAACGGCCCTCGATGTGTTTGCCGACGCGACCGGCGTTCAGCGGGTCGAAGCGCCACGCCACGCCACAGTCAACACCCACGGCACCGGTTGCACACTGTCCTCGGCAATTGCTGCGGAGCTGGCTCGCGGCGAGTCCGTCGAAAGGGCCGTGAAGCTGGCCAAGATGTATGTCACGGCGGCGATTATTGCCGCGGACGAGATTATGGTGGGCCAGGGTGCAGGGCCGTTGCACCACTTCCATGCCCAATGGCCACGACCCAGTCGCAGCGACGACTAGTCCACGTCGTCGGCGACGATGATCTGATGCTGCTCGCCCAGACCTGCGATGCGTAGCACCATCTCATCGCCAGGCTTTATGAAGACCCGCGGATTGCGCGCCATGCCAACGCCGGGCGGAGTGCCTGTGACAATCACATCGCCGGGCACGAGCGTCATGTACTTGCTGATATAGCTGACAAGTTCGGCCACCGAGAAAATCATGGTCGAGCTATTGCCGGTTTGCATCCTCTCACCATTTAGGTCGAGGCTCAGGTCGAGATTCTGCGGGTCTGGAATTTCGTCCGTCGTCACGAGCCAGGGGCCGAGCGGTCCGAATGAGTCGTAGCTCTTTGCCTTGATCCATTCACCGGGGCCGCCTTTCTGCAGACTGCGCTCGGACACGTCGTTGCCGATGCAATAGCCGGCCACGTAGTCAAGCGCGCTCTCGACGGGAACGCGTTTTGCCGTGCTGCCAATGACGAAGCCCAACTCGACCTCATAGTCCATGCGCTTGAAGTCGGGCGGTGCGAAAACGGGGTCGTTGGGCCCAGAGATACACGACGTTGCCTTCACGAAGACAATAGGGAGTTCAGGGATCGGTAGACCGGTTTCCTCCGCATGGTCGCGGTAGTTGAGGCCGATGCCAAAGAACTTGCTGACCCGTCCAACAGGCGCCCCAAGACGGGGGTTGCCATCCACGAGGGGCAGGGACTTCGGATCTACGTCACGCAGTCGCTGCAGTCCCTCAGGAGTCAAGACGTCGCCCGCAATATCGTCGACGATGCCGGACAGATCGCGAATTGCGCCCTCCGCATCTATAAGGCCGGGCTTCTCCTGACCCACGTCACCAAATCGTACGAGCTTCATTGTCTCCCCCTGCATAGCCTTTGGGGCATGATGCATAAGGTGTTGAGAGGCGCAACGGCAGGCACGCAACTTTCTTTCGGGCGTGAGAGCGCGCCTCGAATCGGCCCCGGACTGCTCCGAGGAGCGCTATTGGGAACGATTGTTTGTCCGTCTGATTAGGGGCCGTTGCGCAATTGCCACAGACCCATCGAAAGATTTGAGCGCTGAGCGGCTCTTCGGAGCCTCGGGAGACACGAAGTTCACCGTTCGGCGTCATGGTGACATGCTAATGGTGAAAGCATAACAGTCTGAAAAATATAGATAAAAATACGAGGCTCTCAACCCGAGACCGCGACTTTTGCATTTCCGCAACAGTGCGACAGCGAAGTGCATTCGGGCTCCTTCGCTTTGTTGAAGCGCGGCGCCGCCCTGGGATAGTTTTGCATCACACCACGGGGGACGGGCTGGGGGGCCTTCTTCTCCGGGAGAAGATCAAAGCGGGCGACACCGCGAAGGGCGAAGATTACGAGCGACGGCTCAGGAATTAAATGGGGGGGCGAGTCGAGACCCATTAAAGGCTTTACGCCTTTTACTTTCGGCTCGTTCGCAGGGAAGACCGGCCCGGCTTAGTCCGGGCCGGTTCTTTTTTGTGTGAGCGCTTATTGGGTCTCGGAGTTCAGCACTACAGGCCTAGCTTCGACAGCGTCCGTTCGATGCCCGCCAGATAGCTACCGCCAAACAACCGAACATGCACAAGCGTCGGGTAGAGGTTGTAGATGTCACGGCGCAGGTCGTGAAAGCCCGGCTCTAGCGGGAGAATGTCTTCGTAGGCCTCGAAGAAGGTCCGGTCGAACGTTCCGAACATCGTTGTGAAGGCCAGCTCGATCTCCGGGTGGCCGAAGTAGATGGCGGGATCGATAAAGCCGGCGACACGACCATCCTTGACGAGGACATTGCCCGTCCAAAGGTCTCCATGAAGCAGGCTGGGATGCGCCGGCTCCGCAAGAAGGTCGTCGAGTTGCTCTGCCAGCCGCACAAGCCGCCTGTATAGCGTTTCCGGCAACGCACCTTCCTGCCGCGCGGCCTTGGCCATGAAGAGCAGCCGATGGTCACGGAAGAACGGCACCCACAACGTGGCGATGGGATTGGGCTGATGCAGCGGCCCGATCAACGTGTCTCGTTCGTAGCCGAAGTGCGGGCGCGGTGTGGCGTGCAGCTGTGCGATAAGTGTTGCTGCATGCTGTTCCACCGATGGTGTAATAGAACCGCGATCATTGTCGATGAAGTCCATCGCGAGAAGATTCGCATCAGCCTCGTAAACTCGCGGGACGGGCAAGTCCGATAGCCGGGCCAAGTCGGTGAGCATGGCACCTTCAAGCGCCAGACTCGGTTCAGAATCCGATTCGTCTGAGCGCGCTTTGATCACGACTCGGCGTCCGTTTCGGAGAGTCGCCACGGTTCCGGTCAAGCCAAACCCCATCGAGAGAGGTTGGCGAGACACGACCCGGTCGCCAAGAATCCTGTCCAAACGTTGGTTTAGGGCGTCGTCGTGATGATCCATTTTAGGTGCGGCTTTTGATCGTGCACAGAACGTGTGGTGTGTCACAAGGCTGATACAATTTACGACTATTCGCCGCCTTAAGATGTTGGACACACGCAGAGAAGATGAGGGGCAGGCTGACGCTAAGGTTCAGCGTTATCGGGCCCTCTTCATTTCCGACATTCATCTTGGCACTAAAGCTTGCCAAGCCGAAGCCTTCTTGGATTTTCTGAAGACTCACAAAGCACCACGGATTTACCTAGTCGGAGACATTGTAGACTTCTGGCGGATACGGCGCGGGGTCTACTGGCCACAGTCCCACAACGACGTTCTGCAGAAGCTGCTGCGAGAGGTCCGGAAGGGTACTGAACTCATCTACATTCCCGGCAATCACGACGAGGCTATGCGCGAGTATTGCGGGTCTCAATTCGGTGGAATCGCGATCGAACGTCAGACGATGCACACTGCTGCAGATGGACGTCAATTCTTAGTCATGCACGGCGATGAGTTCGATGTCGTCGTACGCTACGCCAAATGGCTGGCCTTTCTCGGTGATTGGGGTTATGTCACCGCCTTGTGGTTCAACACACATCTCAATGCGGTTCGCCGCTGGTTCGGGATGCCGTACTGGTCGTTGTCGGCCTATCTGAAATACAAGGTAAAGCGCGCGGTGAATTTCATTGGTGAGTTTGAGCACGCATTGTCGCAAGAGGCGCGCAGAAGTGGTGCTCGAGGCGTGATATGCGGGCATATCCATCATGCCGCTATGCGTCAGCTCGAAGACATGGTTTACATAAACACGGGCGATTGGGTTGAGAGCTGCACGGCAGTGGTCGAGACCGAAGAAGGAGTCTTCCAGATCATCCGTTGGAATCCCCATACTGGCGTACACAAGCCCGAGACTTCCTCTAAGGAGCTTGAGGCGGCCGCCTAATGCACATTCTTGTCGTTACTGACGCTTGGTATCCCCAGGTCAACGGGGTTGTGCGCACTTACGAGTGGCTTGCTCAGGAAATCCCCAAGTTTGGCGCGGAAGTGAGTTATCTCGTTCCGTCGCAATTCCGCACCGTTCCGTGTCCCACCTATCCGGAAATTCGGCTCGCGTTGGCGACGCCTGGCATGGTTGAGCGCTACATCGATAGTGTTGGACCTGACTTCATACACATTGCGACTGAGGGACCTCTTGGACTTCTGGCGCGGCGCTACTGCCGTAAGCACAAACGTCCCTTCACAACGAGCTATCATACGCGTTTTCCGGAGTATGTTTCGGCCCGTCTGCCGGTCCCTGAGTCTTGGTGTTATGCCTTTCAGCGGCGCTTCCACAATTCGGGGGCTGGCTTGTTCGTAGCCGCCCCTTCGGTGGAACACGATCTATCCGCCAAAGGTTTCGAGCGCATCATGCGCTGGACACGCGGCGTTGATGTCGAATTGTTCCGGCCGCAGAGCGTTCGCCTCTTCGGCGAAGACACAGTCTTCCTTTACATCGGGCGTGTTTCTGTCGAGAAGAACATTGAGGCCTTTTTGAAGCTTGACCTGCCGGGCAGCAAAGTCGTGGTGGGTGGCGGCCCTCAGTTGGCGGAACTGGCACGAGCCTATCCAGAGGTTCACTTCACGGGCCCTAAAGAAGGCGAGGAGCTCGCGCAGGCCTATGCGTCGGGGGATGTGTTCGTGTTCCCCAGCCTTACGGACACATTTGGCCTTGTGCTTCTGGAGGCGTTGGCGTGTGGTGTTCCGGTCGCGGCCTATCCGGTCCATGGACCCAAGGATGTCATTACCGACCCTGCGGCTGGCGTATTGGATAGCGATCTCAGAACCGCAGCTCTCAAAGCAATGGAGCTCAGCCGCGAGGACGCGCGTAATCACGCCTTGAACTTCAGTTGGGAGAATTCTGCGAAGCAATTCCTCGACAATGTCTTGACGGCTCACAATCTCGGCCTGCCCGAACGCAGGCGCCTCTTGACGCGTCTCAATCCCAAGAGACTGATCCGCAGGAAGACGGCGGCCTAAGCGCTACCTGAAAAAAGAAAACGGCTCGGTGGGGGGACCGAGCCGTTCGCATGTATCATGCGTCAGTTTGGGGGACGCGTTGGGGGATCTTGCGTCTCGCTGGAGATGGGAGCGGGGCTCTCAGCCTTCAAGAGCAAACGACGAATTTTTTTTGCGGACGCCCCATCGGCTGAGCTCGACCAAAAGAAAACGGCCCGGTTGGGGGAACCGAGCCGTTCGCATTTTCATGCGTCAGTTTGGGGGACGCGTTGGGGGAAGTTTGCGTCCTGCCAGAAATGGGTGAGCGCCAGCAGGCTTTCAAGGGCTCATGGCTGATTTTCGCAACGCCGCAGCTAACACGCTATAATCATTGAGATAATTTTATACCGAACAGCGCTGTCCGTTGGCCCTCGATCAGCTTTTCGAGCGTCAGAGGCTCAGGGCTCGAGAAAGGGCGCGATCCATCGAATAAGGGGCCAGGCTTAGCTGGCAGTTCAGCGGGCGCTGCCTCATCGGCGGGCGCCGACGCGTCGGACGCTGGCGGGTGGTCATCCTGCGGTACCAGACGGCTCGTGCGGCGGGGCACGCGCTCTTGATGCTCAGGCTGGTCCTCAGGGGTTTCCACCGCCTTATTGGGCTGCTCGTCCTGGGTGGATTCAGGCCGTTCTCGGCGCCTGTTCTCGCATTCGGGCCTTGGCGCCATCGTTCCGAAGGCCTCGCCCACGTCCAATGCCTTGGCGGCTATGAGGAGGTTCTGCGTCTCGTGGTCGCTCCACTCTTCGATCAGGGCGCCAATACGGCGTTCGACGTCTCGCAGCAGATTCAGTGCATCGGCCGTCTTCTGTCCCGCGATCTCCCGCCGAGCGCATGCCGTGTAGATGTCGACCGCGCGTTCGTCCAGCCTGTCGCAAGTCTCTACCGCGATACCTTTCTCGCGCAGCACACAGGAGACGTTCTGAATCTCCTCAAGCGCCGTTAGGATGTCGGAGGTCGCCTGCGCCGAGGCTTCGAGAATCTGCTCGAAGGTACAGGGTGCTGTGATGGGGTCTTTGTCCGGAGTGGCCGCAGGCCTGAGGACATCAAGCTCTCGGCGCCTATCGCTGATGGTTTCACTTATGGCCACGAGTTCTGACACCAGGTCGCGCGCTTGAGTTCTCCGATCTGGCTCTTGTGACACTGTTTCGAGCCGTGCGACGGCGTCTAGCAGCAATTTGACTTCCGGTGTTGAGTGCTGGCGCGCATAGTCCGCCAAGAATCGGCGGCCAAGCTCGGAACTCCTGAGTGTCGCCTCAAGTGCGGCGTATTCCGCGTCCTCAGCTTCGCTGGCTTGCGGAGTGCTGTCCTCTGGAGACAGAGCCTGAGAGGCGCTCGTTGCGCGGTTCAGCATGGTCTAGAGACTCTAGCTGATTCGAGGGTGCGCTCGAAGCTAGTCAGCGTAGAGAGGGAATAGTTAGCGATCGTGAACGGCCGTGCGTCACCCGAGACAGCTATGCAGGCGACGAGCCGCTCGCTCGCCTGGCGCTTGAGCTTTCTTTACACGGTGCTGTTCCTAATTATCGGCTGCTACCTGCCTTATCTGCCGGTTTGGTTGCAGTGGCGCGGCTTCACGTCCGATGAGATCGCGATCCTGATTGCGACCCCCTTGTTTGGGCGCATCATCATTGCACCGTCAGTGAGCTTCCTAGCGGACCTGCTTGGCGACAGGCGCTTCGTGCTCGTCGTTTCGGCCTGGGCATCGCTAATTGCTTATGGGGCTCTTTGGGTCTCAAGTGGGTTTTGGCAGATGTTCTTTGCGATGGTGCTTGTCGCCATAGCATCGACCACCCTGATGCCTCTCACCGAGACGATTGCGATCACCGGCGTTCGGCGGGCCAGGCTCGACTATGGCAAGGTCCGGCTTTGGGGCTCGATCAGCTTTATAGCGGCCAGTCTTGGGGTCGGCGTTGTTATTCAGCAGGCCGGCGCGGGGCTCGTCGTGCCGCTCCTCATGAGCGCGACGGTGCTGATGATCGCGGGAACCTACTTCATTCCCCGGGACTTGTCCGTTTCCGGCCGCGCCACACAAACGGACGACGGCGTCCCAGCAAGGCGGTTGCGATTGTCAGATGCCGTCGCACTCATCCGCTCACCGATGTTCTTGCTGTTCCTCGTTGCGACGAGCCTCGTGCACGGGAGCCACGCTCTTCTTTACGCGTTTGGTTCGCTTCACTGGAAGGCGCAAGGGTTCTCCGGCGGTGCGATCGGCGCATTGTGGTCGATTGGCGTGATAGCGGAAGTGCTCCTTTTCGCGGTGTCGGGACGGGTTATCGGCCGCGTCGGTGCGGCGCGGCTGTTGGTCTTGGCGGGCTTCTTGACGGTCCTGCGATGGAGCCTAATGGCATTCGATCCGCCATTCTGGGCCACGGTAATCCTGCAAACGCTACACGCCATGAGCTTCGGTGCCGCGCATTTGGCCGCTATTCACTTTTTGACCAACGCGATTCCCGAAGACCGCTCCGCCACTGCCCAAGGCTTGTTCTCTGCGGTCGTTGCAGGCCTTGTGATGGGTGCGGCGACACTCCTCTGTGGTCCCCTGTACGAAAATCTCGGCGGCGAAGGGTACGCGGTGATGGCCGGCATCGCCGCCACAGGAACGATTGCGGCCATGGTGCTACGCCGGCGCTGGCACGGAGGGCTCGTTGTCGGCCACGCAAGAACAGGAGCTCAACCCCAAAGCGCGGGCGAGGGCGGGTGAACCTCGCCATCCGCGTAGGTAAGTGCTGGGTCTCGGTCGCGGGCGATTAAAAGGGGCCCGTCGAGGTCGACCCAGTCGGCTTTCTGCGCCACGAGGATCGCCGGTGCCATCGCGAGCGACGTCGCCACCATGCACCCGACCATGACCCTGATATCCAAAGCCAGGGCTTGATCCGCCATGCGGAGCGCTTCTGTAAGCCCGCCGGTCTTGTCTAGCTTGATGTTGACCGCGTCATAGTGCCCCACGAGCCGCCCGAGGCCCGTACTGTCATGAGCGGATTCGTCCGCACAAATCGGAACGTCATGGACGATCTCCGCAAGGAAGCTGTCTTCGCCGGCGGGCAACGGCTGTTCGACGAGTTCGATGGCCGTTTCGGCGGCCACGGCAAGAAGGGGCTGGACGAGATCCCTGCGCCAAGATTCGTTTGCGTCGACGATGAGACGGGCACTGGGAACCGCGTCTCGAACGGCCCGCATTCGCGCGGCGTCACCATCGCCACCTAGTTTAAGCTTCAACAATGGATGGGTGGCGCTCTCGCGTGCCTTTGCCGCCATCACCGCCGGCTCGCCCAAGGAAATCGTAAAGGCCGTTTGAACTGCATGCAGCGGCGCGAGGTTCACAAGTGCAGCGACGCTCAAGCCTGACCGCTTCGCCTGAAGATCCCACAGCGCGCAGTCAACGGCGTTACGCGCGGCGCCGGGCGGCAACAGCGCTTCAAGGCGATTACGGTCGAGACCACCATCAAGCTCCGGGCGAAGTTTCTCGATGGCGGAGACGACACTATCGACACTTTCGCCATAGCGCGCGTAGGGGACGCATTCGCCTTGTCCCGTCGCGATACCATCGCTCAGTTCCGCCAGGACGACGACGGCTTCGCTCTTCGACCCGCGCGCGATGGTAAATTGACCTCGGATAGGCCAGTGTTGCACACGAGCCGAAAGGGTCAGCGGCGGGCCGTCGCTATCACGCTCGGCTCGTTTGCGTCCCATCGCTCCTTTATTTCTCCGTTGTTTTCGGCCAAAACGGTCCCGCTGCCATTTGCGCCGACTGCCACAAAGAAGCTTAGATTCTGAGCCAGGCCAAGCCCTTACATGCTAAAGCGCGACAATCAATTCGTCCTCCAGACCGAGACTGAGGCGCCAGGATTCCGGGTCGAGCTGCGTGGCACGACCTTCCGCCTCGTTGCGACCGGGGCATGGACCATCTCCGAGGCGGCGGTTCTTGACGAGGAACTGAAGCGCTTGAAGGTGCCGATACCGCCGTCGTCGGAGTTCACGGGCGAGATGGACATCTCCGGCATTGCCGAAATCGACACATCTGGCGCATGGCTCCTACAGCGGACGGCGGGGGCCTGGCAGCGGGGTGGTCTAAAGACGCGCTATGCGGGCGCGACCGACAGCTTCCGAATACTCATCGAGGAGGTTCACCGGCGCGGTCAGGGCGAATTGCCTGAGATCGACCAAATTCCTCCTCTGCAACAGTTCGTCGAAACGACAAAGAAAAGCGCAACGAGCATCTGGCAGGATACGCTCGCGCTAACGTCGTTTCTGGGGGAAGTAACCGTCGCGGCGGCGCGCGCCGTCCGTGAGCCTTGGCGTTTTCGCCCGATCTCGTTCATCCATCACCTCGACTACGCCGGCTTACGGGCGCTGCCGATCATTTTTCTGATCTGCTTCTTAATCGGCGCGGTCGTGATGCAGCAGGGCGTGGTCCAGCTGTCCTACTTCGGCGCCGAGGTGATGGCAGTAAACATGGTCGCGATTCTCTCCTTGCGCGAAGTTGGCATCCTGCTGACGTCGATCATGGTAGCGGGCCGCTCGGGTTCGGCCTTCACGGCCGAGATCGGTTCCATGAAGATGCGCGAAGAAATAGATGCGATGCGCACGCTCGGTATCGACCCTATGGATACGCTTGTCTTGCCCAGGGTTGCTGCGCTCATTGTGGCGTTGCCGCTGCTGACCTTCATGGGCGACATCGCAGCGCTAGTCGGGGGCGGCGTGATGGCTTGGGTCATGCTCGGGCTCGATCCGCCGCTCTACATCGACAAACTTCAAGAGATCGTCAGCTTCCGTCATTTCATGGTCGGCATGATCAAAGCGCCCTTCGCCGCTATCATCATCGCACTGGTAGGTTGTCTTGAGGGTTTGCGCGTGCAAGGCAGCGCTGAGTCTCTCGGTACGCATGTGACCGCCGCCGTGGTCAAGGCGATCTTTCTCGTAATCTGCATTGATGGCATTTTCGCCATGTTTCTCGCGGGGATCGGCCAATGATCGTTGAAGAGGGGCAGGAAATCGTGATCCGCGTTCGCGGGCTCGCCAAGAGCTTTGGTACGCACCAGATCTGGGAGTCGCTCGACCTCGATGTGTACCGTGGCGAAATCCTGGCCATTGTCGGTGGATCCGGGCAAGGCAAGTCTGTGTTGATGCGTGTGATTACCGGCCTTGTCGCACCCGACAATGGCGTCGTTACGCTGTTCGGTCAGGAAGAACACACGCTCAGCGAAGAAGCGCGACTAGAAATCGAGAAGCGTTGGGGCATCCTCTTCCAAGACGGCGCGTTGTTTTCGTCTCTAACGGTGTTGCAGAACATCCAAGTACCGATGCGCGAGCATTTAAACCTGCCGCAGTCAATGATGGACGATCTTGCGTTCTTGAAGCTGTCAATGGTTGGCCTGAGGCCTGAAGCGGCGCACAAATACCCGTCAGAGCTGTCTGGCGGCATGCGTAAGCGCGCAGGCCTCGCACGAGCCCTTGCGCTCGACCCTGAGATTGTATTTCTGGATGAGCCTACGGCCGGCCTCGACCCAATTGGTGCCTCAGAGTTCGATCATCTTATTCGTAAGCTGCAACAGACACTTGGGCTTACGGTGTATATGGTCACGCACGACCTTGATACGATCTTCACGGTATGTGACAGAGTAGCGGTTCTGGCCGACCAGAAGATTGTCCGGACCGGATCGCCCGCAGAGCTGCAAAGCAAGCCAGACCATCCGTGGATTGAAGAGTACTTTTGTGGCGAACGCGCCCGGGCCGCGAGCCCCGCTGAGGAGCGGCGGGCGGTCAGCTGACCGGCGCGGCGCGTCTTTTGAGAGGATCCGATGGAAACTCGTGCCAACTACCTGTTGATCGGCGGCTTCATCCTAGGCGCGCTCGCACTCATCTTCATGTTTGTGTTCTGGGTTGCCAATATCGCCGGCGGCGGCAATCGCTATGAGATCGTCTTCGATAGCTCTGTCGCCGGGCTGACAACAGGATCCCGTGTTGGCTTCAACGGGATCAAAGTCGGCGAAGTGCAGTCCTTCGCACTCGATCCACAAGACGCACGTAAGGTCCGTGTTGTGATCAGCGTAAGCGAGAACACGCCAATTCGAGAGGACTCGCTTGCTACCATCAAGTCCATGGGGTTGGCTGGCGGCAGCGGCGTCGAAATCTCAGCGGGTTCACCGGATTCGCCGCTTCTCGTAGCGACGGACGACAATCCAGTTCCAACGATCGAGGCGGCGCCTATGGCCGGTGCGGGCATCTTCGACGCAGCACCAGCGGCACTCAACACGGCCAATGCCTTCATCAAGCGCTTGGATGCGCTGATCGCTGCAAACGAACAACAGATCACCCACACGATGAAAAATGTCGAAGAGGTGACGACCATGCTGGAGAGCCAGAACGAGGAGATCGAACAGGCCATCATCGACTTGCGTTCAGGCGCTGCTGACTTCAGGCAGATCACAGCCAAGCTGGACAAAAATCTCGACGAATTGTCCTTAGAAGCAAAGAAAGGCATGCAGGACTTTAGCGCTGCCATGCAGCAGGCCCGCCGGACCGCGGCCACGATGGATCGCGTGCTAAAGAAGTTTGAGGCCAATCCAGCCAGCTTCTTGTTCGGTGGATCGCGACCCGGTACTGCGCAACGGCGCTAGCGCTAAGCCTGGTGGAACGGCCCGCGCCGAGATAAGAAAACCCCCTCGCTCCGGGATGCGGAGGAGGGGGTTTTCTTTTGGGGGAGCCGGACCGATTTGGGTTCGCCTCCGCTTAATCTCTTCTGAACTCTCTTTTCTTACCGAAGCCGGCCGCTTGCATGGGCGAGCAGCAGATAGACGCGTCCGGTTTCCGACGTCAGATAGTTCTGCAACATGTTGCCAGTCGGGTCGGACTGCTCGGCTTCGGCAAGCAGCCGCTCGAAGTCAGCGACATACCGATCGACCGTGTTGCGGAAGTCAGGGTCCCGGTCATAGCGGTTCGAAATCTCATCAAACGTCGCCTGACCTTCATAGGTGTAGATGTGCCGTCCAAGCACGCCCCGTTCGCCAGCCCGCATGCGATACCAAACCTCTGTAGCGGTTCTGACATCGATTGAACGTGCGAGCTCGTCGATACGAAGCTGGCCAGCACCGGTCGAGGCATAGCCACCTCGTTGAGGCTCAGGTTCCGCCGGAGCCCAGGACTGTTGCCCCTGGCCGCCGGTAAGCTGCGGCGGCAAGCCACCCGCGGCTTGGTCCAGATCTGTCGCATCTTGACCACCCGCAACCTGGCGCCCGTGCGCATCGAAACGGGGCATCGGGGGTAGTCCGTAGTCGGAGGTCCGAGCCGGCTCCTCAGGGCGGGGCGCATATGGTGCCGGTGCCGGCTGCTGCGCCAGAGGCTGTTGATAAGGCGGCTCGGGAGTGAGCGTTAGCGGGGCAGCACCAAGCGGGTCAACGGCTGGCGGCGCTGCAGGTGCGGGGGCTGGGGCAAGCGAAGCGGCTGCAAACTCAGCGGTTTGAGCAGCTGCCTGCGATGCGGCCTGTTGCGCAGCCTCATTAGCCGCTTGTGTCGCGGCTTGCGCCGCCGCCTGAGACGCGGCCCGGTTTGCTGCCTCGGACGCTGCCACGGATGCAGCCTCGGTAGCAGCCTGCCGCGCAGCGTCCTTAGCGGCTTGCGTTGCCGCCGTGGATGCCGCCTGCGTCGCCGCTTGGGCCGCAGCTTGCGAGGCCGCTTGGGTGAGGTTCGGCGTCATTGACTCGATCTCACGCAGCTGATCGTTGAGCGCCTTGCGGATTGCAGTGGTCGCCTGAGCAGCCTGTTCCGGCATGGTGTCGAGGCGTTGCTGCATGTTCTGGCGAAGCGAGTCGAGGTCGACGGCAGTCTTCTGCGCCTGTTCCCGCATGCCGCGGGATGTGTTGTCGAACTGACCGCGGATCTGTTCGAGCTGACGTCCCACCTGGGTGATGACCGTCTCGAAGTTCCCCTTGAGGTCGTTGACGGCTTGTGCCGTATGAGCCTGAGCCTCTTCGCGAAGCTTCTCGATCTGTCCGAGCGTTTGCTGGACCTGACCGCTGGTCTCATTGCCGAGCGATGTCGTAATCTGCTTGGCCCGCTCTTCTGCATGGGTGAGGGCATTTTCCATGAGGCCGGAGTAATTCCGCATCATGCCGTCAAGTTCCTGCGCCTTGGTATTGACCGTGTGCAGCAACGAGATGATCGCCTGATGGCGGCCTTCCAGGATCGAGTCGATCTTCGCATTCGACGAGTCGAGTGCCTTGGCGGCTGTGAGGATCGCCTGGCCCTGGCTTTCGAAGCGCTGAGTTAGCCCATGGATCTGATCGAGCAGACCGCGTGATACTTCACGCAACGTGCCGGTCTGGTTCGTCAAGATATTGACAGCCTCGGTGGACTGCGCACCGACCTGCTCTGCCGTTTGCTGCATCATCTGCGAGTTGTTCGCCAAGACTTCGTTGAGCTGCATGGTCTGCGAGGAGAACACCTGGCCAACCATCCGCGTATGCTCGCCGAGCATCTTGTCCGTTTCGGCCGTGTTCTGACCAAATGTGGTCTCGATAACCTTCAACCGTTCGGCAAGAGCATTGATCACGTATTGAGCACGCTCGTTCATGACCTTGTCGAACGATTGTGCCTGCTCGGTGATCGATGACTCTAGGCCTTTCGCCCGGTCGAGCAAGGTCTGCGTAAACGTATCCGCTTGGCCGGTAATCAGCTTGGTGAATGTGTCGGAACGCTCCGCCAGCGTCTTGTCGAGTGCAATAGCGCCTTGATTGACGGCGGACGTGAACTGCGCCGTGCGGTCTGCAAGCGTCTTGTCGACCTTCGATGTTTGTTCCTCGACTGCTGCCGCAAGCCCTGCCGTGCGCTCCGCTAGTGTCTGGTCGAACGTAACGGCGCCCTGGGCCACGAGGCCGGTGAGGGCGTTGGTCTGTTCCGCAACCATCTCGCCGAGCTTTTGCGTACCAGCCGCAACCGTTGCATTCAGAGCTTCGGTACGGTCCGCCAAGGTCTTCTCAAAGGTGACGGCGCTCTCGGCGACCATATTGGTTAGGCCGTCTGTCTTGTCCTGGAGCGTCTTCTCCAAAGTGACGGCGCTCTCGGCCACCACATTCGTGAACGCCGCTGTCCGCTCGTTGAGCGATTGATCCAGCGTCACGGCGCTCTCGGAAATGACTGCATTGAGCGTATCAGTGCGCTCCGTAAGCATCTTGTCGAGCGTCACGGCGCTCTCGGCCGCCACATTTGTGAGGGCTTGAGTCTTCTCCGTCAGGGTCGTCTCAAGAGCAACGGCGCCTTGCGCCATAAGGTTCGTGAGATCGTCGGTCCGTTCGGTAAAGGTCTGACCCAACGTGACCGCGCTTTCGGCAGCAACATTGGTGAATGCTTCGGTGTGGTCGCCCAACGTCTTGTCGAGCGTCACAGCGCTCTGGGCAACAACAGCCGTCAACGCGTCGGTGCGTTCGGACATGGTCTTGTCGAGAACGATTGCACCTTCCGCAACGGTCGACTCGAGGCCCTTGATGCGCTCGGCCAGCGAGGTCTGAAGCGCCTCGGTGCGGTCCTTCATGGTGTTGTCCAGAAGGGTTGTCTTCTCCGTCACCGTGGTTTCAAGCGAGGTGAGGTTCTTTGTCGCCGAGTCGATGATTTTGGTGAGGCGGCCCTGTTCCTTCGCCATGCGTTCGATGAGACCAGGGACCTGCTCCGAGATCTTCGTTTGAGCTTGATGGACCTGCTCGGCGGCTTCGTTGGAGCGTGCTACGAGAAGCTCAGTGAGTTGCGTGCCGCGCTCGGAGAGCCGTTGGTCGATCGAGCCACTGGCATTGGCGATGTCGCGTGAAATCTGCGCGCCGACGCCCTTCAGCGCCTCACTCACACGCTGGCTGTTGTTCGTCAGCGCATCGCGCTCCGTCGCCAGTTCGTTGATGAGGTTGCGGACCTTGAGCTCGTTCTCGCCGTAGGACCGCTCGAGGGCGGCAACCTCGTTATGGACCATAGCCTCAAGCTCCGAAGCCCGGCCGATGGCGCGCGAGATGGCGTCATTCATGGCCGCGACCTGGCGGCGAATGGTCTGGCCCACCGAAGCGACGGATTGCTCTGCAAGCTTGTCGGGTTCGGCCAGTCGAACGGCAACTTCCGTCATGGCCGATGCCATGAGACGCAGTTCTTGAGCGCGCCACACCAGCAGGGCCAAGAACCAGAAGATGATGATCGGTACGAGAATGGCGGCTGTCGACGACAGGACCGCGCTGGCCGTGCTGCTGGCATCGGAGATGACGCCAAACGCGAAGAAGCCACCCAGGATGAACCATGCAATGGATGCACCCAACGCGATCAGGAAAGGCGTGCGTGCCGGACGCTGTTGCAGTGCGAAAATTAGGCCGCCAATCGACGGGATGTCATCGTTGGCGGGGGCCGACAGCCGACGCTGCGGCGGCGGGCCGGCGGGCCGGCGCGTTCGAGCTAGGTGTTTGGGCGAGGGGGCTCCGCTTGCGCCTTCCGGTGCGTCTCCGCCGCCCGCGTCCTCTTGCGGCGTCTTCAAGGGTAGCGCCTTGGCCTGCGGCTTGGGTTGCTCCTTGATCTCGGCTTTCGCGTCGTCGGCTTTCGGAGCCGCTTCGCTGCGAGGTTCGTCGCGCCGGCGCTGCTCGGCTTTCAAACGGTCGGCCAATGAAGAGCGCCTTGGCAAGGTGGGCGTATCCTCAACGTCGTCCTGCGACGTACCGCCCATCATTGCCTCGAGGGGCCCTTTGCCCTTTTCCTTCTCGTCGGAGGTTTCCTTTTCCGGAGCCGACTTCGCTTGTTCCTGCGCCATTACGCGTTCCTCGCACCACTTGATACTCAGAGTAGGAGAACTCTATGCCACCCGCTTCAAACACCGCCATGCGCGGCGCATTGCGTTCGGGGAGGACCGCCTCTCGTCCGGTCTAACCCAACCGGAAGGTCCCCAACGCTTTTTTCCCCTCATGTCAACATCGTTAACGAATCCTTAGCAATAAACAAAGCTGAATCGGTTGCTTCGGTTAACGGCCGATAACCCATTATAAAGAAAGAAAATTCCATAAGCCAGTTCTGCGAATCACCTATAGTCCAGCAGCGACCGATACTTCGTCAGGCCAAACGGTAGTTGCGCCCAGGTCACACAAGTAACCTGAATGCAACAGTTTGGGGCCTGGCCGTGACAGTGGAAGTTGAGGTGTGAGGCAAGTTCTTGGTCTTGCACGGGCAATCGAACGGAGCATCGCGATGGTTGGTGAGCACGCGCAAGGGAGCGGTTCGGGCAGTTCGGGTCTCAAGACAGGCGATGCGCCCATCGACAAGACGGGCGATGCACCCATCGATATGTCCCACTTGGCGCGCTACACCCTCGGCGACGCGGTGCTTGAGCGCGAAGTCCTGAATCTATTTCGCACGCAGTCGTTGTCGTATCTGGAGCAACTCCGCGCTGCCGCCACACGCGCAGCGATACGCGAGGCGGCCCACTCGTTGAACGGCTCAGCGCGCGCCGTGGGCGCCTGGCGAATGGCCCGGGCTGCAGAATGCATTGAGAACTTATCGGAGAATGCGCCGCCAGAGGAACGCACGGCGCAGATTGCTGAGCTCGAAGCATCGCTTCAAGAGGCCATGACTTTCATCGCCAAAATGGCCGGGCCCGACAGGGTATAGCGGTCGGACGCCTTCTTGTCGCATGGCACTGGTGTCGGGCGTTCAATTGCCCTATAGAGCACGGGCCGATACCGGGAGGAACATCTCGGATCGTGCGATCTGCCGGGCATAGTGAGCAACAGCACCTAAGGCCCGAAGTCCGAAATGCATATTAGTCTTCAGTTCTCCCCGGTCGAATTCTCCCCCACCCATGGCCAAAGTCACATTCATTCAACCGGATGGCACCGAGAACACGGTCGAAGCCGACGCAGGCATGACCTTGATGGAAGCCGCGGTAAAGAACTCGGTTCGCGGCATTGCGGCCGAATGCGGCGGCGCCTGTTCGTGCGCCACATGCCACGTTTATGTCGAAGACTCCTGGCGTGAGGCGACGGGCGAGCCTGAGGCGATGGAAGAAGATATGCTCGACTTCGCTTTCGATGTGCGACCTTCGAGCCGCCTTTCTTGTCAGATTAAGCTGACCGAAGAGCTCGATGGGCTCAAGGTTAGGATTCCAGAAAAACAATTCTGAGGCAGTATGTCAGTCGACGTCATTAAGACCGACGTGGTCATTATCGGCGCAGGTCCGGTCGGGCTCTTTGCCGTTTTCGAGCTTGGATTGCTCGATGTGAAATGCCAGGTCATCGATATTCTCGACCGTCCAGGTGGTCAGTGTGCGGAGCTTTATCCCGAAAAGCCGATCTACGACATTCCGGCGCTTCCCGTGGTAACGGGGCAACAGCTCACGGACCAGCTCATGGAGCAGATCGAGCCCTTCGGCGCCGAGTATCACTTCAACGAGCAGGTCGATACGATCGAGAAGATTGAAGATGGCTATCGCGTCGGCACCGATGCCGGCACGCAGTTCGAGTGCAAGGTCGTGGTAATCGCCGCCGGCGGCGGGTCCTTTACCCCAAAGCGCCCGCCGTTGCCCGGCATCGAAGCCTACGAAGGTACGTCGGTGTTCTACTCCGTCCGCAAGATGGAAGCCTTCAAAGACAAGGATGTTCTTATTGTCGGCGGGGGCGATTCCGCGCTCGACTGGACGCTAAACCTTCAGCCCGTAGCGAAGTCGCTTACGCTGCTGCATCGGCGCTCGGAATTCCGCGCAGCACCCGCCTCCGTGCAGAAGATGCTGGAGCTGGTTGATGGCGGCGATATCTCTTTCAAACTGGGCCAGGTTAAGACGCTGCATGGCGACAACGCTCAATTAACCGGCGTCACCGTCAAAGGCGCCGATGGTTCGACCTTCGAGCACCCCACTGAAGTCATGCTGCCGTTCTTCGGGCTTACGATGAAGCTCGGACCGGTTGCGAATTGGGGGCTTAATCTCGACGAGAACCTCATTCCCGTGGACACCGAGAAGTTCGAGACGAGCGAGAAGGGAATCTTCGCCATCGGCGATATCAATACGTATCCTGGCAAGCTCAAGTTGATCCTTTCCGGCTTCCATGAGAGCGCCCTCATGGCACAGGCCGCTCATCGGATCATCTATCCGGACAAAAAGCTCATCTTTCAGTACACGACATCGTCCACAAGCCTGCAGAAGAAGCTCGGCGTCAAGTAGCGTCGCGCGGCAGAGCAGCCAGCGGCGCTTTATGCCAGAGAACGGTATACGGCGACTGAATACGGGCTAAGCAGCCTTAGTTTGAGATCGTCAATCTGCGAGGGCTCCACGCGCGCAAAGACGCCGCTTGCATCGACTAAGTCGGTTGCAACTGGGTCGATGAGGACGAGATAGAGCCGCCGTGGCTTCATCCGGTACGCCATCACAATGTTGTTCAGGACTTCGGCGAACACGCCACGCCCAAACGGATTGAAGAAGTAGTGCACCGAGGCGCCTTCGGGCGGCCCGACTTGCACGGCGTCTTCGAGAACGCACTCGACATTGCGGCACCGCATATTGGATCGCGGGTACTGCGCGATGTTCATCTGAGCATTGTCGTGCAATTCCGCAGCGAACTCGACACCGGCAACAGCTGCAAACGGGTGTTCCGCCGCGAGGAGCATGGCGCGACCTTTGCCCGCGCCATAGTCAACAAATGTAAAGCCCGACAAGTCTTCGGGGATCTGCGCGATGGCCCAGTCGAACACTTGGCATGGGACGGGCCGGTAATCGTGGCCCGCGTCCTTATTTGGGCTTGTGATCGTCAGTGTAGAGAGCGCCTGGGCGTCCTTCGTTGGCACAAAGAAGAGTTGCTCACGGGGTGCATCCAAGACGCGGGCGTGAAGCTTCTTCACTAGCGACAAATGCTCCGCCCGGATTCTATCGCTCAGTGAACTGATTGACGAAGCCGGTTTCTTTGACTTGTCCCGCGAAGCCTTGGGGGCTTGGGACTGCGGCACTGGTGCGGGCGGTGCAGGCTGCGCCGTCGGTGATGCGGTTTGCTGTGCCGTTGGGGTTGGAGCGGGCGCTCCCGCCTTTTTTGCGATTTGTGCCATGCGTTCGGCGAGACGACCACGGATTGCTGTTCTGCTTGAGGCTGCCGCGTCTGTGGGCGCCCGCCTAGTGAGCGCCAACGAATCTCCGCGCGCTGCCGTGCCCTGCTCCTGAGCTGGCGCAGTAGCCTTGCGCTCCGCTGGTTGTGAGCCGCGGGTTACGGCCGTCATCGGCAAATCCCCCTTCTGCGCAAGGATTGGGCAGGGCGGTGTGCGACGCAAGCATTCATACGGGGGTAAGGTTAACGGCGCCCGTCCAAGTTGCCAAAGGAATATGGTATCCTCTTGATTCGTTGGGAAGACTCCGGTGCTTCGCCAGGATGAACCAGCAGGCGGGGGTTGAGGCGTGCAAGCAGACGATTACTACGATTCCGTTCGACCGGGCCTTGTCGCCATGCTGCCGAGGCTCAAAAGATTTGCAGATGTGCTCGCGGGCGGGCGCGACGAAGGCCGCGGTCTCTTGCAGCGCTCGCTGCACTACATGCTGGACGAGCAACACCACTACCAACGCGGGACCTCGCTGGATGTCTGGGCCTTCAGCGAGCTCTACTGCCAGTGGCGGCACGAGCTGAGCGGCGAAGCCGATCCGATGACGTTGGCCAGAATTGACGATGTGGCGTTCGGAGCGCTCTTCTCCCTAGATGACGAGGGCTATCGCGACGAGCCCATTATTGCCTACTTGGTTGGACTGCCGCCCCAACAACGTCTGACGCTTCTCCTTGTCTACGGCGAGGGCTTTGAACACGAGGACGCCGGGCGGATCCTCGATGTGTCGTCCGAGATGATTGCCGCGCGTCTCATTCGTATGAGTACGTCCTTAGCGGACCGGCTTAGCGATCGCCCGCCGGCGCAAGCGGCCGCGATTGTCGAAACCCTATATCCCGAGGGACAGCGAGCTTCATCATGACAGAACTCAGCGACGAACTCTTGGTGGCGTATGTGGATGGCCAACTTGCACGAAAGCAGACTCGCGCGATCGACAAAGTACTCGAACAGGACGATGTCCTTGACGCCCGTGTGACGGCGCTCAAACATGCCCATGCCCGGCTCGAAGCGGCATTCGAGGCAATACTCGCGGGCGAAGAGGCTGAGATTTCTAGTGTCGTGGCGCCGCCACCGGAAGACGGTTTCTGGGTGCCGTGGCGGACATTTAAGATTGCAGCCGCTTCGATGGGGATCGTGATTGCCGTGGGGCTTGCCGCGCTTGGTTATGGATGGCCGCTTACAGTCCCAGGCGTAGGTATGGCGCCTGGCATCGGGACTGTGTCGGGTGCGGGCTCGGCACCGGATCAAGTTGAGCTTCAGGTCTCACCCGAACCGGCGGCAACGCCTTAGCCGTCTGAGGCGTCTCTGCACCGCCCTAGAGCAACCGAAAGTCGCCTGAGAGATAGCGGTTAAGCTCTGGGCGAATCTCGTCGACGCGCTCTTTCGTGCAGTAATTGGCATTCTCTTTTGCGCGATCTGTGGTGGCCTCCAACGAGTAGTCGTAAGCCTTCTGCACTTGCTGCATGCGCCTCGAATCCGCGCCGTAGGACTGTTCGAAGGCGAAGTACTGCGCGCGCAGCTGTGCTGGATTGAACACGAAGCCGCAATGGGATGCGCGCGCCGAGAGCCAGCCCACGCGTGTGGGGCGATCGTCCGGACCAGCCTTCCTCTTAAAGGCTGGCAATCCGCTGGTTTTGCTTCTGCCGCTCCAGAGGCCGCCCATATTCGTATCGGTGCCCGCTTCGGGGCCACTATTGCTGCTGCCACCCCCGAGGGAACTCGTCGTGCCGCAGCCAGGAAGCGCGCCAAGGATCAACGCAACTGTGGCCACGACGGCAAGGGGTCGGAATTGTCTCTGAGGTTTCCGATGCATGACAGCGCGATCTTATCGGCGCGCGGGCAGCAGCTAAAGAGGAGATACAGTGGACCAAAAACAAGGAAAGGCGGAGCTTTGTCGGCCCCGCCTCCCTGTTGCGATGTCGAACCACCCGCCCGTTCGGGACGTCTGGTCGGCGCCGCGGGACCTTTCGGCCCCTCGGCCACGGTATCGGCTACAAAGTCACCCACGAGTGGGCTCTTCGAGCCAGCGCCGCGGCCTGACCACGGCCCTTATTTATCGTCGCGTTGCTACGACGCGGCTCTCGCTTTGGCCAAGCTTGAGCCAGACAGCGGTGGGATCAGTGGCGCGAAACACTCTGCCGGTTTCACCTCACGGTACTGCGGTGACCCCGCCAGACCGTAGAATTTCGCGTCTACCTTTCCCGCCGCCTTCAGCCACCCATGGCATGGATGACCTCGGGCTTGCCTTGCCCTTACGAGGCTACCGCCGTTTCCCGGCGCCTTTGGATTTCTCCGTCGGCACCTTCCACAGTCGGCCAACTCGCGAAATCAAGACTATACGATTGCATCTGTGTTGCAGCAGGCCCGGGTGGCTTATCCCCGCAATCCACCGGGTGCGGATTATTTCTAATGAAATCAGATAGTTAAAAATGCACAGTTGGACAGGTTGCCGCAGGGTCGCTGCTTTACGCGAAAAACCCACTTGATCCGTATCAGTGCCGTTTTTCTGTCCCGGTCGTGGCCTTATGCTAAGCTCAAGTAAGGGGGAAGTTCTAGCGTATGCAGGGAGCGGTCAGTAACGCGTCGACGTTTGCAGCGCCATTGCGGGCATCGATTTCGGCTGCGCGGTCACTCGCGGCCGAACTCGTCTCGCGGGCGGGGCATGCGGCACGGCTTCAATGGGCCGGGCTCACTGCGCGCATCGCTTTTCAAGCAAGAATAGTGGGCCTGCGTACCAGCATCTTGACGCTTCGAGTCATGAGGCTGGCGCTTCGTGCGATGGAGCTAACGTTCAGCGCAATGAGGCTGCTCCGGCATCCAAGACGGGCGCGCGCCATACTTGGACGGTTGCCTGGCGACATGGTTCAGCTGACCGCGGCGAGCGCTGCGGTCGTCCTAACGCTTATTGCGCTTGCTCTGCCCGCAGGAAACGATGGCAAGATACTGGCCTCAGTCGAGCTTGCTCTTGGCGCTAAGGGCGGAGGCGTTGCTGGCTTGGGTGCTGTCGAGATACCAATCGAGTTCCCGACGCAGACAGCGGTCGCGAGCAGCGGAAACACCGAGACCAGCTCTCCTGCTGATGCATCACCGCCGGCACAGGTAGCAAAGTCAAGCACTATGGCGGCGCCACCCGCGGAGCCAGACCTTGCGGGATTGGCCGAAATACCTGAGGAGCTGAACGTAACCTCGTCAAGAGACGACAAGGACAAAAAGGGCCGGGCCGTTCGGAAGCCATCGTTCGCGGCCCGCGCGGAGACACAGGAGAACCTGCCTTGGAAAGCCGTGGAACCGGTCATGTTCAAGCCCATGGGGCCGGGGGAGCAACACGTGTCAGGAGAGGCTCCAGCAGCCGTCGCAGCGTTGCCATCCCCCAAAGTCTCGAGCACCGACATCAGCAAATGGACGAAGGGTAAGGCAACCAAGATCATGGGTGCGCAGCGCACGAAGCCGCTCTACCATTTTGTGGTCTGGGTCGAGCCGCCTCAAGCGATGCAAGCTCATGTGGCCGGCGTGTCCTATGATTTCAGTTCGCCGGCCATCCAGCCGCAGTCACAAGCCTCTATGGATCGCGAGAGCGGCTTCAAGATCAATGCGGCGGGTCTCGTTTGCGCTGAGGAGATCCTCGTGACCTTGCGTTTCGATGACGGCCGGGTCGAGAAGACAAGCATCGATGGCTGCGCCTTGTTCAACAAGGCATAGCAACCATCTCTGCGTCTAATTGAGCCCGGCGATCTCTGCGATCAACTCACGGAATCGAGGCCGCTGTTGCTCCATATAGGGCAGGGGACGGCACACATCGATTGTGGCAATTCCGATGCGTGTCGTCAGTGCGCCGTTAAAGACGCCCTCTCCGAGTTTCCGCGAAAGCCGTGCCGTGAGCCCGTGCCCCACAAGCTGCTGGATCACGTCGTCACCGAGGGCGATCCCACCCGTGAGCACGATATGAGTCACGACCATGCGGGCGAGCTTCATCAATGAGAAGAAGCCGGGCCGCGCCCCATAAAGCGTTGCAAGCTTCCGCAGCATCCGCATGTTCTGGGCGGCGACGAACATCATATCGACGAGCGCATTGGGGCTGATCGCGGTCACGACCGACACGCGTTTGGCAGATGAGGCAACGATGGTGCGGGCAACGGGATCGAGCGGCGCGACGAGCGTGCGCTCGTTAAGACGCAGGAGCTCTTCTGCGTCCATGATATCGCGCTCGTGTTCGGCCAGGCGCTGCATGCCCCAGGCCAGATCGTCGCGGCCGCGATAAAATCGCTTCAGCCGTTTGGTCACATCCAAGGCGAGCGGCTTGTCGTTCTGACGCGCGGCGCTGTCCGCCTCGTGCCGTATTTTGTCTAGGCGGCCCAGCCGCAGGAGTCCGACGACCTCGCGCAGGATGATCATCAACAGCGCGAACAGCACGAGGGCCAGCAGACCAAGGGCGGCCCAGCCGATCCAGTCGTCGCGGGCAATGAGGGCCAGCACGTAGTCGTAGAGCCACAAAGAGGCGAGTAGACCAATCAGCCCTCCGAGTGCGCCAAGGAAAATACTGCCCCAGCGCAAGCCGCGCTCCAGCTTTGGCAGGCCGGCGACTTCAGCTTCGGGCGCCGGATTGTCGCTCAACTCTTCCGGTTCGGGCGGCATAACGATTTCGACGTCTTCAACGCGGAACGACGCGGGTTTGCGACCTGACGCCCCGGACGCGCGCGATGCGGTCTTTTTCGATGTGGTCTCGGTCATGCCAGTCGGTCTCCGAGCAGCACCTGCATGGCACGGTCCAGGCGGATGTTGGGGAACGGTGCAAAGCCACCCGAGGGCAGGGGCTGCGGGTCTGGCGGGCGGAAACGCAAAAAGCGGACGTCGGCATCGCCGGTCTTCCAGCCTGCCATGGCCTCGTGCGGATCAGTGGGAAGATCGCCAGGAAAGATGGCGAATGCTTCCGTGCCGTCAAACGTGCGGCGGCCAATTTTTTCGCCGGGCAGCGGATAGCCGACGATGCAGGGCAGCGTCTCGCCGTTCTTTTTGGCCTCCGCCTCGCGCGTGGCCCTGATCGCCGCCATCGCGAGAACTTTCACGTCCGAGCCGTGATGCTGCGCCTTCTCAATCGCCGTTTCGGCCAGCAGCGACAGGATCGCTTCTAGCCGGTCGTGACTCTCGTGGTGCAGGCGATCAGCCTTGGTCGCCGCCAACACGATGCGGTCGATACGGGGGTAGAACAGGTTCGACAACAGACTGTTCGCGCCCGTCCGATAACATTCCAAGATATCCCGCATGGCCTGTTGCAGATCGGTCATGGCCGTCGGTCCGCCGTTCAGCGCGGACAGCACGTCGATCAAGACAATCTGCCGGTCTAGTCGTGCAAAGTGATCGCGGAAAAACGGGCGAATGACATGACGCTTATAGGCCTCGTAACGCCGGTCCATCAGGGCCCAAAGACTGTCGCGCGGGAAGCTGGTCTCGGTTTTCGCGTCGAGGGGTGCAAAGGTCAGTGCTGGAGAGCCTTCCAAGTCACCCGGCATCAGAAAACGGCCTGGCGGCATAGTCGACAGGGCGTACTGGTCTTCACGAGCGCCATGGAGATAGGCTTTGAACATGTCGGAGAAAGTCGCAGCCTGCGCCTCGTCCGCCGGGCCCGCTGGATCGGCCTCAGCAAGAGCCTCTTGCCATGCCTTCGCCGCTGGATTGCGATCTGCGTCGCGGGAGCGCGACACGGCATCCCGCGACCAATCCGCGTAGGACATGTCGAGCAATGGCAGGTCGAGCAGCCATTCACCGGGGTAGTCGACGATGTCGACATGCAAGCGCTCTCGCCCGAACTGACGCTTCCAAAAGCTGGTGGTTTCGTATTCCAGGGTAAGCCGCAGCTGGCTGATACGGCGCGTGCTCTCCGGCCATTGTGGTGGAGTCGCGGTAAGATCCGCCAAGTGCTTCTCGTACTCGAAGCGCGGCACGATCTCGTCGGGCTGCGGTTCGAGATAAGCGCGCAGCAAGCGCCCTTCCGCGGCCGCATCGAAGAAAGGCAGACGTCCGCCCGACATAAGATTGTGCACGAGCGCCGTGATGAACACGGTCTTTCCGGACCGAGCCAATCCGGTAACGCCTAGCCGAATGGTCGGCGTTACGAGCCCCGATGCATAGTCGCTCAGGTTGCGGACGGCATCGCCAGCGGCGTCAGTATAAGTCGAGAACGGCACGCTTCTCTTCTATCCTTTACCGCCTCAGCTAAAGAGGCTTGAAGTAGCGGGCTACCGGCCAGCGTCGATAGCCAACTGACTCGTAGATTCGGCGCGCGGGCTCATGCCCCGAGTCGCCAACGGTCTCGACCATAACCATCTTCATCCCACAATCGCGAATTTCGTTCTCGGCGAACGTCAAGAGGGTGCGGCCAAGACCTTGTCTTTGTCTTTCCGGTGACACGGCGAGGATATGGATCTCGCCCATTTGATCTTCAGGATGAAGTCGAATACCCACGAAGCCGGCAACGACACCGCCCTGCGAGGCCAGCCAAATCATGTCAGCTTGGCTGTCGAGCAAAGAGGCCACATCGGCACCTTGCCGCGCTTCCCAACCTTTCGGGTAAAAAGCTTCGTAAACGAATCCCGGGACTTCGTTCCGCGTGAGTGCAAACACGGGAGTCCACGCCGAAATCGCGAGGCTCACGACTTCGTCTCGAAAGTTTGGCGCATAAGGGATTATGTCAACCTCGCTCATGAATTTAGCTCATGTCAGGGCACGGTCTAAGTGTTTGGGCAAGTGGTTTACACGCCGGTCGCGCATCTTGGCGTGCATGCTCGCGTTGCACAACAAATGAGCGGGCGTGATGTAAATCGCGGCGCGTCCGAATGCCGCTCGCAGATTGCCGCATGCGGCATCAATTTCTGCATATGTCAACAGCGAGTGCGTCTTGACTTGCTAACGCGGTTCCGTAAATACGGGGCTGTCCGACGGGGGGGATGCCGGTATGGCGAATGAACGTCGGTGCAGGCACTGAGCAAGCAAGCATGGAACACGTTTGGAATGTCTCTGATGGCGACTGCGAAAAAGACCAAACCTCTCCCCGAAGACTACGCCCCGTCCGAAGACGAATCGTTCATGAACGATAAGCAGCGGGCCTACTTTCGTCGGAAGCTCCTCGATTGGCGCGACGAAATTCTGCGTTCCACGAAAGAGACGCTAGAGCATCTACAGAATGACTCGGAGCAGCACGCGGATATTGCGGACCGTGCCACGTCCGAGTCCGAGCGTGCCCTTGAACTGCGTGCCCGCGACCGTCAGCGCAAGCTGATCTCAAAGATCGACGAGGCGCTCGCGCGTATCGATGACGGCACTTATGGCTACTGCGAAGAAACGGGCGAGCCGATCAGCCTCAAGCGCCTGGATGCGCGTCCTATCGCGACGTTGAGCGTAGAGGCACAAGAACGCCACGAACGACGCGAGCGCGTCTACCGGGACGAGTAGCGCTTCACACAGCTGATAGGGGTTTCGCTACCTTCTCTAGCGGCTTACGCTCGGCATCCACGCCGTAGCGCGCCACGACCACGGCGGCCGCTAGCATCAATGCTGCTCCCAACAGATAGCCGCCGAACAGGCTGAAGCGAGAGCCGGTGTCGATGAGCGCGCCGAAAAGAAAAGGTGCCCCGACCCCCCCAATGCCCGTGCCCACAGCGTAGAAAAATGCGATCGCGAGCGCGCGCACTTCGAGCGGGAACGTCTCGCTCACGGTAAGGTAGGCCGAGCTTGCGGCTGCGGAGCCGAAGAAGAAAATCACTGTCCATGCAAAGGTCTGCCACGCCGCGGTGAGAACGCCCGCGGCGAACAGCGCTCCAGTCAGGGCAAGGAGCAACCCTGAGATCGCGTAAGTGAGGGCAATCATGGGACGCCGACCGACCGTATCGAAGAGTCGTCCTAGCAACAGTGGTCCTAAGAAATTGCCGGCCGCGAAAGGAAGCAGGTACCAACCGACCTCGCGAGCCTCAATCCCATAAAAGTCGGTAAGCACCAGCGCATAGGTAAAGAAGATCGCGTTGTAGAAGAACGCTTGGGACACCATGAGTGTGAGACCGACAAGCGTGCGGCGCCGGTGCAGTGCGAACAGTGCGTGCCAGACTTCGCTGAGCGGGGTGTGACTTCGCGCCTGGATCCGTATGGTCGGCTCCTCGCCATCCGGAACGTGATGGCCGTGACTGCGATGGTGGTTCTCGATCTGGTCGATGATGTCGTGAGCTTCATCGGCCCGGCCGTGGGTCATGAGCCAGCGCGGTGACTCTGGGATCCATCGGCGCATGATCAGTATGCCGAGCCCCAGCACCGATCCGATGAAGAAGGCGGCGCGCCATCCGAGGTCTGGTGGCAGAATGTTGGGATCGAGCAAGATGATCGACCCGGCCGCGCCTGCGCCTGCGCCGAGCCAGAAACTGCCATTGATGGCGAGATCCGTATGTCCACGGTATCGCGCCGGGATGAACTCCTGGATCGCCGACGCAATGGCCGTGTACTCGCCGCCGATGCCGGCGCCTGTCAAAAAGCGAAACAGCGCGAAGCTGGCAAAGTTCCAAGAGAATGCGGTGGCTGCCGTGGCGACGAGATAGACGCCGAGGGTGATCACGAAGAGCCGTTTTCGTCCAAATCGGTCAGTGAGCCAGCCGAAGAGAAGCGAACCAAATACAGCCCCTGCGAGGTAAAAGCTGGACGCGAGGCCAACCTCGACGTTGCTGAATTGGAGGACCGGGCTTTCCTTGAGGGCGCCAGCCACCGCGCCCGCAACCGTCACCTCAAGGCCGTCCAGGACCCAGGTGATACCCAGGGCGAGCACAATCAGGGTATGAAACCGTCCCCAGCGTAGACGATCGAGCCGCCCCGGGATGGACGTTTCGACGATGCCGGTCCGGGGGCTGACGGTCACGTCTCGTCCGGCGTGTCCGGCCCATTGCCCGGATGCGGCAAGATCGGGAAGTCGAAATAGGTATCCGGGTAAGGCTCGGGCTGGAAGGTGAAGTGCCAGATCTCCCTAGGGTAATTCTTGAAGCCATGGCGGTTCATGACTTCCAGCAGGAGATCCCGGTTCTGCTGCTCGACGGGCGTCAGGCCCCTAGTGACCGTGTTGGCCTTTGGGTCGAAGCAATCAAAGCCGGTGCCCATGTCCAGGCCGTTATCGTTTGGGTCCCCCTCGGTGCAGGGCTCGGTGTACGCGGGAACACCCTCGACGGGTGAGGGCTCTGAGCCGATTGGCACAATGGTGAGGTCAAGCGTCGCCCCGCGCGAGTGGCCCGATCGCGTAGCGATGTACTTTGGAAACAAGTCGTCCTTCGTCAGATTGGGGTAGTGCGTCCGCTTTGCTTCGGGATCGTCTGGCTCCGACGACCAATTCACAAATGCAGCGACAGCCTGGGCCGGGCGGTAACAATCGTAGACCTTCAGCGAATAGCCCCGCGGCTTCAGATCTGCCTGAGCCGCTTTCAGGGCCTCGGCGGCCTCGCGGACCAATATGCACTCAGGCGCCTGGTATCCGGGTACGGGTCGGCGGGTAAAGTTGTTGCTGCCGAAGTAGCGCATATCTTGTTGGATCGTGGGGTCGACGTCGCGCAAATAGACGAAGCTGTCGGGCATGGTGTTTTTTGGCGAACCGGCGCTACTCATCGAGGCTCCCATGATCATGACGGCCATGGTCAGGACGACCCAGCCCAGGCGACGATGGATTGTCATGGCACGAGAATTTCAGCCGTGCCTGACGGCGTCAACACAGCCAAAAAAAACTCCCCGCTTGGGGCGGGGAGTGGAGAGTGTTTGGGGGACTGACATGACTGGCATAACCAGTCGGTGTCGGACCATTAGCAGGGAACTGCCGGCGTCCTCACAGTTCGCAAATAAAGCTACCGGCGTCGCTCTATCCGCCTGCCCAGTCGGGCCGCTGTAAGACCGTGTGTTAACGCTATCGCAAGTCCGGGAGGACCTCAAGGAAAACCCGCCGTTGCAAAATAGCAACAGTCAACACAAAATGTCCTTTCAGGACCTACGGTTGGCCTAGTTTCGGTCCCGGCCGCGGCGCTGTTTTTGCAATGACCACGTCAGAGTGAGGCGGTTGAAGCGGCGCGGGACGGCCCTTGATTCCCGTTTCGACAACCAAGTCGACAGGTCCTCCAATGATCAACAGATGCTCCACGTCGTCCCGCCGCACGAGGCAGAGCTTGCGGTTCCCGTCGACCGATGCCGTCTCCACCACAGCTAAGCGTCGTTCGCGGCCCTTCTTGGAGGCGGCCTTATCTCCGTCTCCGAAGACGGCCTTGAACGCCCAAATGGTGAGCACCAACAAGGCGACGATGAATAGGAGTCCTGCAAAACCAAGAATGGCAGTGCTGAGGTCGAAATCCATGGCCAGCGCTCCGTTCCCTCGGCTCCATACGAAGGCCAAACTTTACCGCACCTTAGCCGGATTGCTGCGTGTTGAAACCACGTTCGTCCCTTGAGGCCCGATTACCTCTTGGCCCAAGATTGCCACTTGGGCCCAGGATTAGCACTTGGCCTAGGATTAGCGCTTGGCCAGTGTGACAATCTCCGGCTATGCCACGTCGAATCGGGTAGTTTCCCAAGCCATGTCGGATATCGATGCGCCGATGCGCTACGCTGAACCCACAACAGACCGAACCAGCCGCGACGGTAGCGTGACCCTCGTGGTGCTCTTGGCGCTTGCTCTTGCGGTCGCGGCGGTCGGGCTGGCCATGGTCAGCCGCGAAGTTGCGGAGCCCTTCGTTCTCGCAATTCTCGCAGCCCTTGCGGTCGTTGGCGTGTTCTGTCTGTTCGCCGGCGCGGTCGGTATCCTGCATTTCGGCCAGCGCCAAGAGCGCAACGATCTGACCAAGTCCTTTGTCGACAACCTGCCTCATGGCGCTCTGATCGGCGATTCGTCCGGGCGCGTCTTTTACGCGAATCGCGCCTATCGCGAGCTTCTCGGCCTTGATGCGGAAGCACCAGTTCCCGCACCCGACCGCGCCTTTGGCGGCAATCCCTATTTGGCCGAGCCGATCTATCGGCTTGCACGCGCGGCGCAGCAGGGACGCACGCTCAAGGAAGAGTTTCGGTTGCCGCCGCCTGGAGAGGTCGAGGACGAGACGAGTGTCGAACCACGCTGGTTCCGTATTTCCGTTCAACCGATGCCTCCGGAGGCAGGGTCTGGCCGCAAGGGCCAGCTCACGGTTTGGCAGGTCGACGAGATAACGCAGGAACGGATACGGGAAGAAACGAGTTTTGCCGATGTTCAGGCCGCCATTGACTGTTTGGATAATGCGCCTGCCGGATTCTTTACTGCCGACTCAAGCGGACGCGTTGAGTATCTCAACGCGACGCTCGCTCAGTGGCTCAAGCTCGATTTGACCGAAACAGCGGCCAAACGGCCGGAACTCTCCGACATCATGTCGAAGGACAGCGCAGCGCTTCTTGCACAAGCGGGCCGCGGCGAGAGCAGAGCCACAGGGCAAGGCCCATCTCAAGGCCCATCCCAAGGGGGCACGCAAGGCGCAGTCCGGCGCTTCGACATCGATCTTCTCAGGACCGATGGCACGACGATGCCTGTCCGCCTTCTGCACCGGCTGCCACGAGGCAACCAGCTCGCGCATGTGCTCATTCTAAGCCGCGAGCTCGGAGAGCCGCAGGAAGCCGGGTCCGCAGAGCTGCGTTTCACGCGTATCTTTCAATCGTCACCTTTTGCCATTGCCACAGTGGACGGGGGTGGCGCTGTCAGCGGGACCAACGCGGCTTTCTCGCGGCTGTTTGCAACCGATGCGAACGCCGAGCCCGGAAAAACACGGTTGGAGAATCTTGTTGACGAAAGCAGCCGTCAGGCGGTGCGCAAGGCTCTCGACGCGGCAATTGCAGGGCAGGGAATGATCGATGCAATTGACGTGACGTTTGCAGGTCCTGAGCCGCGGAGCGGGCGACTCTATTTGAGTTCTATTGCCGGCACAGAGGATAAGAGCGAAGCGGTGATCGCCTATGCCCTGGACACGACCGAGCAGCGCGAGCTTGAGGCGCAGTTTGCCCAAAGCCAGAAGATGCAAGCCGTGGGTCAACTCGCTGGCGGTATCGCCCATGACTTCAACAACATGCTCACAGCGATCATCGGATTTTCGGACTTCCTACTCCTAAACCACCGCCCCACGGATCCGGCTTTCCAGGACATCATGAACATCAAGCAGAACGCCAATAGGGCCGCGGGCCTCGTTCGCCAACTGCTCGCGTTCTCGCGTCAGCAAACGCTGCGCCCGCAGGTGCTACAGCTCGGGGATGTGCTCTCTGAGCTTTCGATACTGCTTGATCGTCTCCTGGGAGAGAACGTGGAGCTCAGTCTGGATTCGGCGGGGGACTTGTGGCCGGTCAAAGCGGACCTGCATCAGTTTGAGCAAGTCATCATCAATCTTGCGGTGAACGCCCGAGACGCTATGCCCGATGGCGGCAAGCTCTCCATCCGTACGGAGAACGTCGGCGAGGCCAAGTCGCGCGAGGTCGGCGGCAGCCATATGCCGCCGGGCGAGTACGTGATGATCGAGGTTCGAGACACGGGTACTGGCATGACCGAAGAGGTCAAACAGAAGATCTTCGAGCCCTTTTTCTCAACGAAGGAAATCGGCCGCGGTACAGGCCTCGGGCTCTCGACGGTCTACGGCATCATCAAGCAGACGGGCGGCTATGTGTATGTCGACAGCGAGGTGGGCAAAGGCACGGCCATGCGCGTGTTCCTGCCCCGCTATGTCGAGGGCGCCGCGGAAGTCGATCAGGAACCGACGAAACTGGATCGCAAGCCCGAGAAGCCGAAAGATCTCACGGGACGCGGAACACTATTGCTCGTCGAGGACGAGGACGCGGTGCGCAGTTTTGCCGCGCGCGCGCTTGGGACACGGGGCTACGAGGTGCTGGAAGCGTCGACCGGCGCAGAAGCGTTGGAAGTGTTCGAAGAGCACGACGGGAAGGTCGACCTTGTCGTCAGCGATGTGGTGATGCCCGAAATGGACGGCCCGACACTGCTCAAGGAGCTTCGCCAGAGGAACCCCGGCATCAAGATCATTTTCATGTCCGGCTACGCGGAAGACGCCTTCAAACGTAATCTCGATGAGAACGAAGAATTTGGGTTCTTGCAGAAGCCCTTTGATCTCAAAACGCTGGCCGCGACTGTGAAATCCGCGCTCGAGGACTAGGGCCGGGACACGGCGGGCGCCTCTGCAGCGCCAAAGGGGCTTCCCTTGGGTCCCAATCGCGTCTAGGACGCCCTTATCCATCCCACGAGGAGAAGAGAAGCGTGCCAGACTACGAAGTCATGCCGTCCGACGACGATGGCGACAAGCGCCGCAGACAGCACAAAAAGAAAAAGATGGGGCTCACGGTTGAGCGCTATGGCGGGCGGCTGGTCTACATCTGGTACGGCATGCGCTTCATGGCGCTGATGCGGCTCTTCTGGCGCGGTCGTTTCTCGTTCACCCTGAACTGCATTCCCGACACGCTGGCGCTCTTCCTCTGGGTTCCATTTAACACGCCGCTCGCCTGGATTACCGAGCTTCTTTACAAGCGCAAGGCCGACCAGCTTCCGCTCGATACGCCGCCGATCTTCGTCGTGGGGCATTGGCGTAGCGGCACCACGCTGATGCACGATCTGTTCTCGGAGGATCCGAACCTCGCCTTCCCAACCACCTATGAGTGCTTCTTCCCCCACCATTTCCTCTTGACCGAGGGCGCGCTCGATCACGTCTTCAAGGTGTTGCTGCCAAAGCGCCGTCCGCAGGATGACGTCCCGGTCGGCTTTGACCGTCCGCAGGAAGAAGAGTTCGCCATGATCATGTTCGGCGAGGGCTCGCCCTTGAACACGATGGCATGGCCGCGCCTAGGTCCTCAAGATACAGACTATATCGACTTCGAAGGCGTGCCAGAGGATAAGGTCAAGCGCTGGGCCGATCGATATATGTGGTTCTACAGGCGGCTGATGGTGAAACACGGCAAGACCCTGGTGATGAAGACCCCGCCCAACACGGCTCGTATCAAGCTCCTCACGAAACTCTTTCCCGATGCGCGCTGGGTGCATATCTCACGCAGCCCACTGAAAGTCTTTCCGTCCACAGTCAAGTTGTGGCGCGCGCTCTACTCGGCACAAGGTCTGCACAATCCGCCTTATTGCGACGAATGGCTCGATGACTATGTGCTCGATCTCATGGAGCGGGTTACGAGCGTCTACGAACGCGATAAGCACCTGATCCCTGCGGAGAACCTCTACGAAATACGCTATGAAGACCTCGTGAAGAATCCGATCGACTCCATGCGGGACCTTTACGAGAAGCTCCGAATTGAGAAGTTCGACGAAGCGGAAGGCCCTATGCGCGCCTTTCTCGCCGACCGGTCTGATCACAAGGTCTCAAGCTACAAGATGCCGACGGACCTTACGAAGAAGATTGCGGACCGCCTTAAGCCCTTCATCGATGCCCATGGCTATCGCGATGCCGTGGACGCGGCGTTGGCGGACGCTAACGAAACCGCTCGGCCGGAGGCAAGGCAGCCCGAGAAGGCGGCGACTTAGCGCAGGTACGCTGCGCACGAAAGCTGGGCACGTCCAGCTCGGTTGTAAGGTCGCGCAATCTGGTCGCCCAGATTGACCTATCGAGACAGATACCAGAACGCGATGACTGGGCCTCTGGGAGGGGGGCGATTTGTTGCATTTTGACAACGCCGAGACCGATTCTCGACTGCGCCAAGCACTAACACGTTGTTTTAAGACAAAATTTACCATGTCCAGGGAATCAGGTATGGAGGGATCATCGCGTTAGAAGCTCCGCACTTGGAGTGAAGCCAGGGTCACTGTGAAAACAACTCGCCTCCATACGAAACCAGGCTTGACGGTGCGCTGTGTGCGCACGCGAGCTGCCGTGGTTATGGGGGTTTGCCTTCTAGTATGGGGCTGGCCGGTGCCGGGTTGGTCTCAGCAATGGAACGGGAGCTCGGGTAACTACAACTTGGATTCGAATTGGACCCCGAATCCACCTGGCACCCCGGGTTCTGGCCAAACTGCGACCTTCGGATCGTCGGGTGCTAACAACATTACGTTTTCCCAAAACAACACGTCGATTGGCACTTGGGATTTTACAGATCCTGTCACTGTTCAGAACTACACCTTCACCCTCGGCCGGAACCGGACCCTAACGTTCGATGGTGACGGCATCACCGGGGAGGGGGACAAGGCAACACTGACCAACAACAGAGGCACATTGAACTTCACGGGCACGGGCTCGATCAGGAGTACCGCCGGCACCGCCACGATTAACAACCAGCGCGGGACGATCAACTTCAGGGTTGAAAGCAATGCGGGGGACGCAACGATCACGATTGAGCGGGGTACTCTGAATTTTCGGGATGATAGCTCTGCGGCTGACGCGACCATCCAGAACAACCGCAACCTGCGCTTCCGGAACGATAGTTCGGCAGGCGCCTCAACAATCATCAATAACCGCAACCTTCGCTTCCAGAACAGTAGCTCGGCAGGCAGCTCTAACATTACCAACACTCGCAGCCTGCAATTCTTGAACGCAAGCGGTGCGGGCGATGGCGATGCGAAGATCACGAATACCAGCACCGGCAACATGCAGTTCCGCAATACAAGCCGCGCTGAAAATGCCCGAATTGAAAATGATGGTCTTCTGATCTTTCGAAACCGGAGCACGGCTGGGAACGCAGAGATTGCCAATAACGGGGAACTGGATTTTCTGAACAGAGGCGACGGCGGTCTCGCCAGCATCACAAACGGCGCGAACGGCGTGACGGATTTTTCGGGTTCGAACGGTGCCAGCAACAATCGGCAGCTAACAGTGGGATCCATCGCGGGCGGCGGGTTCTATTATCTCGGCAGGAACCAGATAACAGTCGGGGGCAACGATAGCGACACAGACGTATCCGGTGTCATCAGCGATTGCGGCCCTACGGAGACGGAGTGCCGGAGGGCGCCGAGCGCGACGCAAGGTGGCTTGCTGGTCAAGGTCGGCGCCGGAACAATGACTCTCTCGGGGGCAAACACCTATACGCGCGGCACCACGATCAACGGCGGCACTGTTAGCGTCGGCGAAAACGTCAATCTTGGTGCTGCCGATGGCCCTCTCGCTTTTGATGGGGGCACGCTGCGTACAACGGGTTCTTTTGAGATGGATCGCGCGACCACCCTGAACGTGGGGGGCGGCACGTTCGAGACAGACGGCGGGACAACACTGACGCAAAGCGGCGTTATCTCCGGTATCGGTGGCCTGACCAAGGAAGGCGCCGGTACGCTGGCCTTGTCGAACGCCAATGCCTACACGGGCCCGACGACCGTCAACGGCGGACTGCTAGAGGTCAACGGCTCTATCGCCTCCGCTGTAACGGTCAATCCAGGTGGTACGCTTGGTGGAACCGGGGAGGTTGGTGGGGTCAATGTGACGGGCGGTGGCATCTTCGCCCCCGGCAATTCCATCGGGATGCAAACGGTGTCCGGTGATCTGACCTTTGGCCTAGGCGGCGTCTTTGAGGTCGAAGTCGATGCGGCCGGGAACAGCGATCGGGCTGTGGTCACAGGAACGGTTGACTTGACGGGCGCGACCTTGCGCGTTCTCGCCCAGGACGGCAATTACGCGCCGAGTACTGACTATTTGATCATCCAAAAAGATAGCCCTGATGCTGTTACAGGAACCTTCGCAGACATAACAACCAACTTCGCGTTTCTGACACCGGAAGTGAACTACGCCGCGGGCGATGGCAACGATGTTGTGCTGACTCTGTTGCGGACCGTTGTACCGAATGCGGGTGGTGGTGGCAGCTCGACCTTTTTGAGCTTCTGCTCGGTCGCCGAGACCCGCAATCAATGCAACGTCGCCGAAGCCCTTGACCAGTTCCCGACGGGCAATCCGTTGTTCTTGTCTGTGCTGACGCAAACCGCTGAGGGTGCCCGCCAAGCCTTCAATGCTCTGTCGGGCGAGATCCATGCGACTGTTGCCGGCACGCTTGTGGACGACAGTCGCTATGCCCGCGAGGCGGTCTTGGGCCGCATGATGCAGGCGAGCCACCAAGGCCGTGCGCTAGGGAATGGTGGTCCGCAAACGGCGAGCTACGACAGCCAGGCCATGATGCTAGGCGGGGCGGGCGCGTATGACGGCAAGTCGCTTAGAGAGATCCCGCAGTCTTCGCCACTGGCTTTCTGGACGGAAGGTTATGGCGCTTGGGGTACGTTTGATGGCGACGGTAACGCGGCCACAGCAGACCGGAATCTTGGCGGCTTTATCTCGGGTATGGACGCGGATGTTTGGCACGGCTGGCGGGTTGGTATCGCCACGGGCGCTTCCTTCTCCGATGTGAGCATTGATCAACGGTTTAGCGGTGCAAACACCAAGACCTATCATCTTGGTGGGTATGTGAATGGCGATCTCGGCGGCTTGGCCTTACGCGGCGGCGGCCTTTGGGCCTGGAGCGAGATCGAAACATCTCGCGCGGTCGTGTTCCCAAACTTTTACGAACGTCAGAAGGCGGACTATGATTCTGACACCGGCCAGCTCTTCGGTGAGATTGCCTACCCGACGCAAATCGGCGGCATAGATCTGGAGCCCTTCGCCGGCCTGGCCTATGTCTCCGTGGAGTCCAGCGGCTTTAAAGAGAAGGGTGGCCCGGAAGCATCTTTGCGCACCTCCGGTTTCGACCAAGACGTTGGCTACACCACGGTGGGACTTCGCGCCGCCACCACGATGATGTGGGGCAACATGGCCGTCACGCCCCGCATCGAAGCCGCCTGGCTCCATGCATTTGACGATGTCACGCCGGGTGTCGACCTCGCCTTCGCCAGCACCGGTATTGGCTTCAACGTGGATGGTGTGCCGCTCGCCAAAGACTCGGCCCTGCTGGATTTGGGCGCCGACTTCGCCATCTCGGATCGGCTCACAGCGGGCGTGTCCTACCAAGGCCAGTACGCGGACAGCGTGTCGGACAATGCCGTCAAGGGCCGCCTAACTTGGTTGTTCAACTAGAACGACGCCGCTTCGTCGAATTCGTCATGGGTAATCAGCCCCAAGACTTCGTTCGAGGCAAAGCCAAGCGACATGGGCCGAAGCACGCCCGGCACAACAGCCACGTCGTAGAGTTCTCCGATGGCCCCGTCGATGCGGAACCAGTGGGCCACAGAGCCCGACTCCAAATCGATCACCTGAACGCCGCACCAGGGCTCGGAGTCCGTATCCGCAAGCCGCTTGTCGAGAGCCAGGCCCTCGAAGCGCTCATAACGAGGCTTAGACAGACCAACGAAGGCATATTTGCCGTGGAAGCCGAGGCCCCGTACGAAGCCAGGGCAAAACGCCACCACATGGAGTTTTGCGTCCGCGGCTTTTTCGGCAGGTTCCACCCAGCACAAATCGCCCGTGCCCGAGTTTAGAACGTAGAGCTTGCCGTTATACATCCGCGGCGAATGCGGCATAGACAGACCACCGATGACAATGTCGCCCGTGGCAACGTCGATAATGATGCCGCCGTCATAGCGGCGGTCGCGCCATCCATCGATCGTGTCAGACTTGCTGACCGCCGTGACATAGCGAGGAACGCCGTCCTCCATCGCAAGACCGTTCAAGTGGCAGCGATCTTCTTTGACGATCTTCGAGATGAAAGGCGGTTTCCAGAGCGGCGTAAAGCTATGACGCGACGACGGCGTCGCGAGACAATTGAACTGCGTGTTGACGAAGACGATCCGTCCATCCTTGAGCAGACCAACATCGTGGCTATCGAGCTCACCCGTCACGAAAAGCTCTCGGGGCACATAGCAGGCGTCGTAGAGATTGTTGATCTGCTGCTCGGGTCCCAAGACGTTTTTGAATCGGATGATCTGGAACAGCGTCGCAAGCAGGATCGTGTCTTTATCTGGGACGGCGATGCCCATGGCTTTGCGGAAGAAGCGCTCGTCCACAAGCAGACCGCCGTCGGTATTCTGGCCGAGAAGATAGAACTTGCCCGATTGATAGGACGATATTCCGAGCCCGATGCCGTTGCTCCCAAGGAACGACGAAAAGCCGGGCGACATGGAGTACTTAACTTGAGGCTGTTCCTCGGCCTTTTGCTCTTCCGTGACCGCATCTCTTTCTGGGCCAGCAGCGTTCTTGTCGGCGCCTTCGGTGCCTTCGGCAGCCGGTGCTTTTTCTTGTCCCTGTCGGTCCGTCATTTGTCTCTCCCGGAACTTGGCGGCAAAAGTGTGTTCGACCGCGCCGACTTAGTAGAGCGATCTGCATCACATGACAACGCGCCATTACGCAGGGCGCGTCCCAATAATCGCCGGCGGCCTCCAGCAGAGTCCATTTTGCGAGCCACGTTCGCGCATTAAGGACGCGGGTTTCAAAGACGCAAGCATATGCCGTTGCGCAAACGCAACAGCCTCCAAAATAGCGACCAAAAACACCCCCGCGTTCCTTGTCGGGCAACAGATGATTCTGGTGCAGGAAAGAAGCGCCGCCCAACAAATGCCAAGCTAGCTCCAACGCACGATTCTCGTGCGGCAGGTGTTCGTGCGGCAGGTGCTCGTGTGACACGTGAACGCCGCCTCAAGAGAGCCGGCGCGGGCACACGAGCGCGACAAGGGCGCGACAAGGGCGCGACAAGGGCGCGACAAGGGCGCGACAAGTGCGCGGACAAGGGCGAGACAACAGGGGTGGGGTCGACGGTCGTCCGTCGCCAGGCAAGTCGTGCCTGGCGCTTGACCCCGAAAGGCACAAGAGGCCGCGCAAACGGTCCAGGGGGTGTGACATCGGGCGTGACAACATGAACCGGCATGAGCGGCGGCGTGCGCTGTCTATTCGCAAGCGGAACGCAACGACAGCTGCAGAAACCGGCCACGCTTCCAAACCAAACCGCGCCCTGGGCTACCAGTTCAACACGGCTAGCCCGCGCGTGCTTCTCCTCGGCACGGCACTGGCCTCGACCTTTCTACTGGCGAGCATCGCCGCGCCGTCCACGGCCCAGGCGCAGTCAAACTGCACGGTCGGTGGCGCTGCGGTCACCCTGGACCCAGCGCCCGATCCCATCCGCATCACACCGGCAACAACACCGCCCGCCAACGGTCCGATCGTCTGCGTCAACACAGAGGCGCGGACGCGGGGCGCCGATCCAAATGGCGTCATCCACTTGGAGACCAATGGCGATAGCCATTACATCGACCTCACCAACACCGAGTCACTCATCGCCGATCCTCTTGCGGGCCGGCCCTCTAATGGCATCGGCACGTACACCTTCGGGCAACGCAGCACGATCACAGTGACCAATACCGGGGATCTTGTCGCAAGATCGAATGACGGACGCGCAAAGGGACTTGAATCGGAGACAAGAGGGCTCGAAAGCAGCATCACGATCACCAATCGCGGGTCCATTTCGTCAATTGCGTCCGCCTCAGGTGTGCATGCTTACGGTATTAGGGCGGTCACCAGAGCAGAGGGTAGCGGTGTCACGATCACCAATAGCGCATCCGTCACCGCGCGCGCTTACGGCCAAAATTTGCGCGCTTTAGGCCTCTATACGCTTAGTAACGCTAGCGACATATCCATTACGATCACCAATAGTGGAGAGGTGCGGACCTCAAGCGCCGCGGGGGGAACAACGGGCATCGTTATATTTAACCACGGAGACAGAACTGACGCGCACATCACAAACACAAATGCCGTAACTGTTACGTCATACTATCGCGGCGACGGAGTCAGCATTCAAACGCCAGGCTCCGACGTGACGAACATAATCGACAATAGTGGGGCGATCACGGTTACGTCTGAAAGCGGAGCCTACGGGTTATCCGTAGCAACTGCTACGCGCCGCACCAGGACCATCGACCCCAATACCGGCGCGCGCTACTACACGTCTACGTCCAGCAACGGTTCCATTGCGATCCGTAACAGCGCCGAGATAAGCGTTAACGGGAAGACAAGAGCGGCCGCCATCGTCGCGCAGAACGAGGGCGATGGTGGCAGTACGGACATCGCGAACACCGGCGCTTTGAATGCGTCGAGTTACGGGCCCAGCGATGGCATCGTTGCAACACCCCTTGCGTCGGACAGTGACCTAACGATCGTCAATCGAGGCGACATAATGGTGACGTCCGAGGCTGACCAGGCGCGCGGCATCAATTCCTTTAGCAGAGGCACGTTCGACCGCTTCGTGAACGGTACCTGGTACCGCCAGGCGATCAGTGGTAATTCCGTAAGAATCACCAACTACGGCACCATCACGACCATCGGTGGCGATGACGCGCTCGGCATCGCTGCGAGCATTGTGGGCTCGGACAGCCCCCATGAAGCTATCAATAGGGGCACTTTAAACTCCGTGGCGGGCGACCGCGGAGCTGGTATCTTTTTGGCGACCGAGGGGACGGGCAGCACGATCTCGGTCACCAATAGTGGCGCCATAAACGCTGATGCTGGCGGGAGAGCCGAGGGTATTTATACCCGCGCGCGCGGGGCGAGCAGCGCCATCACGATTACCAATAGGGGACTAATCGACGCTACGGGCGGCGACTACGCCACGGGTATCGCAGCGCTGGCCCTGCAATCCGACAGCCCCATTTCGATCAACAATAGCGGCGCCGTAAACGCGGAGTCTGGTGTCAACGCACTGGGGCCCAAGGCGATCCTATCTCCCAACTTAATTTCTAAAGGCGCCTTTGGTATCTTCGCCCGGAGCGGCGGCCCGAACAGCCCGATTGACATTGTCAACACGGGCTCGGTTTACGCGGCCGGTCCACAAAGCACGGGCATCTATGCCACCAGCGATGACGCCAACCAGACGACAATCACGAACACCGGCACGATTGGGGCGCAGTCCCACCTTGCCATCGATGTAAGGGGCGCGGGCACCGCGCACATCACCAACGCCGGCACCATCACGGGCTATGTGGATCTAACGGACCAAGACGACCGCTTTGAGAACCGCTCCGGCGGTGTGTTCGAGACCAAGAGAACGTCGTTCTTTGGCGGCGGGAACGATCTGTTCCTCAACCGGACAGGCGCCACGGTGCTGGGCGCGAGCGATGGAAGCAGCCGCGAGTCGAGCGGGTTCCAAGGTCTTGAGACCTTCCGGAACAGCGGCACGATCTCGCTCGTCGATGGTGGCGTGGGCGACATTTTCACGCTCGCCAACACGCCGGGCGAAGCGGATCTCGACTTCGAAGGCGGCGGCTTTGTCGCGGTGGATGCGAACCTGGCAGGGCCCGGGTCGCAAGGCGACAGTTTCATCGTCGATGGTAATGTGAGCGGCGTCACCCGGGTTGTGGTGAACAATGCGAGCAGCCTGCCGGGCGTGCTCAATGCGGACGGCATTCCGATCATTTACGTGGAGGGCGCCACACCCAACGAGAACAACTTCGTGCTCGCGGACGGCCCTGTCAGCGCAGGCCTGTTCGATTACGATTTGTTCTTTGTGCCGACGGGTTCCGGCGTCTGGGAACTGCGCAGCTTCGTGAGTGGCGCAGCCTATGCGCTGCCGAAACTGCTCACGGCCGCGCAAGATCTGTGGCATCAGACGTCCGCGACCTGGTTCGACCGGACGGCGGATTTGCGCGTGATCCTGCAGGGCGGCGCCTCGCCGGCCTACAATGATGCCACGCAATCTCTCGGCGAGCCTGGACAAAAGCGGCTACGGTCGGATGGTCTCACCCCGGCCGTGTGGATGAAGGGCGGTGGGTCGCGGCTGGATCGCGATCGCTCGGCCACCACGTCCGCCTACGGACGGACCTACACTTACGATCTCGACAATGAGTTCTCGTCGTTTGACCTGCAAGTTGGCGTGGACATGGGTCAGTACGATGTCATCAGCCAAGGTGATGTGCTGATCTTCGGCGTGCTCGGCGGCTTTGTGGGCGGCAAGCTCGATTACGACAGCCTCGCCGATACGTTCGATTTCTCGGGCGGCCAGGTTGGGGCGTATGCCACCTATCTCAAGGACGGCCT
>JBCDFN010000010.1:0-99725 GCA_039177935.1 Pseudomonadota bacterium | reverse complement strand
TCGAACGCTGCCATTGTCGGATTGCCGCTTCTTCACTCATTGTTCGGGCATAAAATCGTTGCTTTTGCTGCAATCACGAACGTCGTTGTCCTGAACCTCCTATTCCTAGTTCAGGTATTCATGCTCGAGTCCGGCCAAGCGAACGGGGCCGACGATAAAAAGTCGACGCTTCAACACCTAAAGAACACGCTCTTGAACCCGATCATCTTGTCGGTGATCCTCGCTACCGCCTTTGCGATCACGCCTTTCAGCCTTCCGAAAATCGTAGTCACCTATATGGAGTTACTAGGCGCGGCGCTGACTCCTTGCGCGCTATTTGCTGTGGGCATGTCAATCAAGCTTGATGATCTAAAGAAGAGCGGCGCAGCAATGGTGTTCGCGACGTGCGTCAAATTGCTGATCCTTCCGATCCTAGTCTTAGTGGCCGCCCGCATGATCGGAGTCGATGCGCTCCTGACCACTGTCGCCGTTATCATAGCCGCCGTTCCGACGGCGACGCGTGAGTTCATTCTTGCCAGGCAATATCACGTATCTGAAGAGCTCGTAGCGGGCGTAATCTCTATGACAACAGCGCTGTCCGTGGTGACACTTATCGTTTGGTTGCTGCTGCTCGCTCACCTCTATCCGGGTACATTCTCGTTTCACTAAGGGTCTGCTATTGGCACTTAGCGGACCTCTATTCGGAAACCGAGCATGTCTGCTTTGGGCCGTATACCGGACGTACCTAATCCGCCTGCCGATGTCTGCCAATGACCTAAAGCGGACTTGTCGCCCGTGTGCTGCAAACAATATTCTGAACCGATAATAAATGATCCGTACACCGAACGACGATTTCGTCCCAAATCCGAAACACGTTGAAACAAATGCCCTTCAATGACGCATAAATCGCCGCTGACGCAAGTTGGTCCGTCTCGGGTGGGTCGGACCAATGAGACCTTTTTCGTCGCTACACGATTAGCCACGCCAGTCGAGGCATGCAACAAGACGACCACCATAACCCTGCTGGCGGCGGTGCCAGGCTCACGAGGTTTCACTACGCGCGCGCCCCCTTTTTTATGGAGTGTCTCAAAACCCCCGCCTAAACTTCAAGTTTTTGGCCAAGGCGTCGACAATTATCGGGGAGTTTTGGGACACTCGGGGCTGTCTCGAAACTCCTGGCTGAACAGATCCGTCCGCCAGACAAGCAACACGACGGCCACCGTGACCACAACGATGTTGCCGGTGTCGCGCCTTCCTTCACACCATCGATATCGTGCCGGTTTGAGATTCACATGTTCGGCTCGGCTCAAGGAGCCGGACCGGCAGCCAGCCCTTTGGGCTGGACTGCCTACTCGTTGGATTCTTGCTTGTTGGGTCCGTCGTTCCAGTCTCGCCGTGCCGATCTGGTCGTCACATGTTCGGCCCACCCCCAGTGGGTGCGCCGGCAGCCCGGCCTGCGGCCGTTCTGCCATCTTCTTGGTTTCTTTCTTGTTGGGCTGATCGTTCCAGTTCCGCCGTGCGTCACGTGTACGGCCGTTCTTTCGCGTCCTGTTTTTTCGTTGGGTCGGTCATCGCAATCGGGCCGTGCCCGTTCCTTGACGATAAGACCAGCAAACTGAACCTGAGTTCAGATCGTGATGGGGCATGGCTTGGCCTGAGGCGGCCAAGCCTGTCTGAACCTTGAGACGAGTCGCTCAGAGACATGGATGGACCAGGGCAGCCTCAATTGAGGTGAGCTGGGGTTGCGCGGTCAGCTCTTACGCCCCGCTTGAAGCAACGCCATGGCGGGCGCAATACTCAGCGGAGCCGCCTCCTGGACCGTAGATACACTCTTGCAGTCTTTTTACTCGAACCACAGAGAATACCCTTGGCGGTTCATTCGATCCCGCCGGCTGCAAATCGGTTTCGCAGACCTTGGGCATCCTCCGGGCAGAAGGCAGGGAGGGGCCATCCTTCCGGTACCGGAGTCGTCTCACATCGGTGCTCCCCGCTATACGGCCTGGTTAGCCGGCGACGGTCGATCCCGTGTCTTACGGGCTGGTTATGACTTGAAAGATCGAACTAAGGCGCTTCGGCGTTTGCCTCAGTTTCCTTGCGTTCGAGATAGCCGCGGATGGTCGAGAGTCGCCAAGCAAGGCGGCCACCAGCTACATGAGTGATAGGACGTGGGAACCCTGGGTCAGACTCCAGTCTTCTCCAGAGCGTGACGCGGCTGCAGGCGAGGATCTCGCACAGGCGTCTTGTGCCGATAAGATTGAGGTCTTCGGTGCTGGCGTTCATGAGCATTCATCCCGCTTCGTTCGATAACTGGCGGGAGACTGCATCAAGCTCGGGGAATCTCGAACGACATTGAACCCGGGTTTAGTGTTTCTTTTTGCGCCGAGGTCGGTTGCGGCGCTCGCGGGCCAGGTATTCAGTGTCCGACCTGCCGTCCGAAGCTGTGTAGAGGACGCCAATCTGCTCTGCGGCATACCGGTCGGCCAGTTCCTCTAGCTCTTCAGTAGAGAGTTGCACCCTCTGGGAGAACTCGCTCGACATGAGCAACTCCATCATGGAGTCCGCAATCGCTAAGGCTGTGCGCACTTTGAAATCAAAAGCGGAGCGCTGTCGGTCGTTGATGTGTTGGCCCCCTTGGGGCCATTTGTCGGGCCGAATCCATCGAGCAACCTCCGGATAGAGTTCTCGCATCAAGGTTGGATCACCTGCGCGAATCTACTCTTCGGCAAGCAACTGCTTGTCAATGTAAGCTTGTGCTTCTCGTGGGTTCTGGGGGCGACGCGGCTGCTTCCCAGCATTCGCCGCTAGCTGGTTTAGAGCGGTGGCATAGGCACGCTCGAGCAGGTCCTGATGTTCTGCGTAGAGCTCCTCAATAGCCTTGTCGGAGGCAGCGCTCATCGCGCGCGATCCTTGAGTGGTAACGCAATCAGATTCTCTGGGGGAGGCTCAACGATGTTCCGCAGCCGCGATGCCCAAAGCTCAAGGGCTTCTCGCATCTCGGGCTCGTAACTGTGTTGATCGTAAACGCGCTGAAGGCCGCGTTTGCCATGCCCAATCACCATTTCGGCAATCGCGTCCGCCACCCGCAGACTTGCCAATTTTGTACGAACGGTGCGCCTCAAATCGTGTGTCCGCCAGGGGGTGAGCTTCGCCTCCAACTGAGCCTCCATGAGGCAATCGACCTTCTCCTTTGCCTTCGCAAACCCGGAGACCGGCCGTGAGCCAAATGTCGTGCTGAACAGATAGTCGGGCTCGCTGAACGTGGGTAGCGCCTCAACAATAGCCACAGCGGTCTCGGACAGAACTACCAAGTGCTGCGCATTTGATTTGAATCTTTCCGCCGGAACTACGAGCACCTTCTTCTCAAGGTCGAGTTCGCTCCAACGGGCCTGGCCAATTTCGTTCTTCCGGGCGCCGGTCAAAAGGAGCAGCTGGTACAAGGGTCCATACGGGTAGCCGAGTTCATCGGCGGCCTTCCAGAACGCCTTGATCTCTGCGTCATCGAGGACACGCTGCCTCGGCTCTCTCTCACCGATCAGCAGTTTTGGGCGTATCCGGTCGCATGGCGAAATTTCTAGGCCGTAGTCGCCAATCTCGATGGCCCAGTTGAATAGCGAACGCAGGTGGCCAAAAAGGTTATGCGCCTGGTACGTGGCACCACGGTCCACCGTTTCGTTGATCACCCTGATGACGTCGCGTCGGTCAATGGACGTGACGGGGCGCCCTTTCCATCGTTCGCTAAACTCTCGCCGGATCTCGCGTGCAACGATGTCTCCTCTGCGCTGCTTGGGTAACACCCGCTTGATGTAATCCTCCGCCACGCCGTTGAACGTGTCCGCGCGCTTGCGCTGTTCAGCGCGGCGCTTGTCGGCTTCCTCGTCCTTAGGGTCTTTTCCCGCTCGGATCAGGTCACGCCATTCACCAGCCTTCTTGCGGGCCTTCTCAAGGCTGAGCGATGGATACTCTCCGAGTGAGCGGCGTGTTGGATTGCTGCTGCCTGGATAACGCGCGACCAAGATGAAGGTCTTGCGCCCGCTCTCGCTCAAGCGGACACCGAAGCCGGGCACGTAGGTGTCCATCACCTCGATGCGCTTCGAGGTCGCCGGTTTCAGACTTCGAAGGTAGGTGTCGCTGAGTTTGCGTTTGGTACTGGCCATACCAGTGTACCCGTGAGTGAAACCAGTGAATCGATCCTGGGCAACGCATGGGCAACATTTGAGGTGTGATGCAATGTTGCCCAATGAAACGATACGGTACGCCAAACTCTCATTTGGTCAATAAATACAGATTAATATGAAACACGATGCACTGGTGTGAATTGGGACGAAATCCCTTAGTCACTGGTTCGATCCCAGTGCCGCCCACCATTTTCGGACATTCCGTATCGTGCCGACGCACCGTTTGGCCGGCGTCTTGTTCAAGGGCTTTTAGCTGCCAGGTTTTGCGATCTCGTCCTCATCAGTCGGAGTCTCGGTTTCACCCGATTTGCCGTCTGCGTCTTCGGAAGGCTCGTCGGGAAACAACGGCGTGTAGAGCGCGCGGAGTTTGGGGTAGCGGCCGTAACAGGGGAGCCGATCTGCAAGGTTCGTCACGATGACCTCGACGGCATCGCCCATTTGCTGCTGGTTCACCTGCTCCTCGGCTTCGCGCACGATTTCCGGCCAATGGTCCTCGACGCGTTCGCCGTAGATTCCCCGGAATTTCTCGACGAGCTCGGGGAGCGCTTCGCGCATTCTCGGCAGCTCGACGAACTCTCTCATTGTCGCCAGCATCTCGTACTTGAAACGGATACTCATCAAGGCCTCCGGCCATTCGTCCGTCGATGCGCTAAACCGAAATACCTTGAGCGAGCCATCCTCGACTTGGCGAACGAGCGTCACACGGCGGTCAATGGGATTGTAAAAGACCCGAACCAGCTCGGGCCAGGGAATGACGAAATGGTGCTTGTGTTCCCGGGCCTGGCGCAGCCAAAGCGGCAGTGCAGGGATTTCGGTCTCCAGCGCTTTCAAGATGCCCAATTCGACCGCAACTTGCGTAATCGCAGTCGATGGCGAGGCCACGGCAAGCACCGTGCTCGCCACGTCCTTGAAGAGATCACCTGTGCTGTCGAAATTAGGATAGAAGATCAGCCCCTCGCCGGTGAACACCAGGACGCCCGGTGGCAGGAGGTCGAGATCTGACTCAATTGTTGTCTCCTCATCGCCGGTCGCATCGGTCTCCAACGTCCGGCCACCGCTCGATGTTGGCGTTGGTGAAGGCGTTGCCAGATGCTCCGCCCGGATGACGTCTTCATCGCTCGGAATGGGTAGGTTCGGTGCGCGCGGAACTTCCGTTAGGATTATGTTCTTGCCAGTTAGACTGGGCCCGGGTGCCGCAAAGGCCTCCGTGCCGTGTTCCACCCAATTCTCCACGATGCCGACCACGAAGGGTGTGACCTTACCCAAGACGAAGAAGAAGAGCGGCAGGCCTAGGAAGATTGTGACGATAGGGCGATCGCTGATCGACGCGGAAATGAGGACAAAACCGATGATGAAGACGACGACTTGAGACGTCAAAATCGCATTCTTGACGCGCTTCGCGGCCTCCGCATGAGACCGCGCGTCCTCAAGCTGATCGGTCGGATCGGCGAGTGTGCTGACTTGGTCAGGCGAAGGCGTCGCACCTGTGTGCGGCATCAGGACTTCGCCCTTTGTAACAAAGTCCATCACCTGGTCTTCGGTGAGCGTCCTCCGCCGTGCTGTGAGGTAGTTCCAGACTCCGCGGCCCGCGACCAAGACACTGCCGCCGAAAAGGCCAAACAGCATGCCGGTTTCGAGGAACCCGAGATCGAACAGGCTCGTGATAGGCCAGGCGATGAGACCCAGGACGAACATTACGAGGGCGGCGCGCAGGATTCGCGCCGAGCCCTTCTTGTAGGCGCGTGCTTCGAGGTCGAAGCGCTCTTTGGTCGCCGCCGCGATGACGTCGTCAGAGTAGCCGGCGTGCCGAAGCTCCTTAAAGATCATGCTCCAGGTGAGTTCTTGCCGGCCCAGCTCGGAGAGCTTTGCATAGGCCTGTCTCACAGTATCGGCGTCGGGTGTCGCTGCCATGGGCGCCTCGATCGTTCCCGTCGGCGTTGCAGGGGCAACGATAGCGAACTTTGGCGACTCCTTGAAGACGGGCTTAGCCGACTGTCACAACTAATCGGGCGTCTGCGTCAACGGACTGGCAGGCGCGCGTTTGGCCTAGAGCCAAGGATTGATGTAGTTGAGATAGCTCTCCATGCGTATCATCACCTTGCGGATGATATGGGTCATGGTTGCGCTTGGCGTGTAGACGGCGGCGGTGCCCGCAGCGCCCGGCGTCATGGTCTCCGCCGCGTCTTTGTCATCTAACTCCACGCGAATCCAGAACGGCTCTGCTGTAATTTGTTCGGCGGGCCAAACGGTGCCGCTTGTCAGAACCTGCGAACCTGAGGTTACCTCAATTACTGCGGCAACTTTGCCAGTGACGATGCGGCCAGGTCGCGTCTTTAGAGCGATCTCAACGGGCTGACCGATTTGCACGTGGCGGATGTAGATTTGCTGGATTTGCAGCCCGAGCACCATTCCTGACGTGTCGACAAATGTCATCGCTGGCTGAAGAGGCAGAGTGACAACACGCTGTCCAGGCCTGAGGCCGACGGTCGTGACAAACCCGTTGGAGGGTGCACGGATGGTTGTCTCTTCGAGGTTCCACTCGGCGTTCTCCAACTCCGCCTCAAGCTGCTTGACGCGTGCCTCGGTCTCTTCAACTTGAAATTTTGTGCCGGCCGCTGTGGATGCAAGCTGTTCGAATTGCGTTAGGCGTAACTTCTGGAAGTTCAGTTGCGCACGTGTTGCTTCGACGGTTGCTTCGTAGGGCGTCGGATCAATTGTAAAGAGCACATCTCCGGTCTTGAGCGGCGTGTTCGGTTCGACGGGCACTTCGAGAACGGGACCCGCTACGTTGGGGATGATCTGTACGGTGGGGGTTACAGCGCGAATGCTACCGGCGGGCGCTCCCCACTGCATCGGAATGAAAAGTACGATGAAGAGAAGCAGCACCCAGGCGATGGTCGTGAGCCAGGTGCCGAGCTTGTTTGGGAGCACTTTGAGCCAAACCAGTACGGCGAGTAGGCCAACGTAAAGGAGTGTGAGGAAGGCAATCATGTGCGCTTACCCTTGGAAGCGGCGCGTTCTGCCTCAAGAGCCTCTATGCGCTTGCGGAGTTCACTTGAGTCCGGAGCATCGGCATCCACTTGTTTGACCCGGACGGGTTTCGTGTACGCCCAGATCAAGAAAATCGGCCAAAGAACGCCGGCGAGCAACGCCCCCAACCAACCGCCGATATTGATTGCATCAGCCTGTGGATGATTTCGCCCACTGGCGATCTTTCCCGGCAGCATCGCAAGAACGACCCAAATCGCGATAGCCGCGACCAACAGGACCAACAACACGATGATGGCGAAGATGTCCAACGTGCTCATGTTCCCTCCCGCTCCTGAAGACTATCAGTCATCTGAGCAGAAGGCAGAGGGAAGCGCAACGTGGCAAGCGCTCGTTTGCTGGTCTACTGGGACCTAGAAATCGCAAGCTTCAAAGGCATCGCGAACAGCGCGTTACAGTGTTTGCGCTGCCCCTGCTCAGCCTAAGAGGCGGTCAAGTGATGGCTGCCGTTAGGGTGCCGGTCGCTTCAGTGCCGTCGTGATGGCGAGCGCCATTTTTGCCGAGCGCGGGTCCACGCTGCTTGGGAACGAGCCCACGATCTTGCCGTCACGACCGACGACATATTTGTGGAAATTCCATTTTGGCTGCACGCCGGACTCGGCAGCTGCCCATTGGTAAAACGGGTGCGCGCCCGGACCGATGACGGGCGTGCGTTCCGTGAGTGGGAAAGACACACCGTACTTACTTTGGCAATGGTTGAGGAGCTTTTTGCCTGTGCGCGGCTCTTGTCCGCCGAAGTCGTTTGATGAGACGCCCACAATGACCAGCCCCTCGTCCTTGCGATCCCGCCATACTTCTTCCAAGTGTTTGAACTGATTGGCGAAGCCGCACGCGGTAGCCGTGTTTACGACGAGAAGCGCCTTGCCCTGATACTGCTCGAGCGCAAGAGGCTTCCCGTCGACACCCTTAAAGGCGAACCCGAAACCAGTCGCTGCATTCGCAATGCCGGCCATCGCGAGAAGGGTAGCGAGCACGAGTGAGAGCTTCTTGAACATAATGACCGTCCGTTGTCTGAGTGTGTGGTCGTGTTGCATCAGCGCATTAGCGTGCCAACAGCAGTGTCGATGCGCCAAACGGCGAAGGTTTGGGGACAAATGCCTCAGCTAGATCCTGAGCCTCCGATATCTCAGCTGGGGTCATCTTTTCTGACACGCTCAGCTTGTTCTGTCTTGCGCGCTCGACGTTCATCTGCTCGAAGTCGAGATAGGACTCAATGGCGAGACTGAACCAAAGATGGGCTTTGACGTTGTCTTGCTTCACGCCCCAGCCGTTCTTGTACATGACCCCCAGGTTATTCTGCGCGTAGGACAACCCGGCTTCCGCCGATGGCTTGTACCATTTAACGGCCTCTGCGTAGTCCTTCGGCACGCCCTGACCGTACTGATGAATGCGGCCAATCATGAACTGCGATTCAGGGTCGCCGGCCTCCGCGGAAGGCTGGATCAGTTTTATCGCTTTTGCGTAGTCGCCACGCGCATACGCCGCCCAGCCTTGCTCAAGCTTACTTGGCGCTTGGGCCGTAGAAGGGCCAGCAAGCGTCGCCAGAGCGGCGAACAACACAAATGCAAAAGCGATCTTGGTGTTCACGTAGGAACTCCTGATCCTCGTTTGCCTGTCGGCGTTAATTAGCGAATGCAGTACCGGATGCCGTTAATACGCTGCATTCGGATGAATGGATCACGTTGGCGATTGGCGCTAAGATTCCACGCACATTTCGCATGTTTTGATCAAGGATTGTCAGTGTGAGCAGCGCCGAACATCTGTCGGGGAACGCAACGCTTCCCCGCGAAAACGTTCAATCGTATCCGCGCCCGCCGGCTCTGGAGTCCGTACCGCAGCGCGTCACGATAACGCTTGGCGGGGTAGTCATTGCCGACACAAAACATGCGTTGCGTGTGCTGGAGACCCACCATCCGCCGACCTATTACCTGCCGCCGTCGGACATCGAGGCGAAGCTGGTTCCCGTCTCAGGCAGCAGTTTCTGTGAATGGAAGGGGGTCGCCCGGTACTTTGATGTGGTTGGTGGCTCTGCAACCGCTGTCCGAGCCGCTTGGAGCTACGACGAGCCAACGGGTCCATTTGAGCCGCTCGCTGGCTATGTGGCGTTTTACCCCGAAAAGATGGAGGAGTGTCGCGTTGGCGAGCACGTGGCCGTCGCGCAACCCGGATCGTTCTACGGCGGCTGGGTCACGCCTAACCTTGATGGCGTGCCAAAGGGCGCGCGGGGCACCGAGCATTGGTAGAGCAGCCACTTCCTGAACATTACCTGCGTGCGCTCCGCAGCCGACCGTATCCCTTTGCCTGACGAAAGATCCAACCAGCTTGTCTTGATCCTCGGCGATCAGCTCTCGCCCTCGGTCGCGGCCCTGCGCGCGGCGGATGTCGATCGCGACGTGGTGTTGATGGCCGAGGTGCATGAGGAGGCGACCTATGTTCGTCACCACAAGAAGAAAATCGGGTTCGTTTTCGCGGCCATGCGCAGTTTCGCTGCCGAGTTGTCGGCGGCGGGTTGGCATGTCGACTATGTCCGGCTTGAGAGCCCGGGGAACTCTGGCTCGATCTTGGGTGAGGTGGAGCGGGCGGTTGCCGAGCACAACTGCAATCGTGTGCTCGTAACAAAGCCAGGTGAGTGGCGGCTTCTCGATACGATCAAGAGGCACGGCGATGAACAGAGGATTGAGATCGAGCTCCTAGAAGATGATCGCTTCTTGTGTTCTGAACGGGAGTTTGCCCAGTGGGCAAGCGGCCGCAAACAACTTCGCATGGAGAATTTCTATCGCGAGATGCGGCGCAAGACGGGCCTGCTGATGGAGAAAGACGGCAAACCTTGCGGAGGTCGTTGGAACTTCGATGTAGAAAATAGAAGACCACCGAGAAAAGGTCTTACTGTTCCGACACCCAAACGCGTTCCGAACGACACGACAACGCGCGAGGTGCTCGATCTAGTCGCCGACCGGTTTGAGGACCATTTCGGAACGCTGGAGCCATTCTGGTTTGCCGTCACGCGCGTTGAGGCTGAGGGCGCGTTTGATCATTTCCTGCAGACAGCGCTCGCGCAGTTTGGCGACTACCAGGACGCCATGCTCAGCGACGAGCCTTTCATGTTCCATGCGGTGATCGCGCTCTATCTCAATGCAGGCTTGCTCGATCCGTTGGCCGTGTGTCGGCGCGTCGAGGAGGCGTATCGTGCGGGTGGCGTTAGCTTGAATGCGGCGGAGGGCTTTATCCGCCAGATCATCGGATGGCGCGAATATGTGCGGGGCATCTACTGGCTGCAGATGCCGGGCTATGTAGACGAGAATTTTTTCGCCCACCACAACCCGCTCCCGGACTTCTACTGGACGGCCGACACCGACATGGCGTGTATGCGGGCGTGTATCGGCCAAACCCGTGACGAGGCCTATGCGCATCATATCCAGCGGCTGATGGTGACCGGCAACTTCGCCATGCTTGCCGGCATTGACCCGCACGAAGTCCATGAGTGGTATCTCGCTGTGTATGCAGATGCGTACGAATGGGTTGAGGCACCCAACACGCTTGGCATGAGTCAATTCGCTGACGGCGGGCTGCTCGGGTCGAAACCCTACGCAGCGAGCGGCAACTACATCAACCGCATGTCCAACTATTGCGCGGACTGTCAGTATGATGTGAAGACGAAAGTCGGGCAGGGCGCGTGCCCTTTCAACTTTTTGTACTGGGATTTCCTGGATCGGAATCGAGATAGGCTTCGCACGAATACCCGGCTCGCCTATCCCTATCGCAACCTAGACAGAATGGATGCCGCGCAGCTTAGCGACATCCGGCGCGACGCCGCTGCGTTTATGGAGCGGTTGCGCAGCTGAGCGCGGCAATTCTCATCGCTTCATGTGACGATGAACCAAGCGCGCTGAGGCCGCGCTCGCCACGCTGAACGTCTACAAGCGCCAGGTCTTGCTGAGAGTTGCATAGTTCTCTTCGGCCCAGACGCAGAGCATTGCGAGCTGGGCGGCAAGGCTCGCGCCGAGGGGCGTCAACGCATACTCGACCATGGGCGGGACGACCGGATAGACCTTGCGCGACACGAGCCCGTCTTTCTCAAGATTCCGTAGAACCTGCGTGAGCATTTTCGAAGAGATCTTGCCGATCTGCTGTTGAAGCTCGGTGTACCGCATCGTGCCGCGGCTCAAGGCGTAAAGGACCAGCAAGGTCCACTTGTTCCCGACGCGCGCGATCACCTGATGCGCCGGGCAGTCCGTGTTGAAGACGTCTGCGTCGCGGACTTTCTGCAGCGCGTTTTCGGTGTCTTGCTTGCCCGGTTTGGCTGACAGACCGAGGATCGAAGGCTTGGTCGCCCGCTTGTCGTGTTTTGTCGCAGTTTGCTTAGTCAGCTGATTCATCACAATTCCTACCGATCGGTGCGTGCCTTACCTGCTCGTGCGTACTTCCCAAAAGAGAGTATGGGTCATAAGTGAAGCGTCCCAAACAAGTCAAGGGTGGCGCGGAAAAGCCGCCTGCTTTGCACGAACAGGAGACAAGCATGGATAAGAAAGTCGAAGACCAAACGCTTGAGGCGTCACTCGCCCCAGCGATCAAGACCTACCTCCAAAACGGACCAAAATTCTTGATCGATGGCGAACTCGTGACGTCGAAAGCAGGGGGCATGATCGACGTTCGCAACCCTGCCACCGCGCAGGTCGTGACCAAGGTCCCAGAGGCGCGGTCGGAAGACATAGACGCCGCAGTGAAGAGCGCTCGCAAGGCGTTTGACGAGGGCCCCTGGAGTCGAATGACTGCAGCGGAACGCGGCAAGCTCGTTTACAAGCTCGGTGAAATTATTGAGCAGCATGCTGAGGAATTTGCGCAACTTGAGTCGCTCGACAACGGCAAGCCGATTTCAGAGGCGCGAGCGGCGGATATTCCTGTCTCCTACAACACATTCTACTACATGGCCGGTTGGGCGACGAAGATCGCAGGGTCAACTCCGTCTCCGTCAGTCCCAATCGACGTCCACTCTTACACGCTGCGGGAGCCCGTTGGCGTTGTCGGCCAGATCATTCCCTGGAACTTTCCTCTGATGATGGCGGCGTGGAAGCTTGCTCCTGCTTTAACGGCAGGGTGCACGGTGGTTCTTAAGGCCGCAGAAGATACGCCGCTCTCCGCGCTACGACTGGCGGAGCTGATTGTCGAAGAGGCAGATTTCCCGCCAGGCGTGATCAACATCGTGACGGGTTATGGCGAAGGCGCCGGTGCGCCGCTGGCAGAACACCCACTCGTCGACAAGGTGGCTTTCACGGGCTCAACAGAAGTCGGCAAACTGATCGTCAAGGCGGCGACCGGCAATCTGAAGCGGGTCACGCTTGAGCTGGGTGGTAAGGCGCCAACGATCGTATTCCCGGACGCCGATCTGGACCGGGCGATTCCTGGTGTCACCTTGGGTAGCTTTTTTGCGCAAGGGCAGGTCTGCGTGGCCGCTACGCGCATCTACGCGCACAAGAGCGTTTTCGACAAGCTGATGGATGGTGTGTCCGAGGCTGCCGCAAACATCAAGGTGGGACCAGGTCTTGATCCAACAAGCCAGATGGGGCCGTTGGTCAGCGCGGACCAGTTGCAGCGCGTGTCGGGGTATGTGGACGCGGGACGCGAGGAAGGCGCGAACGTCCTCGTCGGCGGCGAGGGCCTGCAGGACAGCGACGGCTATTTCCTGAAGCCGACCATTCTCACGAACGCAAACTCCGACATGCGGGTTGTGCGTGAGGAGATATTTGGGCCGGTTGTTGTGGCTCAGGCCTTTGGCGATGCGGAGCTCGACCAACTGGCGGCCGAAGCCAACAACACCGAGTACGGCCTCGCAGCCAGCGTTTGGACCCAGAATGCAAGCGTGGCGCACAAAATGGCCAAGCGCATTAAGGCCGGCACGATTTGGCTGAACTGCCATCACGTGTTCGATCCGAGTCTCCCATTCGGCGGCTACAAGCAGTCTGGTTGGGGCCGTGAGAACGGGCCGGATGCTTTGGAGAACTATCTGGAGACCAAGGCGGTCACGATGGCTCTATAGCCAGGTAAGACGAAAGACGGCGGGCCTGAGAGGGTCCGCCGATCCCCTAGACCTGGGGTTCTTCTTAAATTCGCCCATCAAGACTGGCCGGCTCGTCACTTGCGACCACAGGTCGGAGGAATGAACCACATCAACGACTGTTGCCTATCGACCGTAGTTTTCCACAGGTCGCGCTAGCAATCTTGTGATGACGCTGCGCTTGACGGTGGCGGCGCGCGGCGGCTCCCTAGCGTTGGAGGACTGCGGACCAGTCACATCTCTGGCATTGGCTTCGCGGACACTGACTTGTCACCTCGGGCGTGATCGCCCGCCCAATGCGAGGAGCGCCTTGATGGAGACTTTCGACGCAATTTATGGCCGCCGTGCTGTGAAGCACTTCGATCCTGATCACGAGATGACGGACGCGGAGAAGACAAAGCTTCTTGAGGCCGCGATCCAGGCGCCGACCAGTTTCAACATCCAACATTGGCGTTTTGTGGTGGTCGACGACCCTGAGCTGCGAAAGCAAATCCGCGACGTTGGCAACGATCAGGCCCAAATCACGGACGCAAGCATGCTGATCGTAATGACCGCCGATATGGGAGCTTGGCAGAAAGAGCCCGGGCGGTACTGGGCGAATGCGCCCAAAGAGGTTGCCGAACTCCTCGTGAATTGGATGGGTCCGTTTCATGAGGGGCGCGAGCAGTTGCAGCGTGACGAGGCCATGCGCTCGATCGGTATGGCCATGCAGACTCTTATGCTCGCTGCCAAATCGATGGGCTATGAGTCCTGCCCCATGATTGGCTACGATTTCGACAAGGTCGCCGAGATGATCAACCTACCCGACGATCATTGCATCGGTCCGCTCGTAGTTGTTGGAAAGGGTGTCAAAGAGCCATGGCCAAAGCCCGGGCAGCTTTCCCTCGACGAGGTGGTGGTGCACAATAAGTATGCGTAGGGCGGCGGCATCCGACGCGCCCTGAGGTTTGGGGGAAGCGTGTCGGTCAATCGTGGCTTACTCTTTGGCATTGTCGCCGCTTTCCTCTGGGGCACGCATAGCGTCCTCGTTCAATATCTCACGGGCAGTCTTGGCGGTCTCCAGATTGCGGTGCTTCGCCTCTACATCGCGGCAGTGACCCTGTTCCTGATGCTGCGGGTGCTCGGCCATCCAATCGCGATCGATTGGCGCGACCGGAATTTCTGGTTCGCGACCGGCGCCACTGCTGTCAACTTCGTCTTCTTCCATCTGGGGTTGGAGCGGACGGACGCTGGTAGTGCGATGGTGCTTGAGAACACGGCGCCTTTCTTTGTGTTGTTGTTTCTGTATCTGTTCGCTGGAGTTCCTGTCAGCTTCAGGGAGATTGCGGCAACGGCTCTTGCCATAGGCGGCGTGGCGCTGACCGTCCTCCCAGATCTTGACGCTAGTGATAGCCGGTTCACCGGCGATATGCTGGAAATCGGCGCAGGTATCTCGTGGGCGGTATTCTTGATCGCGGCGAGCCGCGCCATGCAGGCGTCGCGTTCGACGGGGGAGCGCCTGAACTTCCTATTCGGGATCTTTGTCGTGACGGCGATTCTGTTGACGCCACTCACGGTCACGAATTTCGAAATCCCGCCCGCGAAGGATATCCTTCCGCTGTTGTTCCTCGGCGTGTTTGCGTCGGCGCTGGCCTATTACTTCTGGTTCGAAGCCGCGGCCCGCCTGTCGACTCTCACGGCGACTCTGCTCTTTGCATTGTCCGTGGTCTTCACGTTTGTGAATGCGGCCATCTTTTTGGGCGATCGCATCACGCTGCTCGAAGTTGCGGGCGCGACACTCATCGTTCTTGGCATCTTTTTGACGAAAAGCGCGGAGGAGCGAAAGGGTGTCTAGGTGCCACCCAATAGGCTTGGGGACGTTCTCTCGATCAATGCATCCACATCGAGCCCTGGTGCCACGACGGCATAGTCGCCGTCGATAAGAAGCGATGCGGCGCCATGGACGAAAGTCCAAAGGCGCACGGCGATCTCGTCCGGATTGCCCGAAACACCATTGCGTTCGCAGTAGATGGCTACTTGTTCGATCACCTTCGAGAAGCAGCCCATGCCTTCGCCTACAACCACTTCGTTGGTCTTGATCACTGGGTGCTGCCCAAACATGAGCCGGAACACGTTTTCGTTCTCGACGGCAAAGCGCACATAGGCCTGCCCCATAGCGACGATGCCTGCGAGTGTTCCGACGCCTGCGGCCTCGACGGCCGTCATGGACTGATCGGACATCCGATTGAATCCGCGCGTCACGATCAGCCCGAGGACTTCGTCGCGGTCTTTGAAGTGCTTGTAGGGCGCGGCCGTGGAGACGCCGGCAAGGCGGCATGCTTCGGCAAGCGTGAAATTCTCGGCGCCATGCATCTCCACTAGATCATATGAGGCGTGCAGAAGCGCCTCCCGGAGATCACCGTGGTGATACTTCGACTTGGTCCGTACGTAGTCTGTATTGGATGCGTGTTCCATCGTGCTGTGCGAATCCGGTTTAGCACACCTGCTCTTCACAAAAGAGTTAGTGCCACTAACTTTTTGCTTGAAAGTTAGCGTAACTAACATAAGTTAGGGGCACTAACTTCGCAAGGGCCGACCGTGGCGCGATACTGGGAGTGGCTTTGATGCCGAGCCAAGTAACTGAGAATAAATCAGAAAATAGCGCTGCTGGATGGTCCATGCGGCACCTGATGCGCCAACTGGCCACGCTGGCGATGGCGGTCGTGTTCCTGGGTCTGGCCGTCGCAGGGGTCGCGGCATTGCATATCCGGAGCGCCTCGGAGCCTCTGCCCGGCGAGCACCCGCCGGTTTCAGTGAAAACGATGCGGCTGGAAATCCAACCAAGCTATCGCGAGACCGTCCGCTATGTGGGCCGGTTGGAGGCGGCGCGCCAGACGGCGCTTGCCTTTGAACGCCCAGGGCTCGTCACCACGGTCCGCAAGGATGAAGGCGATCGGGTTGCAGCCGGCGACGTTGTTGCCATGCTCGATACGGCCCAACTGGAAGCGAGCCGCAAGCAGCGCGAGGCCCAGATTCGCGAACTTGAGGCGCGGCTCGAACTGGCGCGGCTGACGCTTGAGCGCCAGACGAAGCTCCGCGAGAACGGCTGGAGTCCTGAGCAACGTTTCGACGAGGCCTCGACGGCGCTCGATGAGCTGAGTGCTGCGATCGATCGGGTCAAAGCCCAAGTCAGCTCCATCGATATCGATATTGAAAAATCCCAACTGAAGGCACCCTTCGACGGCGTGATCGCGGCGCGCTCCATTGACGAGGGTGCGGTGATTGCGGCGGGTACACCCATCCTGACCATCCTTGAGGCCGGTCACCGCCAGCTCCGTGTCGGTTTGCCGCCCGAGGTCGCGGCGAAGCTCGACGAGACCAAGACCTATCAGGTGCAGACGCGGGCAGGGCCGGTCTCGGCACGGCTCTACGCCAGTCGTCCCGATCTGCAGAGTGCAACGCGCACGGTGACGGCCCTCTTTGACGTAAAGACGACAGACGCGACGCCGTTCGGTGAGATCGTCACGTTGCTGCTAGAGCGCGAGATCGACGAACGCGGGGCTTGGGTCCCACTTGCCGCCTTGCAGGAGAGCGATCGCGGCCTTTGGAGCCTGCTGACTGTTGCTGAAGAGGACGGCAAGCCCATCGTTCGCCGCGAGGCGGCTGAAGTTCTGCACGTTGACGGAGCGCAGGCCTATGTGCGCGGCACATTCGAGCCCGGGGCCAGCGTGATCGCCAATGGCACCAATCGCGTTGTTCCGGGGCAACTCGTGGCCCTTGCAGGAAGCTAGGAGCGCCCGGCTATGTCCACGCTGTTCTATCGTGACGCGCGCCTATTTGCGCTGGCCATTTTGTTGATCCTCGCGGCTGGCGCCTCGGCGCTGCTGACAATTGGACGTCAAGAAGATCCCACGATCACTAACCTGTTTGCCACGATCGTGACGCCGTTCCCGGGTGCGGATCCCGCGCGTGTCGAGGCTCAGGTCACCGAAAAGATCGAGGAAGAACTGCGCGAGATTCCGGAGATCGACGAGATCACATCGGTGTCTCGGTCCGGGATCTCCGTCATCACGGTGGCGCTCTCCGAGTTCATTTCCGGGAACGCAATCGAGCAAGCCTGGTCGGAAATTCGCGATGCGCTGGGCGATGCGGCGGTGAACCTGCCACCCGGTGTGCCTGCGCCTGAGTTCGATGATGATCGCACGGGGGCCTTCACCTCCATTGTGGCCTTGCAGGCTCGTCCTGGAATTGAAACCAACCATGCGATTCTCGCGCGCTACGCTGAGATGCTCCAGGACCAGCTGCGTGCGGTGCCGGGGACAAAGCTCGTCCAGCTCTACGGTGCGCAAGACGAAGAAGTCAGCGTAACGCTCGACCGCACCCAGCTTGAGTCCCTTGGGCTCACGGCTCAGTCGGTGGCGCAAGCGATCGCCAGCGCCGACACCAAAGTGCGCGCGGGCGTGGTGCGCGGCGACAAGTCCGATCTCCTCATTGAGGTCGAGGGCGAGATCAAAGCGCTGGACCGGTTGCGGGCGATCCCGGTGCGTCAAGGCGCAGACGGCCGGATTGTTCGTCTCGGCGACATCGCCACTGTCAAGCGCGACATCCGCCAGCCGTCCTCAAGTCTTGCCCTCATTGACGGGCGGGAAGGTGTCTTGATCGCTGCACGGATGGACGATGATCTGCAAGTGGATACGTGGGCGGGCCGCATCGGCAAGGCCCTGGATCGCTTCGAAGCAGACATGCCGGGCGGCCTTGAGCTCCACCGGCTGTTTGACCAGTCGACCTATACGAGTGACCGGCTCTTCGGCGTTCTTAAAAATATGTTGATTGGTATGGGCTTGGTGGTCTCGGTCCTGCTAATCACGCTTGGCTGGCGGTCAGCTTTGGTCGTAGCGACGGTTATCCCGTTGGCCGCGTTGATGTCCGTGTTCGGGCTGAAGCTTGTTGGCATTCCGATCCACCAAATGTCTGTGACCGGACTCATTGTGGCGCTTGGCCTGCTCGTCGATGCCGCCATCGTCATGACGGACGAGATCCGCAAGAAACTCGTAGCAGGCCTCCCACGCTTGCAGGCTGTCGACTATGCGGTTCGGCGACTATTCGCGCCGTTAATCGCCTCGACCGTCACCACCGTTCTAGCGTTTATGCCCATGGTTCTGCTGCCAGGGCCTGCGGGGGACTTTGTCGGCGCAATCGCCATTGCCGTTATCATCATGCTGCTCTCGTCGTTGGCGCTTGCCGTCACGATCACGCCGGCGCTGGCGGGGCTCCTCCTGAAAATTCCTGCAAAGGATGCGCGCGCGGGCTGGCTCACAAACGGCGTCTCTTTCAAACGGCTCGGATCGGTCTTTCACAAGACTTTGCGTCTTGCGCTGGCCCATCCCGTGTTGGCCATTCTCTTTGCGCTGATCTTGCCCATTATGGGTTTTGGCGCGTTTCCGACACTCAAGCCGCAGTTTTTCCCCGGCGTCGATCGTAATCAGTTCTATGTGCAAGTTAAGCTCCCAGACGGTTCGGCGATCCGGGAGTCTGAACGGATCGCGCGCGACGTCGACACCATCTTGAAAGCCGAGCCTGGTATCACCGAGGTAACTTGGGTCATCGGTGAGAGCGCGCCAGCCTTCTACTACAACATGCTGGCAGACCAGGACGGAGAGCCCAGTTTCGCGGAGGCTCTTGTCACCACCGAGTCCGCCCAGGCGACCGAAGTCATGCTCGACCGGCTTCAACGCTTGCTCGATACGTCGGTGCCGGAGGCGCGAGTCATCGTTCGGGGGCTGGTGCAGGGCCCACCTGTCGATGCGCCTGTCGAGATTCGAGTCGTGGGTCATAGCCTTGCGAATCTCCGTGAGATTGGTGACGAGATCCGACACCTCATGTTGAGTGTTCCGGGTATCACGCTTGCACGAACGGAGATCGCCTCGGGCGCGCCAAAGCTCAGCGTCGCTCTGTCCGAGGAGCGCGCGCGCTTGACCGGGCTCGATCTCGGTGCGATCGCGAGCCAGCTTGAGGGGCGGCTAGAAGGAGCACTTGGCGGATCACTGATCGAAGGCAGCGAAGAACTGCCTGTGCGCGTGCGGTTGAAAGACGAAGCACGCAGTACGGTCGACGCGGTCATCGGTCTCGATCTGGTTACCGCCACCGCTGCCCAGTCTGAAGGCTATGGCGGCGTTCCCCTGTCGGCGCTTGGCACCGTCCGTGTCGTGCCGGCAGAGACGCCGATCTACCGGCGCGATGGTGAGCGCATCAATACAGTTCAAGGGTTTGTCGAACGTAACGTCTTGCCTGAGGTTGCGCTGGCCCAAGTCCAAGAGAAAATCGCTGAGGGCGGAATCACACTGCCACCGGGCTATCGGTTGGAAGTCGGCGGTGACGCGGATGCCCGCGACGAAGTGCTGCGTAATCTCTTGGGCGCGATGGGACTCATCGTAGCGCTGACCATCGCCACAATTGTCCTGACTTTTGGGTCCTATCGCCTTTCGGCAATCACGTTTGCCGTGGCGATCCTGTCCATGGGCTTAAGCCTTTTGGCTCTCGCGATCTTCCGCTACCCGTTCGGCATTCAGGCCGTGATCGGCGTCATCGGCTCGATCGGCGTGTCCATCAATGCGGCGATCATCATCATCACGGCACTGCAAGCGGATACGCGCGCGCTTCGAGGCGATGCAACAAGAATCGCCGAGCTCGTGATGGCCCAAGGCCGTCATATCGTATCCACCACGCTGACGACATTCGGCGGGTTCGTGCCGCTGATCTTAGCTGGGGGAGGCTTTTGGCCGCCCTTTGCCATGTCAATCGCGGGTGGCGTGCTGCTGTCGACCGTCGTGTCGTTCTATTTCGTGCCGCCGGCCTTCGCGCTTCTCGCCCGTCGGGGCACGCTGCCGTCGCGCGATGTGGCGAAGACAGATACCCCCGCCCAGCCAGTCGCCGGGCCCAAGGCGGTCTAGCCCGCCTAGGCGGGATGGCAAATTTGCTTCGAACCCGTTACGTTTTGGCCTCGAGTCTCGCCCTGCGCTAGAGTGAGATTCGGAGAGGGCAGGCAATGCGCCTTGTATTTGCAGAGTAGCAAGGCTGGTAGGTTCCAAGTGCGAACGGATCATGACGTTGCGGTAGTTGGGGCGGGGCCGATCGGATGCGCCGCGGCGATCGCGTTTGCCCAGCGTGGGGCGCGCGTGCTCCTGCTTGAGGCGAATCCACGGGCATCGGAGCGGTTCGCGGGCGAGTGGATTCACCCGTCCGGCGTCGAGATTCTCGAAAAGCTGGGATTGACCGGGCTGGAGGCGTTTGCGGAGAATGGCCCACGGCGAGGGTTTGTTGTCCATCCCAACGACGGCTCAGACCCTATCGTGTTGTCCTACCCGGATGGCGCGACCGGGGTGAGCTTTGACCACAGTAAGCTCGTTTGCGAATTGCGCCGCCACGCAGTCTCCAACCGCAACATCGACTATGTCGCGCCGGCGAAGTTGGTCAGGCTTGAGCCAACACCGGCCTATCTCCATCGCGACACGGGCACCATGGTCGAGATCCGTGCCGAACGGATCGTCGCAGCAGATGGCCGCCGTTCCGGCACACGCCGCATGCTCGGCCTGCCCGACAGTTCTGTCGGCATCTCGTTCATGGCAGGGCTGACCCTGGAAAACATGGAATTGCCGTTGGAAGGGTTCGGTCATGTAATGAGCGGCCTGGCCGGTCCCATCATGTCCTACCGGATCGCCCCGAATACGGTGCGGATGTGTCTTGATGTACCCGCATCAGCATCCAAGCTCCGGCGCGATACGGATGCGCTCTATGATGCGGTCGCGCCCGCGCTTCCGGCGCCCATGGCCAAGGCCCTGGCCGACTCTTTGAAAGCTCGAAAGCCGATCTGGATGGAAACACGCTTCCAGACTCGAACAGTGTACGGACGCGGTAATGTAATGCTGGTCGGCGATGCTGTTGGCTGCACCCATCCGCTCACGGCTGTGGGTATCTCACTTGGCCTAAAGGATGTCGAGGCCGTGGTAGATAGCGTAGACGCGGCGGACTACGGGGTTCGCCGAAGAGCATCCGCGCGCGTGCCGGAAATGCTGTCGAACGCGCTCTATCGGGTCTTCTCCGATCCCCAGTACGATACCGAAGCAATTCGACAGTCGATGTTCCACATTTGGCGGAACAGTGCTGCCGAGCGCCGGCGCACGATGGGTCTGCTCGCCGCCACGGATGTTCGCGGGCACGCATTTGCGACGTCTTTCTTCCGAATCGGATTTCGGGCCGCGCGCAAAACCGTCGGCGGCGATCTCCGCGATGGGCGCTGGCGGCGCGCGCAGAGTACTGTCGGTCGGTTTGCATCGTGGAGTACGTGGCCGATCGCCGGGCTTCTTCCGCGCTACCGGAAGATTCCACCGCATCTTAGGGCCTCGGGGCATTGAACCACTGGGCCGCGCAGACGGATTTGTCAGAGGCCGTCAGCAGGGCGCTGCGGCATTTGCAGGAAACGCAGGCGCCGGACGGTAGCTGGCATGGCGACTATGGCGGGCCGGTGTTTCTGCTGCCGACCCTCATCGCGGCGACGCATATTGTCGGTGAGCCGTTCGATCGTGAAACCGAACAGGACTTCATCCGTTTCTTCAGGCACTACCAAAACGCCGATGGGGGGTGGCCGCTCCATATTGATGGACAAAGCTACGTCTATACGACGGCCTTGTGCTACGTGGCGCAACGCCTGCTTGGTGTACCTACGGACGATGTGGACTTACAGCGCGGTCGGTCGTGGCTGCTTGAGCAGGGTGGCGCCGCGAACATGCCGCCCTGGGGAAAGTTCCTGCTCGCTCTTCTCAACCTGTATGACTATGAGGGCGTGCTTCCGGTCCCGCCGGAATTATGGCTTCTACCGACGGCCTTTCCGGCCCATCCATCCCGCTTCTGGTGCCATAGCCGCATGGTCTATCTGCCCATGAGCTATCTCTACGGCATCAGAGCTCAAGCCCCGCTGACACCGGAACTTACTGCTATTCGCGATGAGATCTATTGCGAGCCGTTCGACGAGGTGGACTTCCGAGCGAGCCAAATGCAGTGCGCACCAAGCGATATCTACGTGCCGTTTTCCTCAAGCTATCGTCTCTTGAATCGGCTCTTAAATGCCTACGAGGCGGTTGCCGGGAAGGGAACGCGGGATCGTGCAAACGCGTTCGTGATGGACCAGGTCCGGCAAGAAGATGAGAACACCAATACGATCTGCATCGGGCCGATCAACAAGGTTCTCAATATGCTGTGCTGGCACTTCGCTGAGCCGGGTGGCGAACGGGTCACGAGGCATCGTCGGCAATTGCCCGAGTACCTTTGGAAGGGCCCGCACGGAACGCATATGCAGGGCTACAACTCTTCGCGGCTCTGGGACACAGCCTTCGCCGTGCAAGCCATTTGCGCGACGGGCCGTTTGCCGAACGTTCAAGAGACTGTTGATGAGGCTCACAACTATATTGAGCGCAACCAAGTGCTTGAGGATACACCGCATCGCACGCGGTATTTCCGTGATCACTCCAAGGGTGGGTGGCCCTTCTCCGACCGGAAGCACGGCTGGCCGATTTCAGACTGCACTGCCGAGGGCCTGAAATGCGCGATTGCGCTACGAGATCATGTGGCAGAGCCCATCGCCCGGGAACGCCTAGACGACGCAGCGGAGCTGATCTTGGGCTGGCAAAATCCTGATGGCGGCTGGCCCACCTACGAGAAGGCGCGAGCACCGGCGTGGATGGAGGCGTTGAACCCGTCGCTTGTGTTCGCGGACATCATGATCGACCACTCTTATGTAGAGTGTACGTCCGCGTGCGTTCAGGCGCTCATCAGCTATCGCGACCAAGGCGTTGATCGCGAGGTAGGGGAGCGCATCGAAAAAGCCGTCGCGCGCGGGCGGGCGTTTCTACTGAAGCGTCAGCATGCGGATGGATCGTGGATGGGCGCCTGGGGCATATGCTTCACCTACGGAACGTGGTTCGCGGTTTCGGCGCTTCGAGCGGCGGGTCTCGCCGCGGATAGTGAGCCAATATCGCGCGCCGCTTCGTTTCTCGTGTCCCACCAACTTCCCGATGGCGGTTGGGGTGAGACGATCGAGAGTTGCCGGCGCGGCACGTATGCGAGCTGTCCAAACGGCCAAGTCGTGATGACATCCTGGGCCGTACTCAGCCTACTTCAGACCGACATGGCCGACAGCGAGCCAGTCCGGGCCGGGGTGCGTTTTCTGCAAGAGCGGCAACGCGCTGACGGCAGCTGGCCGGACGAGACGATTGCCGGTGTCTTCAACCGTACGTGCGCCATCACCTACGACAATTACCGTAAGGTCTTTGGCTTATGGGCGCTGGCCGCTGCAGAAGCGCGTCTGAGCGCCGAGCACGAAGTTAAAGGGTCGTCCCAATGACCCGCGGATTCGGTCTCGAAAAGCTAGGCCTCCTGGCGCAGCGGTTTCCCTGGATCACACTGGCCGTCATCGCCGCACTAACCATGCCGCTAGCCTTTGCGGCGGCAAAAGTCGAATTCTCTAGCGACATTCGCGAGATCTTCCGGTCTGGTACACAGGAGTATCGCAACCTTCAAATGGTCGAGAAGCAGTACCCGCAAACGGGCGAGGACGTGCTTCTACTCGTGCAGGCCCCTGATCTGTTCACGCGCGATAATCTCAAGCAGTTGCGCGAGCTGCACCTGAACCTGCATTTCGCCGAGGGCGTGAAACATGTCACGTCGATGTTCTCTGCCCACGATGCGCCTGATGCATCGGGCAATGCCGAAGCAGTGTTTCCGATGGACTTGGACGGCGTCGATCTGTCGGCATTGAGGGAGACGCTTCTCGGGCATCCCTTCGTATCGGAAAAACTCCTTTCGGCTGATGCGCAGACGGCGCTGTTTGTTGTCGCGATCGAGCCGCGCCCCAAGATTGAGGATTTACGCATTGTTGCCGACGATCTTCGCCAGGTAACCGACGAGGCGCTGACGGGAACGGACATGCAAGCCGAGTTAAGCGGCGTCGCATTTTTCCGTCTTGAGATCGTCGGTGCGCTGATCCGCGATCAGCGCCTCTTGATAGGGGCGGGGTTTGCCGTGTCCCTGATCATCTGCCTGCTGTTTTTCCGAAGCCCCGTATACGCTCTGCTCGCAGGCGTGCCCGCGGGCATTGCGGTTCTATGGACGCTGGGACTCACCGAGCTGCGCGGGCAAGAGATCACTGTCTTGACCGGTGTCGTACCAGGACTCGTGACCGTCCTCGTTTTCGCCAGCTCTCTTCATCTGATGTTTGGCATCAAGCGCAGACTCGTCGCGGGCGATGCGCCTCAAGCGGCTATTATGTCGTCCGTGCGCGAGATTGGCCCGGCCTGTGTTCTTGCGGCCATGACGACGGCAATCGCGCTTCTGTCGCTGACGCTCGTTCCCCACACGCTTGTCTCGGGATTTGGTCTCACGGCGGCCATCGGCACGGCAGTCGCTTTTCTGGTGACGATCACGGTCCTGCCTGCGCTCGGTGCGGTGCTGCTCGGGCGGCAGAATCGAAGTGACAATTCTGACCGCACGCTCGACCGTGTATTTACGGCCACGGGCGCGGTCTGTGCACGGTTAGGGCGCGCCATTCTCGCGCGGCCGGCTTTGGTGCTCTCGGCTGGGCTCCTCTTCGCGGTGACTGCTGGTATTCTTTATGCCACGATCAGTCCAAGCTATCAGTATAGAGACTATCTCCCGACTAATAGCCAGTCATCACGCGTCATGGATGTGGTCGATACGGAATTCGGCGGCACAGAAGCGATACTCCTGCATGTCCAGTGGCCGAAGGACAACGCCCTCGACCCCGCGGAGGTTCTCTCGGTCGTCGCCGATGCCCATAAGACGCTCGAGAGCCTGCCACTCGTCACACGCGCTGTCTCCGTGCACGGTATTGAGACCTGGATGGAACGTGGCGGCCTGACGCGAGAGCGAGTCCTGGACTTCTTAGAAGAGGCGCAGTCGCCTCTTATTGAGCGCATGCTGTCCGCGGACAACAACTCGGCGCTTGTGACCGGCTACTTCCCGGCCGTCGATGCCTCCGAGCTGGTGCCTGTCTTGGAAGCGCTTGAGTTGGATTTGGCGGCTTTGCGTGCGGCTAATCCTGGTGTGGGCTTCGTCGCGACAGGGATTGCGCCGCACTCGGCCCGGGCTAGCTACGAGATGATCATCGAACTCAACCGCAGCCTCCTGATCGCGATCGGGCTCAACATCCTGCTCATAGGTCTCGTGTTCTGGTCTTTGCGCGCCGGGCTATACAGCATGTTGACCAACGTCCTGCCCATTGCGGTTGCGGGCGCGATCCTTCATCTCACGGGCGCAGGGCTGCAATTCACATGCGTGGTGGCATTCACCATTGGTTTTGGTATTGCGGTGGATAATGCTATCCACATTTTGAACTATTATCGTTTGATGCGGTCCAAAGGCGAGGCAGTGAGGCCCGCTCTCGAGGAGACGATCGCGACTATTGGCCCGGCGCTTGCCGTTGGTTGCTTGGTCTTGATTGTCGGATTCGGCGGCACGGTTTTGAGCGAACTTCCAAGCCTCCGCTTATTTGGGCAAGTTGTCATAATGCTCTTGGCAGCTGCGTTGCTGGCCAATCTCTTGGTGCTGCCGGCGCTGATTGCTTTCGTTGAAGGGCGGAGCTGGCGGCCCGGTCAACAGTCAAGAGCCGCTCGGCAGTAGTGCCGGCATGGAGGATCTCATGAGACGCTCGTGTGCACTGTGGTTTGTACTAGCACTGACAGTTGCGATGATCTCACCGCTTGCGGCGGAACCGACCGCGCTCCAGGGGACATGGAAGGGCAGCGGTACGATGCAGGCCATGGACAACCCGCCCCAGAAGCTCAACTGCCGCATCAACTACAAGCGCGAGACCGACACGATTTTTAAGTTGGCTGCGAAATGCGCAACCATCTCCACCTCAATCAACCAAACGGGTCAGCTCCTAAGGGTTAATCCAGGGGTGTATGTTGGCGAGTTTCACGTCGCCTCCTACGATATCTCCGGGCGCGTGCGGGTTGTGATCGAGGGCAACACCCAAACCATGTCATTCAAGAGTTCCCGGGCAAACGGGACGGTCACGCTGACGAAGTCATGACCCCTGTCGGGGATATGTCTGTGCTAGGGTGCGACGGCGCTCTACAGCTTGTGGCTTTGCGGGCGCGATTTGAGGGATCCTTGCAGCTTCCGTGGGCGTCAACACAAGACTCTGGCTGCGCGCTTTCTGTGGGCAGCTTTGAAAAGCAGCCATAATCGGTCAGACATTGACCTTTATGGTGTCGATGGCGGCGCGTGATTCTAATCGGCGTCATCGATGAGGGGCGGCGACCTTGGGAATAATTGGAGAGACCCGAGGCCAAAAACAAGAGAATTGCCGGCGCTCATGCGTCGAAAGCAGAGATTTTGGGGCGGAACCGTGGAGCAAGAGCTATCAGGCAATGAAGAGCTTCCGTTGCTGCTGGTTCCCCAGCTGTCCCGTACGTTCGCTCTGACTATCCCAAAGCTGCCGCCTGACCTCCGGTCCACAGTGGGCACGGCCTATCTCTTGTGCCGGGCTGCCGACACGGTCGAAGATTCGCGGCTTTCAGATCGTGACCAGAAGATCAGTCTTTTGGACACCTTTCTGACGGGTATCGACCAGTCAGCCAGCTGGGAAGATGTCTCCAGACACCTTGCGGCAGAGCTGTCCGATGAGGTTGGCCCCGAGGAGCTGGAGCTCATTCAGAGCTTACCAGGCCTCATAGCCATCCTGCGGACTCGTCCGCCAAGACAACAGGCAGCCGTTCGGAATTGTCTTCGCAAGATGGCGTCCGGCATGAAGTCCTATGTCAATCGCCCGACCGGGCTGGCTGACATGGAGGAACTTGACGACTACTGCTACGTGGTTGCGGGCGTGGTCGGCGAGATGCTCACCGAGTTGTTTTGCGACTATGCCGCGGACATCGACCAGCATCGGGTGAAGCTTGAAAAGCTTGCCGCCAGCTTTGGCCAAGGGCTGCAGATGACGAATATCCTGAAAGATATTTGGGATGATCGGCGCCAGGGACGCTGTTATCTGCCGCAAAGCCTTTTTTGTTCTGCCAGTCTAGACTTGCGTGATCTCGATAAGGCGTCGCGTCAGCCTGCTTTCCGTCCGACCATCCACCACCTTGCAGCGATCGCGCTCGACCATCTGGGGAACGCTGTCGACTATACGCTGACGATCCCGCGCCGGCATACGGGGATACGCCAATTCTGCTTACTGGCTATTGGAATGGCCTATGCCACGCTGAACCGTATCGTTCAGGTTTCTCAGTTCTCGCCGGAGTATCGGCCGAAGATTTCACGCTCGACGGTAAAGAGCGTCATGCTCGCTGCTCCCGTGATTTGCCGAAGCGATTCGCTGACGCGTTGGACGATGTCGAGCATGGCCAATATGTGTCATGCCAACGCCGTCCGACAGCCCTGACACGGTCTCTGAACTCATCAGCAGACCGATCCACCTCCCCTTGACAGTAGGTTGGCGATTCAAGACGTTGACGCGATGGAGACCCTAGAGCGAGTCGTTCTCGTTGATGATTCCGATGGCCAGATCGGCTCCGGCGAAAAGCACGAGGTGCACCGGCAGGGTCTTCTACATCGTGCGTTCTCGGTGATTATTTGGGACGATACCGGTCGGATGCTGCTGCAACAGCGCAGCATCAACAAGTATCACTCTGGCGGACTATGGACGAATGCCTGCTGTGGGCACCCGCGTCCCGATGAGGAGTGTCGCGTCGCTGCGCGACGCCGATTGCGGCAGGAAATGGGTTTCGAGTGCCCGCTCGATGGTCTTGGGACAATCCGCTATAGAGCCGAACTTGATCACGACATGATCGAGCATGAGATCGTCCACGTGTTTCACGGGGTCCATGAAGGCATCATTATGCCCGATCCTAAGGAGGCGCAGGCTTATCGCTGGGTTCAGGTCGACGATGTGCAGGCGGAGGCCTTGGCATCACCCGAACGCTTTACGGCCTGGTTCCGCAAGTACTTGGAAGCTGAGTGGCCCGTCCGGCGCGCCTTGCCTGAGAGTTCTTGTTAGCAGCGGCTGCCGGCAGCGTAGCCCTGCGCTGGATTGCGATGCCGATGATCAGCGGCATGGCTTGTCCGTCTCTCCTGATACTGCCCGTGATCCTGGCGATCTACAGTCTGGTCGAGACAATCGCGTGGCCTTCACGCTCCGAGTGGAAAAAGTCTCGCCATTCGGAGGTTGCGCCACACAAGCTCTAGGCGTCATGGTGTCGGTCGTCTTGTGAGGTTTTGCGGTGGCGTGAGCGCATATCGGTTTCCTTGCATTGACCCCGAGAAAACGAGGGAGGATGCCGGTGCGAAAGGTCTTCGGAATCTTGGTGCTCATCTTGGGCGTCACGGTGTTGTGCGCGTACGGCGCCAAACATCATGCCAAGTGGATCGAACAGAGCGTTGCCGATGGCGCTAGTGGCGCCGTTGCGGGTTCCGTGCACGGCCTTCAGACTTCCGCGAAAGGACGCGATATCGACGTGAGCGGCCTCGCAGATAGCGCGGCGGAGCGTGATCGGATTCTCGAGACTCTCGATATCGTAGAGGGACGCCGTGTTGTCCGTGACAAGATCAAGGTGCTCGAGTCGGTGTCTCCGTACACATTCTCGGCCGAGAAGACCGATCGGGGCATTACAGTCTCAGGGCATGTGCCGACAGAGGAAGCGCGTGCGGGAATTACCGTGGTTCTCGACCGCGATGCCTCTGCGCTGAAGCTGGCATCGGGGTCCCCGGGCGGATGGACTATCGTCGCGCAGGACGGGCTAAGCGCGCTGACCAAGCTGAATTCGGGCAAGCTGAGTATGTCAGACAAGACGCTTGTGCTTTCCGGCGAGGCAACGATGCCCGCCGACGGGGAGGCGGCGCTGGCCGAACTCAAAGATGTGCCTCCAGGCTACGTGGTCAAAACAGAATTCGACTATCTGGACGACGGCACGCCCGCGCGGTTCAATCTCGACTATTCGGCCTCGGACGGGGCATCTGTCAGCGGAAAGCTCCCGGCTGAGTTGACCCTCGACAAAATTGCTGCTGCGCTCGGCCTTGAGTCTGTTTCCGGCGATCCTTCCACCGCACTCTCAGGCGATCCCGGCCCATCACTCAGCATCTTGAATAAGCTCGGTCCTTGGCTGCCGGAGTTCGAGTCGGTCGACCTGACATTGGTGGATTCTGATGCCGCTCCCATTGCCGGAGACAATGGAGGGCTTTCCTTTGCCGGCGCAGCCGCGCCAGGTGCGGATATCGAACTTCTCAAGAAGCGGGTGTCGGCGGATCTCGGCAGCACAGTTGCCGTTTCGGTTGAGGCTGCCAGCAATTTGCCACCCGAAGGCACCAGCCGCGTGAATGTGGCGACCGGCGAAACGGAGGTTCTCACGTCCGGCTATTGGCTGCCTCAGATGGACTTTGTAGCCGGCTATGGGCAATGCCGCGATGAGGCCAACGCGCTCCTGTCCAAGCGCGACGTGAATTTTGTGACGGGGTCCGCACGTCTGGATGCAAGGTCCCTAAGGGTCATCAACGCGATTACTGCGCTTGTTAAGAACTGCATTCAGTCCGGTGGCCTGCGCGTGGAAGTCGGTGGACACACAGACAGCCAGGGCGATAGCGCGTTCAACATGGACCTGAGCCAGAAACGGGCGGACTCGGTAGTTGAAGCGCTCAAAGCACGGGGTATCCCAGCGGACGCAATCGCGGCGGCAGGCTATGGGGATACCAAACCGGTTGCCGACAACGAAACGGAAGACGGACGGGCGGCGAACAGACGGGTGACTTTGGCGTTCTCCCAGTAACCGGCCCGGATGGCACATGAAGGGGATTGTTGATGTTCAAGAATTGGGGCTTCCTACTTGGTGAAATCTGGTTCCTGATCCTGCTTGCGGCGCTCTTAGGGCTGATTGCTGGCTGGCTTATCTGGGGCGGCCGGCGCAAACCTGTCTCGGATGTTTCCAATGCTGAGATTGCGGCTCTTCGAACGCAGATCGAAGATTGTCGGGGTGCCTGTAAGGATAAGGATGACTTGATCGGTCGTCTTGAGGCGCGCCTCGAAGGGCGTGGTGCTGATGCCGCTCAAAAACCGGCCGCCGCACCGCGCGCAACCTTGGTCGAGAAGACACCGAATCCTGACTTCGATCGCGACGGTGTCGTCGAGGGCGTGAACGAAGGAGTCAAACCCAAAACGATCGATGCCCCGCTCGAAGGGAAGGCTGACAATCTGAAGAAGATCAAGGGCGTTGGGCCGAAGCTGGAGCAGCTCTGCAATCGCTTGGGCTTTTGGCACTTCGACCAGATCGCCAATTGGACCGATGATGAAGTGGCCTGGGTCGATGCCAATCTTGAAGGCTTCAAGGGCCGCGTTACGCGCGACAACTGGGTTGAGCAGGCAAAATTGCTTGCCGAAGGTCGCAAGACCGAATTCTCCAAGCGTGTCGAAGCAGGCGACGTTTACGACCAGAACAAGAGTTGAACGATCCCAATTCTGCTACTTGACGACCGTACCGAGTCGTCCAACACTCCGCCGGCCTTTGGTGTTCGGACGTAATCGCGTCTGAATGAAACGGGAATAGGTAAGGCCATCTCCGGCCTGAAGCCTAGCCGCCCCCGCGACTGTATGCGGCGAGCCGCCTTCCATTCGTGTCACTGATCTTGGTGCCCTTTTGGGCCCTGGTTGGGAAGACGGAGGCCGGCCGCGACCCGCGAGCCAGGAGACCGGCCAAAGGCGAACGGACTGAACCATGCGCCGTCGGGTGAGACGGCAAAGGAGGGATCTTATGCATATCGAACCTGGCCTTGTGGCCGAGGGGAAAATCTGGCTGAGCGTTGCTACCGCCGCAGGTGCGGGCGCCTATGGGCTTAAGCTTGCTTGGGAGGACATTAAGGAACGTGGCGCTCTTTCGCTCGTTGCCCGAGCCGCGATCACGTCCTCACTTGTCTTCTGTTTCTTCGAAGTGTTTCCGCACTATCCGGTCGGGGTATCGGAAGTTCACTTCATCCTTGGTACGACGCTTTTTCTCCTCTTTGGGTCAGCGGCCGCCGCTATCGGACTCGCCTTGGGGCTGTTAGCTCAAGGGATGTTTTTTGCACCTGCCGACCTGCCGCAGTACTTCATGAACGTAACCACGCTGCTAGTGCCGCTTTATGGCATACACGCTCTCGCCCATAGGATCATTGATCCTGGCACGCCCTATGTGGATTTGAAGTACCGTCAGGTTTTGGCGCTTTCGGCCACGTATCAGGCGGGCATCGTGGCGTGGGTCGCGTTCTGGGCGCTCTACGGCCAGGGCTTCGGCGCGGAAAATCTCCAGTCCTTGGTGATGTTCGGCGGTGCCTATCTGCTGGTCATCATTTTGGAGCCATTAGTTGATCTTGCCGTCCTCGCGGGCGCGAAGGCCCTGCGGTTTTTACGGGGAAGCCCTCTTGTTGTGCAAAGGCTTTACCATCCTGTGTAAGGCTTCGCTGTTGTATGAGCATTGGAACGGCGGTGCGCATGCGCGCCGCCGTTTCTTGTTTTCGTCACGTCGTATGCGGATGATCGGGGACGCAACATGCGCGGCTGCCCGCGCTTCATTGACATTGGGTCGCAAACTATGCCCAAAGCGGAGCGGACGATGTCAGCTGTGGCCCAGTGAGTCAGTCGCGGCACCTTGGCGGAGGGCAGTCGCGATCGATGCTTGAACCTGATGAAAGCGGGGCGGGACGCAAACCGCATCAACTTGTAGGCTTGGTTCTCGGACCCGCCGTCTTCGCGGGCTGCCTTCTTAGTCCGCCACCGCAAGGGCTCACGGTTTTTGCCTGGTCTGTTGCGGCGCTCGCGTTATGGATGGCAATCTGGTGGGCCACCGAAGCCGTCCCGCTTTTCGTAACGGCGCTTTTGCCGCTGGCCACTTTGCCGCTTCTCGGTGTTGAGCAGATTGCCGGCGCCGCGGCGCCTTACGCGCACCCCGTCGTCTTCCTGCTGCTTGGCGGTTTTCTGATTGGGCTTGCTCTGGAGAAGTGGAATCTGCACCGGCGCATCGCCTTTCACATCATCCTGGCCGTCGGGAGCCGTCCGCTGAATCTCATCGCGGGCACGATGCTCGCCACCGCCTTCCTGAGCATGTGGATCACCAACACCGCCACGACCATCATGGTACTGCCGATCGCCATGTCCCTCATCACGGTCGTCGCGCCAGACGGCAAGCAGGCTCACGGCGAGGCGGCCAATTTTGGCACCGCGATGATGCTTGGCATCGCCTATGCCGCTTCCATAGGCGGCATGGCCTCGTTGGTTGGCTCGCCGACAAATCTCCTGGCAGCTAGCTATCTTGAGGAGGTCGCCGGGATTGAGATGACCTTCGCGGACTGGATGCTGTTTGCGCTCCCCATCTCCGCCGTTCTTTTGGTGTGCGCCTATGTCGTTCTCACCCGAGTAGCGTTTCCCGTGACCAACAAGGTGGGTTCTGTGGACCCCGGCCTGGTCGAAGGGATGCTGCGGGAGATGGGGCCCATGACGGGGCCAGAGAAACGCGTTTGCGCCGTCTTTGTCGCGGTCGCGCTGTCCTGGATGTTCTCGCCGCTGGTGGAGAACTGGCTCGACTTCGATATCTCGGATACAGGCATTGCGCTCATCGGTGCGGTTGCGTTGTTCACCATCCCAGCAAACTGGCCAGAGCGGACCTTCCTGTTGGACGGGACCGCGGTGCGCCGGGTTCCTTGGGAAGTCCTGATTCTCTTCGGCGGCGGCCTTAGCCTCGCAAAGGCGATCGACACAACTGGGCTCGCGGTCTGGATCGGTGACGGCCTATCCTTTTTGGAGGCGATGCCGTTGTTGCTGTTGATCTTCGGTTTGACCTTGCTTGTGGTTCTGTTGACCGAACTGATGAGCAATACAGCGACGGTTGCAGCCTTCCTGCCGATTGCAGGCAGCCTTGCCCTGGGGACAGATGTCGCGCCGCTCTTGTTCGTCATGCCGATTGCGCTTGCCGCGTCAGCAGCCTTTATGTTGCCGGTCGCCACGCCGCCCAACACACTTGTTTTCGGCACGGGCTACGTGACCTTGCCTCAAATGATGCGGGCAGGTGTGCTGTTGAATGTGTTGGGAGCCGCAATCATCGCCGCGGCCATCACGGCCGTGGCGCGGTTTCTATAGGCGTCGAGGTGGGAAGTGGCCCGGCCAGGAGCCCATTCCTGTCCGGGCCGAAACGCCTTATTTTGTTAACTTCCCGTTCGGTTTTGAGCCCTAAAACGCTAGCCCCCCAATCCTTAACGAGGTGTTAAAATAGGCGATTGATCCACGGGACGGGTCCAATCCAACCGTGAAAGGCTCTAAACTCGCGGAACTTCAACAAAGGCAGCCAGCTCCGTTATGCGTCACTCATCGCCACGCCGTTTGATCGTCCGCATCTTGTTTGTCTGCGTCGTGATCCTGGCGATCCCGCTGGCGGCGCTTTTGCTGATCTCTGCTGGACCGTTTGAAGACGTCCGGCGCAAGGCGGCCGAGCACTTCCTGAGCACCGCGATCGATGTGCCGGTCGAGATCAAGGGGCCAGTCGAGATTGGCTTCAGTCTTGAGCCAACCGTATCTGTCCAGGACATCGTCGCTGTAGAGAGCCGCCTCCCGTCCGACATGAAAGATCTGTCGATCAAGGATATCTCCGTGGAGATTCCGCTGCTGCCGATTCTGACAGGCCATGTGGATCTCGAAGGGTTAGACATCGACGGGCTTAAAGTTGTCATCGATATCCCGCCTGGCCGTGAGACGGAATATGAGGGCGTTGAGGCAATCGGTGAGTTCGTCAGCAATGTCGTGCACTCGGCGGTGTCCAGCAATTTCGAGCTACACGACACGACCTTCGACCTCGTCGACCAAGAGAGCGGGTTCACGTTGCGTTACGGCTTCGATGCCGTGGTTAGCAAGGCTAAGGACGACGGGTCGATCAGGGTCGATGCAAAGGGGCACCTCAATGATGAGCCCTGGAAGTTGGCCGGCGATGTAAAGCCACGGGCAGACGACAACACGCGGACCTTCGACTTTTCGATCGATCATGCTGGCATCGCGGCAAGGTTCGCCGGAGATTACAACTTCGGCTCGGTCGGCGACGTGGTTGATTTGAAGGTAACCGCCAAGTCTCCTTCGCTGGAGAACATCCTCAAGATTTATGAAATCAAGGGGGAGCTGGACGGAACCGGCGACCTCACGGCGCGCATTTCCGGCCCGATGGAAGCGCTGAAACTCTCGGACCTAATGCTCAAGCTCGCGTTCGAATCGGGCGATGTGTACACGGTCTCTGGCGGGATCGACGACCTGTCCGCGATGACAGGGCTACAACTCAGCCTCGACGGTACCCTGAAGCCTCATGACAATCCCGATGGGCAGGTCTGGCCGTTCTTGCGCATTGGGATTACGGGCTTCTCAGGGAAGCTAAGAGGCTCTCATGACGGTGTCTTGGTGCGCGACTTCGCCATCGATACCACCGCGCTCGACACAACGCTCAGTACGCTGGGGCCGATAACGGCGGAGCGGTTATTCAAGGACAAGGATGGCCGGCTTGGGCTCTATGACCTGGTGATCTTAGCGGGCGATGCAAATAAGCCAGGCGTGCGCATCACTGGAGACGTGAAGGACGTCATCGATTTCGAGGGTGTGGATCTCAAGGGCGTCGTCGATATTCCGACAACTGAGTTTCTGGACCTAACAGTGAAGAAGGAAGTTGCTGGGCTCGGTCGTTTCGCAGGCGACTTTGCGGTGTCGGATGCCGACGGGTCGCTTGGGCTTGAAAAGCTCTCGGCTAAGGTCACGGGGAGCAAACTGCTCGCGCTTGCTCTCGACCTATCCTACGACGATGTGAAGGCGGGTGACGACTTCAAGCTTGCAACGAAGCTAGATATTCCGAGCTTCGAGGCACTGGCGGCCGCTCTTGGCACCAAGGTTGGCGATGTCGGTCAGATCAAATTCGATGGCGACATATCGGGTGGCAAGACCAGGCTCGATCTTTCGGGAACCGCATCAGCGGGTCAGACAACGATCAAGGGTGTGCTCAGCGGTGCCGTCGCCAACGGGAAACCTGCGTTGACCGGCAGCCTCTCGTCCCCCCTGCTGCACTTGTCCGACATGAAGAAAGTCCATGCGGTTGGTACGACGTACTTGGCGAACGTCAACGAGAAGGACCTCGACGTCGTCAACTACGGGGATATGTGGAAGGACCTGCCCGTAGACCTCAAAGTCGATGTGGCCAAGATCGCGGGCGGAGGAACGGACGCGAGCCACATTAAAGGCCGCATAACCTACCTTGCAGGTCTTGTGGGGCTCGACCCGCTGTCCCTTACGTATCTCGGAGGACGTGCTACAGCGTCGGGCAAGATTGACACGCGCAAGAAGCCCACGAGTTTCGCCCTGAAGGGGCGCGTAGATCGTCTTCGTATGGGCGCGATTCTCAAGGAGATGGAGGAGAGCTTGCCGGTCCGGGGTACGCTTACTGTGGACTATAACCTTTCGGGCGCGGGCAACAGTCTGGCGGCGATACCGCGAACACTCAGTGGCTCCGTCAATTCGTCTCTGCGCGATGGTTGGATCGGAACCGATCTAATCAACCTGACCGGCATGAGTTTGCCAGCTTGGCTTCTGTCGCGCAGGCAAGGCGGTGCCGAACTCGTTTGCATGGTTGCGCCCTTCGGATTCCGCGAGGGGCGGGGCACGACGCATGGGCTCGTCTTCGAGACCCGCGAAGTCCAGATCGCGGGCGTCGGTTATGTGAACCTGCGGCGCGAGACCATCGACATGCGCTTCAAGCCGCAGCCCCTGCGGCAGGAACTCATCAAGGTCACGCAGCCCTTTGCCATTCAGGGAAATCTCTACCACCCCAAACTTCACCTGGAGGGCGCGCCAGTGCTGAACGCCCTGGCCGGATCACTGGCCTTTCCGTTCAATGCGCTCGATCACATCATTCAGCCAAAGCTGGGCGAAGTGCGCCACCGGCCATGCCACGTGATCCACACGACGACGCGCGAGCAACGGCGTTTACAGGAGCGCGAAGCGCAACGGGAACGGGGCACGCGCGGTCCGCTCGGCCTCGGCATTTTCGGTGGCGAACAGAAGCGAGAAAGAGAGAGGGAACGAGCCCGAGAGCGGCGGCGTTGAGCTTAAGCTTTAAGGTGGTAGTGGGCTGCCTCGGCCAATACTTAATGTTCTGTAATCTGAGCTTTAAAGCCTTCTAACTACGACCCCGGCTGCCCATATCCAGCGCTTGTTAATGGAGGACAAGAACATGAAGATGCTTGCAGCAGCGATGGCCATTTCCTTCGCCTCGGCGACGGCCGCATTTGCAGACGACCGCGCGCTCACGGAGGCGGAAATCGAAGGCGTGCAGAAGGCTGTACAGGCAGCCGGTTGTACGGTTGCCGATCGTGAAATCGAAGCCGAGAAGAATGGCTACGAGGCGGAGGACGCGATCTGCGAGGACAGAAAGCAGTACGACATCTACCTCGACAAGGACTTCAACATTATCAAGAAGGTCTTGGAAGACTAATCGTTGGCGTAACTGCCGAAAAAATGCCCCGGTGCGGTATGCGCCGGGGTGTTTTTTGATCGGTCCGCCAAGTTGACAGTACGACGCGGTCTACTTATGGTCCGCCGAAATTCAGGGGCGGCCTTTATCCAAGGGCCGCCCAGATTGTTTTGTAGCCGAAATGGATGGCGCGACATGAAGATCAAAAACTCGCTGAAGGCGCTGGTAAAGCGCCATCGGGATAACCGGGTGGTTCGCCGCCGCGGCCGGCTCTATGTCATCAACAAGACCAACCGCCGTTTCAAGGCGCGCCAGGGCTAAAGCCTGGCTACGCCATGAAACCAGTCGCTCCCGTTCCCATGGATTGGAGCGCCATTGCGGAAATGCTTTGACGGGGCCCTATTGGGCCCCGTATTTTTTGATCATGATAGTGACAACCCCAAGAATTGCCTTTTGTATGTTGAGCATGGCGCTGGTGGCGCCGGCGCCAGCGTTGGCTGCGCCGCCGATGGTGCTAGCCCAGTTCTTCGAGCATCTCGACGAAAAGCCGGCGACTCCGCCCCAACAAGAGTTCCCCTCCGCGGGAGACCCTGCGCTTGAGGACCTTGACCTAGATGGGTTCGTTGAGCGGAAGCCCGGCGAAGCGCCCGGGACGATGGATCAGAACATGGCCGGTGGGGTCATGCCTGAGTTTGACCCTGCCGAACGCCCAGAACTGTTGGCAGGGCTCTACGAACGGTTGGCTCAGGCCAGAAGCTCTGACGAAGCTGCACCTATTACCGAGGCTATTGAGCAGCTGTGGTCCATGTCGGGCAGCGACACGGTGGATCTCCTCATGAGCCGGGCAACGCGTTTTGCCAACGAGGCTGATGTCGATCTCTCACTTGCGGTGCTGGATGCCGTTGTGGATATCGCGCCCGAAGAGGCGGAGGCCTGGTACTTGCGGGCGAAGGTCAAAGTCCTTGCTGGACAGCCGGAGCAGGCCTTGGTGGATTTGCGCCGTGCGCTGAATCTGGATGAGAAGCACTATCGCGCCATTGCCGATCTCGGACTGCTGCTGGAACAGCTTGGCGCCAAGAAGGAAGCGCTGAAAGCGTATCGCCAGGCGCTGGCGGTCAACCCGTATATGGACGATGCGCAGGCGGGCGTTGACGCGCTGTCTCGTGAAGTCGAGGGCCAAGACATTTAAGCCAGGCTTCTAAATCAAGCTTCGAGGCTCGCTCCCAACATGGCCAAGGGCGACAGTGTTTGGTGCGATCTATCTGCCTTCAGGCTTGAAGAGGCGAAGGCCTTTTACGCCCGGCTATTCGGCTGGACGTATGAACGCCTAACCCAGCCTGATAGCTCGCCGTATGACGTTGCCTCCACGCCGGACGGGGAGGCCGCTGGCATCTTTGAGATGCCCCAGAAGCTTCAGCAGATTGGCCTGCCAAGCTTTTGGATGCCCTATTTCGCCGTGGACAGTGTTGAAGCAGCCTGCGATCAGGCGGCGCGACGAGGTGGCAAGGTCGAAGTGCCTCCGCTGGCTTGGTCTAGCCATGACCGGATTGCCTTGATCCGGGATCCACTGGGCGCCGGGTTCACTGCCTACGAGGGAACTGGCCTAAACCCGCGACACAGTCTTACAGCGCCGGGTCAAATGGTGTGGCGCGCACTTTATGTTTCTGATGCCGCCGCCGTGCGGGATTTTTACGAGGCCGTCTTCGACTGGCGCATTTCCAAACAGCCTGGCGCAGATGGCGGGTTTCTCGCTACGACGGCTGGCGATGTCCCGGTGGCAAATATTCACGCGCTGAGTGAGGATCTCCGTGGCGCGTATCAATTCTGGGGCATCCACTTTTTGGTGCCGACTCTCCCGGACGCTAAGGCCAAAATCGAAGCGCAGGGCGGCAAGATCATCTATGTGGATAAGGGTCACAGCCGAACGACCGTTTTGGCTGGCGACCCCGACGGCGCTGCCTTCTTTGTTCGTGCGCAATAGTGGGTTGGTCGCAAGACTGAGGCCGGCTGCAGGCTAACGTCTTCACGCCCGGCTACAGGATATCGTCGTCCTCGTTGGGATCGACTTTGGCAATGCGCAAAAGGTTCGTGGAACCTGATTTCCCCAGCGGAACACCGGCCGTGACGATCACCTGCTCACCGGCCTTAGCAAAGCCCTCTTGGTAGGCGATGCGACACGCTTTCGCGACCATGTCGTCGAGATTGATCGGATCGTCTGCAAGCACACAGTGCTGGCCCCAGACGATGGTCAGTTTTCGTGCGGTGCGGGGAATTGGTGTCAATGCCAGGATCGGCTGTTGCGGGCGCTCGCGCGCGGCACGCAACGCAGTAGCACCCGACGCCGTGTAGCAGACGATCGCGGCCAGATCGAGTGTCTCCGCGACTGTTCGGGCTGCAGCAGAAATGGCGTCTGCACCAGTCGCTTCGGGGTCGACACGCTGAGCATGAATGATCGCTGCGTGAAGCGGGTCGTGCTCTACTTCGATGGCAATACGGTCCATCGTGGCCACTGCATCGACGGGATACTTGCCGACCGCCGATTCAGCCGAGAGCATCACGGCGTCGGCGCCTTCGAAAACGGCCGTGGCGACATCGGAGACTTCGGCACGCGTCGGAACGGGTGCGTAGATCATAGACTCCAGCATCTGGGTCGCGACCACGACGGGCTTGCCGGCGTTTCGTGCCGCCCGGCTGATTTGCTTCTGGAGCCCAGGCACCTTTTCGACCGGCATTTCGACACCGAGATCGCCGCGCGCCACCATGATTCCATCGGCCAGATCAACGATGTCCTTCAGATAGTGGATCGCCGTGGGCTTCTCGATCTTCGCCATAATCGCCGTGCGGTTCTTGCTCAGCTTACGCGCTTCTTCGATATCGTCCGGGCGCTGGACGAAAGACAGCGCCAGCCAGGAGACGCCAATGGCATTGGCCGCTTCGATATCCTCGCGGTCTTTTTCGGTCAAAGCCCCGAATGGCAGCACCGTATCGGGCAAGCTGATGCCCTTGCGGCTGCCAAGCAGGCCAGAATTCAACACCTCGGCGTCAATGCGTACGTCCGAGGCCTCAACCACGCGCAGCTTTAGCTTGCCGTCGTCGAGCAGCATTGTGTGACCCGTCTCCACCGACTCGAAGATCTCGGGATGGGGCAGGTGGATGCGGCCCAAACCGCCCACATCCTCGCGGCGGACAAAGCTGACGATATCACCCTTGGTCAAGCGCATCGTCCCGGACTCGATCTTGCCGATCCGGAGCTTAGGTCCTTGCAAGTCCACGAGGATTCCGATGGGGCGAGAGAACTCGGCTTCCAGCTTGCGGATAATGCTGTGAACCTCGCGTAAACCGTCGTGAGTCGCGTGGCTCATGTTCACGCGAAAGACGTCCGCGCCCGCATCAAACAGGCGCCGCATCGTTTCTTCATTGGTGGAAGCAGGGCCGAGCGTTGCGACGATCTTGACCCGTCGGTTGCGCCTCATGGGTTCTTTACTTCGCCTTCTGGGTCCGTAAGACGCACGGTCCAATCCCTCTCTTCACCCGTATCGACCTCGAAGAAGCCCGTGCGCTTGTGCCCGCGCGTCTCGCAGTCCGCTGTCCCGCGAATCGTGAAGGACTTGTCGTCCGTGCACATGTAGAGGCCGCCTGCCCATTCGCCGCCCCGGTCATAGTCCACAGCGTGGATGTAGTAATAGCGGCCGATTAGCACACCCTTCAGCAGCGTCTCGCAAGTGTGGGAGGCGATGTTCCACCATCCTTCGCTCGCCCAGCCCTCGGTGTCCTTGTAGCCGATTGCGACGCCTACGCGGCTGGCCGTCGTGTTGCACAGCTTCAGGTCTGCTTTGGCCGTCGAAACCGCAGGCCCAGCGATAATGCCAAGCGCCGTCATGCCCGCGGCCAGTACGACAGCGGCGGACCAGCGGCGCAGTGCGGCCCACACGGGCGCGACATTTTGGTTCGCATTACAGGCAAGCATTGGTATCTCGTGGTCTGAAGTGGCGCTTAACCAACTCCGAACATTAGCGTCGAATAGGTTGCATTTCTCTGACTGGCAGGGCTCGACTATAAGACTCGGCCCGCGCCTATAAAACACCGACCGACTTTGAGGTAAATGTGTCGCGGCCCTATTGTCGCGTTTTTAGGCCCTACCGCATTGGGAGTTTAGTCTGGATACTCTGTTGCAAGAAGATTTGACCGAGAAGCCATACCGGACCATCGAAGGGGATGTAAAGCTTGGACTTTTACTCCTTTGCGACCATGCCCAGAACTCGGTCCCGGAGGAGTTTCACACGCTTGGGATGCGGACGGAGGACCTCCATCGCCACATCGCGTTCGATTTGGGTGCGGAAGGCGTAACGCAGTTCTTGGCCAAGATGCTCGGCGTGCCTGCTGTCATCAGCCAGTTCTCACGGCTCCTCATCGACCCGAACCGTGGTCTCGACGATCCCACGCTCATCATGGAGGTCGCCGACGGGCTCGTCGTCCCGGGCAATGTCGGGCTAAGCCCGGAGGCCCGGGAGGAGCGCCTGGATCGGTTCTATCGCCCGTACGATGCAGCCGTTACAGGGGCTATCGATGCGGCGATTGGTTCCGGCAAGCCGCCGGTGATTGTGTCGATCCACAGTTTTACACAGGCATGGAAGGGCCGCCCCAGGCCCTGGCACGCCTCCGTGCTCTGGGACAAGGATCCGCGCTTGCCCAAGCCCTTGCTTGAGAGGCTCGCGACAATTCCCGATGCCGTTATCGGCGACAACGTGCCGTATTCAGGCCAGCTCAAGGGCGATACGCTTTACCGGCATGCAACGACCCGAGGGCTCGCCCATGCGTTGATCGAGGTCCGTCAGGACCTGATCTTGGGCGAAGAAGGACAGGCGGAGTGGGCTGCCCATTTGGCGCGCGTCCTTTCCGATGTTCTTCAATCTGCGGACGGGCTCCACCATATCGAGAATCATGGATCGCATACCAGTAGTTGAGAGGCGTGTCTGAAATGGATGAGACGAAGAAAACCGAAATTGAGGCCGCAGCCTTCGAGCGGCTGGTGGAACACCTTAAAGAGAGAACCGACGTCCAGAATATTGACTTGATGGAGCTCGCGGGCTTTTGCCGGAATTGCCTGTCTCGCTGGTACATGGAGGCGGCCGACGAGCGGGGCGTCCCTATCAGCAAGGACGAAGCCCGGGAGATCGTCTACGGCATGCCCTATGAGGAATGGAAGTCGAAATACCAGACTGAGCGTTCCTAAGCCCGTTTCAAAGAAAAGCAATCGGCCCGAATACTCCGATGGCTAGGCGGCGTCTGGGTGCCCGGTGCGGCTTTGGATAAGCGGGAAAAGCTGAGTCTTGCACCTTGTCGCCCATTCCGATTCGGCCCCAAGCTCGCGTCTTCGTCGAACCATCATAAAAGCCTTGAGGAACCAAACGTGCAGCTTCAGACATCGGCCAAAGATCACCTTCGTGCCTTCGTATCGCGTATCGAGCGGTTGGAGGAAGAAAAGGCGGCGCTTTCCGCGGATCTGAAAGAGGTCTACGCAGAAGCCAAGGGCAATGGATTCGACGTTAAGGCGCTTCGCAAGTTGATCAGTCTTCGGAAGCAGGACGACAACAAGCGCCGGGAAGAGGAAATGATCCTCGCGACCTACCTTCATGCTCTCGGCATGGATGAGGAGGCCTCAGAGGCAGCGTAGTCCAGCGCGTTCTGGAGCTGGCAAGAAGCCGACCCTGCTAACGCCGCTTCCTAACGAGAGGCTAGGCGTGTGGGGCCTTTTTTCGGCGCGGCCGCATAGAGGCTGCGAACGGCTGGCCCCGTCATCGTGCGGATGCTCGCAAGACCGAGATAGCCCGAACTTGGCTGCAGCACAAAGCGCGCGGGCTGGTCCATGTCACGGAACATATAGTCGATATTGCGCTGCTCTGGATGGGAGAGCGGGGCTACATCACGGTCATGCGCCATGGACGGCACGGCCATGAGACGTGCGGTTTCCACCGGAACGTAGGTCAACTCGCCCGGGTGATCGTCGTCAAAGGCGGGTGCGTCGACAGCTTTGGCGAGCTCATAAGAGGGCGTTTTGGCCTGGGCTGTTACGGGAGCCTGGCGCGGCTGCGCCGTCTGCGGCGGAATCGGCTGTTGCGTCTCCGTGGGCCGCAGCCTCTGCCGCGCCCAGGGCAGGGCCCCGCCTAGGCTTGCGAGCGAGAATTGGCTGGACGGCTTGTCCTGCGCTGGGATTTCGGCGTTGGCCGGCGCCAGTGCCATCGGCTGCATTTGCGTGTCCGCCGCCGAGGCGACAACCGGCATCGCAGCAGGCTGGTTGGGCAGTTCTGTCATGGCACGATCGGGATTAGGTGCAGGCGCCGGCGTGGCGCTTGCCACCATGGTTGTTGGCACAAGGCCCTTTGCCTGGGCGATCAGCACATCGTCCACCATGCCTTTGGCCTTGGCTCGCTCGTGATCCTTCTTGGTGATGCGCCGTCCGTCCCTTGGCAAGTAACCAGTCTTGCCCTCGGGGAAAAGGGCGGCGAGCTCGAGACGGGGCATGCGTGGCCATGTTCTGACGCGGCCGACATCGACGTGCACAAAGGGAATGCCAGACCGGGGGTAATAGCCCACGCCGCCAATCTCTTGAATGAGTGCGGATCCCCGAAGCTTCGAGACCGGCACGTCCGGGAAGTGAATATCAGCGGCTTTCCCGAGCGTGTGCTGGCTGCGCCGTGCCTGGCCACCGCGCGTACGACGCAGCATGTCGTTAGTTTTCTTGCTGCGATAAGCCGAAATCAGATGGATTGGCTCTTTTGAGCCAAGCCGGTGGTGCAATGTCCAAACGAGATCGACCAGCTCGCGGTCTATTTCGATTTCCTCATCGGCGCGCCAATCGCGCATGACCCAGTTGAGCTTCTTCAATCCTTCTTCGTCCCACTCACCATTTCGCTTGAAGGTGACGGACGTCGATTCCTTGGTGTTCACATTGTAGAAGGAAAGGGTGCGGTCTTCGGCGGATGAGACCGAAGTCTGACCGATGAGGCCAATGGCGCCCATCGTCAGGATAGCTGCGCGCAGCAGCGCGCGCTGTACAAGAAACCCCCGAAAACGCATCCCCGTCTTTCCGTATTCCCTCGCCGACGCTTTCAGCCGGCTTTCCCCAATGACACCAAGCCCTTAAGGCTCTTCCGTGCCCTGATCGCGTGTGCCCCACTGCGACCAATAAGCAACAGTATCCAACAAAATGAGCGAAAAACAAGGCGAAGCCCTTAACCGTAACCCCGCACCTTCGTGCGTAGTTAACGATTTCTCACCGGCTAAACGCTGTGGCTTTTCCTATGGTTGCATGTTCGCATGGTCATGGCGGACATGCGTGCCCCGCCGCCGCAGGCGGAGAGAGTCTTAAAGACGGGGCAGAACTTTTTCCTTAGTGCGCAGTATTTGCGAAGCGCGTCCCGTTCTTGCGATGTGACCGATGCGCGGCCTGACGCTCCTTCTTCGGCGAAACGGTGCTGCGTTTCACCGCCGCGTAGTCCCGGCCGTTCTTGAGCAAAGCCGTACTCATGCGCCGGTCGTGGCCGTAAAGGTCGCCATAAGTCGTGATTGAACCGTCGTCATTCACCCAGAGCGTAAAGTAGGTGATGTAGACTGGTACGGCGTTGTTGAGTGTAACCCGCTTGTCGTAGGCGGTGTCAAAGGCGTGTTGCGTCTTGTCCGAGCTCCAACTCCGGTCGTGTTTCAAGAGGATCGCGGCAAGCTCGTTCGGGTTCTGCACGCGCATGCAACCATGGCTCTCGGCACGCACAGTGTTCTTGAAATAGTGCTTTTCATTGGTGTCGTGCATGTAGACAGAGTGCTTGTTTGGGAACATGAACTTGACGCGCCCCAGCACGTTCTTCCGGCTCGGCGGCTGATAGAAGTGGAGCCTCCGGATATCCACGCGGCTCCAATCGATCGCTTGGGGGTTGACGTGCTGCCCCTTGTATTTGATGCGCAGATCGTGTTCCACCAACACGCGGGTATCCCAGCGGCGCCCATGCCAGCCCCCGCCATAGGGGCGGATATAGGGCCGAATCTCGCCGGTCTTGATTGAGTTCGGCACGTTCCAATATGGGCCAAACACAACATGTGTCATGTCGTTCGAGAAGACTGGCGTGGGCGTTTTAGTTTTCCCAACCACGACGCGGGTCGTGTGAACAGTTTCATCGTCCTTGACCACGCGCAGCATGAACTCCGGCACATTCACGGTGACGTAGAACTGACCCTTATCCTGCGGCAGCCAGCGCCACCGTTCCATGTTCAACAAGATCTTCTTGATGTCCGCAGCGCTGCCCGCATGGCGTAGCTGCGGATTGTTTAACAGCCGCCGTGTGCCAGGCCCCACGACGCCGTCTGCCATGGTGTTATGCGCCTTCTGAAAACGCTTCACGGCTTCGGCAAGTGTTGCGTCAAAGAATTCGGGGTCACTCCCTTGCGCGACACCAAGGCGCGTACGGAGCAGAGCGACTTGCGGGTCGGCGTCGCCAACCCGGAGCAGGGGCCCGCGCGGGATATGGACCTCAGGCTTGTCGGCTTCTGTGTCCGCACTTCCACCGCGCAGTGCGATCAGTTTCTTCCGCAAGGCTTCAAACTGAGGATGCTGCGGCTGGAAGCTGCGCAAGTAAGCCCCCGCATCCGACCGGAAAGCGATCGATTGGATCACTTCTGCAGGTTTGGGCAGCACGAGCGTCGGGTCGAGGTTGCGCGAAATGCGCCGCGGGTCGATCCGGCCCCCTCTGGCGTCGCGTGCATATTGAAGGACGGCGTGGCTGACTTGAATCTCCGCAATGGCAAGCGTTTCGGCCGCCCGGGTTGCGGTCGCATCGAAGTCGCTCAGCTCAGGCAGATTGTAGTCAGCCGCATCGAGCCCGAAATCGTCCGCGCGCTGGATTTCTTCAACAGCCGACTGGCCACGTGCGGTTAGCCCCTTGGTGTCGACCCACAAGAGAGGCCGGTCCGGATCGGCATAATACTCTGAGAGTGCAGCTCTTTCCTCGGCGCCGAGTTTGACTGCGGTCGGCGAGTTACCAGATAGCTGCGCCTTGACCGCCTCACGAAGAGGATCGACGGGTGCAACCGGTTCGGCGCTGTCGCTGGGACTGAAGCTCTCTCCGCCACGATCGATCTGCACTTCGCTTGTTGGCGGGAGAATAGCTATTTCATCCGCTGTGACGCCCGCGCCGCGATCGAGCAACTGCAGGCGCAAAGACTCCGTGCTGCCGCGCTCTGCGCCAAGCATTGCGGTGCCGGTCGTCTCTTCGTTCGCGGCGGCAGGTGTTAGACCCGATAGGCTCGCGCAAAGAAGCGTTAGTGCGATTCCGTGAATTGGCTTCATGAAAGTGGGCTTCATGGCACCCATCCTCTTCGGTCTTAGTTGGCGCGCGCTTCTAGGCCGATCTCTCGCATCTTGCGGTAGAGCGTGGACCGCCCGATGCCGAGCCTCTTGGCAATCTCAGTCATGCGTCCGCGATAACGGCCGAACGCAAGCCGGATCATGTCGGCCTCGACAGCCTCGAGAGAGCGAATGTCGCCGTTTGCGCCAAGCGCTGGAATGCCGACAGAGTCCTTGCCGTTGCGCGTTGGGACATGGATGGTCTTCGGTGTATCCGTGGACTGACCAAGGACGACCGGCCCGTCGATAACCGGCATCGGATCTTTCGGTGCAGGCGCGGGCGGCACGGTAACAGCGTAGCCCTCTACGTGCGCCGCGATCTGTGGGAACTCGCTGACCGTCAGCATCGGGGTATCGGCGAGCACAACCGCGCGAAACACCGTGTTCTCCAGCTGGCGAATGTTTCCGGGCCAGCTGTAACGCTGCAGCATCGATCCTGCTTCCGCATCGACGCCGTCAATGCGCTTGCCTTCTTCGGCTGCGAAACGTGCTGTGAAGTGGCGGATGAGTTCTGGAACGTCTGTTAGCCGTTCCCTGAGCGGCGGCACCCAAATGGGGAAGACATTCAGGCGGTAGTACAGGTCTTCGCGGAAGCGTCCTTCCTGGACCAGCTTGATCAGGTCCTGATTGGTGGCAGAGATCAGCCGGATATCGACCTTCACGGACTGTTTGCCGCCAACGGGATCGATCTCTCCATCCTGAAGGGCGCGAAGGAGCTTTACTTGCGCGTTGAGTGGGAGCTCGCCGATCTCGTCGAGGAATAAAGTGCCACCGTCTGCCTCGACGAACTTGCCGACACGCTTCTCGGTGGCTCCTGTGAACGAACCACGCTCATGGCCGAACAGAATGCTCTCGACGAGGTTCTCGGGAATGGCCCCGCAATTCACTGTCACAAAGGGCTTGGCTCTCCGAGAGCCTTCACCCTGGATGGCGCGGGCGATCAATTCTTTGCCAACCCCCGACTCGCCTTCAATGAGAACGGGGATGTTTGATGACGCGACACGCCGACCAACCTCAATGACCCGAGCCATCGTCTCGCTACCAGCGATGAGGTCCGAGAACCCAAGCCGGCCATCGGCAGTCGCTTTCATCCGATTGATCTCACCGGCGAGCGCTTCAATCTTGAGTGCGTTTTTGATGGAGACTTCGAGCCGTTCGGGGCTCACGGGCTTTACGACAAAGTCGACGGCGCCTGCACGCATGGCGCCGATCGCGGCGTCGATGCTGCCATTGGCGGTTTGCACGATAACGGGCGGTTTCTTCGGCAGAGAGCGCATGGCGCTGAGGACGGCCATACCGTCCGTACCGGGCATAACAAGATCTAAGAGAACAAGAGCGATATCGCCGGCGTTGCCGACCTGTAACGCAGCGAGTGCTGCCTCGCCGCCATCGGCGGATTGAACTTCGTATCCGAACCGCTTCGTAATCTCTTCAAGAATACGGCGATGGGTAGGATCGTCATCGACGATCAAAACGCACTTAGGCATGACGCAAGACTCACTGGTTACGCAAACGACTACAGGAGCAGGTGTCACTTCAGCTGATACACTTGGGGACTTCGTGAACCCTGCTGTGCCAAAACAGTGCGCTCGAAGGGTAAACATGTCCTTTATCGCAGTTCGATTTTGGGGAAACTGTTGCGAATACGTAATTTTGCGTGCCACAACAAAGCGGTTTTTGGCCCTTGCGGGGAGGGGCAGAGCCCACCAATCTATTGGTGAGGAAAAGACGTATTCGGGAGGAAGCGAATCAGATTCAACGTGATTCGGACCCGACCAAAGAGGATCCCATAGACTGATGATGCCCCGCTGCTACGCTCCAGGTGTGCTTCACCGTTTTTTGTCACCCAACGCGCCCGAGGCGCTCGAACAGGCCGACGCCAAATCAGGCGAGGGGGCCGTGCTCGGCAATCTCCCGGAATGGAATTTGGGCGATCTTTACGATGCCCCAGAGGCACCCGCGCTTAAGGCCGATTTGGAAAAGGCCATGAGCGACGCCGAGGCCATGCATCAGCGTTACGCCGGCAAGCTCGAGGTGGTCCTCGACGGTGGTGCGGGAGGCGAGGGGCTTGCGGAGGCTATCCGTAGCTTCGAGGCGCTGAACGACGTGCTCGGCCGCATCGCATCTTATGCGAGCTTGCTCTATTCGGCGGATACCACCGACCCGCGCCGCCAGAAATTCTATGGCGACATCCAAGAGAAAATTACGGCGATTTCGTCGAAGCTGTTGTTCTTCCCTCTGGAGTTGAACCGCCTTGACGATAAGGCAATCGAGGCGGCGTTTGCGGCGCCGACCTTTGGGCATTACCGGCCCTGGGTTGAGGATCTCAGGAAGGAAAAGCCCTATCAGCTTGAGGACAGGCTTGAGCAGCTCTTTCACGAGAAGGCGGTAACGGGCCGCGGCGCCTGGGACCGGCTGTTCAACGAGACCATGGCGAATCTGCGGTTCGACGTGGACGGTGAGGCGTTGAGCCTTGAGCCCACACTCAATCTTCTCCTCGACCCGAAGGAGAGGAACAGGAAGCACGCGGCCAAGGCGCTTGCGAAGGTTTTCCAAGATAACGTCGGTCTCTTTACGCTGATCACCAATACGCTGGCCAAGGACAAAGAGATCTCCGACCGTTGGCGTGGCTTCGAGGATGTGGCCGACAGCCGTCATTTATCCAACCGTGTAGAGCGGGATGTGGTCGATGCGCTGGTCGCCGCCGTGCGCGAGGCCTACCCGAAGCTTTCGCACCGCTACTACGCGATGAAGGCGAAGTGGCTCGGCAAGGACACCCTCAAATACTGGGACCGCAACGCGCCGCTTCCCGAAGAGCCCAAACAAGTCATCGGGTGGGGCGATGCTCGCGACACCGTCCTGACCGCTTATGGCGATTTCTCACCGCGCATGGCGGAGATCGCCGGGCGCTTCTTCACCGATGGCTGGATCGATGCACCAGTCCGCGAGGGCAAGCAGCAGGGCGCCTTCTCCCATCCCACCGTGCCAAGCGCTCATCCCTACGTTCTGCTGAATTATCAGGGAAAGCCACGCGACGTGATGACTTTAGCCCATGAGCTGGGTCATGGCGTGCATCAGGTGCTGGCGGGCAAGCAGGGTGCGCTTATGGCGCCAACGCCGCTGACGTTAGCCGAAACTGCAAGCGTGTTTGGCGAGATGCTCACCTTCCGGCGGCTTCTCGATCAGGCACCCAGTCCCCGCGAACGCAAGGCGCTGCTCGCCGCGAAGGTCGAGGACATGCTCAATACGGTTGTGCGGCAGATTGCTTTCTACTGTTTTGAGCGGCACGTGCACACCGAGCGTCGCGACGGCGAGCTAACGAGCGACCGGCTCGGTGAAATTTGGATGGACGTGCAACGCGAGAGCTTAGGGCCGGCTATTGAGCTGAAGCCCGAGTACGCAAACTTCTGGTCTTACATTCCGCACTTCGTTCACGCACCTTTCTATGTTTACGCATATGCTTTTGGCGATTGCCTGGTCAACTCGCTCTACGCTGTGTACGAACAAGCGGATTCAGGTTTTGCCGACCGCTATTTGGAGATGCTATCCGCCGGTGGAACCAAGCATCACAGGGAACTTTTGAAGCCCTTCGGTCTTGATGCATCGGAGCCTCACTTCTGGTCCATGGGGCTCAAAGTGATCGAAGGCTTTATCGATGAGCTCGAAGAGATGGACCGGGCGGCGAACACGGAGGCTTAAGGGGGATGAGTCAGGTTGCGCTGGTACCCGTTCTTGTCTGGGTTGCCGCGTCAGCCTGTTGGGCTGTCGCGTTGCTGCGTGGGCCACGTCCTCTTTCGCGCTGGTTCGTGCTTGATCGGGCCCTCCGTTACATCTTCATTTTTCCGCTTGGCCTGCTCGGGGTTTGGGCTTTTGTCGGTCACGTCATGTTCCCGCTGCAAGCAGCGGCGGCGATCGGCTGGCCACCGAGCCCTTTCCAGTTCGAAGTGGGCTACGCCAATCTGGGGATTGGCTTGGCGAGCTTCTACGCGGCGTTCACTACTTTTTATGCGCGCGTTGCGGTGGCAATTGCTGCCTCGTGTTTCCTGGTCGGCGCCGGGATCGGTCACGTCCACGACATTATGGCTTACGGGAATCTCACGGCGGGCAACGCGGGACCGATCCTCGTGACCGACTTCTTGACGCCCATGGTCGTGCTGACCCTGTTGATCGCATCCGCGCGACGGCCTAAGCAACGGCGTCGCTCGCCAGACACCGACGCGCTCGATGCTGAGATCGAGGTCGCCCGCGATGCCATGCGCTCCTATCGCGAGGCGCTGGACCGGTTTGTCAAAGGCTAGGCTCTCGTGCGTTCTTCGCTCTGCCTTTAGTGCTGGGCGAAAATCTCTGTCGTGCCGTCCTTTTTCACGAGGAGGACGTCATAAGAGTCTGTCTTGCCGTCTGGCTGCTCCATACCCGGCGAGCCAAGCGGCATGTCGGGCACGGTTAAGGCGATACCGTCGGGACGCTCTTGTAGCAGCCTCTTGATGTCGCCTGCGGGAACATGCCCCTCGATCGTGTAACCGTCGATCATTGCTGTATGGCACGAAGCGAGTTTCGGCCTAATGCCGACCTGCTGCTTGATGCGATTAAGCATGCCGTAGGTGGTGTTCTTCGCGGAGACGGTGAACCCGTTCTCCGTCAGGTGGTCGATCCACTTCTGGCAACAGTGGCAGGTGGGCGATTTCCAAACGTCAATCGCGAGGCTTCCGGCGTTGGGTGCTGCCGTGGCGGTCCTTCCGACCGCGAGGGTCGTCAAAACAGCCATAGCGAGGACAATGAGCGATGATCTCATTGGCATTGTCGGGGGTCCTTCTTGTATGTGCGTTTGGGTATGTGCGTTTGGGCGCAGCGGTAGTTTACTTGAGAAGAGCAAGGTCGGCGATCACAGGTAGATGATCGGATTCCAGCCGTCCGGCAACAGTGAGATCGATCGTCGCCAGTCCTGGCGAGATAAGGATGTTGTCGATCGGCAGGATTGGCAGGAGCGCCAGGTTCTTCCAGCGCGCTGGCCAGGTCGGCGAGAAGGTATTGAGCCGCTTGAGACCAGTTGCAGTGGTGAGACCATGGAGTTTCTGTGTCCATGGCGCCGCATTGAAATCGCCCGCGACAATGATGGGTCCTGTGCGAGAGCGCAGGAACCAGGTGAGGTTCTCGAAATCGGCCTGTTGCTGTCGCGGATGGAACGGCCGAGCCAAATGGACGCCCACCACTTCGACCGCGCGTCCATCGACGTTCAGCCGCGTCCAATTCACGATCAAGGACCGCCAGTAGGGTTCGCCCGGCCGGTCCAAGCGTCCTTCGTCAATGATGGGGTGCTTCGAGAGTACGACAAGACCGTGCTTGCCTGACTGGTGCGGATACGTCTTCTGCATTTCCTGCAAGAAGTCTTCGTGTTTCCAGCGAATCTCCGCCAAGACGACGACATCGGCCTCGGTTTCGTTCAGAAATGTCTGGACCTTGTCAGCGTGAAGGTCGCCCTTACCCCACATGTTGAATGTTGCCACGCGTAAGAACCGTTCGGCATCCTCCGGGGCCTGCGGCGCAGCACCCGAGAGCTTGGGGACCAAGACCAACCCGGCGATAACCAGGAGGCCTGCTGTCGTGACAATCAGCATGCGGCTCCGCAAGACCGCGCTCATGACAAGCAGCACAACAAGTCCCGCGACCAGAAAAGGCATGCCGTTATTGACGATGTCGAGAGCCGGGTACGCATCCGCCATCACACCAGCAACAAGGGCCACGGCTGCGAAAAGGCATCCGCCAATGATCGTGGCGTTGAGCAGGGTTCTCATCGGCATGAAAATCTTGTTCTGGAAAGGATAATCGACGGATCGGGTATCGCGCGGGCGAATTCGCGTCCTATATGTGGGGTGTCCCATCATGAGATGAAGGGCTTCGGAGTTCATGAACGACCTGTCCGACCGGTCGGCTGATACGCTTAGAGCCGCGCCCGACACAACGGATCCCGAAAAAAACCGGTTCAGCGCGCGCGCGATGCGTTATGGCCGTGTCAGTGCGAATGTTGGTGGCGTTGCTGCGCGCATGGCTGGGCGGCGCCTGTTTGGACTGGACTCGGAGGCCGAGAAAGAGGCGGCAGCCCTCGCGATGGCGCTGGGGGGCCTCAAGGGCCCCATTATGAAGGTGGCGCAGCTTCTCGCCACGATCCCGGACGCGCTGCCGCCTGAATATGCCGAGGCACTCGGAAAACTGCAGAGCCACGCACCCCCCATGGGCCGCGGCTTCGTCAGACGGCGCATGGCTGCCGAACTTGGTCCCGATTGGGAACGCAAGTTTGCAAGCTTTGAGTACGACGCCGCGGCGTCCGCCTCCCTCGGACAAGTGCACCGCGCGATTGCTCACGATGGGCGGTCCCTTGCGATTAAGCTCCAATACCCGGATATGCGATCAGCGGTGGAAGCCGATCTCGTGCAGCTCGGAATGCTGTTCTCGGTTCACCGGCGAATGCGGCCGGCAGTGGAAACATCAGAAGCACTGAAGGAACTCTCCGCACGTCTGCGCGAAGAGCTTGATTACCATCGGGAAGCCTGCATGACACGCCTCTACGGAGGCATCTTCGCCGACGATCCACGCGTGCGCGTGCCCGAGGTCCTACCGGAGCTGTCTACCGATCGCTTGCTGACTATGACATGGCTCGAGGGCGCAAAGCTTCTTGAGTACAAGAACCATCCGCTTGCTGACCGCAATGAGATTGCGCGCGCGATGTTCCGCGCCTGGTGGTATCCGTTCAGCCATTACGGTGTCATCCACGGCGATCCGCATCTCGGCAACTACACGGTCTTTGAGGACGGCGAGGGCAGGGCGAGCGGCATCAACCTGCTCGATTACGGGTGTATGCGGACTTTTGGACCAACGTTCATTCAAGGCGTTGTCGACCTTTATAACGGTCTGCTTCACGATGACCGGGCTTTGGTCGTGCATGCCTACGAGACCTGGGGCTTTGCGGGCCTGTCGGACGAGCTCATCGATATTTTGAACATCTGGGCAAGGTTCATTTACGGCCCGATGCTCGATGATCGCGTGCGCACGATTGCGGATGATGTCGATCCGGGCATGTATGGGCGCAAGGAGGCTTTTCGGGTTCACCAGGCGCTGCGGCACAAAGGGCCCGTCACCATCCCGCGCGAGTTTGTCTTCATGGATCGCGCCGCAATTGGCCTGGGAGGCGTGTTCTTGCATCTTGGCGCGGAGCTGAACTTCCACGACCTCTTTAACGAGGCGCTCGGTGGCGTGGATGTCGCCGTTGTCGCCCGGCGTCAGCATGAGGCCTTCGCACAAGTGGGTTTGCCGTCTCCCGACGCCGAGGCCGTTACGACAGGTTCCTGACACGCTACCGACAAGGGTTGTGATCCCCTCTCTTATGTCTGAAGATTCCCGAAGCTCGCGGGATTCATCGGAAGGAGGGGCTAGCGATGGATTGGCTGATCAACGATGCGTTGCCCACACTGGCGCGCATTTTCCTTGTCTGGATTTTTCCGCTCAGTTTCATCGACAAGATCATAAATCACGAGTCCGCGGTGAAGCAGGCGTCGTCAAGCTGGCTGCCCGGTGGGGCGGCGTTGCTCTATCCAGCCATGGCGGTCGAACTGCTGACGCCGCCAATGATCGTGTTCGGCATCTACGACGGCATAGCTGCTTTCGTTCTTGCCGGGTATTGCGCCGTTACCGCGATCCTGTTCCACAACTTCTGGGCCTATTCGCGGTTCTGGTCATCGGACAGCGAGGGGTATCCCCACGTCTGGGACTTCTTCAAGAACTTTGGCCTGGCCGGCGGCTTGATCTTTGTGATGCTCGCTAGCGGATTGTTCCAATCTGCCGAGGAGGAGGTCGAGAAGGTGACGATGGTCGGGCAGAGTGTTCCTGTTCATGCAAGCGTCAGTCTGGAGTCGGGACGATGACAACAATTGGCAACAAGATCACACAAGAGGGGAGCGGTCCGCCGCACCTGTCCTACTGGCATGTCTGGGCAGACGACGCAGGCGTCACACATCAGACCCGCAGCATTTACTCAGGCTTCAAGGAGCAGAGTGTCGGCGGCAGGGCAGCACCGGAATGGATCGCGACATTGTTGAGCGCTAAAGCGAACATTGTCTTCTTTGTGCAGCCGGTCGGCTGGATTGGTGACTGGCACCCGAACCCAAAGCCTCAATGGATCGTGACTCTGTCCGGCCAGTGGTTTGTCGAGACCATGGACGGGACGCGGGTTGTCATGGGCCCTGGCGAAGTCTCGTTCGGGGGCGATCAGATCACCAAGCCGGACGCGCAAGGGCGGTTTGGCCATCGCTCGGGAACGGTGGGCGACGAACTTCTGTCGCTGATGGCGTTTCAGCTCGAAGGCGATGAGTGGCGTGGCCTCAAGCCTGGCGCTTTCGCGTAGACGGGCGAGCCTCCGATGCCGGTAACCAGGCTTCTCAGGGTCGTCATCACTGTCGCCGACCTTGAGCGTGCGACAGGCTTTTTCCGCGATGGGCTTGGATTGGAGTTGGGACCTGCAACGAGCTTTCGAGATACCCGCTGGAACACGCTTCTCGGACTGCGAGCCGGAGCCGAAATACGCACCGCCGACATCAGCTTCGCAGGAGAAACCCTGAGCCTCGCCGCGTTCGATCCGGCTGGGAACCTCTATCCTCAGCCGCGGGCTTCGAACGATCCGTGGTTCGAGCATGTTGCCCTCGTTGCTGGCGATATCAGCGCGGTGTGGTCTGGCCTGGAAAAGGCTGCGCTCGAGACCGTCACGACAGGTGGGCCGGTCCTCTTACCGCCCAACACAGGCGGCGTGACAGCCTTCAAGTTTCGCGACCCCGAAGGACATCCCCTCGAACTGATCTCGTTTCCGGAAGGCGTGGGCGACGCGCGTTGGCAACACGGTGGCGCAGGGATCCGAGGCTTCGACCATACTGCCATCGTCGTGTCTGACCTCGATCGGAGCCTCGCATTCTACACTGAGCTCCTCGGGATGCGCATTGGTGGTCGTTCCCTCAATCAAGGCCTTGAGCAAGATCGCCTCGATGGGCTCAAAGGGTGTCTGGTCGATGTGGTGACGCTTCAACCGCTCGATCGGCCGACGCCCCATGTAGAGTTGCTGCATTACCGGACGCCAAAAGGGGCTCCGCCTCTTGCGCCCATGCCGACGAATGACGTGGCCTCGGTTCGGCAAGTCCATCAAGTCGACGATCTACCGGTGCTGCTCCAAAGGCTCAACGCGGCCGGAACCCGGTTTGTCTCAGACGGCCCTATTGAGCTGGCGGAGGGGCGCCACGGGGCGGCAATCTGGGACCCGGATGGGCACATGATTGTACTATTGGATTAATCGCCGCAGCCCCGTCTCGTCCCGAGGGATTATTGCGGCTGGCCCTTTAGTCTGCTATCTCCCGAGAAGCGACGCTGTCGCGAAGTGGCGCGAAACCGTCGCCAACAAGACAGAAGATTTAGGGGGATAGCCAAATGCAGATCGATCCCAAAGACGGCCACCCAGATATGGACTATGCCGAGCATGCCGGCACCTACAAGTTGTTTTGTGGCTTAGTCCTATGGGGCACCATCGCCTGTGTGGCGCTCGTCGCTGGCATGGCTTTGTTCCTCACTTGAGATTTGGTCCAGCGATTTTCTGGGAGGCTCGGCCTCTCGTTTTCCTAGAACCCGGTAGTGCTCGGCGGACCGCCCCCGATGGCTTGGTGCGCTCGCAGCAAAGGGAGCCAAGATGATTGCAATTGGCGTACCTGCGGAGGGCTCCGATGAGCCTCGGATCGGATTGACACCCGAGACGGTCAAGAAGCTGGTGAAAGTCGGCGCTAAGATCTCGGTACGGTCTGGCGCGGGACTTCGATCTCATTTTAGCGATGAGGATTACAAGGAGGCTGGCGCCTCTATCGCGAAAAGCGACGCGGACGCGGTTGCGGACGCGGATGTGGTCTTCACCGTCCAGCGTCCTCCTGTCGAAGTGGCCAAGGCCATGAAGAAGGGTGCAGCGCTGATCGGTATGCTGGATCCGTTTTCGGATACGGCCGGTCTTGAGGCGCTTGCCAAGACTGGCGTGTCGCTCTTCTCCATGGAGCTGATGCCGCGTATCACACGCGCCCAAAGCATGGACGTGCTTTCATCGCAGTCGAACCTTGCGGGCTACAAGGCTGTTGTCGACGCATCGGCCGCCTTCGAGCGCGCGCTGCCCATGATGATGACGGCGGCAGGGACAGTTCCTGCCGCGCGTGTCTTCGTTATGGGTGCGGGCGTGGCCGGGCTTCAAGCAATCGCCACGGCGCGCCGGTTGGGCGCGATCGTCTCCGCCACCGACGTGCGTCCAGCCGCTAAGGAACAGGTTGAGTCACTCGGGGCAAAGTTCATCGCCGTTGAAGACGAGGAGTTCAAGCAGGCCGAAACCTCCGGCGGCTACGCGAAGGAAATGTCCGACGAATACAAGAAGAAGCAGGCGGAGCTGGTCGCGGACCACGTCAAAAACCAGGACATCATCATCACGACAGCGCTGATTCCGGGCCGTCCGGCGCCTAAGCTGATTTCTACCGCCATGATTGAGAGCATGCGGCCTGGTTCGATTGTTGTGGACCTTGCGGCAGAGCGCGGCGGAAACACCGAAGTAACGAAACCGGGCGAGATCGCTGACCACAAAGGTGTGCGCGTTTTCGGTCAGCTCAATCTGCCTGGCCAGGTGCCGGTCAACGCATCGAGCCTCTATGCGCGGAACCTTCAGGCATTTATTGAGCCTTTCATCGACAAGGAAACCAAAGAGCTCGCCATCGATTGGGAAGACGAATTGGCCGCCGGCACGGCGATTGCCCGCGACGGCGCCATCGTCAACGAGCGGGTCTCAGGAGGGAAATCATAATGACGAAGCGCACCCTTCTGATAGGGATCATCGTTGCTGCATTAGCTCTCGTCTCCGAAGCGCTATTGATGGGCACCGCGCAGGCGGCAGGAGCCGGGGAAGAAGGTGGGCATGACTTCATGTCGCACTTCTCGATTTTCGTGTTGGCGGTCTTCGTTGGCTACTACGTGGTCTGGAGCGTAACGCCCGCCCTGCATACGCCGCTCATGTCCGTGACGAACGCCGTCTCCTCGGTGATTGTTGTCGGCGCGCTACTCGCGGTGGCGGTTGAGGCGGGAGATGCGGTTGCATCTTCGGGCAATTGGATCGCCAAGATTTTGGGCTTCATTGCTCTGGTTCTGGCGTCGGTCAACATCTTCGGCGGGTTCCTGGTGACGCAACGCATGCTCGCCATGTACCGGCGTAAAGACCGCTAGGGGGATCGTAGCAAATGTCCTCCGAACTTGTCGCACTGCTCTATCTGGTCTCAGGCGTCCTCTTCATTTTGGCGCTGCGGGGGTTGTCCTCGCCGGAGACCTCGCGCCAGGGCAACTACATGGGCATGGCCGGTATGGCCATTGCCGTTATAACCACGCTGGCCGTGGCCCAACCCGACTCAGGCCTTTCCTGGATCATGATCGTTGGCGGCATTGCCATTGGCGGGACCATCGGCGCCGTGATCGCGCGCCGGATCCCGATGACGGCCATGCCCGAACTCGTGGCCGCCTTCCACTCGCTGGTGGGTATGGCAGCCGTGCTCGTGGCTGCAGCGGCCTACTACGCGCCGGAAGCCTTCAGTATTGGCGAGCCAGGCAATATTCGCGTGACGAGCCTTATCGAGATGTCTTTGGGCGCGGCGATTGGCGCGATCACCTTTACCGGGTCGGTTATTGCCTTTGCCAAGCTCTCAGGCCGTATGTCGGGCGCGCCCATCACGTTGCCGGCCCGGCACCTCATTAATATTGCGCTCGGCGTCGCGCTGGTGGTTTGCGTCGTGCTTTTCTGTCAGGTGCAAACGCCGTTCTATTTCTGGGCGATCGTGGCGCTCGCACTGCTGCTCGGCGTGCTCATCATCATCCCCATCGGCGGCGCCGACATGCCCGTCGTGATTTCGATGCTGAACTCGTATTCGGGCTGGGCGGCCGCTGGTATCGGCTTCACCTTGGGCAATACGGCGCTGATCATCACTGGCGCTCTCGTTGGTTCGTCCGGGGCGATCCTGTCCTACATCATGTGTAAGGGCATGAACCGGTCCTTTATCAGCGTCATTCTCGGGGGCTTTGGCGGCGAGACCGCGGGCCCTGCGGGGGATGGCGAGCAGAAGCCAGTCAAGTTGGGCTCTGCCGATGACGCGGCGTTCCTGATGAAGAACGCAGAGAAGGTCATCATCGTGCCGGGCTACGGTATGGCCGTCGCCCAAGCTCAGCATGCCTTGCGGGAAATGGCCGATGGCCTCAAAGAGGCGGGCGTCGAGGTCAAATACGCCATTCACCCGGTTGCTGGCCGTATGCCCGGGCATATGAACGTGCTGCTGGCCGAGGCCAATGTGCCGTATGACGAGGTGTTCGAGCTTGAGGACATCAACTCGGAATTCGCGCAGACCGATGTGGTCTACATCATCGGGGCGAACGACGTGGTCAATCCGGCAGCGGAAGACGATCCCACGTCGCCCATTTACGGCATGCCCGTCCTGCAGGTCTGGAAGTCAGGCACCGTGCTCTTCAACAAGCGCTCTTTGGCGTCCGGTTACGCCGGTATCGACAATCCCGTGTTCTACAAAGACAACACGATGATGGTGTTGGGTGACGCCAAGAAGATGACCGAAGAGATCGCCAAAGCACTTTAGGAGGTTCGCTCTGAGAAGCGCTCTGGCGGCGCAAGCGGCGTGCCGTCTGCACGATGCTTTGTGCCAGTGACATTGCGTCACGACCGATCGAGTTTGACCCAGAGACCTTCGAGGGAGATGCGTCGGTTGAGCGCGCCTGGGTCGGTCAGCACCAGCGCGCCGCGCGATTTTTCGACGAGACCATCCTTTTCCAACGCGCGTAGGGCGCGGGAGACCACCTCGCGGCGCGAGCCTATGCGCTCCGCGAGGTCCTGCTGGTTCGGCGGGGGCGAGATGCTGCGTTGCTCACCATGGCCCGGACGCGGACGCGACAGCCGTAAGAGCTCGGCGTAGAGCCGCTCGGAGGCCGTCAGATAGGCATGCTCATAAAGTTGCAGATTGAGAGAACGGACGCGCCCCACCAGCATGTTGAGGACCGTGCGGCACACGTCCGGTTCGCGCGCGAGAACCTCCATGAAGGCTGAGGCCTTCATCGAGCAGATTAGGGACGTTTGCAGCGTGGTCACGCTTGCGGAGCGAGGGATCCCGTCGATGGCTGCCATTTCCCCAAACATGGTTCCGGGTCCCAACTCGCCGAGGATGACTTGTTTCCCGTCATCGGCACGATGGATAACCCGCACCGATCCGTTGACGACAAAGAGCACGTCTGTCGACGGATCGTCCATGTCGATCACGAGCTCGTTCGCCGGGTAGGTGCGCCAGGCGAGAGCCGGCGCCACACGGTTGGCGCTTTCCGCGCCAAGCGAAGCGAAGAGCTTTATGTCATCAATCTTGCCCATGAAGCTCGATGATAACAGCGGCTAGGTCCCGGTCTATGACAGAGGCCGGGAAGTTTCTGTCGCCAGACATGACAAAGGCCCGGAGGGGGGGAACCTCCAGACCTTTGCTGGTGAAACGGCCTTTGCGCCACGGGGGGCTAGGCGCTGGCCGTTCAAGTCTCTTTCCGCCGCGGTCGCCGGGGCTGGTAACGTCCAGGCCCCGGGGTGCCATCTCCTGCGTCCGCTGATCCTAAGTTAGGGACTGCAAGCGGACGGCGCTGTGCATTCCGTCACAGTGCTGCATGGCCAGCGGAAACGGCTTTGACGGCGACGCCCCATAGTGCCTTGCAGCTCTTCTCCTGACGGCAAGTTTAAGCGTCTCAATTGGAACGAAAAATCGTCAGGCGCGGGGCTGGATTCGTCCATTTTGCAGCTTCAATCCTCCCTTACGCCGCTGCGCCTTGGCGCCAGCGTGGTGTGTCGTGTGACTTTCATCCGTTGATAATCACATCACCAAAACCATCTTTTTGTCATCGAGCCGCTCCTTTTCAGAAGGTTAATCAGAGTTTTGAAGATCAAGATTGATCATTAGTTCAGAATAAACTCTGGCTTTTGGAAAGGGTCAAAGTGAGTTGTTGATTGTATGGCTTGTTTAAGTGCCATTCATACATGGCCCATATTTTGTGGGCCGACCAAAAAACAAATAAAAGAGAGGCGTAGTCGGGCTCATGCTGAACCTTTCTCTAGCTTTATTGATCATCTTCGCGCTGTTTTGCATCGTGGCGCGGCTGCTTCACCGATATTTTCTCTACATGCCTGACCGTATGCGGGTTGACCCACATGAGGCTGGTGTGACGGGGGTCGAGGAGATCGTCTTCAAGTCGGCCAACGGCAAGCGGCTGATCGCCTGGTACCGCCCGGCTGAACAGGGTATGCGCACGCTTCTGTATTTTCCTGGGAACAGCGGCAACGTTGCTGCACGGGCCGGCAAGATCAAGGCGATGGCCGCAGACGGTTATGGCGTCTTCATCGTCAACTATCGTGGCTATGGCGGCTCGGCGAGCCGGCCCACAGAGAAGCGCCTCGTGCGAGACGCCGTGAGTGCCTACGACACTTTGCGCGGACTTGGTGTTCCGCCCCGTGACATCGTCGTTTATGGCGAGTCGCTCGGCACGGGTGTGGCGACACAGCTGTGTCAACAGCGTGAGGCCGAGGCACTGGTTCTGGAGTCGCCGTTCACGTCAGTCGTGGATGTTGGCAAGCTGGTTTGGCCGCTTTTGCCCCTGAAGCAGATCATGGTCGACCAGTACCGAACCATCGATCGTATCGGTAGCCTTCACGTGCCGCTCTTCATTGTGCACGGCGGCCGGGATGCGGTTATCCCGCTCGATATGGCACGCCGGGTCTTTCATAAGGCGCATGAGCCAAAGACCCTCACGGTCGTGCCGCGGGCTGGCCACAACGATCTCTTCGAGCAAGGGGCTTGGGCGCGGGTGCGCGACTTTCTGGCGGGACTACCGGTCGACGCCGTGCCAGCGGTCGAACCGCTGCGGCGGCACGGTGCGGGCCGTCCTGTGGAAGTGCCGGCTGCGGCTGCGCCACACCATTAGACCGACGCCTCATTCGATTCCCGACGACAGCAAAGGCCGGCCGTATCGCCGGCCTTCTCTTTTTTTGGAAACGGAGCTTTGCGCCGGCTGAGCGGGCCTAGACACAACAAAGCCGGGAAGGATCTTCCCGGCTCTTGGCAGCGCTGTGCTCTAAGTCAGTAGGATTAGCGGCGTCCGCGCGGGCGTCCGCCAACGCCTGACTCACGCTGTGCTTTCTTGCGAGCCAGCTTCCGCGCGCGGCGGATGGCCTCGGCCTTTTCGCGTGCACGCTTCTCGGAGGGCTTCTCGTAGTAATTACGGAGCTTCATCTCGCGGAAGATGCCTTCGCGCTGCATTTTCTTCTTCAGTGCCCGGAGGGCCTGATCGACATTGTTATCGCGAACGACGACTTGCACGCGTCTCTAATCTCCAACTTAGAATTCGATTTGGGATTGGAGCGAAGACGAAACGACCCATCTGCGGGTCACCTGAATCACGCATCCACGGGTGCTCTAGCAAACATGTGGCGGATTGTCTAGAGCGGCGGGGTCCGTTCTGGCCCTATGTTTTTGGGGAAATTTTGTTGATGTGCCCCATCTTGCGGCCAGGCCTGGCCGCAGCCTTGCCGTAGAGATGGACTGCCGTGCCGGGCTCAGCCGCATCGTGGCACCAGCCTTCGGCATCGCTGCCGATCAGATTAGTCATAACCGCATCGCTATGCCGGGTCACATCGCCCAGGGGCCAGCCGCAAATGGCCCGGACATGGTTCTCGAACTGGCTGACTAAGCAGGCGTCCTGAGTCCAGTGCCCCGAATTGTGCACCCGGGGCGCTATCTCGTTCACGGCGAGCGACGGCGCCGCGCCACCCGTTTGGAACATCTCCACGGTGAGGACGCCCACATGGCCCAATGCTTCGGCGATCTTGCCGGCGATGTCCTTGGCCTCCGTCTCGAGCGCGGCTGGGATATTCGCGGGGACAGTGCTGGTATGGAGAATGCCATTCTTGTGAACGTTCTCCACCACATCGTAGAAACGCACGCCACCGTCGCGGCCCCGCACCGTGACGACAGAGATTTCGCGTTCGAAATCGACGAGGCCTTCCAGGATCGCCGGCGCTTCACCGATCGACTCCCAGGCACCTTCCGCCTCACTGAGTGTGTGGATCCGAGCTTGACCTTTGCCGTCATAGCCAAAGCGGCGGGTCTTCAAAAGGGCAGGTGGCTCGATCCGTAAGGTCGCTTCTTTCAGGTCGGACACTGTGTCAACGCCGGCATAGGGCGCCACGGCGATGCCTAGCCCGCTGACGAAGTCCTTTTCCGCGAGCCTCTCCTGCGCAACCTGGAAGGACTTCACGGGCGGGAACACAGGCGCTGCGGCGCCGGCGGCTTCAAGGGCCGGGGCGGGGACGTTCTCAAATTCGCATGTCACCACATCGACCTGGCCTGCGAAATCAGTAATCGCGTCCAGATCATCATAGGCGCCGACGCTTGCCTTCGCGGCCACGTGAAAGGCCGGCGCGTCGGGCGTGTCGTTGTAAATGTGAGTCTTGAGTCCAAGCCGGCTCGCAGCAACCGACATCATTCGGCCGAGCTGTCCGCCGCCTAAGATGCCAATTGTGCTGCCGGGTGGCAGCGGTGCGTCAGTCATCTTCCTCGACGCTCTCGGCGACGGCGTCAGTCTGGGCGCTACGCCATTTTTCGAGACGATTGGCCAGGGCGTCATCCGACACGGCCAAAATGCTCGCGGCGAGGAGCCCGGCATTGGTCGCACCCGCCTTACCGATGGCAAGCGTGCCAACTGGAACGCCACCCGGCATCTGTGCGATGGACAGAAGGCTGTCGAGGCCCTTGAGGGATTTGCTTTCGACTGGCACGCCAAGAACGGGCAAAGTCGTCATGGAGGCGGCCATGCCGGGCAGATGTGCCGCTCCGCCGGCGCCAGCGATGATCACTTTCACTCCGCGGTCGCGCGCGCCCGTGGCGTAGTCGTAGAGGCGCCGGGGTGTCCGATGAGCGGAGACGACCTTCGTCTCATAGGGCACGTTGAGCGCATCCAGAATTTTTGCGGCAGCCTTCATGGTGGGCCAGTCGGACCGACTGCCCATGATGATGCCGACGGAGGGCGTAGACTGGCTCATGCTTTCGACCATCAAAAAAACCGCCCGGAGGCGGATCGCGGAAAGCGCGCGATTATAGGGGGGCCAGGGGGGTTGGCAAGGCGGGTTTCGAGCGGCTTTTGCATTGTGCTTAAGGGCCATTGGGGCGCAGCGTTGCGCCCGTGCCAAAACACGCGAGCCAAGTCGGGCAAAAAGCGCCATGATCGGGTCTCACGCCCCGACGGCTTACAACAACGTCCAACAACCGATGAGCAACGCAATGCCAGATGCTGCTGCAACGCCCAAGGTCGATAGACTCATTCGGCTTTTCCTGCTGGGCGCGGCGCTCCTCATCGTGCCGATCGCACTCAACTATGGGCTCTTTCCAGCGAGGAGCCTGCCGCTGTTTCTGACGATCCCTGACCTAAGTACGGATCAGACGCACATCTACCGTGGTGTCATGTGCCTCTATTTAGGGGTCGCGCTGTTTTGGGCTGTCTCGGCGTTCGTGCCGGAATGGCAGCGGGTCGCCGTGATCACGGCTATCGGCTTTGCCTGGTCGATTGCCGTGGGCCGCGTGATCAGCCTGATCGTCGATGGATGGCCGAGCCCGCTCTTGCTGATCTATCTGGGGATTGAGATTGTTGCGGGGCTTCTAGGCCTTGCGGTGCTGGCCGCCGCTGATCGCAAGGTCACGCGATAATATCGGGAAGCAACTCGTCTTCGATCCTGGATATCTCGTCTCTCAGAAAGAGCTTCTTCTTCTTGAGACGCTTGAGCTGCAGAGCATCCGCGCGGCCCGACTGCTCCAACGCGTTGATCGCGCTGTCTAGGTCGCGGTGCTCTTGTTTGAGCCGGCTCAGTACAGCCCGAAGCTCGCGGACCTCCTCGCTCTCCATCGGGCGCTCCTTGTTGGTGGGGCCGGAGTATCTTGCCGAAAGGCGGTTGGTGCAAGGGCCTGACAAGAGCCTGACAAGGGGCTGACAAGGGCCTGAACAGTTGGCCGAATCTCACGATATCCGATCAATAGAGCCTGTGGAAAAAGTCTGACCCTATTAAGCCTTCGGTCCGACTTGATTAGACAAGCATGCATCTGTTTGACAAAATCATCGCATCGACAATTCAATCCGGAGGTCCGGTATGGCGTTGGAAGCGCATCTCGATGAATTGGCAGAAAAACACCGCGCTTTGGATCGCAAAATCGATGAAGAACAAGGAAGGCCTACGGCGGATGCCTTCAAGATTGCCGAACTGAAGCGCCGGAAGCTTTACCTCAAGGATGAAATAGAACGCCTGCGACACGGCGATCCTCATTAGAAAGGGCTCATAGCCCGAAAGACTTCGGTCTCCTCCCTGGAGACCGCCGCGAGAATATTGGTCTATTGTCGCGCTCAACCTGCGGAACGCGTCTCGTGTTTCGCGTCGGACAGTCGTGTATTTCCCGCGCCTTTGTCGCTAGGGGCGACGGCACCACTTCTCTTTGTTATCCCGGTACTCTTTGTTGGCCGAACTTGGTTGGCCCGACTTGCTTTGGTGTCGTGGGTGCAGCCCTCTCCACCCTTGACGCATCTCAGTTTCAAGCGCGCGAATCGCGTTACCCTATGGGGGATGCAGAAACCTGAGGCGGATGCGATGCGGGTTGGAACGGGTGGTACTCTTCAACACGGGGCGCGCTTCGGGCTCTTTGGCGCTTGGCTTTCCGTAAGCGTGTTGGTCTTCCTGGTCTTAGCCGCGAGACCCGTTATGGCCTCGGATGCCGCTCCAACCGAACAAAACCAGGTCGACAAGGGCGCGGCAATCTTGTTGGAGAACTGCGCGCGATGCCACGCGATCGGGGTGGTCGGTGACAGCCCTAACGATGAGGCACGGCCCTTCCGTACTTTGTCTGAGAACTATCCGGTCGAGAACCTAGCCGAATCGCTGGCTGAAGGCATTATGACAGGGCATCCGGATATGCCCGTGTTCGTCTTCAAACCCACCGATGTGGATGCGGTTATCGCTTATCTGCAGTCGATCCAGATAACGCCGGCTCCGGCAGAGTCCAACGGCTAGCAGCGGCGGCAGGCACGGCACTTACACATCGGCGGCGCCTTCGGGCCACATAAGCCAGTCTCGGGCTGCCTCGATCTCATCGGGGTCGAAATGCTCGATCTCGCAAGTGATAAAGGGCGCGGCGAAGCTGGACCAAAGATTGCGCACGTGCGGGTCGCAAACGATGGCGATGCGGTTGAAGTCTTTGAGGTGACGTAGGCTGAACTTCAAGTCGTGCCAAAAAGCGGCGGCATCCATGCCTTCGAATTCGGAGATTTGCTCCAAGATGCGGACTTGGCCATGGCGCGCAATGAAGGCCTCCAACTTTGCGGCAACACGGTCGAACTCCTCGGTCGAGACTTTCCCGTCAATATGGATTTCGACAGCTTTGGCATTGTCATGCTCGACATATGACAGCATCTACAGATGACACCTCTTGATTGGCGGCAGTTCTTGGTTAGCGGCAGTTCTTGGTTAGCGGCAGTCGCCAGAGAAGATTACGCGCAAGACGGAACGGTCAATCTGTCATTGACGTTGGGACAATCAGAACTATAGCGCCAGCAAATTGGTTTTTTGATGCAAGAAGCGGCTCGACGGCGGGCTGCAATCGGCGGCTGCGGCGCGGTGCCGCTTCATAGAATTTTAGGGTTAACGCAGCCAGAATACTGGCCTAAGACACGCAATTGCCGCCTTTTTTGAGCTTAATGCGGTCGAAGAGGGGAGTTACGGCCATCAAAAGGTTCTTATTCTTCACCGCGAGCTTGAGCATCGTCGCGCTTGGCGCGGTCTGGATGATGCTGTTCAACGAGCCCATGGCGGACACGATGACGAAGGCGCCGGAGCCCAAGAAGCGGGCGCTCGCCTACGAACAGGCTCTTGCGCCTCAGCCAAAGAGCGAGGACGAGGCTCCGAAGGCCAAATCGGAACCGAAGGCCGGCGGTGCGGCCAAGGCGAAATCGCCTGCAGAGAACACCGGTTCGGCGGCTCCTCAGAATGTTGGAAACACAGGCCCGGGACAGGCTGCGCCAAACCAGCAGGTTGCAGCGCTGCCTCAAGGGGCTATGCCGAACGGGCAGGGTCAGCCTTCACCCGATGGGTCTGCGCCCAATGCCCTGCCGTGGCTCAACCAGCAGGGCGACAGCGTGGTTGTGCCCCCAGGGCAGAGCGCCGGCCCAAATGGTCAACCGGGAGATTTCTTCGACGCGCCGCCGCAGAATCCTGGCGCGCAAGGCGGGCAAGGCCAGGCGTATGGCCAGCAGCCCCCGCCCTACGGGGCCCCGCCACCGCAGGGGCCCTATGGACAGCCGGGCCAGCCCTATGACCGGAGCGCTGCGGCAAACCCCAATTTCAATCGAGGGCAGAACCCCTATCCGGGACCTGGTCAGGCGCCTGGCGCCTTTGGCGGGCGGGACGGCTATCCTGCCTACCCCGAGACGGCGCCACAGCAGGGTGCACAAGGTCAGTACCCGCCTGGGGGATATCAGCCTGGGCAAAATGCGCAAACGCAGTATCCTCCCGGAGGTCAGTACCCACCGGGCGGCCAATATCCGCCGGGACAGGCCCCGCAAGGCCAGTACCCACAGGCGCAGAATCCTCAAGGGGGATATCCCCCAGGTCAGGGGCAACCGCCAGGCTACGGCGGGGGCGCTTACGGCCAACCGCAACAGGAATGGGCAAAGGTCATCGTGTCCGGTTCAGGCATGCGTCTTTCGGCCTCTGAGGATTCACCAGTGCTCTTCGCCTTCCCCTATGGCCGCGATCTCAAGGTCGTCTCCAGGAACGGAGAATGGGTCGAGGTCAGCGATCCAAACAGCAACGCCAAGGGCTGGATCCAGGCCTATGCGCTGGGGCCATCTGCGGGCCCGGTTCAATACGGTCAAGCTGGTGACTATTACGGGGAGCCGCAGCAACAGCAGCGGCGTCCACTTGGGCGCGGCGGCTTTGCCGACATGATCAACCGCGCGTTTGGTGGTGGTGGTCAGTAGGGCGAACGCGTCCGACTCGAAGCCCGGCGGCGAACCGACATAGCCATCGCCGCGTCCAAGCGTGGGTCATTGTTTCCGTTTCCGCGCTGGGTTCTTGCTCGACGGTGTCTTCTTGCGCGCCGGCTTTTTCGCGGCGCAGGCAACCCGATGTGACGCGCGCGCCCATTCCACTAATTCGTCAGGCTCCTCGAGCAGGCGTGGCGGCACTTCCCAATAGGACATGGAAATCGGTTTGCGTCCCTTGGCCTCGTAGGTGAAGGGCCGCATGCCCTCGGCTTCGAAAGCGGGGATGTTCGTGTCGTCCGCTTTCAGATAGAGCGTGTCGTCGGCGATTAGTGCAAACATGACGTTGCCCGCATAGACGCCAGCGCCGCCGAACATGCGGCGAATGGCTATGGGGCCAAATCCCGACAGCTGATCTTTGAGGAACTCCTGGAAGCCGTCAGACGCGCTCATGCGGTCACCGAGGGCAGACCTTAGGCGGCGGGGGCTTTTTCGTCTGCCGCTCTGTGCTCCTTGGCGGCTTCCTGCGCGGGGAAGCGCTTACCCGACTTCACGGTGAGCGTGGGCTGGCCGCGGCCGTTGGCTTTCGCGGCGCCATTAGCCTTGCCATTGGTCTTCCTGGCGCCGTTCGTCTGACCCTTGGCTTGAATGCTTTCCTTATTCGCAACACGCAGCTCGCGCTGCACGGCAACCCGGGCGGCCTCGTTCTGATTGTACAAGCCCATCTGCTCGGAATCTTCCTCGGCTACCGCCGTAAGCGCCTGGTCCTTGTAGTCGGCGGCATAGGGGTCCGCCTCGATCATCTTCACAATTTGCTTCAGTTCCCACCAGCTCTTGCCGAGCAGGGTTGCCTTGCGGGCGATTTCGGCAGCGTATTTGGCATAGAAGACAATCGGGTTCTCGATCGGGAGCCCAGAGCGCCGGTCTTTGCGGTGCTTGATGCGGAAAATGCCCCACTGTAGCGGATGCAGACCCTCGACGGGGACCGCGTTCTTGAACCAGAAAAGAACCGGCATCAGTGAACGGATATTGACGCCGCTGGCATAGGCGCGGCGCAGGACGGTCTCCAGGTGCTCGCGGGTATAGAAAATCCGCCAAGCCGACTCGTACGCGCCCTGCCACTCTTCCTTGGTCATCTTCTCGTGGGCCGTGACCACGTGCTCCAGCTCGTACTTGTTCATGTCTGGGTCCATCCAGACACCCTTGGCATCGAGCTTTTGGTGATCCTCGGAGCCGGGCAGGGGCGTGAGAATGAAGAACTCAAGCATGTCCAGCGGCAGCTCGTTCTTGATGATTTCCAGATCCTGCTTGATGGACTCGGGCGTGTCGTTCGGGAAACCGAGAATGTAGCCGGCGAAAGTCATGATGCCGACGGCTTTCCATTCCAGCAGCATCTTCCGGTATTCGGTGATCTTGTTCTGACGCTTTTTGGCCGCGATCAGGTTCGCCGGGTTGATGTTCTCAAGCCCAAGGAACACCCGTGTCACGCCAGCGCGCTTCGACTTCTCGATGAAGTTCGGAATTTTGTGACACAGCGTATCGACCTGGATCATGAAGCGCACGTCCAGGCCATCTTCTTCGCGCAGCTTGATGATGCGGTCGTAGATCGCTTCCCAATCCTTGTTGCGCGCAAAGTTGTCGTCGGTGATGAAGAAGCGGTTCACGCCCTGCTCATAGTTGGACCGCAGGATCTTCTCGATGGAGTCGGGTGTGCGGTAGCGCGACTTGCGCCCCTGCACATTGATGATCGTGCAGAACGAACATTGGAACGGGCAGCCGCGCCCGGCATCGAAACTGGTGACGTTGCCGACCGTGCGGTCGACGAAGTCTCTAGGGAGGAACGGGGGTGCCGGGACATCGGCCAGGCACGGCAGCTCTTCCGTCATATGGTTGTAGATGGGCTGCAGGTTCCGCGCGGCGGCATCGCGGATCACCGTGTCTATGTGCTCTTCAGCCTCGCCGGCGAAGATGGAGATGCCCTGCTCCTGCGCGGCCTTAATGTCGTCCGGCAACTCGGGAAGCATCGACAAGCAGCCCGAGACGTGGAACCCGCCCACCATGACCTGGATGCCGGCGTCCAAGAAGGGCTGGGCAATATCTGTGGCCCGTGGGAACTCGTTTGACTGTACGCCGACGATCCCTACGAGGCCTTGGCCGCCATTGTCCCGAATGAGCGCAATGAGGTCGTCGAATACCACTCGTTTGTTGGTCTCATCAATCGCTGTCACATCGATTGGCAGCTCTGGCCCGAGCACGCCCCGCTCGGCGGCATCGACCGCGAGGCCATAGACGGCGGCAAGCGAGTTTGAGGGCATCGTGGATTTCATCCACTGCACCACGTACCCTTGGGCGTCATAGTGCGACGGTTTGATCAGGATGAACTGAAAACGCGGGCTGCTCTTCGTCCGTGTTGGCTCTGTCATCCCTCAATCCCGTGAAGCGCCGTCCCCGCGCACCGGGGAACTTAAGTCGTTGGGCGTCTTCGGAAATCCGCGCCCTGGCCCTAAGACGCGTTTATCCCCCAATTCCGCCCGAAATTTGGCCAGCCAGGCGGATGCACACGTATGACTTACGTGCACTGCAATAACCCAGATCACTCAAACACAAATTCGCGCGCCGGTCCAACGGATTAGGGTGAGGCCGGACCAGGCGTTTGATTCTGAGGCGAACTGTGCGGCGGGGACTTATCAAGCCGCGTAAAGTCGGCGATGTCGCGGGCCAGGAAGTAATTGAGCATCGTCCGCACCGCGGCAATCACCGCCAGCTTCCAGATATCGTCCCAGCTGGGAGCGACCGCCGTATGGATGATATCGGCGGCCAACGCAAATTCGAGGGCGAGCAAGATCCACGTGGCAAATTTGAGCCAGATCGCACGCCCACGAATCTCGTCGGCCGTGCCGGTCAAGATGGCGCCGATGAGCGTGGAGACCGCTTGGAACGCCCCGAATGCGACAACGAGGACAGCACTGACTTCGACGGCCAGCGCGACGTAAAACGCGGCGACTTGAAACGGTTCTTCGAGCGCTGTCATGGCGGCCCCTCGGCTGTCTCTCTTGTCTCGGCGTCGAGACTAGGGCGATTCGGGGCGGCGCCGACAGCGGTGGCTATAGCTCTCCAGTCAGGAACTGACCGCGCCCAAGTCCGAAGGACCAGTCCTCATCGGTGTTCTCGACGATGGAAATCATCACGTCCGATGAGGCGATGCCGCAAGACCGCTCCAGCTCTTCGCAGAGCAGCCGGTAGAAGTCCTCTTTCATCTTGCGCGTCCGGGGGCGGGAGATCACCTGCACCAGCACGAACTTGTCGGTGCGTTCGATGTTAAGCCCGGTATCCTCGACGATCATGTTGCCGCGCTTGTGCTCGGTGACGATCTGATAGCGGTCGCGCTCGGGCACGTCGAAGGCTGCCAGCATCGCGCGATGGGCCGCATCGAGCAGCGTCTTGATCTCGTTCTCGGTACGGCCTTCGATCAGATCGAAACGGAGTAGGGGCATCGGCTAAACTTCCTTCGCCATCTCGCGGAGTTTAAACTTCTGAATTTTTCCCGTGGAAGTCTTGGGCAGGTCCACGAAGACGACGAAGCGCGGGCACTTAAAATGGGCCAGGTGCTCGCGGCACCACTCAACGATATCCTTTTCTTCCGTCTTCGATCCCTCGCGGAGCTCGACGAAGGCGCAAGGAGTCTCACCCCATTTCGTGTCTGGCTTGGCCACCACAGCGGCGCTCAGAACATCCGGATGTTTGTAGATCGTATCTTCGACCTCGATGGAGGAGATGTTCTCGCCACCCGAGATGATGATGTCCTTGGAGCGATCCTTTAGCTGGATGTAGCCGTCGGGGTGCATGACGCCGAGATCGCCCGAATGGAACCAGCCCCCGGCAAAGGCATCCGTCGTGGCCTTCTCGTTCTTGAGATACCCCTTCATGACGATATTGCCGCGGAACATAACCTCGCCGATCGTCTCGCCGTCAGCGGGTGTCTTCTCCATTGTCTCTGGGTCGATCACCGTGAGGTCTTCGAGCGTGTGATAGCGCACGCCCTGCCGTATACGCTTCTTGGAGCGATCCTCGGCGGACAAGCCATCCCACGCGGGGCGCCAGGCGTTGAGCGTGGCCGGACCGTAGGTCTCCGTCAGCCCGTAGAGATGGGTCAGGTGGAAGCCCGCCTTTGCCATTGAGTCCATGACGGCGGCCGGCGGCGGCGCTGCCGCATGGTTGAAGGCCACGGTGTGATCAAAATCGCGTTTGTCTTCCTCTGGCGTGTTGAGCAGCGCCGACATCACAAACGGTGCGCCGGACAGATGCGTGACTTTATGGTCAGCGATTGCGTCATACATGGGCTTTCCGCGCACAGCACGAAGGCAGACATGGGTGCCCGCTACGACGCTAAGTGACCAGGGGAAACACCAGCCGTTGCAGTGGAACATCGGCAAGGTCCAAAGATAGACCGCGTGCTGGCCCATGCCCGTGGCGATCGTGTTGCCGTAACACATCATGGCCGCACCACGATGATGATAGACCACGCCTTTCGGGTTGCCGGTGGTGCCGCTCGTATAATTCAGCGAGATGGCGTTCCACTCGTCCGAGGGCATCGCCCAGGCATAATGCGGATCACCTTCCGAAACGAAGGTGTCGTAGTCGAGGTCACCGAGGCGTGTGCCCGGTACGCCGAGTTCGGTGTCTTCATAGTCGATCAGAAGCGGTTTGACCTTGGCGAGGCTCAATGCCTCTTTCATCACGGGGCCAAACTCTGTGTCGCAGATCACGACCTTGGCGTCGGCGTGATCCAGCATGAAAGCGATATTGGTCGCGTCCAGCCTTGTGTTCACGGAGTGGAGCACGGCGCCCGTCATGGGCACACCGTAATGGGCCTCGAGCATAGAGGGCGTATTCGACAACATCACCGAGACGGTGTCGCCCACACCGATCCCCCGTGTAGCGAGCACAGATGCGAGCTGGCGGGAGCGGTCATAGAAGGTCTCGTAGGAGATGCGCGCATCGCCATGAATGATGGCGGTGTGGTCCGGATAAACGGTTGCGGCGCGCTCTAGAAACACCAGTGGTGTCAGCGGCTGATAGTTCGCTGGGGTCTTGCCGAGCCCGGCGTCATAAGAAGTTGTCATGGCCATCGTGGATTGGGTGCGTTTGGATGCCGCACCCTAGCCACGGCAGGCCGCGTGAATCAATTCTTCAAATTGCTAGTCGGGCAAAAAGGCGCACCCACCTGGCGGAGCCGCCGATGCCGACGCCAACCTCAACGCCAACCCGGCTGCGGTAACTCCGCTAGCCCGAGCGGTAGCTGTAATAGGCCATAGTAATGCCGAATGCGCTAAACGCCGCGACGATCAGGATGAGGACGCCGATTTCTCCAGGGGTCATGAGACCCTCCCTGTATCAAGAGCAAACGAGAGGGGCTCATCTTCGCCTCAGAATTGCTGCTGCACCTTGAGCGAAATCAATTCCAAGTTGTACGGTCGCGTCTAATGGTCGTGCCGGGCGACGCTTGTTTCGGCCGCCATGGTATGCGCAGCCGTTGCGGCTTAGTCCGCAGGCTTTTCGGGCTCGTCGCCCTCGACCTTGAGGTCCTTCAGCTTGGCGAAGACCGAATCCGCATCCGGCGCTTCCTCTTCCTGCTCGGGCGCGGCCATGGCGTCGCGGGCTTCCTGTGCCAGCGAAGCCGCCATGTCGTTATCTGACGATTGCGGCAGATCGAACGTGACGCTTGGCTCGGTATCGCCCGTCTCGCCAGCTTCGCCGCTTTCGGTCTCGGAAAGGCCAATGGTCTCTTCGGTCGGGATTAGCGTCCCTGTCTTTTCGGCGGTCTTGCCGGCCTTTTTCTGTTCGCGTTCAATCCGCGCGGCGGCCCGCTTCACGGCAGCGTCGAGATCGATCTGCGAGCACAGTCCAAGGGTTACCGGGTCCTGGGCGATCAGGTTCGGCGAATTCCAATGGGTCCGCTCCTTGATCGCCTGGATCGTTGGCTTGGTCGTGCCAACCAAGCGCATGATCTGGCTGTCCTTCAGTTCCGGATGGCTCTTCAGCAACCACAAAATGGCGTTGGGCCGATCCTGCCGGCGCGACACGGGCGTGTAGCGGGGGCCGCGCTTTGTCTTGACTTCCGGCACCTCGACTTTGGGCTCCAACAGCTGAAGCCGGTGGGAGGTGTCTTGCTCGGCACGGTGAATCTCGTCGCGCGAAAGCTGACTCGAGGAGATTGGGTCCATACCTTTGATGCCCTGCGCCACATCGCCATCGGCGATGCCCTTCACTTCCAGCACATGGAGCTGGCAGAACTCGGCGATCTGCTCAAAGGTCAGCGAGGTGTTGTCGACAAGCCAAACGGCTGTCGCCTTCGGCATCAACGGGGTGCGATTCATAATGACGTCAAACCTTGCATAAGAGGGTTCCGTCGCGTCCCTCGCGGTTTAGAGCGAAAGAGCCAAACGTCCCAATTTCAGGAGAATGCACTCTATATAGGCGCTAGGGCCAAAATAGGCAATCGGTTCCGCCGGCGGGGGTTGGCCCGCCCGGAGTTTGAGATCGGGAGGCTGCCGCCTTTCGGGGTCTTGAACTGAGCGCAATGCGTACGACGTGGTGTGGTGTGTTGAACGATCCTCTCAGACAAGTTGGCGACGCTGCGCAAGCTGTCCGGTTTGTAGACCGCGCGCCGTGGTGGGGCGGCGACCTTCAGACCTTACGCAATGTCGTGATGCGCCGTATGGAGCCGCTACCAGGGCGCACGGCTTCGCTTGAATTTGCCATGCCCGACGGCAGTGGCGACCGGTTGCTGGGTACGCTAAGCGAGCCCGAGCGCCGCGACGCGCACAGCCCTCTGGTCCTGCTGATTCACGGCCTCACCGGCTGCGAAGACAGCGACTACATGCGTGAGTCCGCACGGTTCCACCTAGCGCGCCACCGCTCGGTCTTGCGATTGAACCTGCGCGGGGCTGGCCCGGGAAGCCGGCTCGCGAACAACTACTATTGCGCGGGCTCTTATTCCGACATTCAAAGCGTCGTCGAGCGTCTCGATGGGCCTCTCATCGAAAATGGCGTTGTGCTCGTTGGGTACTCGCTCGGCGGTAATGTCCTGACGAACTGGCTTGGGCGTGCGCCGGGTCATGAGTCGGTGATCGGTGCAGTCACGGTGTCCGCGCCGATCGAGCCCGCGCAAGCTTGCGAGCGGATTTTGCAGCGACGGAACGCGCTCTATCATCACTTTCTGATTGAACGCATGAAACGAGACGTGCTGGCCTCCTGCGTGCTCTCGTCGGTCGAGCGCGAAACCATTGAGGGTACACGGACGATCTTTGAATTCGACGACCGCTGGGTCGCACCGCGCAATGGGTTTGACGATGCGCCGGACTATTACGCCCGTACGGCTGGTATAGAGGTTGTGGCAGATATCACGGTTCCCACCCTCATGCTCCATGCAGCGAACGATCCGTGGATCCCCGCTGGTCCTTACGGTCGTGCGAGGCAACTCGGCAACTCAAACGTCGAGGTCGTCCTTGCGCGGAGCGGTGGGCATTTGGGCTTTCACGAACGCGGCCACGCCGACACCTGGCACGACCGCCAGGTCGATGCCTTTATTCGCCGGCTTGTTCCCTCTAGTTAAACAACCAAGTAAACCGCCCTTTGACGGCGTTGTCGGACACGCTGTCTGCAAATTGACCGGAGTAGGACACACCCGCTGACAGGCGGTCTGAGATCGCCAGATCGAGCCCTGCGTCGAGCAGCGCTGAGTCTTCCGCGAGCGGTACGCCGTAGACCGTGAAGCCGATTCCGGTGGAGGCGAAGGCGAGCGATGCGTCCGGGGTCACGTCGTCGAAGGCATGCAGCCAGGCCGCCTCGATCCGCGGCGTGACTTTCATGTTGCCCCACATCATCGTTTTAGCTGCGCGGAGGCCCACGGTCGTGTAGCCCACGTCCTGGTCGAAGCCGGATGTGCGCAAAGATGCGTCCGGCCCGCCGCGCTCGCGGAAGCCGCCCGTCTCGACGGAGACATAAGCAAAACCGCCAAAGGGCTCAAGTTCAATGCCCATGGCTTGGGTCGGATACGCGATCTCGCCGAAGAGCTGGCCGGTGTCGGCGTCATAGTCCGCCTTCTGACGTTCGAAGAAGCCTGTAAAGGCCACAGAACGGGACGTCTCGATCTCGCTCCAGGCCCAAAGCCCACCGGCCCGCAGCGCAAGGCCAGAGACCTCGCCGCTCCCATAACCGCCAAGATGATACGTGCTGGTGTTGGCGCCGCTGTAGCGCTCATCCACGCTCACATCAGAGAAGGACGCACCCGTCGCAAGGCCAACGCGCCATGTGCCCGCAAGCCTTGCATCCATGCCCGAGATAAATCCGCCGAGGTCACGATCCGCCGTCGCGGCATTGCCATCCCCATCGAACGTGCCCCACGCGCCATAGGCTTGGGTCCAGAAGGCCAGCGGCGAGGATTGCCGCACCTCGACAAGCGACTTACCGTCGTAGGCGTTATCATCGGACTGATGAGCTACTTGCGGCCCGTCCTTCCCGAGTGCGCCGCCCTGATGCCCCGCCTGCATCAGTCGGCCCATAACCGCCTCACGGGCATAGCGGCTGTCGTCCACAAGCGTCCCCGCAACGCTCGCATGAACCTCGCCCGACAGCGCATCAAACGCTTGGCGGGCTTCGGCGAAGCTCGTCAGCCTAAAGAGCGCCCCGAAGAGGGCGTTGTCTGTGGGGAACTGGTCCAGCGCGCCCGCAACAGCCAGCTGATTAGGTGTCTGGGCTGCGCTCGCGAAAGGCACCGCCTCAAGCGTGAGCACCACATCGTTGCCCGCATAATCGACGTCGGCGGCTAGCCAAACAGTGTCGACGGACACTTGCCCGAACGATCCCGACACCGCGTCCGTGCCGTCATTATCAACGATGGTGTAGTCCGTGCGCGTTGCGTAATTGCCGTTCTCGGCCAGTACACTCAAGGCCGCGCCAGTGAGATCCACCGTGCCGTTCACGATGACCTTGTCCCCGTTACCGGCCGCATCTACTTCGACTTCGAACGTGCCGCTGCCACCCAGCGTGAGGTTGCCATTCAAGGTCATGGCGCCGATGGAATTGCCCGGCGCGAAGGTCCCGCCATTGACGATTAGGCTGCCGCTTCTTGTGGTTGGATCACCGATCTGCCCGATACCTTCGAGCCTCCCCCCGTTGACCACGACATTCCCGCCCAGCACGTTGTTCACCGAGAGCGTCCCGCCATTGACGTTCGTCGTGCCCAAGAAGTTCGTGCTGTCCCCCGTCAAGTTCGTGAAGCCGGATACATGGTTGGTCGTACCGATGCCTGACATACCCGGTGCGAACTCAAAACCGCCGCTCTCGTCCGTATGGTTGAAGTTCAGCGCGCCCGTCCCCTCGCCGAAATTGAATGAGCCTGCGTTCAGCGCGCCCGGCGTCACTGGCGTCTCTCCGAGGCCTGCGCCGATATTGACTGTGCCGAAAGAGCCAGGCAAAGAAGCGACGGTGACAACACCCGTGCCGCCTCCCACATTGACCATGCCGCCATCCGCAATGGTGAGATTGCCGGTGCCCTCGCGGCCGACAACGAGGTCTCCGCCAAGGTCCCACGTCGAGCCGTTGCCCGTGACAGTGATGACGCCGTTGCTACCCGAATAGTACCCGACATATCCGTTGCTGCTGGAAACCATGCCGCCATCCTCGATAGTGAGCGTGCCGGTCCCGAAATTGCCGACCCACAGGTCGCCGGTGTTCTCCCAGACCGAGCCGTCGCCGGTGACTGTTACCTCCTCGACACCGCCGTTATAGCGCCCTACAGTTCCGAATAGACTGTAAACGCTGCCGCCATCCTCGATAGTGAGCGTGCCGGTTCCCAAAGCGCCGACATACAGGCTGAGGGTGTTCTCCAAGACCGAGCCGTCGCCCGTGACCGTGACTTGGCCGCTGCTGTTCTCCTTGTTCCCGATGTAACTTGCAGTGGTGGTGACTTCGCCGCCATCCTCGACAGTGAGCGTGCCGGTGCTGGAATCGCCGACAAACAAGTTGCCGTTGTTGTCCCAGACCGAGTCATCGCCCGTGACAATGACCACACCGTTGCTATACTGATTTTGCGCGATACTTGCTCTGTTGCTGGAAACCCTGCCGCCAGCTTCGATATAGAGTGCGCCGGTCCCGTTCCGCCCGACAACCAGTTCGCCGGTGTTTTCCCAGACCGAGCCATCGCCCGTGACTGTGACCGTGCCCTCGCTTTTATCAAGGCTTCCTACAAAGCCATTGACATTGGAAACCCTACCGCCATCCTCCACAAGAAGGGTACCCACACCGAAGTCATAGCCGACAGTGAGGTTTCCTGTGTTCTCTTATTCCGAGCCATCGCCGGTGACAATGACGGTGCCGTTGCTGCCTAAAGCTTCTCCCAGCCGCCCATTGCGGTTGATTAGCTTACCGGTGTTCTGGATGCTCAGTGTCCCCGCGTCGACCAGGACAGAGCCGGTGCCTAGATCGGCCTCAGCATTGTTGATGATAGGCTGATTGATGTCGGTACTTGAGTTCGTGAATTCGACAGAATTGCCTGATCCTGGCACGAAACCTTGGACCCAGTTATCGCCAACGAACCAGTCGCTGCTTTCGCTGCCATCCCACACGATTTGGCCGCACGCCTCAGGCGGCGCGGCGAGCCCTAGGGCCAGCGCGCAGCAGGACACAAGCAGACCGTGGCGCAAGGACTCATGTCGTAGAGGCATATGAGGTCGAGATGTTTGACGCCGGCGTGCGGCCCGGATCATGCCGCATGATCCTGCGCTTTGTGTTTGCGGCTGTTCCTGTCCTGTCGTCTGGCTCATGCGCCGCTCCCATAACAAGCGCGCCGACTCGCGCGTTTGTTATGAAGGACGATGCCAGGCTGCCGGGGGCTCGTCTTTCCCACACCGGAACGACTTCTTGCCCCACACGGAACGCGGGCGTGTTTTGGTCGCTATTCCGGCGGCTGTTGCGTTTGCGCAACGGGCGTGCGGCATGAATGACAGCCTAATGACCGTCACCCTCGGGCACTGCGCTCAAGCAGCGAAGCGGTAGCGCATACATAGAGTCCCCGAGGGTCCATTTGGGAGTCTGCAGTTGTTGGAAGTCCCTAGTGGATGCTCGGAACAAGTCCGAGCATGACGAGTCAGAGGAATGAAGTACGTCCTAACCTTACACTCCGTTGTCATGCCCCGGCTCGACCGGGGCATGACAAATGCGAGAGAAGCGACGCGCGTCCTTTTCTTATTTTGTCGCGCTAGTGGGGCGTTGCCTTCTCGGCGCCGAGGCCTGTGTTGGCCCGCACGGCGAACTCAGCGAATTTTTCTTCCGCCGGTTTTTCGCGGGTTAGCAGCGTCGCCAGGATCGCGGCGGCGAAGCCGAGTGGCACCGAAACGATCCCCGGATTGCGCAAGGGGAAGATCGGCTCGCCTGCGATCAGCGTGGTGCCGTCCGTGCCCATGATGCTGGGGCTCAAGAGGATCAACAGGATCGAACTGACAAGCCCGACGCCGAGCCCCCAACAGGCGCCCGCTGTGTTGAAGCGCTTCCAGAAGAGAGACAACACGATGGGCGGGAGATTTGCGCTTGCGGCCACGGCGAAGGCGAGGCCCACAAGGAACGCGACATTGGTCGAGCGCAGACCGATTGCAAGCAGGATGGCCGTTGCGCCCACGACAAACGCTGCGATGCGCGCCACGCGTACTTCTTCGCCGGGTGTCCGCTCGCGGCCGTGATGAATGACGTTGGTATAGAAGTCGTGGGCGAAGCTCGTGCTCGCGCTAATGGTCAGACCCGCAACGACCGCCAAGATCGTCGCGAACGCAACCGCGCTGATGAAGGCGAAGAAGAACTCGCCGCCGAGATGCAGCGCGAGCAGGGGCGCGCTCATGTTTTCGTCGGGAATGTTCGCAGGGGTCAGCAGCGTCGCGGCGCCAAAGCCGAAGAATGTGGTCATGAGATAGAAGGCGCCTATGGCGAGCATGGCCCAGACCACGCTGTGCCGCGCCGTCTTAGCATCTGGCACGGTGTAGAAGCGGATGAGGATGTGCGGAAGGCCGGCGGTCCCAAGCACCAAGGCGAGGCCGAGTGAGATAAGGTCGATAGCGCCTAGCGTGCCCTTGAAGGCAAGACCGGGCTGCAGAAAGTTCTGCGTAATCTCCTGGCCGGTTTTCGGGTCGATCCAGGTGACTTCGCTGACGGCCTCGAAGAAGCTGCCGAAACTGTAGCCGAACTGCGCCATCACCATGACGCTCAGCATGACAGAGCCGGCCAGTAACAAAATCGCCTTGGTGATTTGAACCCAAGTCGTGGCAAGCATCCCGCCGAAGACCACATAAACGATCATCAGGACGCCCACGCCGATCACGGCAAGCTCGTAGCTCACGCCAGGCAGCAACAGCTTCACCAGAGTCCCGGCGCCAACCATCTGCGCGATCATGTAGAACGTGGTGACAATCAGTGTGCTGAGCGCCGCCATGGCGCGCACGGGCCTTTCTTTCAGCCGGTAAGCCAGCACGTCGGCCATGGTGAACTTGCCGGAGTTGCGTAAAGGCTCGGCCACGATCAGCAGGACCGTGAGATAGGCCACGAGAAAGCCTACCGAGTACATGAAGCCGTCATAGCCCTTCAGGGCGATCAGTCCCGCGATACCGAGGAAACTTGCCGCGCTCATATAGTCGCCGGCGATCGCGAGCCCGTTCTGCCATGCTTTGATGCGCCGCCCAGCGGCGAAATAGGCGCTCGCGCCCTTGGATTGCCGAGCCGACCACCAGGTAATCCCAAGGGTCACCGCAACGAATGTGAGAAAGAGCCACAGCGCGCCGGTCATGATTTCTGCGCGTCCTCGGTCGCAAGCGCGTCGCGGGCAATTTTGCCGGCGAGCACGTCAAACTTCTTGGCGGCGCGCAAATACGCCCACGTGACGAAGGCAACCATCGCGAACTGGGATACCGCGAACAGATAGGCGAAATTCACGGGCTCAAGCCCTGGAACCGTCTTTGACATCAAGTCCGGGAAGAAGCCGACGAGCACGAGCAGGGTGAAGTAGTAGGCGAGAAAGAAGATCGTCGCGGGGATGAGGAAGCGCGCACGCATGCGCACCAGATCATCGAAGTCGTCCGTCGCCGCCACGCGTTCCCAGTCGACGATATCGACATCTTCGTCGGCTGTCCGCTCATGGGCGGGCTTTGGCCCCGAGCGGCCAAGGCGCGTGATATCAGGCTCGGTACTGACCTTGGCGGTCAGGTCGACATCTTTTTCCCCCACTGAAAATCTCCCCCCGTGCGCCCGCTTTATTTGATGGCGCTTGATGACATTCTTGATGCCATTGTAGTCGCCGCACGCCGACAATGTCACCACGCCCATTCAGGCCCGTGCATCGGTGTCGCCCATCTGGTATACGCTGTGGGGCTGCGCCCCCCAACCTAACAACACACAAAGAGCCCTGTTCGAGAATGGAAGCGTCCGAGTATCTCGCCTTCATTCCCCTGTTGATCTACGGCATCGCCTTGGCCGATTTGCTGGGACAGTGGCGGCGCTTCTTTGAGCCGGACTACTTCTACCTCCCGTACTTCCTCACCACGCTCATCTTCACGGAAAGCGCGATTTGGAGCGTCTACCAGTACCTGGAAGTGACGTCGCACCTGGAAGGGATCAGCTACTTCCAGTACTGGTCATACCTGTTGCAGCCCATGCTGTTCCTGGTGACCGTGAGTGCGCTGACGCCAGAAACCGAGATCCGGGATACCCAGACCTACTTCATTAAGAGAATGCCGGTCGTTTTCGGCCTGATGGCCCTGTACATCGGTAGCCACCTCATCGCCCATTACGGCACGATGTCGTCGATCAATGTGGCCCGGTTTCTGGGGATCGTGTTGTGTATCGTGATGGCGGTGACGCGAAAGGCCTGGCTTGTCTACCTTGGTACAGCCTTGTGGCTATTCAGCCTGTTTGCGCGCGCTTAGAACATTCGTGAGGTGTCCCGATGAGTGACGCTGCCTCTGCGCATGCAATCAGAGCAGACGGATCTGACCGATGAGCATTCATCTTCATCACGTCGAGCGCGCTGGAGCGGTCGACAACGAAGAGGCGCTGGAACAGTTTCAGCGTGGATGGGCGACCTATCAGAAAGTCATCGACCATAACGCTCTCTCCCACAGGGAAGTGGCTGCGGTGCTTCGGGAGAATGTATCGGCACTCTCCGGTCCGATCGAATTTCTCGACATAGCGTGTGGCGACGCGGGCCAGATGGCCTGGGTCCTCGCAGATAGCCAAATTCGGCGCTATCGAGGTATCGACCTGTCGCAGTCCGCCCTCCAGCTCGCCGTCGAGAATCTGGAGGCAGCGCCCTTCGACGTCGATCTATACCATTCGGATTTCGTCGCCGAACTGGCCGCGCGCCGCCACGCTTCCGACGTGTCGTGGTGTGGATTGTCCATTCATCATCTCACGACGACGAAGAAACGCGCGCTACTGCAGGCTCTTCGAGAGACGACAAGCAAGCTTGTCATGATCTACGAACCGATCATGCGCGATGGCGAGAGTTTGGAGAGTTATCTTGATCGGTTCGAGCGGAAGAACAAGGCCGCGTGGACGTTCCTCGACTCTGCGGAATGGGACGAGGTGTTTCACCACATCTCAACGTGTGATTTGCCCGAGTCGCCACGAGGTTGGATGGAGCTTGGCCGCGATGCGGGCTTTCGCGACGCGCGTGAGCTTTTCGTGGACGAGAATAGTCTGTACGGCCTCTATCGGTTCGATCGCTGACGCGCGCCTGCTTATCGAGTTCGCGTTTCGACATCGTTCCTTCCCCCCAGCAGCCAAACGCGTAATTAACCGCCGGACGGAATTCCGAAAAGCACGACACAAAGACAGAACAGGGCCACGCTTGCGAACAGGATCATCCGCGGAACCCGGTTCGGAATCGCGGGATTGCCGTAAGCGACCGAGAGGGCCACTAAACTCTGCACCATGTAGAACATCGCAAAGGCTTGCGAGGCGAAGGTGATAATCCTGAAAACGTCGGCGCTCCAGGTGATTGCAATCGCAACTAAGGCAATGAGGGGATAGGTGTGCCGCACGCTAATGCGCCTGTCGCTGATCTCTTCGAGTAGCCCCGCACAACCAACACTGTCCGCGACCGATGCGCTGAACTGGCTGGCCACGGCACCGATGGTGAGCATAAGCGGAAGGATGAGCGCCACGTGTCCCACGAGGCCGATGACGGCCGTAACGCCTGTGTCTTTGCCGAGATACGTGAACAGGCTCGTGCTAAGCGCGAAGAAGGCAATATAGATCACCGCGGAGATCCATTGCGCATAGCGCATGGTTTTGATGCGCGTCTGCGCATCGTACTCGTCTCCCATGAACCGGGAGGTCTCAAAGCCCTGAACCGCGATTAGAAGGCCAAGGAGCGCCTGGACCGAGCCGAGGGTTATGGCGGGACTGGATGACGCAACCTGCCACGTCCCGTTCGCGATCTCTGCGCCGTTGTACCAAATCAGACCACCCAATAGAGCGGCGATGACGGTGAGGTTGATGCCGACCGTGTATTTCTCGACACGCTCGACTGTCCCAAGCCCCTTGAAGAAACCGAGACAGCCAATGGACCCAAGGATCACCGTTGCGATGATGTTCGCCACGGCGGGGTTTGGGGTTCCGATCCCCTTCAGGAGAAAATTTCCGAGCAAGACGAGGTAGTAAGCGACGGAGATAAAATACGCGAAGGCCAAGACCAAGTGAGATAGTCGCTCCAGCGACTGTGTCAGCCGGACGTTGGCATCAGTAGCTGGCTTTGCAAGAAGCGGCTCGGTGTAGCGAATATTGAATCGTATGGCACTACCGATCAAGTACGCGCCGACGATCAGCGCGGTCATCGCTACGGTCGCCCAGTTGCCGACATTGGCGGCAACAAGCGGAACCGAAACGAGAAAGCCGCTGCCGATGATCGATGCGAGCGGCGTGACCGTCGCCTGCCAGGTCTTGGACGATTGTAGTTGTTTAGAAAAGAGTATTCCTGCGGCTGCAATCGCAACGACGACAACGATGATATCGTTGATCAACGGACATCTCCTTTGACGGCGACATCATGCGGTGCCCGCCCTGAGGTCGGCACCAAAGGGTGGAGCGACGCAGTCAATCACATGCACTGCTATCGTCACTTGCTATCTGTTACATCGCCACTATCACGTCGTCGTCAGCATCACCTTGCCGATATGGGCGGGATCGTCGATACGCTTGTGTGCTTCGGCTGCATCCGTGAGAGGAAATGTGGAGTCGATCACTGGCTTACATTTGCCTGCCTCGACCAAAGGCCAGACGCGCTCTTCAATAGTTGCCGCTATTTTCGCCTTGGTTTCATCGGTCTGTGCACGGAGTGTTGAGCCGGTGAGGGTCAAGCGCCGCATCATCAGACGCATGAGATCCACTTCGGCCTTCGATCCCTTCAGGAATGCGATCTGCACGATATGGCCTTCAAGCGCTGCGGCGCGGATGTTCCGCTCGATATAGTCGCCGCCTACCATGTCGAGGATCACGTCCGCACCATGCTTGTTGGTTACGGCCTTGACGACCTCGAGGAAGTCTTCCTCGTGGTAGTTGATGGCCTTCACCGCGCCCAGCGCCTCGCAGGCTTTGGCTTTGGTGTCGTCGCCGACAGTCACGATGACTTTTGCCCCGAATGCTGTTCCCAGCTGAATGGCCGTCGTGCCGATGCCGCTGGCTCCGCCATGGACGAGCAGCCAGTCCCCCTCTTGCAGGTGCCCGCGCTCGAATACGTTGTGCCAGACGGTGAAGATGGTCTCTGGAAGCGCTGCAGCCTCCGCAGGACTGAGGCCCCGGGGCGCGAGGAGGGTAGTGGCCTCTGGCGCGACCACATAGTCGGCGTAACCGCCGCCGTTGACGAGCGCGCAAACGAAATCGTCCGGCTTGAACCGTGTGACGTTCTCGCCGACCGCGACAACCGGCCCGGCGACTTCCAGGCCAAGGAGGTCCGATGCGCCTTTGGGCGGCGGGTAGAGACCCTGACGCTGCAGGACGTCCGGCCGGTTGATGCCGGCGGCGGTGACCGCGATGAGGACTTCATCTGGCGCTGGCGTCGGAACGGGCCGCGTGCCGGGGATGAGTTCTTCGGGTCCGCCCGCTTCGCGGACTTCGATCACGGTCATGGTCTCTGGCAGCATTCTTGTCCCCAATTTTGGTTGGCAGGTTCACTCTTAGAGAAGACCGCTGCGCGATGCTAGGATCAGAACAACCGCGCGGCCAATGCCGCCAACTGCGAAGATGCGGAGAATTCGACGATGGATCTCGACGACCTCACACCCAAAAAGCCGAAGGGCCACGAGATCGGGCAGGATTTGTCGACGCTGTCCGAGGAAGAACTGAAGGCCCTTATCGAGACGCTTCAGGGTGAGATCGCCCGGATCGAAGCGATGCTCTCTGAAAAACAGTCGTCGCGCAGCGCCGCGGAAGCCGCCTTTAAGCGTTGAATCTCATTGGACAGAGTTTCTTTAGGTAAATCGGAGCTTAGTCTTAACCGGTTGTTAGGGACTCGCTCGTAAAGTCAGCGTTATCCAGTCCTCTGGATCTGAGTGGCCTGTTCCACTCTGTTTGACGCCTCCCTGTTAACTTCCTGAGCCGCCGTTTTGGCGGCTCTTTTTTTGTCCTCCAGCCGCCTCAGCTTGCGTTTTAACCTTTCTTACCAGAAGGTAACGACAGCGCTGACCCATGGCTTAGTATGCCCTGCAAAACAATGGGGCGATGGAGTACCGGGGGACATGGCGGGGAAGACCGAGAATAAGACCTATGGCGACGGCGTAACCGTCTCTTTTGGCGCGAAATTTGCGCGTTCCGACCAGTTTAAGACTGTGTTCCGAGAAGGCATGGCGCTGGTTGAATCCGCCGCCGCCTATCTCGACGGGGACGGGCGCAAAGAGGCCCGCCAGCTCAAGCCGCCGCATTCTTTAGCCTACGCCACGGAGAGCATGCGTCTGACCACGCGGCTGATGCAGCTCGCGTCTTGGCTCCTCATCCGCCGGGCTGTCACGGAGGGCGAATTGACACCAGAGCAGGCCGTCGAAGAGCAGCGAAAAATTAAGCTGCCGGTGGAGGACTCTGGCCCCGTGCGCGATCTGGAAGCGTTACCAGAGCGGCTCCAGGCGCTCATTGCCGAGAGTGTGAAACTCCAGGAGCACGTGGTCCGGCTCGACCAAATGTTGGATTTCAAACAGCCGGAGCCGGAGGAGGCTCATCACCCCGTGGGGGCCCAATTCTCCCGCCTCCAGGCGGCCTTTGGCCAGGACGGCGAATAGAGCCTCCTTGAAGGGCGCCCTCGGGGACTGCTTCGAAGGCATCAGCAAACATTCTCATTGGCCTATGGCTCCGATCTATGGAACATGCCGCAAGGTATTGTCCGCGATCGGTCGTAGGGCTTCTGCGTGATCGCGCCACTCAGGGAGGAATAGGCGATGAGAAAAAAAACCGAGAACGCGAGAGACAACGCTTCAGTTTCCCGCCGGGACTTCGTAGCGGGAGCGTTGGCGACCACCGCGCTCACGGGTGTTGGGTGGCGCTCTGCTTCGGCGGCTACGTTCACCTCGGATGAGCTCATCTACATGCCGGCGTCGCTGCAACTGAACCTGTTCAGATCCCGCCAGCTTTCGCCCGTCGAGGTCTTAAAGGCGCAAATAGCGCGGCATGAGGCCGTCAACAGCAAGGTCAACTGCACCACTTACACCCATTTCGATAAGGCCATGAAGGAAGCCAAGGAGTCGGAGCAGCGCTGGATGAACGGCACAGCGCGTCCGCTCGAAGGGATTACCTGCGCGCTCAAGGATGAACATCACGAAGAAGGCATGATCGTTACGTCCGGCTCGGTCATCGACAAGGACAACCGAAAGGACACCACCGACGAGCTCACCGCGAAGCTGAAGGCGGCTGGTGCGATTCCCCACATCCAGACCACGGCGCCGGAGTTCTACGTGCACGGGCTGACATTTAGCAAATTGTGGGGCGTGACGCGCAACCCGTGGAATCTCGCCTACGGTGTCGGCGGTTCGTCTGGCGGATCGGGAGCTGCGCTCTCCGGTGGCATGACAACGATTGCAACGGGTTCGGATATGGGCGGGTCGATCAGGCTGCCGTGCGCCTTCAACGGCTGTTATGGTTTCAAACCGCCAACCGGCCGCATTTCCACTGAGCTGCCTCTCGCGCCGTTCGCAGGCAGTGGCCCTATGGCCCGCGCTTTCGACGACATGGCGATGATGCAGAATGTGATGTCGGGCCAAACGCCCCATGCCCCCGCGACCCTTCCACGGCTCGAAATGCCCTTGAGCTATCCTGGAATAGAAGGCATGCGCATCGCTTATTCGCCCGATCTCAACTTCGTCAAAATTAGCTCTGAGACCCGCAAGAATGTCGATGCGGCTGCGCAGCGTCTGCGGGATCTTGGCGCCAACGTCGAGGAAGTCCAGCTGGACATGGGCATCACTGTCGATGAGATGTCGGACATGTTCTCCAAGACGCTTCTATCAGGCCCTATGGGGGGTTGGCTTGAAACCAACTATCTAGATCGTATCGACGATATGACGCCCTATGCAGCATGGTTCGTGGGAAAACTGAAGAAGGGCGAATACAGAGGACCACAAGCCGCCGAGTTTGAAGCTTGGATGAAGACGCTTTACGCTCGCCTTGCAGACCAGTTGTGGAATGCGGGCTACGACGGGCTGGTTACGGCAACATTGAATGACTCCCATACACCAGCCGATCACGATCATTCGCTTCAAGGATTTGAGATCGAGGGCGAGAAACTCCCCAAGCTCTTCATTTCGTCGCTAACGATGCCGTGGAACATTTTGAATTGGCATCCCGTCGTCGAGGTTCCGGCGGGCCTGACCTCAAAGAACATGCCCGTTGGGATGCAGATTGTCGCCAAACCCTATGCGGATTTGACGGCGTTCCAGATTGCCTACGCGTACGCAGGCGCAACAGAGCCCTTGTTTATGGGCAATCGGATGCCGGACCTCCGGACGGGATGATCGCTTAATCCTGTCGATTGGCTGAAGTGTTGCTAAAACTCGGCACGGCCTCGAAGGCCGAGCACCGCGATCGTGTCTTCCGCTAGATTGAAGGCGGGATCGATGATGAATTGCGCGCTCGGCGTGACCTGAAACTCTTGCGTGACCTGCATGCGATAGAAGACTTCGACCGAGTACTGCTCCACGGTGCCAAAATCGACGTCGAGAATCTCAGTGAACTCGCCCAGGTTGATCAACTCATCGCCGACATCGACGATGATGGGACTACTGATGGGGACGACAGTGCCGCCGAGATTTCTGCGGCCCCAACTCGCGCCGATGCCGATCACGTCATTGTCCTGGCCGAAAACGTCCTCGACTGCGAAACCACCGGCGATCATCTGATCCAGCAGGGCCGGACTACCGCCATCGATGCCTTCCGAATAGCCATAGCGGAAGAAGGGCAGCACGTTGCCAATACGGTGTTCGAGAAAGACGGTGAACCCCCACCCCTCGGGCGTCATGGCTTGTTCGACGCTGTCCTTGTGCCAAAGCGTGATGTGGTAGTCGCTGACTTCAAGCGGTCCGATGCTGACCTTGCGAGTCGGATCTAGATAGCCTGGGTCCCAGCCGAAATCGGCAATCGAGAAGTGCTCGCCATCGTTGAAGAAACTATCGAGGCCCGCGCGGTTGGCCTTGCCCTTCGCATCGTAAATGCCGCCGAGCACATAGGTGTCGGGTGTGGGACGCACGAGGCCCACGGCCCCGACGCCAAAGCCAACCCAGGAAATAGAACTGTTCAGCGTAAAGTTGGAATCCTGAAAGCCCGAGACGGGACTCTTGTACTTGAAGTAGTCGTGGATCGCGAAAGGGATCGTTTTGCCAAAGCGAAAAGCGAGCCGGTCTTTGACAATGTGCTGATCCCAATAGAGTTCGACCAAAGACATGTCGAACTCATTGAAGGCGGTTCCTGTGAGCCACAAGGAGCCAATATCTGGGCCAAGACTTTGCGGTGGGATCGCGCTCATCGGGTGACGGTCTTGCAATCTGAAGCCCAAGCTTCCCGGATGCTGTGTATTCCGCCCAAGAAGCTCCCACGTGCCCGCGATACCGAGAATACCGCCTGAGGCCTCGTCGGGTCCCGATTGGCCGTTCGCGGCGACAAGGTCGGCATCGGCCTTCTGGTAGAGCGCGGTGTAGAAGATACCGAACGCGAGTCCGTAGTCGTTGTGGAGCTGGTCTTTGAAATCCTTCCAGGGCTGGATCGCCTGGTCGATACTTGGGGTGCGCAGCAACGTGTCCTTGCGCTTTGCCTCTTGCTTCAACCGGTTCGTGATGTCGTCGGGGTTGCGTGTGATATCTGTGGGGTCGTCAAACCATGGCTTGTCTGAGGCATCTTGTTGCCCGTCAGGCTCGCCGGCACCTTGCGCGAAAGCTGGACCAACTGACACAAGCACTAGAACAATGGCCGTGAAAAATCGCACGATGCCCTCGCAACAAGGTCGGTAACGCTAGGCCGTGCTTTTTAGCATTATTGAGTGAGCCGCTCTGTGCCCCAACCACAACAGTTCACGAACAAATTTGCCCAAGTCACAGGATCGCGGCGGCTGCCTACCCTCGCGATGAATCAAAAAAGCCGGCCCCAAGGGACCGGCTTTTTTGATCGGAATGTGCCCGAATTCTATTTGATGAAGCCTTCGTACTTCTTCTTGAAGCGCGAGAGGCGACCACCACGGTCGATCAGGTGCTGACCGCCGCCCGTCCAGGCCGGGTGGGTCTTTGGGTCGATATCCAGCTTCAGCGTGTCACCCTCGGCGCCATAGGTCGAGTAGGTGACAAACTCCGTGCCGTCCGTCATGACCACCTTGATCTGGTGGTAATTCGGGTGAATGTCGTTCTTCATGGCTCAAAACCTTGTTGTCTCGGGCCGCCGGATCAGTAGGGCGGCTCCGCGTCGCATCGTCATGTTCTAGCGGAATTGGCGCCAGGCTATAACGCGGAACGCAAGCTAGGGCAAGATCGTGGGCGGTTGGGATCGGTCCCGAAAGCTCCGTTGTTTTGTCCCTTTGCTCACGGGATCAGCCTTGCTGGGTGTGATCTAAGACCTTGCGTCGGCGGCTAAGGCCCTTAAAGTCTCGGCGTTTATCGGTCCGCCGGTTACATAGACGATTGAGATAAAACCAAAAATAGACTGGGCTTTGCGTTGCAACCTGTTCCTCTAAGACCCGTGGGCGCGTCCGATGCGCCGAAAAAGCCGCGCACCGGCGAGACGGCCGAACCTAGCGACACTGGCAAATCGCGCCGGGTGTCGCTCAAGCCGTTGGGCCGGATAAAGCCGTACCTGTTTCGCCACAAGGTCATGCTTGCCGCTGCCCTGATCTCGTTGGTCGTCGCGGCCGGCGCGATGCTCGCGCTGCCGCTCGCCCTGCGCCGCATGATCGACCTCGGCTTTTCGGGTATCGAGCCGGAGCTGGTCGATGTGTATTTCGGAACGCTCTTCATTGTGGGCGCCGTGCTGGCGCTCGCGAGCGCCGCACGTTTCTATTGCGTGAACTGGCTGGGCGAGCGCGTCGTCGCCGATATCCGAACGGATGTCTACGCGCATCTCACAGGTCTGAGCCCTGCGTTCTACGAAGTTTCCCATTCCGGCGAGGTGATGTCGCGCCTCACCGCCGACACAACCCAAGTGAAGGCCGCCGCCGGCACCGCTGTGTCCCAGGCGATCCGGAACCTGCTGTTGGTGGTGGGCTCCGTGGTCATGATGATCGTCACGAGCCCTAAATTGTCGCTTGCGGTGTTGATCGCCATCCCCCTGATCGTTCTGCCGCTTGTGGCTTATGGCCGTTCGGTGCGCACCCGGTCCCGTTATGCGCAGGATACGCTGGCAGAGGCATCGGCCTATGCCAGCGAAAGCCTCGGTCAAGTAAAGGTACTGCAGGCCTTCACTAATGAGCGCGCAGCGACGGTCCGCTTCCGTCGCGCCATGGAACGGGCCTTTGAAGCGGCCAACGACCGGGCTAAGGCGCGGGCCGGTTTGACGGCCATCACCATGTTCTTAGTGTTTGCCTGCGTTGTCGGCGTGCTCTGGTACGGCGCGCAAGACGTGCTGTCCGGCTCGATGACGGGCGGCACGCTCGGCCAGTTTGTTCTCTACGCGGTCTTCGCCGCTGCGGCTGTGGGCGGGCTCAGCGATGTCTGGGGCGAAGTCGCCCAGGCGGCCGGCGCGGCCGAGCGGTTGGGCGAACTGCTTGAAGCCCAGTCTGATATTCAGTCGCCGCCCCATCCCACGCCCATGCCAGAGCCGGCGCGCGGCGAGATTGCATTTTCCGACGTCCGTTTCGTTTACCCCCTGCGGCCTGAGACGGCCGCACTGGATAGCGTGAGCTTCACGGTGAAGCCAGGCGAGCGAGTCGCTCTGGTGGGGCCGTCAGGTGCGGGCAAGACGACGATCTTTGCACTGCTCTTGCGCTTCTACGATGTGGACAGCGGCTCCGTGCGCGTAGACGACGTGCCCGTCGATATGGCGGACCTGCAGAAGTTGCGGTCGCGTTTCGCAATAGTGCCTCAGGAGGCCTCGCTCTTCGCCGATACGGTCGCAGCCAATATTGCGTACGGATCTGAAACGGCAACGCGGGGCCAGATCGAGGCCGCCGCGAAAGCCGCCTTCGCCCACGACTTCATTGCCGAATTGCCAGACGGGTACCACACGCAGATCGGAGAGGGCGGTGTTACGCTCTCTGGCGGCCAGCGTCAGCGGATCGCTATCGCCCGCGCCGTGCTGCGCGATGCGCCAATCCTTCTGCTCGACGAGGCAACAAGCGCGCTCGACACCACCAACGAGACCCTCGTACAGAAGGCGCTCGACACGGTGATGGACGGGCGCACAACGCTCGTTATTGCCCATCGGCTCTCGACCGTCGTGAATGCGGACCGCATTCTCGTAATTGACGAGGGCCAGTTGGTTGAGTCGGGCACGCATCAAGAGCTCATCGCTCGAAACGGCCTTTATGCGCGGCTGGCCTCGTTGCAGTTTGCGCCGGACGCCGCTGAATAGGGCTACCGCTCCGTGAGCTTCAGTTCGATGCGGCGATTGCGCGCGAGCGCCGATGGGCTGTTCTCGGCGTCCACCGGCTGGAACTCTCCGAAGCCGGCCGCCACGAGATGCTTCGGCGCAATGCCCCGGTCCATGAGATAGCGGACGACGGAAATTGCGCGCGCCGACGACAATTCCCAATTGGACGGGAAAGCTGCGGAAGAGATCGGCGTGATATCTGTGTGTCCATCGACGCGCATGACCCACGGAATATTGGCCGGAATGCTCCCCTCGATCTCCTTGAGGGCAGCGGCGAGATTGTTGAGCTGGCCAAAGGCGCTCGGCTTAAGCTCTGCCGATCCCGGATCGAAGAGAACGTCGGACGGGAAGACGAAGCGGTCGCCAACGATCCTGAAGTCGCTACGGTTGCCCAGAGTTTTGCGCAGCTCTCCGAAGAAGTTTGAGCGATAGCGCGCGAGCTCTTGCGCCTTTCTAGCAAGCGCCACGTTGAGACGCGCGCCAAGATTGGCGATCGTCTCTTGGCTATCCTTGTCCTTGGCTTCGGAGGCTTCCAGCGCTTCGTTGAGCGCGGCGAGCTGGAGGCGCAAGGCCGCAAGCTGTTGGTTCAGCAACTCGACCTTGGCGAGTGCGTCATTGGTAATGTTCCTTTGCTCATCGAGCTGGGTGCCGAGTGCTGCGATGCGTCCTTGCGCATCGTCCGAGGCGCCACTGGCATCGCCTAGCAGACCGGTGAGCCGCTGGTTCTGCGCTTGGGTGTTGGACAGTGTCGCCTGCAATGCAGCGAGGTTGTCCTCGGCGCTTTCCTTCTGGGAACGCTCCAGCGCCAGTAGCTCGGTAAGCTCAGCAAGCTGACGCGTGAGCCGCGACAGCATTGTGTCCTTGCCGCTGGAGGCTTGGGTGATGATGTAGTTCGTCACCATGAAGAGCGACATGAGGAAGATCACAACAAGCAGCAGCGTGGAAAGCATATCCACGAAGCCTGGCCAGAGATTGGTCTGTGCTTGGCCGCGGCGGCTGCGGGCGAGAGCCATCTATCGGTTCCTCATCTCAATCATCGTCCACCGGGTGGCTTGGACTTGTCCGCGACCTGGCGGAGCACGGTGGCGATCTCTTGCTGCTGCTGTGCCTGCTCGTCCGCCCACTCTCGAACGACCTTCTGTTCCGCGCGCATTTGCCGGATCAGCTTATCGACGCCCTGGGAGAGGTCATGAACGGCCGCCTCCGTATTGGACCCTTGTCCCACACGGTCACCAAGATCGGAGATCGAGCGCTGCATATCCATCAGCGCATAGCGCAGCTGCGGCGGAACGCTGTCGCCCGGGTCCGTGGTCTGCAGTTCGGTGACATTAGCGAGCCAGTCTTCCAGCTCGTTGTAGAAGCGGCTTTGCGCATGGCCAGCCTGCAGGTCGAGAAAGCCAAGAATGAGCGAGCCGGCTAACCCAAACAGCGAGGATGAGAAGGCAATGCCCATGCCCGAAAGCGGTCCGGCCAGTCCTTCCTTCAGCTGATCGAACAGCATCACGCTTTCGGCCCCGCTCGTGTCCAGGGCGCCGATCGTATTGCCGACGGAGCTGACGGTCGTGAGCAGGCCCCAGAATGTGCCGAGCAGGCCGAGGAACACGAGCAGGCCCACGAGGTAACGTGTTGTCTCGCGCTGCTCATCGAGCCGCGAGGCAACAGAGTCCAGCAGCGTTCGCGCAGATCCCGTCTCAAGGCTCAAATGACCCGTTGTGTCCCGGAGCATCGTCGCCATGGGCAAGAGCAGTACCGGCGGGTGGGTCTTAGTAGGGCTCGCATCAGTGATGCTGAAATTGTTGACCCAGTTGATCTCGCGGTAGAGCCGCAGCACTTGGCGGAAGGCGTAGACGCAGCCGACGATGAGGACACCGATAATCAGTCCATTGAGGCCAGGATTGGCCATGAAGCTGGACCTAAGCTGACCGGTCTGACCGTCGAGGATGATCGCGAGCAGGAAGGCGAGAACCAGAAAGAGCGACATGCGCCAGAGAAAAATCTGCGGGCGCGAGAGCTTAGTCCGATAGGTCTTGCGTGCCATTGGTCCTTATGCGGCGTTTTGCCGGCGTTCCTTGTCGTGCGTCCTCGGCTCGGGATGGGCGCGATTCGCGCAAGAATTACCCAAAAGGCAGAGTACCCGAATAGTTTGACACGCAAAACGGCAAGCTCATGACGGCAGTTCAACGGAAGTTACTGGAACACGCAGATGCCGAAGCTGACTGTGGCTACCCGGCGCCTGCAGGCTCGGGCGCGTCGGCCTTTGCAGCCTTCAGAAGCTTGAGCAGTTTCAGGTGGATCGTCTCGTTTCCAGCGACGATCCCGCCGGTCTCGAAGATCTTGTCCTTGCCTTCCATGTCAGTGACGTAACCGCCCGCCTCTTTGGTGAGAACCATGCCGGCCGCCAAATCCCATGGGCGCAAGTTGCTCTCCCAAAACCCATCGAAGCGGCCAGCCGCGGTCCAGGCGAGATCGAGCGCCGCCGAGCCGGTGCGACGCACGCCTGCGCTCGACCCCATGACAGCCCGCACTTCCCGGAGAAATTGCTCGTGGCCAGGGCGCCCATTGTGCGGCACGCCGGTGCCGATGACGGCGGTGCTCAGGTCGGCGCGCGCAGCAACCCGCATGCGTCGGTCGTTCAGAAAGGCGCCTTGGCCCTTCTCGGCGGTGAAGGTCTCGTTCATGACCGGGTTGTAGACGAGGCCAGCGACTAGCTCGCCCTCCCGCTCCAGCGCAATGGAGACTGCGAAAATCGGGATAGAGTGCAAGAAGTTGGTGGTGCCATCAAGCGGGTCGACGATCCAGCGGTGCGTACGGTCCGCTCCTTCGACCTCGCCGCGCTCCTCCATCAGAAAGCCATAGCCAGGTCGTGCCTTTGAGAGTTCGGCGAAGATGATTTCTTCGGCGCGCAGATCTGCGGCGCTGACGAAGTTCGCCGGCCCCTTCACTGAGACCTGCAGGTGCTCCACCTCGCCGAAATCACGTGCAAGGCTGCGGCCTGCCTTGCGGGCAGCGCCGATCATGACATTCATTAGCGCGGATGCGGGCATGGGGTTCTTCTGTTTCTAAGTCACTGGCCCTTCGGAGGGCGTCTGTTCTCCGGCCGGACCGGCGTGGATCATGGCCTCGCGTAAGCTGCGTGACCCGACGGATTTATTCGCCGCGCCGCACATAGGTGAGTTCGTTCGTGTCGACGACGACCTTCTCGCCGGCCTCGATGAACGGTGGGACCATCACGCGGACCCCGTTCTCAAGTTTCGCGGGCTTGTAAGACGAAGCTGCGGTCTGCCCCTTCACCACCGGGTCGGCTTCGACGATCTCGAGCGTGACCTGATCGGGCAGCGCAACGCCAATGGGACGCCCTTCATGGCTTTCCACCGTCACGGTCATGCCGTCTTGCAGGAATGCTGCACGGTCTTCCAGCAAGTCCTGTGGGATCTGAATCTGGTCGTAAGACTCAAGGTCCATGAAGGTCAGCATGTCGCCTTCCGCAAACAGGAACTGATGGTCCTTCTGCTCTAAGCGCACGCGTTCGACTGTTTCGGAGCTGCGGAAGCGCTCATTGAGCTTAGAGCCGTCGATCAAGTTCTTGAGCTCAACCTGCGCATAGGCAGGGCCCTTACCGGGCTTCACGGCCTGGGTCTTCACCGCGACCCAAAGGCCATTCTTATGCTGAATGACGTTGCCAGGGCGTATCTCGTTGCCGTTGATCTTCATGGTGTGCCTTAGTGGTGTGCCCTAAGGGTTTCCTTTGGGCTGTGTCGTTGTCTGCGGTTTGGGCTGCTGCGCGCTGGTCGCGCCGCTTGGGACCGCGCCTTGAGGCGTTGCGACCGATGGATTTTGACCCGGGTTAGAACTTTCGTTTTGGCTGGTGTCAAGGGCGGCCGCGGGTGTCTCAGCCGGCAGCGGCTTTACCTCACTCACGGTCGCGCCTTGATAGGCGTCGACGAAACGGTCGGCGGCGGCGCGCTGCTCCGGTGTCAGCTTGGTCAAGAGAACGTCAAGCCTGAAATCGCTGACGCCCGCATCGCGCGCGATCAAATGCCATTTGGCAGCTTCGGTGAGGTCGAGCGGGAACACAATGCCGTTGGCATAAAGACGTGCGAGACGGTTCTGAGCAACCGGGTTTCCCTTCTGCGCCGCCAGAGAGAAGAGCTTTGCGGCTTGCTGTTGGTCCGGCTCCACGCCCTGGCCTTTAAACAGCATTGTGGCGTATTCAACCTGTGCCGCTGAAAGTCCGGCGTCGGCCGCCTTGCTTGTCCATTCGGCTGCCTTCTTTTCGTCGAGGGGCAGCCCGCGTCCAAACTGGTAGAAAGCGCCGAGGTCATATTGGGCTTGAGGATTTCCGCTCTCGGCGGCCTTTGTCATCCATTCAGCCGCTTTGGTTTCATTGGCCTCGCGTCCGCGGCCTTGCAAGTAAATCAGTGCAAGGTTGTATTGCGCCGCAGCGTTGCCGCCATTGGCGGCTTGTTCGAAGAGATTGGCCGCCATGCGAAGGTCCTTGCGGATGCCAAGGCCCTTGGCCGTGAGGAGGGCAAGCGAAAGCGCGGCGTTCGTATCGCCGAGATCTGCGCCCTTAGCATAAGCGTTCGCGGCCTTGGCGTAGTCACGGGGCACACCAAGCCCGCCACTGTATATCTCGCCCATCAGCGTGTAGGCTTCCTTAGAGCCGGCTTCCGCTTCTTTCTGCGCAAGCTCCAGCGCCGTCTGATACTTGCCGGCGGCGAAGGCGACATAGGCCTCGCTCTCTTCGGCGCGCGCCATGCTTAAGGGGCCCATCTGCGCCAAGGCAAAAAATGCCAGCGCCAATAGACCAGTGCCAAATTTGCTCATGCCTCTCTCCGAATACTCCCAATGGCCTGGTCGATCTCGCCCAAGGCCTCAAGCGCGCCATCGCTGTCCCAGATCGTCGAGGGAGGCGCGATGAAGTCGACACCGAGCTTCGTCAGCGCCACGGCCTCAGCCCTATCGGCGATGTTCCAAGCCACACACGGCACCACGAAAATCTCTGACCACCAGGCCACCGTTTCCGCTAGCCGTTCGAATTCAACCTCGCGATCGCTCTGGCCTGGTGCGCCGAAGGCCACATAGTCTGCGCCCGATTCGGCAAGCTCCATGGCCTCATGCCGGTTGAGGCCGCAAGCGACCCCGATATTGGCGCTTTCACCAAGCACCTTTCGGGCTGTCTGATACAGCTTTTCGTCGGCGAGAATGTGGACGCCGTCCGCGCCAAGATCGGCCGAGGCTTCGATACTCTCTTCGATGAGGCACGCGGCCCCGGCGCCTTGGATATGATCGATCAGCTTGTCTAAGACCGCTGTGTCAGGTGGCTCGGTTCCCATTCGGATAAGCACGCAAGCCGGCGAAAACGTGGACAAGGCCTGGGAAAGAAGCGATTCCTGCTTCGCGCTGAACGGCGCCGCAGCCTGCAGATAGAGGCGGCATCGGGGCTTCAACTGAGACATGACGAGTGTTTGCGCGGGGCCCCGATAAGTGCGGTGAATGTGGTTCGTGAGGGCTTGTCTCAAATCATAAGCTGGAAGTCAGTGTCAAACTTTGCACAGGGTTGGGTGAGAAGAGGCTTGTCGGCGCGCCCTTTCCGTTTGAACATGGCGTCACCACATATTTCGCCAGCCGACTGTTCCATATGCGGAACATGGCATTCGAGTTAGTTGGATTTCGCGATGGTTGAGAACGCCTGGCGGGGAGGGCGAGCGTGATGGCGCAAACGATGATGAAATTGGACCCAAGCGATCCGCTTGCACGTTTCGATGCTGCGCTCGCTGCGCTTGAGGGCAATTTGGCCCGTGTGCTCGCCGACGACAAAGGCAAGGTCCAATCAGCGGAAATTCTGGAGCTGCGCGAGCAGGTCAAGTTTTTGACGGAGGAGCGCGATCAGCTCCTGGCCGATCTGGAGGCCGAGCGCGCCCGCGTACGGCGCCTCAAGGCGGCCAACGAAGACGTATCCGGTCGGCTCGATGCCGTTATGGGTGCGCTGAGGAACATAGCGCCCGCAATGCAAGACTAGCAAAGCGGCGGACTGTAACAAGGCGAGGATCAGCATATGGGGCAGGTCGCTGTGACGCTAAACGGCCGGACATACCGGCTGGAATGCAATGAGGGAGAAGAAGCGCATCTCTCAGAGCTCGCTGAGTATGTCGGCGCGCATGTTGACGAGATGCGGCGGAAATTCGGCCAGGTCGGCGATGACCGGCTGATCCTGATGGCATCGCTTTTTGTCACGGACGAACTCTGGGCGCTGAGGGCCGATGTTGAGAATCTCCGCGCGCAACTGGCCGAGGCGCGGCATGATAAGTCCCAATCGGATGACAATGCCCGATCGATCGAATCACAGCTTTTCGCTCGGATCGGAGATGCTGCCGCGCGGCTGGAAGGTCTGAATGCGCGGCTGACGGAGAGTCCGCGGAGCGGTCACTAGCTCAAATTGGCCGGTATGTCCTTTTTGGCCTCCTGGGTCCCCGTAACCCCTGTTCGGGTGGCCTTTGGCTCCCTATTATAGAGAGTTCGGGCTGCGGGGTGCGTTAGGAGCATTTATTCCAGGGCCCTATAAGATCCTATGGGAGCTGACCCTGACGGGGATCGTGGTCTCTGTCACTTGGCGCCCACCTACTTCAGTAGGGATACCCGGGATCTGCGCTCCGACGGCCACCGCGGCCCTTCCCCTCTCATCCTTATTCAGCCGATGCCCGTGCTCAAACCTGCGGTCGGGCTAGCGGTTTTCGCCCCTCGGGGTGGCGAGCCAGGCGACAATTCTGTATTGACCCTTATATGCTCAACCCAACCCGGATACGCCGCTTTTCATGCGTTTTCTCTTCCTAGGGGATGTGGTCGGCCGCGCAGGACGTGCGGCGGTCCTCCAGACTCTACCGTCATTGCGCGAGCGCTACCGGGCTGACTTCGTTGTGGTCAACGGCGAGAACGCGGCTGGTGGATTCGGTATTACGGAGGTCATTCTCAACGAACTGCTCGATGCTGGCGCCGACGTGGTTACCACGGGCAATCACGTGTGGGATCAGCGAGAGGCGCTTGTCTTCATTGAGCGTTATGACCGGCTCTTGCGGCCTCTCAACTTCCCGGCCGGCACCCCCGGGAAGGGTACGGGCCTCTTCAAGGCCGCTAACGGCGCTGAGGTTCTGGTGATGAATGCCATGGGCCGCGTCTTCATGAACGAGCTCGACGATCCATTTCGGGCTATCGATGACCAGTTGGCGGCATGCCCGCTGAAAACGGGTGCCGACGTGATTTTCATCGATTTTCACGCGGAAGCCACTTCAGAAAAGGAGGCGCTTGGCCATTTCGTCGATGGGAGGGCAACGGCCGTCGTTGGCACGCATACGCATGTTCCAACCGCGGATCATCAGATCTTATCAGGCGGCACCGCGTATATGAGCGACGCAGGCATGTGTGGGGATTTCGATTCGGTACTCGGGATGGAGAAGGACGAGCCCGTCAGCCGCTTTCTGAGCCGGATCCCGACGGGCCGGTTTGTACCGTCTAGCGGGGAGGCCACGATCTGCGGGGTTGCGATCGACGTCGACGATGTGACGGGGCTGGCCAAGGCCGTTGGTCCAGTTCGCCTTGGTGGCCGACTGTCGCAGACCGAGCCCGTGTTTTGGACTGAAGAAGGCTAGGCTGACCGCCTTGTTGCTGAATTTTCGAGCACCGCGACAGTGCCTTCCGGGTGTTGCTCGGAGGCTTTGCCACGCCGAGAGAGCGTCTGCAGACATGCGATAGCGTTGTCGAGATGCGCTAGAGCTTGGTTCGGGTCGAGAGAGTCGCCGCCCAGTGCCGTTCGTGCTTCGGCCATGTATTGAACGGCCTGCTCGCAGCTCCGGGCCGCACTTTGCGGGGTTGCTGCCGATATCGCCCGCTCGGCCTCAGAAATGTCGAGCCTCGTCGTCTTGGTTGCCATATTTTCCCCCTTAGCCCATGCGCGCGATTTGGCGCTCAAGTCTTTGTTTTTCAGGGCATTTTGGTTAAGGCTTTCCTAACCTACTAATAGGCAGGGACGACACAAGCGCCGCGTCTCGGCAAGACCGAGACTAAAATGTCACAAGAGATTTAAAATCGGCATGATTGGGCCGTTTCGCGATTTATTGACGCGTCTGGAGGACGTATAAGGGCAGAGAGTTATTCGCGACTCACCGAGGAATCACGAGCCACGCGAAACAACGAACATAACGGGGGAAGGACATGGATATGTTTGGGGGACTGACAAGAACATCCAGCCGCATTGCCATTGCAGCCGCGCTTGGGTTTGGGGCATTTGCTCTGAGTTCAGCGCCTGCGAGTGCGCAGGGCTACGGCGGCAATTGCTGCGCGGATCTTGA
>JBCDFN010000009.1:0-103776 GCA_039177935.1 Pseudomonadota bacterium | reverse complement strand
GAACCGGTATGAGCGGCGGCGTGCGCTGTCTATTCGCAAGCGGAACGCAACAACGCCTGCGGAAACCGTCCATGCTTCCAAACCAAACCGCTCCCTGAGCGTCCAGTTCAACACGGCTAGCCCGCGCGTGCTTCTGCTGGGTACGGCACTGGCCTCGACGTTTCTGCTGGCGAGCATCGCCGCGCCGTCCACGGCACAGGCGCAGTCAAACTGCATGGTCGGTGGCGCTGCGGTCACCCTGGACCCAGCGCCCGATCCCATCCTCATCACACCGGCACCAACACCGCCCGCCAACGGTCCGATCATCTGCGTCAACACGGAGGCGCGGACGCGGGGCGCCGGTCCATACATTGCCGCGATCGAGCTCACTACGAATGGTGATGAATACTATATCGACCTGACCAACTCGGGGCCGCTCACCGCTGACCCCGTTGCGGGCGAGCCATCCGTTGGCATCCGCGCGCGTGCCACCGGGCAACGCAGCACGATCACCGTGACCAATACGGGGGACATCCTCGCTAGATCGAATGACGGCCGTGTATTCGGAATGTCTGTAGACGTTCGCGGGGTCGAAAGCACCGCTACGATTGAGAATCGTGGATCCATCACAGCCAAAACCTACGGCAACCTTGACGCTGCGACGGGCATGTTGGTACTCAGCATGCTCGATGACAGCGCTGTCGCGATCACCAATGTTGGTGAAGTCGAAATTGAAACCGTCGCCGGCACCGCCAATGGCATTTTTACGGCTGCGCGAGGCAGCAACAGCAGCATCGACATTACCAATCGCGATACGATCACGGCAAAAAGTTCTGGTGGCCATGGCTTCGGCATATTTGCGCGGACATACGGGGCGCGCAGCACTAACGTCATCACCAATAGCGGCGCGATCAATGCCGACGCTGGGGATCATGCTTATGGCATCTTCGGACGCAGCAGTGGCGCGGGAAGCTCCATCACGATCGACAATGGCGGCGCGATCAATGCTGACGCTGGGTATGACGCCTTTGGCATCTACGCCTGGACTGAGGGCCCGAACAGCCCGATTGACATCGTCAACACCGGCTCTATTTACGCGGCGGGTCCGCAAAGCACGGGCATCTATGCCACCAGCGATTATGCCAACCAAACCACGATCACGAACACAGGCACGATTGGCGCGTCGTCCCACCTTGCCATCGATGTGAAGGGCGCGGGCACCGCACACATCACCAATGCCGGCACCATCACGGGCTATGTGGATCTGACGGACCAAGACGACCGCTTTGAGAACCGCTCCGGCGGTGTGTTCGAGACGCAAGGGACGAGCGATTTCGGCGGCGGTGACGATCTCTTCGATAATCAGACTGGCGCCACGGTCAAAGTAGGTAAGAAAGTTGTCACCGCGTTCAACGGCTTGGAAACGGTCTGGAACGCGGGCACATTCGATCTGGATGACGACGCTTCGCTGAACTTCGACGATAGTGCCACCGGCTTCACCAACAGAAGCGGCGGCGCCGTGCAACTGGGCGATGGCGCGACGGTGGACTTCGGCGGTGGCGATGATTTCTTCGACAATCAGTCTGGCGCCACGGTCAAAGTAGGTAAGAAAGTTGTCACCGCGTTCAACGGCTTGGAAACGGTCTGGAACGCGGGCACATTCGATCTGGATGACGACGCTTCGCTGACCTTCGACGATAGTGCCACCGACTTCACCAACAGAAGCGGCGGCGCCGTGCAACTGGGCGATGGCGCGACGGTGGACTTCGGCGGTGGCGATGATTTCTTCGACAATCAGTCTGGCGCCACCGTTGGCATCGGCTCGGACCCCTCGAAGAGCGAGTCCTTTTCGTTCGAAAATCTCGAGACCTTCCGGAACAGTGGCGGCACGATCTCGCTCGTCGATGGCGGCGTGGGCGATCGCTTCACGCTTGCCAATACGCCGGGCGAAGCGGATCTCGACTTCGAAGGCGGCGGCTTTGTCGCGGTGGATGCAAACCTGGCAGGGCCCGGGTCGCAAGGCGACAGCTTCATCGTCGATGGCGATGTGAGCGGCGTCACCCGGGTTGTGGTGAACAATGCGAGTAGCCTACCGGGCGTGCTCAATGCGGACGGCATTCCGATCATTTACGTGGAGGGCGCCACACCCAACGAGAACAACTTCGTGCTCGCAGATGGTCCCATCGACACAGGGCTGTTCGATTACGATTTGTTCTTTGTGCCGACGGGTTCCGGCGTCTGGCAACTGCGCAGCTTCGTGAGTGGCGCAGCCTATGCGCTGCCGAAACTGCTCACGGCCGCGCAAGATCTGTGGCATCAGACGTCCGCGACCTGGTTCGACCGGACGGCGGATTTGCGCGTGATCCTGCAGGGCGGCGAAGCGCCCGCTTACCATGATGCCACGCAATCTCTCGGCGAGCCTGGACAAAAGCGGTTGCGGTCGGACGGTCTCACCCCAGCCGTATGGATGAAGGGCGGCGGGTCGCGGCTGGATCGCGATGGCTCGGCCACCACGTCTGCCTACGGACGGACCTACAATTACGATCTCGACAACGAGTTCTCGTCATTCGATCTGCAAGTTGGCGTGGACATGGGCCAGTACGACGTCATCAACCAAGGCGATGTGCTGATCTTCGGCGTGCTTGGCGGCTTTGTGGGCGGCAAGCTCGATTACGACAGCCTCGCCGATACGTTCGATTTCTCGGGCGGCCAGGTTGGGGCGTATGCCACCTATCTCAAGGACGGCCTATTCGTAGATACACTGCTCAACGTCCATCTCTATGAGATCAACACACCGAATCTCTGCTTCTCCGACAGCCTTGACGCCACCACGGTGGGTCTGAGAACCGACGCCGGCTACCGCTTTGGCTCCTTCACGGGCGGGGCGTTCTTCGAACCGCTGGCGACGATCGAGGTCACCTGGGCGGATATCGATGGCTTCAGCGCGGGCGGCAACCGGGTCAGCTTCTCGGACGATGCCAATGTCCGTGGGCGGATCGGCGGCCGGGTCGGCACCACGATGCAGGCCTGGGAAGGCACGATGATGGAGCCGTTCCTGATCGCGAGCCTGTGGGGCAATCTGTCAGACGACAACAGCGCGCGCCTCGTCTCCAGCGGGACCACGTTCAACTTCCAGGACGACCTAGACGATATCTGGGGCGAAGTCTCCGGCGGCGTGAACCTGTTCAACTTCTCTCAGACCACGTCCGTCTTCGCCAAGGTCGACTACACCTTCGGCGAGAACGTCCAAGGCGTTGGCGGCAAAGGCGGCATCCGCGTCGCTTGGTAGGCTTTTTTGTTGCGCTACCGGCCTAGCGGCCTACTTGAGCGCGTTTGTTGCGCTACCGGCCTTCTTTTTTGTCCTACCGCTTCGCTGCTTGAGGACGGGCGGCCTACTTGAGCGCTCGTTTGTTGCGCTACCGCATGGCGGCTACTTGAGCGCGCGTTTGTTGCGCTTCTGGCCTTCTTTTTTGTCCTACCGCTTCGCTACTTGAGGACGAACGGCCTACTTGAGCGCGGAGCCTAAGCTTGCAAATCCGCGAGCAGCTGCTCAAGGATCGCCATGCCGGCGCCCCAGCCCTTATCGAGATTGGCAATCGCGCCAGCAAAGCACGCAAGTTCGGCATCGGTAGCCTCAAAGGGCGTCCAGACGAGGCGCAGTTTCGTTTTGTTGCCGATTTCTTCGAACGTCACGACGGTGTGTAGGACGCGCGGCCAATCGGGCATCATTGGATTTGACGCAGGGTTGAAGTCGCTATCCGCGGCGGATTGCAGCCACTCAAGGCGCTTCGGTGGATCGACTTCCGTGTATTCGACACGTTCGTACTTTGAGTTGCCGCCCCACTTCATCTCCACGAGCCAAAGCCCGCCAGGCGTTGCCTCAAGACGATGTATCACCGTCTCTACATTCGGGCCGTACCAGCGGGCCAGCAGGTCCGGCTCCGTCCAGGTCCGCCAAACGAGGTCGCGCGGCGCATCGAAGACGCGCTCAAGGAGATAGGTCGGTACATCATTCATTGTCGGCATTCCTCTTGGTTGGGTCCTGTTTTAGATCTTCCAGCAAAGTGTCCAGCTGGTCGAAACTCGACGCCCAGAATTGCCTGAACTCTTCTAGCCAACGCACCGCCTCTTCCATGGGGGCCGCCTTGAGGCGGGCAGGGCGGCGTTGCTGTGCAATGCCCCGCTCGATGAGACCTGCCCGCTCAAGGACCTTTAGGTGCTTCGAGATTGCAGGCTGGCTCATGGCGAAGGGCACGCGCAGCTCGTTCACCGAAGCGTCTCCCGCCGCCAGCCTCGACAGAATCGCGCGTCGCGTCGGGTCTGCGAGTGCCGAAAAGACTGCGTTGAGCTGTTCAGTCTGATCCATAACCAGATGGTTATATAAATAGCGCACAACGTCAACGCAGTTCTTACGTCGGGCCCGCACGTGCTAGGGCAGGCTCTGGCCAGCGATTTGCCGCCTTTTCCGAGCATCTCGCGCTCGCATTGGTTCAAGCGATCGCAAACGAGGTGGCATCCGGGCCACAGTTCTGTGAAACACGAAAAAACCAGTGAAGCGCGCGGCTTGCGCCCTTGACAGGGGCCTGACTGCTCGCCAAGTCCAACCCCATACGGAAGGTGTTTGACGCTGAGATGCGCGCGTTTTTTCCGCAGTGCTCGCGTCGCCTAAGAATTCCGGGATTTCCGGGAAAAAACCGGAAAAACCTCCGGGTTTGAGAGTTTCCGGGCGGAAATGAACGCTCGGCTTTGGCGCATGCTTAATTGACGATTAAGGATACGCCCGTTAATCGCTTCTGGTCCGTCTGGAGGGTTGGGCGGAACCAGAGACAACCGAAGAGGCTTTAGCCTTACGAGAGGCCTGACCGCAGGCACAGCTAAAGCTCATGACCGGCGAGGCGCTTACCGCGTCTCCCGCCAAGACACCGGCGCCTCATTCTTGCGCGCCCTGGAGTGACATGCATGGCCACGAAGACCGCCCAAGCCGAAGATCAAGAGACCGAGACTCAGTCCCAAGACGGACCTGTTCTCGACATGTCGGACGCCGCCGTCAAGAAACTGATCAAGACGGCCAAGCAGCGCGGCTTCGTTACCTATGACGAACTCAACGAGGTGCTCCCTTCCGAGGAAGTTTCGTCCGAGCAGATCGAAGATACGATGTCGATGCTCTCAGATATGGGCATCAATGTGATCGACAGCGAAGAGGCGGAGGAAAACGAGAACGCGGACGGTGGAGGCAGCAAGGCTGTCGTCGCGCAGTCCGCCGTGGCCAAGACCGAGACAACAACGCGCGAGCCGGCGGAGCGTACGGACGATCCGGTCCGCATGTATTTGCGCGAGATGGGTTCGGTGGAGCTTTTGTCGCGCGAGGGCGAAATCGCGATCGCGAAACGCATTGAGGCGGGCCGCGAGGCCATGATCGCCGGCTTGTGCGAAAGCCCGCTGACCTTCCAGGCGATCATCATCTGGCGCGACGAGCTAAACGAAGGCAAGATTCTGCTCCGCGACATTATCGATCTTGAAGCCACCTATCAGGGTCCCGATGCCAAGCAGGTACCTTCGCAGCCGCTACCGGGTGAAGAGCCCGAAGAAGGCGAGGGCGCGGCCAATGGGGCTGCGAATGGCGCTGCACCTGGCGCCGCCAAAGCCGATGGTGACGCCGATGAAGAGTCAGAAGAGGACGGCGACGAAGCCTCCAATGAGGATGAAGACGACGACGACGATATGGAGAACTCGCTTTCGCTCGCGGCCATGGAGGCCGAGCTGAAGCCGCAAGTCCTCGAGACCTTCGACCTCGTCGCCAGCAACTACAAGAAGTTCCGCAAGCTGCAAGACCAGCAGGTTGAGAAGGCCCTCAAGAACGAGGATCTGTCCACCAGTCAGCAACGCCGCTACCGGCAGCTGAAGGACGAGATCGTCGTCGAGGTGAAGTCTCTCCAGCTCAACGCCAACCGCATCGAGACGCTGGTGGAGACGCTCTATCTCATCAACAAGAAGCTCATGGGCTACGAGGGCCGGCTGCTGCGTCTCGCCGAAGGCTATGGCGTGAAGCGCGAGGACTTCCTCGGCGAATACCAGGGTAATGAGCTCGACCCGAACTGGCTACGCCGTGTGGGCCGCCTGAAGAAGAAGGGCTGGGCCGACTTCATTCGCGACGAACGTGGGCTTGTGAAGGACCTGCGGTCGGAGATCCACCAGCTCGCTACGGAGACGGGCCTGCAGATTGCCGAATTCCGGCGCATCGTCTCCATCGTGCAGAAGGGCGAGCGCGAAGCGCGCCAAGCCAAGAAGGAGATGGTCGAAGCGAACCTTCGCCTCGTGATCTCCATCGCCAAGAAGTACACGAACCGCGGCCTCCAGTTCCTGGATCTCATTCAGGAAGGCAATATCGGCCTGATGAAAGCGGTCGATAAGTTCGAATACCGCCGCGGCTACAAGTTCTCAACCTATGCCACGTGGTGGATCCGCCAGGCGATTACCCGCTCGATCGCGGACCAGGCGCGCACGATCCGTATCCCGGTGCACATGATCGAGACCATCAACAAGATCGTGCGCACCTCGCGTCAGATGCTCCACGAGATCGGCCGCGAGCCGACCCCGGAAGAGCTGGCCGAGAAGCTGGCCATGCCGTTGGAGAAGGTCCGCAAGGTTCTCAAGATCGCTAAGGAGCCCATCAGCCTCGAGACGCCCATCGGTGACGAGGAAGACAGCTATCTCGGCGACTTCATCGAGGACAAGAACGCGGTGCTGCCGATCGATGCGGCCATCCAGTCCAACCTGCGCGAGACAACCACGCGCGTGCTGGCCTCGCTCACGCCGCGCGAAGAGCGCGTGCTGCGGATGCGGTTCGGCATTGGGATGAACACGGACCACACGCTCGAAGAGGTGGGCCAGCAGTTCTCGGTCACCCGCGAACGTATTCGCCAGATCGAGGCTAAGGCGCTCCGTAAGCTGAAGCATCCCAGCCGCTCGCGGAAGCTCCGCAGCTTCTTGGATAACTAGCGTACTGAACGCTTCGCGTCCTAGAGATGGTTTCCGAATGCCCGGCCTCCGCGCCGGGCATTTTTGTGTCTTGCTCGCCCTCAAGTAGCCGGTCGGCCGGTAGCGCAAAAAAGCCTCGCGCTCTAAACTCCCCCAAGTCAGTTGGCGGTCTTGGGGGCAGCAGCTGTGACCGGTATGGAATTTCTCGACGCTTTGCCGACGTGGTCTCTTGCGGCCGTCATCATTGGCGGCTCGGTGATCTTTAGCGTCGGGCTTCAGCTCCTTGTGCGCTGGCGCGTCGGCGCGGCCTATATCGCCTCAAACCACGAAGTTGCCGGCTTCAAATATGCCGTGGTCGGCGTCGCCTATGCGGTGCTGCTCGCCTTCGTGGTGGTGGGCGTGTGGGAGCAATACGAAGACACGGACGATGCGGCGCAAGCCGAGGCCGAGCGCTTCTACAATCTCTACCGCCACAGCTATAATTACGGAGAGCCGACAGGCGGCAAGATCCGAGCCGCGCTTCTGGACTACGCCGTGGCCGTGCGCGACAACGACTGGCCGGAGATGGAGCGCGGGCGCCGCGGCAGCGACGAGGCCGCCGCCGCCTATGCCAAGCTGAGCTATACGATCGGGCAGACGAAGTCGGACGACATCGGCATGTTGCCCACGATCCTGCATGGCATCGATCTGCTCAAAGAGATGGCGGACTTGCGGCTTGATCGTGTCTCGGACGTGGGCGGCCATATGACCCCGGTCATCTGGGGCGTGCTGATCCTGGGCGGGCTCATCACGCTCGCGTATCCCGCATTTTTCGCCACCCATAGGGTCGCCCCGCAAGTGCTGATGACGGCCGGGCTGGCCATGATCGTGGGTGCGATCTTTTTCCTGACGATCAATCTGAACTTTCCCTTCACCGGCCAGGCGCATATCAAACCCGACGCCATCGACGAAGTGATCCAGCGCATGAAGACCGAAGGTCCCGTCGGCCCCTAGTAGACTTCCTGCGCTCAATTAGGCCGCAGGCGATAGGACAGAGAACATGCCCACAAGGGTGCGCGCTAGCCGATGGCGCGAATCAAAGCCCCGAACTACACTCGCCCTCATTTAGGCCGGTAGGGCAAAAAGCATGTCCGGAATCCAAATCCTCAACACAATGCCGGTCGGCGCGCTCGCGGCCCTGCTCATCGGCATCTGCGTCATCTTCAGCGTGGGGCTCCAGCTTCTCGTCCGGCGCATTTACGGCGTGGACTTCATCACCTCCAACCAAGAGGTCGCAGGCTTCAAATATGCCGTGGTCGGCGTCGCTTACGCAGTGTTGCTCGCTTTCGTCGTGGTGAGCGTGTGGGAGGATTTCGACGAGACGCAGCAAGACATCCATGCGGAGGCGGGCCGCTTCTACGACGTCTATCGCAATAGCTATGACTTCCCGGAAGAAGACGGGGCGAAGATCCGCGCCGCGATCCAGGCCTATGCGAAGGCCGTGCGCGAATATGACTGGCCGGCCATGCGCGAAGGGCGCTGGGGCAGCCCGGAGGCGGCCAACGCCTATACGCGTCTCAGCCGCACCGTAGGCAACATCGAAGCGACCCGCCCCGGACGATTGGCGAGCCTGGAACACGCCATAAGCCTGCAGCAAGACGTGGCCGACTATAGGATCTGGCGCCTATCGGACGTGGGCGGGCACATGACGCCCATGGTCTGGTTCGTGCTGATCGTTGGCGGCGTCATCACGCTCGCCTATCCCGCCTTCTTCGCGACGAAGAAAGTCGGCCCCCAAGTGCTGATGACGGCGGGCCTCGCCATCATCGTCGGCGCCACGTTCCTCTTGGCGGTGAACCTCAACTACCCGTTCTCGGGCCCAGAGCCCGTCGACCCCGAAGCTATCGACGCCGTCATCAAACGCATGGCCACGGAAGAGGCGAAAGGTGAGTGACGCTTTGCGTCTACTTGCGAAACTGCGTCAACTATACAACACGTCGTGCAAACTCTCTTCGACTACACAAACGGGATGATGCTGGCGCATCACCCGACCACATCAATCGACCTTGTTGACCCGGGCGACGATGAATTGGTCCTCGTCATAGTCTGGGAGCGGATCGAAATTGGAGGCGTCCATGTCGAACAAGGAGCCGAGCACCGCGTTTGAATAGGCTCTGACGCCCGCGGCACAAATGAAGTGGATGGCCGGGTCATTTTTGACGCGCTACCGCTTCGCTACTTGAGCGCTAACTACAAATCCCCTTCGCTCACCATCAGGGCGGCGTCATTGGGGTCGCGGCGCAAGTTTAGGTCCAGGCTTTCTGCGAGTTGGAGCATGGGGCCGTTCTCCGAATGGATCGCGCCCCAGATGCGTGTGTAGCCCATTTCCTTCGCCGCCGCGAAGACGAGTTCCAGCGCCTTATGGGCAAGGCCGAGGCCCTCTGCTTCTGGGCGGAGCGTCACGGAGTATTCGGCGGACTTACCATCTGCGCTGCCGGTGATGCGCGCGCCGCCCAAGATCTCGCCAGCGAGCGGCCCGTCGCCTTCCAGCACGATGCACAGATCTTTGTCGGGATCGGGCGAGCAGAAGTCGCGCGCCATGTCTTCGGAAAGGTGGGGCAAGTGATGGAGCATACGAAACCACTTGCCGCGCTCAGTCATAGCGTCGTAGCAGCGCATCAGCGCGCCCGCGTCGCTCTCGTTGATCGGCCGGGCGAGATGGAGATGACCGTTTTTGCCGGCGATGGTCACCTTGCGCCGGACGAGCCGGTCGATGAGCGGTGAGAAAGGGCGTACACCCCTCATTCGTCCGGCGTGGTTTCGCGCGGGCACGGCGCAGGCCGGCGCTTCGGTACGGCGCGCGGGTCCTTTGCCCCGCGCCAAAGCGGTTATCTGCACGAGATCATTCAGATGCGCGGCCTTGTTCTGCTGCGCATCCGGTGTGAGCGGCGTGACGTGGCTCGGATGTCGGGCTTGGCCCATATCTTTCGCGTCCGGTCTTGTTGCACATATCCGCGCTTCTCGCGCGGCAGCCTCATACGAGAGGCCCTCTGGCCGACCTTGACGCTCTTCCCTGACAGTTCTTGTGCCGCCGATTCGCTCGGCTGTTGAGCTAGAGAATTAATTGCACCATGCGAAGAAGCCATGGCCGGACGGTGAACATTTTGAGGCGGTGCTAGCGGCGTTTCGTCTCACGCCCTTGGGGTTTAACTAAGCCCTTGGCAAGAATGCGGTTTCGTGGCTGATGTGAGACATGAAAAATGCTCAACAGAGCTCGATCACGGTTCGGGATGCATGCCGAGAGGATGAACCCGAACTGCTGGAGCTTGTCCGCGGGCTCATCGTGCATCAGCGTGATTCGCTCGAGCATTTCGATGCGGCCACGTTGACGCGCGATGTGTTTGGGGAGGATGCGTACTTGCACGCACTTGTCGCGGAGCGCGACGGAGCACTAATCGGGTATGCGTTTTTCCACGAAGCGTATGAGAGCACTTATGCTCAACGCGGCGTCTATCTCTGTGATCTATACGTGACACCTGGCGCGCGCCGGAGCGGCGTGGGGCGGGCGCTCGTGGCGGGGGTCGCGGCGGCCGCTAAGGCGATGCGGCGGCGGTTTGTCTGGTGGACGGCGAAGGACTGGAACGAGGAAGCACGCGGCTTGTACAACGCGCTCGGCGCAATCTGCGAGCCAGTCACCGCGCACGCTGTCATCTTCGATGATTTCGACGCCTTGGCTGAAGAGGGAAGTCGTCAACCCACGAAGCCCTCAAGTAGCCACTCGTCCTCAAGTAGCGAAGCGGTAGGACAGAAAAGAAGGCGATAGGGCGAAGAACCAAACCCTCAAGTAGCCACTCGTCCTCAAGTAGCGAAGCGGTAGGACAGAAAAGAAGGCGATAGGGCCAACGAAGCCGCCCTCAAGTAGCGCGCTAGCGCGGTAGGGCCAACGAAAATGTGAGGTGCATGCCTCGATGCGGACGCAAGGGTTCATGATAAGGTCTGCGACATGACGGACACGTTGATTCACCACCTCAAGGACGGGCCTCCACATGGCCTCGGGCCGACCGACACGGAGCAAAGCGTCTCCGGCCAAATCGCCGATGCAATTATTGCGTCGGGGCTGACGGACCGGCCCATCGCGGATTTGATCCAAACGGTCATGAGCCGGCTGGTCCAGGCGGGCGTGCCTTTGGCGCGGATGATGGTCGGATTCCGCATCCTGCATCCGCTTTTTGACGGGATGACCATCGGCTGGACCGACGAGAAGGGCGTGGAAGTCGAGTATTTCCAGGCGCTGTCCGAAGACAATCCGGATTTCACGCTGAGCCCCTTCTACTGGATGATCCAGCAGCAGGTGGTGGAGCTGCCCTTGCGGCTGGACCAGGACCCGCTGGTCGACAAGTTCCCGCTGCTGCAACGCCTCCGTAGCGAGGGCTTCACAGGCTATTACGCGCGAGTCGTTACCTTCGGCGAGGCGCCGATGGAGATCGGCACCACTGACGGTCTGGCGTTGTCATGGTCGTCGCGGGCCCCAGACGGGTTCTCGGCGCGGGACATCACCATCATGCAACAGATTCTGGCGCCGCTCTCCTTGGCCTTGCGGGTGATGATCAAGGATCAGATCGCCAAGAACACGCTCAACGCTTTCCATGGACCGCTCGTGGGTGAGCGCATCTTGGCGGGTAGCGTGAAGCGCGGCGATGGCGAGCGGCTTACCGCGGCGCTTTGGTATAGCGACTTGCGGAACTCGACAGGCTTGGCGGACCAGCTTTCGGTGGAGGGCTTCCTCGAATTGTTGAATGTCTACTTCGATTGCGCGGCGGGCGCCGTCATCGAGGAGGGCGGTCAGGTTCTCGACATCGTGGGCGATGCGATCCTCGCATTTTTCCCGGCGGACACCGCGGGCGAAGAGGTGGCCGCGACGTCAGCCTTGCGGGCGGCATTGGACGCACAAGAGCGCCTTGCTGCGGCCAAAGCGCGTGAGTGCCCGTGCGCAGCCGAGATCAATTTCGGGGTCGGTGTTCACTTCGGCGATGTGGTTTTCGGCAATGCGGGCACGCGTGAGCGTCTGAAATTCGGCGTCATCGGCCGGACCGTCAATGAGGTTGCCCGGACCCAAGACATGTCGAAACTCCTGGGCCAGCCCATCGTTGCCACGGACCAGGTGGTCAGTCGCGCGCGGTCCGAGCCCGGCCTGCGATTGAATGACATGGGTCTGCACGACTTAAGGGGAATTCCAGTCGCAAAGCGGCTTTGGGCGCTCCGCCAGAACGTAGAAGTTGCAGCCGCTAACGGCCAGTAACTGTGGAGATTTTCCCAAAACTGTCATAATTGGCGTTGAGAAAACCGCAGATTCGCGCGGATGTTGCGTTGCAACACCCTAGCACTTGCTCTATATCCACAGGCGAGAGAGATGGGTCCGGGGAAGGACCGGCTAGGATTCGTATAGGAATCTTGGGGCGAACAATTGTTCCTGACTATGCTCAAAACCAAGCTGCACCGCGCGACGGTGACCGGCGCGGATATGCATTACGAAGGTTCGATCGGCATCGATCGGGACCTGCTCGATGCGTCCGGCATCTTGCCGCATGAGCAGGTGGATGTGCTGAACATCAACACGGGCGCACGCTTCACCACCTATGCCATCGAGGCGCCGCGTGGCTCGGCCGAAATCGCTGTAAACGGCGCCGCGGCCCGTCTCGTCCAGAAAGGCGACAAGGTCATCATCGTGGCGTACTGCCAGCTCCCAGCCGAGGAAGCCCGGAACTACCATCCGAGCGTTGTCTTGCTCGGCGATGACAACGAGATCGTCTCTAGATCCTAGTTTCTAGCTCTCGCGTATCACGACGCTTCTGCCTCGGCGCCTCCATGCGCTTCCTCAGCTTGTGGTCGCGCCTCAGCGGAGCTCCCAAGTCACCTGCACTTTCGCCTCAACCGACATCGTCCCGCCCTCCACAGGCACGGGCGCGGATTCTGCAACCATTGCCCTGGCTGCTGTCGTCGCACGATAGGGCCGGGGCGTGTAATCGCCGGTCTCGGTAATCTTGATCACAGGTCCAAGCCCCACGCCAGCCGTCTCCGCATAGAGTTTGGCGTTGTCGATTGCGTTCTGCATCGCGAGCTTTCGGGCTTCGTCCTTCATCCTCTCCGGCTCAGCGATACCGAAGTTTATCGCGCCGATCTGGTTGGCGCCCGCCTGAACCACCTTATCCAAGACATCACCGAGCTTTTTGATGTCCTGCACGGTGATAATGACATTATTGCCGACCCGGTAGCCCGTAATGAACGTGGCCTGGCTTTCCTTGCTTTTCTTCTCGTAGATCGGCGAGACGGAGAAATCCGTCGTCTGGATGTCCTTGGCTTCGACGCCCGCACCTTTAAGCGTATCGATTACGTTAGTCATCGCTTCGGTGTTCTTTGAGAGCGCGGCCTGGGCGGTCTGACCCTCGGAGGTAACGCCCGTCGAAATGGTCGCCACGTCGGGCTTGGTTTTGACAGTGCCGCTGGCGGAGAGAGAGATGATGCGCTTGGCGGCTGAGGCGGTGGTCGCCGAGAGCGTAAGCAATGCTGTCAGCACAGCAAGAGCTGGGACGAGCATCCGGAGGGGGCGGTTGTGTGTCATCGGTCGGACTCCCGGTGTTGCAGTTGGCGCTTGAGTTTGGTCCTCATGAGGAAATTGTTATGACGCGGAATTGTGGGACTGGCCACAACGCTTTAAAAGGCTAGCCTCCATTGGTCGCGACGCGCCACGTACGGCGTGTAGGGTTCGGGTAGTGATCCGACCTTCGCGCCGGGGGCCCGTAGCTCAATTGGTTAGAGCCGACGGCTCATAACCGTCTGGTTGCTGGTTCGAGTCCAGCCGGGCCCACCACCTCTCTGCTGCGAAAGAGGAACGCGCCAAGGACACTCCATTTCGACGCCGGATCATCGACATCATGCTCCGGAAGAACTCGGATCAAACGCCCGTAGACGATCTCGCGGTGTACGCTCCAAAAGGAGTTCGTCGGACGACCTAGCGCCTGCGACCGTCCGAGTCCTCTGAGAAGCGACGACGACGACCAAGCGGCAACTATTGCGCGCTTGTTACGACGCGGGCGAAGAATCGCCGCTTCCGGGACCCACAAAGTGACTTGAGGCAAACGGGTTGATGGAACGCCACTTCAAACAGCCAAGTTCGAGAAAGGAATCACTACATGAGCATCTCTGTTGAAGACAGAGTCGCGCTCGTCACGGGAGCGAATCGTGGCATCGGCAAAGCTATTGTCGAGGCCTTTATCGAGAACGGCGCCAAGAAGGTGTATTTGGCGGTGCGCAATCCCGAATCCACCAAGGCCTTGGAGGATGAATTCGGCGACAAGGTCGTTACGCTTCAAGTTGACATGTCGGATGCAGACTCGATCAGGCGACTAAGCGAAGCCGCACCGGATGTAGATATTGTCGTAAACAACGCGGGCGTGCTCTCTGTCACGTCAGCTCTCGACGAAGATGTCGAGGCGACTCTGACAAGGGAACTGGATGTGAATGTGTTCGGGCTGCTCCGTGTAGCCAACGCGTTCGCGAGCACGCTGGAAAAGAACAAGGGCGCGCTGGTTCAGCTAAACTCCGTAGCATCTATCAAGAGTTTCCCCGGCGTCCCCACGTACTCTGCCTCAAAAGCGGCCTCCTATTCCTTGACGCAAGCGCTGCGACACGAGTTGGGCCAAAAAGGTGTAAACGTCCTGAGCGTGCATCCGGGCCCCATCGCGACCGACATGGCCGCCGAAGCTGGGTTGGAAGAAACTTCGCCGGTTTCGTCTGTTTCCGAAGGTATCGTGAGCGCACTAGCGGCAGGCGACTTTCACCTCTTTCCCGACAGCTTTGCAAAGCAGTACGAGGCGGCCTACGAGGGGTTTTCAAATGAGATTGTGATGTCTGATGCCTCGGAGTAGCTGACAGTTTCGGATTAGCATCTCTCGTATGCAAGCGCCTCCGACATCACCTCCGACGCCACATCTTGAGCTTTCTTGCTCGGGGTCTGGAGCCTGCATGTTGCGTTTCAGAACCGCGTGACAGCATTCAGTATTCCGACGAGTTGCTCGCTTTCGGTCGCCCGTGCTGCTTGAGGAACAGCGCCGCCAGTGGGATTGACGGGCGCAAAGAGATTGCCGGCGCCGTCATACACATCGTAGCGAATTTCTGGCCGGATATTCAGGAAGGAAACTGGTTCCCAGCTCAAGTTGGCGGTAAACGCGTAGACGTCGCCGCCGCCCGCTCCGACGCTGCCCCATAGTAGGTGCGCGGCATTTTCATCGGTGAACCATTCAGCGCGGGCATTAAAGTGCAAGTTGTCAAAAATCTTGCGGCGCAGGCCCACATTCACGCCGTACCACGGCGAGCTCTCAGTGATGGCAAAGGGTGGAACCGGTCCGCCCGGAAACACGTCACCTCCCTCCTGGTAGCCATACGTCGCCTCCAGCGCGAACTGCAGACGATCCGTTACTTGATGCGTTATGACAAGGTAACCGGCGAAGCGATCCAAATATTCACCGTTCGTGCTCAATGCGAGATACGGTGAGCCGCCCCCAAGCGGTCGAGGAACGCCGTCGATGTTTATAACGCCCGTACTGTCGTTCTCGCCGTTGCCATAGATCGCTTCGAAATCGATCCAAGTCTTCATGTTTGAACTGCGCCAGCGCGCACCGAATATGAAGTGAGGGTCGTCGTTCTCGGCGGTGAGGTTATTCCAGCCCGCGACAACGCCGCTCTCCAGGCTCAGAAGCCCAAATTCTGGCGACGTTGGAATCTTGACTTGCGCAAGCCCGCCGACGTGCTTGGCTGGGCCGTGCGCGAAGGCATGTGTGTGGGTTGCAAACCAGTTCGGAGGCGTAAAGGGGTAGCCGATGTTGTTCAATATCGGTGTCTGAAAACTCCCGAGCTTGAGGGTCGCCCCATCAGCAACGGGTAAGTAAAAATCCAAGAACCACTGCGTAACCGCCAGCTTGTTTTGCTCGTCGGCATCGAAATCCCAATCATCAAAGCCCTTGGTTTTGAGAAAAAAGACGTCCTCGCCATACAAGACGGTCACGTTGAAGCCGACGTCGACTTCGTCCCCACGAGGCGCTGGCGTTGGACCAATCCGGCTCAGGACATTGTGCGCGGGACCGAACATGAAAGGGGGGCACCCGTCACCCCGGCACACCATTGCGCCAAGCTGGTTGAAGACGGGACCGTCTGTCTGAGAAAAGAATGTTTGGGGCAGCGTACTCTCGCCGAAACCTTGCGGGAGCAATGTGTCGCCGGGATTATTGTCCGTCGCAATGAGGGAGCCCTCTGCCCAACCGAGTACGCCAATTTTGTAGTTTCGCTCCAACCCATCGCCAAATAAGGTCCTGAAGGCACTACCATACGGCCGCGGCGGCATACTAGAGTCTGCACCCGTATCACCTTCCGCTCCACCGAGTTTCATCGGTTGATCGAATGCAAGCCCACTCGGCGTGTCTCCGGGTGGTAAGACATCTTGAGTCAATTCTACGGCGTGCGCGCTCGCCACAAATGCGTGGGCTGCCAGCAGAGCTGCCCCAATCATCAGCGTTCGCCGTTTCATCAGTTGTCCCGTCTGCTGAATGGGACGAGAGGCCCGCGCAGCCGCGACGCGCGTGGATTGCCTTGGAAGCGAACTTATCGAAAGCACCTCTCGGATGAACCCAACCCAATCGAGCCAAGAATAGCGAGTTTGCTGAGCTCTCACCAGGTGCTGGAATTGGATCTGTCCATGAGTCCACTACACCACGTCCGCTTCGGGTCAGTAGCGGATAGCAGATTGCTGGCACCGTTCGACCGCTTCGCACCCCAAAGCGGACGTCGCACGAACATGGGAAGTAACTGCTCCAACGATTTCTCGGAAGCGCCGGACCGTTCAGTAGGAAAAGCGAGGGTGCAGGGGCGGCGTAAGTCTCCCTTTAGGCCGCAAAGGGTCTTACACGCCCCGTACCTGGTTCCAAGTCATTGACCACAACGATTGTGCGATGACTGCCGGGCCCGCCACCCCTCCTATTTGCACGCAACCAACATTCTCGGTTGACAGCGCGACGCAACACGTGCGGCATTCGGGCCGACTTGTTTCAGTCCTCGTGAGGAGAGTTCTTGGTGCGCAAGCTTGCCCTTCATTGGCAGATCCTAATCGCTATCGCACTTGCGGCCGTTTCCGGCTCGATCATTCAGCAGCTCACGACTGAGACGTTCACACCCACGATACTTGGCGTCAGCTTTGTTGCCATTTTCGACTTTGTGGGAACGATGTTTCTCAATGCGTTGAAGATGATCATCGTGCCGTTGATTACATCTTCGATCATCGTAGGCGTCGCCGGCATTGGGTCTGGCAGCAATCTCGGGGCGCTGGGCGGCCGCACGCTGCTGTTCTATGGAACCACGACGCTGGCCGCCATTTTGGTCGGCCTTCTCACCGTCAATGTCATCGCGCCAGGCTATGTCGATGGCAAGCCCGCCGCCGACATTCTGGCGCTGGATGCGCCGCCCGAAGAGCTGGAGGCGAAAATTGAGGGCCGGGGCGCTGGCGACGTCGTCGAGCTGTTCTTGCGCATGGTCCCGCCCAATATCGTCAAGGCCGCGGCGGAAGGTCAGATGCTTGGACTGATCTTCTTTTCCATCTTGTTTGGCTTCTTCATGACCAAGCTACAGCACGACTACGCCGAGCCCTTGTTTAAGTTCTGGAACGGCGTGTTCCACGTCATGATGTATATGACCGAGTTCATCATGAAGTTCGCCCCCATTGGCGTCTTTGCCTTGATTGCAGGTGTGATCTCTGAGACGGGGTTCGCAGCAGCGGAGCCGCTGGCCAATTTTGCGCTGGCGGTTTTGGCGGCGCTGCTCCTGCATTCGTTGATAACGCTGCCCTTGCTGTTGCGCTTCATTGGCCAGGTCAAGCCCTTCGAAACGATGCGGGCCATGTCGCCAGCGCTGCTCACTGCCTTCTCGACGTCTTCGTCCTCGGCCACTTTGCCGGTAACCATGGATACGATCGAAGAGAAGGTCGGCGTGTCGAACAGCGTCTCAAGTTTCGTCCTGCCGCTTGGGGCGACCGTCAACATGAACGGAACGGCGCTCTATGAATGCGCCGCGGCTATCTTCATAGCGCAAGCCTACGGACTGGAGCTCAGCTTTGGTGTGCAGTTCGTCATCGTCACGATCGCGCTTGTTACGTCGATTGGGGTAGCAGGCGTCCCGTCTGCGTCGCTCGTCGCCATCGCTATTATTCTCGCCGCTGTCGGCCTGCCCGTGGAAGCCATCGGCGTCCTGCTGGTCTTCGACCGGGTACTCGATATGTGCCGCACCAGCGTAAATGTTTGGGGCGATGCCTGCTGCGCAACGATCATCGCGCGGCTCAGAGGCGAAGAAACCAACGTCGCGATCGATAAGGCCTAGAGCCGGCTCACACTACGTCCAGATCGCGACGACGGCCATGACGGCAATACCAAGCGCCACCATCGCGAACTTCGCTCCCGAGTCTCCAGGCTTTGCGAATTCGCTCTCAACGATGTCCACGACCGCGATGTAAAGAAACGTCCCCGCGGCCAGGGCGTCGAAGATCCCTTCAAACCATTGGGCTGACTTTCCGGAAAGGAGGGCTCCGAGGAGTGCGCCAAGGGCGATGCCCAATGGCGTCATCATCGCAAAGAACGCGATAAGGCCAATGGCGCGCGGGCGCACGATGTGAGCGCGGTGCAAGCTGACGCCGATATAGAACAGCTTGGTTTCGCCCAGCTCCATCTAGCCGCATCCCCGATCCGTATTCGACCACACATAAGGTCCTTTGTAGGCAGTCTGCCTAAGTTTGCGCAGACGCGGAACCAACCTTCGGCGCCTGCGTTCTTTCGTCCGCCTGCTCCAATTGCAGGTGCGTTCAAACGGAGGATAAGATCATGAAGTATTTCGTCACCATGCTTGCTCTTGCCACCACTCTTGCGGCTGCGGCTCCCGCCTTTGCCGCCCCCGACAACCAGGCCGACTGCGAGGCTGCTGGCGGCAAATGGGATGCCGAGAGCAAGTCCTGCACGCAGTAAATCGCGCAGAGCGGCGGGCCGGACGCGGCCTGCCGCATGCCGCCTGAGGCAACGTTTCACATCGTATCAGTATGTGTAGCCGAGCAGTTCGATCTCGGGCCGGTACCAGTTTGCGACCTGTTCTCGAAGAGCCGGCGTGTAGTAGCTACGATAGCCGCGGCCTGCGTCTTTGTTCGGCGTCACATTGGCCTTTGGCACACTCAACTTTTCCTCGATACCGGCTCGGGTTAGCGCCGCGTACAGGTCGTCCTCAAGATTCTCGTACCGTCCAAGAAAGTCGACAGCTAGCACATCGTCCAGCATATAGAGTTCGTGATTGTCGACGTATGCGGTAGGCCGCTTCATGTAATGCTCGAAGCTAGGCCGCGTCTTCTTCGACTTGGTTTTGTATAAGTACCAAGACACCTGCCGGTCCCAAGGGTTCCGGTCGAAGGCGAACTTGAAATAGCTGTTCCAGATTTCGTCGCCCACATAGTTACGAATGCGCCAAGCGGGCATGTGTTCGTAGTAACCGATGGTCGGATGCCAGTAGCGTTCGGGCCGCCTGAGCAGTCTGCGTACGAGCGGGCGCTGCGGCTTGAGTGGATGGTCAATCCGGTAGTTTTGAGCGCCAAGCCCCGCGCGATCCTTCTCGCTCGATACGCGGAAGGGCGTAATGACATCGTCAGGACCGCAAAGCTCACCCAGCGCGATTTCGATCGAAGTGCCGGCAGTCTTTTTCGTCTTTATGAAGATGAAGCGGTGTCGATGAGAGATAATCATGAGTGTGTTCGAGCCCTCCGGACTACGCGGACTTTGCGGCCGGTTGCTTGAGACGTGCACCGAGATGGCTGAGCACCGTCTTCCAATAGGGCGCTTCCGTGTCGATCCGCCAGTTCAACTTGTAGAGCGGACTCGAGCCTTGATCGATGAGATCGACAGCCGTTGCGGCGTTGTTGGGATCCTTCGCGAGCTTGGTCAGGCGGCGCGGTTCCGCGGCAGGGAACGCACGGACGCGGCTCCACACGCGCTCGAGTTCCGGATCGGTGTAGACGTTTCGGTTGAACGTGTAGTGAAACATCAAATAGGGGAAGATCTTGAAGACCGTGCGCGGGACTCCGAACCAGCCAACGGTGGCCTTCGTATTCCGACTAAACAGCCGCGAAAATACGCGGCGAAAAAAACGGGTTCGACGGCCCTTGGGGTCTGCGAATTGATTTTCGGAAAAGAGATCAATGTAACTCTGATACAGCTTATCCAAGACGACATTGTCTGGGTTCGCTGCAATGAACCAATTGGCCATGAGACGGTCACGGCCCGGATTTCGAAACGCAAAGAAACCCTCGGCAACATAGGGTTCGAACCAGTCGTCGAGTGGCTCGGTACAGAACAACGTCGAATCCGCCCAAACGCCGCCATAGCGGTGCAGCAAGCAAAGACGCGCGATGTTGGAATGTACTTGCGGTGTAATGTCCGGCCGTCCCATTGCCGTCAGAAGCGGCTCGTCTATCAAGCTATTTAAGGCAGCCTCATCCAGGGCGCGGATCTCCCACCCGGGATTGTTTTGTTGCCAGGACTTGAGGCAGAGCTTCACGACGTCAGGCGCATTGTCGAAGCCTTGCGTCCAGAGGATCCAGACTGTCCGGTTGCGGATTGAATGGACCCCGCTGACGTAATGAGCTTGTTCCATAGGAGACTCCGAGGAAGGCCTTGGGAGTTACTGAGTAGCGAGCGTTAGCACAGGCTTGCTCGGAAAGGAATCATTCGCAACGCAGCTACTTCCACGTAACCTATGCGTGGAAAAACGATGGCCAGGTCTGCAAAAGACTAGCTGTGAAGGCTCGCCGCGAGTTCCTCGAGCAGCGCGCTCAGATGAATCTCCGAGACGTTGAGCGCCTTGGCCATGTCGTGCAATTCTTTGCGCTCTTCGCCAGCAACGCGTTCATCGGCGAGGAGAACCCGATACGCGGCGCAAAGTATCTCGTCTTTGGTCGTGTGGTCCAGGGAGGGGGCGAGGGCCGACAGACTATCGCGGAACTCAATACCGGCGTTCTCCTTTGCGGCGCGTGAAACGGCATCCGCCGCCAGCACCTTTCCGGTGCAGTCCTCATAGATCTCCTGAATCAAACTCACCTCGCGCGTATCGAGGCGACCGTCCGCGCCTGCCATGGCCACCATTGCCCTCAGGATCACATCGCATTTGCTGATGTCCTCGCTCATGGACGGCTCCTCCTTTTGCGTGGTTGTTCGCCCGATTTTGCGGAAACGGGCCCAGTTTGCCAAGTGGAGTTGAAGCCCTTTGAAGTGGCCGCCAGGGTAGGGTATCAACCTGCCGCCGTGCCATAAGAGCGTTCAACAACAGGGCGAAAGAAGGGCTGCGCATCCATGTCACACACAACGCCCCTTCGGGTCGTCCTTCTCGCTGATACCCGCCCCGGTCATTATCACATCGCCGAGGGTGTGGTAACGGCGTTGGCCCGTTTGAGGCCTGTCGATGTCACCCGGATCGAAGTCATACGGAAATGGATCGTCCCAACTCGGTGGCTCCGGGCGCGCATCAACGCTCAGAGTTTCTACCCGCCGCGCATGTTGCGCATGGCTTATCGTATAGACGCGGAGACGCTGCCTGAAGCCGACCTCGTCGTCTCGGCGGGCGGCGAGACGCAGATGCCCAATATCTGCGTTACGCGGCTGCTCGGCGTTCCTAGTATCTTCTGCGGCTCGCTTCTGCGGGGGCTAGAGCCTGACAATTTCGATCTGATCATCTCCTCCTACGAGCGCGACGAGCGCAGTGATCGGCACCTTGTGGTGCTGAAGCCGTCCTCCATCGACCCAGAGGAGCTCGGCCGTCCCAAAGTGGTGCCAAATTTTGGACCCGAAAACCCTCCAGAGACCTTAGGTCTTCTGATCGGCGGACAGGCTGGACGATTTCGCTATCGCGACAGCGAGTGGCGGGCGCTCTTGGAATTTGTCGAAGCGGTCTCGAAGGCCTGGGGGACACGGTGGCTGATTTCGACCTCTCGCCGGACGCCCGATAGTGTGGCCGATCGGATCGCCGAATTGGCGCGGAATGATCGCGTCGTCACAAAGTTCATTGATTTCCGAACAGCTGGTCCCGGCACGCTTCCACAAGTTTTTGCCCAGGCAGACGCCATTGTCTGCACCGAAGACTCAAGCTCGATGATTTCCGAGGCCGTGTCGGCCAGACTTCCGGTCGTGGGTGTGTCGCCGCGCGCCGCCCGCTTCACCGAGGATGAGAAGCTCTATCGCGACTTCCTCATCAGCAAGAACTGGTCGCGCACGATCCCAATCGCCGACTTGACGCCAGCGCGCTTCGCCGAAGGGCTATCCGAGATCGAACCGTTGCAAGAGAACCCGCTCGATCTCCTAGCGCAGAAGCTGAAATCACGCCTGCCACAACTGTTCTGACCGGCAGTGGTAAGGAGGATGACTCTTGATTGCTATTTTGACAATATGCACTTAGAAGATGTGCATCAATTGTCGAGGAACTTGAGATGGCAGAGGGTGATGGCGAACGGAGTGAGTTCTTGCATGCGAAGTCGATGCTAACTCCCGGGGCAATGGGAGGGGCGACCCTAACGATTACGAATACTCTGGGGAACGTCTTTCAGCTTCCTTTGGGCATCGTCGCGCTTTTGGTGAGCGCGCTGTTCGCCGCCATGCTCTGGGCCGTAACGGAGAGCGCGGCTCTTTGGCAGCGAATTGTATTCTTCTTGCTCAACACGCTCATCATCTTCTGCGTTGCGATGGGCTCGAACACGGCTGGACTAAAGATCGTCCAAGGGCGAACACAGCAGGCTTCGTTTTCGCTCTTAACACCAGCCTATGCGCAGGACTCGGAGGCGGCGGACAGAGTTGTCCGCGATGTTGAATCGATAACGCAGAACCCGGATCTGACCGCAGAAGAGAAGCTGAACGAAATCACGTTGGAGCTAGAGGCGGCCAAACCAGAGACCATCCAGCAAGACTCTGAGCTGCCAACCAAGGGTTTCTTTCGGATCTGGGGCTTTTAGCTCCAACTGGGGCTTTTAGCTCAGAGGGACCGCGCCGCCATACCGTTGGCTTCGCCGCTAGCGCCTGTAGCGCCGATTGTAGTTCCGGCGCTGACGTCGCTTGTCCTTCTGGATTTCATTGCCAATCACGCCACCCACTAGCGCGCCGCCAATCACGCCGACAGCGCTGCCCCTGGTGAGTGCCGCACCGACACCAAGGCCGATGGCGCCGCCGATCAGGGCGCCTTCTTGCGCTTCGGCGGGTCTCGGCGCGCTCGTCGCCGCGAGAGCGATAACGGCGCCGGCCAGGAGAACAAGAGCGCGCTTACGAAAGGTGGATACGGTCATGGCTTGCTCCCTGCGCTTTTCTTGGCTTCGTATGCGGTCACCTCATCGACATTCAGCGCGCCGTCTTTGTTCGTGTCGGCCGCCTCGAAGTCCGCAAGTTTCTCCGCGATCACTTCCTCTAGCGAGAGGCTTCCGCTGCTGTCCGTATCGCCATCGCCAAACTCGGCGTCCTTGGCCAGGTCGCCCAACTCCTCAGGCTCAAGCGCATTGTTGGCGTTCGTATCGAGTTTCTGGAACACCTCGATCGGCCCAAGCAGATACTCGGTTTTGCTGAGGAGTAGGTCCCCATCCTTGTCTGCCATGATGAAGTTGACCTCCACCACGGTATAGTCGGCTGCCACGCGTCCGCCGGACAGCGCAACGAGGCTTAGGGCGAGCATAGCCAGTAGTGCTCTTCTCAAGTGTTCCTCCCTCAAGTCCACGGTGCAGGCCTTGGTCAGTCTGCTTGAGAACTATCAGCCTGGATCGCGGTCTTTTCAAGCCGGTGACGGCGGAACCTCCTTGGCACGAGCAACCGATGTCGAACGTTGAGTTCGCGCGTACGACCCGCTAAAGCTGCGGCCAATTTCTTGAACTGCAGCATGGCCCACGGCGCCCCAAATAATGGACGTTGCTGGCCGTTCAACGGAGATCCAGAAAAAGCCCATGGCCAACCCGCAATACGTTTACGTCATGACGAAGCTCAACAAGACCTATCCTGGCGGGAAGCAGGTCTTGAAGGATGTGACCCTTGCCTTTCTCCCGGGCGCCAAGATTGGCGTCGTGGGCGTCAACGGCGCAGGCAAATCCACGCTGCTGCGTATCATGGCCGGGGATGAGAAGGAGTTTACGGGCGAAGCCTGGGCAGCGGAGGGCGTCCGCGTCGGCTATCTGCCCCAAGAGCCTCAGCTCGATGCAGACAAGGACGTCATGGGCAATGTCATGGAGGGCGTGGCGGAGAAAAAGGCCAAGCTCGACAGATACAACGAGTTGGCCGTGAATTATTCGGACGAGACCGCCGACGAGATGGCGCAGCTCCAGGACGAGATCGACGCGCAGGATCTTTGGGATCTCGACACTCAGGTCGAACAGGCCATGGACGCCCTGCGTTGCCCGCCTGGTGACGCGGACGTTAGTACGCTCTCCGGCGGAGAGCGCCGCCGCGTAGCACTTTGCAAGCTCTTGCTCTCAAAGCCGGACATCCTGCTACTCGACGAACCCACCAACCATTTGGATGCGGAGAGTGTCGCCTGGCTCGAGCATCACTTGCGCGACTATCCCGGTACGATCGTGATGGTGACCCACGATCGCTACTTCCTCGACAACATCACGGAGTGGACGCTTGAGCTCGATCGCGGGCAAGGGGTTCCCTACAAGGGCAACTATTCGTCCTGGCTTGAGCAAAAGCAGAAGCGTTTAGAAGTCGAAGGAAAGCAGGAAGAGGCCAAGCAGCGCACGCTCACCCGCGAGCTCGACTGGATCCGGGCAAGCCCAAAGGCGCGGCAAGCGAAGTCCAAAGCCCGCATCAAAGCCTATGACGAGTTGTTAGCCGAGGCGGGAGCCGACAAGTCGACAAAGGCGCAGATCACCATTCCACCAGGCCCCCGGCTCGGCGACATCGTGATCGAGGCAAATGGGTTGGAGAAAGCCTTTGGCGATCGGCTCCTTGTCGAAGGACTGTCGTTCAAGCTGCCACCCGGCGGCATTGTGGGCGTGATCGGGCCGAACGGCGCCGGCAAGACCACGTTGTTCCGGATGATCGTGGGACAAGAGACTCCGGACAGCGGTGCGATCCGGGTCGGCGATACCGTTAAGCTCGGCTATGTCGATCAGTCGCGTGACGCGCTGGACGAGAAGAAGAGCGTTTACGAGGAGATCTCCGAAGGCGCCGAGGTGGTGACGCTTGGCAAACGCGAAGTGCCCTCGCGCGCTTATGTGGGTTGGTTCAACTTCAAGGGTGGCGACCAACAAAAGAAGGTCGGCCAGCTCTCCGGCGGTGAACGCAATCGCGTGCATCTTGCCAAGATGCTCAAGTCGGGCGCCAACCTGATCTTGCTCGACGAACCAACCAACGATCTCGATGTGGAGACGCTATCGTCGCTTGAGGCCGCGCTCGAGGACTTCGCGGGCTGCGCTGTCATCATCAGCCATGATCGTTTCTTCCTGGACCGTATTGCCACTCACATCCTCGCCTTTGAGGGCGACAGTCACGTTGAGTGGTTCGAAGGCAATTTCGAGGACTACGAGGAGGACAAGAAGCGCCGCCTCGGCGAGGACTCGATCGTGCCCAAGCGCATCAAGTACAAGAAGTTTGCGCGCGGCTAGGATCGATATCTCTCCGCAAGCAAGGCCGTCGGAGTTGCACCAGCAATCCAAGCGACCGAGTTCTTCGGTCGCACGCGCTCAGCTTGACATCACAGATGGTTGTAGCCTTTACTGACAAGTGTTGGTTCCCGCAAGTCGCATTGTCTTGTGGGTGAAAAGGGAACGCAGTGAGATGTCTAACATCGAACCTGCGGCTGCCCCCGCAACTGTGAACGGCGAGTTCGCATCCAATTATGCCACTGACGTGCGAGTGCGCGTTGGGAAGGTGGATGGAACGTCAGAGCCGTGAGCCAGGATACCTGCCAACGCTAGTCGCCCATCCTCCATGCGGGGTGCTTGGTGGTGCGGATACCCGTCGTGGCGACTGACGTATGCAACCGATTGGGAGCAACGTCAGCAATGCCCAGGGTCCCGAATTTCTTCGGCGAGTCCAGGAAACGGTCGCAGCGGCGTTCTAGTTGGAACGCTGCTTGTTACGATGTTCTTGTCTGTACGCAGCGTGCTGTCGTGACAGGAACGGTCCTCGACTCGATGGCAAACAGGTTACGCTGACCGCGCTCCCATCTCAGTCGCGATGGGGGAACTATGTCATCACGCGCAAATAGTTATTGGCCGAAGCAAAGTTTGCTTCGGAGTCTCTTAGTAACAACTGTTCTCGTTTCGGTTCCGTTCGGTGCTGAAATAGCCGCTCAAGAAACAGACGAGGCCACGGAGTCCGTCGGCTCAACACTGGCAACACAGCCAACAGACGGCGCAGAAGCAACAGAAGCAGCAGAGGGAACAAAGGTTGAGTCGCCGGGCGATGTTCCGCCAATCGAAGTGATGGTCGACCCCGAGCCAACCCCAAAGCCGTCGTCATACAGCGCACGTACGGCTGAATCGAGTGCAGCAGCGCCTTCTACGAGGCCGCAACGAACGACCGCCATCGCCAGCCTTCCGGGCGCAAGCCCGGGTTGGGCCACTCAGGGCGGTGATATCAGCGGAGATGGTGCCGGAGGCCCAATCGGGGCGGACACTGGTGGTACCGAGCCCGGACTCAACTTGACGACGCCGGATTCGACCGGAAGCCGACTTAGGCTGTCACCACTACAGACGCCAGCAAGTGTTGAGGTCATTCCCGGCACGACGATTAGGCAGCGTGGTCAAACCTCAGTCACCGATGCCGTGACTCAGGACGCCACTGGCTTTACGTCTGCGGCTGCGCCAGGCAATGGCGATACGGCTCTGGCCACGCGCGGCTTCGCCGGACACGGCTCCGTCATGCAGCTTTATGATGGCACGCGCCTATATGTGGGTGCAGGCACCGTAACCTTCCCCTTCGATACGTGGGGAGCGGAGCGGATCGAAGTGCTGCGTGGTCCGGCATCGGTGCTCTATGGCGAGGGCGCCATCGGCGGCGTGATCAACTATGTGCCAAAGAAGCCGACAAGTTACTTTGCCAACGAAGGCGAGGTGGCGGTTGGGACCGATGAAAACGGTCGGTTTGGTATTGGTTCAGGAGGGCCGATCAGCGATAAGGTCTCATACCGAATTGATGCGAGCGGCTTAACATCCCAAGGGTGGCTTGATCGAGAGAGCGACTTCGATTCATCTTTCCTCTCCGGAGCTCTGACATTTAATCCAACCAACGATCTCACGTTCTACATCTCGCACGACTACTCTGATCGGTCGCCACTTCGCTATTGGGGCACGCCACTGATCAATGGGGAGATCCTGGGTCCCCTGCGCGACACGAATTTCAATGTTCGCGACAGCGAAATCAACTACATCGATAATTGGACGCAGTTCAGGACGGATTGGACGCCAACTGATTGGATCGAGCTGCGCAATATTGCCTACAGGTTGACGACAAACCGGCACTGGAAGAATGTCGAGACATATGTCTTTCAGGACAGCGGGCCACAGGCCGGGCTCGTGGAGCGGACATCCTATATCGAGATCTTTCACGATCAGGAGCAGCTCGGAAACCGGTTCGATGCGACTATGCGGACAGGGTTATGGGGAGATGCGGAGAACGCGCTGTTGGTCGGATTCGACGTCAATCAAATCGACTTCCTTCATACCAACAACGCGCCCTTTGGCGGTGAGTCTTTTGTAAATCCCTTTGATGTTGCTCCTGGCTTTTTCCTCAGGGATGATCCCACGAAGCCCAAATGGAAGACCGATACGTCGCAGCATTCGTTTTTTGCCGAGAACCGACTGGAGTTTTCGGAGAAGCTCTCCGTGATCGGAGGTCTGCGCTATGAAGACATCAATGTGGAGCGACGCGAACTGGTGGAGGGCGACGGCTTCACGAAAGACTTCCACAATTTCACATGGAGAGTCGGGGCCGTATACATGCCGATCCCCGACCTTGCCTTCTACGGGCAGTATGCAACAGCGGTCGATCCAATTGGCGGTATCGTTAGCTTGAGCTTGAGTCGGTCACAGTTTGATCTAGCCAAGGGACGGCAGATCGAGATTGGCGCCAAGCAATCGTTTTGGGATGGGCGTGGCGAGTGGACGCTGGCGCTCTACGATATTGAGAAGTCAGATCTGCTCTCGGCGGATCCCGATAACCCACAGGTTTTCCGGCAGGTGGGCGCTCAGTCCTCACGCGGTGTCGAGTTTGCTCTCGGCGTGCAACTCAACGAAAAGCTTCGCTATGACGGCAATGTGGCGTTGCTCGAGGCACGGTACGACGAGTTCCTAACCGTGTCCGATGGTGTCCTCGTTAATTTCGCGGGCAACCAGCCTAGGAACGTCCCTGAACAGGTCATCAACAACTGGGTCACCTGGAACTTCCTGCCGAAATGGGAAACCTATGTGGGCGTGCAGTGGATCGGAGAGATCTTCAACGATGATGCCAACAAGGTGAAGCGGCCTGCTTCTACGGTAGTGAACTTCGGTCTTCTCTACGATGTCACCGAGAGAGGACAAATCGCGTTCCGCCTCTTCAATGCCTTTGACGAGAAATACGCGACAGGTGGCAGCACCAACGAGTGGCAGCTCGCGCCGCCTCGGACGGCCGAACTCGCCTATCGCATCAAATACTGACCCTGAAGCGAGGACCAGTGCCCGGCGTGGCGCTGGTCCTTCTTGTGACGATACCCGATGCGATCATCTCTCTCAAAGCAGGCCAAGCGTTCGCTGTTCTTGGTCCATCGCTGGCTCGGTGTCGTCACCTGTCTGTTTTGCGTCATGTGGTTTTTGTCCGGCCTTGTGATGCTCTACGTGCCGTACCCGTCGTGGAGCAACGAGGAGCGTATCGTCCACCTTCCGCCTGTTGACGTCTCGAGCATTCGAGTGCTTCCCGACGCTGCCCTCGCGCGCGCTGGGATCGCGTCGTTTCCAACAACCTTTCGTATCGAGACGTATCAAGACGCGCCCGTATATCGACTTGTAGCAGCGCGCCAACGCGTGTCGCTGTCGGCGGTGACAGGAGAGATCATCTCAGACATAGAGCCTGCTGATGCAAAGGATCATGTTCGAGCGACGTTTCCCAATGCACAGCCCGAGTTTGTCGAGTGGGTCGACTACGATCAATGGACGGTGTCGCAACGCTTCAACGCACACCGGCCGCTTCTAAAGTTTGCGCTCAACGACCAAGAAAACACGTTCGTCTATGTCTCGTCCTCGACGGGAGAGATCGTCCAGAACGCGACACGCAATGAACGTGTATGGAACTGGCTGGGCGCTGTTCCGCACTGGATCTACTTTACGCCCATTCGCAAAGACGCTGGTTTTTGGCGCCAAGTCGTTATGTGGTCCTCGGGACCCCTTGTGGTTGGCGCCATTGTCGGGCTTTGGATCGGCATACTGAGGGTGCGATTTCGAAGGCGCTACAGCAGAGATCGCGTGACGCCCTACCAAGGATGGAAGAAGTGGCACCATGTTTTCGGTCTGCTCGGCGGTTTGTTTTTGACAACTTGGATCTTTAGCGGATGGCTTTCAGTGAATCCCTTCGGATTGTTTGCGCGCACATCCCTGAGCGAAACACAACAGGCCGCCTATGCGGGTTGGCAAAAAGGCATGGTCTACGGGGTGACGAAGGAGACCCTTGCGAGGCTCCCGGATACCGCTACGGAAATATCGTTCGGTTCGGTGGACGGCCAATCGACAATCTTGCTGCGGAGTGCGGAGCAGACGCAGCTTCTTGATGCGCAGTCGGGGACACCACCAACAATCGGCGACGCCGAACTTGCCGCCGCCGCTCAACGCACATTACCAGGCACACCTATATCAAGCGTTCATCGTCTCGATACGGAGGATGTCTATTGGTATTCGCACCACAGAAAGCGGCCACTTCCCGTCGTGAGAGTCACTTTTGCTGACCCCTCAGCGACGTGGCTATTCGTGAATCCAGCCACGGCGGAAATCGCAGGTCTCAGCGACAGAAGCGCCCGCGCTTATCGCTGGCTGTTCTACTTGATTCATAACTACGACCTTCCGGTCCTGCTAAGGCACCAACCGGCGCGGGATCTCATTGTTTGGGTTTTATCGCTCTTTGGGCTGATTGTTGGCGTGACAGGGACGACATTGGGGTACCGTGCCTTGCGGCGACGGCGCAGAGTCCCCGGCTAGCCTTGCCTCACCGAAGACGCGATCACGCCAAAGCGATTTAGAGCGAGAAGCGCGGTCGTGAATTATCGCGGGCGTCTTCGCGGCCTAGCTCTCAGGCTTCACAAACTTGAGCGTCATACGATCGCTCTCGCCGATCGCCATGTACTTGTCGCGATCCTCATCGCCTAGGGTCAGCGAAGGGGGCAGGGTCCACACGCCTTTCGCATAGTCTTTGGTGTCCTTCGGATTAGCGTTGATCTCGGACTTGTCCGCGAGTTTGAAACCCGCTTTTTCGGCAAGCCCAATCACGTAGTCCTCGTTCACGTATCCTTTGCCGCCCTTGGGGTCCTGCTCAACGTTGGGGTCACCGCGATGCTGGACGACGCCAAGCACACCGCCTGGCTTGAGCGCCTCGAACATGGCGGCGAACGTCTCGTTCTCGGCGCCTCTTCGCATGAGACTATGGGTGTTGCGGAACGTGAGGACGAGATCCGCCGGCTCGGAGAGCACCATCTCGCCTTCGTTCGTCAGCGTTGTACGCTTCACGCCGCCATAGAGTTCCGGCGAGTCCTTCATCTTCTTATCGAAGGCTTCCACCGCTCGCTGACCCGGCCCATAAGATGGGTCGTGCGGACGCTGAGCGGCATACAATGTGCCGCTGTCCTTAAGGTAGGGCGCCAGAATCTCCGTGTACCAGCCACGGCCCGGGTAGACTTCGACCACCGTCATGTCCGGCTTGATGCCGAAGAAGGTGAGGGTCTCGACGGGATGGCGGAATTTGTCGCGTGCCTTGTTCCCCTCAGACCGTTGATCACCAGCAACAACCTCCTTAAGGCGCTCATCTTGCGCTGGCATCTGTTCTGCACGGGCCGCGAACGACGATATCGCGAGTAGTCCAAGGGCGAAGAGCGGAAGAGCGGAACGCGGACGCAGTGAGATCATGAAGTCCTCTTGGCTGGATGAATGGTACTCGGAGTGAGCCTAGCAGTTAGTCGCAACGCAAGACCAAGCGCGTGGGTTCAAGATATGTCGAAAACCATCAGGTGCAACAATTAGGTCGTGTAACTGATGGCCGCGTAATAATCGAGCGCGTAGTCGGCAACCAGCCGCGGCTTGTCGCCAGGGTTGATGACCGAGCGAGCCTGCACCCAACGGTCGCGGTCCTCGTTGAAATAGTCGCCGAGCTTCTTACCCGTGAAGACACCATGTTCCATGCCGTAGAACATGATCTTGGCGGCAAGTTCGGGTTCAAGGGCCCGGTCGGCAGCTTCCTCCGAACTCGTCAGATCGACACCGAACTTGCGCTGCATCTTGGTGTAGTTCGAACGCCCGGTGAGTTGCACGTAACCCCGTCCGTGAAACAAAGCGCCATCGCCGGGGTGAACATTGCCAAGTTGGCGCGCAACCCGCGGCCGGTCTCCCTCGATGTCGTACATGCGGAAGAAGTACCGTCGGCCGCCATACTCGTTGATAGGCTGCATCGTGGCGCCGGTCTCGTGATGCGTGGTGCCAAGCGCGTAAGCCAACCAGCGGTCGTCCTTGCGCGCGTAGTGGGCTTCCCAGGTATCGAGAATGAAGTTCAAGCCATCGACCTGCTTTTGCCTCATCCGCCCCTTGAACAGCACACGTCGTGAAAAATCGAAGAAAAATCTGCGGTTTATCCCCATCTGAGACCTCTCTGAAGTGCCATCGTCTGAAAGACGAGCCTGCGCTCTGTCCCAGTGTAACGCCGCAGCTCACCAGGGGGGTTGCGGGCGCATAGAAGAAGATATAAACATATCTTTATGTCAGATGGGCTTCAGGATATCGATCAGACGCGCGAACCTGCACCGGGGATCGCGCCACAGCGCAAACGCGCGCCGGAAGAGGCGGGCGGCCAAGGTCTCTCCAGCGCGCAGGTGCTCGCAGCGTTGCGCGGGGCCGGCGAGGCCACACGTTTGCGAATCTTAGCCCTTTTGGCGGAGGCCGAGCTTAATGTGAAGGACCTTACGCAGATCCTGATCCAGAGCCAGCCGCGGATCAGCCGGCATTTGAAGCTCATGGCTGAAGCCGGGATCATCACCCGGTTTCGCGAAGGCTCCTGGGTCTTCTTCCGAATTGCCGACACGGGACCCGAAGGAGCTCTGGCCCGTGCAATGGTGGACAGCCTCGATCCATCTGACCTGACGTTGGCACGCGACCGCGCGCGCGCCGACGCGGTTCAGAAAGCCCGCGCCGAAGCCGCGCAGGACTACTTCAAAGCCCATGCGGCAGAATGGGACTCCATCCGGGCGCTTCATGTCGCCGAGAGCCAAGTCGAGGCGGCGATGGCGGAGGCTCTTGGCGATGGCCCGTTTGAGCTTTTGGTCGATCTGGGGACAGGGACCGGCCGCATTCTCGAGCTGTTCGGTCCGCGTGCTGATAAAGCGCTCGGCTTCGATCTCAACCACGACATGCTGGCCTATGCACGGACCAAGTTGGAGCGCGTCGGGCTAACCCAGGCGCAGCTACGCCATGGCGACCTGCACAACATACCACTGCCCGATAGCACGGCCGATGCGGTCGTCGTGCACCAGGTTCTGCATTTTCTTGACGATCCTGCAACGGCGGTAGCGGAGGCCGCGCGTCTGGTCTCCCCAGGCGGCAAGCTGCTTATTGTCGACTTCGCGCCGCATGAGCTTGAGTTCCTGCGGGAGAAGTCCGCGCATAGGCGGCTGGGCTTTAGCCAGGGGCAGCTCGCCCGGATGATGGAGAGCGCTGGGCTCAAACTCTTGAGCTTCCAGGACCTCAACCCGCATGGCGACGTGCCGACGAAGCGCGGGGTTGCGGAGCAAGCGCCTTCAGAAGGCAAATTGACAGTATCGCTGTGGCTCGGCCAAAAGCCTGACGCCATGGGCAAGACAAGAAAACGCAATGGCAAGGTGGAGGTCGCTGCATAATGGTCGGTTCAGAAGAGTCACACGATCAGGCGCCACCGAAGCGCCGATTTCTAGGACGTGGCGCCATCGAGGTTTCGTTCGAGTTCTTTCCGCCGCGCACACAAGCGATGGAGGAAACACTCTGGCGCGCGATTAGGCGGCTGGAACCGTTGCGCCCAAAATACGTCTCGGTGACCTACGGCGCCGGAGGGTCGACGCGTGAGCGCACGCACGCCACCGTGGCTCGGATACTGAGTGAGACGACACTCATACCTGCCGCCCATCTCACTTGCGTCAGCGCGACTACGGACGAAGTGGACGAGATTATCCGCGAGTATTGGGACCTTGGAGTTCGCAATCTCGTGGCCTTACGGGGCGATCCGCCTGAGGGCGTGGGCGAACGCTATGTTCCAACTCCGGGCGGCTATGAAAATGCTGCGGCCCTGGTTGCCGGTCTCAAGGGCATTGCGCCGTTCGTGACGTCAGTAGGCTGCTACCCGGAGAAGCACCCGGAGTCGCCGTCCATCGAAGCGGACATCGATATGCTGAAAGCCAAGGTCGACGCCGGTGCGGATGGGGCCATCACGCAGTTCTTCTTCGATAACGAAGTCTATTTCCGCTATCTCGATAGGGTACGGGCCGCGGGCATCGACATTCCGATCATTCCGGGCCTCATCCCCATCAACAATTTCAAGCAAGCGGCGAGTTTCGCGAAGCGATCCGGTGCGAGCGTCCCCGACTGGCTGGAACGGCGCTTCGAAGGGTTGGAAGACGATGCTGAAACGCGGCATCTCGTGGCGGCAGCCGTTGCCGCCGAGCAGGTGCTTGGTCTCGTCGACCAGGGCATTACGTCGTTTCACTTCTATACCCTGAACCGGGCCGACCTCGTCTATGCAACCTGCCATTTGCTCGGCCTGCGCCCGGCAAAGGCCTTTGCGCAAAATGTGCCAGCTGAATCAGAGCCAACAAAAATCACAAAGGTGGCATCATGACCCGCGAAGAACGTCTCCAGCATCTGAACGAGGCCATCAAAGAGCGCATCCACATTTTGGACGGCGCCATGGGGACGATGATCCAGCGCCATAAGTTGGATGAGGAGGGTTATCGAGGCGAGCGCTTCAAGGATTTCGATCGCGATCTGAAGGGCAACAACGATCTGCTGGTGATCACCCAGCCCGAGATTATTCGCGACATCCATAGCGGTTACCTTGAAGCTGGCGCGGACATTGTCGGCACTAACACGTTCAATGCCCAAGCCATCAGTCAGGCCGACTATGGCTTGGAAGACATTAGTCACGAGATGAATGTCGTAGCTGCGAAGCTCGCGCGCGAAGCTGCCGACGCCTGGACCGCCAAGACACCCGACAGCCCGCGCTACGTGGCGGGAGCTATCGGGCCGACCAACCGCACCGCCTCCATTTCGCCCGACGTCAATAATCCCGGTTTTCGCAACGTGGATTTCGATGAGCTGGTTGACGCCTATTCCACGCAGGTGCGTGGACTGATCGAAGGTGGCGCGGATCTGATGCTGATCGAGACCGTGTTCGATACGCTCAACGCAAAGGCAGCGGGCTTCGCTGTCGAACAAGTCTATGACGAGATGGATGTGCACTTGCCGATCATGATCTCTGGAACGGTGACGGATCTTTCCGGGCGTAACCTGTCAGGACAAACGCCGGAGGCGTTCTGGTACTCCATGCGTCACTTGAGCCCGTTTTCCATCGGCTTCAACTGCTCGTTCGGTGCTGAACAGCTGAGACCGTGCGTGGATGAGATCTCAAGTGTGACGGAAGCCTATGTCAGCATCTATCCGAATGCCGGTCTGCCCAATGAGATGGGTGAGTACGATGAGACGCCAGAGTTCATGGCCGGGCTTCTCGAAGACTGGGCAAAAAACGGGCTGATCAACATTGTTGGCGGCTGTTGCGGTACGACACCGGAACACATTCGGGCTATTGCCGAGGCGGTCGCCCCCTATGCGCCGCGTGCCATTCCGAAAGTCGAGCATAAGCTGCGTCTCTCGGGCCTAGAACCATTCGTGCACGGCTGATTTCTACAGGTAAGAAGCAAGTGAGCAACGCTGCCCAGAACTTCGTCATGGTTGGTGAGCGGACCAACGTCACCGGGTCCGCCCGATTCCGCAAACTGATCGAGGCCAACGACTATGCCGCCGCACTTGAAGTGGCGCGGCAGCAAGTCGAGAACGGCGCGAACATGATCGATATCAACATGGACGAGGGCATGTTGAACTCCGAGGCAGCTATGAAGACCTTCCTCAATCTGATCGCGTCCGAGCCTGACATCTCACGCGTGCCCGTCATGATCGACTCGTCCAAATGGTCCGTGATCGAGGAAGGGCTCAAATGCGTGCAGGGCAAGGCGGTGGTGAACTCCATCAGCATGAAGGAAGGCGAGGAGCCGTTCCTGGAGCAGGCGAGGAAAGTCCTGCGCTACGGGGCCGCCGTCGTTGTGATGGCCTTCGACGAAACGGGGCAAGCGGAGACGGCCGAGCGCAAGTTCGAGATCTGTAAACGCGCCTATGACCTTTTGACGAAGAAGGTCGGATTCCCGGGCGAGGACATCATCTTCGATCCAAACATATTTGCTGTTGCGACCGGCATTGAAGAACACAACGACTATGGCCGCGCCTTCATCGACGCCACGCAGCGCATTAAGGCCGAATTACCCTATGTGCATGTTTCGGGCGGTGTTTCGAACCTGTCGTTTGCGTTTCGGGGCAATGAGCGCGTGCGTGAAGCGATGCATACGGTGTTTCTGTATCACGCCATTCAGGCCGGCATGGATATGGGCATCGTCAACGCGGGGCAGCTCGGCCAGTACGACGACATCGAGCCGGAACTTCGCGAGCTTGTTGAGGACGTAATCCTCAATCGCCGCGACGACGCCACCGATCGCCTGTTGGACGCAGCAGAGCGTTACAAGGGGGGCGCTGCGCAGAAGAAGGAAGCGGATTTATCTTGGCGGGAGAAGCCCGTTGAGGAGCGTCTCAGCTACGCACTCGTGCATGGCATTGGCGCCTATGTAGAAGAAGACACTGAAGAAGCGCGGCAGCGGGCGGACCGGCCACTTCATGTGATCGAAGGTCCACTCATGGCAGGCATGAACGTCGTGGGCGACTTGTTCGGCGCAGGCAAGATGTTTCTGCCGCAGGTCGTGAAGTCCGCGCGTGTGATGAAGCAGGCCGTGGCTTATCTCATGCCCTTCATGGAGAAGGAAAAGGAGGAGCTTGGCCTTGAGGATCAGCCAGCCGCCGGCAAGATTCTTCTCGCGACTGTTAAGGGTGATGTCCACGACATCGGGAAGAACATCGTCGGTGTTGTGCTTCAGTGTAACAATTACGAAGTGATCGATCTTGGCGTGATGGTGCACTCGCAGGTCATCCTCGATACGGCGCGTGAAAAGAATGTCGATATCATTGGTTTGTCAGGCTTGATCACGCCATCGCTCGACGAAATGTGCCATGTCGCTTCCGAGATGGAACGCGAGGGGTTCGACATTCCATTGCTCATTGGCGGCGCGACTACGAGCAAGGTGCATACCGCCGTCAAGATCAGTCCTAACTATCAGCGCAACCAAGCGATCTATGTGACCGACGCCAGCCGTGCGGTCGGCGTCGTCTCAGGATTGATCTCCGAGGAGCACCGGGACGGCCACATCGCAAAGGTCCGTGCGGAGTATGCCAAGATGGCGGAGTCTTACGCGCGCGGTCAGGCGGAGAAAGCTCGGGCAACGATCGCACAGGCGCGCGCCAACGCGCTCAAGCTCGACTGGAGTGGTTACACGCCGCCGAAGCCCTCTTTCTTGGGCGCCCGCACCTTCGAGGCCTACGACCTCGCAGAGCTCGCGCGCTATATCGACTGGACGCCCTTCTTCCACGCTTGGGAATTGAAGGGCTCCTACCCACGCATTCTTAACGACGACAAGTATGGCGAAGCCGCTCGGCCGCTCTTTGAAGATGCACAGGCCATGTTGAAGCAGCTGATCGCAGAGAAGTGGCTAAAGGCAAGTGCTGTTGTCGGGTTCTGGCCCGCCAACAGTGTTGGCGACGATATCGAGCTGTACGCGGATGAAAGCCGGAAGAAGCCATTCGCAACCTTCCACACGCTCCGCCAGCAAATGGCACGCGATTCAAGAAAGCCGAATCTCGCCTTGTCCGATTTCGTTGCACCAAAAGACACAGGTCTTGCGGACTATGTAGGCGGTTTCGCTGTCACAGCCGGTATTGGCGAGGAAGAGGTCGCCCGCCGGTTCGAACTGGCCAATGACGACTATTCGAAAATTCTCGTGTCAGCGCTTGCGGATCGCCTGGCAGAAGCCTTCGCCGAGGCTATGCATGAAAAGGTGCGCCGTGAGCTATGGGGCTATGCGCCTGACGAGAATCTATCGAATGAAGCCCTTATCGCGGAAGAGTATCCGGGTATTCGCCCCGCGCCGGGCTATCCGTCTCAGCCAGATCATACGGAAAAGCGAACGCTCTTCCGGCTGCTCGATGCGGAGCAGGAAATCGGCATGAAGCTGACGGAGTCGTACGCGATGTGGCCGGGCGCCGCCGTGTCGGGCCTTTACTTCTCGCACCCTGATTCACGCTACTTCGGCATCGGTAAGATTGGCCGCGATCAGGTCGCCGACTACGCCGCGCGCAAGGGCTGGCCCTTGGAGGAAGCCGAGAAATGGCTCGGCCCCATCCTCAATTACGATCCGAAGCAGGTCACCGAGGCGGCGGCCTAACGTTCGTCATGAACGAAAGCCAACACAGCAGAGTGATCGCCAAGACGGGATCGTCCGTCTACAGCGTTTCTACTCTACTGGCTTAGTGTTGGCGGCCCGAAGGCCCAAAAACTCGCGCTAGATCATTCCAAGAATTACAGCAGCGAGGAAGCCGAACGATAATACAACCGAAGCCACGGTCAGTTTGGCTGAAAATTCCATCGGAAGCTCTCCTTTCCGATTGGAGGGGTGCCCGTTCTGCAATGTCACCATTTTACAAACTCCCCGAATATCGTGCCAAGCGGTTTCATTGTTGCGCCGCACAAGCAAAGGGGCGCTGCAAGCGTTGTCATTCAACGCGTCAAGTGGAATTCGGTTCGGCGATCCGAAATTTTTTTCGGATTTCTGGCCACGATTGACGGGTAGTGCAGCTGCAAATTTGTGCGAGGTCGTCCCGCGCCGCGCCGTGCGAATCATGTGGACAACTTTGCTGTTGTTGCAGGGTCCTGGCTTTGCGCGCTGTCAAGTAAGATGCTGCGCTATGTCAGAGGTTTTCTGAGCAGCGTTTCCGAAAAACCGTCCGCGACTAGATCGGGCACAGACCCAACTTCGACAAAACCACACTGCCTGTAGAAGTGCTGCGCGCGGTCATTGAAACCCGAAGCACAGACCCAAATATTGCGCCCGCCGAGCCGCCTTGTTTCTGTTTCCACGAACCCGAGGATCTCGGTCCCAAGTCCGCGCCCCTGATGTGGAGGGAGAACCGCGAGAAGCTCGATATAGGGGCCTTTTAGCCAGGGAAAACGCAATGACACGACGCCTGCCAGCGTACCGTCAACGATGACCGCGTAACGCTCAGCGCCGCCGTCCTCGTTCGAAAGACATTTGGCGAGCTCATCAGCGGAGATCTTCAACGTGATCCAGGGCTGCATAGTGGCGAGAGCCTCGGCCAAAGGCCGTTGCTCTACGGTCGCGACGGGCCGCAACTGGGCCGTCCTTAAGTCCGCTGTTGAGGGAAAGGGGGCCGACGTCATTTCTTTTGTGCCCTGAGGCGCTTCTTGACCTTTGCGTGGTATCGCCGATCTCCCGGCCGCTCTGTGTAACAGCTTTGGACAATCACGGGATCGCCAGCCGCGAGTAGCTCGCTGACCGTCACGAAGCGATAGCCTTGGTCTTTCAGCTCTGGAACAGCAATTTTGAGCGCTTCGGTCGTGTTACGTCCCTTGCCGTTCGCATGCCCGATAACGATCGCGCCTGGATGGGCTTGGTCAACGATGGTTTTTGCGATGCGTTTGGCCGACAGGCGTGGGTCAGGATCACCGGTAACGATATTCCATTGGACTGCGAGCTGACCGGCCTCTGCGACCGCCGATAAGGATGCCGTGTTGCACCAACCAAATGGGAAGCGCATCAACTTCAGGTCCTCCTGGACAGAGAGTATCTCTGGCCTGTTCCAAGCGCAGCTCTTCCTTTAGAGCCGCCCGCGTGCGCGTAAGAATGCCGCCTCGGTCAGATGGATTTCGTCGTGCAGCGTAGCTTGGCTCGCCCGAGAGAAATCGCGGTGGTAGAAGCCATGACCACCGATCTCGAGAGCTTCGTCGGCAATGAGTTGTGCGCTTCTTTCGGGATGACTCTCAAACCACTTGCCGCTGACGAAGAGCGTTGCCCTGACATTTTCAGCGCGCAAATAGTCGATGACCTCACCGTCATAGCCCGATTGGCGACCGCTGCTTTCACACAGGTCGAAGGTGAGGGCGATGAGCTTTTCATCGTTTGGAATGGTCACGCTACGGATTGAGCCGCGCAGGGCCTTCGGCACCGCGATGCGATTTGGCCTTGCAACAGCGCGAAGCGCGTCAAGATTCACACGGCTGCGATTGGCCGTAGAGCGACGCTCTCGCTCGGTTCCCGCCAGAGCCCCAGCGCTCCAGCAGTGCGACAACAAAGAGGGTGGAGCGTCTTGCGCGTCGAAGAGGGCAACGTCTGCCGCGAAGGCGTCACAAGGTGTCAAAAGAGTGCCGAGGGCCAAAAGGCCGCGCGCGACGAAAAGCATTGCCGCCCCATTCCCCAATAGCTCTGCCCAAAGAGCCTTGCCCAAAGACCGTTGCTCAAACAGCCTCGCCCAGAGAACCTTGCCCAAGACTTCTTGGGGTAGTTTTTTAAACCCCGTCAAACAGAAAGATCGGTGGCGCGGGCTTTGCGCTAGGGAATGGCGTCGAAAGTGAGTGGCGCTTGCGAAATCATGGGGCAGTCCAGCGTCTTCTCAAGGGCGTCGGCGAGCTCCTGCTCGTTATTGGCCTTGATGTAGAGCCCATTATTCTGATCTGCGAGACACATCAGGTCCGTGATGCTGCTGTAACCCGTCCAGGAATAGCCAGAGTAGCGAAAGGCGATAACATGGACCGTCAGCTGAGCCGCATTGTTGTGAAGCTGCTTGGCTAGTTCGCAAGGTTGGCGGCCGCACGTTTCTTCGCCATCGGTTACAACGACGATCACGCCGGGACGGTTGCGATAATCGAGCGCTTCAGCAGCCTGCTCAACACCCGAAGTCAGTGGGGTCTTGCCGGCGGGAATAATACGGCTTACCGCGCGCATGATTTTCTTCGCCGCATTGGCAGTCGGCTTCATGGCCAGCGAAACGTTACACTGATTGTACGGGCCCGGACCGTAGGTTACGAGACCGACTTTGCGATAGCGCGCTGCGCTCGGGAGCACCTGCCTCAGCGCCCAACGCACTTCATCGATGCGGGGCTTTGAATTGGGAATACCCAGTTCCTGATTTCCGGACATCGAGCCCGAGGCGTCGAACACGATCATGGCGTCGTCTGTACAGGGCGCCTTCGAGTCATCCTCTGCTTCGACGTTCTCCGCGTGCGCGATCATAGACGAACCTGCTAAGGCAGCGCCTACAAAGCCAGCGACCAACAGACTCCGCCAACGCAGTGCAGCTCCGCTGCCACGATCATGCATAGTTCTTGCGCTCCCTGGGCAATTTGGGCGGAGCATAACCCAATTCGATTTGTCGAGGAATGGCAGAAGAGCGAGGAAACTGAGGGTGCAGCGGCAATCCATGACGGCGAACTAGCCGAGAGGCCAGCTTTTATGTAATAGCCGTTTACATGAACAACTCCGGCCGTCGCTGGCAACGGCGCTCCTACCACCACGGCAACCTCAAAGAGGTGCTGCTGGATGCCGCCCGCAAGCTCATCCAAGAGCATGGCGCTTTCGGCTTCAGTCTGACTGAAGCCGCGCGGCTCGCGGGCGTAAGCCCAGCGGCACCTTATCGGCACTTCAGGGATCGTGACGCGCTGCTGGCCGAAATTGCACGCAGCGGTTTCGAGCGCTTTGCGGCACGCCTGGACGCTGCCTGGAACAACGGCATTCCCACGCCCTTGTCGGCCTTCGAGGCCTTGGGCCGGGCCTACCTAACCTTTGCCCGCGAAGAGCCGGCCAGCTACGCGGTCATGTTCGAGACCGGGGCATCGGCCGAGCATGGCGGGGAGGCGATCCAGGCGGCTGCTTCGTCGCCCGCCGCCGAGAGGGCGTTCAACGTGCTGCAACAGGCCGCCGCTGCACTCTGCCGTCAGTTGCCGGAGCAGGAACGTCCGCCACTAAAGCTCGTGGCGATGCACATCTGGACCATGTCGCATGGCGTCGCCTCACTCTTCATCCAAGAAGGCAGCGCAGCGAAAAAGGTCCCGCTCTCTCCAGAAGAGGTGTTGGAAAGCGAGATGCTGATTTACTTGAAAGGATTGGGCGTGTTGCCCGAGGCTACTGACGGCGTGGTGTCCTCGGAGCAGTCCTAGCGGCTAACAGTCCGAGATGCCTGGCCAGCGCCTACACGGCTCGCTTCAAGCCATCTCAGCACGAGATTCCAGTCCGCGCGCGAGCCGTTGTAGATGTTGCGGTCGCAGGGGCCTTTGACGCCGGGGACGTGACCCGTCGCGGTGAACTGCCAGAAGGCCCATTTACGGCCCGGATATCGCTTATGCGGCTCCGCCGCGACTGACCGCAGCCAGAAGTGATAGTCCTTGAACTGACCCTGGAGAATGTCCTTGTGGAACTTCGGGTCGGTATAGATGATCGGTCGCTTTCCCGTATGGCGCTCCATGGCCTCAAGAATGATCTTGATCTTCTTGAGCGCGAGACTCCGAGAGATCTTCTTGGGGCAGGTCTTGGAAGTGGGATGCCACTCAAGATCAAGAACGGGCGGCAGTGCATCGGGATCGTTAGGCACGTTGCGGATGAACCAGTCCGCCTGCTCTGTGGCGAGGCGGCACCAATAAATGAAGTGATACGCTCCGCGGGCGACACCCGCGCGCTTCGCCGCGTGCCAGTTCTGGTGAAACTTGGGATCGAGGTGGTCGCCGCCCTCGGTCGCTTTTATAAAGGCGAACTCGATGCCAGCCTGCCGGACCTGATGCCAGTCGATATCGCCTTGGTAGTAGGAGACGTCGATCCCCTGCACCGGCATCGAATGAGCGCGCTTCACGCCATGATGCGGCTTGTGGTCGTTCAACGTCCGCGCGACGGCGGCGCCATCGCCGAGCGTACCGATGGTAATAGCGAGTGTGGCGGCAAAACAGACGACTTGGCGATACGCAAAACTCATAGTGACGCCCCCAGAAAAAGCCCAGTAACCCTACAATTTTCGGAGAATTGGCGGGGAACTCTCGGGGTTCGCGGTTAATTTTGTCTTGGTGCGTGGAGCAGCTTGAGTCACCCAAAGCGCCACACAAAATCTGCTGGCTGCAGACAAGAATCAGAGAACAAGCCGTTGAACGGCTTGCCAGGAGAGCCCATATATGTGAATGTAAATAACATTCACTTAAGCCCTGAAAGGACCCCGATGCAGCTAGTTGCGACCCTCGACGAGTACGGAAAGCCCGCTTGGTTCGCCGCGATGATCCTTGGCTTCATCGTTTGGTGGCCAATCGGCCTCGGTGTTTTGGCTTATCTAATCTGGAGTGGACGAATGGGATGCGGAAACAGGAACACGTGGCGCTCGTACTTCAAGGAAGAGGCGCAACGGTTTCAAAGCGGCTTTAGCTCAACTGGTAATCGCGCGTTTGATGCCTACCGGGAAGAAACCTTGAAGCGGCTTGAAGAAGAAGCCGAGGAGTTTCAGACGTTTCTGAAGCGGCTTCGCGACGCCAAGGACAAGGCCGAGTTCGATCAGTTCATGGCCGAGCGCAAGCAGGTTCAGCCGGTCCAGACAAGCTAAGCGCGTTCTTTCCCTGCGAACGTGCATGAGAAGGCGTGGGGCTCGTCCCCGCGCCTTTCATTTTGTGTGCGGGAGAGTCTTTTCTTCGACATCGTGCCTTGTAGGATGCGACCCAACGCGCGAAGGCAAATGGCGCGGCATGGAAACGGACAGCGTTTGAGGTAGGAAACGATGACTTGTTCGATGGGCCTTCGTCTGGCCTTTGTTGTTACTGGTGCAGCGCTCTTCACCTGCGCTTCACAGGTCCAGGCCAGCGAGCTCGGGGACCTCAACGAAAACCCTCAGAACTATCTCGAGCAGAAAGTCGAGATAAAGGCGACGTGCATCAAGGGCGGCAAGTCAGGCGATGTTCTGGGCTATGAGTGCACTACCAAAGAGGGCGTTTATCTCAACGCGGACGACATCACGCCGGAAGAGGCCAAAGACAAGCTGGCCAATGAATGCGCCGACGGAAAATGCGAAACGACGGTGACGTTTGAGCCCTATTCCTACTCGACGTCTGGCGTTGTCGAGCCTGGCAAAGATGTCGTGATCTTCAACGCCAAGACTGCGGACGTTGCCTTCTAGGCAGGACTAAGCCTCGTCGTCCTCAAGGATGCTCTTTGACCCAAAAGCGCGAAAAGCGAAGGGCAGAAGCAGCGGATTGAAGACCGCTTTGGTGACGAGATGCCGCAACCACGGTTTTGACTGCGCCGTGGGAATAAAGATCTTCGCGAAAGCTGCAGCATCCTCCTGCCGCGATGCGATCTCCGGCTTCATCATCGCTTCATAGGCGGTAAAGGCGGCAGCGTGGTTGCCGTCGTAGCGCTGAAGCTCCTGCGCCAGGATGTACGCACCTGCCATGGCCATGTGCGATCCCTGTCCCGCCAAAAGCGTCAAGCATCCGCACGCATCGCCCAGGAGCGTGACGCGTCCGCGCGACCATCGCGGAATGGCAATTTGGGTGAGCGTATCGAAGTAGAGCGGTGCGCTGCCCTTGTAAGAGTCGAGCAGGGCCTCGCCAATCCAGCCGGCGCCTTTGAAGGCACGCCGCACGAAGGTCAGCTGCTGGTCCGCTGGCACGTCGACTTCGTCTAATCGGAAAACAAACGTTGCGTCCAGTTTGCGCTCGCCAAGCGGATAGTAGAAGGCGACACGATTCGGCTCTTCATGAATTTGAGCTGTCCGCCGCACGGGGAGGTCATGGTCTTCGATATGAAACGCGGCGACATAAGCGCCGAGAAACCGAGCGAATTGGCTCTCGTCGCCAAACATGAGGCGCCGCACACCTGAGTGCACCCCATCAGCGCCAAACACCAGCGCGAATTCACCCCTGCCGCCATTGTCGAAGGTGACGTCCACATGGTCGTTCAACTCTCTCAATTCGGCGATCTCGGTCCCAAATCGAAACTCGACGCCGAGTTCCGTCGCGCGGTCGTACAAGATGCGCACAAGGTCAGGACGGCGCAGATAGACATACTTACCGTTCAAGGCGCGCTTAATTCGCTTGATTGGAACTGACGTGTACGGCTTACCGTCCGTGTTCACGAATTGAAGCTTGTCTATGGGATAGCGCAGTGTACGGAGTTTATCGGTAAGGCCCATCCGGTCGGCGACATCCCAGCCGGTACCGTAGAAGTCCATCATATAGCCTTGGTCTGGCAGCGCCGGGCTTTGTTCCACGACGACCGGGTCGTCGCCATGCTCTTTCAAGCAAATGGCGAGCGTGAGGCCCGCGATCCCCGCGCCCGATATTAGTGCCCTGCCGCCAATCGCCATTCGTTATCGCCCTTTGGGGAAGTCCTTAGAGAGAACTACCCGAGTAGTGGCATGCTTCGCCGGATGCAGCCTATTCTGATCTACTCAGGTTCGTCCGGGGATGGCTTACCATAACCGCCGCCGGTCGGTGTCGTGATTATTACGGCTTCGCCGGATGCGACTCGGGTTTGGTCGGCGCCCCTGAGGGTCTCAAGCGCACCAGACTTTCTCCGCACCGATGTGTGCCCTGTACGACCGGGCATGCCGCCCTTTGTTCCAAAGGGGCGCTGCTTCCGAAAGCCCGAGAGGATCGCGCAGTCCATCTCCTCAAGGAATCGCAGTGTGCGGGTCGTTCCATCGCCCGCGTTCCACCGTCCAATGCCACCCGAACCCCGGTCGATCTCGAAGCGTTCCAGCAAGATTGGATACCGTAGCTCGAGAACTTCAGGGTCAGTCAGTCGGGAGTTGGTCATGTGCGTTTGAACGGCGGATGCGCCATCGAAGCCAGGTCCTGCAGGTGCGCCCGAGCAGATTGTCTCGTAATACTGCACGCGTTCATTCCCAAAAGTCAGATTGTTCATGGTTCCCTGGGCGGACCCCAGCACGCCCAATGCACCATAGAGACAGTTCACGACTGTTTGGCTTGTCTCCACATTGCCTCCCGCAACGGGTGCTGGGAAGCTCGGCTTAAGCAGAGATCCCTCAGGCACTCTGATGTCTATGTGGCGCAGGCAGCCAGCGTTGAGGGGAATGTCCTCATCAACCAGCGTCCGGAAGACGTAAAGGACGCAAGCCCGCGTGATTGGTTCCGGCGCATTGTATGTCGTCTCCGACTGACCGCTTGTGCCGGTGAAATCAACGGTCGCCCTATTGCGCTTTCGGTCAATTCTGATTTCTACGGCTATCCGGTTACCCTGGTCTGTCTTCAACGCGAAACTTGAATTCTTCAGTGTTGCGATGACTTTGCGGACCGCCTCGGCGGCATTGTCCTGTACATGGCCCATATAGGCCGCAACCGTGGAAAGCCCGTATTGCTGCACCATCTTACGCAGTTCGACGACACCTTTTTCGTTAGCGGCAATCTGCGCCTTCAGGTCCGCATTGTTCTGCGCGACGTTTCGAGCGGGGTAGGGCGCGTCCGTGAAGAGACGCCGCACCGCGTCTTCCTGAAAACGTCCGTCGCTGACAAGCCGGAACGGATCGATATAGATACCTTCTTCTTCGATGGTCACCGCTTGCGGGCTCATTGACCCCGGGGCAATGCCGCCGACATCGGCGTGGTGGCCGCGCGATGCGACGAAGAAGAGAATCTCCATGCCGCCTTCATCAAACACCGGCGTCACGACGGTGATATCTGGCAGATGCGTCCCGCCGTTGTACGGAGCATTCAGCATCCACACATCACCTGGACGAAGCTCGCCGCCAATCTCCCGGACGATCGTTTCCACGCTCCTGTCCATCGAGCCGAGATGAACAGGAATATGAGGGGCATTCGCGATCAGAGCGCCATGCGCATCGAAAACGGCGCAGGAAAAATCCAGGCGCTCCTTAATGTTGACCGAACGGGCGGTGTTCTGCAGTGCGTAGCCCATCTGTTCGGCGATCGACACAAACAGGCTATTGAACACCTCGAGCATGACGGGGTCGGCGGTCGCGCCGACAGTTTCTTTGGCGTTCTTCTCATGCGCGCGTGTCAAAAGAAGATGGTTCTTCGACGTCACCGAAGCGCGCCAGTCAGGCTCGATGACGACGGTCTGATGATCCTCGATCAGGAGCGCCGGTCCTTCGATCAAGGCGCCTGGCATCAGGCCCGTCCGGCGGTAGACGGGTACGTCATGCCAGCGCCCCTGGGTGAACATGTCGGCGCGGGCCTGCGGCTCTGCTTTCGGTCGGGTGTCCAGCTGGGCCAGATCAGTCTCGGCGATCAGCTTGCCACCCCCAATGGCCTCGACCTCGATCGACTCGATCTCAATGTCCTTCTCAGGGCTGATGAAGCCGAAGCGTTTCTGATGCGCCGCCTCGAACGCCTTGCGCATCGCCGACACGGATGAGGTGGGAATAGGCAGCGCGCTATCCGTCCCCTCGTAGCGCAGATGTGCCTGCACCGCGACGGTGACGTCATGCGTCTCGATACCTTGCAAGGAAAGTTCGTGCCGGACATCGCGGTCCAAGGGTTCACAGATGTCGTTGAGTTTTGCCATGCCGGCGGCATCTAGTGCCGCGAGCACCGCTTGGGTGCGTGTCGCGCGGACGCTCGCGAGTCCCATGCCATAGGCCGACAGCACGCCGGACAGGGGATGCAGGAGCACGTGCTCGATGCCAAGCGCGTCGGCAACAAGGCAGGCATGCTGCCCGCCCGCTCCACCGAAACAATTCAGAACGTAGCCGGAGACGTCATAGCCGCGCTGTACGGAGATTGTTTTGATGGCGTTGGCCATGTTGGCCACCGCGATCTTGATAAAGCCCTCAGCGATTTCCTCTGGCTGACGTCCGTCGCCGAGCTGCTGGGCTAGCCCATGAAACGCTCTCACTACGGCCCGGCGATCAAGCGGGCGATCTTGGTTCGGACCGAAGATGTGCGGGAAGAGGTCCGGCTGAAGCTTGCCCGTCATGACATTGGCGTCCGTAACGGTAAGCGGGCCGCCGCGGCGGTAGGCGCAAGGCCCAGGATCGGCGCCCGCTGAACCCGGTCCAACCCGAAAGCGGGCCTCGTCGCAATGCAGGATCGAGCCCCCGCCGGCCGCAACTGTGTGGATCAGCATCATCGGTGCGCGGACACGCGCGCCGGCAACGACGCTCTCGAATGTGCGCTCGAGGATGCCGTCGTAGTGGCAGACATCCGTCGATGTGCCGCCCATATCGAAGCCGATCACCTTCGAGAAGCCGGCCGTCTCGGCCGTCTCCACGGCACCGACAACACCCCCGGCCGGTCCGGACAGGATTGCGTCCTTACCGCGAAACAGATGCGCGGAAGTCAGGCCACCGGATGACTGCATGAAGAGGAGCCGCGTTGCCGCGTCTCTTGCGGCCTCACTTCCATCGGCCGAGAGTGCGCCCGCCACGCGGTTCACGTAGCGGCGGAGCAGGGGCGACAGATAGGCGTCAACGACGGTCGTATCACCGCGCCCGACAAACTTCACAAGCGGGCTAACCTCGTGGCTGACTGAGACTTGGGCAAAGCCCAAGCTGCGAGCGAGCTTCGCCGCTTCGCGTTCGTGTTGGGGGTGGGAATAGGCATGCATGAAGACGATTGCGACGGAGTCGATGCCGTCCTTGCGGGCACCCTCAAGGATGTCGCGCATCGCCCCGAGATCCAGCGGAACTTCGATCTTTCCGTCCGCGCGTATGCGTTCGGGGACCTCAACGACGCGCTCGTAGAGCATTGAGGGCTTTTGGATGTGCCGCGCGAAGATGTTCGGCCGGGCCTGATAGCCAATCTCAAGAGCGTCTCGAAACCCCTCGCTGACGATCAGAAGCACGCGGTCGCCTTTGCGCTCAAGCAGCGCATTGGTGGCCACCGTCGTGCCCATCCGTACGGTCTCGATACGGCCAGCGGGAAGTGGTGCATCGCGTGGGACACCGAGGAGATCGGCGATACCGGCGATGGCCGCGTCTTCGTACGACTCGGGATTCTCTGAGAGCAGCTTTGTGGTTAAGACCGTGCCGTCAGGCTTCCGTCCGACAATGTCCGTGAACGTGCCGCCACGGTCGATGAAAAACTGCCATTTGCCATTCATTTCGCGGTCGATAGGCCTGTCACGCAATCCGCTTCAAACCGGCCGCGTACTGCTTCCAGCGGCGCACATAGACGTCAGCGCCCCGGGCAATCGTGGCGCGCATCTTGTCGTCCACCTCGCGCACAGCCTTGGCGGGCGATCCGAGGATCATGGAGTTGTCCGGGAACTCCTTACCCTCGGTAATCAGCGCGCCCGCCCCAACCAGACAGTTCGAGCCGATCTTTGCTCTGTTTAGGACGATCGCGCCCATGCCAATGAGCGAATTGTCACCGATCGAGCAGCTGTGAAGGATCACGTTGTGTCCGATGACACAGTCTTGACCGATGGTCAGCGGAAATCCTGGGTCGGTATGGAGTGTGGAGTTGTCTTGAATTTGCGAACGGGTGCCGATCTCGATCCACTCGTTGTCGCCGCGCAGCACCGATCCGTACCAGACGCTGGCGTCCGATTTCAGCCGGACCTTGCCCGTCAAGACGGCTGTTTCGGCGACCCAGTAGAGCCCGTCCTCGGGAAACTCGGGCGCTTGCCCATCAAGCTCGTAGACCGCCATTTTTGCTCCTTTCGCCGCTGTGCCGCCGTGGATACAATTCTGAGAGTTCCTTGTCATGCAAGATCGGGCGGGAACTCTGACGGCAGGGGGGTCTCGAACCCCTTGTAACGGCGGGATTGCCCCGCTAATGAAAAGCGCCCCTATAAGATTCTCAAGGGTTTGAGTGAGCTGATGAGCACTAAGGACGCCAAAAAAGGCGGAAATCCAATATCGATCTTTGTCGTTTCGCTTTGCGCCGCGATTGTGATGGCTGGCGGCTTCGCGATCGTCATCGAGGCCTTCATCCTTGCGGCGGCCAATCTCTTCGAACTGGGATCGATGTTCGTCTGGATTGCAAGCGGCGCCAATGCGCTTTTGGGACTGTGGTTTTTTGTTTGGACCTTCGTCAGGTCATGGCACGTGGAGCGGCGCCTCGCCGAAGGTCTTGAGGTCGACGAGCCAAAGATGTCGATTTCAGGAAATCTCCGGGATAGCAGCACGTAATTGTTACGGCGGTCATGGGCCGCCGAATTGAATAGCCCATGCGCGACAGCTGAAACGTCCGTATGGTTCAACAGAATGATTGGTCTCAAGGGGGTCCACTATGTCGGTTTGGGGAAAGCTCGCAGGTGCGGCAGCAGGTCTCGCGGTCGGAGGGCCAATTGGCGCGCTGGTTGGCGGCGTCGCCGGACATTATGTGATTGACCGCGACGGCGAAGAGGGCGCTGCTGGCGAGGGCGAGGACCAGGTGGCCTTCACCGTGGGTGTGATCGCGCTTGGCGCCAAGATGGCCAAGGCGGATGGCGTTGTCACGATGGACGAGGTCAACGCCTTCAAGGAAGTCTTCAAGGTACCCGACGGCGAAATGAAGAACGTGGCGCGGGTGTTCAACCTCGCCAAACAGGAAGTGTCCGGGTACGAGGCCTATGCGGATCAGCTGGCGGGCATGTTCAAGGGCAACCGAAAGCTGCTCGAAGACGTGCTGGACGGGCTATTCCATATTGCCAAGGCTGACGATGAGTTCGATCCGAGCGAGGAAGAGTTTCTGAAGCAGGTCGCAAAGCGGTTTGGCTTCACGGATACCGAGTTCAGCTACATCAAGGCTCGGCACGTCGTTGCATCTAAGCGCAACCCATACGAGGTGCTTGAGGTTCAGCCGACGATTTCCAACGACGATCTAAAGTCCCAGTATCGCAAGCTGATCGCAGAGAACCATCCGGACAAGCTGATCGCGCGCGGCGTGCCGGAAGAGTTTGTCACGATCGCCACGGACAAGGTTGCCGCAATCAACGAGGCGTATCAGCAGATCGCAAAAGAACGCGGTCTCTAGGCACTCGTTGCGTCGTGCCACCTTCGGCGATAGCGATGTCGCCGATCGCGGACTCTTGAGCTGCCCAGCAAAACGGATAGGAATTGATGACGGCTGCACCGGATAGCAAGCTCGCCACGCATTGGGTCCCTTCGCCCAATTTTGAACCACGAGAGCGCGGGCGCAAGCCTGACATGCTGATCCTGCACTACACCGGGATGGAAACCCACAATGCAGCCCGCGATTGGCTCGCATCCGAAGAGTCCAAGGTCTCCGCGCACTACATCGTCGATGAGGATGGCACCGTCACGCAGATGGTGCCAGAGGCGGAGCGGGCATGGCATGCCGGCCAGAGCTTCTGGGCCGGCGAGAAGGACCTCAATTCGGCATCAATCGGCATCGAGATCCATAATCCCGGCCACGATTTCGACTATCCGCCCTTTCCTGACGCCCAGATGCAGGCTGTCGAGTCACTGTGCCAGGATATTCTTAGCCGCCATGAGATCCCGATAGACCGTGTGCTGGCGCACTCAGATATCGCCCCGGGGCGCAAGCGCGATCCTGGGGAGCAATTCAATTGGGCGCGGCTTGCCCGAGCTGGAGTCGGCCTATGGACGGAGCCGGTGCCTGCAGGCGACGATGCGGGCCTAGGCCTTGGTGACGAGAGCCCGGCTGTCGCTGAGCTGCAGCAAGACTTGGCAGACTTGGGATACGGGCTCGAGGCGACATCGACCTATGGTCGGGGCACGGAGATAGTGGTGGAGGCATTTCAGCGGCATTTTCGCCCTGAACGGATCAATGGTCGAGCGGACCGTTCTACCTGCGAGACTCTCAAAAAGCTGCTCTTGGCTCGCGCAGAGGCAGAAGCCTAGGGCCAGCTGACTGAACCACGACAATCGCGTGCGATACGAAAAAGGCTCGCCCAGATCCCGGGCGAGCCTTGAAATCGCTTCGCAGGGCGCGCAAGGCGCCGCTCGCGCTACTGATTGTCGTTGTAGAAGCTCTCAGCCTTCTCAAGGTTGCCCTTGGCGTCCTTCATGAACTCCTCTTTGGCGGACTGCTTGCTAAAGCAGTAGACCTTGCCGTCGATCTTCTCCATCACTGAACAATCGGTGTACTTCTTTGCACCCTTTGTGAGGCCAAAGGCACAGTTGTTTCCAAACTCACCGGCGGCGCCAGCGGCAAAAGCGGCGGAAACGGGAGCGGCAACCATAGCGGCGGCGACAGCAGCGGCGAGAACAACCTTATTCATAAATACTTCCTCCAGAACGTTTGGATATGTGACTTTTGGATGCGTGGTTTTCGTGTGCGCGGCGCATCCGGCCAACGAGATGCCATTGAATCATCAGAAATGCTTGTTTCGTCAATGGACAATTGCAATGCCAAGGCGCCTTGAGCGAGTTTGTAAAAAGGGGAAGACCCAGCAGGGCATGCCAGATCTTCCCCATTGATTGGTCTTGGGCAGCGGCGCGCTACTGATTGTCGTTATAGAAGCTCTGAGCTTTCTTGAGGTTGCCTTCGGTGTCCTTCATGAACATCGTCTTGGCTTCCTGATTGCCGAAGCAATAGGTCTTGCCGCCGATCTCCGCATTGATCGAGCAGTCAGTCTCGACCTTCTTCTCAATCGCAAGGCCCATGGCGCACATATTGTCGTATTCGCCGGTGGCCGCGATTGCGGGGGCGGCAAAAAGAAGGGCGCCGGTAACAAGAGCAGGGGTCAGGTACTTCATATTTGGTTCCTCCATAACTTGGTTTGTTCGATGTCTGGTCGCCTTTGGCACGATCTGCCGCGAGCGCAAGAGCACGCTACAGTCGAATAACGCGCTTCGAATGTGACTGGACTCACGCAACGGCCATCACAACTTCGCGATCTCGCCAAGTAAAACTGGCAATAGAAAACCGCCCCTCCTTGCGAAGGGGCGGGAGAGTTTGGCAAGTGCTCGCCGGGATGCGAGCTGGAGGAACTAGAGCGTGTCTTCGAAGTCCATGCCTTCGAATGTGTAGCGGTCAATCTGCGTCCAGATACCGTCCTCTTGGACCGGCACTTTGTGGACCTTCACATTGCCGACCTTCAACTTTCCGTCCTTCTCGTCGACCCAAAAGTCGAGATCGTAGTACTCGTCCTTGCTGCCCGGCTTGCGGAAGTCTGTACAGGCAAAGTACTTCCCTTCACCCAACAGCCGTCGGACGGGCCGGTGCATCTCGACGAACTGCAGCTTTAGGTCTTCTCCGGTCTTCTCGTCCTTGACGGTGATATTGCCGTCCTCATCCTTGTTCTGAAGGATGTAATCGTGGATGGCGGCCATCACGTGCCAGGCGCGGGCGCCTTCGATACTTCCGGGATGTTCCTGAACCGGCAGCCACCACCACGCAACTGGAAGACGCGTGATCATGAAGTAGCCGTCGCCGTCACGCCTGGGGCCCTTCTGCACGCGGATGTCCTGAAGTGTGAGCTGTTGGCCTTCGGGCTTGAACCAGAAGTCAATGGCGTACTGCTTCTTTGGCTCTTCCATGTCACTGAAGATGACGTTGGCAAACCAGCCATAGCCTTCCATGCCGCGCACGATTTTAATCTTGTCGAAGTCGAGCTTGAGGTCTGCCGCGAGCTTGGGATCGTGGAAAACGAAGGCCCCGTCTTTCGAACGCTCGTCGATGACTTCCTGCACGCGCGCATTCACATCTTCTTCCGTGAACACTTTCTGTCCCGCAGCCGCCTTGGCGGCGGCTTTGGCCTTTTGCTCTGCGAGGAACTTCTTTGCGCGGTTGAGATTGGCTTCTGGGTCCTTCAGAAAGGCATTCTTAGAGTTCTCGCTCGAGAAGCAGTAAACCTTGCCGTCTTCCCCAGTCCAGCTCACGGAGCAATCCGTCTTGACCATCTGCCCATCGGCCAGTCCCATGGCGCAGCTCTCGCCAAAATCAGCGTCCGAGTCTCCATGCGCCTCCATGGCAGCCGCGAAGGTGGGGAAGCCCATCGAAACAATGCAAGCCAGGAGCACAGGCAACAGATGCCGGGAGATAAGCCGTCTCGGTGTCATGCTTTTCATTGTCTTCGGTCCTCCGGCGTTTCTTCTCTTCGCGTTGTGTTCTGTTTGATTATTAGAGCTTCTGCTCTCGATCATCCTTAAGTTGCATGAGACGATATTGTCTGTGACCTGAGTTACGCTGCCCCGGCGTCATGCTTGAGAGCCTGATCTCAAAGCCGCGCGTGGCAGCGCCGCATCGCCCGCGCCGTAGGCTGCGAGCGCATCCCGGTCTAGGACCTCGATCGAACCGCGCGAGGAGCGGACCCAGCCCAATCTCTCCCATTCCGAAACGTAGCGGCTGATGACCTCACGAACACTGCCGAGATCCAGCGCCAGCTGCTGATGGGTCTTTGAGACAACACTGCTGCTTTCGGTTTCGGCCAGGAGACGCCGGGCCAGGCGCAGGTCGAGACTTGCGAAGGCCACTTCGTCCACGAGCATGATCAGGCTCGACAACAGGTCCCCGTAGTTGGACAGCACGTAGTTCCGGAATTTGGGCGACGATGACATGAGCCGGTGGAAGACATCCGCCGGGATGGCCGCAAGCAAGGCATCCGCCTGTGCGTTGCTTTCCGCGGGGAAGGGGTTTCCCGCGATCAAGCAGGACGTGGTCAGGACACATGTCTCCCCCGCGCCCACCTGGTAGAGCATGATCTCCCGGCCTGACTCCGACGTCTTATAGACGCGCGTCTGGCCCTCGATACACATGACGTAGTTCTGGCAAAGCTGGCCTTGATAGTAGGCCGTGTCACCCCGACGAAGCCGTTCGAATTGGGTGACCTCGAAAAGTGTCTCTTTCGTTTCCGGCTCAAGCTCTGCCAGTTCTGGAAAGACTGTGAGCCAGCGTGCGATCAAAACCTGATTTGTCATTGCTCGAAGTGCCCTTGCACAGGGTTGCACCGCTGCCGCGAAACCGCAGGAAAGCGTGGTTTCCGGCATTATGCGGCAAGTTGCCGCGAGCATATGGGAACAATAGCAACCGGGCGATCAAAAAGCCGTGACGAGACCCAACGGCATTTTGGCGCGGGATGGGCTAAACGTGGATTAGCCATGCCCACGTCTCGACCTTGACGAGAACCGGCGAAATCCCCTTATGTCGGCCAGTCAGCAGGCCGGATGGCCGCTCCTTGACCTTAAGGGGAGGAAAGTCCGGGCTCCATGGAAGCACGGTGCCGGATAACGTCCGGCGGGGGTGACCCCAGGGAAAGTGCCACAGAAAGCAAACCGCTCTTCGGGCCGAACGGCCCTGTGAAGGGTAAGGGTGAAAGGGTGCGGTAAGAGCGCACCGCGTCTTTGGTAACAAAGGCGGCACGGTAAACCCCACCGGGAGCAAGACCGAATAGGGGCCGCATGTTCGATTGATCGTAAGTTGCGAGAAAACGTTCAGGTCTGTTTCCAGACCAGCGGTCCGGGTTGGTTGCACGAGGCGCGTCGCAAGGCGAGCCCCAGATGAATGGCCATCACCTCGCGGATACGAGGTACAGAACCCGGCTTACAGGCTTGGTGACATGTTAGGACCGGCGTGAGGGAGCCCCCCTCGCGCCGGTCTCCATTTGTGCAGGCGAAGCTTGCCGTGTACGGGCGGGACTTTCCGTGCTCGCAAAGTGAGAACGGCCGGCGGTTGGGGCGCGCCAGCCGTTCTGTAAAGAAGCGCCAGATGAGGAGGGGCGCTTCAGCTTTCCATAAACGCCAACTCGGCCAGGCCGATTAAGCCAGGCCGATTAAGCCAAGTCGATTAGACCAAGTCGATTAGACCAAGTCGAAACGATCCGCATTCATGACCTTCGTCCAGGCGGCCACGAAGTCATTCACGAACTTCTCGCTCGCATCGTCTTGGGCGTAGACCTCCGAATACGCACGCAAGATGGAGTTCGACCCAAAGATCAAATCCATGCGTGTCGCGGTCCATTTGACCTCGTCGGACTTGCGGTCACGGATTTCATAGATGCCGTCCTCTGTCGGGACCCACTTGTAGGCCATGTCGGTGAGGTTGACGAAGAAGTCCGTAGTCAGAGCACCTTCACGGTCGGTGAAGATGCCATGCTTGGTGCCGCCGTAGTTTGTGCCCATGGCGCGCATGCCGCCCACCAGCACCGTCATCTCGGGTGCCGTCAAGCGCATCAGCTGAGTGCGATCCAACATCATCTCTTCTGCTGTGACCGCATAGTCTTTCTTCAACCAGTTACGGTAGCCATCGGCGAGCGGCTCTAGTGGCTCGAAAGACTCCGCGTCTGTCATCTCGTCGGTGGCGTCGCCACGACCCGGCTCGAAGGGCACGGTGATATCGTAACCGGCTGCTTTCGCCGCCTGCTCAACACCGAGATTGCCAGCGAGCACGATCACATCCGCGATGCTGGCGCCCGCGTCCTTGGCGATCGGCTCGAGAACCGATAACACCTTAGCGAGACGCTCGGGCTCGTTACCTTCCCAATCCTTCTGCGGGGCCAGGCGAATGCGCGCGCCGTTAGCGCCGCCGCGCATGTCCGAGCCGCGATAGGTGCGGGCGCTGTCCCAGGCGGTCGAGACCATTTCGGCGATGCTTAGACCAGAGGCTGCGATCTTGGCTTTAACCGCGTCCACATCGTAGCCGGTGGGACCGGCTGGGATCGGGTCCTGCCAGATTAGGTCTTCTTCGGGGACGTCCGGGCCGATGTAGCGGACCTTGGGACCCATGTCGCGATGGGTCAGCTTGAACCATGCCCGCGCGAATGTGTCCTTGAAGTACTCGGGATCGGACATGAACTTTTCGCAGATCGCCTTGTAAGCCGGGTCGAACCGCATAGCCATGTCCGCATCGGTCATGATGGGTTTGTGGCGCTTGGAGGGATCGCTGGCATCGACCGGCATATCCTCTTCCTTGATGTCGACCGGCTCCCACTGGTTGGCGCCGGCGGGGCTCTTCTGTACCCACCAATCGTGGCCGAAGAGCATGTCGAAATAACCCATATCGAACTCGAGAGGTTTGCTCGTCCAGGCACCCTCAAGGCCCGACGTCACGGCGCGGCCAGCAAGACCGTCCTGGTCTGGATTATCCCAGCCAAGGCCTTGCATCGCGACGCCGGCATCCTCAGGGTCCGGACCGAGCGCGTCGGCATCGCCATTGCCGTGGGTCTTGCCCACAGTGTGGCCGCCGGCGGTCAACGCCGCGGTTTCCTCGTCGTCCATGGCCATGCGCTTGAAGGTCTCGCGGACCTGGCCTGCGGTCTTGATCGGATCGGGGTTACCGTTCACCCCTTCCGGGTTCACGTAGATCAGACCCATCTGAACCGCCGCGAGCGGGTTTTCCATGGTGTCGGGCTCATCGACGTCCGTGTAGCGCTCGTCGCTCGGCGCGAGCCATTCCTTTTCAGCGCCCCAGTATGTGTCGATCTCCGGATGCCAGATGTCCTCGCGGCCAAAGCCAAAGCCGAAAGTCTTTAGCCCCATGGATTCGTAAGCGGTGTTGCCGGCGAGGATAAACAGGTCGGCCCACGAAACCTTGTTCCCGTACTTCTTCTTGATCGGCCACAAGAGACGGCGTGCCTTATCGAGGCTGACATTGTCCGGCCAAGAGTTCAGCGGCGCGAAACGCTGGTTACCCGTGCCTGCGCCACCGCGTCCATCGCCCATCCGGTAGGAACCAGCAGCGTGCCAGGCCAAGCGGATCATCAGCCCGCCATAGTGGCCCCAGTCGGCCGGCCACCATTCCTGGCTGTCGGTCATCAGCGCGTGCATGTCCTTCTTGAGCGCGTCGAAGTCGAGCGTCTTAACTTCCTCGCGATAGTCGAAGTCCTTTCCCATCGGATTGGTTTTCGTGTCGTGCTGACTCAAGATGTCCAGGTTGAGGGCCTTCGGCCACCAGTCCATTACTGAATTGCTGATCTCAGTGACCGCGCCGTGCATCACGGGGCAACCGCCGGACTTCTCTACTTTCGCGTCCATCTCCTCATCTCCTCATGTTTTTGATCTTGGCTTGGACTCGTCTGAGCCCACCATTTGACGGCACAGTGCGCGCGGGCTTCGATAAGTGCAAATCGTATTTCCTTATTGTATCTATAAGAAAAACTAATGCCTCCTCGTATCGTCCGGAACAGGGTGATTCGAGGCTCGGGAGCCTAAAGCCGCGTCAAGACAGGTTTGCTTCAGTGCGCCAAAAAGTTCCGAATGAGCCGGAGTGTGGCCTCGGGCTGTTCCTCTTGGGGCATGTGCCCGCATTGCTCAATGACTTCGAGGCGAGAGGTCGGCATGTTTCGACGAAGTTCCAGCCCGATATCGAGCGGTACGATTTTGTCGCTGTCGCACCACGCGATTAGGGTCGGCTGCGTTATCGTCGAATAGCGCTTCGAAATTTCTGCAAGGCCATGTGGCACAATCTGGCGTGCGCTTTGGATGACGGCGTGCTTGCCCTCTGTTGTGCGAAGCGGGGCCGCATAGGTCTCGACGGTGTCCTCCCCGATTTTGCTGTCGTCGAAATAGGCGAGCTTCAGCGCCACGCGCGCCTGCATTTCCGGGGGGACCATCCGAACGCCGAGATGGGACATGAGCGGCAGGTCCATCATCTTGAAGGCGACCGGAACGTTCTGTGGGTATGCGATCGTGTCTAACAGGATCAGTTTCGAGATGCGCCCTGCCAGGCGCGGATCCTTGTCGAGAGCCAGCATCAGGGAGATGCCGCCGCCGAAGGAGTGGCCGATCAAGGTCAGGTTCTTGAGGTCCTTCTCAAGAATGAGCTGCTTGATGAGTTGGGCTTGGTCGAAGATCGAGTAGTGCTCGTCAAGCGGCTTGTCGGACTGTCCGAAGCCCTTGAGGTCGACGGCGATCACCCTGTTCGTTGTCGCCAATTCTGGTGCAATGCGTCGCCAGGTGAACGTACTCGACCCAAATCCGTGAATGAGGAGCAATGGGGAGCCCGAACCCTTTGTTTCGTAGAACAGCTTGATCGGGGCATTAGGGGGCCCAAGGCGAGCAAAGCCCGCACCGCCTGCCATTGCCGAGGGCGCTGCAGCGCGCACGCCTGCGATACCCACGGCGATGCAGACTGCCGTGAGGACCATCAGGCCAAAGATGCGGTGAGGAAATCTTCGCTGCATAGCCGCCATTCTCTGCATCGCCACCCTAATCGATGACTTGTTAATCGATGACATGCGATCAGCCATCAGTAGGCGTCGGAAATGCGCCGCCCATATGGCCACGCCCGATGCGGGCGCCATGACACAACGTTGCCTAGTAGCACGCATCCCCAACCAGCCTCGACCGTCGTTCGTTTCTGTCCGACGCCGTCGCGCGCCGCAACGCCGATTTCGCGAAAGTGCGCCACGTCTCGCCTTGGCGGGTCGGCCGATCCCACGCAAAAGCGCCAATTCCCGAGTATTTCCGTTGACGCCCATAATATCCCATGCTATCCCATAAATGCCCGTTCGGTGAGTGGGGTGGAGGAAGCAGGCAGCGCTTCCTTTGAGGCCACGGGGGGATCCGCGCCGCTTCCTCCACCCATTTTCCGAGCTTGCGGAAGGCCAGCGCCGAAGCGCCGTTTTTCAGTTCCGTGTTCATTCAGTCGGCTTCGTAGCGCGTGAGGGGGAGATGGATCAGTTTGTCTCGTCATTCACCAATAGGATCGACGCCAAGGGCCGCGTTTCGGTTCCCGCGCCTTTCCGAACGGTTCTCGCCAAGGACGGGCTTGAGGGCATCTACTGCTATCCATCGCTTGATGCGCCCGCGCTCGATGCCGGCGGCAAGCGTCTCGTCGATAAAATCAATTCTCTTGTCGAAGATCTCGCGCCGTATTCCGATGAGCGCGATCAGCTCGCTACGGCGCTCTTTGGCACATCCGAAATTCTCTCCATCGATCAAGACGGTCGTACGATTCTCCCGGAACGCTTGCGCGAACACGCCGGCATCACCAGCCACATCACCTTTGTGGGGTTGGGGGAGAAATTTCAGCTCTGGGAGCCGAAACGTTTTGATGCACATTTGGCGGAAGCGCGGGACAAGGTCCGCGATCTCCGCAAGTTACTCGGCGCGGGGCGCCGCGGAAGCGGCGGTGCAGAGGGAGCACGGGAATGATGACGGACAGCGGCAGACCATCGTCTGTCGCTGGCGGACTGGTCCGTCACATTCCCGTGCTGCTTTCGGAGGTTCTGGCCGCCCTCAAGCCTGAAGACGGCGATATCATCATCGATGGCACATTCGGAGCAGGAGGCTATTCAAGAGCCATCCTGGAGACGGCCGATTGCCGCGTGATGGCCATCGATCGCGATCCGCAAGCAATCGCCAATGCAGAAGTGCTTGTGTCCGACTTCCCGGGCCGTTTCGAAGCCGTGTTGGGCCGCTATGGCGAGATGGCAGGCCTTGCAGAGGCCCAAGGCTTTGAAGCTGTCGATGGCGTCGTACTCGATATCGGCGTCTCATCGATGCAGCTCGATCAGCCCGAGCGCGGTTTTTCCTTCGCCAAAGACGGTCCACTCGACATGCGCATGGGGGCGGCGGGGCTATCCGCAGCGGACGTCGTCAATAGCTTCGAAGAAACCCAGATCGCTGATATCATTTACGTTTTCGGCGAAGAGCGCCGGTCGCGCGCCATCGCCAAGGCTATCGTCAAGGCGCGCGCCGAAGCTCCGATCACCCGGACAGGGGAACTGGCGGAGATCGTCGCCGGCGTGCTTGGCCGAGGTCGCAACGAGACAAAACACCCCGCGACCCGCACATTTCAGGGGCTTCGGCTATACGTGAATTCGGAATTGGAGGAGCTTGCGAGAGGTCTCTTTGCCGCTGAGCGGCTCTTGAAGCACGGCGGACGCCTCGTGGTGGTGACGTTTCACTCCCTCGAAGACCGAATTGTGAAGCGCTTCTTCGCCAATCGCAGTGCGCCACCCCAAAAAGGCTCCCGGCATTTGCCCGATCAGGACACCAAAGATTTTTTGCCATGCTTCCAGCTTCTTAACCGTCGGCCCGTAGAACCAAGTGAGGATGAGGTCCAAAGCAACCCGAGGGCTCGGTCGGCCAGGCTCAGGGCTGGCCGCCGAACGGAAGCTCCGGCCCAAGATTTCGACTTAGCCGGGCTTGGGGTGCCCGCGCTGCGCCACGTGAGGGGTGCTTGAGAGTTTTGCGTTGAGGGGCGCGTCGCTGTTGGGACGCGGTAGTGTGATGTTGCGTTTTGTGAATATCTGCCTGGTTCTGGGTCTGGCCGCCTTGGCCACTGTGATCTACCAGGTGAAGTACGAAGCCAGGAGCCTAGACGAAAAGATCGTCATGCTTCAGCGGCAAATTGAAGAAGAGCGCGATTCCCTAGCCGTCGCCCGCGCCGAGTGGAGCCTTCTCAACCGCCCGGAGCGCATTGAGCGCCTCGCCAAGAAATACCTCGAACTGAGTCCCGCTCATCCCCAGCAAATCGTCATCCTGGATGAAATGACCGAGACCGACTTTGAACGTGTCCGCAAGTTGGCACAGTCGGCCAAGAGCGACGAGGTACAGACCGAAAGCCTCAAGGCGGCGACACAGTAGGCTCGGATCCGGATGGCTCAGCGCGAAAACCAAGATCTGACCCCCGCGGAAGCACGCGCGGCGCGCGCCTATCATGCCCGCTGCCGAATGCGGTTTCGCCTCGCATGTCTCGGTTTTGCCTTGGCCTTTGTCTTGATCGGCGGACGGCTCGTATCGCTTGGTCTTGATGGCCAAGGCCCGGGGCGAGGAGGGTCCTACGATATCTCGACGACAATCCACCGGCCGGACATCCTCGATCGCAACGGTCAACTGCTCGCAACGGACATTCGCGGCGCAACGCTCTTCGCCGATCCCAAACGTATCCTTGATGCCGATGAAGTGGTGGACGGCGTTTCGCGCGTACTGCCGAATATCAACAAGGAGAAGCTGCGGAAACAGCTCAAGGGGCGTGGACGTTTTGTGCGCATCGCCCGAGAGCTCGCACCAGGCCAGCAGCAGAGTGTGCACGATCTCGGACTTCCTGGTCTTGGCTTCATCCAGGAGTATCGCCGCTTCTATCCGGTCGGCGCGACGGCTGGCCATGTCGTAGGCCTCGTCGACGTGGACAATCGCGGTCTCGGCGGCATCGAGAAGTTCATCGACAACAACCCACAGCTCACGATGATGAATCCTCAGACCGAGACGGGCGGTGAGACCGTGGCGGTTTCGCTGGACGTTGGCGCGCAGCATGTTCTGCGGGAAGAACTCGTGAGCGCGATGACGCTGTACAAGGCCAAGGCCGCCGCGGGCATCGTCATGAACGTGCATACCGGAGAAATCGTAGCTCTCGCCTCGCTGCCCGACTTCGACCCCCATCGCCGGCAGGAGGCGCTGGACAAGAATCGGGTCAACCGGGTCGGCTTTGGCGTGTACGAGTTGGGCTCGATCTTCAAGGCCTTCACGGTCGCCGGCATATTGGATTCCGGTTTGGCCAATGTGAACTCGGTATACGACGCGACGAGTCCCATCTACTTCGGCCGCTTTTCGATCAACGACTTCCATGGCAAGCGACGGCCACTCACGGTCACTGAATCCTTCATCTACTCCTCGAACATCGCATCGGCGAAAATGGCGTTGCATATGGGCGTTCCGGCCCATCGTGCTTTCCTCAAGAAGCTTGGCTTCCTAGATCCCGTACAGACCGAACTCGGTCCGAGCGCGGCCCCCATCGTTCCAAAGAACTGGAAAAAGCTGAACACGATGACGATCGCTTTCGGCCATGGCTTATCAGTGACACCCCTTCAGCTAGCGACGGCGACCGTGCCGCTTGTGAACGGCGGCTATGCAATTCCGCCCACATTTCTGCCGCGCACGCGGGAGGAAGCCATGGTGGCCTCAAAGCGCGTCGTATCTTCCGAAACCAGTGCGGCGGTGGTTAAGCTCATGCGCGAAAACGTCATCCGCGGGTCGGGGAAACGAGCAGATGCGGAAGGCTACCGGGTCGGCGGTAAGACGGGGACGGCCGAGAAGGTTGTCAACGGCCGCTATGCGCGTCACTCGCTGTTGAACAGTTTTCTATCGGTGTTCCCGACGGACGACCCTCAGTATGTTGTCCTCGTGACGTTGGATGAGCCTCAGCGTGTCGAAGCCACCAACTACGTTTCCACGGCGGGCCGGAACGCGGCGCCGACGGTTGGCAAGGTCATCGCGCGGATTGCACCCATACTTGGGGTGCAGCCCAAGTTCGATGAGACCGCATCCCGGTTTGACGCAAAGACCTCTGCCACCTATTAGAAGACGTCCGAGGCGCAGTACCATTCGTCACGGTATTGAGTTTCCTTAATCATTTGAGCCGATTACAGGCAGTCGAACATGACCCTCGGTGAATTGTTGGGGCCGGAGGCGAAGCTGAGCGCGGGTGTTGCGGCGCTGCCGATTTCGGGCATCGCGGCCGACAGCCGGCAGGTGAAGCCCGGCTATCTCTTTGCAGCACTGCCCGGGGTCAACACAGACGGTGCTCGCTTTGCAGCCGATGCGGCGGCGCGCGGTGCTGTCGCGGTTCTCGCGCCCAACGACATGGATATTCGCGTGCCGGTCGTTTCGGTACCCGATCCCCGCAAAACCCTCGCGTTGGCCGCCGCAGCTTTTTATGGCGCGCAGCCCGCGACGACGGTGGCCGTCACCGGCACGAACGGCAAAACCTCCGTGGCCGCTTTCACGCGTCAACTCTGGAGCGATGCCGGCTATGCCGCGGCAAGTCTTGGGACGGTTGGTGTCGTGTCGCCGCGTGGCACAAGGGTCCTGAAACACACAACGCCAGATCCCATCGAGCTGCATAGCATTCTAGCCGAACTCACCACCGAACATGTAACGCACCTTGCACTCGAAGCCTCAAGCCACGGGCTGCAACAGCGGCGCCTGGATGGTGTGGCACTCGAAGCCGCGGCCTTCACCAACATCTCGCGCGATCATTTGGACTACCACGCCAGCTTCGAAGATTACTTTGCGCAAAAGCTGCGTCTCTTCACTGAGCTTTTGCCGCCCGGCAAGACCGCGGTCATCGACATGGACGGTTCGGAAAGTGCGCGGGTCGCCGATGCCGCTAGAGCACGGGGTTTGAACGTCTTTACGGTAGGTCACGCGGGGGAGGACCTACGTCTGGTGTCTGCGGAGATCGACGGCTTCACGCAACGCCTGGCCATCGAGCATGAGGGAACAACGTACACAGTACACTTGCCCTTGGTAGGCGCGTTTCAAGCGAGCAATGCTCTCGTGGCAGCAGGTCTCGTCATGGCGACAGGCGCGTCCGCCGAAGAGGTTCTGCCACGGCTTGAGAAGTTGCAGGGCGCCACCGGACGTCTCGAGCTTGTAGGGACATCGCCCTATGGTGCGCCCATCTTCATCGACTACGCACATACACCGGATGCGCTTTACAAGGCGCTCGACGCCTTGCGCCCTTACGCGGCAAAAAAGCTCTTCGTCGTGTTCGGCTGTGGGGGCGATCGCGATCGCGGCAAACGCCCCGAGATGGGTACTGCGGCTGCAGAGAAGGCCGACATGGTGATCGTGACCGACGATAATCCGCGCAGCGAAGACCCTGCCGCTATTCGCGATGAGATCTTAGTGACCGTTCCAGCGGGGCGAGAGATCGGCGACCGAGCGACTGCGATTTCAGAGGCGATCCGTATGCTGCGCAAAGGAGACGTTTTGCTCGTAGCCGGCAAAGGACATGAGACGGGTCAGACGATTGGCACAACGGTCATTCCATTTTCCGATCACGACGCGGTTGCGGCTGCGCTAACCAAGGGAGCAAGACTTGGCTGATCCTAAATGGACGTTAGGCGAGGTCATCAGCGCAACAGGAGGGCGTTGCGAAGGCGACCCCGCGGCAGCGGTTTCCGGCTTTTCGATCGACAGTCGTTCAGTTGAGCCCGGCGAGGGCTTCATCGCGATCCGTGGGCCCAACCGCGATGGTCACGATTTCGTCCCCAAGGCTTTGGATGCCAATGCGGGCTGCGCGATCGTCGAAGAGACCTTTCCCGAGGGCACCTCTATCCAAGTGTCCAAGGGCGTTGCGTCATCGGATTTCGATGGAACTCGTCTCGTGCGAGTGGGGGACACATTCGATGCACTCAACGATCTTGGGCGGGAAGGGCGCGACCGCACCGACCACACGGTCGTGATTGCCGTGACGGGGAGTGCAGGCAAGACCGGAACCAAAGAAGCGTTGCGTGTTGCACTCAGCCCATGCGGGAGCGTCCATGCATCGGCTAAGTCTTTCAACAATCACTGGGGCGTGCCGCTGACCCTCGCCAACATGCCAAGCGACACTGACTACGGTGTGTTCGAGGTGGGCATGAACCATGCCGGCGAAATTTCGGCGCTCACGCGTCTCGTGCGTCCGCATATAGCCATCATTACAACCGTGGCTCCCGTTCATCTCGGTTTCTTCAATTCGGTCGAGGAGATTGCGGACGCGAAGGCCGAGATTTTTGAGGGCTTGGAGCCTGGTGGCGCTGCCATTCTCAATCGCGACAATCCGTATTTCGAGCGTCTGGCGGCCGCCGCGCGCCGTCAGGGCGCTGAAATTATTTCATTCGGTGAAGACGAGCGTTCCAAAGTAAGGCTGATGAATTGCGATTTAACGCCAGACGGCTCGACGGTTACGTCGGATATTCTGGGTGACATGCTCACCTATCGCGTGGGAACGCCTGGCCGCCACGTGGTCCAGAACACACTCGCGGTTCTCGCTGCGGTAAAACTCGCCGGTGCCGACCTTGAAGCAGCCGCAAAAGCGCTGGGCGCTATCCAAGCCCCTGCAGGACGCGGCCAGCGCTTTGTTGTGTCGACGGAACGAGGGCCCGTTTGCATCGTTGACGAGTCGTATAATGCCAATCCGGCATCGATGCGGGCGGCGCTTGCAACGCTGGGTCTAACGCCGAGGAGCGAGTACAAGAGGCGCATAGCCGTACTTGGAGACATGCTCGAACTCGGTGAGGAAAGCCGCGGGCTCCACCGAGAACTGGGCGAAGCCGTTGACGCGGCGGGTATAGATGTTGTTTTTGCGTGCGGCGCGGACATGGCCTCGTTGTTCGAGGCCTTGCCACAAGAGCGCCGGGGGGCTTACGCCGAAACATCGGAGGCGTTGGCGCCGTTGTTATTGTCGAGCGTGCAGCCGGGCGACATCTTAATGGTGAAGGGATCGCTTGGAAGCCGTATGGCGCCACTCGTCGAGGGGCTCAAGCGGGCGTTGGAAGACTGATAGGGTTTGCCGATGGGGCTCAAGCCCCGACTGGCTGCCAAAAAGGGGGATGAATCGCGATGTTACTTTTGCTGGCGGAACTTGCGCCCGACGTCGCTATTCTCAATCTCTTCCGCTACATCACATTCAGGACGGGCGGCGCCATCCTCACCGCGCTGCTCTTTGTATTCTTCTTCGGGCCGCGTGTGATCCGTTCACTGCGTGTTCGTCAAGGCAAGGGCCAGCCCATCCGCACCGAAGGCCCAAAGACCCATATCGTTCAAAAGCAGGGCACCCCGACCATGGGTGGACTGATGATCCTCTCGGGTCTTGTGTTTTCGGTGCTGCTTTGGGCAAATCTCTCCAACCCGTATGTGTGGGTCGTGTTGTTTCTGACGCTGGTCTACGGCGCGGTGGGCTTCTACGACGACTACCTCAAGGTCACGAAGCAATCGGTGCTGGGGTTCGCGGGCCGTATCAAAATTGTTATCGAAGCCGTTGCAGCGATTGTCGCGTGCTACGTTATCGCTTCCGTCGGCGAACCGCCGCTGTCGACCGCTTTGACTATTCCGTTTTTCAAGGATCTCATCATTCCGCTTGGGACGTGGCTATTCGTGATCTTCGGCACCTTCATTATCGTTGGTGCCGGCAACGCAGTGAACCTTACCGACGGCCTAGACGGTCTCGCGATCGTGCCAGTCATGATCGCCGCCGCCACGTTCGGTCTCATTGCCTATATGGTCGGGAGCGCCAACTTCGCCGACCATCTGCAAGTCCATCATGTCGCCGGGACCGCTGAACTTGCCGTCATCTGCGGCGCGTTGCTTGGGGCGGGACTTGGCTTCCTCTGGTTTAACGCGCCACCCGCGCTGATCTTCATGGGCGATACGGGATCGCTCGCTTTAGGTGGTGCACTGGGTACTATCGCGGTTGCGACAAAGCACGAGTTAGTGCTGGCGATCGTTGGCGGGCTTTTTGTGCTTGAGGCGGTTTCCGTGATTGTCCAAGTCGCGTCGTTCAAGATGTTCGGTAAGCGCGTGTTCCGCATGGCGCCGCTCCATCACCATTTCGAACAAAAAGGCTGGCCGGAATCGACGGTCGTGATTCGCTTCTGGATTATTGCTGTGGTGTTGGCGCTCGCCGGCCTGGCGACCCTGAAACTACGCTAAGCTTCGTCCATCATGATTCCCGTTACGATCTTCGCTGGACGGAAGCTGGCGGTCGTTGGCGCAGGTCTCAGCGGGCTTGCGACGGCGCGGTCGTTGCAGGCGGGTGGCGCCGACGTCGTGATGTGGGACGACAAGGAGGCGGGTCGGGCGCAGGCTGCGGCGGTGGGCTTTGCAGTCGAGGATCTGTCTAACGCAGACTTCGGCGCCTTCGCAGCCCTCGTTCTTGCGCCTGGCATCCCGCTGACTCACCCCGAGCCGCATGGGAGTGTCAGGAGGGCGCGCACTGCTGGGATCGATGTCATTGGCGATGTGGAGCTCTTCTTCAGGGCGCGCGAGGCGTCCGGCGTTGCGTGCAAAGTGCTTGTGATCACAGGGACGAACGGCAAGTCGACGACGACCGCGTTGACGGCGCATCTGTTGGAGCAGGCGGGGAAAGACGTGGCGCTTGGCGGCAATATCGGTACTGCCGTTCTGGATCTGCCACCATTTGCACCAGGGCGCGTTTACGTTCTCGAACTGTCGTCCTACCAGATCGATCTGACACCTTCGCTCAAGCCCGACGCAGCAGCGCTCCTGAACATCACGCCAGATCACCTCGATCGTCATGGCTCATTCGAGGGCTATGCGGCGGTCAAGGCACGCATTTTCGGGCAACTCGGCCCTGATGCCACGGCCGTTATCAGCGTCGATGATGAGCCGTGCCGGGCCATCGCCGAGACCCTAGATGGACCCTACACCGTCAAGCACGTTGCCATCGGTCAGCCCGTGCAGAACGGTGTTTGGGGTGCCGACGCGATACTCGTAGAAATGGAGGGCGGCAACGAAATCGCGCGCGCCGATCTTGCGGGCATCGGCTCCTTGCGCGGCGCGCATAACTGGCAGAACGCCGCAGCGTCTTACGCATTGGCCCGATCGCAAGGCCTCGAGCCAGAGGTGCTCCAGAAGGGGCTTCGGACCTTCGGGGGCCTCGCACACCGCATGGAGCAGGTCGCGAGGGCCGGGAGGGTCATGTTCGTAAACGACTCCAAGGCAACCAACGCCGATGCCGCTGGGAAGGCGCTTAGCAGCTTCGACAATATCTATTGGATCGTGGGCGGCGTGGCCAAAGATGGCGGTCTTGCAGGGTTAGAGCCCTTTTTCCCGCGAATCGCGCGCGCTTATCTAATTGGCGAAGCCTCTAACGCCTTCGCAGACCAGCTTGGCGACGCCATCCCGCATGTGGCTTGCGGTACGCTCGATCGCGCCGTGGCGCAAGCCGCCGAGGATGCGGGCCAGTCGCAGGCGGACGAGCCAGTTGTGCTATTGTCCCCAGCCTGCGCGTCGTTCGACCAGTATCCCAACTTTGTAAAGCGCGGCGACGCTTTTAAGCGACTTGTACTCCAGCGTAACGATGTCACAAGCCTTGGCGGTTAGGGTAGCGTGCCATGCGGATCACGCGCGCCGATAAAAGCATCCTCTCTGATTGGTGGTTCACCGTCGATCGGCTGATGCTTGCCGCCTTGTTGCTGCTGATGGGGGCTGGCGTCGTGCTGTCGCTCGCGGCCAGTCCGCCAATCGCTGAAAAGCTAGACTTGGAACAATTTCACTTTGTGCGCCGTCATGTGGCGATGCTCTTGCCAGCCTTCGCGATCATGTTCGCCGCCTCGACCCTCACGCCCAAGCAAATTCGGCGTGCCAGCCTTATTATCTTCCTCGTCGGCATCGTCCTGATGCTGGGAATTCTGTTTGTTGGGCCAGAGGTGAAAGGCGCAAAGCGCTGGCTCCATATGGGCCCCATCAGCATCCAACCGTCCGAATTTGTGAAGCCGGCCTTCATCGTCCTTACCGCTTGGCTCTTCAATGAAAGCCAAAAGCGAAAAGACGTTCCGGGGCTGGAGCTAGCGATCCTGCTTTATGCCGTGTTTGCGCTGCTGCTTGTGCTGCAGCCGGACTTTGGTCAGACGCTCCTCGTGAGTGTCGTCTGGGGCGCGCTGTTCTTCATGGCCGGCATTAACATGATCTGGATCCTCTTGTTGGTGGGGCTCGGCATGATCGGCCTCGTCTCCGCCTACCTATTGCTGCCGCATGTGGCTTCGCGTATCGACCGGTTCCTCTATCCCGCATCTGGCGACACCTATCAGGCCGACCGCTCTTTAGAGTCATTTCTGCGCGGCGGCTGGTTCGGGCGCGGACCGGGCGAGGGGACCGTCAAAGACGTGTTGCCGGACTCTCACACCGATTTCATCTTTGCAGTCGCGGCGGAGGAATACGGCCTGATTGCCTGCATGATCTTGCTGATCCTCTTCGCCTTTGTCGTGCTGAGAGGGCTCTCCAAGGCCTCTCAAGAGCCCGATGGGTTCATCCGTCATGCCATCGCGGGCCTTGTGATGCTCTTTGGCTTGCAGACCTTGATCAATATGGCCGTGAATGTCGGGATGCTGCCCGCAAAGGGTATGACACTGCCCTTCATTTCCTCCGGGGGCTCATCCATGCTTGCCATGGCGCTCACCATGGGCTTTACGCTGGGGTTGACCCGCAAGAGACCGATGGCGGGACGATTGCAGCATCCCGCAAGCGCTGCGCATGATGGGGATCCTGCGAAGGCCAGGGGACAGACCGCTTGACTCAGACTATTCTTCTTGCCGCCGGGGGAACGGGCGGACACCTCTTCCCAGCAACGGCTTTGGCCCAAGAACTAACGCGACGTGGATTCGTGGTGGAGCTCGCCACCGACGAACGTGCTGAGCAGTACGGGGCCGATTTTCCGGCGCGTGCGACCTACCAGGTTCCCTCTGCTACGTTCTCTGGGCGATCGCCTGGCGCAATCATGAATACGCTTTCGACTTTGGCGAAGGGCTATTTCCGGGCTCGGCGCTTGCTTGAGATGGTGCAGCCTCACGTCGTGGTGGGCTTTGGTGGGTATCCGACGCTCCCACCCTTGTTGGCGGCCAGGTCCCTTGCGATCCCCACCGTCCTGCACGAGCAGAACGCGGTCATGGGGCGCGCCAACCGGTTGCTATCTCGATTTGCCGACGCCATTGCCTTGTCCTTCGAGACGACGAAACACTTGCGCCGCAGCGCGGAAAAACGCGCAGTTTTTACAGGCAATCCCGTGCGCGACGCAGTCGTGGCTTTCCGTGATCAAGATTATATTCCGCCTGAGGCCGCAGGCCGCCTCTTGCTGCTTGTCTTTGGTGGCAGCCAGGGTGCGCGGTTCTTCTCCGACATGATGCCGCAAGCGCTCGCCAAATTGCCGTCGCCCTTGCGCTGGCGTCTGACGGTCGTGCAGCAGGCTCGTCCCGAAGACGTTGCTGAGGTGCGTGATGCCTATCGCGAGGCCGAGATCACAGCCCATGTCGCACCGTTTTTTCAAGACCTTCCTGAGCGGATCGCGAATACGCATCTCGTCATCGCGAGGGCGGGAGCATCGACCGTTGCCGAGCTCACGGCCATCGGTCGTCCAGCCATTCTCGTGCCGCTGCCGCATGCGATCGACAACGATCAGCTTGAGAACGCCCGGCGTCTTGAGGACAGCGGCGGCGGATGGTGCATGCACCAGTCCAGCATCTCGCCGGAATTCTTGGCTGGGCGCTTGGAGGAGTTACTCTCCGACCCAGACAGACTCGCACAAGCCGCCGAGAAGTCCAAAGCGATGGGTAATGTCTACGCAGTAAACAGGCTTGCGGACCTTGTGGCGGACTTGGCAGGTCCCGACGGAGTGTAGGCCACCATGCATTTGCCACCGCCTGAAACGACAGGCCTGTTCCACATCGTCGGCATTGGCGGCATTGGCATGAGCGCCATTGCCGAAGTGATGCACACGCGCGGCTACCGCGTTCGGGGCAGCGACCTCAAGGATGGGCCCAACTTGGCGCGGCTTCGCGACCATGGCATTGAGTGCATTATCGGCCACGATCCTCGCAACGTGAATGGTGCGTCCTACCTTGTGATCTCCAGTGCCGTGAAACCTGGGAACCCGGAGTTCGAGGCGGCCCAAGAACGCGGCATACCGATCATTCGGCGTGCCGAAATGTTGGCCGAACTCATGCGTCCGTGCACAACCGTCTCGGTGACCGGTACCCATGGCAAGACGACGACGACATGCTTGGTGGCGGACCTTCTGTATGGCGCCGGCCTCGACCCGACCGTCATCACGGGCGGCATCATCAATTCCTGGGGAACGAATGCACGGATCGGCCAAGGCGAATGGATGGTGGTTGAAGCAGACGAATCCGACGGCACGTTTTTGAAGCTGCCCACGCAGATTGGCGTGATTACCAATCTCGATCCCGAGCACATGGATTTTTGGGAGTCCGAAGAAGTTCTCCATCAAGCGTTCGAGCAATTTATTGAAGCGATCCCGTTCTACGGAACCGTCGTCGCTTGTGTAGACCATCCTGTCGTCCGTGGTCTGATGGCAGCCTTGGGCGGTGCGGAAAACGGACGACGCACGCTAACCTATGGCGTGCGGCGTTCTGCGGACCTTCGCCTGTTCAACGTGCGGCCCGATCACGCGACCATGACATTCGACGTCCGCCTCGGGTCGGGTGTTGCTGGTGGCGCGCGCGAGATCAAAGACCTAATGCTCCCGGCTCTCGGCCACTACAACGCACTCAATGCGCTTGCGGCGCTTGCCGTCGCGACGGAAGCGGGCATCGATGATGAGACGATCCGCAAGACACTCGCCAAGTTCTCCGGGGTGAAGCGTCGCTTCACCCGCGTTGGGGAGTGGCAAGGCGTTGCGATCTATGACGATTATGCGCACCATCCCGTGGAGATTGCGGCCGTCTTACGCGGCGCAAATGCTGCGGGCAACGGACGCATCGTGGCCGTGATGCAGCCGCATCGCTATACGCGGCTTCAGGCCCTGTTCAACGATTTCTCGGCGTGCTTCGATGACGCCGATGTGGTGATACTCACACCGGTTTACTCAGCCGGCGAGGCCCCGATCCCTGGCATAGACCGCGATGAGCTCGCCGCAGGCTTGCGGCGTCACGGGCACGCAAACGTGCTCATGGTAGACGATGCGGAGTCGCTGGCTGGTACCGTCGCAACGGTGGCTGAGGATGGCGACCTTGTTGTAGGGCTTGGCGCGGGGACGATTACAGACTGGATCAATGCGCTGCCGGCTAAACTTGCCGCACAAGGAGGCTCCTCGTGAGCGGAAACGACCTTTTCGAGAGGCTCGAAGCAGCGATGCCGGATCTGCGTGGGCGGCTTAGGACTGGATCAGAACTCAAGGAATACACTTGGTTCCGCGTGGGCGGTCCCGCTGAGGTGTTGTTCTCGCCAGCTGACGAAGTGGATCTCGCATACTTCATGAAGGAGCTGCCGGCTGATGTCCCGGTGACGACGATTGGGCTTGGATCGAACCTTCTTGTCCGCGATGGAGGCATTGACGGCGTTGTCATTCGGCTCGGACGTGGATTCAACGAGATCAAAGTTGAAGAAGGCAGGCGTTTGCGCGTGGGCACGGCGGTTCCGGATGTCAAAGTGGCACGGGCCGCTGCCGATGCCGGTATCGCAGGGCTGGCCTTTTACCGCGGCATTCCCGGTGGCATTGGTGGCGCGTTGCGGATGAATGGCGGGGCGCACGGGACTGAGACCTGCGACGTGCTCGTGGAGGCCAGGGCCGTCGACCCTGATGGCAATATCCACGTCCTCTCCGTCGACGACATGAACTATTCCTACCGGCATTGCGGCGCGCCGGAGGACTACATCTTCACGGAGGCATTGTTCCAGGGTCAGCCTGGCGATCCCGCGAAGATCAATGACCAGATGGACGAGATTGCCGCCTATCGTGAAGAGGTGCAGCCCATCAAGAGCCGCACCGGTGGTTCGACCTTCAAGAACCCAGAAGGCAACAAGTCCTGGCAGTTGATCGATGCGGCGGGGTGCCGGGGGCTCACCGTGGGCAACGCGAAAGTGTCGGAGCTACATTGCAACTTCCTTATCAACGAGGGCGATGCTTCGGCCGCCGACTTGGAGACGCTCGGTGAGACCGTGCGGGCCCGGGTCAAGGAAACAAGCGGCGTCCAACTCGAATGGGAAATCAAGCGCCTCGGCAAGCCCGCCTGAGCCCCACGCTTCCAATTCTCATCACCACCAGCGTGCTTCCGCTCTCGAACACGGTTAATGCGGCGTTAACCAAATCGGGGTGTCTTGCGTTTAAAGGGACGTGAGGCGCCGTTTCGCATCTCGCGCCAACCACCGGGGGCCATTGCATGGCAGAAAAACAAAAGCACGTCGCCGTCCTGATGGGGGGCATGTCCTCCGAGCGTGAGATATCGCTCCGGTCCGGCGCCGCCTGTGCCGAGGCCCTTGAGACAGAAGGTTACAAGGTCACCAAGCTCGACGTGGGCCGCGATGTCGCCGAGCGTTTGATCGCGCTTGAGCCAGATGTCTGTTTCAACGCGCTGCACGGCAAATTTGGCGAAGATGGGTGCATCCAAGGCGTCCTGGAGACCCTGGAGATTCCCTATACGCACTCTGGCGTTTTGGCTTCGGCGCTGGCGATGCACAAGGAACGTGCGAAGGCTGTCCTACGCGAAGCGGGCGTGCCGGTCGCTGAAAGCAAGATTGTGAGCCGTACCGAAGCGGCCCGTGGACACCCGCTCGAGCCGCCTTACGTGATCAAGCCACCAACGGAGGGCTCTTCCGTTGGCGTCTACATCATCCTTGAGGATCAAGCTCACCCGCCGCAGGAACTGCATTCCGCCGATTGGGCGCTCGGCGAGGAGCTCATGGTGGAGCGTTTCATCCATGGCCGGGAACTGACATGCGCGGTCATGGGAGACGAGGCGCTGGACGTGATCGAGATCCGTCCGGCCGAAGGCCTGACCTTCTACGACTACGAGTCAAAATACGCGCCAGGGGGCTCAATTCACGTCCTCCCAGCGCCAATTAAACCAAATGTTTACCAATTGGTACGGAAGCTGTCGGTAGCGGCTCATAGGGCACTGGGCTGCCGTGGGGTCAGTCGCAGCGACTTCCGTTACGACGACCGGCCTGATGGAACGGGGGAGCTGATCTGTCTTGAGGTCAACACCCAACCGGGCATGACGTCCACGTCACTGGTGCCAGAGCTCGCAGCCCATGTTGGGCGTTCATTTGGCGAGCTGGTCCGTTGGATTGTGGAGGATGCGTCGTGCAATCGATAGGCACGTCAAGAGGTTACGGTACGCAAGGTGACCCCCGCAGGGCGCAGATGGCGCGTGGCGCGGCGAACCCCTATGCCCGCCAGCTCCCGGTGCCGCAAGGCGGAAGATCAGTCACCCCGAGGGGCCCTCGACGCGTCCACCTCGGCCGCGCTCGGCAAGGCCCATTCAGCGGTAAATGGCAGCTTCTCTGCGCAGCCTTCGTGGCCAGCGCGGTTCTGTATGGTGCGATCGTCGGCGGTCACATCGAACAGATTTTTAACGCGGCGGTAACGGGCGCTCAGCGCGCCGCCGTTGCCACGGGCTTCGGCGTCGAACGCGTGGTCGTCGAAGGCCAGAGGAACGCCACCGACTTCGCAATTACCACGGCTCTCGGCGCGGGTCCGGAAACCTTCATGCTGGCTTTCGATACCGATGCCGCCAAGGACCGCCTGGAAGCCGTCCCGTGGATCCGCCACGCGCGCGTGATGCGTCTATTGCCCTCGACGCTGCAGGTCGAGATCGAAGAACGCGATCCTTACGCGATTTGGCAGAACAAGAGGAAGACCTTCGTCGTGGACAGTGAGGGCGTGGTGTTGGCGCCGGCCCTGCCGCAGGCGTTCCCGCATTTGCCGCTCGTCGTGGGTGAGGGCGCAGGCAAGCATGCGGCCGCGCTGTACGAGACGCTGCGTGCGTATAAGGATCTGAGGGACCGTATGCTCGCGGCGTTGCGCGTCGGCGATCGCCGCTGGACGCTCAAGCTGCGCACCGGCACGGAAGTGATGCTGCCTGACGGCAACATTGAGATGGCGCTCGATGCGCTCCAAAAGCTCGAACGAGAACGCGGCGTTCTCGAACAGGATATTGCTGCCATCGATATGCGTCTCCTCGATCGGGTCACGTTGCGTCTCCGCGACACTTCGGCCGCCGCGATAGAAGAGGTTGCGCCCGAAGGTGCACCGACCTCGGCGACCGGCTCGGTCAATCCACCCGCAATCCATCGACCCGCTGCCCATCCACTCGGCGGCAAAACGTGAGACGGAGCTAAGGCAGGGGGATGACCTACAACGCATCGATCAGAGGAAAGCGCCAGCGCATCGTGACCGCCCTTGACATCGGCACGAGCAAAGTGTGCTGCCTGATCGGCAAGACCTCAAGCGTTCCGGATTGGGCTGACGATGGCAGCGATGCCGTCCAGTTCGACATGCTTGGCTTTGGCCACACGCGCGCGGAAGGCTTGAAGGCCGGCATGGTCACGCATCTCGACAGCGCCGAGCGCTCCATTCGAGCCGCCGTCGACTCCGCCGAACGCATGGCCGGCGTGATCATTGAAGACGTGCACGTCTCCGTTACCGCTGGCCGTCTCAAGAGCGATAGCTTCTCGGCAGGCGTTGGCCTGCCATCGGGTGCAGTGCGCGACGACGATGTGCACCGGCTGCTGGCCGGGGGCCGCCAATACGCCGCGCGCGATCGGCGGACCGTGCTTCACGCCCTTCCCACTGATTTTCGTCTCGACGAGAATGCCGGTATTGCCGAGCCGCGCGGCATGTGTGGCGAGCGCCTGTCGGTCGATCTTCACACCGTGACCGCGGACGAGGCCGCCACCCGCAATCTCATGCTCTGCGTCGAGCGGTGTCATCTCGGAGTTGGCGGCCTTGTCGCCGCACCGTATGCCAGCGCACTCTCCGTCGTTACGCCTGACGAAGCCAAGCTGGGCGTCGCGATCATCGATTTCGGCGCCGGTACCACGACTCTTTCAGTTATCGCAGACGGACACTTCTTGCATGCCGATGCGATCGCGCTAGGCGGCAATGGCGTCACGATCGATATCGCCCGCACGCTTGGCGCGCCGATGGAGCATGCCGAGCGTCTCAAGACGCTGCACGGTGCTGCGTTCGCGACGCTGTCCGATGAGCGCGAGATCATCACGTATCCGTGCGTGACCGGCGTTTCGCAAGGGAACATCAATCAAATCACGAAGGCCCAGCTCGCCTGTATCATCCGTCCACGCATCGAAGAGATACTCGATCTCATGCGCCACCGTTTGGCCTCGAGCGGCTTCCCCGCCGAAGTCGCGCAGCATGTGGTGCTGACCGGCGGCGGAAGCCAGCTCACCGGCCTCGTGGAACTTGCCTCGAACATGTTTGGACGCCCGGCGCGGCTTGGCCGCCCGCGCGTCATGACGGGATTGCCGCCAGCCGCCGCCGCGCCGGACTTCTCCGCCGCGATCGGTTTGCTTCTGCATTGGGCGCGCGGTGAAGAAAAGCTCGGGACCCACACCGAGCAGCGTTTCTTGCGTACGGGGACAGGTTACTTCGCTCGAGTGGGCGAATGGATAATGGAGAACTTTTAACGGACACGAAGCCAGACGCCGCGCGTTAATTGGGGGTGTGGGTGTCGGCTTAATAGCAAGGGGCAATTCGCAGGAATTGGAAGCCGCCATGACGATCAATCTCAAAGTGCCAGATCTTACTGAGCTCAAGCCGCGCATCACCGTCTTCGGTGTTGGCGGTGCCGGCGGCAACGCCGTGAACAACATGATTGAGCGCGGGCTCAATGGGGTGGAATTCGTCGTCGCCAATACCGACGCGCAAGCCCTTGCAAGCTCAAGCGCTGAACGCCGCATCCAGATGGGCAACAATGTCACCGAGGGGCTCGGCGCTGGGTCGAAGCCCGAGATCGGCGCCGCTGCCGCCGAAGAAGCCATGGCGGACGTCAAGGCGCACCTCGTTGGCTGCCACATGGCCTTTATCACGGCCGGTATGGGTGGTGGCACCGGAACGGGCGCGGCGCCGGTCATCGCCCGTGCCTCACGCGAGGAAGGCATCCTGACGGTGGGTGTCGTCACAAAGCCGTTCCAGTTCGAGGGCTCGCGCCGCATGCGTGCTGCGGAGGCCGGCATCGAGGAATTGCAGAAGTATGTCGATACGCTGCTGATCATTCCGAACCAAAACCTATTCCGGGTCGCGAACGAGAAGACGACCTTCACGGACGCCTTCGGCATGGCTGATGACGTGCTGCGGTCCGGCGTCGGTTGCATCACCGATCTGATGGTCAAGGAAGGTCTGATCAATCTCGACTTTGCCGATGTCCGCACGATCATGGCCGGCATGGGCAAGGCGATGATGGGTACTGGCGAAGCGAGCGGTGAGCGTCGTGCCATTGATGCGGCGGAAGCTGCGATCTCGAACCCGCTGCTGGACGATGTCTGTATGAAGGGCTCAAGCGGGCTGCTTGTCTCCATCACCGGCGGCAGCGATCTGACCCTCTATGAAGTTGACGAGGCGGCAAGCCGCATTCGCACGGAGGCCGACGAGGAGGCGAACATTATCGTCGGCGCGACCTACGACGATGAACTCGAAGGCGTTATCCGCGTGTCCGTGGTTGCCACAGGCATTGGCACAGCAGCTGCCGAGACTGAAGCGACCGATGCTAAGGCCAAAGAGGAGCCACAAGCGGATCGCGGACGTCTCACGGAGCGGTTGGCCGGTTTGACGACGGTCCCTGGCGGAAGCGCAGACGAGCCGGTTGAACTGGACGAGAGCCTCCTCGTTCCGTCACCGGAGCCAACTCAGGATGCGCAAGTTTGGCGCGCGCCGAACGACGTGACGATCGAAAAGCGGCCTCAGGCGGTCAGCGGTGTTGCCTTGCCGCGGCCTCCCGCTTCGCCGAAGCCAGCAGAATCGCCGCGAAACTTCCAGCCGGCACCGCCTGCCGCCATTAAGCGGCCGGTTCGCCGGATGCCGAGTGTCGAGGAACTGCCCAGGGTCGCTCAGCAGGCGCTTCAAGCGAAGGCGGCCGAGGGCGGTCGTGCAGGCCTGAATGCTCAGAAGAAGAAGGTGGGTTTCCTCGAGCGCCTTGCCAGCGTCGGACTGGGCAAGAAGGACGAAGATGCGGAAATGTCGCCTAGGATGGAGCCGGATCTAGCGCCGACCCCTGCGGCCGCCCGTACCGCGCCGCCTCCACCCGTACCGCCGGCTGCGGTTGCTCAGGCTCAGGCCCCGCAGGCACAAGCGCCTCGGTCGCTAACCGTGCAGCCGATACCCGGTCATCAGAACGCGGCACCTCGGCGCCTAGAGGCACCGCCGCGTGTGGCTCAGGCTCAGGCCGCCGCAGTCGCGCAGGTGGAATCTCTTGGTGATGACGACCTTGAAATTCCCGCCTTCCTGCGTAGGCGCGCCAACTAAGAGAGGGGCGGGCATTTACCATAGTGCCCGCTCCCTTCGCACGCGTTTCAAAAAATGCTTTTAAATTATGATGTTACGGGAGGCATGCGCCGGTAATACAGTGTAAGAAACCGTGATTTGTCCCGCGACTAACCGCGAGAGTATGGTTCCTAATAGATTGATTGACCGACTCAATTGGGCACACCCAAGAGACTAATAATAACGGGTGAGGCGATCCGAAAAATGGGACACGGATCGATGAGAGCGCAGAGACGGCGGATCGATTGGGGGGCTCGGGGATGTTCTCTGGGCTTGAGTAGGGACCAAAGACTTCGCGGGGGCCATTGGGGGCCATGAAAGGTTTCATCGGGGCAAGGCAAACCACGCTTGCCAACGAGGTGTCACTTACAGGTATCGGGGTCCATAGCGGCGCTCCTGTTTCCTTGACATTATGTCCGGCCGACAGCGACACCGGGCTTCGCTTCTTAGTTTCCAACGAAGATGCAGACGGCGTTGAGATCGTTGCCAATCAGCAATGCGTCTCCGGCGTGACGCTTTGCACTATTCTCGGCGACGGGAATGGGGCGTCCGTTGCGACTGTCGAGCATGTACTAGCCGCACTGCGCGGTCTTGGCGTCGACAACGTGTTGATCGAGATCGACAGTGGCGAAGTCCCGATTATGGACGGCAGCTCCGCACCGTTCGTTGAGGCGATTGATGAGGCTGGAATTGCCGAACTTGAGGCGCCGCGGCGCTTTCTGAAGGTTCTCAAGCCAATTTGCGTCGAGGACAACGGCGCCGTCGGCGAGCTTACCCCCCATAACGGTTTTCATCTCGATGTAGAGATCGACTTCGAGAACCCGCTGATCGGCAAGCAGGGCCTTTCTCTTGAGCTCAATCCGGGCGCTTTCCGCCGGGATATCGCCCGGGCCCGCACCTTCGGCTTTATGAAGGATGTGGAGAATCTCTGGGCCGCTGGCCTCGCTCTCGGCGCTTCTCTCGACAATACGGTGGCCATTGGCGACGACCGCGTCATCAATCGCGAAGGTCTGCGATACGCCGACGAGTTCGTGCGCCACAAAGCTCTGGACGCAGTTGGCGATCTGGCATTGGCCGGTGCGCCCATTCTTGGGGCCTACCGGAGCCGCCGCGGCGGGCATCGGCTCAACGCACTGGTCCTAAAGGCGCTCTTCGCCGATTCGGAAGCCTGGACGATGGTTGAGGCGCCGCGCTATCGCGAAGTTCGTCATGCAGAGCTTACGCCAGGCTTAGCGGCTGCACATTTCGCTGCTGATCGCAGTTAACAAGTCTCATTCCTAAACGAATTGATGTCATTTTGTGGCATGGTGCCGCTACCGGAGCGGCTCCTTGCGCTATAAGGCGCGCGCGGAGCCCAAAAGACACCATAATGCGGGAGTTTGTTGTGCTCTCAGCCGCTTAGCGCTTGCCACCGGCGAGAACTGCGCGACGATTAATGCAACTGTGACCGGCGACTTGAGGGGGAACATGTCCGGACTGGCTCGGCCGTCATTGGAGACAGGACAGAAGGGACGGCATAGCCGGCCGTTGTCTGTGCTGCTGTCGGCCGTGGTTCTTTTGGCTGTGCCTCTGGTTGGCGGTTGTGGATCTTTCGACGGGTTTGATTCCCTCGGATCAAGCGGGCCGTTGAATTCGATTTTCGGCAAGAAGGATGAGGTGGAGCCACTCAACACAGACCCCGCCGAGGTCATCTACGGTCAAGCCGATCAGATGGCCGATCAGGGCAAGTTCAAGGAAGCAGCTCGCCAATACGAAGAAGTGGACATTACGCACCCCTATTCGCGGGAAGCGCGGCGGGCGATCATCATGGCTTCGTATTCCTATTACCGCGCCGGCAAGTATGACGAGGCGATCTCTTCGGCCGACCGCTACTTGACCCTGCACCCCGGAACAAGAGAAGCGGCCTTCGCGCAAGACATCATCGCTAAGTCCTACTACGACCGCATCCTCGATCCTAAGCGCGACCAGACCTTCGCGCGCCGGTCGCTGGCGGCTTACGAAAAGCTCGTACAGCGCTATCCGTCGTCTCAGTATGCAGCCGAGGCTGCGAATCGCATTCGGATCCTCCAGGACTTGCTCGCGGCGAAGGAGATGCAGGTGGGACGTTACTATCTGCGCCGGAACAACTATCTTGCAGCTATCAACCGCTTCAAAACGGTGGTGACGGAATACCAGACGACCGAACAAATCGAAGAAGCCTTGATGCGCTTGACCGAGGCCTATATGGCCTTAGGTATCGTCAATGAGGCCCAGACGGCCGCCGCCGTTCTCGGCCACAACTTTCCGGACAGTAAGTGGTACAAGCACGCTTACAAACTCCTAGGTCAACGCGGTCTCGAGCCTCAGCAGTACCAGGGATCGTGGATCACCCGAGCCTGGCAAACCCGGAGCTGGACAGGGGGCGGGCAAACCTAATAGGCCCCTCGTGTTAGCGGCCCTGTCGATACGAGATATCGTGCTGATCGATAGGCTCGATCTTGAGTTCGGTGAAGGTCTCTCGGCGCTGACCGGCGAGACCGGCGCCGGAAAATCAATTCTGCTCGATGCTCTGTCTCTAGCACTTGGCGGGCGTGGGGATGCCTCCCTCGTTCGGAGTGGTTCGGCGCAGGGGCAAGTCACGGCAACGTTCGAGCTTGGACCAGATCACCCCGTCTTTGCGTTGTTGTCGGACAACGGCATCGTGATCGAAGACAGCGTGCTCATCCTCCGTCGCCTACAAGGCAACGATGGCCGTAGTCGCGCCTTCATCAATGACATGAGCGTCAGCGTGCAGCTGATGCGCCAAGTTGGCCGGGCGCTCGTGGAGATCCATGGGCAGCATGATGAGCGTGCGCTGATCGATCCGAGCGGCCATCGCGATTTGGTCGATGCGTTTGGCGGCTTGGAACGCGATGCCGCCAACGTGTCGGACCTCTACGAGGCTTGGTCGGGGGCCGACGCAGCGCGACTGCAACACGAAAGCGAAGTTGCGGCTGCACGGGCCAATGCGGATTACCTTACGCATGCCCTGGATGAGTTGCAGACGCTCGCACCCGAGATCGGCGAAGAAGACAAGCTTTCCTCGCGGCGACAGCTCATGATGAATGCCGAGAAGATCGCCTCCGAGCTGAACGAGGCGATGGACGCGCTTCAAGGCGAGGGCACAGCTGGCGCCCGTCTCGCCTCGGCGCTTCGGCGCATCGAGCGTCAGGCGGCAACAGTCGTGACGAATGACAGCTCGCCCTTCGCGGCTGTCGCCGAAGCCCTCGAGCGTGTGCTGAGCGAAACCGAGACGGCCCGTGGAAGGATCGAGGAAGCGCTTGCAGCCACCGCCTTCGAGCCCGGAGATTTGGAGCGGACGGAAGAGCGTCTCTTCGCGCTGCGGGCTTTGGCCCGGAAACAACGTGTTCAAGTCGATGCCTTACCGGCGCTGCAGGAGAAACTGGAGACGGACCTCGCGGCGATCACCACCAGCGAGTCGACGGCAGCGGCGTTAGCCAAAGCCGCTGCCCAAGCTCGTGAAGCCTACGAGCAAGCGGCACTGGACCTGAGCAAGGCCCGCGCCAAAGCCGCGAAAAAGCTGGACAAGGACGTCGCAGGTGAACTCGCGCCACTGAAGCTTGAGAAAGCACGGTTCGTGACGAACACCGATACGGTCGATCTCGAAGACGGAGGCCCGTCCGGTATCGATCGGATGTCTTTCTTCGTCGCGGCCAACCCAGGCACGGATCCGGGTCCCATGATGAAGGTCGCGTCAGGCGGCGAACTTGCGCGATTCATCCTGGCACTGAAGGTTGTGTTGGCCTCGCGGGGATCCTCGCCCACGCTCATTTTTGATGAGGTCGAGTCCGGCGTTGGCGGCGCAACGGCCGCCGCAGTCGGTGAACGGTTGGCGGGCCTCGGCGAGAGCGTTCAGGTGCTGGCCGTGACTCACGCGCCGCAAGTGGCGGCGCTCGCAAGCGGCCATTTGAGAATTGCGAAGGAGGCGGTCAAAACGCAGAAGGGCGAGGCCATGACGACGCGCGTCGCCACGCTCGGCGGCGATGAGCGGCGCGAGGAAGTGGCTCGCATGTTGGCCGGCCAAACGATCACGGACGAGGCGCGTGCTGCCGCTGACCGTTTGATGCGCAAATCCGCATAGGGCGCCAGAGCGATGGCCAAGAAAACCCTGAACAAAAAACCTGCAAACAAGAAAACTGCGAAGCAGGACCCCGTTGCTGAGATGGCCGTCGAGAGCCTGTCGGAGGTAGACGCGGCAGAGGAGCTTGCGCGGCTTGCGGACCAGATCGCCCATCACGATGCGCTGTACTACCAAAAAGACGATCCCGAGATTTCTGACGCGGACTACGATCGCTTGCGCCAGCGAAACGAAGCGATCGAAACGCGCTTTCCTGATCTGGTACGCGAAGATAGCCCGACGAAGCGCGTCGGTGCGGCGCCATCCGATGGGTTCAGCAAGGTCACACACGCGGTGCCGATGTTGTCGTTGGGCAATGTGTTCGACGATGACGGTGTCCGCGACTTCGTGGACCGCATCCGGCGTTTCCTCGGCCTAGACGCGGACGCACCCCTGGACTTCACCACTGAGCCCAAGATCGACGGGCTCTCCATCGGGCTACGGTATGAAGGCGGCAAGCTGGTTCAGGCGGCCACGCGCGGCGACGGTTATGTGGGTGAGAACGTTACGGCAAATGTCCTAACCATCGGCGACATCCCCAAACAAGTGAAAGCGCGCGACTTCCCGGACCCATTTGAGGTGCGCGGCGAGATCTATATGAGCCATAGCGCCTTCGCCGCACTCAATGCGGAACAGGAGAAGGCGGGCGCCAAAGTGTTCGCCAATCCGCGCAACGCGGCAGCGGGTTCGTTGCGTCAACTCGATGCAGCCATCACCGCGTCGCGACCGCTGCAATTCTTCGCCTATGCCTGGGGCGAAGTCGCAAGTCTACCTGCCGACACCCAATGGGGTGTCTACGAAGCCTTCGCTAAATGGGGCTTCCCGCTCAACCCGCTCGCCAAGCTCACGAGCTCCCTGGACGAGATGCTGAACACTTATCGCGAAATCGAAGAGGGCAGGGCGGGTCTCGACTACGATATCGATGGGATCGTCTACAAGCTCGATCGTCTCGACTTGCAGGAGCGCCTCGGCTTTGTGTCGCGTTCGCCCCGATGGGCGGTCGCCCATAAGTTCCCCGCGGAGAAGGCGACAACGATTTTGCGTGATATCGAAATCCAAGTTGGCCGCACCGGCGCGCTGACGCCCGTCGCGAAGCTAGAGCCGGTTACGGTGGGTGGCGTCGTCGTCCAGAACGCGACCTTGCACAACGAAGACGAGATTGCGCGAAAGGATGTGCGCATCGGCGATACGGTCATCCTGCAGCGGGCCGGCGACGTGATCCCACAGATCCTCGGCCCTGTGCTCGATAAGCGGCCCAAATCCGCTAAGCCCTTCGTGTTCCCCACCGTGTGCCCGGCTTGCGGTAGTCATGCGGTGCGGGAGATCAATCCGAATACGGGCAAAGTAGACGCGGTGCGCCGCTGCACGGGCGGTTTGATCTGTCCCGCCCAGCGCGTGGAGCGCCTGAAGCATTTCGTGTCGCGCAATGCCTTCGATATCGAGGGGCTGGGCGAGAAAAACATCGAGACCTTCTATGACGAAGGCCTCATCCAGTCACCGCCCGACATCTTCACACTCGCCACGCGCGACGCCGACGCGGAGCAAAAGCTCGCGGATTGGGAGGGCTGGGGCGAAACCTCCGCTCAGAAACTGTTCGACGCTATCGCCGCACGACGTAGCGTCTCACTGGACCGTTTCATCTACGCGCTGGGCATTCGCCATGTGGGGGAGATCACGGGGCGGTTGCTCGCGCGAAACTACGGCACGGCGGTGCACTTCGTCGAAGCGATGAGCGAGGCTGCCAAGGATCGGGCGAGTACCGCCTACTCGGAACTTGAAAACATCGACGGCATCGGACCAACCGCGGCGGCAGCTATCGCCGATTTCTTCGGCGAGCCGCATAACGTTGCTGTGGTCGATGAACTCCTGAAGGATGTGAGCCCGACGCCACTCGAAGCGGTGGACCAAGGCTCGCCCGTTTCCGGCAAGACGGTGGTCTTCACGGGCACGTTGGAACAGATGACGCGCGCCGAAGCCAAGGCCCAGGCGGAACGTCTCGGGGCCAAAGTCGCGGGCTCTGTCTCAAAAAAGACCGACTACGTGGTGGCCGGCCCCGGCGCGGGCTCGAAGCTCAAGAACGCGAAGGATCTCGGCGTCGACGTCCTGACCGAAGACGAATGGCTGAAACTGATCGGGTAGATCAGCCGTAGCGCAGCTTCATGGAGATGATGGTCAGCGCTAAAGTGAGCGTCACGATGTTGGATAGGATCATTGGCCAGTTCCACAGCATGAACCCGAAAATCAGCCAGAACGCGATGCCTGTGGCGAACACCAGATACATCTGCAGCGAGATGGCCCTTGTTTCCTTGTAGCGGATGATGTGCAAGGCCTGCGGTACGAACGCGACCGTGGTGAGGGTGGCGGCCATGGCCGAGACAAACAATTCCATTGTGGCTCTCTCTATTCGCGCTATCACCTAGCGGCTACTTGAGCGCTTCTCTATTCGCGCTATCACCTAGCGGCTACTTGAGCGCTTCTCTATTCGCGCTACCGCCTAGCGGCTACTTGAGCGCGCTAGCCGATCGGCGCCGTGGCGTGGCGGAGCCAAGGCCTGTCTTCGCTGGCGATCAGCGGCTCGATCGTCTCGCGCACGCGCGCGTGGTAGTCGTTCAGCCACGCCAACTCCCAAGGCATGAGCTGCTTCGGATCGATCAGACGCCGGTCGAACGGGACAATTGTGAGGGTTTCAAAGCTCAGCATCTTGCGCTCGCCACCTTCGATGTCCTCGGCCGGTTTGACGAGAACAAGGTTCTCAAGACGAATACCGTACTCATCCTTTCGGTAGAAGCCGGGTTCATTCGACAGGATCATGCCAGGCTCCAATTCTTCGGTGCCAAGCCTCGATAAGCGCTGAGGTCCTTCATGAACCGACAGATAGCTGCCGACGCCATGGCCAGTGCCGTGGTCGAAATCGAGGCCAGCGGCCCAGAGTGGTCCTCGCGCGAAAGGGTCTAGGTCCTGGCCGCGCGACCCTTCTGGAAAGCGCGCGGCGGCAATGGCGACGTGGCACCTGAGCACGAGCCCGTAATGGCGCTTCATTTCCGCCGTCGGCTTACCCACGGCGATGGTGCGGGTGACGTCCGTGGTTCCGTCCACATACTGGCCGCCAGAATCGATCAAGAAGAGGGAGTTCTTGTCGAGCACGCGCTTCGCGTCATTCGTAGGCCGGTAATGCACGACAGCGCCATGAGGCCCGGACGCTGCGATCGTATCGAAGCTAATGTCCTTGAGCTGGCCGCTCTCCCGGCGGAAATCCTCAAGCTTGATCGCGGCGGAGACCTCGTCCACACGGCCGGTCTCGGCAACTTCATCCAGCCAGGCGAGGAAACGCGCCATGGCGACTCCGTCGCGGACATGCGCATTGCGTGTGCCCTCCTGCTCGGCATCCGTCTTGATGGCCTTGGGCAAGGTGCACGGATCGTTGCCTGCGACATGCTTTCCGCCGGCAGCTTTGATCACATTCGCAAATCGCATGGACGCCGAGCCAGTATCGAGGCGAATTTTGGCGCCTGTCTTAGCGAGTTCTGTCAGGGCTTCGTCTAGTTGGTCAGGCGCGGCGATCTCGGTGAAGGGCTTCAAGGCGATACGCATAGGCTCGCCGACTTTCTCCGGATCGATAAAGAGTGTCGGGCGTCCCTTGGCTGGCACAATGGCATAGGCAAGCGCGACGGGCGTATGCTTGATGTCGCCGCCACGATAGTTGAATAGCCAGCAGAGAGAGTCCGGCGCTGTCAGCAGAACGGCGTCATGCTCGGCGTCGACCAGATGCATCTGCACCTGCATCAACTTCTCGCCCGGCGACTTTCCCGCGAGTTCTAGAGGCTGTGCGAAGATCTCTGCGCGCGGCGGGGCAGGGCGGTCTTTGCCCCAAATCTTGTCGATTGGATTCTCGTTGACGGGTGTTAGCCGAATCCCGGCGGCGTCCAGCGTCTTGGTGAGCCTCTCGATCTCGCTGATCGTATGAAGGCGCGGGTCGTAGCCCACGGCATTGCCCTTGACGAGCGTGCCCTTCAGCCATTCGGAGGGTTTCGCTTTCGGGATCTGAAGCACCTCGAAAAGGTCCGTATCGACCTGTTTCGGCGCTTGGAGAATGTAACGCCCATCCACGAACAACGCCGACCCGCTATCAGTGACAATGGCGACGCCTGCCGAGCCGGTGAAGCCGGTCAACCATGCCAACCGCTCCTCGCTGGGGGGTAGAAATTCGTTCTGATGCTGATCGCTATGGGGAACGAGAAAGCCCTTGAGCCGCCGCCGCTTCAATTCCCGCAACAATGCCGTGACCCGGTCGCCGCTAGCCGCCGGAGCGCTGGCCTCATCGAACACTTGATACATGCGAAGCTTTGTAAGCCGAAGCGTCGCCGCCAATCAATCCAACAAAGTGCTTGCGTTGCGGCGGCCCAGCAGCAGCGTCGCCCAACCGTCGAGAAGGATTCGCTTTTCCAGGACGAAGCCGAGCGAGCTATAGCGCGCCGCAGTCTCTGCAGCTTGCGCGCCGGTGATCCCCGACAGAAGGACATAGCCGCCCGGTTGCACGATGCGGGCCATGTCGGGCGCGAGCTCGTAGAGAGGGCGGGCCAGAATATTGGCCATAATCAGATCGGGGGCGACACGGCGCAGGGTCGGGTGCGATAGGCCCTCGGCGAGGAGAACGTGGATGGACTGGCGAACCCCTGCCTTGAGGGCGTTCTCCTCGGCAATGTGCACGGCGACGGGGTCATTGTCCGTGGCAACCACCGGCCGGTCGAAGGCGAGCGCAGCGGCGATAGCGAGGACGCCGGTCCCGGTGCCAATGTCTAGAGCTAGATCCGGGCGTCCCCATTTTGCGAGTTCGTCGAGCGCCAGCAGGCAGCCTCGCGTGGTGGCGTGGTGCGCCGTCCCAAAGGCTTGGTCCGCGTCGATCTCAATGGTGAACCGGTTTCGCGCAATGCGCTCCCGGTCATGGCTGCCATGGATAAGAAACCGGCCTGCGCGCACAGGTCCCCGTTGCGCCTGGCTGATCTTGATCCAATTGGCGTCGGGGACTTCTTCGACACGGAGCGCCGAGACCTCCGCGCCTTCAGCCGCGCTGTCGATCAGCGCCTGAAGCCGGCCAGTATCTGGCGGAGAGTCGTACAGAGCGGAGACCTCAAACAGCCCGTTGGGAAGCTCGAAATAGCTCACGGAGAGGGCAAGCGGGTCTCCATCCGCGTTGAGTTCTTCGTCGAGCAGCTCGGCGATACGCACGGCGGCGCGCGGTTCGGCCTCCACGGTCGCGCGATAGGTATGTGAAGGCGCCTCCTCACTCATTGCGGTCCCCGTTTTGTGCGTCGACAACGGCGTGCCAAAGCTCCTCCACAGCAGGATCTCTGACGCCAAGCTGGTTCAGATGCGCGCGGACGTTGCGGATGTAATCGTAGCTAGAGCCAGCGATCCCCTCGGCCATCAGGATCATGGCGGCCTGGGCATCGAGCGCAAGGCCATCTTCGATGAGGCGCGGGCCATCGTAGATATAGGTGCGCGCCGTGATTGCTTCACCTGCCAAATGGACCGCGATGTCCGAAGCCTCGCAGGTCTCGCGGTCTGATAGGTATGCCTCGACCTTTGACTGGTGTCCGTCCGGGAACTCGAAGGCAATGCCCCGGCACGGATCGGCGTCGTGGTGCGCAGGCGCCAGGTTGAGCGTTAGGCCGGGTTGGGCATGGGTGCCCCAGCGCTCCAGCGACTTCTTGTTGAAGATGCGGCGATGCTCGGGCGCCGTGGCGTGTACCCTCTGGAGGCAGCCATACGCGGCTTCCCATCCATCCCACATGAGCGAGCCATAGCCGAAGAGCAACATCGTGCTCGGGTCACACCCGCTCGACGAAGGTATCGACTACCTTCTTGCGGCCAGCTTTCTCGAAGTCGACCGTCAGCTTGTTGCCATCGACAGCGGCAACGCGGCCATAGCCGAATTTCTGATGAAAGACACGCTGACCGATCTCAAGGCCGGCCCCTTCGACAGTGCTGGCGGCCACTAGCGTGCCTTCGATCGTGATGGGCTCGCGGCGGGGAGAGCTATCGGACTTCTGACGGTTCGCGCGCGCCCGCCGCCATCCTGGTGTTTCGTAATTGCCGCTCGCAAACATCTCCTCGCTGTCGAAACGGCTGGGGCCGTAACCGCGCAGGCCATCGTCCTCGGCCACTTGGACATGGTCGTGCGGTAGCTCATCGATGAAGCGTGAGGGAACGGCGGTCTGCCACATGCCATAAGTGCGCCGGTTCTGGGCAAAGGTGATCTTCGCGTTCTTGCGCGCGCGGGTCAGGCCCACATGGGCGAGCCGCCGTTCTTCCTCAAGACCCGAACGGCCTGCCTCATCCAGACTACGTTGATGGGGCAGGAGGCCTTCGTCCCAACCGGGCAGAAACACCGTGTCGAATTCGAGCCCCTTGGCCGAGTGCAGCGTCATCAGATTGACGCGGTCCGTGCCTTCCTCGGTCGCCGCATCCATCACCAGCGACACATGTTCCATGAAGCCGGCGAGCGTGTCGAATTCTTCCATGAACCGGATGAGTTCTTTCAGGTTCTCCAGCCGGCCTTCAGCCTGTTGCGAGCGGTCCGCCTGCCACATGCCGGTATAACCGGACTCATCCAAGATCAGCTCCGCGAGTTCGGTATGTCGCATCGTATCGACCATTGAACGCCAGCGGTCGAAGTCGCCGATCAGCGCGGCCAATGCGCGGCGTGGTTTGGGCCTAAGCTCCTCGGTTTCGACGATCAGCCGTGCTGCTTGAGTTAGCGGGATTTCATTCGCGCGCGCCAGCTGATGCAGCGACTTTAGCGTTGCATCACCGAGACCGCGCCGGGGCACGTTGACGATGCGCTCGAATTTGAGATCGTTGGACGGGTTAAGGGTCACGTCGAGATAGGCGATGGCGTCACGGATTTCCTGGCGCTCATAGAAGCGCGGGCCACCAATGACACGGTAATCGAGGCCGAGCGTGATGAAGCGGTCTTCGAAGGCGCGCATCTGAAATGACGCGCGTACGAGGATCGCAATCTCATTTAGCGTGTGGTCTTGGCGTTGTAGCTGCTCGATATCTTCGCCAATGGCGCGCGCTTCTTCTTCGTCGTCCCAGCAGCCTTGCACGACAACTTTCTCGCCGTCGTCGCCGTCGGTGTGCAAGGTCTTGCCGAGCCGCCCCTGGTTGTGTGCGATCAGACCCGACGCAGCGCCCAGGATATGCGCCGTGGAGCGGTAATTGCGTTCGAGCCGTATAACCTTGGCGCCCGGAAAATCGGTTTCGAAGCGCAGGATGTTATCGACCTCGGCGCCACGCCAGCCATAGATGGACTGATCGTCATCGCCGACACAGCAGACATTTTGCGGCTCGTCGCCTTCGCGCTGGGCGAGCAGGCGGAGCCACAGATACTGCGCGACATTCGTATCTTGGTACTCGTCCACCAGCATGTAGCGAAAGCGCTGCTGATAGCGGGCAAGAACGTCCGGATGGTCCTGGAATAGGCGGAGGTTCTCCATCAAGAGGTCGCCGAAATCGACGGCATTCAGGTCCTTTAGGCGCCGCTGGTAGGCTGTATACAAATCGCCCCCTTTGCCGTTGGCAAAGCCGTAGCTTTCGCCGTCGGGTACGCGGGCAGGTCTAAGGCCTCGGTTCTTCCAGCCATCGATCATGCTGGCGAGCACACGTGCGGGCCATCTCTTTTCATCGATGTTCTCTGCCGCGAGGAGCTGCCTGATGAGCCGAATCTGGTCATCGGTGTCGAGCACCGTAAACGACGGCTTCAGCTCGACGAGTTCCGCGTGGCGGCGAAGGATTTTCACGCCGATCGCATGGAACGTCCCGAGCCAGGGCATGCCCTCGACGGCCCCGCCGATCAGCTCGCTGACGCGCTGCTTCATCTCCCGCGCCGCCTTGTTCGTGAAGGTGACGGCCAGGATCTGCCCTGGATGGGCGCGTCCCAAACGCAGCAGATGGGCGATGCGCGTGGTCAAAACCCGGGTCTTGCCGGTGCCGGCCCCAGCCAGGACCAAAAGTGGCCCGTCCAGCGACTCGACAGCGTCGCGCTGCTCTGGGTTGAGCGCGTCCAAATAGCGCGCCGCTCCAGCCCGCATGGCGCGCTGGGAGATCGGCAGCATATCGGCCTGTGTGGCTTGTGACGCCTCTTCGAAGCCTTCGCTTGGCGGAATGGCACTCTCAGCAGCGCTTGTACGAATCTTGCCCATGTTGACGGACTATAGCATTGCCCGAGGCCGCAACAGCCGGTGCGTGCCTATGTCCACTGCGGATCAGCGAGGTCCTCGCTTTGGGTGTGTGCGTACGAAATGCAACACTGGAAAAATGTTGCACTGCGAGACTTGCGGGCTGGAAAAAGCGGTGGCAAATGGGGTGCACCGCTTGTTAACCATGATTTGGAGGTCGTAATGCTTCGTGTTTGGAAGGCGGGCTTCGCTTTGCTTGGATTCTCAGTGCTGTTCTTTGGGGCCGTGGAAACGGCTGACGCAGGCTGCGAAATCGTGCGCGTCACCAACAGCGCTTCGTCCAAAACTGCCGCCGCCAGGGCAGCTTATGCCACCGCCATTCAAACTGCAGAGCAGGTCCGCCGCCGTAGGGGATGGAGCTATGTCACGATGCGCCCCCGAAAGGTGAAGCCCGACCCGTTCTGGAAGGCGGTCCGGCCGGTCGTGACTCCCGACATGCTGCTGAAGCCCGACGTTGTGACACGGAAGACCTATGCGCAGTGTTGGAAGGGCGTCGTCGTGCCCTTCGTGTGCACGGCAGGGGCAACAGCCTGCGGCAACTAGCAAGCCCCGCCGCCAGAGCCCGATGCGCCGGATATGAGCGGAATTGCGGCCTCCTGGAAGCGAGAACTAGACTGAATTTGTTCAGGATCTCAGTTTAGACTGGGGCCATGTCGACAGCCACCGTAGCCGAACCGCCTTGCGACCAGGCCTCTTCAGAGGCCAAGGAAGCGCTTTTCTCGCGGTTTTCTGCCCTTTTTGGCGACCGATTTTCACGCAGCGAGGCGCTTCGCGATCAGCATGCCAATACGCTGACATGGCTCAAGATTCAGGCGCCGGACGCGGTTCTGTTCGCGGAGACGACGGAAGAGGTCTCGCACGCCGTCGCGGCCTGCGCTTCCGCTGGCGTTCCCGTGATTCCCTTTGGAGTCGGGACCTCGCTTGAGGGCCAGCTGAATGCGCCATTCGGAGGCCTATCCTTAGATGTCTCCCGCATGAATCGGGTCCTTAGCGTGCAAAGCCAGGACCTGGATTGCACGGTACAGGCCGGGGTCACCCGCAAACAGCTCAACGAGCACCTGCGGGATACCGGTTTGTTCTTTCCGGTCGATCCGGGCGCGGATGCGAGCCTCGGTGGCATGGCGGCGACGCGCGCCTCCGGCACCAACGCTGTGCGTTACGGCACGATGCGGGATGCGGTGCTGGGCCTGACGGCTGTGCTCGCCGATGGCCAGATCGTCAAGACGGGCGGGCGGGCCCGCAAATCGGCGGCCGGCTACGATCTTACGCGGTTGCTGGTCGGCTCCGAAGGCACGCTCGGCGTCATCACTGAGCTAACGCTGAAACTGTTCGGTATCCCCGAAACTATCCTAGCGGGCGTTTCGACCTTCCGGACGCTTGAGGGCGCCTGCAACGCGACCATCGCTGCCTTGCAGATGGGACTACCGCTTGCGCGCATCGAGCTCTTGGATGAGGTCCAAGTTCGCGGCTGCAATGCCTATTCGAAACTGTCTCTACCCGAACAGCCGACGCTGTTCCTGGAGTTTCATGGGAGCGGGGCTGGCGCGCGTGAGCAGGTCGAGATTTTCTCCGAGATCGCGCAAGGCGAGGGCGGCGGCGCTCTGGAGTGGGCTGCGCGCCCCGAGGATCGCAGTCGGCTATGGCAGGCCCGCCACGACGCGTACTGGGCGGCGAAGGACCTGCGGCCCGGGACCGATTTGATAGCGACCGATGTCTGCGTGCCGATCTCGGCATTGGCGGCCTGCGTTACGGAAACGAAGCAGGACATTGAACGCCTGGGGCTGATCGCGCCGATTGTCGGCCATGTGGGAGACGGCAATTTTCATGTGATGCCGCTGATCGATGCGACCTCGGCGGAGGAACTTGATCATGCCAGAGAGTTTTTGGACCGATTGGCCGAAAGGGCGCTGCGGTACGAGGGGACGTGTACGGGTGAGCATGGTGTCGGCCAAGGCAAGATTCGCTATTTGGTCGAGGAGCATGGTGCGGGTGTTGACGTGATGATTGCCTTAAAAAAGGCACTCGATCCGCTGAATATCCTGAACCCTGGCAAGATTTTTGCTCTAGATGTGTAAGTGTTTCCCGCAAAGGCCCTGGTTGATTTGCGGTAATGTTGAGAGGAACGGCGTACGCGGCAATTGGCTCATTGTCTTTCGAAGGCTCTTAGCCTTTTGTTCTGCACGGGGATCCTGCGCCACCACACCCAGCCTTAGGCAGAGAAATCGGTGAATTCGTTTCTGCTGACATTGACGGCACTGGTCATCTTGGTGCTGAGCGCGTTGTTCGCGGCGCCACTCTTCGTCGATTGGAACGACTATCGTCCTGCGATCGAGGCCCAGATGACCAAGCTCGTGGGCCGGCAGGTCAAGGTGGACGGCCAGGTCCATCTCGTTGTGCTTCCAGCTCCCCAGCTCAAGTTCGACGACATCAAGGTCGCCAATGCTGACGGCAGTTTGGATACGCCGTTTCTTGAAGCCAAGGTTCTTGAGGCGAAGCTCGACGTGGGGACGCTGCTGACCGGCAAGGTCGAGGCGCACCAGCTAACGATCGTTGATCCTACGCTTCGGCTTCGGCTCGATGGTGCTAGCGGAGGAAACTGGAGCGATCTCGGCCCCTTGAAGTCAGGAGCATCGTTTGTGCCGACCGATGTTCTTCTCGACTCCGTGCATGTCACGGGCGGCACGCTTGAAGTTGAGACGAAGAGCGGTGGCACCTTCGTGTTCAACAACATCGACGGCAAGGCGAGCGCTTCGTCGCTCGCAGGCCCCTACAAGGTGGAAGCGCGCTACGACTTCGAGAAGCGCCCCCAGTCGATCAAGTTCTCGACGGGCATTATCGACGACAGCGGCACGTTCCGGGTGAAGACGGCGTTGCGCGATCCGGATCGCTCGACGGGGTATCAACTCGACGGCAGGGTTTCGGGCATGCGCGCGGTGCCGGCTTATGAGGGTAGCTTCGTCATGCGAGCCTCCAATCTCGCGGCGTTTAGCGCCAACGAACCGCCGCAAGGCGACGGCGAAACCAATGCTGCTCCGGTCGGCGATGGTGTGGCGGAATTGGCAGTCGAAGAGGCGCCGACTCGCAGCCTCCGTGACCCGGCATCTTTCCTGGAAGTGAAAGGGCCACTTAGAGTTTCGCCCGATCAGGCCAAGCTCACCGGTTTCGAATTGACGCTTCACGCTGCGGGACGACCGCAAATCCTTAAGGGCGATGTCGCGCTCGACTTCCGGCCCCCCTTTAAGGCGGACGGAACCCTGGCGGCCCGTTGGATCGATTTCGATGCGCTTTTCGGCCCAGCGCGTAGCGAAGACCGTCCAGCGCCTGCGGCCGTCGTGCGTATGTTCGCCGACTGGGTTTTGGATGAGGCTGCCAAGGTCGGACAAGGCACGCTCTCCCTTAACGTCGAAAAGGCCGGCCTCGGTGGCGATCTCGCAGGCGGCCTCGCGCTGAAGCTTCAGAGCGCGGATGGCGGCGTTTCCATCGAAGAGCTTGTTGCGACCCTTCCGGGCGAGAATCGAGTCTCAGCCTCTGGCGCGTTGCGCAAGGGTGCGTCCGGTCCGGTCTTCCAAGGGCCAGCCGAAATTGACGGCTCGGGGTTGCGCGCACTTACCCGCTGGGCCGCTGGTGATCGTGCGATCACTGGGCAGGCCTTCGTCGGTGATTTCTCACTATCGGCTGATGCGAAAGTCGGCGAGGGCGAGGTCATTCTATCTAATGCGACGGGCACCGTAAGCGGGACGCCTTTTGGCGGGAGCTTTCTCTATCAAGCGGGCGAAACCAACCTCATAAATCTCGACCTTCAGAGCGACCGTCTCGACTTGCGCGAAACGCTCAGTGGTGAGCCTATTTGGGCCGCATGGTTGCCGGCGGATAATGGTGAGGAAGCGCCGCAAAGTACATCGGAAGGGGTGCGGCTTCTCAAGCATCTTGGCGGTGATGAAGTCACTGCGCGGCTTGAGATCGGCGAACTGCTTCTGCCAGACATTGCACCAGGCCGACTGGATGCCAAGCTCTCCCTCAAGGACGGGGATCTTAACGTTCAGTCCCTTGCCTTTGTAGCCCCGGGCGCCATGACTCTCGATGGGACGGGAAAGATCCTTAGCGTAGCGGACACGCCGTCGGGCCAAATCGACCTGTCTCTGAATGCACAGAGTACGGATAGCTTACGAGCGCTTGCGGGCCTGATGGGCTTCAACGACCGCGTTGTGAAGTCGAAGCACCTCTCTGCATTGACGCCGTTCGACGTTAAGGCGGCGTTCGTTGCGGGGCGCGATGGCGAGGCCACGGACGCATCGCTCCAATTGAACGGTCAGGTCGGCGGTTCGAATCTCGCGCTTCTTGGCAAGGCGCAGGGTACGCTGGCGAAAGCCCGCGACGCCGAGATCGATATCGTTGGCAGCGTTACGGGAGACCGGCCGCAAGCACTGCTCGTGTTGCTCTTCCCAGACTTACCACAGGACCGGCTCGCTGAGGCAGCGGGCGTGCAAGGCACATTATCGCTCGAGCTAAAAGGGGTTCCGAGCCAGAAGCTCTCGGGCCGCGCCGCGCTTGAGACGGCGGTTCTGCGCCTCGCATTTGAGGGAATCGGTTCGGTGCCGGAGGACGGCACAACGCTCAACGGCTACGGCTCGGTCTGGACTGAGGATGCGAGCCTTGCATTGCCATTACTCGGACTGGATCCGCCGCCAAGTGCGCATGGTGTGCCCCTTTCCGTCAGCGCGAACGTCGCCAGTGAGAACGACAAGATCGATTTGGAGCAGATCAAAGCCACAGTCATGGAGCAGCCCATCGAGGCGCATGCCCATTTCGATCGCAAAGATGACGTCACAGCGTTTGACATCACGGCGACAGCGGAACGCATTTCGCTTCCCGCTCTCATGGGTCTTCTCGTCGCCTGGGAGCGGGCTGAATCGACAGAAGAGATGTTGGGTGCCGTCGATGGCGAAGCGGCGACAGTCTGGCCCGCTCGCGGCCTTTCCCTTGACCTCCTGAATAAGGCCGAGGGGACACTGACGCTGAGCGCGAAGGCACTGGCCCTTGGCGAGCCGTTTCAGGTTTCGGACGGTAAGATCAAGGCAACGGTTAATCGGGGCACACTGGCGATCGACTCCCTCGATGGAGGGTTATTCGGCGGAACGCTTGCCGGATCAGCTACGCTGGCGCCGCGTGGGAGTGGTGCGGCACTCACCGCTAAAGCGGATCTCAAGCAAGGCGACTTGAGCGAGATGACGAAAGCCGTAGCTGGATCATCGCTTGCGAAGGGCCCCTTCGATCTGTCCTTCGATGTGACGGGCGATGGACTGAGCCCACCGGGCATTGTTGCTGATCTCGATGGCAAAGGCGCGCTGACGCTGGGAGCGGGCGAACTCACGTCGTTTACGGCGGAGCCCTTACGCAAAATCGCGGCCGAGGCTGCCAAAAGCAATGAAGTCGCGACAACGGAGCAACTCGACGCGGATGCTGAGAGACTTCAGCGTGAATTGCGGGAAGGGCGCTATGCCTATGAGCCCGAGACTCTCGACTTTGAGGTGAAGAACGGCACCCTGCGCTTTGCACCGGCGAGCTTGTCGAGCAAAGGCGTCGACACCGCACTCAAGACTTACGTGGATATCGTTGGCCTCCAACTTGATAGCGAATGGCAGATGCGGCTGACAACGCCGCGCGCAGCGACTGTGCCGCCGCTAACAGTGGTCTTTGCAGGACCGCTCGATGCTGCGGAGACAATCTCGCCGGCGGTTGGGACGGCTGCCATTGACAACAAGATGACGATCGATCGCCTACGCGAGGATGTCGAGCGGCTAGAGAACCTCGATGTGTCGGGCGGGCGTGCGCCCGGGAGCGTTCAGTCTGACACGGCCGCCAAGGAGGCGGCAGCGAAGGAAGCCGCAGCGAAGGAAGCCGCTGCCAAAGAGGCCGCTGCTAAGGAGGCTGCTGCTAAGGAGGCTGCTGCCAAAGAGGCCGCAGCGAAGGAAGCTGCTGCCAAGGAAGCCGCAGCTAGAGAGGAAGCCGCAGCCAGAGAGGCAGCTGCAAAAGCGGCGGCCGAAGCCGAAGCGAGGGCCGCAAACGAGCGCGCTGAAGCCGCGCGCATCGCCGCCGAGAAAGAGGCAGCCGAGAAAGCTGCGCGCGAACAGGCAGAAACAGAAGCGCGTGCTGCTGCAGAACAGGCCGCCGCTGAAAAGGCCGCTCGCGAGCAGGCCGCAAGGGATGCTGAGTCAGCCGCTCAGCGTGCTGCGGCCGAGCGGGAAGCCGCTGAGAAGGCCGCAGCTGCAGAGGCCGCCAAGCAAAAGGCTGAGGCAGAGGCTCGCGCAGCAGCCGAGAAGCAAGCGGCAGACGAAGCACGCGCCGCTGCGGAAGCGCGCGCAGCCGCTGAGGCCCGTGCCGCCGCCGAGGCCAAAGCTGCGGCGGAGCTGGAAGCGGCGAAACGCGCTGCAGCCGAAGCTCAAGCAGCCGCAGAGAAGGCCGCGCAAGAACGGGCTGCCGCCGAAGCACGCGCCGCTGCGGAAGCAAAGGCCGCCGCGGACGCACGAGCCGCCGCCGAACAAGCTGCAAAGGAACGAGCGGCGGCAGAGGCCCGGGCCGCAGCGGAGCGCGCAGAGCGGCAGCGGATCGAGGCCGCGGCAAAAGCGGCTGCCGAAGCTAATGCTACTGCGTCAGTTCCAGAAGAGTTCTTCCCGCCACTGCCCACGATTTCGCCCGACCACGACAATGCCGCATCGGGCGATCCTATTGGGGAGCTTCTCGATGGCGAGGCTGTCGCGGAAGACGCCGAAGAAGAAGCGGCGCCCGTGGTTACGCCATCGCCGCGCCAGCGCCGCCGGGCTTCACGCCGGTCACGGCGCGAACAGTGGCGGCAGAGATATGGTCCCTTCGGCGGCGGCATGTTCGGCGGTCGTTAGCGAGCACCAGCCGCAAAGATCCTGTCACGACGGATCGTTTCCTCGCTCGGTCGTTACGCGTTCCAATACGTAGAGTCGCAGTGCAGCGGACAGGCTCGTCCCATCGCCCCGTGCTGTCCGGTGCTGATCGACTTCGCTGACAAGACTTGCAATTGATCTGCCCTGTTGCTCGGCCAGGCCTGCAAGCGCATCCCAAAACGGCTCTTCCAAGGACACACTGGTCCGATGCCGCGCGATGGTCAGCGAACGCTTGTTCCGGGCCTTGTTGTGGACCTTGGCCATACTGGCGATGCCATCACTTCTTTGGAGCGACCATCTCTTCGGGGCGGACAAGCTTGTCGAAGTCTTCCTCGGCCACATGGCCGAGCCGCACCGCCTCTTCCTTCAGCGTTGTCCCATTTTTATGGGCCGTCTTTGCGATCACGCTGGCATTGTCGTAGCCGATATGCGGCGCAAGCGCCGTCACGAGCATGAGCGAGCGCTCCATGTGCTCGGTGATGCGCTCCCGGTTAGCCTTGATGCCAACCACGCAGTTATTGGTGAAACTGTCCGCTACGTCAGCCAACAGACGAACAGACTGTAGCAGCACATAGGCGAGTACGGGTTTGAATACGTTGAGTTCGAAATGTCCTTGGCTGCCCGCAAAGCTCACCGTGGTCTCGTTACCGATCACGCGGGCGCAGACCATCGTGACAGCCTCGCACTGGGTTGGATTTACCTTCCCGGGCATGATCGACGAGCCCGGTTCGTTCTCGGGAAGCAGCAGTTCGCCAAGACCCGAGCGGGGGCCCGAGCCCAGCAGCCGGATGTCATTGGCGATCTTGAACATGGCGGTCGCGACGGATGTTAGCGCGCCATGGGTGAACACATAGGCGTCGTTACCCGCCAGCGCCTCGAATTTGTTCTCGGCCGGCACAAAAGGCAGTTTTGTCAGCTCCGCCATCTTGCGGGCGAAGATGTCCGCGAAGTCAGGGTGACTGTTGAGCCCAGTGCCAACCGCCGTACCGCCTTGGGCCAGCGCATACAGGCCGGGCAGGGTCAATTTCAGCCGCTTGATCGCCCACTCGATCTGGGCCGCATAACCGCCGAACTCCTGTCCCAAGGTCAGCGGCGTAGCATCTTGCATATGGGTTCGGCCGATTTTCAGAATGTCCTGGAAGGACTCAGCTTTCTCTTTAAGGGCGCCGAAGAGCCTGGATAGGGCCGGGTCCAGCCGGTAAGCGATCTCTTCGGCGGCGGCCACATGCATGGCCGTGGGAAAAGTGTCGTTCGAGGACTGCCCCATATTAACGTGGTCATTCGGATGGACCGGCTTTTTCGACCCCAATGCGCCGCCAAGGAGCTCGCTAGCCCGGTTCGCGATGACCTCGTTGAGGTTCATGTTCGTTTGGGTGCCAGATCCGGTCTGCCAGACCACGAGGGGAAAATGCCCGTCCATCTTGCCGTCGATAATCTCGGTCGCCGCCGTGGCGATGGCCTCCGCCAGCTGGGGGTCCAAGCGGCCGAGCTCCTGGTTGGTCAGGGCGGCCGCTTTCTTGACAAGCGCCATCGCGCGGATCATGGGCTGCGGCATCTGCTCGTCGCCGATCCGGAAATTTTGGCGCGAACGCTGGGTCTGCGCGCCCCAATAGCGGTCGCCAGGGACCTCAATCGGCCCAAATGCATCCGTTTCCGTGCGCGGGGCGGACGTGGATTTGGGGGCGTCGGCTGCGGACATGAGCGAGATTTCCTTTTTGTAACTTGGAGGTTGGTCGCCGAGCGGGTTTCTGGGATCGTTGGACCTGCCGTGACCGGACAATCGGAGCCACCGGACAATCGAAGTCTAAGGCTATAACATTGCGGTGAGGGATGAGAGAACCTGGGATGTTGCGAAGTTTGCCAAGACGGACGTCTTGGTAACTGGGCAAGGCCGCCTGACGAAGAGCGGTCCTCCCAGAGCATCGTGCGAAAGAGTGGGTATCGGTTTTTCGCAAACAACGATGCGATATCAAAACACGAGAGCACGGGTTCTGATTCGGTCAGGACACAACGTGCTCTAGCAAGGAGGGTGCGTGACGGCGGCGTCGACACAGATTGTGCTGCCTCAGTCGAAGACCGTGCAAGCGTGCGAAACCTATGCCAGGTTCGCGGCCGTGTTGGTCTGCGTCATCGGCGAGATCGTGCTCGCCACGTGGATCGGCATCATCCCGGAAACCGCCATGCCGAGCCTCGCCGGTATCCCGCCCATCGCTGCCCTCGGCATTATCTTGGCTGGCCTTGGCCTTCTGAGCTTCACATTCAGACGCCTCCGTTTCGTCGCCCGGACCATTGGTCTCGTCCTTGCGCTGCTTGGGTTGCTGATATTCGGACAGGGCGCGCTCGGCGATCTTGGCCTGGACACGTTCCTCATCCCCGATGAGGTGGCGAAACAGGCTGCGTTTCAGGACGACTACGCCCTCGCACAAGCCACGCCCGTGCCTGCGGTCCCTATACCTCAGGGAACCTCGCCGGGCATCGTGCTGGCGCTGATCTTATTTGGCGTGGCGCTGTTCTATGCCGAGCATCGCCGGCTCGCGCCGTCCGTTCTTAGTCAGGTGCTCACGCTCTTTTTGCTGGCGCAGGTGCTATTGGTGGTTACCGGCGCGGCCTATGGCGTCGACATGTCCGGCGATCCGTTTCCCTTCATGCGCCTCACGGTCTATGGCGTGCTCGCGATTGCCCTGCTTGCCACCGGGCTGATCGCGGCGTCCCCGGAACGCGGCATAGCCTCTGCAATCTTCGAGCAGTCTCCTGCGGGCGAAATGCTCCGCCGGCTTCTCCCCGGCATCCTCGCGGTCCCGCCCGTGCTTGGCTGGTTCGCGCGGCAGGCCGAGGTTCACGAAATCTACGATAGCGCCGCGACCCTTGTGATCTTTGCGGTCGCCAGCATTGTCGTGTTGGCCCTGTTCGCCTGGACAGCATTGGGCGCCGTGCGCCGCGCTGACAGCGGCCGACAGGTGGCGCTTATGGACCTGCGCGGACAGCGCGAATGGCTCTCGACGACGCTTGGTTCCATTGGCGACGGTGTAATAGCGACTGACCCAAGCGGCAGCGTCCTATTGCTGAATAGGGTGGCCGAAGATCTGACGGGTTGGCCGGCCGCGGAGGCTAGGGGACGGCCTATCTGGGTCGTCTTCCGTGTCGTTGACGAAGAGACGCGCAAACCCGTGGACGATCCCGCGCTTCGAGCCTTGCGAGAAAGAGAAGTCTCCCGCATGGAGTCCGGCGCCATGCTCATCACCCGCGATAGCATGGAATTGCCCGTGGAGCATTCCGGCGCGCCAATCATCGGACAGGATGGCTCTCTTGCCGGCGCGGTGCTTGTGTTCCGCGATGTGACGGAGCGGCGGCGGGCGGCGCAGCGCCAGACCATGCTGGTCGGCGAGCTGAACCACCGCGTCAAGAATGTGCTCGCGATCGTTCAATCACTTATGCAGGCCAGCCTGCGCCAGGCGAAAGACCCGACGACGCAAACCATGGCCCGCACTTTGGCGGAGCGCCTGCGCGCCCTGCACCGGGCACACGATCTGCTTCTTGAATCTCAGTGGTCCGGCGCAAGCTTGAAGGCGATGGTGGAGCGGGAACTCGAACCCTATCGGCGCGAGGGCGGGCCTAAGGTCGTGATCAAAGGCTCGGACGTGCTCCTGCCGCCGCAATGCACCTCCATTCTTGCCATGACGCTGCATGAGCTCGCGACCAACGCGGTCAAATACGGCGCGCTGTCCCAGAATGACGGGCAGCTGAATGTCGCTTGGAAGAAGCAGCGGCGAAATCGGCTCGTTCTGGTGTGGGAGGAGAAGGGCGCCCCGACCGTGCCGAAGCCGTCCGCCCGCAAAGGATTCGGCACGCAGCTCATCGACCAAGGCATACGCCATAATCTCGGCGGTGAGACTAAGACAGAGTTTCGCAAAGCTGGGCTCTATGTGGAGCTCAGCGTGCCCCTAACGCCCTCCAACGAGCCCCGGGCCAAGCCGGACGCTGTGCACGCGCCGGCGGCGTAGGTCGGCCCACGCGCCCCATCGTAATCCCCGGACAAGCGACCAAGGTGCGTGTTGGCGCGGCAGGACTCTACGACCTTTCTCTGACTCGTCATTGCCGGACTTGTTCCGGCAATCCATACCGTCGGCCTCTCAGGTGTTGCTAACGTCACGGCGTGGATGCCCGGGTCAAGCCCGGGCATGACGAACGAGAAGGGTGCCGATAGCGCAAACAAAGACGCCCTCAAGTAGCCGCTCGTCCTCAAGCAGCGAAGCGGTAGGACGTACCAAAAAGTCCGGTAGCGCAAACAAGCAAGCCCTCAAGCAGCCGCTAGGCGATAGGGCAGACAAACAGGCGCTCAAGTAGCGCGCTAGCGCGGTAGCGCAGATCAAAACTCCACCCGTTGCGCGCTTGCAACAGCTTCCAGAATAGCGACCAAAACGCTCCCGCGTGCCTCGTAGGGCAAACTTTGCTTCTGACCCAGACAAGACGACCCTCCCGTACCCTGGCAACATCCCTCTGAATACACACACGATTTGGCCAGAGGCGAGCTGCAGGGCGACGGCCAAGCAGGGGGATAGATGAGGCAGCGGCGCAAAGCGCGGAGCGGCGGCGAACTTCGTTCAAGAAAAAACCGATCAGAGGCAAACAGGGCTGACATGGACCCGGGCCAGACCGGCGTTCCCGCGCGGGTTCTAAGATCTACTGGCGATGTCTGCGCGCAACCAGAGGCGCGCGGCCCGCAGGCTCTGCGCACTCTTCTGCTGGGTACGGCGGCGGCAGGGCTCATGCTGTTCAGCTATGGGCGGAGTGCTTATGCGCAGGCAACGCCCAATAGTCCAGCGTGCGGCGACGTAATGGCGCCAGGCACGTCCACAGTCACGTGCACGGGCGATCCAGAAGATGGTGTCCTGGTCGATGGCTACACGTACAAGTACGTCAGGACACTGAACGTCAACGATATCGACAGGGACATCGCCCCAGGGGCGGGCACTGACGGCATCAAATTTTACAACACCAACGGCAACGACATCACAATCGTTAGCGATCTGAAGGATGGTCCGAACGGTGAGAAAATCATCGAAGTGGAGGACGCCAGAGGCATCTATGCCTCTTCCAGGCTTTTCTTCGACGGCGAAGCTGGCAACGTTAGCATCACGAACATTGGCGATTTGACCACAAGTGGCGGCGACGCGGATGGCATCTACGCCCTCTCTGAGGTGAGATCCTTTTTTTCTACGACTGGCAACGCGACATCGGGAGCGGTCACTGTCATGCAGACGGGAGACATCACCGTATCAGAGGCCGGTCAGTCGAATGACGGATTCCCCTACGGGATCAAAGCCAGATCCAGAGTAACGCTCTTGACAGGGACCGGGAACACCATCAGTACCGGCCCGGTGACGGTCACGCACAGGGGGAACATCACCATCACTGGCGACCCGAACGTCGAGGCTATCCGAGCCGCGAGCGTAGTGCGTAGCGTCGGCGTGGTGACTCAGGTGAGCACTGCTGCCGCGGTGACGGTCGAGCACACGTACGACATCGTTTCGGACGGCCAAGGCATCGTAGCTCTATCCGATGCTGGCAGGGCCAACTCTAGTGCGACTGCTGGGGCGGTCACGGTCACGCAGAACGGGAAGATCACCACAGCCAGTGGCATAGGCATCGAAGCGAAAGCTAACGCAGTCAGTTCAGCGGGAACGGCTAAGGCTGGCGCGGTCACGGTCACACAGACTGGCGATATCAGCACAAACGGCGACTCAACGGGTGGCATCTATGCGTGGAGTTTTGCGGAGACAACGAGCGGCACGGCCACCTCTGGCCCTGTGACCGTCACGCAGACGGGGACGATCACGACAAGCGGAAGGGAGTCGCACGGCATTCAGGCCAGAACGGACGGGGGCGGTAACGTGACGGTCGTTCATGAAGGCAAGATCACGGTCACCGGCCAGGGCGCCAACGGCATCGGCGCTGCGCTTCGGGATGGAGGCGATGCGTTTGTCAGCACGGCGGGCAATAGTCCGGGGGCGGTCTATTCTAAATACGGAAACGGCATCTTCATCTCTACAGGCTCTGGCAATGCCTCGCTGGAGATCGGTAGTGTTGTGACCGGCGGCAGCGGCACGGCGGTGGACCTTACGAATGTCGCGGGCACGAACCGCGTGGAGCTGCAGGAGGGCTTCGGCTTCAATGGCATTGTGGATGCGCGGAACAATGGCAACACGCAGCCCGTCGGCAACAACCTCGTCTTTGGCGGGGACGGAACCAACAATTTCGATCTCTCGCAGATCAGCCTGGACCTCACGGAGGACGCGGGCGAGGTCTTTTTCGGCTTTGATACGTTTGGCGTCGAAAGCGGAACCTGGAGCTTCTCTGGCGCCACGGACGCGGACTTCACCGTGAGCGGCGGCACGCTCGGCGGCAATGGCACGTTTGGCGGCCTCAATTTCACGGGCGGCACGCTCGCGCCTGGCGACTCCATAGGCGCCATCACG
>JBCDFN010000008.1:0-132695 GCA_039177935.1 Pseudomonadota bacterium | reverse complement strand
AGCTTTATGGAGCTCGGCCGCTCTTGCGTGCTCAAGCCCTACCGCAATCGTCGGACCGTCGAACTCTTATGGCACGGTATCTGGTCCTATGTGCGCCAGCATGGCGTCGATGTGATGGTGGGGTGCGCGAGCTTTCCAGGTGTTGATCCCTCGCGGCACGCCGCCGCCTTGAGTTTCCTGCACCACACCGCGCGCGCGCCTGAAGAGTGGCGCGTTGCGGCCCACAACCATCTCAATGTCGACATGAACATGGTGCCGAAGGAAGCGCTCAACATGCGTGCGGCGTTGAAGGCGATGCCGCCGCTAATCAAGGGGTATCTGCGCCTTGGCGCCTATATCGGCGACGGCGCCGTGATCGATCGCCAGTTTGGCACAACGGATGTCCTGATCATCCTCCCGGTTGAGCAAATCAACACACGCTACTTCGCGCATTTCGGCGCACCAGATGAGCTTCCAGCACCGGTCGCGAAGGATTTCGGTCCGCTCAACTAACCAGCGCCTGGAACGCGTTGGACCTCGTCGAATGGTTTGACGCGGTGCAAGGTGCTTCCTAAATTTCCCGCATGGGTCACACTGACGTCAAAAGCGCCGCGGCAGCAGCGGATGCAGCGATCGGGCTGCGTCAGCTCAATGAGCGCTCGCGCGAAATTTTCCGGCATATCGTCGAGACATACTTGGAGACCGGTGAGCCGGTGGGCTCACGCAATCTGAGCCGCGCGCTTCCGATGACATTGTCACCGGCATCGGTCCGCAACGTCATGTCGGACTTGGAGGGGCTTGGTCTCATCTACGCGCCCCATACCAGCGCGGGCCGTTTGCCGACGCAGACGGGTTTGCGACTCTTCGTAGACGGTCTCTTGGAGATCGGCGATGTCTCGGAGGCGGAACGCTACGAGATCGAAGCGTGCATGGCGTCAAGCGGCCGCCATCGCGGCGTGGACGACTACCTCGCCGAGGCGGGCGAAATGCTCTCGGGCCTGTCGCGCTGCGCCGGCGTGGTACTGGCCGAAAAGCAGAGCAAGACACTCCGGCACGTAGAGTTCGTCAATCTCGGTCAGGGCCAAGCCTTGGCCGTACTCGTTAGCGAAGACGGCGATGTCGAGAACCGCATCGTGACGCTTCCACAAGGGTTACCGCCTTCGTCGCTTAACGAAGCAACCAATTACATGAATGCGCGCATCACTGGCATGACCCTGGAAGACGCGCGCGGGCGTGTCGAGACAGAGATCGAAGAGCGCCGCGCTCAGCTGGATGCGCTGACCGCCAAAGTGGTGACCGATGGCTTGGCGACATGGTCCGGTGAGACTGACGACAGGCAGAGCCTCATCGTGTGTGGCCGAGCTCATCTCCTCGAAGACATTAAGGCGATGGAAGATCTGGAACGGGTCCGGCATTTGTTTGAGGACCTCGACGCCAAGAAAGGGCTGATCCAGTTGCTCGGGTTGGCTGAAAAGGCCGATGGCGTGCGGATCTTCATTGGTTCGGAGAACAATCTGTTCTCACTCTCCGGATCGGCACTCATCGTGTCACCCTTTGAGGATTCGGAGCAGAAGATTGTCGGCGTCCTGGGCGTCATCGGTCCAACGCGGCTCAACTACGCCCGTATCATTCCGATGGTGGACTACACGGCCCGGCTCTTGGGGCGACTAGCTCCCTAAGACGCGTGCGACATTGGACCACCGCGGGCTTTCACCCCCGCCATGGTTGTTTCCCTCGGTGATGTCCGCTGGCGATGTCCCTTGATTTTTGACGCCGCGCAGTCGATATCCGGGGTTGCGCCGATCAATGCAAACCTTCGAGCCTTTCGATGCCGGACGAACCTTCCGAAACACGCCCCAACGACGATCCGCAAGCGCAGCAGCCCGCGCGCGACACCGCCGCCGGCAGGGCCCCGAGCGGAGACGTTGCGGGCGACCTAGAGGCATTGCTCGCGGAGAACACGGACATGCGCGACAAGCTGTTGCGCACCATGGCCGATATGGAAAACTTACGCCGCCGTACGGAGCGGGAGAAGGAAGACACATCGCGCTACGCGATCTCGAATTTCGCACGAGACGTGTTGTCCATCGGCGACAATCTACGGCGCGTGATCGAACACGTACCGGCCGAGGAAGCCGAGAAGGATTCGGCCCTGAAGAGTTTCCTCGAAGGCGTGGAGCTGACCGAGCGCGAGCTCTTGAAGATGATGGAGAAGCACGGCGTCACGCGCCTCGAGCCACTGGGGCAACGGTTCGATCCCAATCAGCAGCAAGCAATGTATGAAGTGCCGACGACAGATGTGCCCGAAGGCACCGTAGTCGAGGTGATGCAAGCCGGCTTTACGATCGGCGATCGGGTCTTGCGGCCGGCACTTGTTGCCGTCTCGAAAGGCGGGCCCAAGGCGCCGCCGGCCCCGAAACCGGTCGGCCAGTCGGACCCTGGCAACGGCTTCGGTCCGGGACATGCTGCAAACGACGACACCCCTGACAAGGGTTAAGTCGACGGGTCGCTATTCCGGTTTCGTGACACGGCGAAGCGTTAGATTGAGCCGACCGCCTTCCTCAAGCAGACCGCTCGAACCGGGCAAAACGCGATCGACCCCGTGATAAGCGAGCCGGTCGGCGCCCTCCAGGATCACGACGTCTCCGGATTTGAGAGGGAACTTTTGCGTTGGTCCTCTCCGCGTCGTTCCCCCAACGCGGAAGATTGCGGTATCGCCCAACGAGACCGAGAGCACCGGTGCTGCGAACTCATCCTCGTCGCGATCCTGATGCAGGCCCATTTTAGCGGTCCCGGCATAATAGTTGATCAGGCAAGCCTCTGGCGGATGTGGGTAGTCTGCAAGTTTGCCCCACAGAGCAAGAAGGCGGCGAGGAATGGCGGGCCAGGGGCTACCCGTCTCCGGATGCAAGGTCTGATAACGATAACCCCGCGCCTTGTCCGTCACCCAGCCGAGCGCGCCTGCGTTCGTCATCCGGACGGACATTGGCCTGCCAGAGCGTGGCATCGTGGGAACGAACAAGGGAGCCTGCTCAACGATGGCGCGGATTTCCGCCAGCAGCGCCATCTGCTCCGCCGTGGTTAATTCTTCCTGAAGATGCCGCAAGCGCCTGATGCCTTGTCTCTTCTGATTCCTATGGAACTCAATCTAATGGGGTGAGCCCCAAGCGCCAGGGCCTGTCAGGAACGGTGTCCGTGAGAGATTCCGGCCGACACCCCCTGGACCTAACCTAGAATAGCCTTTGGATGCACCCCGTCTTCTCCTTGCGGCCCATAGTGTTGGCACCTATATAACCGCCGAACCCCGCGTGTTTTTCCGCAGCGGGGCGCTACGAAACAATTGGGGACCGGATCGCGCCGCCTTAGACCGACAGGCCAGGCGCATCAGTCAATGCCGGGTGCCGCTCCAGGGCCCGGACGGTTTGCCAGAAAGAGAGGCCCGAAAATGGCAAAAGTTATTGGTATCGACCTTGGCACGACGAATTCCTGCGTCGCGGTGATGGATGGAACAAGCCCGAAGGTGATTGAAAATGCCGAGGGCATGCGCACGACGCCGTCCATGGTGGCGTTCACGGATGATGAAGAAGTACTGGTAGGCCTGCCAGCAAAGCGCCAAGCTGTTACCAATCCCGAGAACACGATGTTCGCGATCAAGCGTCTGATCGGCCGCCGGTTTGACGACCCTACCGTCGCGAAGGATCAAAAGCTCGTACCCTACGAGATCATCAAGGCAGACAATGGCGACGCCTGGGTCCAATCCCACGGCAAGAAGTACTCGCCCTCTCAGATCTCCGCATACATCCTTCAGAAGATGAAGGAGACCGCTGAGGCTCACCTCGGCCAGAAGGTCGAACAAGCGGTCATTACGGTCCCGGCCTACTTCAACGACGCCCAGCGCCAAGCGACGAAAGACGCCGGCAAGATCGCTGGCCTTGAGGTCCTGCGCATCATCAACGAGCCGACGGCTGCCGCGCTGGCTTACGGGCTCGACAAGAAGGACGGCCAGACCATCGCTGTATATGACCTTGGCGGCGGCACGTTCGACGTCTCCATTCTCGAGATCGGCGACGGCGTCTTCGAAGTGAAGTCGACCAACGGCGACACGTTCCTCGGCGGCGAGGACTTCGACATGCGCCTTGTCGACTATCTCGCCGATGAATTCAAAAAGGAGAACGGTATCGATCTGCGGAGCGACAAGCTCGCCCTTCAGCGCCTGAAGGAAGCCGCCGAGAAGGCTAAGATCGAGCTGTCGTCCACGCAACAGACGGAAGTCAACCTGCCCTTCATCACGGCCGATCAGTCGGGTCCGAAGCATCTGACCATGAAGCTGACCCGCGCTAAGCTGGAGAGCCTTGTGGAGGACCTGATTAAGCGCACGATCGCACCGTGCGAGGCAGCGCTGAAGGATGCCGGCCTGAAGGCTGGCGATATCAACGAGGTCATCCTCGTTGGCGGCATGACGCGTATGCCGAAAGTCGCCGAAACGGTGAAGAACTTCTTTGGCAAGGAGCCCCATAAGGGTGTGAACCCAGATGAGGTCGTGGCCATCGGTGCGGCGATTCAGGCGGGCGTGCTGCAAGGCGACGTCAAAGACGTATTGCTGCTTGACGTGACACCATTGTCGCTCGGTATTGAGACGCTCGGCGGTGTCTTCACCCGTCTCATCGATCGTAACACCACGATCCCGACCAAGAAGAGCCAAGTCTTCTCCACCGCCGAAGACAATCAGAACGCGGTGACGATCCGGGTGTTCCAGGGCGAACGCGAGATGGCTGCGGATAACAAGCTGCTCGGTCAATTCGATCTCGTTGGTATTCCGCCCGCGCCGCGCGGCGTTCCGCAGATCGAGGTGACGTTCGACATCGATGCCAATGGTATCGTGAATGTTTCGGCTGCGGATAAGGCCACGGGCAAGGAACAGTCGATCCGCATTCAAGCTTCCGGCGGCCTGTCGGATTCTGATATTGACCGCATGGTCAAGGAAGCCGAGAGCCACGCGGAAGAAGACAAGAAGCGTCGCGAGCTCGTTGAGGTTCGGAACCAGGCTGAAGCCCTGCTTCATTCGACCGAGAAGATGTTGGCCGACTTCGGCGACAAGGTTTCGGCCGAGGACAAGTCGGCAGTCGAGGCCGCCGCGGCTGATGTCAAGACGGCCGCCGAAAGTGAGGATGTCGAGGACATTAAGCAAAAGCTCGAAGCGCTCGCGCAAGCCTCTATGAAGCTTGGCGAAGCGATGTATCAGTCGAGCCAGGCTGAAGGTGAGGCCGAAGGCCCCACTGCCGATTCACCAAGCGGCGAAAGCCCAGATGAGAACGTGGTCGATGTTGACTTCGAGGAAGTCAAAGACGACGACGACAAGAAATCGGCATAACGGAAATTTCCAACAAGGCGGTGGAGCCCTGGTCCTCACAGGGCTCCACCAACTGCCCAATAAGAGGCCCGCATGCGGCCTGTTCGGAAGCGAACGCGGCATGAGGGTCCGGAGGGGTGATGGCGAAGCAGTGCTATTATGAGGTCCTGGGCGTTGCACGCGGCGCCAGTGACGGCGAAATCAAGACCGCGTTCCGGCGGCTCGCGAAAGAATGTCACCCGGACCGGCACGGCGGCGACACCGCCGCTGAGGAACGGTTCAAGATTGTCAACGAAGCCTATGAAATCCTAAAGGACCCACAGCGCCGAGCCGCCTATGACAGGTTCGGCCATGCCGCTTTCGATGGCCGTTCCGGCTTCGGTGGAGGGGCAGGCCCCCAAGGTTTTGGCGCGGACTTCTCGGAGTCCATGTCGGCGATGTTCGACGACTTATTCGGCGAGTTCATGGGGGCCCGCCGGCCCCGGCAGCGTTCGGGCCGGGAGCGTGGCGCCGACCTTCGCTACAACATGCAGATTTCGCTCGCCGAGGCCTATGAAGGGCGCAACGCGCAAATCCGCGTTCCCACCAGTGTCACCTGCGAAGTCTGCTCCGGCTCGGGCGCAAAACCCGGGACATCACCGGTCACCTGCCCAACCTGTGGCGGTGCAGGCAAGGTTCGCGCCAGCCAGGGCTTTTTTACAATCGAGCGGACTTGCCCCACCTGCGATGGCCGCGGGCAGATCATCGAAGATCCCTGTGCAGCCTGCCAGGGAACTGGCCGCGTCACGCGCGAGCGCACGCTGTCTGTGACGATCCCTGAAGGGGTCGAAGACGGCACGCGTATCCGGCTGGCAGGCGAGGGCGAAGCGGGCCTTCGCGGCGGGCCCGCAGGCGACCTCTATATCTTCCTCGCGATCAAGCCGCATGAGTTCTTCCAGCGCGATGGCGCTGACTTATTCTGCCGTGTACCGATTTCCATGACGACGGCCGCGCTTGGAGGCCAGATCGAGGTGCCCACCATCGATGGTGGCCGCAGCCGTGTGAAAATCCCTGAAGGCAGCGAGAGCGGCCGCCAGTTCCGTCTCAAAGGCAAGGGCATGCCGGTTCTGCGCTCTAAGCAGCGAGGCGATCTCTATATTCAGGTCGAGGTCGAAACGCCAAAGAACCTCACACGTAAACAACGTGATCTCCTGCGCGAGTTTGAGGAAGAGTCGAATGCGCAGACAAGCCCCGAGTCGGCGGGCTTCTTTGCGCGCGTGAAAGAGTTTTTCGAAGGCATCGGTGAGTAGCCCCGCCGCATGCCCCTCGTGTTACCTTTGAGCCGACAATTTCCGCAAGGGCCTCTTTCGCTTACACCATAACATCCCTACATGCTTGGACGCGCGGACGAGGGGAGAGCGGCACGAGCGCACCTCGCCGTTGAAGAACGGCGGGACCGCACCCAAGCCAAGCCGGAAGGCCCATCAAGCAGCCTGAAGGCTCAACAAAAATGGAGACGCTGATGCGTTTGTTGTTTTTCGCAGGAAGCGCTCGAGAGGGGTCGTTCAACAAGAACCTCGCCCGGCTTGGGCAAAAAATTGCAGAGGCCAATGGGATCGAGGCCGTCTACGTCGATCTCGCCGACTATCACATGCCAATCTATCACGGCGATCTAGAGGCCAGCGAAGGCGTGCCGGAACGAGCTCAGGCTTTTCAGGCCCTGCTCGGCGAATACGACGGCGTGATGATCGTGACCCCGGAATACAATGCCGGCGTTCCGGCGCTGCTCAAGAACACGCTCGATTGGGTAAGCCGTGTACGGACAGAACCCGACGTCTTCCGAACCCGCGTGTTTGCGATCGCGGGGACATCTCCCGGCTATTTTGGCGCGATGCGCTCCCTACTACAGCTGCGAGAAATTCTCGCAGTTGGTCTCGGTGCGACGGTCATTCCACAACAAATGGCCCTTCCCGCCGCCATGAAAGCTTTTGCCGAGGACGGTAGTCTTGTAGACGAAGCGCGGCAGAAGACATTTGCTGGCGTGGTCGAGGCGTTGGCCGTGGCCGCGCGGAAGTTCGCAGCGTAAATGCGCACTTTAGGGAGGGAACATGACAATGGAGAACTTGGCGCCGAAAGATCGTATCGTCGTGGCGCTGGATGTGGCCGAGGCAGATGAGGCGCGCCGCCTCGTCGAGACGCTCGGCGACAGCGTCGGTGTCTACAAAATCGGCCTTGAGCTGATCTACCGCGGCGGCCTCGGCTTCGCGGAGGAGCTGGTGCAACAAGGGCACAAGGTCTTACTCGACGCGAAGCTGCTCGACATCGAGGCGACCGTTGAGCGTGCCACGGAGGCCATCGCCGCGACAGGCGCACATTTTCTCACTGTGCATGCTACCGACCGGAAGACGCTGAATGCCGCGGTGCGCGGGCGGGGCGACAGCACCATGAAGCTCCTCGGTGTCACGGTCCTGACTAATCTCGACCGGGCGGATCTTGGCGAGCAGGGCATCGACATGCCCCCTCTGGCCCTCGTGCAGGAACGCGCGCGGCTGGCTCAAGATGCGGGCTTTGATGGGATCGTTGCGTCGGGCAAGGAAGCGGCGGCGCTCCACGAGCGGTTGCGCAATTTCATTATCGTCACGCCGGGCATCAGGCCGGCGGGGGCTGATGCGAACGATCAGACCCGTATAGTGACCCCGGGCGATGCCGTTGCCTCGGGGGCGAACTATCTGGTGATCGGTCGCCCCATTACCCGTGCTGAAAACCCGAAGGCGGCTGCCGAGGCGATTGCCGCGGAGATTGCCAGCGCCGCCTAGTGAGGACGTTCGCCGAGAGCGGCGAGTCGCGTTGCAACCAAAGCCGAAAGCCCGATGGGGCTGCCGGCTATGGCCACGACTTTAATTCGGGCCTTGGAGCCTCGGATCACCGCGACAGACGTTTGCGGCACGTCGAGCCAGTGAGCAATCAGAGCTTCCAGCGCCCTATTTGCGTTGCCGCTTTCGGGCGCGGCTCGCACACGCGCTTTCAGCACAGGATCGCCGCCGGAGTCCTCGACTCCCTCAACGGCATCGCGCGCGGATTTCGGCGACAATCGGACGGGAATTGCAATGCCAGTGTCGGTCTGACGAATTTTCAGCTGCGGCGCGGAGCGCCCGTGGGCGGGATCGCCCATGCCGTACGGAGCCGCGCCTACACGAAGGCCGGCAGGAGCCAGCCTAGAAGGACCACGTCGCGGATGAACAACAGAATGAGGATCAAGATCACCGGAGAGATATCGATGCCGCCGAGATTAGGCAGGAAGCTGCGTATGGGTGCGAGGGCCGGTTCGGTGACGCGGTAAAGCATCTCCGATATGGAGTAGACGAACCGATTGTTCGTATTGACAACATTGAAGGCGATCAGCCAGCTCAAAATTGCACTTATGATGACGACCCAGATGAAGAGGTCGATGACAAGAGCAATGAATCCGATCAAAGGCACCATGTAACGGCCCCTCCTCGTGCGGCCTCGAACCTCATGTAGCGGACGGACACGGCCAAGAGCAAGCCCTGTGACGACGCATGCCTGCGCGTGTGTCCCGGCGTGGCGAGACGAGACCGCCCACACAATTCGGCGCTTGTCCGGCCGTTGCTTGACAGAGAGGAGGGGCGCTCCCTAAATGCGGAGCTCAAAAAGGGGCCGTAGCTCAGTTGGGAGAGCGCAGCAATCGCACTGCTGAGGTCAGGGGTTCGACTCCCCTCGGCTCCACCAAGTTCCTACTCACACCCGTACCTTCCGCCGCGAGTACAACCTGACCGCTCGGATCACGATCCCGAGAAGACCGAGGCTGAACCCAAGCAGGAGGTACACCAGGACAGCTATGCCAAGGCCCGCGCCAGCCCCGTCCTGTGGTTCTGTGATCGCATCAACAAAAATCGGAGTCACGAACAAAACCGCAATAGCAAACAGGACCGAATAGACGCCAAGGGACCTCCACCCCGGCATCACAATCGCCAGTAAGAACGGAAGCGATGCGATCGCAACTAGGTTGAGAAGACCGGCCACAGACGGTTGAACTCCTATGGCATTGGCGCCTTGGCGGCGTTCGTAATCGAGAGAAGTAAACCATTTGCTATGCCAGACACTATCAATCGGCCGGCGAGGGATTTAGCCGAAAAACGGATACGTACGCATCGCTTCCAGCGATTTAGCCGTCGAGGTCTGGATGCGGTAACGGTTTGGGCTCGACTGGCTTGCCGTCTTCATCGCGCACGTGGAAGAACCAGCCCGATGTGGGAATCAGGAAGTATCCCGGTACGAAACGGGCGAGCGTGACGATTGCGCGGTTGAGCCAGCCCTCGATGATGACCCAGTTGCCGTGCCTGAAGCGGCGGTAGGCCGCCTCCGACAAGCGGTCCGTTGTCATCTTAGGAATGTAGCGCGCATAGTGCGAGTTCTCGGCCCCGCCTGTCTCATGGATGTCCGTCTGGATGACACCAGGCGCGACCATGCATACCCGTACGCCGGTTCCCATCACCTCATAGGCCAGGGCACGGCTCCAGGAGATGAGCGCGGCTTTGGTTGCGGCGTAGGTCGCGTGATAGGGCACGGGCATGAAACCTTCGACCGAGGAGACGTTCAGCACGCCGCCCGCCCCTCGGGCTATCATGTCGGGCAGAAAGCGCCGCGTCAGATCAATTGTCGCGCGGAGGTTGACGTCAATCGTATTGACCAGGGCGTCCGGATCCTGATCCCGAAAATCGCCTGCGGTCATCATGGCGGCGTTGTTCACGAGCGACTCGCAGTAGAGCCCGTGCTCGACTAGCGCTTTTTCAATCGTCGCCCCGGCATCGCGATCGGCCAGATCGCAAGCGATGGCCCAGGTAGATACGCCATACTCCGCGCGTATTTCCTCAGCCTCTTCGGCAAGACGCGCTTCATTGCGCGCGACAAGCACGACGGCGTGGCCATTCTTTGCGAACTCCTCGGCGAGTGCGCGGCCAATCCCGCGTGTCGCGCCCGTGACGACCGCGACTGGCTCTAACGTCTTTGTGTCTTTGTCAGACGGCACCTTCTCGCCTTCAGCCCCAACCCGATTTCTGCCAAGCTCCAATTGGGCGGCAAGCAAGCACCGAACGCCCGCGGGCGCAAGCGATCGCTTTCGCCTATTGGTACAATCCCGCCGAGCACGTGCCGAGGCATGGCGCCTTGGGTCTCGACGGAGTCGACACGCCACCCGGAGAGTCGCCAATGGCCAGTGAGACAGCGGCAGACGACCCCAAACAAGCCACATATGGCGGCATTACGCTTACTAGCCCGGACAGAGTCTTCTATCCCTCGTTAGGGCTGACCAAAGCTGGCCTAGCGGCCTACGACGCCCGCGTCGCCCCGCTTATGCTGCCGTATGTCGCCCGCCGGCCCATCAGCCTGGTACGCTGTCCATCGGGCCTCGGCGGCCCCCGGTTCTTCCAGCGGCATGCATCGAAAGGTATGTCCGATGCCATTAAGCAGATCGCGGTGCCCGGCGGCGAACCAGCTCGACCCTATCTCTACATCGAAGATGCGGACGGTCTCTTTGCACTGACGCAAATCGGAACTCTGGAGATCCACGATTGGGGCGTCTCCATCGACCGCTTGGATCAACCCGACCGACTGGTTTTTGATCTCGATCCGGATGAGGGCCTCGGGTTCGATGCGCTGCGCGAGGCCGCCCGTCACGTCAGAGATTTGCTTGCTGAGCTTAGCCTGACGAGTTTCCTGAGGGCCACGGGCGGCAAGGGGTTGCACGTGGTGGTCCCGCTTGCCCCGAAAGCCGGTTGGCCCGAAGTGAAAGACTTCTCCCGCGCCGTTGCCGACACGCTCGTTGGGCAAGAACCAGACCACTACACGGCCAATCCGCTGAAGCGGAGCCGGACGGACAAGATATTCGTCGATTATCTGCGCAACAGCCGGGGCAACTCGGCGATTTGCAACTATTCGCCACGCGCAAAGCCTGGCGCGCCCGTCGCGGTGCCTCTGCGCTGGAGCGAGCTCGCTCGGCTTGAGACCGGGGCGCCCTACACAGTCAAGACAGTGCCCACGCGGCTGTCTCGGCTGAAAGGCGATCCGTGGGAGGGCTTTTTCTTCGCGCGACAGACCATCACCCCTCAAGCCCGCAAGACGGTCGGCCTTGATTAGTGCCAGAAACGCGCTGTCCTCAGGCGCCGTCTTCGCGGGCAACACGGCGCCCGCATTGAAGAATTGTTCACGACCTTTGGCCCAAAGTCGTGCCCATGTTGGGGTCCCGTATTGCGTATCCAGCCGCAGCACTCGCAGCGGCGGTGTTTCTCAGTTCATGCGGCGGCGGCGGCGTTCCGCGCGACACACGCGCAGAATGGCGCGACAAGGCCGAAGCACGCTGCATGGCCTCGGGCAAAGTCCGGGCATCGTCCTATGTGACGCAGGTTTCTTCGATACGAGGCCGCAGCGCTTGCGGAATCCTGGCGCCCCTTCGCGTTTCCGCGGCCCTTGGCGGCCGCGTCCGCGTTTCGCCACCTGCGACCATGGGCTGTCCCATGACCGCCGCGCTGGACCGTTGGCTGCACAACTCCGTCCAACGGGCGGCCATGCGCCAGTTCCGGCAACCCGTGGTAGAAATTAAGCAGATCTCGTCCTATAGCTGTCGTGGCCGTAACGGCAGGTCGACCGGCAAGCTATCCGAGCATTCCTTCGGCAACGCTTTGGACATCGCAGGTTTCACACTTGCGGACGGACGCACCATCACGGTGGTCAAGGGTTGGTGGCGCGGCACGAGGGCCGAGAAAGCGTTCTTACGCGAAGCGTTCGCCGGCGCCTGCCGTGAATTCTACACGGTTCTTGGACCAGGCAGCGACCGAGCGCACTACAACCATTTCCATGTGGACCTCCTCATCACCAACGTGACGAAGAGCGGCAAGCACTATTGCCGTCCCAAGCCCAATCAAGGCCTGTTCGCGGCAGCGGACGACACCACGCCGGTCTCGACCGCCTCGGTCAAGCCTATCCCGTTCACCGGACCGACCGACCCGGAACAACACATGCCGGCCTTCACCCTCGGCCCCGACGAGTAAGAGAAAACAGCCGACTGTGGCGCATCGGCAACTTCGCGGGCGCACCATTGAGGTATGATCGGTCCGGGGAAGAATCGCACCAGGACGTTTTAAACCAGCCGAAAGCCCTTGATCTTCCTTGGGCTTCGCTCGATCGGAGGACGCCATGGCAGCCGAATCGTTGGTGCAGATGCTCGAGGAAATCGCCGTCGGGCTGAAGTCGGGTGACGAAGAAGTCTATGGCTGGCTTCGGGATCAACTCAAAGAGTGCGGCGGCAGCGAAGTGTCTGTCGAAATTGCCATGGGTGTCATCGCGAGGCTCCTGCCAGAAGAAGCCCAGGGCAGCATCGAGCTGGCCGAGCACTACAACCGCCGCTGGGCCCACTAGGCACCGTCTGCGGTCACCCTGCTAGGCCAGGGCTACGAGCGCGTCGTTCAGGCGCTGCCACTCTGTTTCGTTTCCTGGAAGACCAAAGCGCAGGATCTGCTGGTTCTCATCGAAGCGCCGAACGACGATGCCTGCCGCGCCGAGCTTCATGAACGTATCTTGTGCGGACGAACTCTCGACTAGGCAGAACAAGTCGGTGTTGCCGAGAGGTGTGAGACCCGCACTTTTCAGCAGAGATTCAAGCCGCTCAGCGTCGGCACGAAGTGTACTCCGTGTGCTGTTGATCCAATCGTCGTCTTGAAGTGCCGTGGCGGCGATAGCGAGAGAAGGTCCGGAAACTGGCCATGGTCCAAGCCGTGCGCGCATCTGCGCCGCGAAATCCCGATTCGTGACGACAAAGCTCAACCTAAGTCCGGCAAGGCCGAAGAATTTGCCAAAGGATCGCAGTACAGCAATCGGAGCCTCGTCAACATAGCCGCAGAGCGTCTCGCCTTCGGGGCCCACATCCATAAAGGCCTCGTCGACGATGAGGAGGCCGCCATGCTTGCGCGACTGCTCCGCAATGCTCTTAAGGTCTTCGCGCCCCGTGAGACGGCCATCGGGGTTGTTCGGATTGACCACAACAGCGAGCGCGGCGGCATTGAGCGCGGCGGGCGTGGTTACCGTCTCAACCTCATGACCTGCAAGCGCCGCAACGCGCGCGTGCTCGGCATAGGTGGGGCCCAGAATGACGGCCCGGCCTTTGGGTATCAGATCCGCCATGAGTGCCACTAGAATTTGGCTGCCTGGCGCTACCACAACGTTCTCCGCAGACGGCGCCCCGTATAAGTCCGCCGCCAGCGCCGCGACCCGGGCGAGCGCAGCCGGGTCGGGTAGGCGCGCAAAATCTTCGGCGGACATTTCCGCGATAGGATAGGGATGCGGGTTGACGCCGGTCGACAGGTCGACGATTGGCTCTGGGGCATTAGGGAAAAGCCTGCGCGCCGCGCCCAGGTCGCCGCCATGCGGTAGAGGCAAGCATGCATCGCCTGGCGGCGCGGAGAGGACGGAGGTCGTCGGTGACTGTGAATCGGGGCGTGTCATGGCAGCACCGCTAGCGCTTCTTGCGATGCTCGTCGAGCTTGCCGTGGGCTATCCGCAGCAGTTCGTGGATCGCTTTGGGCATCCCGTAACGTGGATGGGACGGCTGATTGCCCACCTCGACACGAGGTTCAACAATCCGGCCTTGGACAGCTCGGGCCGTCGCCGGGCCGGCCGCAATGCGCTGCTGATCCTGCTGCTCGTCGTGGGCGCATGCGCCTTCGCACTGGAGATCACGCTTCTGCTGTTGCCTTTTGGGCTGCTGTTCGTTGCGGTGGCAGCCAGCACGCTGATTGCCCAGCGCAGTCTCTATGGCCACGTGGCGGCCGTGGCGGAGGCGCTCGAAACAGGCACTTTGGACGATGGACGTGAAGCGGTCGCGCAGATCGTTGGCCGCGATACGACTGAGCTCGACGAGAGCGGTGTTGCCCGTGCCGCGATCGAGAGCCTTGCTGAGAATTTCTCTGATGGCGTGGTCTCGCCCGTCTTCTGGCTTGGCCTCACCGGACTGACGGGGGGCGCCATCTACAAAGCGATCAACACTGCGGACAGTATGATCGGGCATCGCTCGGCGCGTTACGAAGACTTCGGACGCGCTGCGGCACGGCTCGATGATGTTGTAAACCTGCCTGGCGCCCGCCTTTCGGTTCTGCTGCTTGTGGGCGCCGCGGCGATCACGCCAGGAGCTTCTGCGAGAGCGGGTTGGGATACGACGCGACGCGACGCGGCCAAGCACGCCTCGCCCAATGCCGGATATCCCGAGGCTGCCATGGCAGGTGCGATCGGCGTGGCGCTGGGCGGACCACGCATTTATGCCGGGGCGGAAACGGACGGCCCGTGGCTCGGCGATGGACGCCGCAGCGCAAACGCGAGCGATATCCGTGCAGCCCTGAAACTCTATGCGAGAGCCGACGGCCTGTTGATCGCGCTGGTTGGCCTCGCGGCGGCCGCTAGCGTGCTGCTTTAAGGAGCCGATCGATATCGACATGGGCCTCCAGATGGGCTGCGAGCTTATCGAGAATCGTGTCTACTTGTTCGTTGTAACGCACCTGCGCTGGACCAGCCGCAAAGCGCTTGAGCCAGGCAGCGCGCTGCTTATCGTCCGCGAACAAGCCATGCACATAGGTCCCGAAAACACGTCCCGAGCTTGAGATCGCGCCGTCGTGCTCGCCCGTGTCGAGCCGAGCAAATGCGTTCTTGCCATCCGGACCCACTGTATACCCCATATGCATCTCGTAGCCGTGAAAGGGCATGCCGTCGAAGGTGATGCCCTGGGCTGGCTCAAGACGCTTCTCGTTCGACACAGTCGTCTCGACATCGAGCAGGCCCAGGCCCTCCGCTTCTCCTGGTGACCCCTCAATGCCGTCGGGGTCACGCAGCACCCGGCCCAACATTTGGTAGCCGCCGCAAAGCCCGAGCACCGATCCACCCCGGCGCAGATGCGCGGCGAGATCAATATCGAAGCCTGCCGCGCGAAATGCCGCCAAATCCGATAACGTCGCTTTGGATCCAGGCAGGACGACAAGCTGCGCATCACCCGGTAGCGCTTGTCCCGGGCGTATACGGACGATTTCAACGGCCGGCTCCGCGGCAAGCGGATCGAGATCGTCGAAGTTGGCGATATGCGGCAAAACGGGAACCGCAATCTTCATCCTCGCGTCCGCCTTCGCCGCCTGTTGCTGTTCTAGCGCTAATGCATCCTCGGCAGGGAGCGCTCTGGCGCCTGCAAAGAACGGGATCAACCCGAAGGATTCCCAGCCCGTGGCCTCGGCAATCCGCGCCATGCCGTCGGTGAACAGAGTTGGGTCGCCTCGAAACTTGTTGACCACGAACCCGCAAATCATGTCAGCGTCGTCGGGGTCCAACACGACCTTCGTGCCCACAAGGCTTGCGATGACGCCACCCCGGTCGATATCGCCGATGAGCACGACCGGCACATTGGCGGCGCGCGCAAAGCCCATATTCGCGATATCGTTCGCGCGCAGATTGACTTCGGACGCGCTGCCCGCCCCCTCCACGAGGACGATATCGGCTTCGTCCTTAAGGCGCGAAAAACTGTCCTGGACGGCACCCATGAGTTCTGGCTTGAGCGCCTGGTAGTCCGCGGCTTTTGCTTTGCCTTGGACGCGGCCACGCACGACAACCTGCGCGCCAACCTCGCTTTGCGGCTTCAACAACACGGGGTTCATGTGAACGTTCGGCGCCACCTTCGCCGCGCGCGCCTGAAGCGCCTGCGCCCGTCCGATCTCGCCGCCATCAATCGTCACCGCCGCGTTGTTCGACATGTTCTGTGGCTTGAAGGGGAGCACCTTCAACCCACGCTGCACAAGCGCGCGGGCCAGACCGGCGACGATCAGGGATTTGCCCACATCGGAGCCCGTGCCCTGAAACATGAGCGCGCGGGCAGGCATGGCTAGAACTCGATACCTTCTTGAGCCTTCACGCCTGCCGAGAAATGATGCTTCACAAGCGTCATGTCGGTCACGAGGTCCGCGGCCTCGACCAAAGCGGGTTTCGCGTTCCGGCCTGTCACGATGACATGCAAGTCGGGGCGCCGTGCCTTGAGCGTGGCAACGACCTCCTCGAACGGCAGATAATCGTAGCGCAAGGCAATGTTCAACTCATCGAGGATGACAAGGCTGAAGCTCGGATCGTTCATCAGTTCGACCGCCTTGGCCCAAGCCCGCTTTGCTGCGGCGATATCGCGCTCTAGGTCTTGGGTCTCCCAGGTAAAGCCCTCGCCCATGGAGTACCACGCCACCCGATCGCCGAATTGTTCCAAGGCATCGCGCTCAGCCGTGTGCCAGGCGCCCTTCACAAACTGCACGATACCAACCCGCTTGCCCCGGCCGATCATGCGCAACGCCAGACCAAAGGCGGCCGTCGTCTTGCCCTTGCCCGTTCCGGTGTGAACGATCAGCAGGCCCTTTTCGACGGTCTTCTCGGCAACCTCGGCATCTTGGAGCTCCTTGCGCTTTGCCATCTTGGCGCGATGCCGTTCGAGATCTTTTTCGTCGACCGTGTTGGTCATCTGCTTCCCTTCACAAAAAGTGGCTGGCCCGCGACCACCAAGATCACACGGCCGGCGATCGCGGCAATTCGTTGATTGAGGCGTCCTTGCGCGTCCCGAAACGCGCGTCCTAGTGGCGTTTCCGGAACGAGTCCAAGGCCAACCTCGTTGGAGACGAGCAAAGTCGCGTTCTCGCGCTCGTGCAGTGCCTCTTCGAGTAGTGCTTCCGCGCGTTCGATATCATAGGGGCCGTGCATGATGTTGGAGAGCCATAGCGTCAAGCAATCGACAAGCACAACAGCCCCTTTAGGCGCCGCGCGAAGTGCGTCGTGCAGATCATGCGGCGCTTCAATGGTATGCCAGCCCGCCTCACGATGGGCCTGGTGCTCGGCGATGCGCGCCGCCATTTCGTCGTCATGGGCCTCGGCCGTGGCGATATAGACCCAAGGCCTCGGGAGGCTTGTGACAACGCCCTCGGCAAAGCTGCTCTTGCCGGAGCGCGCACCCCCCAGAACAAGGGTCACACCCTCGGCTTCCCGACCAGCATCAGGCATGACCTAGATGCACCTCTTGCAGCGCGAGGATACAGGTTTCGCGGGTTTTTTGAGCAGGTCACAAATCAACATTGTGGCCATCGACAATTCCTCTCGGCGCCCTCCACCCGCGGGCACGGTCCAAGGTTGACGCCGCGGCAGGTATCCTGACTCTGCGGGTCGACGCGTCCCCTCAACCTTCCCGGAAAGACGGCTCCAGTGGCATTATGAGGGGCGCTCACCGCTTACAGTTGCGGGGGCAGCCACGGATTTGGGCAGGACCTCAAGCTTAGGACGCTCCCTCACCGTGTTCCCTTCTTGCGTCCCGCCTCACGCGGGAACCGACGGCGGGCCGACTATAGACGCCAAGGGGCGCACCGCAACAAGGAAACCGCCGATTGGTCGCGGCCGGCCGGAGCCGCCCAAACCCCTGCGACGCATTGACAAACGGGCGTGAGAGCCCCTTATGTGCTGGATCGACGGTTGCTCAGATCGAGCGAATAGGGAACGCGGTATGGAGAGCATCCAACTCCGGGGCTGCCCCCGCAACTGTACGCGGAGAGCCCAAGGGACCGCCTCAAAAGCAGCCCTGGGCGCCCAAGCCATCGCCACTGGGGCAACCCCCGGGAAGGCGGCTTAGGGGAAGACCCGCAAAGCCAGGAGACCTGCCGTCGATCTAGTCGTCCGCTGGGCGGGGTGCCTCTGCGGCGGTTGGTTCTTCGCCCGGCCCATGAAAGCCGCACCGCACCCCGTTTGGCTATGGTTGTTCAACGAAAATGGCCGAGGGATATCCAGGGTGACACTTCCCGCAGATGTGAGCGACGGCGCCGCCGAGGTCTCGGAGGGGGCTATTATCTATGTCTGCGTGACCTGCCGAAAGGCTGACGACGCCGACGAAGGGCCCCGTGCGGGCCTGCTGCTTGCTGAGGCCACGGCCGAGGCGGCACGCGGAACCGGCGTCACCGTTCGTCATGTGGAATGCCTGGCCAATTGCCGCCGTTCGCTCAGTGCGGCGATGCGGAAAAAGAATAGCTGGACTTACGTTTTCGGCGAATTGAGTGCGCCTGATGACGCCGCCGCGCTCATCGACGGCGCGCAAATGCTTGCCGACGCCGAAGACGGACTTCTTCCCTGGCGGGGGCGCCCCGACGCCTTGAAGGGCGGCCTCATTGCCCGTGTTCCCCCACTCGTACTTGGCCCAATTCCGGAGGACTTTGAATGACGTCTGTTGCCCGCGTTCCCTGCACGATCGTTACCGGCTTTCTCGGCTCGGGAAAGACGACGCTGATCCGCCATGTGCTTGCCAATGCCAATGGACGGCGCCTTGCAGTGATCGTCAACGAATTCGGCGATGTCGGCGTCGACGGCGAAATTCTCAAAGGCTGCGGCGATGAGAACTGCACCGAAGAGAACATCGTCGAGCTGGCCAATGGGTGTCTTTGCTGCACGGTGGCGGACGAGTTTGTGCCGGCGCTCGACGAGATCCTCGCGCATGAGCCGAAGGTCGAACACATCGTCATCGAAACATCCGGCCTCGCGCTTCCGAAACCGCTCGTCCAAGCTTTTCACTGGCCCGCGATCAAGAACCGCGTGACCGTAGACGGTGTCGTCGCGGTCGTAGACGGTGCCGCGCTTGCTGACGGCCAAGTCTCTGCAGACTTGGATGCACTTGCGGCACAACGGGCTGCGGACGATGCGCTCGATCACGACGATCCCATCGAAGAGGTCTTCGAGGACCAGGTCGCCTGTGCGGACTTGATCGTGCTGAACAAGCGCGACCTGGTTGACGCGGACGGGTTGCGACGAGCTATGAAGACTGTGACCGGCTCACTACCTCGCGGCATTGGTGTCGTTACCGTGTCCGAGGGGAAGGTTGACGCCACGGCCTTGCTGGGCCTCGGCGTCGGCGCGGAAGACGATATTGAAAACCGCAAGACCCATCACGATACGTCGGAGGATCACGACCACGACGAGTTCGACACTTTCGTCGTGCCGATCGACGAAGTGGACGACCCTGCGACCATCACCAAGCGTATCGCCGACGTGGCAGAGGCTCACAACGTCTTGCGCGTGAAAGGATTCGCGGCTGTGACCGGAAAACCGATGCGGCTGTTGATCCAGGCCGTTGGACCGCGCGTGAACCACTATTTTGACCGCCCCTGGGGACCAGCCGAAGACCGCCAAGGCAAAGTTGTCGTGATCGGCTTGCATGGCCTGGACCGCGAAGCGGTTACCAAATCGCTCGTTGGGTAGCCGCTAAGGACCGCCGATGCACTTGTTGCAGACAAGCAGCGCGACGCTCGACGATATCGCCGAGCCGATCGACCTGGGCCAGACGCCCGGCGATATCCTAGTCTTGTCGTTCACGGACAGCGATCTGTCGGGGCTGTCTGCGGCATGCGCGGACGAGCGTGCGAACGTTCCGTCGGTTCGGCTTGCCCACTTGCGCGATCTGCGCCACCCCATGTCCACGGACCTTTGGATCGAAACCGTGGCGCAACATGCCAAGGTCATCGTGGTCCGGCTCCTCGGTGGGCTCGACTGGTGGCGCTACGGTGTTGAAAGACTCGCTGAGATCGCGCGCGAGCGCGATATTGTCCTGGCGATCCTACCCGGGGAAGACCGGGACGATGCGCGGCTCTTCGAGCAGTCCACACTGGATGAAGCAGAACTGCGCAACCTATTGGCCTATTTCCGTGAGGGTGGGTCCGCGAACCTCCGTGCGCTTCTGCAACGCCTGGCATCGCTTAGCGGCGTTGCTATCGAGGCGCCACCGCCGCAAACGTTCCCACGCATGGGCGTGTATCAACCGGGTCGCGGGGTGATGGACTTCGACGCTGCTGTCTCTGATATCCATCAGGCTACTGACGATATGGCGGCGCCGGGCATTGTTCCGATCCTCTTCTATCGCGCGTCGCTCCTCGCGGCAGATACCGAACCCGTCGATGCGTTCTACAGCGCGCTGGCGGCCCGCGGGTTGCGTCCAGTTCCACTTTTTGTCCCTAGCCTGAAGGCCCCAGACGCCATCGCCTTTGTCCGCGAAGCGTTCGACCGCTTGAAGCCATCGGTGATCGTGACCACGACGGCGTTTGCGGCCGGTGATGGCGTATTCGATGGCTGCGATGCACCTGTCCTGCAAGCAATTGTCGCCAACACACGACGTGAGGCTTGGACCTCCAACCCGCGCGGTCTCGGTCCTTCAGACCTGTCCATGCATGTTGTCCTTCCCGAGCTCGATGGACGCATTCTGGCCGGCACGCTTGGCTTTAAGGACAAGCAAGAAAAGAACGAGAGTCTTGGTTTCGAAGGCGTCATCAGCCGCGCGGAACTCGATCGCGTCGACGCCGTGGCTGACAAGATCGCGGCCCTTGCTCGGCTAAGGCAGTTGCCACGCGCGGAGCGCAACGTCGCAATGGTGCTCCCGGATTATCCTGGCGCTGGTGGCCGCGCGGCTTACGCCGTCGGGCTCGATGTGCCTGCGAGTGTGCTTGCGGCGATGACTGATCTTCGCGACGCGGGCTACACGGTCGATGGCATTCCTAACGAAGCCCGTGAGCTGCTTGCGCGGCTTGCCGACGGGAGAGCCCAGAATGGTCTCACGCTCGACGCCTATGAGCGCTTCCTGGCCGCACTACCCGAATCAATCGGTGCGGCGCTGATCGAAGCTTGGGGCAGGCCAGAAGACGATCCGGACTTCTACGACGGGGCGTTTCGTTTCCAGGCAGCCCACTTTGGCAATCTTGTGGCGGCGCTACCGCCGGACCGCGGCAAAACAACGGAGCGGCGCGCGGACTATCACGATCCTGTATTGCCGCCGCGCCACGCGCTGCTCGCCTTTGGCCTTTGGCTGCAACATGACGTCGGTGCTGACGCGGTCCTGCATCTCGGCGCGCATGGTACGCTGGAGTGGCTGCCGGGGCATGCGGTTGCACTGACGCAGGCATGCTTTCCCGAGGCCGTTCTTGGCGCGCTGCCTGTCTTCTACCCCTTCATCGTTTCCAACCCGGGCGAGGCAGCGCAAGCGAAACGGCGCGTGGCTGCTGTCACGATCGGGCACCTGCCGCCGCCGTTGACCGGCACGGAGATGTCGGGCGCAGCCCTAGAGCTGGAGCAGCTCGTCGACGAATATGCCATCGCGGATGGATTGGATACACGCCGGCGCGACCGTTTGGCTGGCCTCATTCTCGACAAGGCGCGAGAGACGGGGCTCGCCGCGGAAGCGGGGCTTGAGAAAGGCGAGTGCGCGCAAGAGGCCTTGCAGAAAATCGACACCTGGCTCTGCGATTTAAAGGACCTCGCCGTTAAGGATGGCCTGCATGTTTTTGGGCGGCATGCGCACACGGACGACGCGGACTGGCTGGCCTGCGCCGAGGCGGAACGCAGCGCCCTTCTAGAAGCCCTTGATGGCAAGCGCGTGCGGCCGGGACCGGCCGGTGCGCCCGCCCGGGGACGGCGGGATGTGCTGCCGACAGGCCGCAATCTCTACACGGCAGACCCCCGCGTATTGCCCACGCAGACCGCCATGGAGCTGGGAACGCGCGCTGCAGGTGAGGTCATTCGCGGGTACATGCAAGAGCATGGCGACATCCCGCGCTCGCTCGTAATCGATCTTTGGGGCAGTTCAACATTGCGCACGGGCGGCGAAGAGATCGCACAAGGACTTGCCCTCATGGGCTGCCGGCCAGTTTGGGACCCAGCGACGGGGCGCGTCACCGGCGTGGAGGTTCTGCCGCCGGCGACAATGGGACGGCCGCGCGTGGACGTCACCTTCCGCATATCTGGCCTATTCCGGGATCTCTTTCCGGCACAGATCGCCCTCCTCGACGCGGCTGTGAAGCTCGTTGCCGCGCGGGAAGAGGACCCTTCCGAGAATCCGCTGGCCGCGGCTGTTGCTAGATCCGATGCCGCACCCGAACGCATCTTTGGGAACGCCCCTGGCGCCTACGGCGCGGGCATTGAAGACCTGCTCGGCTCCGAGGGTGGCGAAACTGTCTCCGACGAGACCTTGGGTGCTGCTTACTTGGCAGCAACGTCACATGTCTATGGCGGCGCGGAGGGGCTGGGCGTTGCGCGCGGTGGCGCTTTCGCTGACCGTGTGGCCATGGCCGATCTTCTCATCCACATTAGCGACGACCCGACCCGCGACATCCTGGAGGGCGCCGAGGATGTGGCACATCTGGGCGGGTTTGCCGCCGCGGCCCGGACGCTCGGCGCCAACCCCGATCTCGTGGTGCTCGACACCACCAACCCCGAGGCTCCAAAAGCCCGGCCTTTACCACAGGCGTTGGCTCGGATCGTCCGAGCGCGTGCGATCAGTCCTACTTTCATCGCGGGCATGATGCGCCATGGCGCACGAGGCGCGGCGGAATTAGCGGAGACCGTGGACCGGCTCGCGGACTTCGCCGAGATCACCGATGCGGTTTCCGATCACCTGTTCGATGCGATGCATGAGGCCTATCTTGGCGACGACACCGTTCGCGACTTCCTAGTGCGCGAGAACCCGCAAGCCGCAAGAGCGATCGCGGTACGGCTCGACGATGCTCGCCGCAAAGGCTTGTGGCATCCGAAACGCAACGATCTTGGCACGGAGGATATTCTCGGTGTCTCGGAGGCGGCGGAATGACCAGGGACCAAACCGAGGAGGCTCGTGTCGGCCTGTCACGCAAGAGAGGAGCCTGCCCAAGTCTGTTCGCGCCTATGGAGACAGGTGACGGCCTTCTTGCCCGCATCGTTCCGTCTGGTGCGATGGCCCTTGAAGCCTTTGCGGCACTCTGTGCCGCCGCACGGACCCACGGTAACGGGCTCATGGAGATTACCGCCCGAGGCAGTCTCCAGGTTCGCGGGCTGACCGAGATTTCCGCTCCGCGCTTCGCAGAGGCCGTCGAGACGCTCGGCGTGTCGTTCAACGATCGCATCCCGGTCATTGCCTCACCACTGCCGTCGAACTCAGCGGCCGGCTTTCAACCGCAAGAGCTTGCAAAGATCATCCGTACCCAAATTGCCCGCCGCGATTTGAAGCTCGCCCCCAAGGTTTCAGTCGTTGTTGACGATGGTGGACCGATCTCATTGGACGGGTTGACGGCTGATGTGCGCCTGAGATTGAGCGCCTCGACCACGGCCCCACGCGTTTTGCTCAGTCTAGGGGGCGATGTCGAGACAGCTGTGCCCCTTGGGGCAACGCGGCCAGAAGACGCGGCGGAGGTCGCTGTAGACCTACTTGTCGCCTTGTCTCTCAGCGGCTCCGATGCGCGGGTCCGCGATGTTATTGCTCAAGAGGGCGTCGACCGGTTCGTGCGCGCTGCAGGGGCTCGGCTTGAAGCGACCGACAAGCGCATCAGTCCACGGGCAACGGAGACAATCGGCCTTCATCCGTTGGGCGGTGACGCGTGCGCCATCGGGGTTGCGCTGCCGTTCAGCCAGGCGCACGCGCTCGATCTCATCGCGCTTGCCCGCATTGCCGAGGCAAACGGTGCGGCGTGGGTTGCGCTCGCGCCGCAACGCACGCTTCTGCTTGGGCCAATCGGTGAAATGACCGCCTTCGCACTCGGGACCGCGGCCGACACACTCGGCTTTATCGTCGATGCGCGCGACGCGCGTCGGCGTATCGCTGCCTGCGCGGGCGCTCCGGCATGCGCCGCGGGCCATATTGCCGCGCGAGCGCTGGCTGCACGTATTGCTGAACGTCTCCCTCAGGGAGACTTTGCCCTGCATATCTCCGGCTGCAGCAAGGGCTGTGCTCACCCGAAACCGGCACCGTTGACCATCATGGGCACGGCGCAAGGCGCCCGCGTCATCGAGGGAGACTCCGTACTTCACCTGCCTATCAGCAGCGCGTATACGGATGAGTTTGTCGAGGACATCGCGCGGCGCGTCGCCGTGGAGAACGAGGATGCTTAAGCACGATTACATTCGTGACGGGACAGCAATTTATGAGCGCTCTTTCGCGATTATTCGCAAGGAGACGGACTTGTCTCGTTTTACGCCGGACCAGGCGGATATTGCCGTGCGCATGATCCATGCGTGCGGCCGCGTTGATGCAGCCCAGTTCTTTGCCTTTTCGGACGATTTCGTGCCGGCCGCCCGTGAGGCCTTGTACGATGGCGCACCAATCTTCTGCGACGCCCACATGGTGGCCCATGGCGTGACGCGGGCGAGGCTGCCGGCAAACAACGAGGTGATTTGCACGTTGCGCGACACGCGTACGCCGGGTCTCGCGGAGAAATTGGGAACGACGCGCTCTGCTGCCGCGCTTGAGATATGGCGCGATCGGCTTGAGGGTGCGGTCGTAGCGATTGGGAATGCTCCAACGGCTTTGTTTCACCTCCTGGAGATGCTTGAAACAGGTGCGCCGAAGCCTGCGGCTATCTTGGGCATCCCGGTGGGTTTTGTCGGCGCCGCTGAATCGAAGGACGCCCTCGCTGAGCGCTCTTGTGACGTCCCGTGGCTCATCGTGCGCGGCCGCATGGGCGGTAGCGCTATGACGGCGGCGGCCCTGAACGCGCTTGCGCGCGAAGGCATATGAGGATCGCGCCATGGGCCGCATGATTGGGCGTTTAATGGGTGTTGGCGTCGGACCGGGCGATCCGGAACTCCTCACGCTCAAGGCGCTGAAGGCGCTGAAGTCAGCAGACGTGGTTGCCTATTTCGCGAAGGCCGGCAACGCGAGCAATGCGCGCCGTGTCGTAGAAGGTCATCTGGATGGCGTCGAGGAACTGCCGCTGCTCTATCCCGTCACGACGGAGATCCCGCGCGCGCACGCTGCCTATCGTGACGCAATTGCCGATTTCTATGATGTCTCGGCCGCAGCCGTTTCATCCTATCTTGATGACGCACAGGATGTCGCGGTGCTGTCGGAGGGAGATCCGTTGTTTTACGGGTCGTACATGCACATTCATGTGCGGCTGAGCCATCGCTACCCCACCGAAGTGATCCCGGGCGTCACCGGCATGTCGGGCTGCTGGTCCACCGCTTCAGCGCCGATTACTCAAGGCGACGACATCTTTACGGTCCTGCCGGGCACATTGCCCGAGGTTGAGCTCGAGCGCCGCCTGGCCGACAGCGATGCTGCTGTCGTGATGAAAATTGGGCGGCATCTGCCCAAGATTCGGCGTGCTTGCGAGCGGGCAGGGTGCCTCGACAGGGCAATCTATGTAGAGCGCGGTACCATGACCAACTCGGCGGTGATGAAGCTCACCGACAAGCTCGATATGACGGCGCCCTATTTCGCCATCGTGCTTGTGCCCGGCTGGGAGGAACGGCGATGAGTGGGCGCCTGACCGTGGTTGGGCTAGGGCCCGGCGACGACCGCTTCATCACACCCGAAGCGAGAGAGGCGCTCGCAAGCGCCGATGTGCTCTATGGTTACGGCCCCTATCTTGACAGAGTCCCCCAACGGGAAGGCCAGGCACGCAATCCTTCTGGCAACCGTGTCGAAGGCAACCGCGCGCGCGAGGCACTGACCCATGCGGCTGATGGTGCGCAGGTCGCCATGGTTTCAGGCGGCGACCCCGGCGTGTTCGCCATGGCGGCGGCCGTATGCGGCGAGATTGACGACGGACCCGCGGCGTGGCGTGCACTCGATGTGCGTATCCTGCCGGGTATCACCGCGATGCTTGCGGTCGCCGCACGGGCCGGCGCGCCTCTTGGACATGATTTCTGCGCCATTTCTCTGTCTGACAATCTCAAGCCCTGGGAGTTGATCGAGAAGCGGCTCGATGCGGCGGCGGCAGGCGGTTTCGTGATCGCGTTCTATAACCCGATCTCAACAGCCCGGCCTTGGCAGCTGGGCCAAGCCTTCGCCCGCCTCAGTCAGCACCTTGCGGCGGAAACGCCCGTGGTGTTCGGACGCGCGGTTGGGCGCGTGGACGAGAGCGTAACCGTAACGACATTGGACAAGGCGCCCGATACACCGGCGGATATGGCAACGCTCATTATTGTTGGCTCACCCGAGACGCGGGTGATCACCCGCGAAGGGCAAGCGCCGCTCGTCTACACGCCACGCATGGCGGCAACGGTAAGTGCATGATCACACCACGCGAGCGCCTCATCGACAGTGCTGGCGGACGGCGCGGCGGGCAATTCGGGGCGCCGGATCATGATGACGGAAAGCCCAAGAGCCCGGGCCGCCGCGATCTTGGCATAGCTGGCATCGCCTCCGCTGTTCTTCGACACAACGATCTCGATCCCGTGCTGCTTCAGAAGGCCAAGATCACCCGCCTCGGCAAACGGTCCACGATCGGTGACGTAAACTGCCTTGGGAACGGCAAGCGGCGGGTCGATCGGATCAACACTGCGCATAAGATAGGTGTGCTGTGGCGCGGTTTCGAACACTGCGATGTCGTTTCGGCCAAGCGCAACGAATACACGGCGAGGTTCAGCGCCCAAAGCCTTCACGGCATCGCCAACTGTCGCCGCGTCGATCCAAAGGTCGCCCGGCACCCGCTCCCACGGCGCGCGCCGCAGGGCGAGGAATGGAACGTCCGTTTCATCGGCCGCCTGATACGCGTTGGCCGAGATCTGGTTTGCAAAGGGGTGGGTTGCGTCAATCAGTATACCGATTTTTTTGTCCGAGATGAACCGCGCGAGACCTTCCGCACCGCCGAATCCGCCAATGCGCGTGGATACACCTTGGCCACGCGGACTTGCCGTGAGACCTGCCAAGGACAGCGTCACGTGAAGATCGCCGCGCGCATGCAGCGCGCGCGCAAGCTGACGGGCTTCCGTCGTACCGCCAAGAATGAGGATGTTCATGACCGGTCCTAGTTCTCTTGCGGCGGAGCCTGCCCCAACAGAGCGGTGGCTGTCCATCGTCGGTATTGGCGAAGATGGTGTGGATGGGCTTGGGCGTGGTGCGCGCGATCTCATCGAGAATGCTGAGATCGTGTTCGGCGGCGTGCGCCATCTTGCCCTGGCCGCACCACTTATCCGAGGCGAACAAAGACCTTGGCCATCCCCGTTTTCGTCAGCTCCCGGCGAGGTCGTGGCACTGAGAGGACGTCCTGTGTGTGTGCTGGCCTCAGGTGACCCGTTTTTCTACGGCGTCGGCGCGACACTCGCCGCCCATGTCACGGCAGACGAAATGTGGGTTATCCCGGCGCCATCCGCCTTCAGCCTTGCAGCAGCCCGCATGGGATGGTCGCTCCCGGACACAACGATTGTTTCCGTACATGGACGCGCGTTGGACCGGGTTCGGCCCCATCTACAGCCGGGCGCGCGCATCCTGGCCTTGACGTCGGATGCGGAGGGCCCCAGCGCCTTGGCACGTCTCCTCACGGAGAGCGGCTTCGGCCAATCGCGGATGACGATGCTGGAAGCGCTCGGCGGTTCTCGCGAGCGAACCCGCTCAGCAGAGGCGCAGAACTTCACCCTCCGTGACATCGCGGCCCTGAACACGGTCGCGCTTGAAGTCGCGGCGGCGCCTGGCGCCCGAATAATAGGCTTTGCGCCTGGACTCGACGATGACCTCTTTGAGCATGACGGCCAGATAACCAAACGTGAGGTCCGCGCGCTCACGCTATCCGCGCTGCGGCCCCAGCATGGTGAACTCTTATGGGATGTGGGCGCCGGGGCCGGCTCGGTCGGGATCGAATGGCTGCTGGCCCATAGCTCTCTGCGCGCAATCGCGATCGAAGCCGACGACGCCCGCGCGGCACGTGCGGTACGGAATGCCGCTGCCTTCGGCGTGCCACATCTCGATGTGAGACAAGGTCGCGCGCCACAAGCGCTTGTCGACCTGCCGACGCCAGACGCCGTCTTCATAGGCGGCGGCGGCAGTGGCGATGAGGTCATCGATATGTGTCTCAAGGCACTGAGGCCCGGGGGTCGCCTCGTCGCCAATGCAGTGACACTCGAGACGGAGTCGGAGCTCATCGCGCGGCATGCGATTCTGGGCGGAAACCTGATACGCGTCTCGGTCTCGCGCGCCGACGGAGTCGGGGGAAAGACCGGGTGGCGGACAGCCATGCCCGTGACCCAATGGAGTTGGGAGAAGCTATGATTGTTGCTGGCATCGGCTGCCGCAGAGGCGCGACGGCCGCGGAGATTGAGGCCGCCATCGAGGCGGCCTTGGCAGAAACCGGCCAGGCCCGCGAGGCGCTGACGTCGCTTGCTACCTCCGACGGCAAGGGGAGCGAGCCCGGCCTTGTGGACGCTGCTGCATCGGCGGGACTAGAGCTTATCCTCATTAAGCCAGCGGCCCTGGAAGCCGCCGGGCCTCGAACACAGTCCTTCTCGCCACGCGTAAAGGAGATGTTCGGCGTGCCTTCCGTTGCCGAGGCAGCCGCGCTTGCCGCCGCAGGACCCGACGCAGCACTCCTGGCGCCCCGCACGATTGTCGGGCCGGTGACCTGCGCTATCGCCGGCGTTGCGCCGAAGACGTGACCGTTCATTTCATAGGTGCAGGGCCTGGCGCTGCGGACTTGATCACCGTCCGTGGCCGAGATCTCATCGCGCGGTGCCCTGTTTGTCTCTACGCAGGATCGATCGTTTCGGACGAACTGCTTGCATACTGCCCGGTGGATGCACGTATTGTGAACACCGCACCTATGTCTCTTGACGAAATCGAAGCGGAGTACATCCGCGCCCATGATGAAGGACACGATGTGGCGCGGCTTCACTCCGGCGATTTGTCCGTATACAGCGCTGTTGCCGAACAGATGCGGCGGCTGGATGCACGCAGCATTCCTTATACGCTAACGCCAGGTGTTCCAGCCTTTGCTGCGGCGGCGGCGGCGCTTCACTGTGAACTAACCGTACCTGAGCTTGCACAGAGCGTGGTTCTGACCCGCGTAGCTGGCCGAGCGTCCAAGATGCCCGAAGGCGAGAGCCTCGAAGCGTTCGCCGCGACCGGCTCGACTCTTGCCGTTCATCTCGCGATCCAAGCCCTGCCCACGATCGTCGAGACGCTCCTGCCATTCTATGGCGCGGATTGCCCAGCGGCGATTGTGGCGCACGTCACACATCCGAACGAGACAATCTTGCGCGGAACGCTCGCCACGATATGCGCTGAACTCGACGCCAACCCAATCGAACGAACCGCATTGATCGTGGTCGGGCCCGCCCTTGGCGCCCAAGACTTCAGGGAGAGCGCGCTCTACGATCCCGACTATCGCCGCCGCTATCGGGGAGGCGCCGAATGAACGAACGGCGTGCGCCATGAGCGGAGCAGGGCTCATCATCGCCGCGCATAAGTCCGGCGCTGGCAAAACTACGCTGACGCTGGGGCTGCTGGCCGCTCTACGGCGCAAGGGTTTTGCGGTGCATGCAGCCAAGGCCGGACCAGACTATATCGACCCTGCGTTTCACGCGCGGGCGAGTGGCCGAGGTAGCGTGAATCTGGATAGCTGGGCGATGCCGCCCGGCATGCTTGATGCTCTGATGTCCGATGCTGCGGCAGATGCCGACATTGTCGTGCTCGAAGGTGTCATGGGCCTGTTCGACGGGATCGCCGGGTCGCCTCGTCGCAATGGCGCGACGGCGGACCTCGCCGCGCGATTTGGACTCCCCGTGGTCCTTGTCATTGACGTCACCTCTCAGGCTCAGTCGGCTGCCGCTCTCCTCCGGGGTTTCGCGACACACGATCCGGCGGTGCAGATTGCCGGTGTAGTCCTTAATCGCGTCGCGAGCGAACGACATGCGCGGCTGGTCTCGCGCGCCATCGAGGACTTGCGGATTCCCATTCTCGGCATGCTGCCCCGAGAAACGGCCGTGACGTTGCCAGAGCGCCATCTCGGGCTCGTCCAAGCGGGCGAGCACGCCGATCTGGACGCCCATTTGAACAAGCTCGCTGACCTCGTCGAATCCCATTTGAATCTCGACGCGATCCGCGCGCTAGCCCGCCCGCCATTGCTGAATGATTTTCCTCAAGACACGACCATGCAGGGCCGTTTGCCCCCGCCAGGCATGCGCATTGCGGTCGCACAGGACGCCGCCTTTACCTTTCTGTATCCCCACCTCGTCGAGGGCTGGCGCGCGCTCGGCGCGACCCTCGTGCCGTTCTCGCCGCTGGCGGATGAAGGGCCGGGCGAGGATTGCGACGCGTGCTGGCTACCTGGCGGCTATCCGGAACTTCATGCGGACACGCTCGCGGCCTCAAGCCAGTTCAGAACCGGGCTCGCATCGTTCGCGGAGACACGGCCCGTCCATGGAGAGTGCGGCGGGTACATGGTGCTGGGCGAAGCCATCATCGACAAAGACGGCGACCGTCACGCTATGACCGGGCTCCTAAGCCATGTCACGAGCTTCGCGGACCGGAAGCTCCATCTCGGCTATCGCGCGGCGCAGCTGGCGGAGCCTTGCGTGCTCGGGGACGCAGGCACAACCGTGCGCGGCCACGAGTTCCACTATGCGTCCGTGATCGAGCCTGGGCGCGACGTACCCCTCGCCATGATGGCTGATGGCGAAGGCAAGCCGTTGGGCGTAGCCGGCGGGCGGCGCGGAACCGTTAGTGGCACGTTCTTCCATGCGATCGCATCGGCCTAAACGCTAGGACGTCGATTTTCCTGAAACTTGCGCTTCGGCGAATGTGGCCATGCCCGTGTGGCAGGCAAGCGCCGCGCGTACGATCAGAAGCGCGACGCTCGCGCCCGTCCCTTCGCCAAGCCGCATGCCGAGATCAAGAAGCGGTGTCATGCCGAGTTCCTGCAACAGGAACTCATGGCCGGCGTCTGCTGATTTGTGGCCAACACGCGCGTGGTCCAGTGCATCCTCGCGTAGCGCTTTGAGGGGCGCGACTGCGGATGAGCTGACCATGCCATCGATTAGCACCGGAACGCGCTTGTGGCGGGCCGCGAGGCACGCGCCCATCATCGCCGCCAGTTCCCGTCCGCCAACTGCGGCGGCGGCCTGCAAAGGATCGCCCAGAACGTCAGAATGACAGAGCAGGGCTTGTTGAATGACGGCACGTTTGCGCCCGAACCCATCTTTGCCAACACCGGTCCCCGTGCTGGCGAACCGGGCGCCGCCACCGAATAGCGCACCGGAAATGGCCGCTGCCGCAGTCGTGTTGCTGATGCCCATCTCGCCGAGAATGATCAGGTCGGCATCATCGGCCACCTGATCGTAGCCAGTCCCGACAGCCGCGAGAAAGGCCTCCTCGTCCATGGCCGGCGCATCGGTGAAGTCCGCCGTAGGGTTGGCGAGCTCAAGCGGGGTCACGCGGAGGGTCGCGCCGTTTGTGTTTGCAAGCTGATTGATGGCCGCACCGCCGGCTGCAAAGTTTGCCACCATTTGTTCGGTGACCTCGGGCGGATAGGCGGAGACCCCTTGCGCGGCAACGCCGTGATTGCCGGCAAAGACTAAGATCTCGCACTTGTCTAGGGTCGGCGGATTGCGGCCCTGCCAGGCGGCAAGCCAGATAGCCAGCTCCTCCAGGCGGCCAAGTGAGCCCGGGGGCTTTGTAAGCTGGCCCTGTCGCTCGGCAGCCTCCGCGGCGGCGGTTTGATCGGGCTCAGGCAGGTCCAGACAGGCCGCCCGCAACTGTTTGAAGGAAGAAAATCGAGACATTTCAGCTTAGGGTCACAATAAGAGATCGGAAGAGACGCAAGGACTTAAACGACATGGGCGGCATTACCACGGACCTCAGGACAGGCCTAGCTTTTTGCACGCGTCTGCCTGTCACGGCGGCTTCCGATGCCCGCCTGTCAGACGCCGCCTGGACTCTTCCCATTGCCGGCCTGGTTGTGGGCTTGATCGGCGCGCTGGTCCTGTATGCAGCACTGGCCCTTGGCATCCCTCCATTCGCAGCCGCCACCCTTGCGATCGGCGCGACGGCGCTCACGACCGGGTGCCTGCATGAGGACGGGCTAGCAGACACGGTGGACGGTTTTGGCGGCGGACGGGACCGCGCGCGGGTGCTGGAGATCCTGCGCGACAGCCGGATTGGTGCGTATGGCGTTATCGCACTGATCGTCTCATTCCTCTTGCGCATCGGCTCGCTTGCCAGCTTGGCCGCGCTAGGTGCCTGGCCTGCCACGCTCGCACTGATCGCTGCGCATACAGGGGCGCGGGCCGCGCTGCCCTTGTTTATGCGGGCGGTGCCACGCGCCCGCGACGACGGCCTGTCGGCGGCGGCTGGGAGGCCCAGCGAGGGCGTAGCGGCAGGCGCCGCCGTGATTGGCGCGGTCGCGTCGCTCGCCTGTCTCGGCTTCGGTGCGACTTTTGTGTCCCTGATCTTGATCGCGTTGGCTCTGACCCTGCTTGCGCGCATGGCGATCCGAAAGATCGGCGGCCAAACAGGGGATGTGCTCGGCGCCGCGGAACAGGCGGGTGAAATCCTGATCCTGCTTACCGCGGCAGCGGCTCTCGCTCCTTAGGCGCGGCGGTGGTTACGGTAACGAAATCGCTAAGCGGCGTGTAAGGCGGCGGCAAGACTGCCGTGCTAGAGTGTATTCGCGATGGAAAGCCTGTAGCCCCGAGGCATCCGGCCTGAAGGAGTTCTGACCCATGCGTATCGCGATCGCGGCTCTTGTTGTTCTTTGTGCGGCTTGGTTCGGCGTAGCGCCCGTTCATGCCGCGCCCGTGCCGCTCACCGGAACCGCCTCCCACACGCTCTTCGAAGCGTCAGGGCCAGAGATGACGTTGGTCGCCAAGCGCTCGCGAAAAAAGGTTCGGCGCAGCACCACGCGCAAATGCGGGTGGCAGTGCAAGCCCTACTACCGTCCGTTCCAGTACCGCTATTGGAAGTTCTACTATCCATTTGGCGGACCGTTGTTCTACGGGCGACGCTAACCCAGTTCACGGGATTGCAACAAAAGGGGTGCCACCGCACCCAGCCCTTGTGGCAGAGTGCGCCGCGTGACGCCGCCAGCTTCCGCCATAACCACCCGCGCCAACGCGCTTTTTGAGGCCAACCGCACCCGCCCGGGCACGCCGCAGGTACTGCCGGACCGGCTGTTCGTCGTCGATGTGGAGCGACAGTCGGCCACGCTGATCTTGAACGGGACGGCCGCGGATTCCTGGCCGGTCTCAACGGCGCGGAATGGTATCGGCGGCGAAGAGAACTCCTTCAAGACGCCGCCCGGCTGGCATCGCATCCACCGGAAGATCGGCGCGGGCGCAGAGGCTGGTGCTGTGTTTTCGTCCCGGGAACTCACAGGCGCAACGTGGCGCGGGAAGGACGCTGAGAACGATTTGATCCTCACGCGCATCCTGACGCTGGACGGCCTCGAAGAGGGCGTCAATCGTGGACCCGGCTGCGACTCGCTTGAACGCTACATCTACATCCACGGCTCCAACCACGAGGCGGATATCGGGCGTCCCACTTCGTGCGGCTGCGTACGCATGAGCAATACAGATGTCGTCACGCTCTTCGACGCCGCGCTAGAAGGCGACCTTGTCCTGATTGCCGCGCCAGAGCATGAGGCAATACCCGCCACTGCGTCGGGCCGCTTTCATTATGCCGGGCTCGGCGGTTCGGGCATGAGCGGTATTGCCCAGTTCCAAGCGATGAAGGGCGGCCGCGTGAGCGGCAGCGACCGGGCCTTCGACAACGGCGAGCGAAGCGCGGTGCGCGCCCAGTTTGAGGCGCTGGGTATCGACGTGTACCCCCAAGACGGGAGCGGGATTGGCGAGGACTGCGCGGCGCTTGTGGTGTCGACGGCCGTGGAGGAGACCGTGCCGGACTTTGCTGCGGCAAAGGAACGTGGCGTCCCTATCGTGCACCGGTCGGAGATGCTGGCCCATTTCGTCCGGGCATACCGGTCAATCGCGATCACCGGCACGAGCGGCAAGTCCACCGTAGCGGGCATGACGTTCGAGATCTTGCGCGGCTGCGGTGCCGATCCGTCTGTTATCACGGGCGGAGACCTTCCAGCCCTTCAGACCGATGGTCTGATCGGTAACGCGTATGCTGGGAACAGTGACATTCTTGTGGTGGAAGCGGATGAGAGCGACGGCTCGTTGGTGCGCTATGAACCGTCCATTGGCGTGATCCTCAATCTGCAACGCGACCATAAGGAAATGGACGAGGTTGCCGCCATGTTCGCCACACTACGGGCGCGCGCACGCGAAGTTCTGGTCGTCGGTGATGATGCGAATCTCGATCCGTTCGCTGGCGGCGCTATCCGCTTCGGCCTCAGCGCACGTGCGGATGTCCGCGCGGTTGATGTGGTGCACAGTGCGGATGGGGCCCGCTTCGAGGTGGACGGCGTTAGTTTCACGCTTCCTGTTCCTGGCGTTCACAATGTCACCAACGCGCTTGCGGCGATTGCCGCATCCGGTGCCGCCGGTGTGCCGCTGGAGCGCATGGCCGGGCCGCTTTCGGGCTTCGCAGGCATTGGACGGCGCTTCCAAACGATCGGCCGCACAGCGGGTATCGAGGTGGTGGACGACTTTGCGCATAACGCGGAGAAGATCACGGCAGCGATCCGAACAGCAAAACTACGCGGGCGCCGCGTGCTCGCGATCTACCAGCCCCATGGCTATGGACCGACCCGGTTCTTGTGGCAGGACTTCGTCCAGACGTTCTCGAGCGAACTCTCCGCAGACGACCGACTGTTTATGCTTGAGGTCTTCTATGCGGGCGGAACCGCCAATCGGGATTTCTCTGCCGCGGACATTGTGGAAGAGATCGCAGCGCTGGGCGCTACCGCCTCCTTCGCACCGTCACGAGAATGGCTCAACGAAGCAATTGCGCACGAAGCGCGCGATGGCGATGTGGTGCTGGTCATGGGCGCGCGCGACCCATCACTTACCGCCTTCGCGACCGACATTCTCACCGCCATAAAGGGTGTGGAACGCAACTAAGCGCCAGCGAAGCGCGGTGGTGCTAGTTGCCCAGGAGCCCCGAGAGGAAATCATCAACGCCGCTGGCACGGCGAGGTCGGCGGGGACGCGACTCCGAATATCGGCGCGTCGATGTCGACTCACTGAAATCCGCGCTCGCAATCGGCACGTTGAAGTATGCGGGATTCTTGAACAGCTTCGCCGCCATGTGACTGTCAATGCCGTAGACATCACCGAATTCGCGGATAGAGCCGTATCCATCAGCGATCGCCGTATTGTAGGTCATGTGAACTGGAATCTTCCGACGAAGCGCAATGACCTTCGTTTGTCCCTGAGCCCGCGCAAACACGTCCTGGACATTGGCCATGGACCAGCCCTTGTCTTCCGCAAGCAGGAATGCAGCGAAGCGGGTCGGCTGATTCACACGAATGCACCCATGGCTCAGTGTGCGGACGCGGCGCCCAAACAATTCTTTCTGGGTCGTGTCGTGCATGTAGATGGCATGCTTATTCGGGAAATTGAACTTGAAGCGGCCAAGCACGTTGTGCGGCCCGGGATCCTGCTGGAATGTGTAGGCATGCACGTTCGCTGACTGCCAGTCGACCTGGTCGGCATCGACCGGCTTGCCGCCCTTGCTGATCGACAGACCGTAGCGCCGCAGCATCCTGTTCCGCGACTCGCGTCCGCCAAACAAACCTCCAGATCGCTGTGGCCCGCGCAGTTTCGGCGCGATGTCTTCCTTCACGATTGTCGGCGGAACCGTCCAATTCGGATTGAACACAATGTTCCGCATTGGAGACGAGAAGAAATTCGTGGCGTATTTCGCCTGACCCACAATGGACCTTTCCTCATAGATCTCGCGACCGTTCTTCAAGACACGGAACTTGAACTCCGGAATGTTGTTCCAGACATGGAAGCTGCCGAGATCCGATGGGAGCCAACGCCAGCGCTCCATGTTGAGGACGATGAGCTGGACCATGCGGTCATCATCGGGATTGCGGCCAAGGTCCTTTGCCGAATCGCGGGCATGCACCAATGCCGCATGCAGGCGCTGATATTGGTCGTTCTGGGGATGAAGTGAGAGAAGCTTCTTGTCCGGTGTTCCAGAACCCGCGACCTCCGCTAAGACCGCCTTCGGATCGCGCGCTTTCGGATGGAAGTCGAAGAGCTTGTGCGCCTTTGACGGCTTGAGCCGGCCCGTTTGTGCGTGCCGCGCATATTTTAGGACTGCCGCGGAGACGGCTAGTTCCGCCTCGGCGCGCGCTTCGTCCGTAGTCAGCGTTTTTTCAATGGACGGCGTTGCGTAAACACGCGCATCGAGTCCCCAATCGTCAGCATCGCGCATGGTTGCGATCACCGTCTTGGCCTTAGGCGTAAGACTGTCACCGGCGACCCACAGAGGATCCTCGTCGCGCTCATCATACAGAGCTTTGAGCGCCTCAACGTCAGTGGCGGCTAGCTTGGGCGCGGAGGCGCCGTCCAATTTAGTCCGCACTGCCTTGATGACCGGATCAACTGGGGGCGGCGGCGGTGGGCCGAGCTCAACAGCCTCATCGTCTGAACCGTCGTTGCCAGATTTACCTGTCGACAGGGGAGGCGTTCCAGGCTTAACGGCCACAAGCTTCGTATCCTCGCCCTCTGATTTCGCGCCGGGTGGGGGCGATACATTGAGGACGACGATGTCATCGTAGGCCCGCGGGTCCAGAACAATCTCTTCGCTTGGCGCTTCGGCCGTCGCGCGCTGGATGTCGGTGACATCCGCTGTTTCGTTGGATGCGGCGATCCCGTCCGGCTTAGAGGCGGGCCCAATCGAAGCCGTCAGATCACCGTCGCCGTCGGAGGACGCGTCTTTAACCTGAGCGTCGGACCCGCTCTCGGCCCTTCGTTCCGGCGTATTCGCCGGGCTGGTCATGCGCGCGATTTCTGGCTTCGGCTGGGGTGCAGGCGGAAGCGATGCAGTGACGATTTCGCCATCCGCTGCGTCGTCTTCCCCGGCCGCAGCCTTCGCGTCGTCTGCTTCTGCCTTGGTGCCCGGCTTCGTGCTTACGTCTTTCGTGTCCGCGTTGCTAGCGACCTCTTCGTCTTTGTCGCTCGCCTCTTTCGTATCAGCGACCGCAGCTTTCGCGTCCTCGGGCTTGCTGTCAGGTTCTTCGGCGCTGGCTTCCTTAGCATCCGCCGTCTTTGAGTCGCCGCTCTTGGCGTCATCCTTATCGGCCGCAGCGGCCGCTTTCGCAGTGCGGTCTGCGTCCTCTTGCTGTTCCTTGGCGTCCGCTGATGCGGTCTCGACTTTCTCTTCCGAACCCGCTCCGGCGCTCTTCATGTCGGCGTCTTTCGCCGGCTCGTCCTCGACGGCGGCGGCGTCCGCGCTCTTGTCCTCAGCCTCTGTCTTGGCGTCGGCCGTCTTGGTTTCCGCTGATTTGTCCTTATCAGCCTCAGCCGCGGCAGACTCCGTCGTGTCGGCCTTGTCCGCATCTTCTTCGGCAGTCTTCGTTGCAGACGCGTTGTCGCCCGTTGTCTGCCCGTCTTTCTCCGCGTCGGCCTTTTCGGCGTTCGGCGCATCGGTCGCGGCGGTCTCAATGTCGTCCGCTTTCGTCTCGTTGGCATCTTCCGCAGTCGCTGAAGTCTTGGCCTTGCCGTCAGCCTCACCCTTCGGTGCGCTCTCCGCGTCAGCCGTCTTCGTTTCTGACGGCGTCTCGTCTTCTGCCTTGGCGTCAGACTCGACATCCGACTTGGCGTCTGCCGCCGTATCCGTTTTGCCTTCGGACTCTGCGTCCGAATCGGAGGCCGCTGCGACCGTTTTATCATCTGCACCGCCAGCAGGCTTGTCCGCTTCGGCTGACTTTGTCTTTTCGGCTGAATCGGTCTTGGACGCTTCGGCTTGTTCGAAGTCGCTGTCGGCCGCCTCGTTCTTTGCGGTCTCTTCTGGCTCAGCTGCTGTTTCGTCGGCGCTTTTCTGAGGCGCAGCCCCATCCGAATCAGATGGTTTCTCGGCAACACGCGTTGGCGTCGGCAAAGCCATGACGAGGCTCGCCACGCCCACGGTGCCAACGGCTAAATCGGCCTGGCTGTTCTTTGCAACGGCCGGAGAAACGGCCTTGGTGGACACCGCCGCGAATGTCCGGTCAGGATTGCGGATCGGCTGAATAGGCCGGGCCCGACGAGGCCGCTTGCGCTTGACGGCCTTCTTGTCCGCGAAGAGTCCGGGCACGCGAAATTCCGCCGATGCGGTCGTAGGAACGGCGGTCGTTCCCGTCCCGACAGCCAAAAAGGCCAACGTTGTCAGCCCGATAATGGCAATTCGTCCGCTCATTCGTTGTCCCTCAGAGCCTCCGCGCGATGGCCCCAAATGTAATCGGCGCCTTCGTGAATTTGGAGAGGATCGCGCAAGATCCTAAACATAGTGGCAAAAAGGGCAGTTCCTTGGCTAACAGGGCGTAACGCATCAAAATTGTACTGGTCTTTGCATCTTTCGGCGGTTTCGCCGCGTTGCGTAAAGGTCGTAACAGTCGACTTGATGATTTCGTTGCCCCGCTGCCCAAAGATTCGGCATCTAGGCGAAAGCAGACTGGATATCATGGTGAACTCGATTTGATCGATACACCTCTGAGTGCAATACTTCCGGCGTTCAACGCAATTCCAAGTCCTTATGCGCGCCGCTCCCCATGCACGGGAAGCCTCGCCAGTGCGGCCCCATTCTTGCTTAAATCTTGGCGTTGACCTTTTTGGCCCGCCGAAACCTTCACCGATAGAGAGGCATTAGCGTATGTGCGGATTGTGCGGCGAGATCACATTCGACGGCTCGCCTGCATCGGTTGAGGCCATAGAGGCTATGACCGGCACGATGGTCCCCCGCGGGCCGGATGCTGGGGGGATCGTCTCACGCGGTTCCTTCGCTTTCGGCCATCGCCGCCTCAAGATCATCGATCTCTCGGAACGCGGCCAACAGCCCATGGTCGATTCCGACCTCGGCATCACGCTTGTCTTCAATGGCTGTATCTACAACCACAAGGAGTTACGCGCCGAACTCGAGACGAAGGGCTACCGGTTCTTCTCCACGAGCGATACCGAAGTCGTTTTGAAGTCGTGGCACGCTTGGGGCCCCGAGGCGCCGAAGTATTTCAAAGGCATGTTTGCCTTTGTCGTCTACGAACGCGACACCGGCCGCATCGCCATGGGCCGGGACCGGCTTGGCATCAAGCCGCTCTACTACACGCTCAACGACAAGCGCCTGCGCTTTGCCTCAACCCTCCCTGCGCTTGTCGCCGCGGGCGATGTGGACACCGGACTCGATCCCGTGGGGCTCGCGCACTACATGACGTTCCATGCGGTCGTGCCGCCTCCGCATACGATACTGCGCGGGGTGCGCAAGCTCCCAGCCGCGACGCTCCGTGTGATCGAGCCCGACGGCAGCTTCAAGGACACATTGTACTGGGACCTTAGCTTCGAACGGAGCGCCGAGGACCTCGCGACGAGCGATGCGGTGTGGAAGGAACGCGTTGGCGCCGCGCTTCGCCGGGCCGTCGATAGGCGCATGATCGCCGATGTGCCTGTGGGCGTCCTTCTCTCGGGTGGCGTCGACTCCAGTTTGATCGTGGGTCTCCTCGCCGAGGCCGGTCAGCAGCATTTGAAGACGTTCTCGATCGGCTTCGAGGCCGCTCACGGCGAAGCGGGCGATGAGTTCAAATACTCCGACATCATCGCGGAGCATTTCGCGACTGATCACACCAAGATCATGATCCCTACCGAGCACATGCTCGACTCGCTGCCCGAGACAATCGCAGCGATGTCTGAGCCGATGGTGTCCTACGACAATGTCGGGTTCTATCTGCTCTCCCGGGAAGTCGCGAAGCATGTCAAAGTCGTGCAGAGCGGTCAGGGTGCGGACGAAGTGTTCGCCGGGTATCACTGGTACCCGAAGCTGGCGAGCACCAACGATATTCAGACGGACTACAAGGCTCTCTTCTTCGATCGAGGGCGCGAGAAGCTCGCCAGTCATCTGAACGACATCTGGATGGCCGAGGGAGATGAGCCGGCTCGAATGGTCGAAGCGCATCTCATGAAGGCTGGCGCGGAGACACCGCTGGACCGGGCCTTGCGTATCGATACGACCGTGATGCTCGTCGACGACCCGGTGAAGCGCGTGGACAATATGACCATGGCTTGGGGTCTGGAGGCCCGTGTTCCGTTTTTAGACCACGAGCTGGTGGAGCTGGCAGCGCGCGTGCCGCCCGAGATGAAACTTAAGGATGACGGCAAAGGCATACTGAAAGACGTGGCGCGGGATGTTATTCCCTCGTCCGTGATCGACCGGCCGAAAGGGTACTTTCCCGTGCCTGCCCTCAAATACATTGACGGCCCCGTTCTTGAGATGACGCGCGATGCGCTCTCCTCACAAGCCGCCACTGACCGAGGGCTTTTTCGATCGACCTATCTCGACAGTCTTTTTTCCGATCCGACAGCACACATCACACCGCTTCGTGGATCGGAGCTTTGGCAATGTGCGTTGTTGGAGCTCTGGCTTCAGTCCCACAACCTCTAGGCATAGCATGAGCACCGAAAAGAGCGCTTTGGACGGCATGGAAGTAGGCGGCGCGCCCCGCGGCACTACGCCAAGAGCGGACCTCGCTCCGAGAGGCGCGGCCCAAAGCAACGTCGCTTTCGATTGCGGCTGGGGGCGTCTGTTGTTTGGCCAGACCTTCGCCGACGCTTCGGACTTGGCCAACTGCCTTAGGGCCGAAGGTCCGGGGCGCCGCGACATCGCCTTCTATATTCTCGATCCGCATGTCGTATTGGCTGCCGCGCCCCAGGAATTGTTCTTGGACCCCTCACACACCTACAGGCTCGACCTCAAGACTTATGAGCCGGCCGAGACCAAACCGCGGGGGTTTTACATCCGGCAGCTTGAGTCGCTCCAGGACGCCGAGGAGATCAATCGCATCTATTCGGCGCGGCGCATGGTGACGGTGGCGCCCAACTTTTTCTGGGAGAACCGTGATAGCGACGCGATAACCTATCTGGTTGCCGTGGACGACAAGACCAACACGATTGTCGGGACGGTTACCGGCGTGAGTCACAACGACGCGTTCGGCGATCCGGAAAACGGATCCTCGCTCTGGTGCCTTGCGGTCGATACACAATCCACGCTGCCGGGTATTGGCGAAGCGCTTGTGCGCAATCTCTCCGAACACTTTAAGGAACGTGGCTGTTCGTACATGGACTTGTCGGTCCTGCACGACAACGATATGGCCATCACGCTCTACGAGAAGCTAGGCTTCATTCGCTGGGCCACTTTCACGGTCAAACGCAAGAACGTCATCAACGAGCAGCTCTTCACCGAGGCTTTCGATGACTATGACGCACTCAATCCCTATGCGCGGATCATTGTCGACGAAGCCCAGCGGCGGGGCATCGGCGTCGAGATTATCGATGCCGAAGGCGGCTTCTTCCGCCTGACCTATGGCGGACGGTCCGTCGCATGTCGCGAGAGCCTTACGGCTCTAACAACCGCAATCGCCATGAGCATCTGCGACGACAAGCGGGTAACGCGACGCATTGTGAAGGCAGCGGGTGTAAGGGCGCCCGAGCAAATCACCGTTGACGAAGAAGACGAGGCGCGGGCCTTCCTGGGGCGCTACGGATCGGTCGTGGTCAAACCCGCGCGCGGGGAGCAGGGCAAGGGCATCGCCGTGGGACTGACAAACTGGGACGATACGAAGGCGGCCATCGACTACGCGAAGACCCTTTGCAACGAAGTGGTCTTGGAGGAGTTCGTCGAGGGCGTTGATTTGCGGATCATCGTCATCAACTACCGGGTCGTGGCGGCCGCGATACGAAAACCCGCCACAATCATCGGCAACGGAAAGTCCACGGTACGCGAGCTCATCGAACGGCAAACGAAGCGGCGTTTGGCCGCAACCGGTGGCGAGTCCGCAATTCCCATGGATGCGGAGACCGAGCGGTGCCTGGCCGTCGCGGGGTATAGCTACGAGGATGTTCCCGAGACCGACGCCTCCATCCCCGTCCGTAAGACGGCCAATTTACACACCGGCGGGACGATCCACGATGTAACGGGTATCCTCCACCGGAGCTTAATTGACGCGGCGGTCAACGCGGCAAAGGCAATCGAGATTCCTGTTACGGGGATTGATTTCATCGTGAAGACCCCGACCGAGCCCGACTACTGGTTCATTGAAGCAAACGAGCGGCCAGGGCTCGCCAACCACGAGCCGCAACCGACGGCCGCCCGCTTTATCGATCTACTTTTCCCTCAGACCGTGCCTGCCACAGTGCGTAAAGCGCTTCAAATGTAAGCGCTCGCGTACTACCCATAGGCCGATCCATCTGGAGCGCGACGTGACAAGCGCCCCGAACGACAGAGCTGCGTGATGACCATTCTCCATATCGATCTCGATTATCTCGCCAATACGCTTGAGACATTTCTTAGTATCCCAAGTCCCACGAGCTACACCGACAACGCGGTGCAGTGGTGCGGCCAGGAGCTCGACCGGCTTGGCATTCCATTCGAGGTCACGCGCCGCGGGGCGATTCGCGCGGTATTGCGCGGCAAGGAGCGCCGCCCGGCGCGCGCGATTGCGGCTCACCTGGATACGCTCGGCGCGCAAGTGAAGGCGGTAAAAGACAATGGACGCCTCGCGGTCGTGCCCATCGGCTATTGGAGCGCGCGGTTCGCTGAGGGCGCGCGATGCACGATCTTCACAGAACGTGGCAGCTACCGCGGCACCATCCTTCCGTTGATGGCGTCAGGTCACACATATGGCGACGACGTGGACGAGCAGCCAACCGGCTGGGCGCAAGTAGAAGTGCGGGTCGACGCGCGTTGCTCGAGCGCCGGAGAGGCGACCAGGCTTGGTATCGATGTCGGGGATATCATTTCCATCGATCCGCAACCGGAGTTCCTAGAGAACGGGTTTATCTGCTCGCGGCACCTCGACGACAAAGCTGGCGTGGCGGTCATGTTCGCGGCACTGAAGGCGCTGATCCCCGTGAAAGAACAGCTGCCCGTCGATGTGTATTTTCTCTTCACAATCGAGGAAGAGGTCGGAATCGGCGCCTCGAACATCTTGACGGACGACATCGCCTCCCTGATCGCAATCGACAACGGGACGACAGCTCCAGGTCAAAACAGCGCTGAGTTTGGCGTGACCCTGGCCATGGCCGATCAGAATGGGCCGTTCGACTACCATCTGACGCGAAAACTGGCCCGTTTGTGTCGCGAGGACGACATTTACTACCAGAAGGACGTATTCCGGCACTACAGGTCCGACGTCGCCTCGGCGGTCGAGGCCGGCCACGACGTTCGTACGGCATTAATCTGCTTTGGCGTGGATGCGTCGCATGGGTGGGAACGGATCCATATCCACGCCCTGCGTTCCCTGGCCGAACTGGTCACCGCCTACTTGCTCAGCCCGATTGCGTTCTGGCGCGACGCCGAGCGCGTTGGCACGCTTGAGGATTTCACCAGCCAACCGACGGAAAAAGCGCAGCAGAAGCTGTCCTCGGATGTGCGTATGGATGAGATCGAAGACGAGGCCGTCGAAGAGTAGCCTTATCGCCCTTGTGCCGGCGGCCATGGCCGGAAGCGCCTACGCAAGGTCCGCCTGCCCGCGACCATAACGCGCAACCTCTGCGTCCCATTGAATCCGAAGTGTCATGTTGCACCGGTAGTTTCCGGTGATCCTGACCACTTGAGTCGAAACATGTTTTCTCTTGCCGGAAAGAAGGCCCTTGTCCTCGGGGTTGCTAACGAGGACTCCATCGCGTTCGGCTGCGCGAAGGCGTTCCGTGACCAAGGCGCGGACCTTGCGATCACCTATCAAAACGAAAAAGCCGAACAGCACGTCCGGCCGCTGGCGGAAAAGCTTGGCACGGACATCATTCTGCCGCTCGACGTGCGCGAGGACGGGCAATACGCCCAGCTGTTCGATCGCATTCGCCAGATCTGGGGCCATGTCGATATCTGTCTCCACTCCATCGCATTCTGCCCGCGCGAGGATCTCCACGGCCGCGTGGTGGACTGTTCGCGTAACGGCTTCATCACTGCGATGGACATTTCGGTCTACTCGTTCATTCGCATGGTGCGCCGGGCCGAGCCGCTAATGCGCCATGGCGGCAGCTGCATGACCGTGTCTTTTTTCGGGGCCGAAAAGGTTGTGGAGAACTACAACATCATGGGACCGGCAAAGGCCGCCCTTGAGTCGGTCACGCGCTACATGGCCGCCGAACTTGGGCCGAAGGGCATTAGCGTGAACGCTCTGTCGCCTGGACCCCTCAAGACCCGCGCCGCATCCGGCATTTCCCGGTTTGATGAGTTGATGAATGAGGCCGCACAGCGTGCGCCAACCCATCAGTTGGCGTCGATCAAGGATATCGGCGCCTATGCGGCGTTCCTTGCAAGCCGCGAGGCCGGAAACGTCACGGGCGGCGTCCACTACATCGATGGCGGGTACCACATTGTCGGATGAGACGGCGAATAGTCCCGGCGGCTATACGCTAAGCCGCGATGCGTATGCCCGTCACGCGGCCGAAGATCTCGGCCAGGCACATGTCCAGTCGCGGCTCCTGAGCGAGCTTTCTCTCCAGCATGGGTCGGACATCACGGCGCGGACGCGCACGATTTGGGGGGCGCTGGCCGCCGAATGGTGGGAACTGGCCACGGGCTTGGCCGGCCCTCACAGCCCTGCCAGCCTCGCCGCTTATTGGCATGACGCCGGTCAGCGCGCGGTCCTTACACTTGAAACATTGTGCCGCCGCGGGGACGCCTGCGCCAGCCGCGAAGCCGAGGGCTTCACGCCGGTACTCGCGTTCGATTACGAGATTATCGTCGATGGGCGCTTGCTCGAACGCCCGGCAAACTATGCGCTGGTCCGCATTATTCCCCCGGAGGGCACGCCCCCGCCCAGCAACAACCGACGCCCTTGGGTGATCATCGATCCGAGGGCCGGCCAAGGCAGTGGGATCGGCGGCTTCAAGAGTGAATCCGAGGTCGGCGAAGCCCTTCGCGACGGGCACCCGGTCTACTTCGTGATCTTCTTCCGCGACCCCGAACCAAATCAAACCTTGGCGGAGGTCTGCGCCGCGGAAGCTGAATTCTTGCGGGTGGTTCGAGAGCGCCACCCCAAGAGCTCCAAGCCGCTCGTCACTGGAAATTGCCAAGGCGGATGGGCTGCCATGATCCTTGCAGCGACCCATCCAGACCTAATGGGGCCGATTGTGATCGCGGGCACGCCGCTCTCCTACTGGGCTGGCAAGATTGGACAAAACCCTTTCCGCTATCTCGCTGGAATGGAAGGCGGCGCGGTGCCCGCCCTCTTCTCGTCCGATCTCGGCGCGGGCAAGTTCGATGGGGCCACACTCATCCACAATTTCGAGCAGCTCAACCCCGGTAAGACGATTTGGCGGAAGAACTACGACATCTTCTCGAAGGTGGATTGGGATTCGGAGAGGTACCTGGATTTCGAGCGTTGGTGGTCCGGCTTCTACTTCATGAATGCTGCCGAGATCCGCTGGATCGTCGAGAATCTGTTCGTGGGCAACAAGCTTGTGCGCGGCGAGGCGAGGCTCGACGATGGGACGGCGGTCGACCTTATGCGCATCGACTCGCCCGTGGTCGTATTCGCGTCTCACGGCGACAACATCACGCCGCCTCAACAAGCGCTCTTCTGGATCGCCGACCTTTACGAGTCGGTGCAAGAGCTCCAGGCGCGCGGTCACGTCATTGTCTACACACTGCATGACAGCATCGGTCATCTCGGCATCTTCGTATCAGCGAAAGTTGCGAACACGCAGCACAAGGAAATCGCGTCGGTCGTCAAGACGATCGAGTCGCTGGCTCCAGGCCTCTACGAGATGCTTATCGATGAGGAAAACGGTACGCCGGTTGTGTCGTTCGAGGCGCGCACCATTGACGACATTCTGGCTCTTGGTGGCGACCGGGGAGAGGAGCCGGCCTTTGCTGCCGTCGCACGTCTGTCGGAGTGGGCGGTCAAGACCTATGAGCTGACGGTGCAACCTACGGTGCGTGCGCTTGTTACGCCGGAGGTCGCGGAAACCTTGCGCCAAGTGCATCCCATGCGCTCTCAGTACACGTTCTTTTCAAGCAAGAATCCGCTCTTTGGCGACATCTACGCCCTTGCCGAGAAGACACGGGAAGCGCGCAAGCCTGCAGACGAGACTAATCCCTACCTCCAGCTGGAACGCTGGTCTGCAACCGCAATCGAGCACAGCCTAAATCTCGCCCGAGACGTGCGCGACGCCTGGATGGAGATCGCCTTCCTGAGCCTCTATGCAAATCCTTGGATGATGCGCCTTGGCGCCTCCCAGCAAGCACGGCCGCCGGAACACAACGTCGGGAAACTGCCTCAGGTTCGTGACGCGATCCAAAACGCAGAGGCCGGTGGATACAAGGAAGCGATCGTTCGTATGCTGATCCTTCTTGCGCGTGCGCGCGGCTCCGTTCGGCGCGACCGCCTGGAACGGACAAACCGCTTGCTTCACTCACGTGCACCATTCGACACGATGACTGCGGACCGGCGAGCGCGCCTTATCAACGAGCAAAACATGATCGTTGAATTCGCGGGTGAGGGCGCGGTGACTTCGCTTCCCGTATTGCTCCGGGATGATGTCGATCGCGTCCGTGCCGTGAATCTCGTTTTCGAGATCGTGGGCCCCATGGAGGAAATGGATGATCGGACAACCGCCATGTTCAAGCAGCTGCAATCGACTTTGTACACCATGGCCCGAGGGTGGAAGGACCCTGCTGCGGCGATGACGAATGGCGCGGCCACCGACCTCAGGGTTGGAGCCTAGGACGATCAAAACGAGCGACGATTTCGTCAGCGAAATGCGGCAGACGGCAGGAGGTCTATATGATCACTGAGAACAGGCTCTACGACGAACTGGCAATTGGTGAGTCGGCATCGGTAAAGCGGGTTTGCACGGCGAATGATCTTTACGTGTTCGCGCATGCTTCGGGGAATCTAAACCCGCTTCACTTGCCGGACGACGATGACAATGCCCAAACCGAAGCGGTTGCGCCCTCCATGTGGGTTGGCGCACTCATCTCCTCGGTGCTTGGAAACGTGCTGCCAGGTCCCGGAACACTCTACCGGTCTCAGACCTTGAGGTTTCTGGACCGCGCACATGTTGGCGACGAACTAACGATCAGCGTTACGGTCAAGGACAAGCTCCCTGGCGGCCTCGTGATGATGGACACGGTGGTCCAGGGCCGCGGCGGTGACACTGTCGCCGAGGGCACCGCCGAAGTGCTTGCGCCGGAGCGGAAAGTCCGTGTCGACATGGATGAGCTGCCGGAGATTGTTCTCCAGCGGCACATGCACTTCGACAACTATATTCGCTCTTGCGATGGCCTTGACCCGCTGGTGGCGGCGGTCGTGGCCCCCGAGGAAAAGGAATCTCTCGGCGGTGCACTCCTCGCCGCACGGCATGGTCTTATTCGACCCATCCTTATCGGCTCAGCGTCGCTGATCCAGCAAGCCGCAAAGGACGCCGGGGAGGATCTCGAAGCCTATGAGATTATCGATATCCCCGATCACGTTGCCGCCGCCGGGCGGGCCGTCGAACTTGTGAACGAAGGGTTGGCCGGCGCCGTCATGAAAGGCCACCTCCACACGAGCGATCTTCTGCACCAAATTTTGAAAAGCAAAGGGGGCTTACGCCGTCGCCGCCGCATGAGCCATGCCTTCGTCATGGACGTTCCGGGCCTGGAGCATCCACTCATCATCTCGGATGCCGCGATCAACATCACGCCGGATCTTGTCACCAAAGTCGACATAACCCAGAGCGCAATCGACGTCGCTCTCGCATTGGGCATCGACAAGCCGAAGGTCGGCGTGTTGTCAGCCGTGGAAACCGTGAACCCGCAGATCCCATCGACACTCGATGCCGCTGCGCTTTCCAAGATGTCGGATCGCGGTCAGATCAAAGGCGGTGTTGTCGACGGCCCGCTTGCCATGGACAACGCGATGGATGCAGAGGCGGCAACGACCAAGGGCGTTACGGGGCTCGTCGCTGGTCATGCAGAAGTTCTGATCGTGCCGAACCTGGAGGCAGGCAACATGCTGGCAAAGCAACTCGCCTTCGTGTCCGGCGCCGAAGCAGCCGGGATTGCGCTCGGCGCCTCGGTTCCTGTGATCCTGACGAGCCGCGCAGACGGCGAGAAGGCGCGGCTCGCATCTTGTGCCATCGCTGTGCTGTACCGGTACTGGCAGGAGAACGGTCAGCCAATCGGCGAACGGCTCCCGGAGGCCGCTGAGTAATGACGCATATTCTGACGCTGAATGCCGGATCCTCGTCGATCAAGTTCGCGTTGTTCGAGGCCAAGAGCCTTGAGGAACGCATCCGTGGTCAGATCGAGGGGATCGGGACGAATCCGCGCCTAAGCGCGAAGATTGCCGGTGCCGACAAGACCGAGAGCGAGCTCGACGGAAGCGAGGTCGACAATCACGCGGCCGCCCTGGCCGCGGTTCTTGCGTTGATTGAGAAGGCGTTTGCAGGCGCTGAGGTGACGGCGGTGGGCCATCGTATTGTCCATGGTGGCCCTGACTATGCGTCGCCCATTGTCATCGACGACGAGAGCTTTGCGGATCTTGAGAAACTCATTCCGCTGGCGCCTTTGCATCAGCCGCATAATTTGTCGGGGGTCCGTGCCGCGCAGGCAGCCTTTCCCGATGCGGTGCAGGTCGCATGCTTCGACACGAGCTTTCATCGGCAGCATCCATGGGTGAACGACACTTACGCCTTGCCTTTGGCGCTGTATGAGGAAGGTGTCCGCCGCTATGGCTTTCACGGACTATCCTACGAATACGTCACGCGGGCCTTAAAGGAGTTGGCGCCGATGCACGCCGCGGGCCGTGTCGTCGTCTCGCATCTCGGCAACGGCGCATCGATGTGCGCCATCCAAGGCGGCCAAAGCGTTGGCTCGACGATGGGCTTTACCGCGCTCGACGGTCTGCCAATGGGGACGCGATGCGGTCAGCTGGATCCAGGCGTTGTTCTTTACTTGATGGCGGAGAAGGGACTCTCGGCTACAGAGATCGAAAACCTGCTCTACAAGCAATCCGGTTTGAAGGGTCTATCGGGACTCTCGAACGATATGCGCGTGCTTGAGGAAGCCGGTACGATCGAGGCGCAGCGCGCGATCGACTATTTTGTCTTCCGTATTCGCCGCGAGCTCGGTGCCATGGTTGCAATCTTGTCGGGTCTCGACGCGCTCGTGTTCTGTGGTGGGATCGGCGAGAACGCTTTCCAGATCCGCGAACGTGTGTGCCAAGACTTTGGCTGGCTTGGTCTTGAGCTCGACGAGTCTCGAAACCGGGCTGGAGAAATGGTCATCTCATCGGAGCGGTCTCGTGTCCGGGTTTTCATTATCCGGACGAACGAAGAGCTCATGATCGCCTCTCATGCGGCGGAGACGGCGAAGGCGGCCGTCAGGTCGGCGGCGGCGTAGGAGCACCCCCGTTGTTGCTTCTGGCGCAACTACCCGCGGGCCGAATCGTCTCTATTCTCTCCAGAGCAGCAGAAGGAACCCGGTAGAGTTGGCGACGGCTTGGCGCCACAAGCAGCGTGCGCATGGTTGAGAGGACAATGTTGCATTTCTGCATCCCATCGAAAGAGATTCCGCGAGGCATTGATGTCGTTTACCTGCGTTTCCGTATTCGTGCTAGAAAATCACGACGATTCAACGGGGTTTCGAGAATGCGGCTTGGGTTTGGGTTTTCGCGGCACTGCCGTCACGCCTGCGGTGTTTTAACCGTAGGCGCCATCTGCGTCGTGACCGCGTCCGGTTTGTCAGCGTCCGACGCGCGCGCCCAGGCTGCCATGGTCGACGGCCCCACCGGGGGCGAGACGGTCGTTCGGAAGAGCATCGCAGTCGGCGCTGGTGTGGTCATAAAGCCCAAATATGAGGGTTCCCAGGAGCACGAGGCCATTCCTCTCCCGATCTTTATTCCGAGGCTCGTTGAAGAAGAAGACACGCCAGACGGAATTTTTAAGGAGGTTCGCCAAAGGGTTGCCTTTCGCGGGCTCGACGATATTCGAATTCGCGTGCTGGGCGGCCAAAGGTTTCAGGTCGGGGCGGTGACCGGCTGGATCACAACCCGTGACGAGGACGACGCGGACTTTCTGGAAGGAACCGGTGATATCGATGGCGGCCTGGTCGGCGGCGCCTACGCGGCGTACACGATGGGTCTGTTCACATTCGATGTGGCCTTTATCGACAAGCTAACGGGGACCTCAGCTGGGCCGCAATATCGTCTTGGCGTCGAAACCACCCGTCAGATTTCTGACCGTGGGGACATCACCGTTCGAGCCGGAACGACGTTTGCGAGCGAGGATTTCATGCAGACCTACTTTGGCGTGAGCGCTCGGCAAAGCAGGGACTCGCGGGCGGGCATACCTGTCTACACACCCGATGGCGGCATCAAGGATGTCTTCATTGAGGTCGGCGGCAGCTATGACATTTCTGAACGCTGGGTCTTCAAGGGTGGGGTCCGGTATGGCCGACTTCTCGACCAAGCTGCGGATAGCCCCCTTGTCGAGACGCCGGATCAAGTCTCTGGAACTGTCGGACTCGCTTACCGCTTCTACTTGAGCCCCTAAACGGCGCGTAGCGGCACGCGGCTACCACGCCTGTCGTGCCGCCGGCTAATTTCGCCAGCGGGCCCGAACGACTTGCCAAAACGCGTCTGTAGACGGAGCGGCCCTTGCGACCGCAGGCCTTGAGGTCGGGCACATGCCCAACGCCTACTCGGCGGCTGACGGCATGCGCGACGAGCCGCCTCCCCGCAACGTGCCAAAGCCTCGGCCGGCCAGCGGATCCTCTGTGATATCGCCCGACATCGGCGGCAGACCGAGCACTTGCCGAAAGCGCTGAAGCATCTCAAGCGTGCGCGGCGACATTTCCTCGATCAAGCCGGGCACGTATTGGGCGACCTCGACAGCCAGTTTCCGGTCCTCGGAGGTCCGCAGCAAATCAGGCAAAGTCTCGAGCGCAGCCTCGCGCTCGAACTGCACCACCAGCGTTTGTTCGTCGATGATCTGCCGGCGCCGATCTGTAGTTAGTGACTTGAAGGGCTCGTCCTGTGTGAGTACCGCGCCTGAGCGTTCCAGCCGGTCACGCCGCACCTCACCGCGAGAGTCCGCCAACAGAATCAACATGCGGATCACAGCTTCGGCGAAACCACCTTCCGACATGTGGTGGAGCGCTGACTGAACCTCGGGAAGCGCGCGCAGTTCCGACTCGTTCTTCAGGGTGCGGCCGGGCAGGTTTCGCCGGCCGAAGGCCTTCGCCCAGGGATGACCCCACAGCGCGAAGAACGTGTTCTCATACATCGCATCGCGAAGATCGGCCATGAAGTCGATTGACTGCTCAAAGAGCGATGCAAAAGCCTGCTCCGCCAAAACAAAAGGATTGTCCGGCGCGGCTGGTTGGCGTTCGTCCTCGGCCTTCGCGGCGAGGCTCGTGATGCCTTGCATGATTGGATTGCGGCTTGAGACAAGGCCGCGCTGAAGCCGCAGAGGATGCATCATGCGCGCCATCTCCGCCGTTCCTGGGTTGGTCACCGCTTTCACAAACGGCCGCAGATAAAGGTCGTACAGCTCCGCCTGAATTTCTGACATACGCGCCACGGCGGCGAACGGAACTTCATCCTCGCGAAACGGATCGAGCGCCCGCAGCTGATCTAGCGAGCGTTCGTGGAAGCTCACCGTGAATTCGCGGCCGTCGCCATGACCTTGGTAATCGTCGATCTTCATCTCGTAGAGACCAGGCGGCAAAGACTCGATCGCTTCCATGGTCCCAGCCATTTCGTTGTGCTCTCGCTTGGCGATCTTCGATGAAACGAAAATGCCAAGATGGCCGACTTGATCGTGCACCATGTAAATGATGCGCTGGCCGCGAATGCGAATCTCCGAGGCATCGGCGTAACTGTCGACAATCCAATTCAGCGCTTGTGGCGCCGGCGTAATGTTGTCGCCATGGCTTGCGAACACGATAATCGGTGAACGGATGTTCTTTACGTCGATGTGGCGTCCCGGCTCCAGCTGCGCCTCGTTCTTGGCCAGCCGATTGCCCACAAAGAGCTGAGAAACGATCCAGTGGATTTCCCTCTCGTTGAGAAGGAAGAAGCCGCCCCACCACTTCTCGAACTCAAGAAACCGCTCCCTGCCCGTGTCGATTGACCGGAAGAGATCATAATACTTGCCGAAATAGTTTCGGCTCGGATTTAGAAGCTCAAAGTTCAGAACCAGATGGGCGCCGTCAAACACGCCATCGCCCAAGTCCGACCAGAACATCGGCTGCCACGTGCCACCAAGAATGCCGCCGTTGTAGCGCATCGGATATTTCCCGACGACACCGCCCCATGTCGCGACGGGCGAGCCATTCAAGACGATGGGACCGGTCAGGTCGTGGTTCATCGAGGCGAGCAAGAGTGTGGCCCAGCCGCCTTGGCAGTTGCCCGTCACGACGGGCTTTGGCGCATCAGGATGCCGGTGCGCGACTTCGCGCACAAACTCGGCCTCGGCGCGCGTAACATCGGCGAGGCGCTGCCCGGGGACAGGCTCTCGCCGGAATGCGACAAAGTAAACAGGGTGGCCCTTGGCCAACGCAACGCCGACTTGGCTGTCGGCTTTGAAGCCTCCGATACCCGCACCATGGCCGGCACGTGGATCGATAATGATGTAGGGGCGCAGCGCGTTGTCGATGGTCACGCCCTCGGGCGGTAGGATCTCGAGGAGCATGTAGTTGCACGGGTTTGGCAGATCGGCGCCATCGACAATGACCTCGTAGTCGTATGTGAGAACGGGCGGGCAGCCAGCTGCTTCATGCTCCAGAAAGATATCGCCACGTTCGCGCAAGGCATCGAGCGTCAGCGCGGTTCGCTGGGCCGCGTCCGTCAGATAGGACGTCCACGCCTCCATGAGCCCTTCCAAGTCCTGCGCCTGCGTAACGTCCTTGGCGATCTCCGAGAATTTCGCGACAGTTTCTTTCAACCGCTCCTGGTGCTCACGCGAGATGCGCTCGGCATGGCTCATCACGCTCCGAATCAGGAGGGTCTGGTTCGACTGCAGACCGTCGGCAAGTTTGGTTGCGGCTTCTACGCGCTGGTTCAACATTGCTGACGGCGACTCGGCGACCGCGCGGGCCACGGAATCGAACATGGATTCGATCGCCTGCTCCGGCGTCGTGCCGTCGGCAACGTTAGCGTTCTCAGTCATGAGACTTGCTCGGTCATGAAGCTTGGGCCTTTGGTCTGTAGGTTTCGGTACCGCGACAAAAACCAGACGGCGCACCGCAGCTACCGCCGGATCGAAAACCTACGCGTGTTGAATGACAGCCCTTTGAAGCGTGCCCACCCTGGCCGATAAGGCCTTAGTATTGTTTGACCATCATCCTAGGCCTTTCTGTCGCACCTGCAAACAGAAAGCCCGGCGACACAGCGTCACTGCGCGGCCAGCGCAAACCTAACACAATCGGTCCTGCCCTAGTCTGGAACGTTCTTGGCCTTTGGTACGACAACGGCAAACATATCGGCCAGCGCGGACAGGCTTGCGTCTTGGAGCTGCGCGGCCGGGACATCCTCTCCCGTTGCAGGATTAGGGAGCGCCCGGGTTGCTGTCGCGTCCGCGACGACCGTGTTCGTAAATCCCTTGTTGAACGAGGCGCGCGTGGTCGAGTTCACGCACATATGGGTCATAAAGCCCACATAGACGACATTCTCGACGCCGTGTTTCTTCAACTCCCAATCAAGCTCGGTTTGCTCGAAGGCGGACGGGAACTTCTTGATAATGACCGTCTCGCCCTCGATCGGCGCCACGGACTCGGCAATTTGGCCAATTGGCGCACTCACGTCGTAGGGGGTTCCAGCGCCCGCATCGTGCATGATGTGGACGACCGGCCGGCCCGCCGCGCGGAACCTGCGCAAGAGATCGGCGGCCTCTTCAAGCGCCGGCTCTACCCCCTCGAGCTGCATGACGCCCTCGCGATAGGTCTGCTGGCAGTCGATCAGCACCAGCGCACTTTCCGAAATCGGCGCGGGCTCTGGGTTCATGCCTGTAAGGTCGCGAAGCGTCGGGTTGGACATCGGGGGGTCTCCTTGGTTTCCAATCAGCAGAGGTGCTCTCGGGCCCTAGCTTACGACAGGCAACCGCGAAGTGCCGATACCCAAAAGTGGACGGTGGTTCTGTCAGCGATGTCCCTGAAGAGTGGTGCCGCAAGAGGGATTTGAACCCCCGACCTACGCATTACGAATGCGCCGCTCTACCGACTGAGCTATTGCGGCTTTATGGTGTGGCCCCGTGCTTACTGCCATTGGCGGCGCGGCGCAAGCGGGGTGCACTCGCCCCAACGTTTTGACCTTAGCGAATTGGCCTCAGCAAGTGGCCCTAGCGGAAATGGGCGGACCGGAAACGCTCCAGCGAGACTTCGCTTTCGTCTTCGCTCTCGGGCGCGACGCCAGGATCGTCCGGCGCCCGCGGCGGTAACACGGGAGCCGCGCGGTCTGTCTTCTGTGACCCGTCTGCTTTTGCGTCGGCACCGCCGTTTCCTGGCTTGTCGGCGAGCGCGGCTTTGTCCGCAGTCTGAGGCTCTTTGGCGTTTGTTTCGTCATCCCTGCCGTCGGCTGTTTCTGTAGACGCGACGGTTTCGGGGGTCGGGGCCTCAGCAGGATCGCCCGATGGCGAAGGCTTGGGCGTCTCTTGCTCCGGTGCGGACACTTCTGTCGCCGTGCCTTCGATCACCTTGTCGTCAAACGCCGGCGCAGCTTCTTCCGTCTCCGCCTCAGGCGGCGCGGGCTCTTCCGCTGCCTTGGACAGTGATGGTGGCGGCGGCACCGCTTGGCTCTCGCGCATCATGGCACTCGCGTCCCGGGGAGGCCCGGTCCACTCGTCGATCTGCAGGGTCTCGTCGGGACGCCCGATCGCATCCGCCGGGGCCTTCCACTCAAAGGCGTCGACAACGCCGGTGACCGGGGATACCGGCAGCCAACGGTCCGAGACATAGCCGTCCGCGATCCAGGCCCGGTCGCGCGGTGCTCGGAGGGCCCGGGCGAGCCATTCGCGCTCCCGGCCCTTGTCGCCACTGCCGCCCTCGATACGCGCCATTAGCGTGCAGATCCGAGCCGAGGGGGCGTCCTCGAGATAGGGCTTCAGCGCATCCCGCGCCCGGTCCCACTCCTGCGCCTCGACAGCGGCCTGGGCGATCGCAACGGCCCCCTCCACATCATCGGGCGTCTGCTTTGCCAGATACTCGACGCGCTTCAGACGATCCTTGGGCGAGAGGCCGGGCTTCGCAAAGGCATAGGCGACTGCGAGGTCGGGATGAGGCGACAGGGACCAGGTTCGCAGGATCTGCCGGGAGGCAGCGCGAACCTCTCCCTTAGAGGCCAGAAGCCGCCCTGCAATCTCGGCTGCGGGGACAAGCGACGGGGCAAGCCGCAGGGCTTCATTCGCCAGAATGAGCGCCTTGCTCGGGTCGAAGGACTCTGTTTCGCGGGCTTCTGCGGTTAGCAAAACGGCGCGCCGGCGGTTGGCGGCTTTCGAATCCAGATGGCCGTTTTGCCGCGCGATAGCCAATGTGTTGAGCGCGTTGTCCCAGTCGCCAGCCCTAGCTTGGAGATCGAACAAGGCATTGACGCCCCAAGCAAGCTTGGGGTCGCGATCGACGGCTTTCTGGGCAAGCAGGCGCGCGGCACCCTCGTCGCCGGCCCGCTTGGCCTCGAGGAATAGACCACGCACCCCGAGCAACTCCGTGTCGTGGTTATCCAGCATGCCCTCGAAAGACCGCCGCGCTCCAGCATCGTCGCCCTTAAGCTGGGCGGTTTGTGCCTTAAGCAGGGCCGTAAGCGGTTCACGCGGCAGGTTGCGCTGCGCGATGCCCGCGTAGCGTTTGGCCTGCGCCCGGTCGCCGACGCCGATTGCGACGAGCCCGCGCGATAGCGCGTCGAAGCCCTGCTTCTGCTTGCGCTCCTTCATGTGGGCGGCGATCGCGGCGGGGCGCGTCCAGATGTAGCGAATGACGGCAAGGATCACGATCAAGGCCATCACAAACAGAGCAATGGTCACAACGCCAACAAACGCGCTCGTCTCGATCTGATAGCCCAGCCACTCTACGGAGATCGTGCCGGGCCGGTCGGCCAGCCAAGCGAGGCCCAGCGCAGCCGCGATGACAAGGACAATGAAAAACAGGATTCGTGTCATCGGCTAATCTGTCTCTTTGCGTGGCGCTGTCGGTTCGGCTGAATGAGGGCTTTCATCCGTTCCAACCAATGACACAAGTAGGGCCTTCTGCAGATGCTGCAAGGCCGCGTTCGCATCGAGACGGGCGAGCGCTTCGTCAATCCAAGATGCAAACAGTGCTGCCTGGGGTCCATCGAGACTCTCGACTTCCAGGACGGCTTCGTGGAGCTTTCCGGCTTCGAGATCGGCCTCTGCCCGCGCCAAAACGGCGCCAGCGCTTTTGCCGTCGGCTTCCTCACCAACACGCCGAACCTTCACGAGCGACTGCGCACTCCCGATCAGCCTGCCCAAGAGATCCGGATCGGCTTCGCCAGGGGCCGAGAGAGCTTTGTCGCGCAACGCCGCGAAGGAGGCGGCGAGCATGGGCATCGTCGGGATGCCTGCATCCTCGTACTCAACCAGCCCGTCCAGGTCCTCGCTGCCAGACGATAGCGCGCTCATCGTTCCGAGCTCGGTCGCATAAGGGCGCCCGGAATTGACGGCGTCCCGCAACCCCGTAAAGGCGATGGCTAGATTGGCCTTCCTGGTTTGAGCGTTCTCGGCGTCGATGGCGTCAACCAGCGAAGGCAGCATCGATTCGATATCATTCAAACGCCGTTGCATCGCCGACACTTCGGGACCTAGCTTTGCGGCATCGCCCCCCTCCATCGTCGCCTCAGTCAGCGCCTTGAGGCGAGCGTTCAGGTCGGAGACCTCCGACTTGAGCGCTTGGACCGACTTGTCGTCGATGGCGCCACCCTCGCCGCTTGCCAGTGCTGTTTTGATCTCGGACTGGATCTTGCTCGACAGCTGACTGCCGAGACGCTGTTCCGCCTCGGCGACCTGCTGACTGATCACAGCGGCATCGGCAACAGAGCCCCCATCTTTCGCGGCATCGGCCATCGACTTGAGATTCGCCTCCATCTGCGCCACCTGGCCTGCAAGAGCTTTCACCTCGGCAGGATCAACGGTCGGCGCTTTCGGATCGTTCGCAGCGGATTCGAGTGTTGCCAGCCGGGACTTCAAGGCTTCGAGAGCCGCTTCATTGTCGGGCGTTTTCGGCGCCGCTTCGAGCGCGGCAATACGAGTCTCGATTTTGTCTGAACCGCTTTGGTCTTGAAGAACGTTTGCGGGCAGGTAGCCCCAGACGAGTGCCGCCAGCACGGCAAGGCCGCCCGCAAGTCCTGCGAGGGCATGGGTGAACAGCGCGGTGATGAACGCGAGTAGACGGCTCCCAAGTGAGGGCCCCGCTGGCTCCTTGACGGGAGCGGGCTGAGGCTCGGGTTCGGAAACGGCCTCGTCAGCAGCATCATCTTCAAGTGTCGACGCGTCCTCGTCCGTTTGTGGGTCGTCAACCGGGGCGTCTCCAACATTATCCGCGGCCTCCAACGCAGCGGCTGCTTCGTCGGATGTCGCCGTAATTTTCTGCGCTTCCGACTTTGACTCGTCCGAATCAGCCTCGACGGAAACCTCGGTCGCCGTGCCCTCTATCGTCGGGGCCGGACGCTTTTCGGTCGACTCAGACTCTTTGCCGCTCTCGTCGAAAGTACCGCTCATCGCATCATGACCTTTGCACTGTCATCGGCGTGCCCAAGTTCCTGGGGCTCGTGTTCCTGGGGTTCGTGTTCCTGCGGCTCGTGGCTCTTATGTCCGTGGCTCTAGGCCGGATGACATTCACGCGGCTGGCCCCAGCAACGCGATGAGGTCTTCCTCACGTGCATATTGTGGAACCCGCGCATAGACGCCCAGAGGCACGACGGCCTCTGCTATCGCCTTCGACAGACAATAGCAAACGAGTCCCTTAGCCTGTGTGACGAGGCCATAGCGTTGAATAAGACGCGCGAAGGCGCGGGCGGTTCTCGGCGACAGGAGGAGAACCCCATCAATATCGCCGCGCTTCAGTGCATCGACGACCTCCTCACTTAGCTCCTCAACCGGGTGCGAGCGGTAAAGGATAACGCGGCGGAGTTCGAAACCGTGTTCGGCAAGCGCGCCCTTCAAGTCGAAGGCAACTTTCTCCGCACCGATATGCACCAGGGGACCGAGATGGGGCTCAAGCTCCGTGCAGATGAGTGGGGGAAGACCTGCACCGGTCCCAGGGCCTATCGTCACCTCCGTGAAGCCCAACTGCCTGCCAGCCCAAGCCGTCGCCTCGCCGACGGCGAACAGCGGCAGTTCGGTGGCTTTGTCGCGTTCTGGATGGGTTCCGAGCGCACGCAGCGCGTTCCGGCTGGTGATGACAACGGCCTGGGCACCGTCCAGGTTGAGCGGGACCTTATCCATAAACTCGATCTTGAGCAGCGGCGACTGCATGGGCTCGTGGCCCAACGCCTTGAGCGTCTCTACCTCCCGAGTCGCGTCCGGTTCCGGTCTTGTAACGAGCAAGCGCATTCAGTCACATCACCAGTCTGTCGAGGAAGTCGGGGCCTGCCCGGCCGCGCACTTCTTCGCCGGCCTGTTGGCCAATCGCATCCGCGTCGGCGTCGGGGCCTGAGAGTTCAACACCATGCCACTCTGCGCCGTCCGGAGACAGAATCAAGCCGCGAAAGCGAATGGTCCCGTCGTCGATCTCGGCGAGACCCGCTATCGGCGTCCGGCACGACCCGTCCAGCTGCGCCAGGAACGCCCTCTCGCAGGTGACCGCGGTTTCCGTGGCCACATCGTTCAGCGGCTGCATGAGGTCACGCGTTTTTGTGTCGTTCTCACGGGCAACAACACCGATGGCGCCTTGCGCAACCGCCGGGAGCATGTCGTCGACGGCCAGAACGGATGCGGCCTTGTCAGCCAGGCCGAGCCGATCGAGGCCCGCTTTGGCGAGCAGCGTGGCATCCGCGACGCCTTCGGCAAGTTTGCGCAGCCGCGTTTGCACATTACCGCGAAAGTCGACGACGCGGAGGTCAGGCCGCGCGCGCTTAACCTGGGCCGCGCGGCGCAAAGACGATGTTCCGACCACCGCGCCTTCGGGGAGGTCGGACAACGACGCAGCCACGGGGCTCAAAAATGCATCGCGCACATCGGCGCGTGGCAGGACCGCCGCGATGCACAGGCCATCGGGGAGCCGCGTCGGCAGGTCCTTCATGGAGTGCACCGCAAGTGCGATGTCGCCCCGAAGTTGAGCCTCGTCGATCTCTTTGGTGAAGAGCCCCTTGCCACCCACATCGGCGAGCGGCTTGTCCAGAATCTGATCGCCGCTGGTCTTGATCACGCGCAACAGCGCCGCCACACGTTCTGGACCGTGATGCGCCGTCAGGCGGTCGCGCACGTGTTCCGCCTGCCAAAGCGCGAGCGGGCTGCCGCGGGTACCGATGGGAAGGGAGGCAGGCAAGCTCAGAACAATCTCCGAAAAAACAGCGTGTTGCGAAGGCGACTCAAAGGTTGAATGGCCGCATTATTGGACCCTTTCGGCGCTCCCTTCAATGTCCTCCCAACACGATTCGGGCTAAAAGAACGCTTGCAACATGCGGGGCGTTGGCGTGCCTCGATAAACCGGTGAGGATTGTCGCGCTCACGAAGTGCTGCGTACTAGAATGCCGGTACGGGGTAGATCAAACACAGGACACTGTAGAACCTATGAGCGGCCTTCTCGCACTGCTCGACGACGTCGCCGCTATCGCGAAGATGGCCGCGGCGCAGGTCGATGACATTGCCGCGCACGCGACGAAAGCTGCGGGCAAGTCCGCAGGCGTTGTCGTGGACGATGCGGCTGTGACGCCGAAATACGTCACTGGCATCGCGGCCGCCCGCGAACTGCCCATGATTGGCAAGATCGCCGCGGGGTCTTTCTTCAGCAAACTCGTCATCCTGCTGCCGGCGCTGCTGCTTCTCCAAGCTTTCGCGCCATGGGTCATCGCACCACTGCTCATTCTCGGCGGCTGCTATCTGTGTTTCGAGGGTGCTGAGAAAGTCTGGCATTGGGTCGTCGGTAATCACGACGATGAGCATGAGGCGGCGCAGCCACTTGACGCTGCACGTCTCGAAGAACAGCGGGTCAAGGGCGCGATCAAAACCGACTTCATCCTCTCAGCCGAGATCATGACCATCGCGCTGTCGACAATTGAAGTCGATGACCTCTGGACGCGCGCGGCCGTTCTGGCGGTCGTTGCTATCCTATTTACCGTGGTCGTGTATGGCGTCGTGGCGCTTCTGGTGAAAGTCGACGACATTGGTCTGCATATGAGCCAGGAAGCGCCGTTGCGGGTTCTAAGATCCTTCGGACGCGGCCTCGTGGTGGCCATGCCGACCGTCCTTAACGTCATTTCCTTCATCGGCACTATTGCAATGCTGTGGGTTGGCGGCAGCATCGTGGATCACAGCCTATACACGCTTGGTATCTCCCTGCCCCACGATACAACGGCCTGGATCGTGTCGGCACTGATCGGCAATGATGCCGGTGGGGCCCTGACTTGGATCGTGACCGCGACTGTGCACGCGATCTTCGGCTTTTTCCTAGGCTCTCTTCTGATTCCGATCGTGCAGGTACTGCTCAAGCCGATCGGTGTGCTATTTCCGGAGAAATGAGCCGGACACCGCTGACGCTTCTTGGAATTGAGACGAGCTGCGACGAGACCGCCGCTGCCGTCGTGCGGCTTTGCGCGGACGGGACCGGGGAGATTCTGGCGAATGTTGTTCGGGCCCAGCTCGATCTGCACGCTGCCTATGGCGGCGTCGTGCCGGAGATCGCCGCCCGCGCTCACGTGGACCTGCTGGATCCCGCCATCAAGCAGGTCATGTCGGAGGCGCACGTGGACTTTGGCGATCTTGACGGGGTGGCCGCCGCAGCGGGACCAGGCCTGATCGGGGGCGTGATCGTCGGCCTCACAACCGCAAAAGCCATCGCGCTCGGATGCGGGAAGCCCTTCGTCGCCGTCAATCACTTAGAGGCACATGCCCTGAGCCCAGGCCTCACGGACAATGTCCAACCGCCTTACCTGCTCTTGCTCGTCTCGGGCGGGCATACCCAGCTCGTGGCTGTGAATGATGTCGGCGACCACACGCGGCTCGGTACAACGCTGGACGATGCGCTTGGGGAGGCTTTTGACAAAGCAGCCAAACTGCTGGGTCTGGGCTACCCGGGCGGGCCCAATGTTGAGCACTGGGCGGCCAAGGGCTCACCCAGCATCCCGCTCCCGCGGCCTATGCTCGGGCGTGCGGAACCTCACTTCTCGCTGGCCGGCCTTAAGACTGCTCTGCGCCACGAGGCCATGGCTCGGACACCCTTGAGCGACGCCGATATCGCCGACCTCTGCGCGAGCTTTCAGGCAGCGGTATGCGATGTGGTCCAAGATCGCGTTACGCGGGCCATGGACCTGTTTGAGCGCCAGATCCCTGACAGTACCGCTCCGACAGTCGTCGCCGCTGGCGGTGTCGCAGCCAATGGCGCCCTGCGGGCAGCGCTTAGCGAAGTCGCAGATCAGCGTGGCTACCGCCTTGTCGTTCCGCCACCCGCGCTGTGCACGGATAATGCAGCCATGATCGCTTGGGCCGGCGCCCTGCGGCTGGCGCGCGGACTTAGCGACGACATGGATGCGCCGGCGCGCGCACGCTGGCCCCTCGACCCAGATGCACCGCCCGCGCTTGGTGCCGGCGTCAAGGCCTGATGGGAAACCAGGCACATTTTGGTCCACGCAAAGACGCGAATATGCGCTAGAACCGGTCGCCGTGAGTGGCAAACAACTTCAGACGATTGGCGTCGTTGGCGGCGGCGCGTGGGGAACGGCCCTTGCAACCGTCGCCCGGCGCGCAGGCCGGGACGTGCTTCTGTGGGCCCATGAGCCCGAGACCGTCGCATCCATCAATCAGGACCATACAAATCCGACTTATCTGCCCGGCATTCAGCTCGATCCTGCCATTGAGGCAACGTCGCAACTTGGTGACGTGGCGACCTGCGATGCGATCCTGATCGTGAGCCCCGCGCAACACTTACGCGTGCTTCTCGGCAGACTGAAGCCCCATGTGCAGGGCGCCAAGCCGCTTGTTCTGTGCTGCAAGGGCATCGAACAGCAGTCTGGCCTCCTGATGTCTCAGGTGACCGCCGATGTTCTGCCAGACGCGACGATCGCCGTCCTTTCGGGCCCAAGCTTCGCCGCCGAGGTCGCGCGCCAATTGCCTGTTGCCGTGACTTTGGCGACTGGGAAGGAAGATCTTGGACGAGATCTCTCTCATACGCTGCGGTTACCCTCATTCCGCTGCTATTGGAGCGATGACGTGGTTGGCGCGGAGATCGGTGGCGCCGTCAAGAATGTGTACGCGATCGCGGCGGGGATCGTCGTAGGCAAGGAACTTGGCAAGAGCGCGCAAGCTGGGCTGATCACGCGCAGCTTCGCAGAGATGGCGCGGTTCGGCGTGACGCTGGGTGCGGCGCTTGAGACTTTGATCGGGCTTTCAGGACTTGGAGACTTGGTTCTCACCTGCGGCAGCGAGCAGTCGCGCAACATGTCGCTTGGCGTGGCTCTGGGCCACGGCGCCAAGACGGCAGAGGTTCTTTCAGAGCGCCTTTCCGTCACCGAAGGCGTGGCGACGGCGCAAGCCATGGTGCAAATCGCGCGCGTCCGTGGGATTGAGCTTCCCATCGCCGAGGCCGTTCATTCGATTGTCAGCGGCGAGACGAGCGTCGATACCGCGATCGGCGCGCTGCTATCCCGCCCCTTGCGCGCCGAAACAGGATGACCGTGCCCCGGCCCTACGGTCTTGGTATCCGAGAACATCAAGAGGGAGCCTTCAGATGTATTTTGCATTGATTTGCACTGACAAGCCGGACGGGTTGCCAATCCGCAAAGCAAACCGCCCTGAACACCTGGCCTATTTGCAGGGCCTGGGAGATGCGCTGAAGTTCGCCGGACCATTCACGGCCGAGGACGGCGAAACGATGACGGGCAGCCTGGTCGTGATCGAGGCGGATTCGCTTGCTGCTGCGCAGGCCATCGCCGATGCGGACCCGTTCGCCAAGGCCGGCGTCTTTGCCTCTGTCGACATCCGCCCTTGGAAATGGTCACTCGGCAAGCCCGAAGAGTAAGTGGAGGATCGATGGCGTATTGGCTGATGAAATCCGAGCCGAGCACGTGGTCTTGGGAGGAGCAGAAGAAAGAGGGCGCAAAGGGCGCCGAGTGGGATGGCGTGCGCAACTACCAAGCCCGCAACAATATGCGAGCGATGAAAAAGGGCGACCTCGCCTTCTTCTATCACTCGATTGGTGAGAAGGCCTGCGTCGGCATCGTGAAGGTCGTTGTCGAGGCACATCCGGACTCCACCGACACCACGGGCAAATGGGAGTGCGTCGACGTCGCCGCGGTCGAGGATCTGCCAAAGCCGGTCACGCTCGACGAGATCAAATCGACGCCGATGCTCGCCGACATGGTTCTGGTCAACAATTCGCGTCTGTCGGTGCAACCAGTGACGGCATCTGAGTGGAAGGCTGTTTGTGCGCTCGCGGGACTGAAGAAGCCGCCGACAGCATAGTGCTCTCGCGTGGCCTTCTGCGCTAAGGTTCTTGTCAGTTTAGCGGAAACGGCCTCTTGGGGAGGAGCACATGGCATTCGCTGGCATGAACTATCTGGCCGTAATCGTTGCCGCATTTGCCGGATTCGGCGTCGGTGCGATCTGGTACACGGTCTTCGGCAAGGCTTGGCTCGATGCGCTGGGAAAGACCGAGGAAGACATCAGGGGCAGTGGCGGCAGCCAAGCCATGCCATTCGCCATCGCGCTTGTTGCCGATCTTGTGATGGCGATCATGCTCGCTGGCCTTATGGGGCATCTCGGCGACATCTCGCTCCGGGGCGGGCTGATCAGCGGACTATTTGTCTGGGTCGGATTCGTCATCACCACGATGGGCGTGAACCATGCCTTCAGCGGCGCCAGTCCGAAGTTGACCGCGATTGACGGGGGTCATTGGCTCGCCGTGCTTTTGGTCATGGGAGCCGTCATTGGCACCTTCGGTGTCTAGACCAAAGAACTACAGTCAGATACTTCTCGACTGCCCCGCGTCGCGGCATAATGCCTCACGATAATGAGAGACAAGAACTCGGTGCTCCACGGAGGAAGCGTATCCATGTCCACGCAAGATAGTAAAGCCAGCGAGACCATTCACGTAAAAGAAGCGTGGAAGGATCACGCCCTTATCGACCACGAACGATACCTGGAACTCTACAAGAAGAGCATCGATGAGCCGGACGCATTCTGGGGCGAAGCTGCGAAGCGGATAGACTGGATCAAGCCCTTCACGAAGGTGAAGAATACATCGTTCGATTATGCCGATGTCTCGATCAAGTGGTTCGAGGACGGCACGCTGAACGTTTCGGCAAACTGCATTGATAGGCATCTGGCAACCCGCGCGGATCAGACAGCCATTATCTGGGAGGCTGACGGACCCGAGACGCCGGCGCAGCACATCACCTACGGTGAGCTCCACGACAAGGTCTGCCGCCTAGCGAACGTGCTGAAGGAGAACGGGGTCAAGCGCGGCGACCGCGTGACAATCTACCTGCCGATGATTCCCGAAGCGGCCTACGCCATGCTCGCCTGTGCGCGGATTGGCGCAATCCACTCCATCGTGTTTGGCGGCTTCTCTCCCGACTCTCTCGCAGGCCGTATAGAGGGCTGCGAGTCGGCCGTGGTGATTACCGCCGATGAGGGCTTGCGTGGCAGTAAGAAAGTGCCGCTGAAAGCCAACGCCGATGAAGCAGCCGAAAAAAGCGACCATGTGAAGAAAATTCTCGTCGTTCGCCGAACCGGGGGCGATGTTCCGTGGACTGATGGCCGCGACGTATGGCTCGACGAAGCCATGGACGCGGCAAGCCCGGACTGTCCGCCAGAGGAGATGAACGCGGAGGACCCGCTCTTCATTCTCTATACATCCGGGTCGACGGGCAGCCCGAAAGGGGTCGTGCATACGACCGGCGGCTATCTCGTCTACACGTCGATGACACACGAGTACATTTTCGACTACCACGATGGCGACATCTATTGGTGCACCGCCGATGTGGGCTGGGTGACCGGTCACAGCTATATCGTGTACGGCCCGTTGGCCAACGGGGCCACGACGCTAATGTTCGAAGGCGTACCGAACTATCCGGACGCTTCGCGTATGTGGCAGGTGGTCGACAAGCACAACGTCAACATTTTCTACACAGCGCCAACATTGATCCGTTCACTGATGGGCGCTGGTGATGACTATGTTAAGTCCTCCAGCCGCGCCAGTTTGCGTGTTCTCGGCTCCGTCGGCGAGCCGATCAATCCCGAAGCCTGGGAATGGTACTTCCACGTGGTCGGCGAAGGGCGATGCCCTATTGCCGATACTTGGTGGCAAACAGAGACCGGCGGCATTCTCATTGCGCCGCTGCCTGGCGCGACGGATCTCAAGCCGGGCTCGGCGACGCGGCCATTCTTCGGTGTTCAGCCAGCCTTGGTCGATTCCGAGGGCAAGCGCACGGAAGGTGCGGGCGAGGCCAACCTTGTCATTCTTGATGCATGGCCGAGCATGATGCGAACGGTGTACGGAGACCACAAGCGCTTCGTCGATACGTATTTCTCCGCCTATAAGGGGATGTACTTCACGGGCGACGGCGCGCGCCGCGACGAAGACGACTATTTCTGGATCACGGGACGCGTTGACGATGTCATCAATGTCTCGGGTCACCGCATGGGGACGGCCGAGGTCGAGTCAGCACTGGTCGCGCATCCAAAAGTATCCGAGGCTGCGGCGGTCGGTTTCCCGCACGATCTCAAAGGCCAGGGCATCTACTGCTACGTCACCTTGATGGTTGGCCAGGAGGAAGACGACGCCCTCAAGAAGGAGCTGCGCAATTGGGTCCGGCATGAAATTGGCCCCATCGCGGCGCCGGATCATATCCAGTTCGCGCCAGGGCTTCCAAAGACGCGTTCAGGCAAGATCATGCGTCGTATCTTGCGGAAGATCGCGGAGGACGAGTTCGGCAATCTGGGCGATACGTCAACGCTCGCCGACCCAACCGTCGTGTCTCACCTGATCGAGCATCGTCAGAACCGCCGGGGGGACTAACTGCCCCCGGCGTCGTGCGGGCAAATGGGAAAGCCGGGCTCCCATGCCCGGCTGAACCGCGCTATGAACTTCTGACTAGAGCCTTTCATGGCTCTGGCGCCGCGCGGCGCGCGGCCTAAGCGGAAGGATACGCGCATGGTTTGGATCATGAGGGGGCTCGTCGCGATCGCGCTCGCCCTTGGGCTCGTGATCGTCATTGTCTTGCTGATTGGCAATATTGGCTCTGGCGGCGACGGGACCGAGCTCACGGCGCTAACCGTTGGCAGCCGCACGGTCACCGTTGCCGGTCACTACAAGACCCTCAGTCAGGAATCCGTTGGCGACGGCATCAAGATCATCGTGGAGGGCCACGAGATCATGGTCACGGCAGACCAGCTCTCCGTCGACGGAAAGGCCCAAGTCTTGGAGCCAGAGGAAAATGTCACCGTTACCGTGTCCAAGGACGGCGAAATCAGGGTGACAGTCGACCCCATGAACTAGACTCATCCATGAACCAGGCCCGCCCATGAAAAAGGGGCCCCGCAGGAAGGCCCCTTTCTCGAGGTGCGTTCAGTTCTCAAATGATCCGGCCTTAGCCAGACATGATCTTCGTGAACTGAGCCAGCATGGTGTTCCAGGCGTCCCGCGTATCACGATCGAAGGACTTGTCCAGAGACCGCTCGAGCGTCCAAACCAGGGCTCGGGACATGGTGCGGTAGTGACGAGCGCGAATGCCCATCTGGCGGTGACGCGTGCCTAGCAATTTGAGCGTCGGCGCCAGGCCGTCTTCGTGTCCCAGCGAGATCATCGCCAGCTTGGCACCGGCCGAGAACTTGCGCGCTTGCATTTCAACGGGTCCGTCGAATTTCTTGCGCAGGCCGGGATCAAGCCGGAAGAGCTTTAGGAAGAAGAGCTGCGCGACCAAGTCCAGCGCGGGCTCCAGGCGGAAGAAGCTATTAAGAATCAGTTGCTTCTGTTCCGTGGTCAGATTGAGGTCTTTGGACGCGCCGCGCTTCGCGCGCGTGGATTTTTTGGGCGCAACGTCGGAAACGTGCAGTGCGGCAGACATGTCGGGCTACTCCTTGAACTAACGTGTCGACAGAGTGCGCACACTGGATTGATGAAGCGTTAAGGTAAGCGCAAACTTAAACCCGGCGCCGCCGCACGCCGCAGGACACTCCGCGCTGCGAAGCCTTGTCGTCGACGTGCCGTGGTTCTTGACGCGACCTCAAACCCTTGCACCAGGCCGACGCACTCCCAACATATAAAGAGCGGATTTCTAAGGTTTTTTGACAGTCTACGGAGGCCACACCGTCCATGAGTTACTTGTCATGAGTTACTTGCGCACGGCAATTCTGCTCGCAGCGCTCACCGCCTTGTTCATGGGAATTGGATTCCTGCTTGGCGGTCAGACCGGCATGATCATCGCGCTGGTGATGGCGGGCGGCATGAACCTGTTCGCCTATTGGAACTCGGACAAGGCGGTCCTGCGCATGTATGGCGCGCATCTGGTGGACCCCAATGGGGGCCGAGACGCGCGCGAGCTCTACACTATGGTCGAAGAGCTCGCCCGCAATGCGGACCTCCCCATGCCCAAAGTCTATGTCATGGACAACCCGCAGCCGAACGCGTTTGCCACGGGCCGGAACCCCGAAAACGCAGCAGTGGCCGTGACCACCGGCCTGATGCGCACGATTAACCGGGAAGAACTGGCAGGCGTCATCGCACATGAGCTGGCCCATATCCGGCATCATGACACGCTTCTGATGACGATCACGGCGACCATTGCTGGCGCGATTTCGATGCTCGCCAACTTCGCTTTGTTCTTCGGCGGCAACCGCGACAACCACATGGGCTTCATCGGCACAATCGCGCTGATGATCTTAGGACCAATGGCGGCTGGGCTCGTGCAAATGGCGATTAGCCGAACGCGCGAATACGAGGCCGATAAGACTGGCGCTGAAATCTGCGGCCAGCCGCTGTGGCTCGCCTCGGCCTTGCAGAAGATCGCGGGCGGCGCGGAGCGCGTACCGAACGATGAGGCCGAACGGAATCCCGCTTCTGCGCATATGTTCATCATCAACCCGCTGCACGGGCTGCGCCTAGATCGCATGTTCGCAACGCATCCGCCGACCGAGGAACGTGTGGCGCGGCTGAGAGCCATGTCGCAAAACATGAGTGCCAGCGGCTATGCATCGGCGTCTGGGCCCCGCGGCGGTGACCAACCTACATCCGCTCACTCCGGTCCCTGGTCCGGCAGCGTCCCCGAGAGCCCACGGCGCAAGTCGCGCGGCCCGTGGGGTTAGCGCGGCAAAAGGGGCTAGCGCGGCAAATGGGGCTAGCTCAGCAATTGGGCTAGGCAGGAGAGGCGCGGCAGGTGTAGCCAGGGGCGGCCTGCCACACTGCCAAAGCTGATGTAGACACGAAGCGCCGCAAACCTGGAGCCTTGTAGACGGGCTTTTGTTCTCCCTCAGTTTTTTAGAAGCCAAAGCACCTTGGAGACAACGCTATGAGCACAACCCCCCGCAACAAGACCCTCTCGCCGACGAAAGACCATCAGGTCGGCCTACCCGCACGCCGCACCGCCGCGTCAATTCTCGATGCCGTGCTGCAAAAGAAGCAGCACCTGGACGACGTGCTCGGTCGAGCCCGCGACGGCGCCATGCTTGATCTGGCCATCCGGGACCGCGCGCTGGCCCGCGCCATCGTTGGCACCTCGCTTCGCCGCAAAGGCCAGATCGACCGCGTCCTTGAGACCTTTATGGATCGAGGCTATCCAGCACGCGCCGGCACGCTCTATCCGATCTTGCTGTCGGGCGCGGCGCAGATCCTCTTCATGAACGTGCCACCGCACGCGGCCATCGACTTGGCCGTGCGACTTGCTCAATGGGATCCGCGCGCCAAGCGCTATGACAAGCTGGTCAACGCTGTTCTCCGCCGCGTTTCCGACAAGGGCGCGGATATCGCCGCCTCGCTCGACGCGGCCCGGGTCAACACGCCGGATTGGCTTTGGGACCGCTGGGTGCGTGCGTGGGGTGAGGACCGCACAAGCGCCATTGCGGAGTCGCAGCTTATTGAGCCGCCGCTCGATCTGACTGTAAAGGCAGACGCGGCTCTGTGGGCGGAGAAGCTGGGCGGACGGGTTTTGCCTGCAGGCAGCGTCCGAATCATTCCACGCGGCCGCATCGAAGACTTGCCAGGCTTTAGCGAAGGAGCCTGGTGGGTTCAGGACGCCGCCGCGTCTGTTCCCGTGCAGATGCTTGGGGATGTCACCGGTAAGCGAGTGGTCGATCTCTGCGCGGCGCCTGGCGGGAAGACCGCGCAGCTTGCCGCACGTGGCGCGATCGTTACTGCTGTCGACTTCTCTCAGAATCGCCTGGGCCGTTTGGAGGAGAATCTCGACAGGCTTGGCCTTTCTGCCGAGACAATTGCGGCCGATGCCAGTCAGTGGCAGCCAGACACGCGGTTCGACGCCGTCTTGCTTGATGCGCCCTGTTCGTCCACCGGGACGATCCGCCGCCATCCCGACGTGCCTTACCTCAAGTCGGATTCGGACATCGCGGAACTGGCTGTGCTGCAGACGAAACTCCTCGACAACGCGGCGCGTCTGTTGGCGCCGGGCGGAACACTCGTCTACTCCACCTGTTCGTTGGAGCCCGAGGAAGGCGAAGCGCAGATCGCGGCCCTCCTGACGCGGAACAATTCGTTGCGCGTTTCGCCCTTGCGAACCGGCGAGCCGCTTGGCGACACAGAATGGGCCCAGGCTTCGGGTGTCTTACGGACCTTCCCCTTCCTGCTCCGGCTTGATAGTCCCGAATGGAGTGGCATGGATGGTTTCTTTGCTGCCCGCCTCGTCTCGGCCAGTTAGGGAAGAAAGTGTTGAGCCACTTGCCCTTGGGATCACGCTGCACGACAATGCGCCCCGCTTGGTCAACAAGCGGCGGGGGAGAGCATGGTGCCGGTCTTGCGTGCCAGTGCTCGGATGGAGAGCGATCCATATGACGGGCGAACAGGCCTTCGAGCGCGAGTCTGGCGCTCAAGAGGTGAAGCTTGATGGGCCGAGCGCGCTGAGACGGCTGATGCTGTCCGGGCTCGCCGCCGTGAGCTATCCTGGGTCGCAGGCTGAGCAATTGCTGCTCGCCCCACAAGAGCTGCGCACCGCCGACCCGAGCTTTGCGACCGAGATCTACAACGGGCATTTCGGCCTGGCTGGCAAGCTCGCCGATATCGGTGCCAAGTCGCCTTTCGAGATCGAACCGCCATCCGTGAGCTGGGCGCGCGAGCTTTACGGCTTTAGCTGGCTCCGGCATCTGCGCGCCGCAGATTCGGAGCTATCCCGCGAACAGGCAAAAACCCTCGTTCACGATTTCATTCGGCTGCGGCGCCAGCTTCCACCGCTTGCTTGGCAGCCGGAAATCGTCGCCCGGCGCGTCATCTCATGGCTCTCGAATTCGGTGCTCGTGCTGGCTGCCGATGAGCCCGAAGCCTACGAATCCTTCCTGAAAGAGCTTACGGGGCAGCTCCGCTACCTGTCCGCTGGCTATCGGGACGCCCCCGACGGCGTGCCGCGGCTGCTATCGCTCATGGCGCTACTCTATGGCGGGCTGTGCATTGCCGACCAGAACGCGGTGGTTGACCGCTACACCAAACCCTTCTGCCGGGAACTTGAGCGCCAGATCCTCGCGGACGGCGGGCATATTTCGCGAAATCCCGAAGCGCTGATCGAGCTGCTGCTAGACCTACTTCCGCTGCGTCAGTGCTTTGTGGCCCGCGATCGCACGCCGCCCAAAGAACTCACCGACGCGGTAGACCGCATCATGCCCATGCTGCGCTTCTTCCGGCTGGGTGACGGGTCCATGGCGCGATTCAACGGAGCGGGCCCGACACCCACCGATGCGCTGGCGACCGTGCGCGCCTACGACGACATCGAGGGTGCCCCGGTGCGCTCAGCCGCAAACTCCGGTTATGTCCGCGTCGAAGCAGGATCGACACTCATCCTGTGCGATCTCGGGCCTCCGCCTGCGACCTCGCTGACCCGGGACGCCCACGCTGGGTTCTTATCCTTCGAGATGAGTTCGGGCGACGCTCCCATGATCATCAACTGCGGCGCACCGACCGCCGAGTTTGAAGAGTGGAGACTCTACGCGCGGACCACGCCGGCCCATTCGACACTTTGCCTCGAGGACGACTCCCTCGCCGAATTCGATGTGGCAAGCGAGGAGGCAGAGCCCGAGCCGGATGCCACGCTTATTGGTCCGCTGAATCCGCAAGGCGCCTTTTCGGACCAAGGCGAGGGCGGCAATTTGCGCATCAAAGGGTCCCACGACGGCTACGTGGAGCGCTACGGCGTAAGCCATGCCCGGCAGATCCTGATCTCTCCGGACGGCAACCTCATCTCCAGCGAAGACAAGCTTTCGACGCGCGGGCTGAAAAGTCCCGAAGGCCTCATCGCCGGATCCTACGCGGTGCGGTTTCACCTGCATCCGTCCGTGAAGGCCCAGACTATGGGGGATGGCATGTCGGCGGTTCTCGTCCTGCGCAATGGGGAAACTTGGCGGCTGACGGCAAACGCCGAAGAAATGGCCATCGGGGAGAGCGTTCTGCTCGCCGATCCGCGCGGTCCTCAAGTGACGTCGCAAATCGTGCTGAGCGGTATGATGGGCGAGGCCCGCGAAGTACGCATCGTCTGGAATCTAGAAAAGACTGTCGATGAGGTCGCCTCTCACGGGCTCGTCGATCCCAACGACACGCCGGACCGCCGGTCAACCGACAGCTAGTACCATGCCGACACGAAAAGTCAGGAGAGCGCTGCTTTCGGTTAGCGACAAGACGGGGCTTGTGGACTTCGCCAAGGCGCTCGTTGCGTACGATATTGAGCTCGTCTCCACCGGCGGCACGGCTAAGACGCTGCGTGAGGCAGGGTTGGACGTCATCGACGTCGCCGACGTTACCGGTAGCCCCGAGATGATGGATGGGCGCGTAAAGACGCTCCACCCGAAAATTCACGGCGGTCTCCTGGCCCTGCGCGACAACGCGGAGCATGTCGCGGCCATGGAGACCCACGGCATCCCGCCCATCGATCTCTTGGCGGTCAATCTCTACCCCTTCGAAGCGACCGTCGCGGGCGGAGCAGATTTCGCAACCGCTATCGAGAATATCGACATTGGCGGTCCGGCGATGATCCGCGCAGGAGCAAAGAACCACGGGGGTGTCGCCGTCGTCGTCGATCCGGAGGACTACGATCAGGTACTGGAAGAGCTTGCGACGCACCAGGGCTGCACGACAGGCCGTACGCGCCGGCATTTGGCGGCGAAGGCCTTTGCGCATACCGGCGCCTATGACGGAGCGATCGCAACTTGGTTCGCCGACCAGCTCGACGTAACCGCGCCACATAAGCGAGTCTTCGCAGGGACCCGTGAAGCAAAATTGCGCTACGGCGAGAACCCGCACCAATGGGCGGCATTCTATAAGACCGCAGAGCAGCGCCCCGGCATCGCGACCGCCCAGCAGGTGCAAGGCAAAGAGCTCTCCTTCAACAATCTCAACGATACGGACGCCGCCTTCGAGCTGGTGGCCGAGTTCGATCCGAACAGCTCGGCCGCCGTTGCGATCATCAAACATGCAAACCCATGCGGCGTCGCTGTCGCACCGACCTTGGCCGAGGCCTATGCAAGAGCGCTTGCCTGCGACAGCGTGAGTGCGTTCGGTGGCATCGTGGCGCTCAACGCGACGCTCGATGGAGACGCCGCCGAGGAGATCGTCAAGGTCTTCACCGAAGTGATCATCGCACCCAATGCGAGCGACGCGGCAAAGGAGATCATCGCAGCAAAAAAGAACCTGCGGCTTCTCCTAACAGGGGGGCTTCCGGACCCGCGCGCTGACGGGATCACGGTACGCTCACTTGCTGGCGGCCTTCTCGTGCAGTCCCGAGACAACCGTCTCGTCGACCAAGACGCGCTGAGCGTGGTGACCAAGCGCAAGCCCTCCGAGCAGGAACTCGCCGATCTCATCTTCGCCTTCACCGTCGCGAAGCATGTGAAGTCGAATACGATCGTCTATGCCAAGAACGGCGCCACAGTCGGCATTGGGGCGGGCCAGATGAGCCGTGTTGACTCCGCCCGCATTGCCGCGCGCAAAGCCCAAGACGCCGCCGACGCGCTAAAGGTGTCCGATCCCCTCACGATTGGGTCGGTTGCCGCATCGGATGCATTCTTCCCGTTCGCGGATGGCCTAAAAGTCGTGGCCGAGGCGGGCGCGACCGCGGTGATCCAGCCTGGCGGATCCATGCGTGACGAGGAAGTCATTGCAGCGGCGGACGAGGCGGGGCTTGCGATGATCTTTACAGGGATGCGCCACTTCCTGCACTAGCACCCTTCCTGCGGGACCCGCCCCTAACGCGAAAAGGCCTCCCCGAAGGGAGGCCTCTTGCTGCTGCTTCTTGTGCCTTAACGCCTAGAGCCCATCCGGGTACACCGGCTGGGGCTGATTGGGTGACGGCGGTTCGCCTTTATGGCCCGCCGGCCCATCGTCGGCGACGGTCGGCGGTACGACCATTGTTGCTGCGCCCTCGTCGACGACGACTGTGTTGCCCTCAGGCGTCGTCATCATGCCCTCGGCCTCCTCGACGACAACTGCTGGAGCCTCGTCCATGGCAGCGCTGTCCGGAAAGACCGGCTGCGGCTGATTTGGTGACGGCGGTTCGCCCTTGTGCGGGAGCTTCGGCGCATCTTCCGAAACCGTGGGCGGCACGGAAATCACACCTTCTGTTACGGCCTCCTCCATCATCGCGGGTGCTTCTGCTTCGTCCGAGGCGGCTTCCTCAGGCGCTGCGGCTGGCTCTCCAGGCACCACGGGCTGTGGCTGATTCGGTGACGGCGGCTCACCTTTGTGCTGGGGTTCGTCAGGCGCCTCTGGCGGCGTGGGCGGCACCGAGATCGTTTCTTCGGTGGTCACCTCTTCGACTGCGGCCGGCTCTTCTGCCGCAGGCGTTTCAGCAGCTGGCGCCGTATCCTCGGCCGCAGCTGGTGCCGCATCCTTTTCGGCCGCGTCATCTGCCGGCCGTTCACAAGCAGCGAGTAACGCCGCTGCCAGTAAAGCTCCACCCAAACCCACGTATTTCATGATCGCCCCCCGATCCAACGATTTCACGCGTAGTTCTATAACAGGCATTTCCCAGAGCGTAACGCGAAAGGCCATGGATTTCTATGCCGCGCATCAAATCCTGGCCAGGAATCCGCGCTAGAATTCGCGCTGGCAAGCAAGAATGACCAATGTGCGGCCCCGCAGCCCCAGGCATTGGGCGCGTTGGGAGGCAATGGCACGGGGCTCAGCGCGTCGAGCGTACCGGCAACAGCAGCAGCAAACCCACGACCAGAAAGACAACGCTGACCGAAATGCCCAGCCGCTGGCTGTCCGTCGCTGTCGTCACGATGCCGATCGCCAGCGGCGCCGCGAAGGCCGTTACCTTGCCCGAAAATGCGAAGAAGCCGTAGAACTCTGTCAGCTGATCAGGCGGACAGAGACGGGCCAGCATTGTGCGGCTTGATGCCTGGATTGGCCCCACAGCAAGGCCAAGCAGGACCGCAAAGATGAGCATCACCCGCTCGCCAGTGGCCGCGAAGAGGCCGGCGCCCGGCGCCTTCTCTTCGACCGGAACGAAAAACAAGATCTCGTTCGGATCGACAGACAGAACGCCGATCGCGCCAGTGATCAGGATAAGATGGCCGTAGATAATGACGGCCTTGGAGCCAATCCAGTCGTCCAGCAGGCCGCCAATGAACGCGCCGAAGACAGCCGCGACGGTCAGGATAATGCCGAACAGGCCGAGTTCCGTGGCGCCCCAGCCAAAAACGCTTGCCGCATAGATGCCGCCAAACGCGAATATCGCGGCGGCGCCGTCGGCGTAAATCATGCGAGCCAAAAGGAACAGGGCCACGTTCCGGTGGTTGCGCAGCACATCCTTGATGGACTGGAGCAGCCGGGCCAGTCCATCGCGAACAGGGTTCCTTGTGGTCACCGGTCCTGACTGGTCGGGCGTAAACAGGAACATCGGTAGGACGAAGATGAGGTACCAGATCGCGCAGAAGGGCCCGACCAGGCGATCACCTTCGCGCGTATCCGTATCGAGTGACACGATGGGGCTGAGGCCAAAGAGCGTCTTCCCCGTGTCAGGGCTGGTCACTAAGAACCCCGCGACAAGGGCGAGACTCACGAGCCCGCCGATATAGCCGACTGCCCAGGCAAATCCCGAGAGCTTGCCAAGCCGCTTCACAGAGATGAGGCCGGGCATCATGGCATTGTTGAATTGGGTGGCGAGTTCGACGCCGACCGATGCGACCGCAAAGGATAGGAGGACGAGGAGGACAGCCTCGCTTGACCCCGGTACCGCTAGCCACAAACCAATCAGGCCAATAATCAGCATGACCGAGAACACGCCGATCCAAGGCTTACGCGGGAGTCCAGCGTCGGCAATCGCGCCAAAAACCGGCGCCAGGATCGCGGCGGTCAGCTGGGCAGCACTTGTCGTGAAGGCCCAAAGCGATTGGGCATGGGCCGGGTCGCTCATGAACCCGTTCACAAAATAGGGCGCAAACAGAAACGTGACGACGAGTGTGTAGTAGGGCTGGGTTGCCCAATCGAATAGGGCCCAGCCAACGATGCCGCGTCTCGAGGCAGGGTGAGCGATTTCAGGCATCTTGCTCCGCATCAAGACGGATTTTGCGCACCCAGAATTCCTCCGCATCTCTCGGCGGACGCTGCCACCGCACCGCCTGCTTCGTACTCGACGCGTGCGAAGGCATCCGCAATCACGTCATGTTCATCTCGGGTGAACGGCTTCATCGCTTATGGTCTTGGCCGCCGAGGGGTCTTGAGAACACCCCGGCCCACTATGGCGACTATCGCCAGATTTGGAACCAGCAATCTGCCCGGCAGTCCGATGGCGAGCCCGAGGCGACAACCACTAACCGCCGACGGGGACCGCATGCCGCATCGCTCTTGTCATGGACGTCAGTCACGCCTTCCAAGTCTTCCAAGTCTTCCAACAACGAGTCTTCCACCAACAAGAGCCCGTGGTCTTTTGGCCATCGCCGCAACGGCACTGATCGGCTGCACGCTGCTGGGCTTGACCGGGACGGTGCTTGCGCGCGGCGCGGCCATGGACGGCGGGACAGCCATTCCTTTCGGGCCCAGCCTATCGGCGTCGGGGTGGCAGGCCGTCAGCTTTCCCGGACGCCGCGCCGCGACCTTCACAGCACGTGGCAAAGACACCGTCCGCGTGGAAACCGCCGGTGGTGCGGGGCTCTTATGGCGTCCAGCGCCCCCGAACGCAGCAGGAGCCACCCAAGCGGCGTGGCGCTGGCGGAAGGCGATTGGCGTCGGCCCAACGGACCTCTCACGAAAAGGTGGCGATGACCGCGTCTTAGCCGTGTATTTCGCGTTCGCCGATCCAGGCGACAAGAAGGGTCGAACGGACCTCAAGGCGCTTTTGCGGTCTGGGCGCGGTGACATTCTCATGTATGTCTGGGGCGGCGACTCGCGCCCCGGCACGATCGTCAACGTTCCGTATTTCAGTGGACGCGGTCGTGCCGTTGTAAAGCGGCAGGCCGGCGCTCCGGCCGAGAAGTGGTTCGTCGAAGACGCAGCCCTTGCAGCAGACTTTCGGCGTGCTTTTGGCAGACCTCCGGGTCGGCTCGTCGCGATCGCACTCTCGAGCGACGCGGACGATACGGGCGGTCACAACATCGCGGCCCTGGCGGATCTCTACGTGAAATAGTAAATCTGCAGGCTCACAAGCAGATTTGCCGCCGATTGGCGCCCCATTTGGATTTGGAACCCGTATTGTGGTTTTCCGCCCTGAATTGGTGTTGCCCGAATGAGACAGCGGGCAACTTTCTGCGGTTCTGAGCCCTGCCGGTTCGCGGTTTGCCTTTCCAATTCCGCACTGCACACACAAAGTAACTCTGCGGCGGAACAGTGTTTTTTCCAAAACTTATGTGGGAACCGCACGCGGAGGGCGCGGCGCAGCGGCCGTTAGCCAATCCGAAGGCTTTGCTAGTCAAACTCCAAGGCCTCTTCTAGGCTGATTCGTGAGTCGTTTTGGGGGCTCTTATGAGTGCAGTAGCGGTGTTGCGTAGGCGTAAGACCTGGACAATTCGGGCGGGCGCCAAAATGCAGACCTTGAACATTCTAACCAGCGTTTCGACCGCTGCGCTTGTCGCGGCAACCCTTTGGGCTGCGCCGGCGGCTGCCGAAGACGGCGGGCTTGCGAACCCGGACGATCCCATGACCATCATCGTGTCGCTGCCGAACCAGCGCGCGAAGATCTTTCGCGGGACGTCAGAGATTACTTCGACCGCGGTCTCCACGGGCAAGCGCGGTTACGCCACCAAAGCTGGCGTCTACAGCATCCTTGAGAAGCGGCGCCGGCACTTTTCAAACCTCTCTGCTGGCGCGCCCATGCCATGGATGCAGCGCCTCACTTGGACCGGCACCGCACTGCATGCAGGTAAGATCCCAGGCTACCCGGCATCCCATGGCTGTATTCGCTTGCCCTACTCCTTCGCTCCCAAGCTCTTCAAGATGACCGAGGTCGGCGGTCAGGTCGTCGTTGCGCACAGCATGGTCGAGCCAAAACGGATTTCGCATCCGGCGCTGTTCCAGCCGATGCCGCCGCCGATGCCACCGGAGCTTCTCAGCAAGGACGAACCCGTGGCCCAGCCCACGCGGAAGTCCAGCGCCGAGACATCGCCGAGGCGGCCTTTCCGCCTTCCTGTGATCTTTGCCAAGGCTTCGGGCGCTACGCAAAAGCCTAGTTCGAGCACAGCCTCTACCCAGCTGGCGTTGGGCCCGGCGACAGCTGGTCCGATTTCGCGACCTCGGGACCTCAAGCCGTCCCACAGTCTTCAAGACACGACCCAACACGCGATCGACCCAAACGCAGCGCCCTTCGTGGGCAGTGGTGCCCACGCGGTTGCATCGAAAAGCCCTACGACGCCTGACGGAGGCACGACTGAGGTCCAGAACTCAGACGACTTCATGAAACATCAGGACCGCATTGCCGACAGCGAAGAGCCAAAAGCCCAAGATCGCTTAGATGAGACTGCCGCGGCTTCAGAGGCCGGACTGAACGAGCAGCCAGAGGCGAAGACCACGGAAACTGCGGAAGCGCCCGAGGCCGAAACAAAGAAGGCCGAGACAATCAAGGCCGAAGAAGCCAGCAAGGCTGAGGCCAAGACGGCTGAGGCTAAGACGGCTGAGGCCAAGAATCGCGTGGCCGCGAGTGCAGAGCCGACAGAGACCCAGCTCGCATCCGTGGAACCCGAAGCGATCGCGCCGGCAACAGCGCCACAGGCCAGCGAGTCCGCCATCCCGACCGCCATCGACGAAGATGCGATTGCCGAAATCGTACGCGAGGCTGCACCTGAGACCGAGCCTGCCGCCGGGCCGAAATTGGCTGTCTCCGCGGCAACAATTGATGCTAAGGCGCAGCAGCCCTTGGCCCTGTCACTTTCTGTCTTGGGCGTGAACGACCACCCGCCTCGGCCGCTAGAGCGTCCCTCAGTGATGCTGACGCGTTTGAAGGCCGGCGCAAAGTCCGCGGCCGTCGAAGCCGCCGACCCGGTGTCTCAGGAACCGCTGCGCATTCTGGTAACGCGGCGGACAACCCGCGACCGCACAGTCGACCTTCAGTACATCCTGTCGGATATGGGCTACCTCGCGCCGCAGAACTTCGACGGCACGCGCGGCTCCGCGACAATCCGGGCTCTCAAGAAGTTCCAGAAGGACCATGAGATGCCGGTGACGGGCGCCTTCACCGACGACGTGTTCGCTAAGGTCTATGAAGTTGCCGGCAAGAAGGAGCCCTCGGAGGGCCAGCTCTTCGTCCGCCAGAAGTTCGCTAGCGTGTTCTCAACGCCTGTCAGCTTCAGCGATCCCGAGAAGCCGCTCGGCACGCATCTTTTCACGGTTATGCACTTCGAACCCGGCGCGACTCAGGCGGACTGGACGGCCATTAGCCTGAACGACAAGGCAACCGCCGAGTCGGTCCTGAATCGCATCGACATTCCCGCTGATGTGCGTCAGCGCATTTCCGAACGGCTGACACCGGGCTCATCGCTGATCGTGGCCGATACGGCCATTAACTCGGCGGCCTTGCCGACGGGCGCGGACTTCCTGGTTTGGGACACAAGCAAGCCCCAAGTGCACCGGGCGAGCACCACCCCGCGGCGGAAGGCCCGCAGGCGCGCCACAAACCGCCGGCCGAGCTACACGCGCCAGCGTTCCCGGTCGCGTTATTCGCGCCGCGCGCCGCGTCGCGGCGTCTTCGGGTTCTAGGCAAGAGCCTGTTCAAACGATCACGAATTGCCGGTTTGCAGCCGAAGTGCCGGTTTGCAGGCCAAGTGCCGCTTGGCAGCCCGCGTCGCATCGCGCCAGGATGGCGCTCTTATCTCATCTGCCTTGAAAGAAATATTGGAGCGGGCGATGGGATTCGAACCCACGACCCCAACCTTGGCAAGGTTGTGCTCTACCCCTGAGCTACACCCGCACTCCAAACCACCGCGCATCCTTGAAATCCAAGTCTTTGGGAAATCCAAGTCTTTGGGAAATCCAAGTCTTTGGGAAATCCAAGTCTCTGGAATAACCAAGTCTTTGGGTGATCGCTTGCCGCGAACTGGTCTTGTACTGGACCATACGGGGGAAGTCTACTAACGGCCTCCGCACCGCCGCCAGAACCCTTTCGGGCCTGATGAGGGGCTCCCATTAAAGGAAGCGCACAGCAAACGCAATGGAATTAGCACGCGAGAAACTCATGGCATATCTGGATAGGCTCGGGATCGTGTCAGAGACCGTCGAGCACGAGCCCTTGTTTACCGTCGAGCAGTCCAAGGCGCTGCGCGGCGCCATCCCGGGCGCGCATACTAAGAATTTGTTCTTGCGTGACAAAGACGGCCGGTTTGTCCTGGTCGTGGCCAAGGAGGACACGAAAGTGGACCTAAAGGGACTGGCCAAGCGACTCGGCTACGGGCGCTTCAGCTTCGGTAAGCCAGAGCAGATGTTGGCGGTTTTAGGTGTCGAGCCTGGAGCGGTGACGGCCCTGGCGCTCATGCACGAGGGGTCCTCCGGCTTGTCCGCCGTTGTCGTTGACGAGGCGCTGATGGCGCATACAGAGGTGAACTGCCACCCGCTGGACAATCGCGCGACAACGCGGCTTTCGATCGCTGACCTGTTGCTCTTTGCGAGGGCCTGCGGCCACGAGCCTCTCATCGTGCCCCTGACGTGACCGGCAACATGGTTGCCAAACGCGCCGCGACAACCCATCTTTTGGATGATCATGACAACTGTAAGCTGCCGTGCGACTAATGCGGTAGACGGACTTAAAGATGAGCATAGACACCCCGATTATCGGCGCGGATGGCGATGACAGGCCCGGCACTGAGCCCGTAAAGGACACGACAACGCAGGACTTCATGCGCGATGTCGTCGAAGCCTCGCAGCAACGGCCGGTCTTAGTCGATTTCTGGGCACCGTGGTGCGGGCCCTGCAAACAGCTGACCCCTCTTCTTGAGAAGGCGGTGCGCGCGTCCCGAGGCGCGGTCGCGCTCGTCAAAATGAATATCGACGAGCATCCCGAGATACCGGGTCAGATGGGAGTACAGTCGATCCCGGCCGTCTTCGCATTCAAAGACGGGCGTCCCGTCGATGGCTTCATGGGCGCTTTACCGGAGTCCCAGATCAACAGTTTTATCGCCAAGCTCGTTGGCGAGACAGTCGGCACCGAGGCCGACATCGAAACAGCAACGGCCGCGCTTGAGGCCGGCGATGTCAACAGCGCGGCGCAGATCTTTGGTCAGATCTTGCAGGACGAGCCCGACAACATGGATGCGCTCGCTGGGCTCGCAAAGTGCTACGTGAAGACCGGCGACCTTGAGCGCGCCGAGCAAACGCTTGCCTTGGCCCCGCCGAACAAGGCGGACAGTGGCCCGATCCTCGCCGCGCAGTCGGCATTGGATCTCGCGCGAAAGTCCAACGATGCCGGTGATATCGATGCGGCACGCGCCAAGGCCGAACAGGCACCTAATGATCCGCAGGCGCAGTTTGATCTGGCGTTGGCCCTCAATGCCGGTGGAGATCGGGAGGGCGCGTTGGACGTGCTCTTGTCGATCGTTGCCAAGAACCGCAGCTGGAACGACGACGCAGCGCGAAAACAGCTTGTGCAGTTCTTCGAGGTTTGGGGTCCGGGCGATCCTGCGACAACCTCTGGCCGGCAAAGATTGTCATCGCTGCTCTTCGCCTAGCGAGGCCAACGAGGCACGTTCCATGATGAACCCTTATGACAGCCCTGCCGATCTCCCGTCCGTACTGCCAGTGTTTCCGCTGCGCAGCGCGATCCTGCTGCCGCGCGCCTCGCTAACGCTCAATATCTTTGAACCACGCTACTTGGCGCTGATTGACTATGCTCTCGCGCACGAGCGTCTCATCGGAGTCGTTCAGCCCGGTAAGGAGACGGGCTCGGCCGAGTCGCCCCAAGGCAAGTCGTTTCCTTTGCGGACGATCGGCTGCCTGGGGCGGGTAACCTCCTTTAACGAATCCGACGATGGACCTGTTGTAATCACTTTGACAGGCATCACCCGCTTCGCTGTGGGCGATGAGGTCGATACCGATGCGGCATTCCGGCTCTTCGCGGTCGATTTTCGGTCGTTTGCCGACGATTTCATCCATGACCTCGGCGAAGAAGACGTAGACCGCGTTCGCCTCTTGGCGACGCTCCGGCGCTATCTGGAGGCCAACGGCCTGCACGCGGATTGGGATCGGATCAACGAAGCGGCGAACGAACAGCTCGTCAACACGCTCTCGATCTTGTCTCCCTACGGGCCGGAGGAGAAACAGGCGCTGCTCGAATCGGGGAGCCTTAAGGAGAGGGCGGAAGCATTGGTTGCCTTGGCGGAAATGGAGCTAGCCGCTCGCGACGACAGCTCGGGAACATCGTTGCAATGAGCACCCCGGATCAAGCACCGAACCCGGAAGGCGGCAAAGTAGACCCCAAGCTGCTAGAGATTTTAGTCTGTCCCCTGACGAAAACGTCACTAGACTACGATGCGCAGCGTCAGGAATTGATTAGCCGCGCGGCGGGTTTAGCCTACCCCATACGCGATGGCATTCCGATCATGCTGCCCGAGGAAGCGCGCAAACTCGATGACAACTAATCGCCCTGTTTGAGCGTAGCAGTCTGTTTCGTCAGTGTACTGCACATAGTTCTCACCGCCGACGCCGTCAATCCAGCATCCCGATAGACCTGAATGGCGCGGGCGTTGTCTCTCTTGGCGAGCCGTCTTCCATGCTCATCACGGACAAGCGCATGGTGATGCCAAACCGGAACTGGGAGCTCCAGAAGCGCCTGCAGGAGCCGGTGTATTGACGTGACCTCGAAGAGGTCCTCACCCCGAATGACATGCGTCACGCCTTGCGCGGCATCGTCGACGACAACGGCAAGGTGATAGGCCGCGGTCCCAATGTCTCGTCGCGCTAGGACGACGTCGCCGTGGGTTCGGCGCATCTCGTCGGGGTTCAGCCTGTGCTGACCCGCATGCGCGGGGCCGGTTTCGATCCAGGTCAGTGCTTCGCCCTCCAGCAGCTGCAGGGCGCGTCCAAGATTCAGCCGAATCGCATCCTCGGATCCTGCATCAGCCATTGAGCGCGATCGGCACGTTCCTGGATAAACAGTCGGCTGATCGACCCTTTTCGACTCATTTTCCTGTGGCGCTGCAAGCGCGGCGCGGATGTCCGCGCGTGTACAGCGGCAAGGATAGGTCACGCCGAGCATCGCCAGGTGATTGAGCGCGTCAGCATAGGCCTCATGGCGCCTGGATTGATGCAAAACGGGCTCCGGCCAGGAGAACCCAAGCCAGGAGAGATCCTTATAGATCGCGGCCTCATACTCAGGACGCACGCGCGTCGCGTCGGTGTCTTCCATGCGCAGAAGGCAAGTACCGCCAGCCTCCTCGGCGGCTCCCCAGGCCTCAATCGCGGCGTAGGCGTGTCCGAGATGCAGGAGCCCTGTCGGCGATGGCGCAAAGCGGGTGACAAAGCCTTGCGGGCGCTTGGCTTCAGGGGACACGTGCCTAAAGGGCCTCGCCCTTGAGCAGACGCGGGACGTCGCCGGTGGCTCCCGCCGCCTCACGCACAAGGAAGCGTTTGAGGCTGGGGGCGCGATCAACCAGGGCCATCCCCAGGTCTCGAATTGCACGCAAAGGCGCGCTGTCATTCGAGAAAAGCCTGTTCATGCCGTCCATCGCAACTGCGGAGAATGCACTATCGAAGCGACGCCACCGTTGGTAACGGGCCAACGCTGTCGGCGAGCCGATATCCAAGCCCAAGCGCACGCTGTCCGTGACGGTTTCCGTCAGGGCTGCGATGTCGCGCAAACCAATGTTGAGCCCCTGTCCCGCGAGCGGATGCACCACATGGGCCGCATCACCAACCAACGCCAGCCGGTCGCCCACAAAGCTGCGGGCTATTTGAAATGAAAGCGGGAAGGCCCGTGGTTTGTCTTCGAGCTTGATCGCGCCAAGGCGATGGCCAAAGCGCTGGCTGAGCTCGTCCGCGAAGACCTGTGGATCGGCATCGATCAGCTGCTTGGCCGTATCCGCCTCTTCGGTCCAGACAATCGAGGAACGATTGCCCTTTAGCGGCAGGATGGCGAACGGTCCTGCGGGGAGGAAGTGCTGAACTGCGCGACCTTTGTGCGCGCGTTCATGCGCGACCGTCGCGACGATTCCCATCTGCGCGTAGGACCAACCGATACATTTGATGCCTGCGCGGTCGCGTAAGTGCGACTTCTTGCCGTCAGCCGCGACAAGAAGCGAGGCGCGCAGCGTCTGTCCGCCCGCTAGGTGAATGGTCGTGCCGAAGGGGTCGCACTCAAAGCTGTCGACTGCATCCGGCGCGATCACGTCGATTGCCGGCTCGCCTCTGACCTCCTCAGCGATCGTCGCAAGGAGCGCACCGGCCCCAACAAGCCAGGCTTTCGTGCCCTCCTCGCGTAGCTCATTAGCAAACTCGAGAAGGTGGGGACGCAAAGCCGCGTTCAATGGGCTATCGGTGATCTCGATGGCATCCATGGGCTGCGCATCGGGTTCCAATCGAGACCATAGCCCTATGGCATTCAGTAAGTTCCTGGATGCCGGGGATAGAGCGAGACCGCGGCCATCCGGATCTCGTTCAGCCTCTGGCGGCGCCGCATCGACAAGCGTTACGCGGCACGTCTTCGGCGCAAGGCGCGCTAGCGCCAGGGCGAGCGTTCCGCCGGCGAAGCCACCACCGGCGATAACGATCCGACATCCGGTCTCTTGTTCCGAACTCTGCACCACGGACTTTCTATAGGCGACGCCGGAGGTGCGCGCCACACGTTGCGATGGACAAGCGCCATTTCGCCTCCGCAATCAAACTGCTATTGGCATTGAGTTGAGAACACTATCCTGACTTGAACTGCCGAATGAGGTCACCCGCATGAGCGCCGCCGTCGATCAACTTCTGTCGATACTCGATCTTGAGCCTTTGGAGCACAATCTGTTCCGCGGCCTCAGCCCGCAAGTCGGATGGCAGCGCGTGTTCGGCGGCCAAGTTATCGGTCAGGCGCTCGTGGCCGCGCAGCGGACGGTCGAGGACCGCCGCGCTCATTCGCTCCACGCCTATTTTTTGCGCGCGGGCGATCCGGCGGTGCCGATCATCTATGAGGTGGACCGAATCCGCGACGGAAAGAGCTTCACAACGCGGCGTGTCGTGGCGATTCAACATGGCCATCCAATCTACTCGATGGCCGTCTCGTTTCAGCGGGATGAAGAGGGCCTTGAGCATCAGACGCCCATGCCGGTCGTTCCCCCGCCCGAGGACGTACCGAGCGAGGCGGCGCTCGCGGAGATGCTCATGGATCGCCTCCCGCCGCCGGCTAAGGCTTATTGGCAGGCGGAACGGCCTATTGAGATGCGGCCAGTGGACTTGTCACGCTATCTGTCGCCCGAGAAGCGTGATCCGAGCCAGTACATCTGGATTCGGGCAACCGGCGCGCTTGCAGACGATCCGGCCTTGCATCAATGCGTCCTTGCTTACGCATCGGACTTCACGCTGCTGGACACAGCACTCGTCGCCCACGGGCGGTTCGTCTTTGATCCCAACTTAATGCTGGCCAGCCTCGACCACGCTTTGTGGTTTCACAGGCCTTTTCGGGCGGATGACTGGCTCCTCTATGCCCAAGACAGCCCGAATTCAGGCGGCGCGCGCGCGTTTTGTCGGGGGAGTTTCTACAACCGAGACGGTCAGCTGGTTGCCTCTACCGCGCAGGAGGGGCTAGTTCGCGAACGGCGGCCAACCGTTTAGCCTATATTTTATGCAAACGCCTGTTTCTGCCCGCTTTCTGTGCGCAAAAGGGGCGTGCAACCGAACCGCACGCCCATGAGAGCGTCGTAAATTTTTTGTGAATCCAACAAGTTGACCCCTCCACAGCCGACTTGGCACGCAGCTTGACTCTGTTAACGGGTTGGAACGGCCGAAGCTGTGGCAGTCCGCCCAGCCGGCCTTCAATTATGGAGGGCTAAAACAGATGAAGCTGGTGATGGCAATCATCAAGCCATTCAAGCTCGACGAGGTGCGTCAAGCCCTCACAGAGCTTGGACTGCAGGGCATGACCGTGACCGAGGTCAAAGGTTATGGACGGCAGAAGGGCCACACGGAGATTTACCGCGGTGCCGAGTATGCGGTGAACTTCCTGCCAAAAATCAAAATCGAGGTCGTGGTGCCGGCCACGATGGTCGACAACGCAACGGATGCGATTGTCGCAGCCGCGAAGACCGGTCAGATCGGCGACGGCAAGATCTTCGTCGTTCCCGTCGAACAAACGGTGCGCATTCGCACCGGCGAAACCAACGATTCAGCACTTTGATGAGGGGAAAGTTGAAGATGACGACCTTTGCCAAATACATGTGCGGTGTGGTCGCGGCGCTCTTCCTAGTGGCGTTGTTCCATACCGGCTCGGCACTTGCTGAGGGCGCCTCGCAGGCGGCTGCGGCACAAAGTGCCCAGATGACTGAATTTCAGGTGGCCCAGGCTGAAGAGCCCAAGGCCGAAGAGCCACTCGCCGAAGCGGGCGAGGGCGCTGAACCTGAAGCAACACTCGATACCGGTGATACAGCCTGGATGATCGTTGCTACTGCGATCGTGCTGATGATGTCCATTCCTGGCCTGGCCTTGTTCTATGGCGGCCTCGTCCGGAAAAAGGGCGTGCTCGCTGTGCTCATGCAGGTCTTCACGATCGTCTGCCTGATGACGCTGCTGTGGTATGCGGTCGGCTACTCGCTGGCCTCGACCGACGGCGGTGCGCTGAATGCGTATATCGGCGGCTTCGACAAGGTGTTCCTTGCCGGCGTCGGCGCGGACACGTTGAGCGGGACTATCCCTGAGTCGGTGTTCTTCACCTTCCAGCTAACCTTCGCGGCGATCACGCCGGCCCTTATCGTGGGCGCATTCGCTGACCGCATGAAGTTCTCCGCGGTCTGCATCTTTATGTGCCTGTGGCTGATCGTGGTCTATGTGCCGGTCTGGCACTGGGTCTGGGGCGGCGGCTTCCTCTCCGAGGATGGCGTTCTCGACTTCGCTGGCGGTACGGTTGTTCACATCAATGCCGGTGTCGCCGCGCTTGTTGCGTGCATCTTCCTCGGCAAACGTGTGGGCTATCCGACCGAGAACATGGCACCGCATAATCTGGTGCTCAGCGTGATCGGTGCCTCGATGCTCTGGGTTGGCTGGTTCGGCTTCAACGCCGGTTCCGCACTCGGTGCGAACGGCTCTGCCGGCATGGCCATGCTCGCGACGCAGGTCGCCACGGCAGCTGCGGCTCTTGCCTGGATGTTCGCTGAGTGGATCGTGCACAAAAAGCCGTCCGTGCTTGGCATTATTTCAGGTGCCATTGCGGGTCTTGTGGCCATTACCCCGGCTTGCGGCTTCGTCGATGGTTGGGGCGCACTCTGGATCGGCATCGCCGCCGGCGTGATCTGCTTCGTCTGCTCGACGTCGATCAAGCGGGCTCTGGGCTATGACGACTCCCTTGACGTCTGGGGCATCCACGGCGTTGGCGGTATCGTTGGCGCCATCCTCACCGGCGTATTCGCCGTTGAGGCGATCGGTGGCACGGCCGGCCTGCTTGAAGGCAATCCTGGCCAGGTGCTGACCCAGATCTGGGGCATCGTCGCCACCATCGTGTGGTGCGCCATCGCGACCTTCGTGATCCTGATCATCACCAACATTCTGGTGGGTCTCCGGGTCAGCGAGCCGGTCGAGATCGAGGGCCTGGATATCAATCTCCATGGTGAGACCGTCCAGTAAACCTTCGCGCAAAACAAAGAGGGACAAGAAGATTGGAGAATACGAGCTAGGTCTCCTCCTCCCTTGACAGCTAGCTCGACCTTGGACCCCGGTGCTTCTCGCGCCGGGGTCTTTTTTTGTCGCACAAACCCAATGCGGCACCGCCCTATCTGTCCAACGTTGCTGCGTCGCCTGAGTTGGCCTAAACGCAATGCACCATGTCCCGTGATGAACCCTCTCAGCAAACGTCTCTTAACGCCCTCATCCGCTCCCCCTTCGCGCGGCTCAACGCGCTGCTAGACGGCACGCCGCCGGGCGCTGACCCGATCCTGTTCTCGCTTGGGGAGCCCAACACGCCCTTGCCGGCGTTCGTGGGGCCCGTACTCGAGCAGCACCTCACCGCGTTCGGGAAGTACCCCCCTATTCAAGGCATTCCGGCATTGCGTGCGGCGATTTGCGGATGGATCGGACGACGCTATTCGGGACTTAGCGGGGTCGTGGATCCCGAAACCCACGTCCTGCCGCTCAACGGCTCTCGCGAGGGCCTGTTCTCGGCGGTCTTCCCGGCGCTGGCCCGAAAGCCGGACATTGACGCCCCGGCGGTCCTTGTCCCGAACCCGTTCTACCAAGTCTACGCCGCCGCTGCGGCCGTGGCGGGGGCCGAACCCATCTTTCTCCGCTCAGGGCCGGAGACGGGGTTCCTGCCTGATCTCGATGCTGTCGACGACAGGCTCTACCAGCGGACGGTGGCGCTGTATCTGTGTTCGCCATCCAATCCAGAAGGTGCTGTGGCACCCCGAGACTATCTTGAGAAGGCGATCCGTCTCGCGCGGACCCACGACTTCGTGCTGTTTGCGGACGAGTGCTACTCGGAGATCTACACCGATCAGGCGCCTCCAGGCGCTTTGGAGGTAGCGCAAGAGGCCACGGGCAGCCTCGCAAATGTTGTGTCGTTCCAGTCTCTGTCCAAGCGATCGGGGCTTCCCGGCCTCCGCTCCGGTTTTATCGCTGGCGATCCGGCCTTTCTCGCCGCCTTCGGGCGTTTTCGCAACGTCGCATGCCCGCAAGTCCCATTGCCCATCCAGCACGTTTCGGCGGCGGCGTGGGCTGACGAGGCCCATGTGGAGGCCGCGAGAGCCTTCTACAGCGCTAATTTCGATATCGCTGACGCCCTTCTTCAAGGCCGCTATGGCTATTCGCGGCCCCAGGGCGGCTTTTTTCTTTGGCTGAATATGGCCGAATTTGGCGGCGGCGAGGCGGCCGCGACAACCCTTTGGAAAGGATGTGGCGTCAAAGTCCTCCCAGGGACCTATCTCACGAAGGCGAAAGGCGGACAGGCCGATCACGGCCAGGATTTCGTCCGGCTTGCGCTCGTGCAAGATGCGGCGACCACGCGAGATGGCCTCGCGCGGATCGTCGCCACATTGGGCTAGAGGCATCATAGAAGCAGGCATGGTAGCGACAGGCAGATCAGAACCAAAGCAGCGCCTCTTACCGAGCGCCATCGCACAAGGCCTCCGCCGCCTGATATTCGGCACCTATGGGTTCGTTCTCGTCGCCGGGGCGTGCGCTGTTTGGCTCGCGCTGGCGACCTGGTCCGTTCACGACCCAAGCCTGAACAACGCAACGCCTGTCGTGCCTCGAAACCTGCTTGGCGACTGGGGCGCCGTGGTCGCCGATCTCGGCATCCAGTCTTTGGGCCTGGCAACGATCTTCATGTTCTTGCCGCTGGCCGCTTGGGGCTGGCATCTCGTCGCCAACACCGTGCCCACCAAGATCAAGTACCGCCTCCTGGCCTGGCCCTTCGCTGGTCTTCTACTCGCAGCGGCTTTCGCCGGTCTGCCCCAGCCAGAGAGCTGGCCGCTGCCGAACGGCCTTGGCGGCATACTCGGCGACTTCATCATGGCGGGCGCCCATGTCATTGGCCCGTTCTTGCCCCAATCAGCCGTCTCCTTCGTGGCTGGCCTTGCCTTCCTGATTGTGGGGTTCGGCCTCCTGTTCTTCGCAAGCGGCACGAGCGCCTCAAAGCTGGTCAGTCTTTGGGCGCCGCGTCCAGCAGCCGCAGAGGAATGGGCAAACGCCTGGCTCGGGGCGGCCATGCACGTGGCTATCGACAGCTTTGCGCGCATGCGCCGCTTGTTCCGCCGCAAGAAAGCCGCACCAGACCAGGGCCCTCACGACCTTGAGGCGGATGAAGATTTGGAGCCGGATGTCGAGCCATACGTGGAGGCTTGGGATGAAGCCCCAGAGCCACCGAGATTGCTGACCTATGACGACGGGCGCATCGAGCCCTGTTTCGGTCCAGCCCCGCTCGTCTATGATCGCTGTGCCGACCACAGATACGACGCGGCCGAGGCAGATGGCGCTGAGCCGGGATACCGCATCACGCGCACCGAGCAGCCGCAACGAAAGGCCGTGCGCAAACAAACGCGGGTGGCCGCCCGCCCGAGCGGCGCGCCATTCGATCCGCCCTCATTGAAGTTGCTGCAGCCCAAGCCACGCGTCACACGCGGTGCTGGAATTAGCGACGAAACCCTCCAAGAGAATGCCCGAGAGCTCGAGGGCGTTCTTCAGGACTTCGGCGTCAAGGGCGAGATCACCAACGTGCGGCCAGGTCCCGTTGTTACGCTCTACGAACTAGAGCCCGCCCCCGGGACGAAATCATCTCGCGTGATCGGTCTTGCCGACGATATCGCCCGCTCCATGAGTGCGATCGCGGCCCGCGTGGCTGTCGTACCGGGGCGCAACGCAATCGGCATCGAGTTGCCGAACGAACGCCGTGAGATGGTGATGCTCCGTGAACTGTTTGAATCACCGGACTTCCAGCAGACCGACGCACGATTGGCGCTGTCGCTCGGCAAAACGATCGGCGGCGAACCGATGGTCGCCGACCTGTCGCGCATGCCTCACCTCCTCATCGCGGGTACAACGGGCTCGGGCAAGTCGGTTGGCATCAACACCATGATTCTGTCGCTGCTCTACCGGATGTCGCCTGAGCAGTGCAAATTCATCATGATTGACCCGAAGATGCTGGAATTGTCGGTGTACGACGGGATTCCGCATCTCTTGGCGCCTGTGGTCACCGATCCAAAGAAGGCCGTTGTCGCCCTAAAGTGGACTGTGCGCGAGATGGAAGAGCGCTACAAGCGCATGTCCAAACTGGGCGTCCGCGATATCAAGGGTTACAACGCGCGCATCGCTCAAGCCGAAGCAAAGGGCGAGGCTTTGACTCGCACGGTGCAAACGGGCTTCGACCGAGAAACCGGACAAGCGATCTACGAACAAGAAGAAATGAACTACGAGGCGATGCCGTACATCGTCGTCATTGTCGACGAAATGGCCGACCTCATGATGGTGGCCGGGAAGGATATCGAAGCCGCCGTTCAACGCCTCGCACAGATGGCCCGCGCCGCCGGTATCCATCTTATCACCGCGACGCAGCGTCCAAGCGTGGACGTCATCACCGGCACCATCAAGGCGAACTTCCCAACGCGTATCAGCTTCATGGTGACGTCGAAGATCGATAGCCGCACGATTCTCGGCGAGCAGGGCGCCGAACAATTGCTTGGCCAGGGCGATATGCTCTACATGGCGGGTGGCGGCCGCATCATCCGCGTCCACGGCCCATTCGTGTCGGACGACGAAGTCGAGAAGGTCGTCCGCCATTTGAAGAAGCAAGGTGTGCCCGCCTATCTCGATGCGATCACGGAAGATGACGAAGCGGAGGGCGGCGAGGACGGCGGCGCGGCACAGTATGGCGACGGCAGCAACGATCTCTACGATCAGGCTGTCGCCGTAGTCCTTAGGGACAAGAAGGTTTCAACCAGCTACATCCAACGGCGGTTGGGAATCGGCTACAACCGGGCGGCGACCTTAATCGAGCGCATGGAAAAGGAAGGCCTGATCGGCCCAGCAAACCATGCCGGGAAGCGTGAAATCCTTGTTGGGAATGACGAGGCCGAAGCCCCGTACTAGCCCCCGCGACAAAACAAGCCTCCGCCAAGAAGTTGACCATATTCTGCGGAATGACTATCTCGACATGTGGGTTACACGTCCTCGCGAAGCGGGCTCCGACGATGGGGGATTCATGACAATAGGCTGCGCCGCAAGAGCCGCCGCAGGTCTGCCGGTGTTACTCTGGCTGACCATGGGGCTGGCCTATGCGCAAGGTGCATCGACGACAATCACCAAGACGCCCGCGCCACAGCCTGCACCCGCTGCCACAATGCGCCCGAGCATCGATGAGTCGGTGATTCCGGCTGAGAGTGCGACGCCTGTCGAGGAGGTCGTGCCACCCAAGATCGACGAAGGTGGAAGTTGGCAAGTCGCCGTTGAACAGGCGAAAGGGCCGACGCCGCTGGTCGGTAAGCAGCAGGCGGCGGCTGTCGGCAAGATCAATGCCTACTTCAACGGCATGACGAGCCTGGAAGGCAACTTCGAGCAGACGGACGCGAATAACAAGCGTACCTCAGGACGGTTCTACGTCCTGCGGCCGGGCAAGATCCGCTTCGACTATGCGCCGCCGAGCCCCCTACGCATTGTTGCGGACGGTTACTCGCTGGGTATTCAAGACAAGAGCCTGAAGACAGTCGAGAAATACCCCATCAAGTCCACGCCGTTCCGGTTGCTGCTGGCGAACAAAGTCGACCTGGGGCGTGACGCGAAAATCGTTGGTGTGGAGCAAGACGTAGGCAAGTTGGCCATCACCCTTGAGGATCGAAAAGGCACTTCCGGCCACATACGTCTTCTGTTCAAGTCGGGCTCGCAGCTTGAGCTGCAAGAATGGACCATCACTGATGCTCAGGGGCTCACAACTCGCGTTACCGTCGACAGCCTCGTACGGGGACGCAAGAAATCGCCAACCTTCTTTACGATCAAGGAAGAGACCAATCCGTTCAGAATGGGTGGATAATCAAAGACTTATAGATTTATTCTCACCGTGTTTACCAGTTTTTCAGTTTTTCAGCTGGCATGTCTTGAAGTCGCTGCCGGGACTGCATATCTCTGGTCTAGAAGCGGATCACATCGCTTTTCATCGGTAGTGCCCCCCGTCTAGCCGAAGATGTGATCTGCTCGAGCCGGCTTCCCTCCCGGCTCGCGCGAAGAACGCGCTTTAGGCGTCCAACCCCGCGCAGCGGTTGGACGCCTTTTTCTTTGCCTCGAGTTCTTTGCCTCGAGTTCTTTGCCTCGAGTTCTTTGCCTCAAGTTCTTTGCCTCGAGTTCTTTGCCTCGAGTTCTTTGCCTAGAGTTCTGTGCCCCAATTCCTTTGCCCCAAGGTTCATTGCCCTCGCAGCAATCCCCAGAAAACAAGGATGGATGGCACGATCGGCATTGCGCGCCTGCAGCGAACGGCTTAGCTAGCCGGTCATGCGCTTTAGATTGGCTACGTGGAACATCAACTCGGTTCGGCTTCGCATCGATCTTGTCGAGCGGTTTGTGCGGGCCGAGACGCCGGATGTCCTCTGCCTTCAGGAGATCAAGTGCCAGGAGGACCAGTTCCCCCGTGCGGCGTTCGAGGCGATGGGCTTTCCGCACATCGCCGTGACGGGCCAGAAGGGCTATCACGGCGTCGCGACGGTCTCGAAAATCCCCATCAAAAAAATGGACCGCATGGACCTGTGCGGCGATGGGCACGCCCGCCATGTCTCCGTAGTGCTCGATGATGGCGAGAAGGGTCTTAAGCCACTGACTTTACATAATTTTTATGTGCCCGCAGGCGGCGATATCCCTGACCCGCAAGCCAATGACAAGTTCAGGCACAAGCTCGACTTTCTCGATGCGCTGACCGAATGGTCCGGCGCGCAGCGAACAAAGACGAAAAACCGAATGATCCTCGTTGGCGATCTCAATGTGGCGCCGCTGCCCACCGACGTCTGGTCGCACAAGCAGCTCCTGAAGGTTGTGAGCCACACGCCTCCTGAGACAGAGCGGATGGCGCAGACCCTCGCCTCGCATGACTGGATCGACGTGATGCGCCGCCACGTGCCGCCGGACAAGGCGCTGTTTACCTGGTGGAGCTATCGCAATCGCGACTGGCGCGCCTCAAACCGTGGACGCCGCCTCGACCATATCTGGGCGACTCCTGCCCTGGACGGCGCCGCCGTTGCCATGCGTGTCTTGGACGAGACACGAGACTGGGAGAAGACATCTGATCACGTCCCCGTCGTCTCGGATTTCGAAATCGATTGACCGACGTCTAGCCTCAGTCGGCTAGGGAACGAGCTTGTAGCCCCCGGTTTCGGTAATCAGAAGCTCTGCCTGGGAGGGGTCATTTTCGATCTTCTGGCGCAAGCGGTAGATATGGGTCTCAAGTGTGTGTGTTGTGACGCCCGCGTTGTAGCCCCAGACCTCGTGCAGCAAGACATCCCGCGTCACCACGCGCTCGCCCGCGCGATACAGATACTTGAGAATGGACGTCTCCTTCTCGGTGAGGCGGATCTTCTTGCCACCATCGGCCTCCAGAAGCAGCTTCGAGGCGGGCTTGAACGTATACGGCCCGATCGTAAAGACAGCGTCCTCGCTCTGCTCATGTTGCCGCAGCTGCGCACGGATGCGCGCCAGAAGCACACCAAGACGGAACGGCTTGGTCACATAGTCATTGGCACCCGACTCTAGTCCCAAAATCGTATCAGCGTCGGATCCTTGGCCCGTCAGCATGACGATGGGGCCTTTGAAGCCGCCGCGGCGCAGGAGCTTGCAGGCCTCGCGGCCATCGAGGTCAGGTAAGCCAACGTCCAGAAGGACCAGGTCCACATGGCCGTTGCGGGCCAGCTTCAGGCCGTCCTGTGCGGTGGGGGCAAGTTCGGTCTCAAATTCCTCGTGCAGCGAAAGCTGTTCGCTCAAGGACTCGCGCAGCTCATCGTCGTCGTCGATGATGAGGATCTTGCGCGCGTTGCTCATGGGGCGGTCCTTCCAGGTAGTTGTTGCCCAAGTGAAGATTGTCCAGATGTTGGGCGCTGGTCGCCAGTTGGACAGTTTCTCGGTACATGTTCTTAAGGGGGGCGCAGCGAAGCTACAAGTATATCGATCCTCTCATGAAATAGCGAATAGTGGCACACACTCATTGAAACCCCCAGAGCTCATCATTATCCGCCGCGCCCCCGGCCGTCGCTCCGAAGCGCGGGTACAACTGGCCCATGGCGTCCGCCGGGCCGCGATTGGCCGTGGCGGCATCCGAGCGCTCAAGCGCGAGGGTGACGGTGGGACGCCAATCGGGGCCATGCCAGTCCGAGGCATCCTCTACCGGGCGGACCGGCTGCTACGCCCTCGAAGCACTTTGCCGATCAGGCAAATTGGTCCACGCGATGGATGGTGCGATGATCCGCGTGACCGAAACTACAACCGGCTCGTCCGCCTCCCTTACGGCCGCAGGACCGAAGCCATGAAGCGAGACGACGCGCTTTACGATGTGGTGCTGGTGCTCGGCTACAACGACCGGCCTCGGGTGCGGGGACGCGGGAGTGCGATCTTTAGCCATCTTGCCCGTCCCGAGTACACGCCGACAGAGGGCTGCATTGCGTTCTCGCCCAAAGACATGCAGGCAGTGCTTCGCGCGTTGCGGACGGGTAGCCGCTTCGTCGTCATGCCTTAGGCGCGCAGCGCTTAATGCCTTGGGCGCGCGACGCTTAATGCCTTGGGCGCGTGGCGCCTAATGCCCGGGCGCGTGGCGCTTACTCCAGTAAAACGCGCGCCCCAAAAATTGCCGTGCCAAGCCGCACATAGGTTGCCCCGAAAGCAATGGCCGTCTCGAAGTCGCCACTCATGCCCATGCTGCGTTCCGCTAGTCCCAGCTCATCCGCCAGCTTGTCCAGCAAGGCGAAGTGCATGGCCGGCTCCTCTTCCAAGGGCGGTATGCACATCAGACCCACGATCGGCAGATTGAAGGTCTCGCGGCACAGCGTCACGAACGCGGCCACGTCCTCCGGCGCGACGCCAGCCTTTTGCGGCTCCTCTCCCGTATTCACTTGGACGAAGCAGCGTGGCCGCCTTGCCGTGCGTTCCATCTCTTCGGCAAGGACCCGCGCGAGTTTCGGCCGATCCACGGTTTGGATGACATCGAAGAGCGTGACCGCGTCTTTGACTTTGTTGGTTTGCAGCGGCCCGATCAAATGGAGCTCCAAGCCCGGGTGCAGCTCCTTCAGGGCGGGCCATTTCGCGAGCGCTTCTTGCACCCGGTTCTCGCCGAAAACGCGTTGCCCGGCCTCAATCGCATTCTCGGCTGCCGCCGCTGGCATTGTCTTGCTAACGGCGACGAGTTCCACAGTGCCGGCCGGTCGTCCCGCGCTCTCGCAGGCGAGACGTATCTCCTCCCGTACCAGGCTTAGGCGGCCGGGAATCTCGGCGGCGGAGTGGCTTTCTGCTGTCATGCGAGGTACCCAGGGCCCATCATGGGCGGCGGAATCGCCTATGTCTAGCGATGGCGTTATCGATGGCACTGCGCAGCATCAGCACGCGCTTGACCCGCTTCGCGAATTGGTTTCGATTGCCGCGCAATCGATAAAGGAATGGGGTGACGATGGCCGCGGACCGCTACGACGCGCCGGCACGAGAAAAGCATTGGCAGAACGCCTGGGACGATAAGGGTCTGTTCGAGGCGCAAGAGGATGACGCGCGCCCGAAATATTATGTGCTTGAGATGTTTCCGTACCCGTCGGGCCGGATTCATATGGGGCATGTGCGCAACTACACGATGGGAGACGTCGTAGCGCGATTCATGCGGGCCCGTGGCTACAACGTCTTGCATCCCATGGGTTGGGACGCCTTCGGGCTCCCGGCCGAGAATGCGGCCATCGAGCGCGGCGTTCATCCCGGCAAGTGGACCTACGACAATATCGCGACCATGCGTGGCCAACTGAAGAGCATGGGCCTCTCGCTCGACTGGTCTCGCGAGATCGCAACCTGCGACGTCGACTACTATCACCAACAGCAGAAGCTCTTTCTCGATATGCTTGCCGCAGGTCTTGTTGATCGCAAGACGCGGAAAGTGAACTGGGACCCGGTTGACCACACGGTGCTCGCAAACGAGCAGGTCATCGACGGCCGGGGCTGGCGCTCGGGCGCACTTGTCGAGCAGCGCGAACAACCCGAATGGGTCTTCAAGATCACGGACTATGCGCAGAATCTGTTGGATGCGCTGGATACGCTGGAGCGTTGGCCCGAGAAGGTGCGACTGATGCAGGCGAACTGGATCGGCCGCTCAGTGGGTATGCTGCTGAAATTCGAAACCAGTACAGGGACCGCGCCCGGCGGTTTCGACACGGTTGAAGTTTTCACGACGCGCCCCGACACGCTGTTCGGCGCCTCATTCGTGGCTATCGCACCGGACCATCCGCTCGCCCAGGCGATCGCCTCATCAAACGCTGATGCGCGCAGCTTTGTCGAGGAATGCCAAAGGCACGGCACGAGCGCCGCTGAAATCGAGACACTGGAGAAGAAGGGCTTCGATACCGGCGTTCGCGTTGCTCATCCTGTCATCGCGGGCGCGGAGCTACCGGTCTATATCGCCAACTTCATTCTCATGGAGTACGGCACTGGCGCGATCTTCGGTTGCCCCGCCCACGACCAGCGCGACTTGGAATTCGCACGGGCCTATGGGCTGCCGGTCCTTCCCGTCGTGCTGCCGTCGGGCGCCGATCCCAAAACGTTCGAGATCGGCGATGAGGCGTATACGGGCGACGGCACGCTCTTCAACTCGGACTTCCTCGATGGGCTTTCAGTCGCGGACGCCAAGAGCGCCATGGCGGACCGGCTCGAGGCGCAAGAAGTTGGCGGCGAGCCACAAGGTGTGCGCAAGACACAGTTCCGACTGCGGGACTGGGGTATCTCCCGCCAGCGTTATTGGGGCTGTCCCATCCCCATGATCCATTGTGACTCTTGCGGGCTGGTGCCCGTTCCTGATGAGGACCTTCCGGTGGAACTGCCGGAGGATGTCACCTTCGACGTACCAGGTAATCCGCTCGACAGGCATCTGACTTGGAAGAAGGTGGCCTGTCCTAAATGCGGCGGCCCCGCGACTCGGGAAACCGATACGATGGATACGTTCGTCGATTCGTCCTGGTACTTCGCGCGCTTCTGCTCGCCGAAGGCAACCGTGCCAACCGATCCAAGAGCTGTGGGATATTGGTTGCAGGTGGACCAGTATATCGGCGGCGTGGAGCACGCAATTTTACATCTGCTGTACGCGCGCTTCTTTACGCGCGCCATGCACAAGACCGGACACGTGACACTCGACGAGCCATTCAAAGGGCTGTTCACCCAAGGGATGGTCACGCACGAGACGTACAAAGACGAAGCAGGAAAGTGGCTCTTCCCCGAGGAGGTCAAATCCAAGGACGGAAAGTCTGTACACGTCTCAACGGGCGCCCCCGTGACGATTGGTCCGGTGGAATCCATGTCGAAGTCAAAAAAGAACGTCGTCGATCCAGACAGCATCATTGGAACCTACGGTGCCGATACCGCGCGGTGGTTCATGTTGTCCGATACGCCGCCGGAACGCGATATTGAGTGGACCACAGGCGGCGTTGACGGGGCGCATCGTTTCTTACAACGCGTGTGGCGCCTGACTGGCGAGGTGGCGAGCAAGGGCGCGCCGGCGGGAACACCGCGTCCTACCGACATCAAAGCCGAAGCACTGGTTTTGCGCCGGACGACACACAAAACCATCGCCGCCGTCACGAGCGCTGTCGAAAGGCTGCGGTTCAACTCAGCGGTGGCGCAGATCTACGAGCTCACGAACGCGGTGTCGTCTGGTCTGCAGGCGAAGTCGCCGTCAGAAGGGCTCTCGTTTGCGCTCCGAGAGGCCGCCGAAGTCCTGGTGCTGCTGGCGGCGCCAATGGTCCCTCATTTGGCTGAGGAATGCTGGAAAATACTTGGAAATCAGGGACTTGTCGCGGAACAGGGCTGGCCTGAGGCTGATTCTGCTCTCCTGACCGATGATTCGGTCACAATTGCCGTCCAAGTGAATGGCAAGAGGCGAGGCGAATTGACGATTGCACGAGACGCCGCGAAGGAAGATATTGAGACTGCGGCGCTTGCGCTGGATGCAGTCGCGCGCGCCATTGAGGGACGGGAAATTCGGAAGATCGTGGTCGTACCACAGAGGATCGTCAATGTGGTCGCGTAGTCGCGCATTTGTTGCACTTGCGGTTGCTGCCCTTGCCGGGCTGCTCCTGGCGGGCTGTGGATTCCAGCCGCTTTACGGCACCAACTCAACAACCGCCAGCGGGGCACGGCTGACGGAGGCGATGGCCGCTGTCGACGTTCAGCCGATCCCCGGCCGCGTCGGGCAAAAAGTCCGGAATGAGCTGATCTTCGCCAATACTGGCGGCGGCCAGGCGGCCCCACCTCGTTACAAGCTCTCGATCGCCCTGAAGGAGCGCGATATTCAGCAACTCGTTCAGGTTACCGGCAACGCGCAAGGCCAAGTGTATCAACTTCAGGCGACCTATAAGCTGACCGATATCGCGAGCGGTAGGGTCATCCATGAGGGCAACGCCATTTCGCGGGCGCCCTACACGCGCTTTCAGGAAGTTTTCGCTAATGTCCGGGCCCGTTACGATGCCGAGGATCGGGCCGCAAAGACAGTTTCGGATAGCATCAAGAGCCAGCTCGCGTCCTACCTTGCAACCACCTAGCTGAGCCTTTCGATCAATAGTCCTCGCGTGACGACCTGCGGGACTTGATGCCCAATGCGGGCAGATTCCCAAATCGGCTGATTCTCATGGTCGCCTACAAAGCCGCTTCTGTTTCACGGTTTCTTCGCGCACCAGATCCCGCGTGCCGGGCCATGCTTGTCTACGGTCCTGACGCGGGACTGGTTTCTGAGCGTGCTGCGGCCCTGGCCGATTCTCTCGCAAAGAAGCTCGGACCGGACACGGAGTTTGTTCGGCTGGACGACCGGGACTATGCGGAAGATCCGGGCCGGCTTGAGATCGAGTGCCAGACGCAATCCATGTTCGCATCGGGCAAAGTTGTGCGCGCGAAAGCCGGCGCCCGGATGGATGCGGCCGCACTCAAAGCTCTGTTCTCTGAGCCGGTGGCTAACCCCCTCATCGTGGAAGCCGGCAACCTTCGTCCTGATTCGGCGCTCCGGAAGCTCTTCGAGAAACACGCCGAGGCAGCAGCTCTGCCCTGTTACGCCGACGAGCGTGGGCTCTCGGACCTGATCGACTCAGAGCTCGCCAAAAGCGACCTGTCCATAGACCGCGAAACAAAGGCCTATTTGATGGGACGTCTAGGGGCCGATCAGGCGCTCTCACGTGGGGAGGTCGCCAAGCTTGCGCTCTATGCACGGGGCTCGGGGCAAGTCACCCATGACGACGTTGCAGCAATCGTTGGCGATGCCTCCGAAATCGCGCTCGACAATTTCGTCTATGCTGTGAGTGGCGGCGACGCAGCTGCGGCCTTACGCGAACTCAACCGTCTTGCCGCATCGGGAACAGACCGCACCGTGGCCCTCGGGGCGCTGTCCCGGCATTTTACGAAGCTCTACCTCGTCGCCACCCACCCTGGCACGCTCGAAGACGGGGCTAAGCGGCTGCGGCCGCCGCTTCACTACAAGCGCCGCGACGTTTTTCTGAACCATTGCAGCAAATGGGGGGTGCGCCGTTTGGCAAGCGCCCTGCCCCTCATTCAAGAGGCTGTGCGAAGAACCCGCCGGACGCCCGATCTTGGCACGGCGTTCGGCGAGCGGCTTCTTGTCGCCCTCGCGTCGAAGGTTTGACGTCGCGTTCGACCGTTCTTATGCATAGGCCCAATCAAATTTTGAGGGACATGACATGGAGCATCAGAGCGCCGCACTAGACCCGGCGACATTTGAGCGCCGCAACAAGCTGTTCATGCTGCTGCAGGCGCGGGCCTTTCGACGTGGGAAGGTGGTTCTCGCCTCAGGCAAGGAGAGCACCTACTATTTCGACATGAAGCCGGCCATGCTCGATCCGGACGGGGCAGACCTTATGGCGGATCTGATCCTACAGGAGCTTCAGGGGATCGATGCTGATGCCGTTGGCGGTCTTGAGATGGGCGCGGTGCCGCTGATCGCGCCAGTCGCCATGAAGTCTCCCGCCTATGGGCGCTATCTACCGGGCTTCTTCGTGCGAAAAGCCGTCAAGGATCATGGGACCAAGAAGCGCGTCGACGGGAATGACATCGACGGCAAGACCGTGGTGATCCTTGAGGACGTCACGACAACTGGCGGCTCAGCCATGGACGCGGTTCAGGCGGTCAAAGACGCTGGCGCAAAAGTGTCGTTGGTTATCTCGATACTCGATCGAGGCGAAGGTGCCACCGAGCTCTATGCTGAAGCCGGCGTCCCTTTTAAGTCGCTCTTCAAGGCCAAAGAGTTTCTCGGAGCCGAAACGGCATAAAGTCTGTACACGTCATATATTGGACTAACGGCCGGGCGTGCGCATCAGCCGCTCGCGCAAGTCTTCAAGCTGATCAAAGTTCGTATAGCGAATGCGAAGCTCCCCGCGCTCCCCGCGGCCCGTTTTGATCTCCACCTTCAAACCCAGCACTTCATGCAGTTCCGATTCTGCGGCGCGGGTGTTGGCGTCCTTCCGGGCCTTCTGTTTGGACTTGCCTTTCGACTTCTGCTCCTGAGCGAGCGCCTCGACCTGGCGTACTGTCAGACCCTCCTTAACAATACGCTCCGCGAGCTTGGTCGCGTCGTCGCGGCCGATGAGCGCGCGAGCATGGCCCGCGCTAAGGTCGCCATTGCGAACCAGCTCACGCACAGCCTTGGGCAGTTTGAGAAGCCTTAGCGTGTTCGCCAAGTGACTGCGGCTCTTGCCAATGACTTTGGCTAGGTCCTCTTGGGTGTAGTCATGCCCGACCATCAAGGCCTTGTAGCCCTCGCCCTCTTCGATGGCGTTGAGATCCTCGCGCTGGACGTTCTCGATAATGGCAATCTCGATCGCTTCCTGATCCGTCAGTGTACGGATTACAACAGGAACCTCATGGAGATTGGCCCGCTGGGCCGCGCGCCAACGGCGTTCCCCGGCGACGATCTCATACTTGTTCGCCCCCTTGGGCCGAACCACCAAAGGCTGTACGAGGCCCCGCTCCCGAATAGACGCCGCCAGCTCCTCGAGCTGCTGACTTGCGAAATCCCGCCGAGGATTGAAAGAGCTTGCCTTGAGCGCCGACAAGGCGACGGTTCGCTGATCGTCTGCTGGAATGGGCCCTCCCACGGGATCATCGCCAATCAGGGACGCAAGGCTTCGACCTAGTCGCTTCTTCTGTGCGCTCACTGCCATATCTCAGGTCTCCCGTTCCGGGCGGCGTGGATCCGCCTCCGCATCATGCTGCCTTGATCCGCCGCTCACGCTCGATGACCTCCGAGGCGAGCTGGATATAGGCTTGGCTTCCCGTGCATTTGTAATCGTAGAGCAGGACCGGCTTACCGTGGGATGGCGACTCGGCCACGCGCACGTTCCGAGGAATGACGGTCGTGTAGACTTTGTCGCCGAGCACGTCCCGCACGTCTTGGACCACCTGGTCCGAAAGGCTGGTGCGCTGATCGTACATCGTCAGCACGACCCCATGGATTCGCAGCTTCGGATTGAGACGCCCGCGAATCTCCTCAACCGTGCTCAGGAGCTGCGCCAGGCCCTCGAGCGCAAAGAACTCGCATTGCAGCGGCACCAAAACCGCATCGGCGGCGGCAAGCGCGTTCAAGGTGAGCAGATTCAGCGATGGCGGACAGTCGATGAGCACGTAGGTCGTCCGCGAATCGTCGCTTTCATTCGCAACAAGTTCGGCGAAACAGTCGCGCAAGCGATAGTGTTTGCCGCTGGCTTCGCCGACCTCCCGCTCGAAGGACATCAGATCGATTGTTGCTGGAACGATTGACAGGCGCGGCACATGGGTCGCCACCGTGGCATCCGTGATTGACGTGTCCCCAGCCAGCACGTCGAACGTCGAATGCTCACGATGTTCTATGCCAAGTCCCGTTGAGGCATTGCCTTGCGGATCGAGATCGATGATCAGAACGCGCTCACCAACAGCGGCGAGGGCCGTGCCGAGATTGATTGCGGTGGTGGTCTTACCAACGCCGCCTTTTTGATTCGCCAGAGCGATAATGCGCATGGCGTTCCGGCTCATGCGTGCCTCCGGCGCAAGTTCGTGATCTCGACGATGCGCGCATCGTCGGCCGTCAGACTTGGATGACAGGCGCAATCGAAGCGCCACTGATCTTCGGCAGCCTTCAGTTCGGCGTCTGTTTCGCGGCCTTTCAGGAAGATCCCCCGGGTTTCCTCTCGCAGAAATGGTTCGGCGAGTTGCAGCAGACGAGGCAACGGCGCAAGCGCGCGAGCGCTGACCACATCTGGCCTTAGGCTTTGGGCGTTTTCAGCGAACTGTTCAATACGCATCGCGTGAATGTCCACAGGGGCCTTGAGCGCCCGGACGACTTGGCCGAGGAACGCACATTTTTTCTGATTCGATTCAACGAGTTGCATGCGGAAGTCCGGATCGTCGCTTCGCAAGATGGCGACGACCAATCCTGGGAAGCCACCGCCCGAACCTAGATCGAGCCAGAGTCGCGCGTTTGGCGCAAGCCCCGAGAGTTGCGCTGAGTCGGCTATGTGGCGGCTCCAGACGTCCGGAAGCGTCGAGGGAGCGACAAGATTGGTCGTTCTTTGCCAGTGCTCCAGGAGCTCCACGTAGCGCTCTAGCCTGTGGATTGTTTCATGTGAAACTTGAAAGGTTTCGGCGAACGATTCCGCACTTGAGGCGAGGGTGCCGCGCTTACTGACGGCACTCATGCACTTTTCGCCGGCGAGCCCTTTTTCACGTGCGCTAGGAGCAGCATCAACGCCGCGGGCGTCATGCCATCCAGCCGCGCTGCCTGCCCAAGGCTGGCGGGTTTGTGCCGGGTCAGCTTCTGGCGCAACTCATTTGAAAGCCCGGGAAGCGCGTCGTACGTGAAATCCGTTGGAATGGCGATGGCCTCGTCTTTCCTAAATGCGGCCACATCCATTTTTTGCCGCGCGATATAGACCGCATAGCGCGCGTCGATTGCGAGCTGGCCCGCGATGGCTGGATCGAGCGCAGCGAGCTCGGGCCAAACTTGCGCAAGGCGCGGAATGTCGATCTCCGGATAGCTTAGGAGGTCGAAGGCGCTGCGCTTGCGCCCATCGCGATTGATCGAGAGCCCTGCCTTGCTCGCTTCGGTCGGTGTCAGCGTCAGGCTACGGAGGAGCTCTGCGCCTGCCTCAAGTCTGGCTGCCTTTGCCTCGTACGCACGCCGTCGCGACGCACCGACACAACCCGCCTCAATTCCAAGCGGCGTTAGGCGCTGATCTGCATTGTCCGCGCGCAGCATAAGCCGATACTCGGCGCGCGAGGTGAACATGCGATAGGGCTCGGTCACGCCCCGCGTCACGAGATCATCGATCATAACCCCGAGATAGCCATCGGCGCGCGTGACCGCGAAACGGCTCCGATCGCCACCGGCTGCCCGTGCGGCGTTAAGTCCGGCGACCAGACCTTGGGCGCCGGCCTCCTCGTAGCCGGTTGTGCCGTTGATTTGGCCCGCTAGGAAAAGACCGCCCAACACCTTCGTCTCAAGGCTCGGATGAAGTTCCCGCGGATCCACATAGTCGTACTCGATCGCGTAGCCTGGACGTTTCACGTGAACATTCTCAAGACCCGTAATGGTCTTGAGAAACGCGTGCTGCACATCTTCGGGCAGGGAGGTGGAGATTCCGTTCGGATAGACGGTGTCGTCGTCGAGGCCCTCGGGCTCCAGAAAGATCTGATGGCTGGCGCGGTCTTTGAACCGGACCACCTTGTCCTCGATGGACGGGCAATAGCGCGGACCGACGCTGTCGATGGCGCCCGAGTACATCGGCGCCCGCGCAAGGTTCTCCTCGATGATTCTATGAGTCTCTTCAGACGTATAGGTGATGTGACACGGGATCTGCCGCGTCGTGATCGTCTCCGTCAGAAACGAGAACGGGACGGGCGGTGTATCGCCCGGCTGCTCCTGCAGACGTTCCCAAGCGATCGTCTTGCCATCGAGACGGGGCGGCGTCCCTGTCTTCAACCGGCCCATACGGAGACCGAGACCGTAAAGTCGGTCAGAGAGCCCGAGCGCTGGCGCCTCGCCCATGCGCCCAGCCGGGATGCGCGTGTCGCCAATATGGATGAGTCCTCGCAAGAACGTGCCTGTCGTCAGGACCACCGCGCCAGACTGGAGCCTGTGGCCGTCGCCCGTGACAATGCCGGATACGCGCGACCCATTGACGATGAGATCCTCAGCGGCAGCCTCGATCACATCGAGATTGGCCGTCGCCGCGATCGCGGCCTTCATCGCTTCGCGATAGAGCTTGCGATCGGCTTGTGCCCGAGGACCCTGAACCGCCGGCCCCTTGCTCCGGTTCAAAACCCGGAACTGGATGCCCGCGGCATCGGCCACCCGGCCCATCAACCCATCCAGCGCATCGATCTCCCGTACGAGGTGGCCCTTGCCCAGCCCGCCAATGGCAGGATTGCACGACATCTCGCCGATGGAGGCGGCGCTGTGCGTGACGAGCGCCGTACGCGCGCCAAGACGCGCGGCCGCCGATGCGGCCTCGCAGCCAGCATGGCCACCGCCAATGACGATCACATCGTAGGACTTGTTTGAGGGCGCACTGCTCATGGGCGCTAAGTAGTCGCTCCAACGCCTGCCGTCAAAGCACTGGCGTTGCGAAAGCCAGGGGGCGCCGATGTTTCACGTGAATCACGTCCCCGACCTGCTGCAGGGACGTTTCACGTGAATCAATCACTGCGTCACTTGCCGATGCAGAACTCCGAGAAGATGGCACCGAGGACTTCCTCGACACCGATTCGGCCTGTCAGGCGCCCTAAATGATGCGCGGCAACGCGAAGTTCCTCGGCGCGCAGCTCAACCTCGAGATCATGGTTAACAAAACGTTTCAGAGCGTCCCGAACTGAAACAAGTTCGACCCGATGCCGCGTCCTGGTGATCGGGGAAGCGCCTCTTCCCTCGAGTCCATCTTTCGAACGATCGCCCAACGCCGCAAGAAGCGTGTCCAACCCCTGTCCTGTCTTGGCGGAGATCGCCAATGTTCCGTCTGGAACCAGATCGACGACGAGGTCGATCTTGTTGAGCACAGATAGAACCGGCCCATCCCCGAAGTCCGGCATGGCATCTGATGCCGGCTCGGAATTGCACGTGGCACCATCAACGACCCAGAGAACGAGGTCGGCACCGCGCGCACGCGATACTGCACGCCGCATGCCCTCGCTTTCGATCGCACCCCCGCCATCCCGCAAGCCTGCTGTATCCGCAACGATCACGGGCACACCGCCGATATCCAGATGCACCTCGATCACGTCACGCGTGGTACCGGCTTCTTCCGACACAATGGCAACATCACGCTTGGCCAGCGCATTCAGGATCGACGACTTCCCCGCGTTTGGCGGTCCAGCGATGACGACCTGAAACCCATCACGGAGCCGCTCGCCGCTTCTGTCGGCGAGATGCGCCTCAACCTCTTGCAGAAGCGGCACCACAACGGCCTCCGCCTGGCGGGTCGCATCCACCGAGACATCGGCCTCGTCGGAGAAATCAAGCCCGGCCTCCATAAGGCTCTGCGCTCTGAGCAGTGCTGACCGCCAACCCTCAAAAAGGCGCCGCAAGCCACCCTCGGCTTGCGCCAGGCCCTGCCGCCGTTGCGCTTCCGTCTCGGCACTGACCAAATCGGCGAGACCCTCGACCTCAGTCAGATCAAGCTTGCCGTTCTCAAAGGCGCGCCGCGCGAACTCGCCGGGCTCGGCAAGCCGTGTGCCCGGCGTCGCAAGCACCGCCTCAACGATCGCCGTTACCACAGCCCGCCCACCATGCACTTGAAGCTCGGCCATGTCCTCGCCGCTAAAGCTTGCCGGCGCGGGGAACCACAGCACCAGGCCCTTGTCGATCTCACCAATGCGCCGAAGACTTGCTTCACGTGGAACAGGCAGTGAGCCTGTGAGGTGCTCCAGTACCACACGCGTCTGTGGCCCCGAGATCCTGATCACCGCAATGGCTGCCGTGCCGACGCCAGAGGCAAGCGCGACGATTGTCTCGCCCACCTGCGACGCCGCGGCGTCATCAGACTCGTGATGCATCTCAGTATGCTTCATGGTCTATCGTACTCAGGCGTAGGCGGATCGGAAGGCAGGATGAGCGAAAGCAACAGAAACGAATTGGCCACCGAGACCAGTCCTTATCTTCGGCAACATAAGGACAATCCCGTTCATTGGCGCCCCTGGGGCACCGAAGCCTTTGACGAGGCCAAGCGCACGGGCAAACCCGTGCTGCTGTCCGTAGGCTACGCCGCCTGTCATTGGTGTCATGTCATGGCCCATGAGAGCTTCGAAGATCCCGAAACCGCCGACGTCATGAACGAGCTGTTCGTCAACATCAAGGTCGATCGCGAAGAACGCCCCGACGTGGACACGATCTATATGAACGCGCTCCACATGATTGGCGAGCAGGGCGGCTGGCCCCTGACCATGTTTCTGACCCCCGATGCTGAGCCTTTCTGGGGTGGCACCTACTTTCCGAAAACGCAGCGCTTCGGCCGTCCGGCCTTTGTGGATGTCCTCCGCACCGTCGCCCATACCTTTCACGAGCAGCCGCAGAAGGTCCAAACCAATGCCGATGCCCTGCGCTCCCGCCTCGAACCCACCAAGGTCGGCGGCGACTCTGTCCCGCTAAACGACACCACGCTGGACAACTGGACACGGCGGTTCTTGCAGGCGGTGGATCCTCAAACCGGCGGCACGCGCGGCGCCCCCAAATTCCCGCAGACCAACTTCTTCTCGCTGCTATGGCGCGGCGGGCTTCGCTACGACGCTGAGTCGCTGCGTGAGGCGGTCAACCTCACGCTCACCCATATTTGCCAAGGCGGCATCTACGACCATGTGGGCGGCGGCTTCGCCCGCTATAGCGTCGACGACGAATGGCTGGTGCCGCATTTCGAGAAGATGCTCTACGACAACGCGCTGCTGATCGATCTCATGACTTCCGTCTGGCGCGAAACGAAGTCGTCTCTATACAAGAAGCGAATCGAAGAGACCGTGGATTGGCTCTTGCGCGAAATGATCACGGAGGGCGGCGGTTTTGCCGCCTCGCTCGATGCGGATTCGGAAGGCGAGGAAGGCAAATTCTATGTCTGGGAGTATGACGAAGTGAAGGAGCTTCTGGAGCCGGAGGACTTCAAGCTCTTCGCCGAGATTTATGACATCACGCCGGACGGCAATTTCGAAGGCAAGAACATCCCCAATCGTCTGCATACGGTCCACTTACGTGATGAGCAGACCGAGGCGCATCTACAAGAGATGTTGCAGACATTGTTCAAGCGGCGCTCCATCCGTATACGTCCTGGCTTCGACGATAAAGTTCTTGCCGATTGGAATGGCCTGATGATCACGGCGCTGGCGAATGCCGCTTCCGCTTTTGGTAAACCTGACTGGTTAGAGGCCGCCGAGAAGGCGTTCGACTTTGTCTTTATGCGGATGAGTAAGGGCGTACGCCTCATCCATTCCTATCGAGAAGGTCCCGGAAATGCACCGGCCACTGCCAGCGACTACGCCAATATGATCCGCGCGGCGCTCGGCCTCGCCAACGCCACCAATAATCCAGAATACGTGGAACAGGCCGCCGCCTGGGCCCATGTGCTCGATACGCATTATTGGTCGGACGAGCTTGGCGGCTATCACCTGGCGGCCGACGATACCGACGACATTATCGTCCGTCCCCTGAATGCCATGGATGACGCCACACCAAATGCCAATGCGATGATGGTGTCCAACCTTGTCGCGCTCGCTTCCTGGACCGGCGATAATGCGTATACAGATCGTGCGGAGAAGATCATCACCTCGTTTGGACCCGCGATCACCGCGAACCCGGTGGGCCATTCAGGCATGCTGGGGGCCGCGCTCGACCGGCTGGCGCCAACGCTGATCGTGCTCATGGTGCCGGAAGGCGGCGACCCGGCAGAGATGCGCGCGGCCTTGCGCGACGTCTCGCTGCCTAATCTGGTGATCGACGAGGTCTGGGCCGACGAGACGCTGCCGTCCACCTCACCCGCCGCCGGCAAGACGGTCGTGGACAACACGACCACGGCTTATGTCTGCATCGGCCCGCAATGCTCCCTGCCCGTCACGGAACCGGACAAGCTTGTGAAGACGGCCAGGGCGGCTCGGGTGGTAGAGAGGCGTTGAACCGAGACTTGATCCATCCGACATTGAAAAGTTAGGTTGGCCAAACTAGCTGAGACCCAATATTCGATTTAAGATACTCCATGGAAAAAAGCGAGTATATAGAAAAGGCTCCATATTACTATGCGCTTGCTATAGCAGTAGCGCTGAGAAATGGAGAAAATGTAAAAACACAGCGCGAAATTGAGCAATACTTTGCTTCTGTTCGCACTGTTTTCGCACATGCCCCACTCTTTCGCGAAGCTATTGCCATTTTAAAGAAGCATAATAATATAATAATAGTTCACGATGATTTTGGCCCTAATGTAATAGATACAAATGATAGTTTTCTTTCATGGTTTGGAAGCAAGCAATTCAATGAAGTGCCTCTCTTTAAGAAATTTAATGTAATGAAACTTTCTCAGAATTGGTTATTGAATGCAATAAATGAAGTAAATAAGCAGTATATTTCACTCGGATTTAGTTCAGCTGACTTCCAAGAAGCAATAGTTGAAACCGACTGGGAACCGATTCCGATTGATCGTGAGAGTCCCGAAGTCGAGAAAGTTGAGACTGAACTCGACGCTGCGATTGAAGCAATAGAGGGCGACAACGGGTATGCGGTCCACCACCCTGCGGAGAGAGACTATGCCCTCTCACAGCTGAAGCAATTCAGAAAGATGCTCAAGACCGAGGCTCAGATAGCACTCTTATACGTCAAGAACTTTGCGATCGACCCACTCAACCGCGTTATCAAGAGAATGGGCGAGGCCGCCACAGGCATGGCAGCAGCAGCAGCCCGCCAAGCTATAGTCGGCTGGCTCAAGTCGCTGATCGGCAAAGCCGCAGACTGGATCTCATAGACGCGAAGCCTCCTACGTATTCATCGAGTCGAAGAATTCGTCGTTGTTCTTGGTCTGCTTCAGCTTGTCGACCAGGAACTCGATGGCATCCATGGTGCCCATGGGGTTCAGGATGCGGCGGAGCACATACATCTTCTTGAGTTCATCCCTCTCGACCAGCAGCTCCTCTTTGCGAGTGCCGGAGCGGGCGATATCGATGGCCGGGAACACGCGCTTGTCGGCCACTTTCCGATCGAGCACGACTTCGGAGTTGCCGGTGCCCTTGAACTCTTCGAAGATGACTTCGTCCATGCGGCTACCCGTATCGATCAGGGCAGTGGCGATAATCGTCAGTGAACCGCCTTCTTCGATGTTGCGCGCGGCGCCAAAAAAGCGCTTTGGGCGCTGCAGCGCGTTGGCGTCCACACCGCCGGTCAACACCTTGCCCGACGAGGGAACCACCGTGTTGTAGGCGCGGCCAAGGCGCGTGATCGAATCCAATAGGATCACCACGTCGCGGCCATGCTCGACCAGGCGCTTGGCCTTTTCGATGACCATCTCGGCCACTTGCACGTGGCGGACCGCCGGCTCATCGAAGGTAGACGACACGACTTCGCCCTTCACCGAGCGCTGCATGTCCGTCACTTCTTCCGGACGCTCGTCGATCAGAAGTACGATCAGATAGCACTCCGGATGATTGGCAGTGATTGAGTGAGCGATGTTCTGAAGGATGATGGTCTTACCCGTGCGCGGCTGCGCCACGATGAGGCCACGCTGGCCTTTACCGATGGGGGCCACGATGTCGATGACCCGGCCTGTGTAATCCTTCTTGGTCGGGTCCTCGGTCTCCATCTCCAGCGCTTCGTCCGGGTAGAGGGGGGTGAGATTGTCAAAGTGGATCTTGTGGCGCTGCTTTTCCGGGTCTTCGAAATTGATCGTGTTGACCTTGAGAAGCGCGAAGTAGCGTTCACCGTCTTTGGGGCTGCGAATCTGCCCTTCCACCGTGTCGCCGGTCCGAAGACCGAAACGCCGGATTTGCGAGGGTGAAACGTAGATGTCGTCAGGGCCAGCCAGATAGTTCGAATCGGGCGACCGCAGAAAGCCGAATCCGTCCTGCAGAACCTCGACAACGCCCTGGCCGGTGATGTCCACCTCCCGGGCGGCGAGTTGCTTGAGGATCGCGAACATCAGTTCCTGCTTGCGCATGGCGTTCGCGTTTTCGACTTCGACCTCCTCGGCGAAGCTCAAAAGCTCCGTCGGCGATTTGGCCTTTAATTCTTGCAGCTTCATTTCCTGCACGCTGCTAACTCCAATGGGAATGAGGGTTGTTGTTTCGATTGTCGCGCGCCTTTGAGCACGCGGATCAAGAGAAAGGGAAAGGGGTGTTCTATGGCGGGAGGGCGAGGGGACCGCCCCGGCCAGTCCGCGTCAAATGCCGGACTGGAAGTCAGGTCTTTAGACTGGTTTCGAGTCGCTTATAGCAGACGCATCCACGGGGCGGAATAGACTTGGCTCAAAAGCCACACAGAATTTGCCTGTTTTTTGGCCGAATCGTCATAGGCCGCAAAAAGCTGGCGGTCCCTAAAAGGGCCTCACCACCGCGAGAATGACAACGGCGATCATCAGAAGGGTCGGAACCTCATTGGCGATGCGGAAGAAACGCTGGCTATGGGTGTTGCGATCCTGGGCGAAATCCCGCGTCCATCTTGAGAGCATCCCGGTGAAGCCTGACATGAGGATCACGAGAAGCAATTTCGCGTGAAACCAGCCGGCCTGAGCCCAATTGACCAGATAGTAGGCCAGAATCAGGCCAAAGACCCAGCTCGCGATCATGGCGGGAACGATGATCGCCTTGAGCAGGCGCCGTTCCATGATTTTGAAGGTCTCGGACTGCTTTGAGCCGATTTCAGCTTCCGTGTGATAGACGAAGAGCCGTGGCAGATAGAGGACCCCGGCCATCCAGGCGATCACCGAGATGATGTGAAACGCCTTGATGTACAAAACAAACATAGTCTTTTCAGACCCTTACGCAGCGTCTTCGCCCTTCACCAGCTGCACGAGCCGTTCCACGTGCTCGATCGGCGTCTCGGGCAAGATGCCATGGCCCAGATTGAAGACGAACGGCTTCTCGCCGAGCGTGGCCAGGATTTCTCGCACTCTTGCGTCCAGAGCCGGGCCGCCAGTGACGAGCAGAACCGGGTCGAGATTGCCTTGAACGGGCAGTTTGGGTTGAAGCGTGTCGCGAATCCACGCAACCGGAAGGCTCGTATCGCAGCCAATGGCGTCGATGCCCGTCTCGGCTGCATAGCGCGTCGCCGAGGGCCCTGACCCACGGGGGAAGCCGATGATCGGAATTTCCGGCGCTTGCGCCTTCACGCGGGTGACGATCTGGCGCGTGGGGGCGATGCACCATTGCGCAAACGCGTCCTCTGGGAGGCTACCCGACCAGCTATCGAAGATCTGGAGCGCCCGGCAGCCCGCAGCGACCTGACCCAGAAGATAGCCCGCCGACGTCTCAACGATCGTGTCGATCATCGCCTGAAACAGGGTGGGGTCGGAATAAGCCAAGCCCCGCGCCTTCGCCTGATCCTTGCTGCCGGCCCCTTCCACCATATAGGTCGCCACCGTCCAGGGCGCGCCGCAGAAGCCGATCAGCGGTACATGGTCCGGAAGTCCGGCGACGACCCGTTCCACCGTCTCATAGACGGGAGAGAGCCGCGAGGACGCCTTTGTCGGGTCAAGCCGTGCCAGCGCTGCTGCATCCCGGATTGGATCGAGCTTCGGTCCTTCGCCCTCGACGAAAGCAACGGACTGCCCGAGCGCATACGGGACGATGAGAATGTCAGAGAACACGATGGACGCATCGAACGGAAAACGTCGCAAGGGTTGAAGGGTCACCTCTGCCGCGAGCTTCGGCGTGAGACAGAGATCTAAGAACGAAGGCACGTTCTTCCGAACTTCCCGATACTCCGGAAGGTATCGCCCCGCCTGACGCATGAGCCACATCGGAGGAGGCGAACAGGTCTGCCCGCTCAAGACCGATAGAAATGGAGGATTGGGGACAGACATGTGCCTCTCTAAAACTAATAAGAAGAGTCTTTAAAAAGGTTTTTGTTGTTTTTGTTATCTCGTGAATAGCGGACATTCATCGTCATCACCATAGTTTCAACAGGGTTCTCAGACCCGAATCTGACAGTTTGACGATACCGAGACGCCGTTGTGGCTAAACGCCTTTGATGATCCGGACAAGTCGTTGAGTGATAATCTATTTTTGCGCTGGGTTGGATCGTTACAACAATCGTACAGCCTGTGAGTTTCAACGGTTCGGAGCTGGTGATGAAAAAGGCTATTGTCCCCCCTGCTCATAAACTGCGTCACGATCTCGACACAGACGAATCTGTGAAAAACAAGGCGTATGATCTCAAGGCGAGCGGGGAAAGTCGAAACCGCAGCTAGTGTTGCTCACGCCGCCCGGCCCAGTTATCCAATGGTCGTACAATGGATATCCAACAGCGCACCTTTCATCTGCATATGATCTCAGATGCCACGGGCGAGACGCTCGTGACGATCGCACGTGCTGTTGGCGTGCAATACGCTGCAGCAAGAGCGATCGAGCATCTGCACCCGCTGGTGCGGAGCGAGCGCGAGCTGGAGCGCGTCTTAAGAGATGTCGAAGCAGCGCCCGGCATAGTGCTCTACACGCTCTTCAATCGTGATTTGGCAGAGAAGCTGGAACAGGCGTGCAAGCAGCTCAACATTCCCTATGTCGCCCCGCTCCTGAATGTCCTCAAAGTCTTCGAAAGCTATCTCGGTATGGCGTCCACCCCCACCGTTGGCGGTCAGCATCAGATGGACGCCGATTACTTCAAACGTATCGAAGCGTTGAACTTCACCATGATGCATGATGACGGCCATCTGCCAGACAATCTGGACGATGCCGATATCATTCTGCTTGGCATTAGCCGAACCTCGAAGACCCCGACCAGCATCTACCTTGCCAATCGCGGGCTCAAGACGGCCAATGTTCCTCTCGTCCCGGGCGTGCCGATCCCACCGCAGCTTGAGGATGATACGAACGCTTTTGTTGTTGCACTTGTCGCAAGCCCAGAGCGGATTTCCCAGGTGCGCCACAACAGGGTCATCGAGCAGGCCCACGGCCATTTGGACGACTATGTTGACCGCGACGCCATTGCCGCCGAGATCGCACAAACCCGTCAGCTCTGTGCCCGACGCGGCTGGCCCATTATCGATGTTACCCGCCGATCGATTGAGGAGACCGCCGCAGCGATCATTCGCCTTTATGACGATCGCGACGCGCCAGCCTTAGACTCATGAGCACATTTCTCCAAGAAGGCCGCAGGCCCTTAGTCCTTGCGTCTGCCAGCATGCCGCGGCGTAGGCTTCTCGAAGGTGCTGGGCTCTCGTTCACCACAAAGGCTGCGGGCCTCGATGAGGAGGCTATGCGCAACGCGATGGGTCTCGAAGGACCCGTCGAACCAAGCGATGTGGCCGAGGTCTTGGCGCGCGCGAAAGCGGAGGCCGTGAGTGCAGGGGCTGGAGGCTCGTTCGTTATCGGAGCGGATCAGATCATGGCCGTTGGCGACAAGATCTACGGGAAGCCATCGTCTCTTGAGGAAGCGCGCGGCCGGCTTCTCGATCTCAGCGGCAAGAGCCACCAACTTCATACGGCAGTGGTTGTGGCCACCGGCGGCGCAACCATCTGGGCGCACACCCATGTCGCGACATTGACGATGCGGCGCCTGTCGCCCGAATTCATCGGCCGCTACCTTGCCACGGCTGGCCAAGGTGTTTTGGCGGCTGTCGGCGCCTATCAAGTCGAATCACTCGGGATCCAGCTTTTCGAGAAGATTGAGGGCGACTACTTCTCGATCCTTGGCCTGCCGCTCCTCCCGCTTCTCGATGCGTTGCGGCGCGAAGGTGCGATCGAAGGATGACGGGTCAATGAGCGACACGCCACGCGCCTGCGTGATTGGCTGGCCGATCGAGCACTCTCGCTCACCTGTGATCCATGGCTATTGGCTCGAGCATTACGGCCTTGACGGCGCCTATGTGAAGGAAGCCGTGACCCCTGAGGATATCGGCGGTTTTCTCGGTAGCCTGTCGGCGCACGGCTACGTAGGCGCCAACGTCACCTTGCCTCACAAGGAGGCGGCCTTGCGCGCCGTCGATCACGCGGATGACGCGGCGCAAGCGATTGGTGCGGTAAACACGGTGTGGCTCGATGAGAGGGGTGTGCTCCAGGGCAGTAACACCGATGCTTATGGATTCATGACCAATCTCGATACGCTGGCGCCAACGTGGCGCGATGGTGCCGACGTGGCCATGGTGCTTGGGGCCGGTGGGGCGGCGCGCGCGATTATCTATGGCCTCATCGAGGCCGGCGTTCCCCGGATCCTTCTAACCAATCGCACCGTGGCGAAGGCCGAGACACTCGCGCGCGAATTCGGTGGCCCCATCGAGGTTGTTCCCTGGGAGATGAAGGATACCGCACTGTCGGCCTGCCATCTCCTGGTCAACTCAACGAGCCTTGGTATGACCGGACAGCCGCCCCTAGACATAATGGTGTCCGCGCTGCCCGCCACCGCTGTGGTGACGGACATCGTATATGTGCCCCTCGAGACGCCGCTGCTTGCGGCTGCGCGTGCGCGTGGGCTCACGACGGTCGACGGTTTGGGCATGCTGTTGCACCAGGCCGTGCCAGGATTTGAACGCTGGTTTGGCGTTCGCCCTGAAGTCACGCCGGAGCTGCGGGCACGGGTGGTTGCCACATTGGAGGCCGGCTGATGCTGGTGATTGGCCTCACCGGGGGCATCGGCATGGGCAAAAGTTCTGCCGCGGCGCATTTCAAACGGCATGGCGTGCCCGTGTTCGATGCAGACGCCTATGTGCACCAACTCTACGAGGGGGAGGCCGTCCCACTCATCGAGGCCGCGTTTCCGGGCACGACACGCGATCGCCGCGTCGACCGGGCGCTTCTTGCCAAGGAAGTCGCCGGCCAGCCCGAGCGTCTCAAGGCGCTGGAGGCTATCGTCCACCCGCTGGTTACCCAAGCGGAGATCGATTTTCTGTGCGATCAGGAAGCAGCTGGCGCGAGCATGGCCGTTCTGGAAATCCCGCTTCTCTTCGAGACGTGCGCGGAAGACCGCGTCGACATCACCGTCAGCGCGAGTGCGCCGGAGGACGTTCAGCGGGCCCGCGTTTTGGAACGTGATGGTATGACGGTCCAAAAATTTGAGGCGTTGCGAGCCCGGCAGCTTGACGACGCGGACCGCAAGGCGCGGGCAGATCATGTGCTCGACAGCGGGTCCAGCTTGGAAAACCTGCAGGCCCAGCTCGATCTGCTGCTCGAATCACTTAAGCTGCAAGACGGAAAGGTCATGGAGCGCTTACGTCCACAAGGACGGCGCGGGCAAGGACAGTAACAGAGCGGAGGCTCCGAAAGGCTCGTGCGCGAGATCATTCTCGATACGGAAACGACAGGTCTGGATCCTAAGGAGGGCCATCGGATCGTCGAGATCGGCTGCGTTGAGCTGGTGAACTCCATCCCCACAGGCCGGACTTGGCATTGCTACTTGAATCCCGAGCGCGACATGCCCGAACAGGCTTACGCCGTTCATGGGCTGTCGACCGACTTTCTCAGCAACAAGCCGCTCTTCGCGGACAAGGCCGCCGAGTTCCTCGAATTCGTCGAAAGCGCCATGTTGGTCATCCATAACGCCAAATTCGACTTTGGCTTCTTGAATGCCGAGCTCGAATGGGCCTCGAAACCCGTTCTGACCTGGGACCGGATCGTCGATACGCTGGCGCTCGCGCGGCGGCGTCATCCTGGCGCGCCCGCAAGCCTTGATGCGCTGTGCCGCCGTTACGGCATTGATCTCAGCGAGCGCGATCTCCACGGCGCGCTTCTAGACTGCCGTCTCCTCGCGTCGGTCTATGTGGAGCTCGTGGGCGGCAAGCAGGCTCGCCTGGAACTCGCTGGAAATAGCGTTCAACAACTTGATACGCCAGGAAACACTATCGCGGTATCCCCGCGCGCGGAGCCGCTCCCATCGCGCCTGTCGCCAGAAGAACGTGAGGCCCATGGCGCCTTCGTCGCAACGCTGGGCGACGAAGCGATTTGGCGCCGCTACAAGTAAGCGGCGCGTTTCTGTCTGCGGCTTGGGCGTTGCCCTGTTAGTTTGGCTGACCGGAGGGGGCGTCGCCCTTCGATAGGTTCTGGGCGTAGAGTCGGCCGAAGTCGATGGGATCGAGCATCAGTGGCGGGAACCCGCCATCCCGAACCACGTCGGCAATCGCTCGGCGCAGGAACGGAAACAGGAGCGTCGGGCAGTCTACAAACAAGACCGGCTGCAGCATGTTCTCTGGGACATTCTTGATCCGGAACAGTCCCCCATAGTCGAGCTCGACGTTGTATATGACGCCGGCATCGCTCTTGGCATGGGCTTCTAGATGCACCACGGTTTCGTAGATGTCGTCGCCCCGCGGGCCCGCATTTACGTTAACGCCGATCTGGAGCTGCGGGTTTTCGCCGGGGCCTTGTAGTGTCTGCGGCGCGCCCGGGCTCTCGAATGACAAGTCCTTGACGTACTGCGCGAGCACGTTCAGCTGGGCCTTGCTGCCGTCCGCGGCGCCCGCCGGCGCATCGCCGTTGCTCCCTTTTGGTGCGTTTTCCTTATTGTTCTCGGCCATGTGGTGCTCCCTCCGCGCAATCTGCGCTCGCTGGCTAACACGGGATACGAGTTGTGCGCAATTCGTCAAAACGCGTCCAGAGGCCCAAGGCGGCGCTACACCGTGTTTGGGGTTGGCGTCTAGAAGGGGAATGACGTAAGTTGAGTGTGCATTGCAGCGATCTGAACGTGAAAAATGCGCTGCCGTGGGCTTGGACCGCTAGAAAACCTCTGGTCGCGCAACGATATTGAGCGCAAAGTCGGGCCGAGCCGGAGACATACAATGCCGCACACAATGCCTCGGAAAAGAGACCTCTTGGCATTCCGCATAGGACCCGACGGGTCCAGAACTGGATGGCAGCACGATTATGAGTGAAGCATTCGATATCTATACATTGCTGTTTCTGGTTCTGGCGGTCGTGATCTTTATCAGGCTACGTAGTGTGCTTGGTCGCCGGACCGGCAATGAGCGCCAGCCCTACGATCCTTATTCCAGCCCCGAGGCGAAGCAGACCTCGTCCGATGGAACCGTCGTCGCTTTGCCCCGCGGCCGTAACGCCGATACGTCTGGCACGGATGAAGCGGGCCCGTCGGCTGAGGCCATCCAGGAACGTCTGGGGAGCTTCGCCAAGGCCGACAGTCCGCTAGGCAAGTCGCTGACGGCGCTGATCAAGGCTGATCCCGGGTTCGATCCTGCGCAATTCGTCGATGGCGCCAAGATGGCTTACGAGATGATCGTCGCGGCCTTCGCCGAGGGAGATGAAAAGGCACTCAGCCAGCTCCTGGGCGACGACGTTCTCGACGGCTTCAGCCGGGCGATCGCGGAACGCGAGGAGCGCGGCGAGACTCATCACTCCACGCTGGTTGGCATTGACAAGGCTGACATCATTGAGGCCGAGCTCAAGGACAAACAGGCCTACGTCACGGTGAAGTTTGTCAGCGAACTGATTTCGGTGACCCGCGACTCGGCTGGCGAGATCGTCGATGGCGATCCGAAGAAAGTGCGTGAAGTGACCGATATTTGGACCTTCGCCCGCGACACAGCTTCCGGCAATCCAAACTGGAAGCTCGTGGCGACGGAAGCTGCGAACTAACAGCGGTTCTTGGCCGCTCCCACCTACGCAAAACGAAAGCACTTCGCTGACCTAGACGGCTGGTCCGAGGACGACCACGCTGCGGCACTACGCGCGCTCGGGAACTCCCCGCCGCGTCATGCGAAGGCCTTTGCGCGAGAAGCGGATGCACGCGCCTTCTTCGAGAACGCATTTGATGCGTTTGCTCTGGACACCGAAACGCCTGGCTTCGTGACGGGGTACTATGAACCCGTGCTGCGCGGGTCGCGAACACGGTCGACCCAATTCTTTATCCCCATCTACGGGCGCCCGGACGATCTCGTCACGACAATCGGCGAGACGGAGCGCGCCGCCCACAACGAACATGTCACCTGCTTTCGTCAAACGGCAGATGGCCCAGTACCGTACTATACCCGGGCCGAGATTGATGAGGGCGCCTTGACCGGGCTTGGTCTCGAAGTGCTCTTCACGGACGATGCGGTCGATCTCTTCTTCATGCATGTTCAAGGATCAGGCCTTGTGCATCTCGATGATAGCACCTCGGTGCGGCTTACCTATGCGGGCAAGAACGGCCATCCGTATACGTCTATCGCGCGGGTTCTTGTTGATCGTGGCGGACTCGATCCAGACGACATCGATATGGATTCGGTCAAGGCTTGTCTTCGCGTGGACCGGGCGCGGGGCCGCGAACTCCTGCACCAAAACCAGTCCTATATCTTCTTCGCCCAGCTGGCTCAGCATGAAAGCGCCTTGGGTCCACAGGGCGCGGAACGTGTGCCACTGACGCCGGGCCGCAGTCTTGCCGTGGATCCGTCTTTCATTCCGCTGGGCACACCTGTGTTTGTCACGGTTCCGGGCCTTGAGGACCCAAACGGTCGGCCCTTCCGCCGTCTGATGATTGCGCAGGACGTGGGCTCGGCGATCCGCGGTCCTCAGCGCGGGGACATCTTCTTCGGGACGGGCGAGACTGCGGGAACGCAAGCGGGCCGCACGCGCCATGCGGCGCAATTCCATGTCTTGATGCAGAAGCGTTAAGGCGCTTTGCGCTAAACTGACCGCATGGCCAAAGACAAGCCCAGCAGAAAGGCGTCGACCAAAAAGGACGCTAGCGCAAATCGTCTCGAAGACGATGCGGCGCTGTGGGCTCGGGTGGCCGAGACGGCCGATCCGCTGACCAAAAAGAACCGGTTCATTGATCTGGAGGCCCCGCTCAATCCGCCGAGACGGGTGTCCAAGGACAAGCCGCCCGCGCGCGGCGCCACACCCTTGCACCCCGCGACGCATAAGGCGCTTCCCAAGAGCTCAACCGGCAAGGTCGCGGTCAAGAAGGCGCCGCCACCCAAGGCTGGGCTTGATCGGCAGACCGCGCGCAAGCTGGACAAGGGCAATCTCGCGATCGAGGCGCGGATCGATCTGCATGGGATGCGGCAGCGCGAGGCTCACAGTGCCTTGCGGAAGTTTCTGCACTGGGCGCGCAGTAAAGACTATCGCCATGTGCTCGTCATCACAGGCAAGGGGTCGATACGGGCAGAGGCCCGGAGTTTCTATGAAGACGAAGAGCGCGGCGTATTGCGCCAGGCCGTGCCGCACTGGCTCTCCCACGGTGATCTGGCTCCGATGATCGTGAGCTTCTCCGAAGCCCCGCGGCGTCTCGGTGGCGAAGGGGCACTGTACGTGCGGCTTAGGAAGCCCGATCACGCGCGACACAAACGCTAAAGAATGAACTTCGAGAGGTCTGCGTTCTTGGCGAGGTCGCCGATGTGTTCGCGTACATAGGCGGCATCGATGGTGATGTCCTCGCCGGTCTTGTCGGCGGCATCGAACGAGATGTCGTCGAGAATGCGTTCCATCACCGTCATGAGACGCCGCGCGCCGATATTCTCGACGGAGGTGTTCACCTCCACGGCGATATCGGCAATCGCATCGATAGCATCTTTAGTGAATTCCAGTGCCACGCCTTCGGTCTTCATCAGCGCTACGTATTGGTTGATCAGGCACGCCTTCGGCTCTGTCAGGATGCGGCGGAAGTCCTCGCGGGTGAGCGCGCGTAGCTCCACGCGAATGGGCAAGCGCCCCTGCAGTTCAGGCAGCAGGTCGGCAGGCTTGGCAATATGAAACGCGCCCGATGCGATGAAGAGGATGTGGTCAGTTTTCACGGGCCCATATTTGGTGCCCACCGTCGTACCTTCGATGAGGGGCAGGAGATCGCGCTGCACGCCTTCGCGCGAGACGTCGGCACCGGCGCGATCCGAGCGGGCGCAGATCTTGTCGATCTCGTCCAAGAAGACGATGCCGTTGTTTTCGACATTCCGGATTGCTTCTTGGATCATCATGTCGTCGTCGATGAGCTTATCGGATTCCTCCGCCATCAGAATTTCGAAGGAGTCCTCGACCGTAACCGTGCGCGATCGTGTGCGCTGACCGAGGGCTTTGCCCAGCATATCGGAGAGATTGATCATACCCACTTGGCTGCCGGGCATGCCGGGGATCTCGAAGGATGGCATGCCGCCGGTGTCCGACACCTGAATCTCGATCTCTTTGTTGTTCAGCTCGTTGTCCCGGAGCTTTTTCCGGAACGACTCGCGGGTGGAGCTGCCGGCGCCGGGGCCAACAAGCGCATCAAGAACCCGTTCCTCCGCGTTGATCTGCGCGCGTGCGGAAACCTCTTTGCGTTTGGCATCGCGTACGAGACCGATCCCCGCTTCAATCAAATCACGGACAATCTGCTCTACATCGCGCCCCACATAGCCGACCTCGGTGAATTTGGTGGCCTCGATCTTCATGAAGGGCGCATTGGCGAGCTTGGCGAGACGGCGTGAAATCTCCGTCTTGCCGACGCCCGTCGGGCCGATCATCAGAATATTCTTCGGCAGAACCTCCTCGCGCATGTCCTCATCGAGCTGTTGGCGCCGCCAGCGATTGCGCAAGGCGATAGCCACGGCGCGCTTGGCGTCGCTTTGGCCGACAATGTGGCGGTCGAGTTCTGAGACGATTTCACGAGGTGAGAAGGCGGTCATGGGGATGTGGTCAGTTGGGAACTAGCTGTTGGCCGTGTCGAGTGTTTCGACGGTCAGTGAGTCGTGTGTGTAGACGCAAATCTGCGCGGCAATGGCCATCGCTTTTCGCGCGATTTGTTCGGCGTCGAGATCAGAGTCGAGCAGTGCCTTGGCCGCGGCGAGCGCATACATGCCGCCGGAGCCGATCCCCATCACTGCGTCATCGGGATCCAACACGTCGCCCGTGCCGGTCAACACCAGACTTTCGTTTGGGTCCGCCACGATCATCATGGCTTCCAAACGGCGCAGGTACCGGTCGGTCCGCCAGTCCTTGGCCAGCTCCACGCAGGCGCGCTTCAGCTGATCCGGAAAGCGCTCCAGCTTGGTCTCGAGCCGCTCGAACAGGGTAAAGGCATCGGCCGTGGAGCCGGCGAAGCCCGCGATCACAGCGCCTGAGCCGACACGGCGTACTTTTCTTGCTGTGCCTTTGATGACGGTTTGACCAAGCGACACTTGGCCGTCACCGGCGACCACCACCTTGCCGCCTTTGCGGACAGTGAGAATGGTCGTGCCATGCCAGGTGCTGGGCGCGGATTCGGGCGAAGAGGGAGAACTCATAACTGCCCTGCGATATCGGGCCTGACGCGCCATTCGTCAAGCGCTATGCCGATCCGCCGCACCCAGGCCGCACCCAAGCCGGTCTCCTGCCGACTCAACGCCGCTCTAGTTCACGTTGGGGACGATAGACTTTAGGGGCGGGAGTTCCACATGGGTGACACGCCAGCGAAAGCCGTCCAGGGTCATCTCGGCCTTGATGTTGGGCGCGTCGGCCTTATTGGGACTCTTGAAGTCCACCTGGAATGTGGTCGGTCCGGAGAAGAAGGCATACGTGATGTTGTCGCCAAAGCCCTTGTCCTTTTCCCGGTGTTCAACGACGGTTGGGTTGTTGAGGAGGGCTTCCGGGGTCACCAAGCTGTCCACGGTACCGCCAATCACCGACGGTCCCAGAAGGTTTGTCAGCGCCGTCCCTATATCGCCCAAAACAGGGCGTTTTTCCCCCAATTGCTCGGATTTCTCCAAGAGACCGCCCTCGACCTGGGACTTCATACTGGCCCGTACTGCGGGGAAATCGACGATTTTCTTAACGACCTCGGCATTGTTGGAGAGCAGCGCCTGCTCCAACCGGTGCAGCGTCCAGTAGGGGTAAGCGATATAGACCCCAAGCAGAATCAGAATCAGCAGAAACAGGCGGCGCATGGAGGAATCCCCTCAAATTGTGACAGTCGCCCATAGCATGGCTCCATGACGGGGCGTATAAGCGCTTTCGTGATGGAAGCGAATTGCTAAGGGCCTTTGGGTTAGGCTGTCAGACATGCAAAAGCGAAGCAAATCTGCGGAGGCGGCGCCCCGCACGGCGACAGTCGACCGCCGCACCAAGGAAACGAGTATCAGCGCATCCGTCAATCTCGATGGGACGGGGGCGTATGATGTGGCGACGGGTGTGGGCTTTCTCGATCACATGCTGGAGCAACTCGCACGGCACGGGCTCTTCGACATCACATTGAAGGCTGACGGCGACCTGCACATCGATCAGCATCACACGACCGAAGATTCCGGGATCGTTCTGGGACAGGCGTTTGCCAAGGCACTCGGCGACAAGGCGGGCATTACCCGCTACGGATCCTGTTATCTGCCAATGGACGAGACGCTGACCCGCGCCGCGCTCGATGTTTCGGGACGGCCGTTCCTTGTGTGGAAGGTGGATTTCAGCCGGTCCAAGATCGGCGAGATGGACACAGAGCTCTTTCGCGAGTGGTTTCAGGCCTTCGCGCAGAATGCCGGCATCACGCTGCACGTGGAGAATCTCTATGGCGAGAACAATCACCACGTGGCCGAGACCTGCTATAAGGCGCTTGCAAGGGCGTTGCGCCAGGCGGTTGGCGTCGATCCGCGGCAGAGCGGGCGCGTGCCCTCCACCAAGGGGCAGTTGTAGCGGCCCGTCCGGTGCGGACACCTGATTGAAGTTGAGCGTAGCGAATCGTGACTGTTTACTCTGTCTATGAGCCTGGCAACGACGCAGACGTTGAGGCGCGGGCGGCGAAAATTGCCCTCGTAAAGGAGGGCATTGCCTGGCTTGCGCTGATCGTTCCGATTCTGTGGCTCATCTATCATCGCATGTGGCTGGAGCTGATTGCTTTCCTCGCGGTCTTCTTATCGCTACCGCTGATTTTTGGATCGGGTCCAACAGGCCAGCAACTGGCCGGATGGGCCTCGCTCGGCCTCACGATTCTGTTCGCCTTCGAGGCCAATGATCTGCGCAGTTGGGCCTTGCGCCGGCGTGGATTCACGTTCGCTGGCACCACATGGGGCCGCGATCGGGTCGAGGCCGAGACGCGCTTCTTCTCGCGGTGGCTGCCAGATCAGCAAAACGTCGCGGCGCAAGGGGCGCCCGTGACTCCCATGCCGGTCAAGGGCCCCGCGATTGTGCCGACGCGCCCGCTGGGGGTCGACGAAGTGATCGGCTCGTTCCCGCGGAGCTAACCTCATGCATGTCGCCATCATCGACTACGGCTCCGGAAATCTCCATTCCGCCGCCAAGGCCTTCGAACGCGCCGCCAGCGAACAGGGTTCCCCGCTTGAGATCAAAGTCACGGCGGAACCGGACGAGGTGCTGGGCGCCGATCGCATTGTTTTGCCGGGCGTCGGCGCCTTCGCCGACTGCAAGGCGGGGCTTGCCGCGGTCCCCGGCATGGTCGAGGCGCTCCGTGAAGCGGTCACCGAGCGTGGCGCGCCCTTTCTCGGGATCTGCGTCGGTCTACAGTTGATGGCCAGCCGTGGTCTAGAACATGGGGTTACGCCAGGCCTCGATTGGATCGGCGGCGAGGTGCGCGCGATCGAACCGGATGACGTCTCCTTAAAGATTCCCCATATGGGGTGGAATACGCTCAAGCTCGACCAGCACCACGCGCTCTTCGATGGCATCCCGACGGGGCCGGACGGGCTTCATGCTTACTTCGTGCACTCCTATCACTTCGTACCAGCGTCCAAGGAGGACCGCGTCGCGACGACCGACTATGGGGGCACCGTGAGCGCCTTCCTGGCCCGGGACAATGTCGCCGGGAGCCAGTTCCACCCGGAGAAGAGCCAGAAACTGGGATTGGCACTGATCGCCAATTTCCTCAAATGGAAGCCATAGCGAGACCTGATTGATGATCCTCTTTCCCGCCATCGACCTGAAGGATGGACAGTGTGTGCGTCTGCGCCAAGGCGAGATGGACCAGGCCACGGTCTTCAATGCCGATCCAGCCGCGCAGGCCCGCGCGTTCGAGGAGCAGGGCTTCGAATGGCTACATGTGGTCGATCTCAATGGGGCGTTTGAAGGCAAGCCCGTGAACGGCCCTGCCGTCGAGGCGATCTTCAATGCGATCCATCTTCCTATCCAGCTCGGGGGTGGCATCCGAGACATCGACACAATCGCGATGTGGCTCGACAAAGGCATTGACCGCGTGATCCTTGGGACGGCGGCCGTCCGCGATCCTGATCTCGTCCGGGAAGCGGCGCGTGACTTTCCTGGCTGCATCGCCGTGGGTATCGATGCCCGAGACGGCAAGGTTGCCATCGAGGGCTGGGCAGAGACTTCGGAGACGACGGCGCTCGATCTGGCGCGACGTTTCGAAGACGCGGGCGTCGCCGCGATCATCCATACGGACATCGCGCGGGATGGCTTGCTTGAAGGGCTTAATCTGGATGCCACGGTTGCGTTGGCGGATGCTGTGTCGATCCCTGTGATTGCCAGCGGAGGCCTTGCCTCTCTTGACGATATCAAGCGTCTTGTGGAGCCGCGTTGCGCCAAGCTCGACGGCGCAATAGCCGGGCGCGCCCTCTATGACGGCCGGCTCGATGCCGCTGAGGCGCTCGCGATCATCGCCGCCAAATACGGTCATCACGGCGTAACGGGGCAATACTGATCAATGCTCAAAGTCAGAGTCATTCCCTGTCTCGATGTGAAGGACGGCCGGGTCGTTAAGGGCGTCAACTTTGTCGATCTGATCGATGCCGGCGACCCCGTGGAAGCGGCCTCCGCTTATGATGAAGCGGGCGCCGACGAGCTGTGCTTCCTCGACATCACGGCAAGCCACGAGAAGCGCGGCACGATCCTCGACATCGTGTGCCGTACCGCCGAGCGGTGCTTTATGCCGCTGACGGTGGGGGGCGGTGTTCGGTCAACGGAGGATGTCCGGGCACTTCTGGAGGCAGGCGCCGACAAGGTTTCAATCAATACGGCGGCGGTTCGCGACCGGCAGCTTGTACGCCGCGCGGCGGAAAAATTCGGCGCCCAGTGCATCGTCGTCGCCATTGACGCCAAGCGCGTCGGCGCCAACGGCAAGGCGCCGCGCTTTGAGATCTTCACCCATGGCGGCCGGGAGCCGACGGGAATTGATGCAATATCGTATGCGGAAGAGGTCGTTTCGCTCGGCGCTGGGGAAATCCTACTGACCTCCATGGATCGCGACGGCACGCGTGTGGGGTTCGACAATGAACTCACGCGTGCGATTGCGGATGCGGTCTCCGTACCCGTTATCGCCTCCGGCGGGGTCGGCAATTTGCAGCACCTCGTGGACGGCGTGCGCGACGGTCATGCCTCGGCAGTCCTGGCGGCCTCGATCTTCCACTTCGGGGAGCATTCGATCGGCGAGGCCAAGCAATTCATGGCCAAGGCAGGCCTGCCCATCCGGCTGGACCCTTGAGCCTTTAGCATAAGCCTTTGCCCCTATTCCCAGCAGCGGCGGCACGGTGTATGAGCCACGGCATGAGCAAGGATGCACTGGAGAGGCTCGCCGCCACGATCCGCGACCGCCGGACCGAGACGGCCGATAAGTCCTACACACGGCAGCTTCTGGACGACCCGATCAAGTCGGCCAAGAAGGTGGGGGAGGAAGGCGTCGAGGTCGCGATTGCCGCGACCGCGCAGGACCGGGCCGCGCTTCTGTCCGAGAGCGCGGACTTGCTCTATCACCTCCTCGTCCTGCTGGAGTCCCGTGACATCCCATTCGACGAGGTTTGCGCTGTGCTTGAGGAGCGTATGGGAACTTCGGGCCTTGCGCGTCGCAAGGGACCGGCCGGCTAGCATGCTAGAGCACGGGGTCTGATGGAATCAGAGCCCATGCTCGAGTGTTTTGATATCGCATCGTTGCTTGCGAAAAACCGGTATCCACTTTTTCGCACGATGCTCCAACGGGCTTATCGAGATGGACACGATCACCGCCGTCGGCTTCTCCCCCTACACGACCTACTCTCGCAAGGAGTGGTCGCGGCTGCGCGAGGATACACCGCTAACCCTGACCGAGGCGGATATCGAGAATCTCTCAGGTGTCACCGAACGGGTGTCGACCGATGAGGTTGTGGACGTCTATCTGCCTCTGAGCCGGTTGCTGAATCTCTATGTCGAGGCGTCGCAAGGGCTGCACGGCGTCACCGAGGAGTTCCTGCGCAAGGGCAACGGCAAGATCCCCTTCGTCATTGGGCTCGCGGGCAGCGTCGCCGCAGGCAAGAGCACATCGGCTCGCGTGCTTCAGGCGCTGTTGGCGCGCTGGCCGAGCCATCCGAATGTGGCGCTGGTGCCAACGGATGGCTTTCTGTTCCCCAACGCGGTTCTAGAAAGCCGTGGTCTGATGACTCGCAAGGGCTTCCCGGAGAGCTACAATTTGCCCGCGCTACTCAACTTTCTAGGCGAGGTGAAGTCCGGAAAGGGCCACGTCGATGCACCCGTCTATTCGCACGTGGTCTATGATGTTCTGCAAGGTCAGACACTGCGCGTCGAGAAGCCCGATATTGTGATTGTGGAAGGCCTGAACGTGCTCCAGCCCGCCATTCTTCCTAAAGACGGCGAAGCCATCCCGTTTGTCTCCGACTTCTTCGACTTCTCAATCTACGTCGATGCTGCCGAACACCTGGTGGAGCGCTGGTATGTGGAGCGCTTTTTGCGCCTGCGCCAAACCGCCTTCCGCGACCCGGCCGCCTATTTCCATCGCTATGCGATGCTCTCGGAGGATGAGGCGCGCGAGGTCGCCTTGTCGCTGTGGAACACAATCAACCTGGTCAATCTGCGCGAGAACATCTTGCCGACGCGCCAGCGGGCCGATCTCATCCTGCGCAAGGGCGAGCGCCACGCCGTCGAAAGCGTCGCGCTGCGGAAGCTCTAGCCGCCGCCCTTACGAGAGCAGACCGCGCTCCTTGGCCAGCGCTACAAGATCGGTTTCGGGTCTTGCGCCGATATGAGAGATCGCCTCCGCTGCTGCCATGCTGCCGAGGCGTCCGCAATCGGCGATGGGCATGCCGCGCGAGAGGCCAAAGAGGAAACCGGCCGCATACAGATCGCCCGCGCCGGTAGCATCCACGACCTTATCCACGGGTTCCACTGGGACCTCCGTGGCCTCGCCGCCGCCGACGATCAACGACCCAGCTTCGGACCGCGTCAGAACGGCCAACTCGCAGTCTTTCAGTGCTGCGTCCGCCGCCTCCAGAAACGTATTGGTCTCGTAGAGAGAGGTGATTTCCTTCTCGTTGGCAAACACGATGTCAGCCCCGTTCTTGACGAGCTCCCGGAAATCCTCTCGATGACGATCGACGCAGAAGGGATCCGAAAGCGACAACGCGACCTTAGCGCCGGCCTCCTTCGCAAGCTTGGCCGCCTGGCGGAAGGCTGCCTTCGCGGCGTCTTTGTCGAAGAGATAGCCTTCCAAATAGACGTATTTGGCGGCAGCGATGAGGTCTGCGTCGATGTCGGCGTCGGTGAGATCTACGCTCGCGCCGAGAAATGTGTTCATCGTGCGCTCGCCGTCGGGGGTTACCAAGACAAGGCACCGCGCTGTCGGCGTGCCGTCTGTCGCCGGTTCCATGTCGTAGGCGATGCCAAGCGAGCGAATGTCGTGTCCGAAAACACCACCAAACTGATCGGCGGCCACCCGGCCGATAAAGCCGCAACTGGCGCCGAGCGATGCCAGCCCTGCGATCGAGTTCGCGACCGAGCCACCCGAACGCTCCGTGGCCGGACCCATCTCCTCGTAGAGCGCCGCTGCTTCGTCTGAGTCGATCAAGCGCATAAAGCCCTTGTCGAGGTTGCGTTTGGAGAGAAACGCATCGTCGCAACGCGCAATGATGTCCACGATGGCATTTCCGATGCCAACCACGTCGTAGGTCTTTTCGGCCATAGTCCCGTCAGGTCTCCCGTTCAGCGCTTTTCTGTCTCATGAGGCTGCTGGTTTGGTGGTCTTCTATCGCTATAGTCCACGCAGTAAACAGACGCAGGACAACGTCATGCTTAGCGCAGCCCGTCAAGCCTTCGCGGAACTCTTCTCACCGCCTTTTCGCGCGGTCATGCTGAAGAGTGTCGGTTTCACACTGGCATTGCTCGTTGGGCTGATCGTCGCTGTCCAGTGGTCGTTTTCTTACTTCGTTGCCTGGCCCGATTGGATCGAGACGGCGGTTCAGGTGCTGGGCGGCTTGGCGCTGGTCGCGGCCTCGATTTTTCTCATCCCACCGGTCACCTCACTCATCGCCGGCTTATACCTCGACAATATTGCAGGCGTTGTTGAGCGGGAGGCGTTTCCGAGCGATCCGCCGGGTCAAGATCTCCCCGCTGCGCGATCCATAGGCTTTGCCATTCGCTTCTTCTTTATAGTCCTCGCCGTCAACCTTCTGGCGCTTCTGCTGTTGCTTGTGCCGGGGGTCAACCTTGTCGCTTTCTATGTTGGCAATGGATACTTGCTAGGCCGTGAATATTTCGAGCTGGCGGCCATGCGCCATGTGAACGCAGCGGAGGCCAAGCGGATCCGCAAGCAGCACAGTAAGACTGTGTTCTTGTGCGGCCTGATCATCGCGGCTGTGGCGTCCGTGCCGATCCTCAACCTCGTTACGCCGCTTTTTGCCACGGGCTTCATGGTTCGAATGTGGAAGCGGATTGCCGCAAAGAGCCAAGCGAGCTTAGCGGGACCTGGCGGATCGCTTGCCGTGCGCAATCCCGTTCCGCAGTCGACACGCGTTTAGGCTGGCGCCACCGACTTATCCTTGAAGACGCAAAGATCGCTGATATGGCAGCGCCAGCATTCGGGCTTGCGCGCCTTGCACACATAGCGTCCGTGAAGGATCAGCCAGTGATGGGCATGAAGCTTGTACTTTTCGGGAATCACGCGGTCGAGTGTCTCCTCGACCTCCAGGGGGGTCTTCCCCGGCGCTAGGCCCGTGCGGTTCGACACTCGGAAAATATGCGTATCGATCGCGATGGTTGGCTGACCGAAGGCGACATTGAGCACGACGTTTGCGGTTTTGCGCCCCACCCCTGGCAACGACTCCAGGTCCTCGCGCTGTTCGGGCACGTGGCCAGAATGTTCGGCAACGATCTTTTGCGAAAGCGCGACAACATTCTTGGCCTTGTTGCGAAACAGTCCGATCGTCTTTATCCGCTCACGGACGTCTTCCTCCGCGAGCGTTGCCATCTTTTCTGGTGTGTCGGCCAGTTCGAAAAGAGCAGGCGTTGCGAGGTTTACCGATGTATCGGTCGCTTGCGCGGACAGAACGACCGCGACGAGCAGCGTGAAGGGATCGCGAAACTTGAGTTCCGTCTGCGGTTCGGGATCGAGGCTTTCGAAGCGCGCGAACATCTCTTCGATTTGGGCACGGGTCAGCCGCGACCGTGCTTTGCGCCGCTTTTGTCGCCGCCTCCGCCCCTCAGTCGCATTTTCATGATCGGCCACTTGCGCTTCGCCACTCTTCCCGGCTGTACTAGGTGCAACGCTATGACAGAGACGCTGACCGAATCGCAAGGGCCTGAAGGCTCTGATGCCCGTTTTCAAGCGGTTCTCTCGCCGCACCGATCACTGGGGCCGCGTGGATTTGTGATCTTTATGGCCGCGGTCTGCGTGATTTCATTCGGAACGGGGCTCATGTTCTTCATGATGGGGGCCTGGCCTGTGCTCGGCTTCATGGGCCTCGACGTGTTGCTCATCTATGTGGCGTTCCGGATCAATTTCCGTGCCTTGCGGGTCTATGAGACGGTTGCGCTGACGGACGATGTCCTAACGGTGACGCGGGTGGCGCCAAACGGCAAGGAGCAGTCGTGGCGCTTCAACCCCTATTGGGTGCGTGTCCATGTTGACGAGCGGGTCGGGCTCTCGTCCGAACTCTCACTTGTTAGCCATGGAAAACGGTTGGTGTTCGGCGCTTTTCTGACTGATCCGGAACGGGAGGATTTTGCGGCTGCGCTCAAGCTAGCGTTGAGCGAAGCCCGTGCGCCCACGGTCGAGGGCGAAGCGCTCGCGTAGCCTTACGCCGCGAGACTGCGCTTTTCTGTGAGCGTACCGTCCGCCTTAACGCGGTATATGACGGGTGTGGCCGTCGCGAGCGAGTAGTGCTGCACTTCCTCGGGCGTGAGCTTGTCCAGCTCCATGATCAGGGATCGCAGCGAATTCCCGTGGGCGACAACAATCACATTTTTCCCCGATTTCAGCTCGGGCACGATCCAGCGATCAAAAAACGGGCAGACGCGTGCTGCGGTGTCCTTGAGGGACTCTCCGCCGGGCGGCGCGACATCGTACGAGCGTTGCCAAGTCTGCACCTTCTTAGCGCCAAAACGTTTCCGCGCTTCTTCTTTGTTGATCCCGACAAGGTCCCCATAGTCGCGCTCGCAGAGCGCGGCGGCCTTGATGATCGGCAGCTTATCCTGACCCAGCTCGCCGAGGATGATATCGAGCGTGTTATGGGCGCGCTTCAGGGTTGAAGCAAAAGCACTATCAAAGACCAGCCCCTCTTCTTTCAACCTCTGACCGGCGCGATGGGCTTCAGAGACGCCTTCCTCACTGAGGCCAACGTCCTTCCAGCCTGTAAACATGTTCAGGCGGTTCCACTCGCTTTGGCCGTGCCGGACCAAAACAAGAACATTTTCGGAGTTCTCCGGTCTATCGCTGGTCTTTTGAAGCATGTCCCCTGAATGACACCCTGTCATCGTTTACTCAATTGGCCCTTCGTTGGATGCTCGGCCTCGTGTTCGCGGGCAACCATAGTTCCATCCGGTTAAGCGCCATGTCTAGTATTGGTGCCCATTGGGGTGACTTTTTGACTGCAAGGATAACAAGGCCTTAGCAGCCTAAAGACGCTCCCCACTCCTTTACCTATCTCCTGTTACAGTCCAAGCACATCGGCCATCGAGTATAGGCCAGGCGGCCGGCCTCGTGCCCATAGTGCGCCACGCACAGCGCCACGGGCGAAGATGCCCCGATCTGACGCGATATGAGTGAGCTCGAAGCGTTCGCCAGGTCCGGCAAAAATGACGCTGTGCTCGCCCACCACATCGCCGCCTCGAAGCGCGGCAAACCCTATATCGCCGTCGGCGCGCGGGCCCGTGTCACCATCGCGGGTTCGAACGGCCTTGTCAGCCAAGGCGACCGCGCGGCCTTGCGCCGCGGCCTCGCCGAGCATCAGGGACGTCCCAGATGGGGCATCGCGTTTGTGGCGGTGATGCATTTCCAAGATTTCGATATCGAATTCGGGGCCGAGGATCTCTGCGACCCGCTTGGTAAGAGCGGCCATGAGATTGACCCCCATGCTCATATTGCCAGCTTTCACGATCGTTGCGTGGCGCGAGGCCGCATCGATCTTCGCAAGCTGCTCGTCTGTAAAGCCGGTGGTCCCAATGACGTGGACGATGCGTGCCTGGGCCGCGAGCGCCACGAATTCCGTGGTCGCAGGCGGCAGGGTGAAGTCGAGAACCGCCTCGACATGCGCAAACAGGGCATGCGCGTCATCCGTAATCGGGACGCCGATCGGATCGAGCCCGGCGACCGCACCAATATCTTGGCCGAGGGCTGACGAACCAGCGGTCTCAAGGCCACCAGCGATCTCACAGCCCGGCGTTGCGTCTAGCGCCCGGGTCAATGCTTGACCCATGCGTCCGGCAGCGCCAAGAACAGCGATCCTCATGTCGCTCATCGCGGGTGGAAACTCCGATGCGTTCATCTTGCCGGCGTGGGTGTACGGCAATCGGTTGAATTGTGCGGTGTCGTTGTATGATGGTGAGGCTTGTCTCACAAGCCTGGCATCGGATTGAGACAACGAACCGCAGTAGGGCGACAATGACGACAACGAGAAGCTCGATATGCTCCCTTGCCGCCGGCATCGCCGGACTACTTATGGCCCCGGCGGCGGTCGCAGGGACAATCGAAAGCGT
>JBCDFN010000007.1:0-171180 GCA_039177935.1 Pseudomonadota bacterium | reverse complement strand
GCCGGGAGAAGATTCAACACCGTGGCGACTATCGCGAGGGCAAAGATAGCGCCCGCCAACAGCAGGCGACGCGGGCGTCCAATCTTGAGGCTTCGTTCGGCGAGCGGCAGGCACCCGAGCTCAGCGAGCGTGCTCGCCATGGTATCGGAGGGGCCTTGTAGAAGCAGAACGTCACCAATTTGCAGCCGAATTCTGCCGAGCCGCGTGTGGACACGCCGGCCGTGACGCGCGATCCCAAGTAAGTTGATGCCATAGTCCCGGCGCAGAGTCAGCGCGGTTGGGGTCTTTCCCTCTAGGCGCGACCCAGGCTTGACCACGGCTTCCGCCAATTCAACCTGATCCGACTCCAGCCGCTCTGCGCTTAAGCCCTCGCTGTTCAGCAACTTCAGACCGCCAGCGTCCACCAGCTCCTTGATCGCATCCGGCTCGCCTTCCAGAATGAGCACATGGCGCGCGTGTAGTCTCTTGGAAGCGGCCGGCGCCACCTGCCTCTTGGTCCCTTGTACGAGGCCGACGATACGGGCTTCTCCGTCCGCGAGGCTCTCGACCTCCTGAACCGTCTTGCCCCAGGCTTTCCCGCTTTTCTGAACGCGCGCCTCGGCCAGGTAATCACCAACGTCGAGCGCATCGTCGTTGGCGCCACGCCGGTCGGAGGACAAGAGGCGCGGTCCGATGAATATGATGAACGCGAGACCCGCCACGGCCACAGCCAAGCCAACAGGCGCAAAGTCGAACATGCCGAATGCTGTGCCCGTCTCGGTTTCCCGAAAGCCGGCGACGATTAGATTGGGCGGTGTACCAATCAGCGTCACCATGCCACCAAGCAAGGATGCAAAGGCAAGAGGCATGAGAGATTTCGCGGGCGCATAGCCATCGCGATAAGCGTTGCGCAACGCCACAGGCAACATGAGAGCAAGCGCTCCGACATTGTTCATGAAGCTCGAAAGGACGGCAACAAGCCCAGCTTGGGAACTGATCTGTTGCATCTCGGAGCCTCGCAAAGGCGACAGGAGACGCACGATCACATCGACAATGCCTGCATTCTGCAACGCGCGGCTGAGGATCAGAACGGCAGCAACTGTAATAACCGCGGGATGCGCAAACCCTAAAAAGGCGTCACCGACCGGAATCAGCCCCGTGAGCGTCACAGCGAGCAGCGCTAACATCGCCACAATGTCGTAGCGAAAGCGGCCCCACAGAAAGAGCGCGAACGCGACAAACAAAGTCCCGAACGCGATCGTCTGATCCAAGGTCAACATCATGTATTTTCGGCCCCATTGTCCCAGCGCGCTGTATCCCGCGAGCTCATTGCGCGCCAGTCATTCCCTCGATGCTAGACTACCTTAGTTTCTCGCCAGAGAACCGGCTGGAACGCAAGCGAAAGCGCAATGGCATCGCCGCGTGCTAAAACAATGCTGAAGCACAGTGGCTGAATGGGATCTGTCATGGCTGTCACAACCGGGATGATTGGGCATGGTTTTTACAACCAAAACTCGGAGCCCCAATGGGCGGCAACTGAGTATGTCCTGCCGTGGACCGTTGATGCGGCGCTCAGTATGGACCTTTCCGATCCACCGCACACAGTTGGCCTTGGCGACTTTGGTTGTTCCGAGGGCCGCAACTCGGTCACCGTGTTTCAGTCGCTCGTCGAGGCCTGCCGCAAGCGCACCACAAGACCGATACAGACGGTCCATAGCGATCTACCGACAAACGACTTTTCCGAGCTCTTTGAGCGGCTTCGTCCGGAGGGCCAGTCTTTTTTTGGCGACAGCGTGTATTCCGGTGCCGTGGGTGGGTCAATGTATGACCAGCTCCTGCCGCCGCGCTCACTTCACTTTGCGACTACTTTTAACGCGATCGGCTTTCTCAGCGAACGACCGCTTGACCGCCTGCCCGGCTACATTCTGCCGAACGGTCCCAGCGCCGTGCGCGGCGTCGGCACTGTCGCAAAGACCGAACAGGCGATGTTTGCGCGGCAGGCAGCGAGTGACCTCGAGAGTTTTCTTGCGTCTAGGTCCGCGGAACTCGTTCCAGGCGGCAAGCTCCTGATCCAAGTTTTCGGTGCGGGTCCGGAACGCCGCACCTGTGATGGATTGTATGACGTCCTTAACGACGCCTTGCTCGAACACGTGGCCGAGGGCCTGATCAGTCAGGACACATACGAGACTTTTTATCAGCCCGTCTATTTCCGTACACTGCACGAGCTCACCGCGCCGGTGGCCGAGGCCTCGGCGCCTTGCGCAAGTCTATTCCTCTTGGAGCGTGCCGAGAGCTATGAGGTCCCGGTTGCCTTTGTCGAGGACTATAGCGCGTCTGGCGACATCGGAACCTACGCACGGGCTTACACCAATTTCTTCCGCGCCTTTACCGAGCCTGTTCTCAGACTGCACCTTGGTGAGGATTGCGGCCCCGTGGTTGTGAGCCTTTATGACCGCGCCGAGAGTCTCTTGAGGAACAACCCGGAGCGCTATCCGTTCCACTACGTAGCTCACGCCATGCTGCTTACGCGGAGGCTCTAGAAGGTATTGCATCCCTCCCCCGGTACGAACCTGGCGAGGGATGCGAGTATCGCTATTGCTTCTTGAGCGGCTCCAAGGCCGACGCGGATTTCGCTAGGCGGGCAAGATTCAAGAACTCAGCGCGATATCCGAACGTGTCAGGCCCGCGCGCGCCTTCCGCTAACTTGATCGTGTCATCGATCGACCATGCGCCCGTATAGCGGCCGCCCTTCAGCACTTGCCCGAAACCTGCGACGGCCGCAGCAAACTGCGCGTTGGTGTCGGCGGCACTCATCGACGTGACCTCGTCTGCACTTGTCACAGGCGTCGTAATGAGAGTGCTCTTGTCACCATCGGGCTCCTTGTAGCGAATCTTCACGAAAGCAAGTTCGTTCGCTTTGTCCGGATTCGCAGCGTTCGCCTCGGGGCTGCTCGGGTCGTAGCGCAGGTCATCGACAAGACGGCCGCTCGAGCCCGTAGGCACAATTTCATACAACGCCGTCACCGTGTGTCCTGCGCCAATCTCTCCCGCATCGACTTTGTCGTTGTTGAAGTCCTCGCGGTTGAGCTTACGCGTCTCATATCCGATCAATCGGTACTCAGAGACAGCGCTGGGATTGAACTCGACCTGAATTTTTACGTCTTTTGCAATCGTCTGCAGCGTTGCCGAAGCACCGTCCACCAGGACTTTTCGCGCTTCGTTCAGCGTATCGATGTAGTTGGCGTTACCATTCCCGTTCTGTGCGAGCGCCTGCATTAGCGCGTCATTGTAATTTCCCGCGCCAAAGCCGAGCACGGAAAGAGAGACGCCCTTCTCACGCTCGCGCGCCACGAAGTCCTTCAACTTCTCTTTATCGGAGATGCCAACATTGAAGTCGCCGTCGGTCGCCAAGATCACGCGATTGATCCCCTCGACTTTGTTGGCTTCGGCGAGCGCATAGGCCTGGCGAATTCCTTCGCCGCCAGCCGTAGAGCCCCCCGCATTGAGCTTCTCGAGTGCCGTCAGGATCTTTGATGAGTCTGACACCTTGGTTGGCTCCAGCGCTGTGCCAGCTGAGCCTGCATAGGTAACGATCGACACGGTGTCGTCCGGATCGAGCGAGGTGAGCAGAAGTTTGAAGGCATTCCGAAGAAGCGGCAGCTTGTTCGGCGCCTGCATCGACCCTGACGTATCGATCAGAAACACCAAATTCGCTCGGGGACGTTTCGCGGCTACGGGCTCAAATCCCTTGATGCCGATACGCATCAATTTGGTTTCGCTACTCCAGGGCGTCGGCATGACCGATACGTTTGATTTGAACGGCGTATCGGCGCTCGTGGGGGCGGGGTAATCATAGGGGAAGTAATTGACGAGCTCCTCGACGCGGATCGAGTCCGGCGTAGGTAGGACGCCTTGATTCAACCGCGAGCGCATGAACGCGTAGGACGCCGTGTCCACGTCGATTGAAAAGGTGGAAACCGGGTCCTCTGCGACCACTTTAACCGGGTTCGGATCGAAGGCCTCGAAACGGTCGCGCCCTTGCTCGCGATAGCCGCGCGTCGGTGCCTCAAGCTGGCGCAAGCGTGGAGACACCGTGACCAACCTGTTGTTGCCATAGGCTCCCGATTGCGCCTGCTGAGCAGGAGCCGGCGCTGGCTGCGTGCCGTTCATGCTGAACATCCCTATCGGCCCGCCTGATTGCTTGGCAGACGGATCGGCGTGCTGGAGTTGAGCGGACTCGTGAGAACGTTGCTCAACTCCCGCTATTTTTTTTGGTCCCTCTTCCGGCTTGGCGGCAACGTCTTGCTCCTTCACTGCGTCGAATGCCGTATTCGTTTCCGCAGGCTTCGGCTTGTCCGCCACGGTGGGGGCGCTGTCGAGCTGGCGAAATAGATCGGGCCGCAGCTCATAGGTCGAGACCAGTGCGAGGGCCAAGACAGCGAGGCTCGCGCCACCGGCCAGCATTGGCCTCAAGTTCCAATTCAAAGGGGTGAGGGTCGTCATGATGGTACTCCAGATTGCCGACGGCCCCATGCCGCCGTTGGAGTTAGGACGTGCCTCGTGCGCTATTCCTTGGGCGATGGGTGCATTTTTTTCAGCGAAACGCGCCATAGCCAAATTGAGCGCAGCCTTCTTGGCTTCACCGTTTGGCGTCGGCGGCTCGGTTTGCAGAGCGTCTTTCAGTTGTTCGAACTTGTCGGTCATCTCTCTTCGTCCGCACGCTGCTTAAGGGTCTTGCGCAATTCGTGCATGCGCCAGGAGACCGTCGATTCCTTCACACCAAGGATGGAGGCGACTTCGCCATGGCTCAGCTGCTGGGCCAGCACGAGAACCGCTGTTTCCCGAATCTCGTCAGGAAAACTGCCCAGCGTCGTCCAAACCCACTCAAGTTGTCTGGCACGATCTGCATCGGCTGCCCGGCGCAGATCCTCGACATCCGCAAAATTGGACATGGCCCGCCGGCCGCTCGATTGACGGCGCCCCCAGTCCCGGCAGGCGTTCAGGACGAGCCGGTAGAGCCAGGTGGTGAACTTCGCCTCGCCGCGGAACGAGCTCAACCGGTCAGCGAGGCCAACACAAATATCTTGCGCGATGTCCTCCGCATCGGTTTCGTCCCTGACAAAGCGATACGCCAGACGGTAGATGTCGTCATAGTGCCGTTCCAAAAGGACGCGAAAGGCCTCGGCGTCGCCCGCCGCAGCCTGTTCCGCCAGTTCCTTATCTCCGGTCGGCATGCGCATGTCACAAGGTTGGACGATGCGGGAACCCGATTCCTTGGGCGCTCAAGAAAAATTTTTTGAGACCCGTTACGGCGTCTGGGCGGGCTCCCAAGTGTCGTCCGGGGAGAACGACTCGATCTTGCTTGCGATCTCTTCCGTATCTTCGCCGAGATCCTTCTCAAGCACTTCGCTGTCTTGATTGACGATGAAGGTCATAATGCCAGAGTTGTTGTACGCGGCCGGGTAGGCAATCAACGCAAAGCCGCCTGTCATGCGCCCGTCCTCGACATAGTCGCGGGCGCCGCCCTCGGCACCCTCGTCCTGACTCTTGAGAATGCGGAAGAAATAGCCGCGATAGGGAATCGGCTTGATGCCATCTGGCTTATATCCTTCATCGGTGATCTCGATGAACTTCTTAGAGAGAGGACTCTCATCGGTGCCCGTCTCGGTTGGCCAGTAGAGGCCGTCCTTTGTGCCAGGAGAGCTCATGAAACGCTGCGCGTACGCCGCTGGGCTCCCGCCATCGGGATTGAGGGCGGCATAATTCTCTTGTGCCTTTACGTAGAGCTGGGCGGCTTCAATGGCCAGCAGCTCGTTTCGGCCGATGCGGCGTATCAAAATCTCCTCAAGGCCGCCCTCAGTGTCGAACTCCCATTTTCCGTTCGATGCCTTCACGACCGGGATCGGGAACGGCCAATCGTCATCGCCGAGCAAGAGGACAACAAAATCATCCCCTTCGGTCTCAAGCTCGTTGTGCTTGTCATACGCTCTCATGAAGCTCTCGCGGGCGTTCTTGTCAGCCACGTCGTCGCCGGAACTAATAACGTCTTGACCGTCGGGTCCCAGGATCTCGAGCAGCTTCTGCTTGTCTTCGCCACGCGCCGCGGCGACGAGCGCTTCGATCGCTGCCTGAGGGCTTTCGAATTGCTGCGTTGCCTGCGCCTGTGTGCAGAAGACAATTAGCGATACACCAAGCACCGCGAGGCTGAGTTGTCGAACTATTGGCATACCATTCACCAATCCAGGTTTCATTCGTTGCTGCTGATCTTTTTCGGCCTACCGGCGCCGCCCGCCGCCCGCACGACGGCCGCCGCCACCATGGCCTCGCGAGATGCTTCTACCGCCGGCACTTGCCCGGCCGCGTGACGATGCTTTGCGTGCACCGCCACCGCTGCTCTTCTTAAACGCATTTCCGCTGGGACGGCTTTGCGGCTTTCTCGCTGCGGGTTTTTTGGCTGCAGGTTTCTTGGCTGCAGGTCTATTGGCCGCTGGCTTCTTCGCAGGCGCCCTGTCCTTGAGGTTAGCTTGACGGTCGCCACCGCCGGGCCGAGCGCCGGCATCCACCTTTGGACGATCACCGCCTCCGGCTCTAGGACGATCACCGCCTCCGGCTTTCGGACGATCACCGCCTCCGACTCTCGGGCGATCCCCACCAGGGCGGCCCTCGCCACCACCGGGTCGTCTTTCGGCTAAGTTGCCACTGCCTGGTCGCCCTTCAGCCCCGCCGGGTCTTTTCAAATCGCGTTCGAGATCGCTAACCGTTGGGCGGCCGCCAGCATTTCCAGGACGGTTTCCAGCTCCAGGGCGGCCCTCGCCGCCTCCGGGGCGCCGATCGCCAGCATTTTGGCCGATATTGTTGCGGTTGCCTTGATTCTCAAACTTGTTGCGAACCTCGTTGTTGTTGTACTGCACGCCGCGCCGATGCTCGGAATTGTGCTCCCATTTCTGAACGTTGACGTTGTTGCGATTGATCGTATTGCCGCTGATGTTGCGGTTCACGTTCACATTGATGTCGTTTCGGCCCCAATTGATGTTGTCGCCCCAAATGGCGTTGCCAATAGCGAAGCCGGCACTCCACGCTAACCCCGTCGCCAGCGCACTGCCAAAGCGATATCCGGGCGGCGGCGGGTAGTAGTAAGGCTGATAGGTCGGATAGGGCCAGGTGCCGTAGACGACATTCGGATCGTAATACGGGACGTAGACCTTCTCAGGGTTGGTCGGTTGGATCGCGATAACTTCCTGAGGCTGCGCGCTTGTTTGAGCCGTGGCTTCGCCACTCGCAGATCCATCGTCGTTCTGCACGACTGTTTGCGTCACCGTCACGGTCTGTTGCGGGTTTGACTCGAGGGTTCCGGCTTCTTGGGCGCGCGCCCGTAGCACCTGCACAGCATTCATCACATCAGACTGCTGCGCGAGGACCGCATCACCAAGCTTCTGTGTCCAGTCGAGATCCTTATTCATCATGTCAAGGACATCGGGTACCGCGACCAGATCCTTCAGGCTGTCGTCCCAATCCTGTTGTGCCAGCGCCTCCTGCAGAGCATCTCCCTGGAGGTCCTTGTTCTTTTCGTACCAGCGCTCCGCCTGGACGACTTCTAGGGGATAGGTTGAGGCAATGAGGACATTCGCAAGGAGTGGGTCAGAATAGAGTGCGATCGGCGCAACAAGTTGTTCGAGCTCGGGCTCGCTAAGCAAGTTGTCACTCGCTGGAGTGCCCGAGGCCTGGCCTGTGCCTGCGCCTTGTTCCCCACCTGCGGAATCGGCAGGGGCCGCGGCCTGCTGCGGTGGTTCAACGGCCACTTCAGTCTGCGCGTCCTGTGCGAGCGCCGTTCCCTGAACCCACAGAGTGGAAAGCAAGAGCGCCCCTGCTGTTGTCGGCAAAACAGAAACGAACGCGTTTGGCGTGAGGCGGCGTCTGAGCATGAAGCTTCCTTTCGCTAGGGCGCGGGACCGGGGCGGAGCAATCAGTTAGCCGCTCTGTTTATGACGGAAACACGGCGTGGGGCCAAGAGCGTGGCAGTCCCCTATCGGCAGTCCCCTATAAGAAGAGTGCGACGCGCTGGACAAACCACACCGCCGCCAGTGATCCAATCCCATAGCCCACCGCCGTCCGTAGCCAGGGGCGCTCGAATGAGACGAGTTTCCGCACGACCGCTCCGGCCCCCAAGACCGCGAACACAAACAGCAATTGCCCCGCCTCTACGCCAAGATTGAAGGTAAGCAACGCCAGCGGCACATCGGACTGCGGCAGCCCGATCTCTTTCAGGGCGCCACCAAATCCCAAACCATGAAGCAGCCCGAACGCAAAGGCGACCAGCCAAGGCGCGCGCTTGGTGAATCCAGTCTCCGGTCCCGTCTGGCGCAAGATTTCCGCCGCCACAAACATGATGCTGAGGGCAATGACGGCCTCAACGGGCGCTGGCGGGATCTGAGCCCAGCCAAGCGCCGTAAGCGCTAGCGTAATGCTATGGGCCACCGTGAAAGCCGTGATGACTTTGACCAGCATCCAAACATCGCGCACGAGCAGCAGCAGTGCGAGAACGAACAGGAGATGGTCGATCCCCAGGAGGATGTGCTCCACACCCAAAAGGAAATATGTGCGGGCCGTATCCAACCAGGTCGGCGCCGCCGCAACTGTGAAGGATGGGCTGTCGGGTGTCAGACGCGTAGCCTGTATGGCGCCATCCTCGGATTCAACGCGGACGACGACATCGGTAAATGTGCCGGGCAAGCCATCGATTGAGACTTCCTGATTTGCCAACCCCTCGGGGCACCGCACTGCGCGATGCTCCAGAATCGCGGGGCCGGCACGTTCATTACGAGCCGGCGACGTGTCTCTGCAGTCCGAAGGCAGCCGTACGTAAAGGCCAAGGCGCATATCGCCACGCGCCGGCACCTTGAAGCGAATGTCGTAGGTCTCAGCGCTGGTCTGCTTAATCTCAAGGAAGCCGGGACGTAGTTCATGCGCCTCGGCTGCGCCGTGAAAAGCGAGCACAACAAGCGCAGCAAAAAATAGCCGTATCACTTGCCGTCATCCTTATCGTTGGCTTTTGACGGCTCGTTGGTCTTTGACGGCCCGGGATTTTTTGGCTCCGGGAAGACAACTTCGTATCGTGCCCGCAGTTTGTTGAAGGCGTCCGCCTGGTATTCCTGACGTTTGAGATTGCGCCAGTCTCGCAAGACTGCGGCCCGCACCTCATCGAGTTTGGGGTCGCGCCCTTCTATCCGCTTGGCGACGCGCACGAAATGCAGGCCATAGGGCGACTGAACTGGTCCGATCCACTGATCGGTCGGAGCCTCGGAAACCGTCTTCGTGAAGCCATCGCCAAAATCGCGTCGGACAACACGCAAAGAAGAAAGCGGCATTGCTGCTGGCAGCAGTGTGGGATCGCCGAGTTCAGCTGGATCCTCGCCTGCCTTGAGCGCCTTGAGGATTTCCGCCGAACGCTCGTCTTCATCGACATTTGGCGATTTGGGTTTGATAAAGACTTGCTCGAATGCAAGTTCCGTTTCGACGCGGTAGTCTTCTTTGTTGCCGTCAAGATAGGCCTGAAGCACCGCATCATCAGTGGCCAGAACATCCTCGGGCGGCTCTGAGAGAAACTCCATCTTCTGCTGCATGCGTCGTCGGATGAGCGTGTCATCACGGTCGAGACCGAGCTTCACCGCCTCGCGGTAGTACACCTCTTCCTTGATGTAGGCGTCGAGAAGCCCGCGAAGTTCCTGGGGCGTTGGCGGGCGCTGCCATGTCTTCGCAAAGATCTGCGCCAACTGCAGAACGCGACCCTCTGTAACGACGATGCGGTCTCGGATTTCGAGCTCGTCGTCCTCCGCGAAGAGCATATAGGCGCCGAACACGATTGCGCCGATCAGAACGAAATGGACGAGCGGCTCGCGCGCTAGTCGTGAAAGAAACTGCATCTGTCTAGCCCGCTGCCTCCAATTGGCTGTCGGGCACTTTAGACTGCGCATCGTCCGGTTGGCCACGCATCACCGCACGGACATTTCCCTGCTGGTCGGCAGGTCCATATAGCCGAACCAAACCGTGGGCCTCGGCTGTATCGAATGAAATGACGCCGGCATTCAATGCCTGAACAACGGCGCCTTCGGTCACGAGAACCGCTTCGTTCTTGGCAGGGCCACTGACATGAACACTCACATCGAATCCCTCTGTCCCAGCGGCGTAACGAGTCCACAGCATCGAATCCAGCAAGACAAGTGTGAACCCAAACTGGCGGTCAGGCGCTGGGGATAAGGCCCCGCCCAAGTTTTCCAAGCCCGCCGTCGTTCGTTGATACGCGAACAGGTCCTTAATGACACGGCGCGGTCTTGGCGGAAGCAACCCACGGTCTTGCGCTTGCCAAACGGCAGTTCTGACGTAAAGAGACTTCGGATAGATGAAGTTCATCGTGCCGCGCGCGATGTCGCTCGGATTGTGATAGCCGCAGGCAAATGCGGACGCCGCGGCGAACAACATACTCACCGCGAGCACGCCGCCTGCAAGCACGTAGGGACGACTTCTGAACACGTCTCTCATCCGCTGCGCTCTCTCGCCCAAATACATCAGCTCTTCGGCGTGTACCAGATCGGCGAAGAGTACGCGCGTTCTTGCGTGGTCATCGGCACATCTTTGGTCATGTCGACCTTGAAACGCTTCGCATCGTAAGCCGTCCAGCGCGGGGTCGGGATCTCGATGACGCGTGCGTAGTAGAACGCCTTCTGTTTCGGATCGAAGTCTGGGTCTTCCCACATGGTGATCAGTTCCGGTGCGCCAATCGTGTTCGTCCATGTGGCGCGATCGACGTCCACGGTGTCTCCGACAGACGGCAGTTTTCCGTCTGCATCAATCTTCCGATCGTCACTCCAAATGACGTTGTAGACTTTTTCCTGCGTCTCCCCGTTTTCGTCGATCCAGCCTTTGACCACCTGGATTCGATCGAGATTGCCGCTAAGCGGATCCTTTAACGCCGCGACGAGGAAGGTCGGCGACTTCCCTTCGGGTGGATTTTCTAGATCGCCGCCCATGGGCACGCCCTTGGCATAACCGATCTCAGCTGGGGTTCGGCTGCCCGCATCGGCTTCGTTGAAGTTCCAACCGCCAAAGAAGCGCAGGCCGATGCGCGATCCGGTGGTGCCATAAACCTCCTTGCGCTGCATAGCGTCGAAGATGGACCGGCGAGTGTTCTCGGGCGCCCAAACGGCGGCCAGACCTGATGAGGCCATATCATAACCGAGAATGCGGGTGGGTCCGAACTCACCCACGACATGTTCCCAGCGATTGGGTTCCGGTTCCACACCCGAATGCTTGCCGAAGAAATTGTCCTCTTGGGCCGTAGCCATAGCGGTATGGCTGTCCGTCGAGCCGACCATGCCAAATTTGTAAGGGTTTGTACCGAGCTGCCCTTCCAGCTTCAGACCATTCTTGAGAGCTTCTCGTGCGTACTCGTACTGAAGCATCCAATCTTCTTTCGGCACCGGGCCGAGATTGGCCTTGTCCCACGTCTCGTAATCAGCGAACTCGTCGTTTGGGGAGAGGAAGGGATGGGCCTCTCCGTCGCCCTTGATCTGCGTGACCTCGTAGAGCGGCTCCCACTTCGCACGTGTCTCGGCGTAATCGCCGGTCAACGGCTTGCCGGTCTTCGGATTCGTCTCGACGGGGAACATGAGGCCATTCGAGACGTTGCCGTTATGGGCGAGCGCAAGCACGCGGCCACCGGTCTTGTCCTCATAGGCCTCCATCCATTTCCAGAGGTCCTCAGGATTGAAGCTACTCTCTGTGGTGAACGGCAGCATTTGCTGCGCGCGAATGGCGCCGTCGCGATAGAGAACGTTGCGGTGAAGGTTGTTGCCGCCTTCCGTGGACGTCCACTCATACCCAATGATGGTCGTGAACTTGCCCGGATCGTTGTACTTGTCCGCCGTCTCGAGGTACTCGTCCCAGACGGTTTGTACGAACCGTGGGTCGAGCGCAGCGGCCGGCATCTTTATGTCACTGACGCCTGCAAACGACTCAATCACCTCCATCGTTGCTTTCAGCGCATCGTCACCGCCTGCGTTGAGGCGCTTGTTCCAATCGCGGAGCTGCGGTTCGCGCATGAGCGTCACATCGCCCGCAATGATCTCGTTCATAGCGCCCAAGCCATCGGAGTGATCGGATACAACGAGCCAGTCGAGCGGCCGTGAAAGCCGGACCTGCAGCCCATGGCTGGTGGTAATCTCATCGCCGCGCGCAAACTTATAAGCCTGCTCCGGATCGAGGGTCACACCGAAGGCGCGGGCATCGAGAGAGTTTGACGTGTGCACATGTGTATCGCCCCACAGTGGTCGGTTGGCGAACTTGCGTCCAGCGTAAGGCGAGAAATGTTCGCGCTCGAGCAAGCCCGCGTCATCCCCCGTCAAGGTCATCTCACCAACCTGCCCGCCAAGCTTTTCTTCTTCGGCGAGAGCCGTTCCAGGTACAAGGCAGGATGCAGCAAAAAACAACGCGAACTTCTTCGATGTAATCCTCACTGTACTGATCCTTCAAAAAATTTGGGCGGACCGAAATCAGCCCGCCTTCGCCGCTAACTCTTCGGCGTGTACCAAATGGGTGATGTGTAGGCGCGTTCCTGTTGGGATTTAGGTGCGCCCTCAGGGATTTCGATGCCAAACCGGTGCGCGTCATATGTCGACCAACGCGGCGTTGGAATCTCAAGCACGCGGGCGTAGTAAAACGCCTTCTGATCGGAATCGAAGTCGGGATCCGTCCAGACCACGCCGAGCTCTGAATCGCCAATTGTGTTGGTGAAGGTCGCGCTCGTCACATCCACCGTATTGCCTACCGGGGGCAATTTGCCGTCAGAACCAGGTTTGCGGTCGCCGCTCCACACGACATCGTAGACCTTCTCGTACGTCTTGCCTGCGTCGTCCATCCAGCCCTTGACAATCTGTATACGGTCGAGATTGCCGCCAAGTGGATCCTTCAAGGCATAGACCATGAAGTTCGGCGCTTCGACGCCATCAGGCTTGGACGGCAGATCGGCCCCCATGGGCACGCCTTTGTCGTAACCTGCGAACGCCGGAGTCCGGCTCTTCAGATCCTCGTCCTTGTAGTTCCAGCCACCAAAAAAGCGCACGCCCATACGGCTGCCGGTCGTGCCGTAGGTTTCTTTTCGCGTCATGGCATCGAAGATCGCCTCACGCGTATTCTCCGGCGCCCATACCGCGGCAAGACCAGAACTCACCTGCTGCCAGCCATGGATCGTACCGGCGTCGGTTTTCATGAAGGGATGCGCCATGCGCTCTGGGTTTGGCTCGGTGCCGGAATGCTTGCCGAAGAAATTATCCTCTTGAGCCGTGGCGAGCGACGTATGGCTATCGGTTGAACCAATCAAGCCAAACTTGTAGGGGTTCGTCCCGAGCCTTTCCTCAAGTTGGAGTCCGCGCTTCAACGCTGATCGCGCGTACTCGCCGGCGAGCATGCTGTCGACCTTCGCTTCCGAAGCATCAAGATTACCGATGTCCCACGTTTCGTAGTCGGCAAACTCGTCCTCAGGCGACAGGAAAGGATGCGTCTCTCCATCCCCCTTGATCTGGGTGATTTCGTAGAGCGGCTCCCACTTGTCCCGCTGCTCCACATAGGTCTTGTCGAGTTTGCGTCCCGTGTACTGCTCATCGATGGGGAACATGATGCCGTTCGACAGATTCCCGTTATGAGCAATTGCGAGAATGTCGCCACCGGTCTCTTGCTCGTACTTGTCGAGCCATTTGTAGAGTTCGAGCGGATCGGTGCTGCCAAAGGGTTCAACTGTCGTGTACGGCACCATACGAAGCGCCTTGTCGGCACCGTCGCGATAGATGACGACGCGATGCAGATTGTTGCCCTTCGCAAGCGAAGTCCATTCGTAGCCAATCATCGCGGTGAAGCGGCCTGGCTCGTTGTACTCCTCCGCCGCGTCCACCGTTTGCTTCCAGGCGGACTTGTAGGGCTTAGAGTCAGGCGTATACATCAGTGCTTCTGGGAACTGGCCTTGCGAGAAAAGCCCGATCAACTCCAGCGCGACTTCAACGCCCTGCCCCGCTTGAACCTTCTCGTACCACTCCTTCCCCTTTGGATCGGAGAGGATATGCGGCTTGCCGGCAAACATGTCCGGAAAGAAGCCCATGTTGTCGGAGTGATCAGTGATAGCAAGGAAGTCGAGCGGGCGTGACAGCTTCACGGGAAGGCCAGTGGCCGAGGTAATCTCATCGCCACGCGCGAACTGAAAAGCCTCACGCACACCGAGCCGGTTGCCGAACGAACCCGCGTCCATGGACATGGCAGAGTGCAGATGCGTGTCGCCCCAAAGTGGCCGAGAGGGGAATCCACGCTGCGCGTAGGGAGAGTAGGTCTTGCCCTTGTAAGCGCCGTAGAGCACTTCTTCGCCAGATGGCGGCGGCGGCACTTGTGCAACAGCGGCAAGCGAACCAAGCGATAATGTCAAAGCGGTACTAGCCGCCGCAAGCAAGTGCTGCGTCGAAATCATAATCTCCTCCCCTGACTGGCCGCCACATTTCTTGCAGCGTTACCTGAGGCCGAACACGTATGCTCAGCCTGCGTCCTTATTCTACATCAAGACGCATGCGAATATAGTTAGTTCAGGTATTCGGTTAGAGATTTTTCATCGCCAACGCCGCTTATCAGAGTCAAAAATTGGGTGCGACGAATTTAGCCGGCATCTGTAATAGTATTCGTCCTGTTACAGAGTAACATCCACTATACCGCTCCACGCACCGGGCTGTTATAGAATAACATCTTCGACAACTCTGGTCGGCGCTACTTGGCAAGCACCAGCCTCACCCAGACATGGAGTCGCGAGCAAATGCGGCTTCATGCCCGAAACGAGTCATACTTTGCGCAAGAATCCTATGGATTGTCCGCCGTCACTTAGGAAGGGCGCTCTCCAAGCAGCCCTGTTATGGTCCCGCCTCTCGGTCGCGCCACCGGCGCGGGCGCATCGAAATCCACGAAGCCACTCGTCCTCGAAGCCATAGGTCATGTCCGCCGAGCTCGCCTTCAATCGTAGTGTCGATGTCGACTATGGCGTCGCTGATGAGATCGCCCCCGGCGTCCGGCGCATCGTGGCGAACAACCCTGGACCGTTCACATTTCTTGGCACGAACACCTATCTTGTCGGCACCGAAGAGATCGCGATCATTGATCCAGGCCCTGCAGATACTGCCCATATCGACGCCATCGAACGGGCTACACGCGGCCAGCGTGTCAGCCATATCTTCATAACCCATAGCCACCGCGACCACTGCGATAGCGCGCAGCCGCTGCAGCGGCGGCTTGGTGGGCAGATCGTGGCTTATGGTCCGACCGACACTCCACGCGGTGCGGGAGCGCCGGGACTCGGGGATGGTTTCGTCGATGCCGCTTTTCGGCCGGACATGACTGTCTCGGATGCCGATACTGTCAAGGGTCGAGGCTTCGCACTGGATGTCCTGCATATGCCCGGACATGCCCCTGACCATCTCTGCTTTGCCCTAGTCGGCGAACGGACAGTCTTTACAGGCGATCACGTCATGGGATGGAACACCACCGTCATCGCGCCGCCAGAGGGCAGCATGGCGGACTTTATCGGTTCACTCGAGCGCTTGGCGCAACGTCGCGATAAGGTTTTTCTCCCAGGGCACGGAGGACGCATCGAGACGCCGCGGCGGGTGGTTCGGGCGTATATGACTCACCGCAGCTGGCGTGAGCAGACAATCCTTGCCTGCGTCAATGAAGGTGTGAACACGATCCCGCACATCGTTGCACGGCTTTACGGTGGCCTGGGGCCGGAGTTGAAAGTTGCCGCTGCTCTCTCGGTCTTGGCTCACTTGGAACATATGAGCGCCCGCGGTCTCGTGACGGCTGAAGGCGCGACGGAAGGACTTAGCGCCTTCTATATATGCGCCGCCTCTGCTGCCGGCTCCGGGTCTGGGGTTGCCGCCGGGCGCGCCTCCTCCTGACCTGCTTCTTCTTTACCTGCTTGGCGGGCGCGGCGACCGGCTTCTCCTCCGGCTCAGCTGCCGCCTGTTCAAGAACGGTCTTCTCGCCTTTCTCTAGGGCGGTGTTCACCTCTTCCTCAAAAGCGCGAATGCGCTCCGCGTTGGCACCGAGATCACTGCGCCCGTAGCGTGAGGCCGACCGGATATCGATGACGGCAGACGCATCGTCTCCCCTTACACGGACCACGACGTCATCGGTGAATCCCATGATCATTGAGCTATCGGTCGCTTCGATGCGGCCGATACCGCTCTCCCCGGGCGCTTCGTTCACAAACACTGTCCAGCCAAGCTGCTTCACAGCTTCATTGACCACCGTAAAGACCGCTCCCGCAGGACGGTCGACGGCGATTGGGCCAATATCCTCGTAACCCTCAGATTGAAGCCGCACTTGCTCTGGCGATTGAGCGCCAAGCGGATTTGCATCACGCGGCCGCTGATCGAGCAGGACCGTAAACTGCAACGGCTCTTCTGGCGATGTTTGGATGTCATTCAAAACCGGCAACATCACCGCCTTTGACATGAAATAGGCTGGGATCGCCAACCCAATCAAACCAACAATAATCGCCGCGAAACTGTTGGCCGCCCCCGTTTGACCGCCAAACCAAATCCGTATCAACGAGAAGAGCGCGATAAGGACGGCAACCGCAAGGCCCACACCCGAAACCAAGACGAGATTGATGGCTGCTTGCGTACTCAAGCCGAAGAAGCGATGAAGGATTGCCGTGAGAATTATGAGCTGAAGGAAAAAAACTGCAATCCAGCGCGCCCAGCGCGCCTCTTTTGCCTCTTTCACGACGAAGCGCGCGGTCGCGTAGCGTTCGATAGTATCTTCCGCGGTCACTTTGCCTTGTCCTTATGCCCCTCAGGCCAAACACTGCCGCTTCGGCCGATCTGATGGGATAGCATAATTCGTGTCACGGATTGAGGCGCGTTTTTGTCCAAGTTCCATCGAGTGTCTCCCGGCGAAAAACAACGCGGTCATGCAGCCGATAGTCCCCATTCTGCCAAAATTCGATCTCGACGGGCTGAACTCTAAATCCGCGCCAATAGTCGGGCCGCGTGACCTCGCGCCCCTCAAATTCCTCCGTATAGCGCGACACCGCCTCTTCAAGAGCCGCGCGGCTCTCTAGAGGCTGCGACTGCCGTGATGCCCACGCACCAAGTCGGCTCTCCCGGCGCCGGGTGGCAAAATAGGTGTCCGACTCTTGATCAGTCGTTGGCTGGACGGGGCCCCGCACGCGGATCTGCCGACCGAGACTCTTCCAATAGAAGAGCAAGGCTGCCTTGGGGTTCGCGGAGAGTTCGTGGCCCTTTGCACTGCCCAGGTTCGTATAGAAAACGAAGCCGCGCTCATCGACACCCTTCAAGAGAATCATCCGGACGTTGGGAAGGCCGTCTTGGTCAGCCGTGGCCACGGCCATCGCCTCCGGATCGCATGGCTCAGATACTTCTGCTTCGGCGAGCCAAACCTGAAACAGCACGAATGGGTCCTCGGCGGCGGTGAAATCTTGTTTTTCCATGGGAGTTTGCCTGTCACTCAATCCTTCTGCCGGGGCGAAAACTTCCCGGCGCGATACGAGCATTTACGATTTCCTCACCCTGATAGGCCAGGATCGTTCGCGTTGATAGAGGGCGCGGGGGAATTTCAGTAGCCGCGTCAGTGTTGGGGACGATTTGTTATGCGTACGTTCCATTGGAACGCCCCTATCAAGGGGGCGGGGGCTCTCGTGTTGTGTGTATTGCTCCCCGCCCTCATTCCTCTCAAAGCAGAGGATCGCGGGGCACATGTCGTTGTTCCGGTCTTCAAGACCGTAACACCAGAAACCGTGACAGAACCAAAGAGCCCGCTCACGGAACTTAGGACCGGTCTTGATCGTTCAGATAGGGAAGTCGCGCTCCGGGCATTGCAAATGGCACTGACTGAGCTCGGCGACGGGGCAACGCTTGTATGGCAACGGAAAGCAAGCAAGCTCGCGGGCAGAGTAAGACCTGTCTCCGTCTTTCGAGACGAGCATGGCCGCCTGTGCCGTACCGTGCTTTACGCGTTAAGCCGAGGCGGGAAAGAGAACGAGATTAAGGGCGTTGCTTGTCGATCACCGGATGGCCGCTGGATCGTCACTGGATAGAGGGTTTTATGTCTGAGAGCTACGTCACAACCGAGACGACCGTTTCGCTTCGTGTTGGACCGATCAAGGACCAACCACAAACTGCCGCCAGGTTTACGCCGTTGCGATCCGCAATCGTCGTTCGGAACTATTCCGCGAAGTCGAAGGCGATAGAGACACTCACTCCGCTCGTGCCAATCAGGCGCGTCGAAGACTAAGAGCTCACCCCCAGCCCGATCGCACCGGGCTGGTCCTTCCGAATTGGCGAAAGCCCTTTCGGCGGGGCCAGCCCGGTGTATAAGAAGCCCCCAGATTAGCTTGAAGGAGGGCTTATGGCGGACGGCGGGACTCTCATGGCGGGCAAGCGTGGCATCATTTTCGGTGTCGCCAATAATCGCTCGATCGCTTGGGGCATCACCAAGGCAGTTGTCGCTCAAGGCGCAGAGATTGCCCTGACCTATCAGGGGGAGGCGCTGAAAAAGCGCGTGGGACCGCTAGCCGAACAGGTTGGAGCAAAGCTCGTTTTACCGTGCGACGTCACCGATACCGCCTCGATGGACGCGGTGTTCGCCGCCGTCGCCAAGGAATGGGGCAGCCTGGACTTCATTGTCCACGCGGTCGCTTTCTCCGACAAGGATCAGCTGGATGGGCGCTATGTCGATACGACCGAAGACAATTTCGCCAAGACCATGAACATCTCCTGCTATTCGCTCACGGCCATGGCCAAGCGCGCCGAACCGCTGATGAAGGATGGCGGGTCGATCGTTACCCTCACCTATTACGGCGCCGAGAAGGTGATGCCGCACTACAATGTTATGGGAGTCGCAAAGGCGGCACTCGAGACAAGCGTGCAATATCTCGCCGCCGATCTCGGCAAGAGCAATATTCGTGTGAACGCCATTTCGGCCGGACCCATCAAGACACTGGCCGCGTCAGGCATTTCCGACTTCCGCTATATCCTGAAATGGAACGAGTACAATTCTCCGCTCCGCCGGACCGTGACCATCGAAGATGTCGGCGGCGGCGGCGTGTATCTTCTGTCCGACCTCTCCGCCGGCGTGACTGGCGAAGTCTTGCATATCGATGCGGGCTATCACGTGGTCGGCATGAAGAACGAAGACGCCCCCGACATCTCCGTAGGTAAGGAGTAATGCGGGACGACGAGCGATGTGGGTTTACGAATCCCGCCCTACCTCTCTTTAGACCTTTCGGAACACAGCGCCCTTGACGGAACGCGGACGCTCGCGCACGCGGCCCCCGTCATTCCCGGAGCGCACGATCCACTGACCATCCTTGGTGCGGCCCGTAATAAGGCCCACGTGATGCGGCCACACCACCACGGCGCCGACACGCGGACCGTTCAGGGGACGGCCACGCTTGGCCCAGTTGCGAGCAAGATTGTATTCTGGGCCACCCCCAAGCTGCGTCCGCATGTACCAGCCGCACCAGCGCGCAGGCCGTGGACCCGAATTATGCCGGCTGACGCTTGCCCGCTTCACGATCTTATCGGGCTTGGCAATCTTGGAGGCAACGGACGCGAACGGCGCCGGCATGGCGGTAGCAGTGACGAGCGTTATAGCGCTCGAGAGAAAGACGATCGTCAACGTCAACAGACATGCATGCGCAGCACGCATCGGCGGCTCCTTGTTTCATTATGTTTTGGGAGGAAACGCCCGGCGAAGGTTCAAGCCGGACGGCGCGAGGACATCGCGCGACGCGCAAGCTACGGAATATTAGGACGAAAACAGGCTAGCTCCGTGGCTTGGCCGCGTCATTTTCGTGACCGGATCAATGCTGCCGGATGGACGCTTCGGCGAGAAGCGAGTACAGAAAGGTTATGTCGCATAACAGCTTTGGACACCTTTTCCGGATCACGACCTGGGGCGAAAGCCACGGGCCCGCCATCGGTTGTGTGGTCGATGGTTGCCCGCCTGGGATCCCCATCACCGAGGCAGAGATCCAGGCCTATCTGGACAAGAGGCGACCGGGCACATCGAAATTCGTGACACAGCGAAAAGAACCCGATCGCATCCAGATCCTCTCAGGCGTCTTCACCACAGAAGAGGGCGAGCAGCTCACAACCGGCACGCCGATTGCGCTGCAAATCCAAAACATGGATGCGCGGTCGAAAGACTACGGAGACATCAAGGACAAATTCCGTCCGGGCCACGCCGACTACACCTACGCAGAAAAATATGGAGTTCGTGATTATCGCGGATCGGGACGCGCCTCGGCGCGCGAGACGGCGACCCGCGTTGCGGCTGGCGCCGTGGCGCGGAAAGTCGTCCCGGGTATGCGTGTGCGCGGTGCGCTCGTGCAGGTGGGTCCGCACAAGATCGACCGCGCCAACTGGAGCTGGGACGCCGTGAACGAAAACCCGTTCTTCTGTCCGGACCCGGAAGCGGCTGAGACCTGGGCCAATTACCTCGACGACGTTCGCAAGTCCGGCTCTTCGACTGGGGCCGTGATCGAGATCGTCGCTGACGGCGTACCCATTGGGCTTGGCGCACCCCTTTACGCCAAGCTCGATCAGGACATTGCGTCGGGGCTCATGAGCATCAATGCCGTGAAGGGTGTAGAGATCGGCGCCGGTTTCGCCGCGGCCGCCCTGTCTGGCGAAGAGAACGCAGATGAAATGCGAAACGGCCCACCGGGCTGGCCGACGTTTCTCTCCAACAACGCGGGCGGAATCCTGGGTGGTATTTCAACGGGCCAGCCCGTCGTCGCACGTTTTGCCGTGAAGCCGACGTCGTCGATCCTGAACCCGCGCAACACGATCGATAAGAGCGGGAACGACACGGAGGTCGTCACAAAGGGGCGTCATGATCCCTGCGTCGGGATTCGCGCTGTGCCTATCGGCGAGGCCATGGTAGCGATAGTGCTAGCCGACCACTATTTGCGTCATCGCGGCCAGACCGGTCAGGATGCGGATGAAGATCTGGCCCAGGATGTGGATACGCGCTTGGAATGGCTTCCGACAAAACCGTCAACCTGAACAGCACTGGGCGCGCCGCTGGACTTGAGGCCTTTCCGGTCTACTCCTATCGCGACGACCCGTCGGTTCCTGACTTTCCAGACAATACTCAACTCATCGTATTCGATGGGGTGTGCGTCATGTGCAGTGCTTTCGCCCAGTTCGTAGCAAAGCGGGATACCGAGAAGCGCTTTCGGTTTGCAGAAGCCCAATCGTCTCTGGGGGGTGCGCTGTTCCGCCACTACGGTCTCGACGACGTGAACTTCGAGACAAACCTGCTCATTCAGAATGGTCGGGCCTACGGGCGCATGGAGGCCTTCGTTCATATCATCAGCCAGCTCGGCGGCGCGTGGCCCTGTGTTCGTGCTTTGCTGGTTCTGCCGCGGCCGATGCGAAACTGGCTCTACGAGCGCATCGCCCGAAACCGCTACGCTCTGTTTGGCCGCTACGAGTCCTGCCCTGCGCAGCGCGATTCAAATATTGCAGAGCGACTCATAGGCTGATGCAGCCGCCCCTCTTCCACCGTGTGGTTGGCGAAGCTTTGTCGGACCTGCCTCCACCCGTCGTCGCGATACACGACATTGGCGACGGCAAGACTTGGCACGGAGCAGCAACAGTGGAAGTTGGTAGATCGTTGCTCGCCCGCCTGGTAAGCGCCGTCGTAGGCTTCCCGCCAACCGCAACGTCCGTTCCTCTGACCGTCGAGATGGCACCGTATGGCGATGGGGAACGCTGGGTTCGCAAATATGGCGATGCTCCTTTGGTCTCTTACATCATTCCCGGTCCAACACACGGGATGATCGAGGAAACGATGAGTGGTGTGACCGTGTGTTTGCGGCTCGACACCGAAGATGGCGGGTTGCGGCATGTGCCGACTGGCGTTCGTCTGTTTGGCGTTCCGCTTCCGAGAGTGCTATGGCCGACCCTGGACGTTCGCGAGGACGCCGACGGGGAACTCTATCGATACAGCGTCGCCATGCATTTGTGGGGCATGCTGCTGGTTTGCTATGCGGGCCATCTGGAGACGCAAGAGCACCATGACGTATGAGAAGATTGTGATCTTGACCGGTGCCGGGCTCTCAGCCGAAAGCGGGATGGGTACGTTCCGTGGTCAGGGCGGCCTTTGGGATAACTACGATATTGAAGAGGTCGCAACGCCAGAGGGCTTCGCGCGTAACCCCACAAAGGTTCACGACTTCTATAACATGCGCCGCGGCTGGCTGGCCGATGTCCGCCCCAATGCCGCACACATGGCGCTCGCCAAGTTGGAGCAGGCGCATAACGGGGACGTCCTGACCGTCACGCAGAACATCGACCCATTGCACGAGGCGGCCGGCAGCGAGAAGCTCATCCATATGCATGGCGAACTAGCGCGCGCCCTCTGTGCAAACTGCGGCACAAGTCGTCCCTGGACGGAAAATCTCTCTCTCGCCACGACCTGTCCGGCTTGCGGTGAGTCCGGCTTCATGCGGCCTGATGTGGTGTGGTTCGGCGAAATGCCTCGTGACATGGAGCGCATCTATGCCGCGCTTGGCGCGTGTGATCTGTTCGTCTCCATCGGAACAAGCGGTACGGTCTATCCAGCCGCCGGGTTCGTCGCGGAGGCTCATGGCGCTGGCGCCCATACAGTCGAGCTCAACCTTGACCCATCTGAAGGTGCGTGCCTTTTCGCCGAGACACACTATGGCCCTGCGACCAAGATTGTGCCGGCCTATGTTGAGACGCTTCTCAAGGGCTAACGGGCGCGCCGTTTCTGGGCCAGGTGCACGACCACTTCAACGTGGCTCGAATAAAGGAACTGGTCGACCGGCACCACGCGCGTGATGTCGTAACCGCCGTCAACAAGCACCCGTAGGTCGCGCGCGAGTGTCCCTGGATTACACGAGACGGCGACGATGCGCTCAACCCTCGTCTTCGCAAGCTGCTCGGCCTGAGCGACGGCGCCGGCACGCGGCGGGTCGAAGACAACCGCATCGAAACTCTTCAACTCCTGCCAGCCCAACGGATCGCGAAACAGATCACGCCGGTGCGTGCGGATTGGTTTCAGTTTCTTTGTATGGCGTGCCGCCTCACGCAAGGCAGCAAGCGCATCGGTATCCGATTCGTATGCTTCGACAGTGGCTCGTTCTGCAAGCGCAAACGAAAACGTCCCAAGCCCAGAGAACAAGTCCGCTATCTGTTTTGATTTGCCAACGCCGTCACGCACCAATGAGATCATCTCTGCTTCCGCGTGCGCTGAGGCCTGGAGAAAAGCACCGAGCGGCAACGTCACGCGTGCGCGCCCCAATTGTAGTGTGGGCGGCGCGAGTGTGACGCTTTCGCCTCCGGCCGTCAGGCGCGCAAGGTTGGTCGCCTCGGCTGCGCCTACGAGTCGTGCAAGCGCCGTCTCTGGCGGCTGTACACCCTCAACTGTTACATCGAGCCCATTCTCGGTTTCGGTGACGACAATGCGCGCCTCGTTGCGGCCGCTGAGCAACGGTGTCAGCAGCCGTTTCAGGTCAGACAACGCCGCCACGATCCTTGGCGACAGGATTGAGCAAGAGTCGACTTCAATCGTGTCATGGGTCCGAGCACGGCGATAGCCGAGCACGACATCCTTCCCCCGGCGTTCTAAGCGGAAAGTCGCCCGCCGCCGGCTTCTAAGCGGAACGGGGAGTACAGGCTCGACCGGCACCTCCAGTCCGCGCGAACTCAAGGCCTGCGCGACAAGTTCACGCTTCCAATTCAAGTAGTCTGGCGTCTTCAAGTGTTGCAGGGCGCAACCGCCACAAATGCCGAAATGCGGGCAGACAGGCTGAACCCGGTCCGGACTCTCATCGAGAATCGCGTCGCAACGGGCGTGGGTGCCGTCGGGTTCGATGGTGGCGCTAACGCGTTCACCAGGCAGAGTAAAGGGTACGAAGACCGGCCCGTTCACCGTCTCCGCTATGCCATCGCCCTGGGCCCCAAGCCGCTCGATGGTCAGCTCAACGGTCATTCAGTGCACCGATTAGATACTCGACATTGCCGCTGCCGCCAGTGATGGGCGACTCGATGACGCCGAGCACACGCCAGCCTTCGCCTTCTAGAAAATCTTGGACGCGTACAATAGCGCGCTGACGATCAGTCTCGTCCCGCACAATACCGCCTTTCCCGACCGCCTCGCGGCCGGCCTCAAACTGCGGCTTCACCAGGCCCACAAGCCAGGCACCCGATTCGGCACGTTTGAGCGCAGCCGGCAGGCCCTGGGTAAGACTGATGAAGCTGACATCGGCCGTGATCGCTGAGACGGGCTCCGGCACCAGCGTTTCGTCAATTCGCCGTGCATCCGTAGCCTCAAGGCATAGAACGCGCGGATCGTTCCGCAAACTCTGATGAAGCTGACCTCGGCCCACGTCGACCGCATAGACCCTCTCCGCACCGCGAGCGAGCAAGACCTCTGTGAAACCACCCGTCGATGCTCCAACATCCAGGCCTATGCGTTGCACGGGCGAAAGCTGAAATGAGTCCAATGCCGCTGCGAGTTTGAGCGCGCCACGCGATACATGAGCATCGGTTCCTGGCAGGAGAGCCAAAGTCACATCGTCGGAGATCGTAGCCCCGGGCTTTGCGGCGGCTACGCCGGCAGCGAGTACACGCCCGCGCCGGACGAGGTCGGCCGCTTGCGCGCGCGAAGGTGCCAGACCCTCGTCTACCAACCGCTGGTCGATGCGCCGTTTTCTGTGGCTCGCCAATCTGCGTTCCAATATGCTTTGCTCCGTGGCATGTGCCTTCGCACACTTGTCTTTTTCTGCCAACACGGTGCTGCTCGCCCGAGCCAGTATCCCCCAACCCTACACCGGAGCCCCTTATGACATTCCGACCACTGCCGAATTTACTCGTCTTCGCATTGCTCGCCAGTGTGGTCGGCATTTCGGCCTCCCCCGCAAGCGCAGCCAACATTTGGCGTGCCAAGACGAGCGGCACCCTCGTCACGCTTCGTTACGGTCCCCTAGATGAACGCGCAAATGCGCCCTTTCTGTTGTCCTGCCTGAATGGCATCGGCATCGCAGTGCTCTCTGTGAACATGGACTTTCCCGAGCGGGAAGCGGGCGAGGCCATCACGATCGACTTTAGCGCCGGAGACAAAACGGCAGAAATTGCCGGTGAGACCGCGTCGGAAGACGGCACAGGTCTCATCTATGGCGAGTCTGGAGACATCGCCATCACGCCGCTACTGAAAGTTCTTGAACAGAAGGGGCCGGTTACGATGAAGTCCGGCGCGAACGCGATCGAACTTTCGGACTTGGACCGCGACGTAAACGTGGCGGAGTTCGACAAGGATTGCGCCCTGGACTAGGCCCGCTTGACCGCACTCGCTTTGTTGTCGGCGCCAATGCCGTGCTTGCCGGTATCGTTCTTGCCCAGTGCGGTGAAGACCGCCTTCACAATACCATCAGCATCGAGGCCTGCTGCGGCGTACATGGCGTCAGGCTTGCCCTGGTCGATATAGCGGTCCGGCAGAACAAGCGTTCGCACCTTAAGCGCACCATCGAGCAACCCATCGGATGCAAGCTTGTGAAGCACGTGACCACCAAAGCCGCCTGTTGAACCTTCTTCGACTGTGATCAGAACTTCGTGGTTACTCGCAAGCTGACGAAGAAGATCCACATCCAGAGGCTTTGCAAAACGGGCGTCGGCCACCGTGGCAGAGAGCCCGAAACCAGAGAGCTCATCGGCCGCAGCAAGACACTCGCCAAGCCGCGCTCCAAAGGAGAGAAGCGCAACGGTCGACCCTTCACGCAGGATGCGGCCCTTGCCGATTTCTAACGGCACGCCACGGTCAGGCAAATCTACGCCCCTGCCGTTGCCCCGCGGATAGCGGAACGCCGTAGGCCTGTCGTCAATCGCCACAGCCGTTGCCGTCATATGCACGAGATCGGCTTCGTCGGCAGCTGCCATCACGATCATGTTTGGCAAGCAAGTCAGGAAGGCCGTATCGAACGAGCCAGCATGGGTCGGTCCATCGGCGCCAACGAGACCGGCGCGGTCAATGGCAAAACGTACAGGCAGTTTCTGGACCGCCACGTCATGCACGACCTGATCGTAGGCGCGCTGCAGAAATGTTGAGTAGATCGCGGCGAAGGGCTTGTAGCCTTCGGACGCAAGTCCGGCAGCAAATGTCACGGCATGCTGTTCCGCAATGCCGACATCGAAGCACCGCTCGGGAAACGCCTCGCCGAACTTGTCGAGCCCAGTTCCAGACGGCATCGCAGCGGTGATGGCGACGACCTTGTCGTCGGCCTTGGCCTCCTGAATGAGCGCGTTCGCAAAGACCTTTGTGTAGCTCGGAGGCCCGCCGGGCGCCGCCTTCTCTTGGGTTCCCGTGACCACGTTGAAGCGGCTGACGCCGTGATACTTGTCGGCAGATTCCTCCGCAGGCGTGTAGCCCTTACCCTTCTGGGTGACCACGTGAACGAGGATCGGCCCGTTCTCCATCTTCCTGACGTTGCGCAGAACAGGCAGGAGATGATCGAGATTATGCCCATCGATGGGTCCCACGTAATAGAACCCGAGTTCCTCGAACAGCGTGCCGCCAGTCCAAAAACCTCGGCCGAACTCCTCAACACGAGCGGCCTGACGCTGCCAACTGCCCGGCAAGAGCTTGTGGGCGGCCTGCTTCATCCAGCGCCGGAACCGGCGATAGGTTCCGCCGGAAATCAGCCGAGCCAGATGCGCGCTCATGGCGCCGACGGGCGGCGCGATTGACATATCGTTGTCGTTGAGAACCACGATCAGCCGTGAGTCCATCGCACCAGCATTGTTCATGGCTTCATAGGCCATCCCCGCACTCATGGCGCCGTCGCCGATCACCGCAACCACGTTGTTGGCGCCGCCGGACAGATCGCGAGCCACGGCCATACCGAGCCCGGCTGAGATTGAGGTCGACGAATGCCCCGCCCCAAATGCGTCGTACTCACTCTCGGTACGCTTGCAAAAGCCCGATAAACCACCTGGCGCGCGCAATGTTCGGATACGATCCCGGCGTCCGGTTATGATCTTGTGGGGATAGCACTGGTGCCCGACATCCCAGATCAGCCGGTCCTCGGGCGTGTCAAAAACGTGATGGAGAGCAACGGTCAACTCAACAACACCCAGCCCGGCGCCAAGGTGACCGCCTGTTACCGACACGGCGCTGATGGTCTCCTGGCGCAGTTCGTCGGCAAGCTGCTTTAGCTCGTCATCCGTGAGCTGCCGCAGATCCTTGGGCGTCTGAATCTTGTCGAGGATTGGCCTAGCGTTCTCTGCGCTCATTTGCTTTCCCGTCCGAGGTCGCTCTGGGCGATGTTTATCGTCGAAGAAATACTTCGCTGTTTCAATGCGTTAAAACCTTACTGGGCTAGCCGCGCGCTTGCAACGGCCTCGAACATTATGCAAGATCAGATTTGTCCCCGTTTGCCGCTCAGTCTGCCACATCCAGCGGCTCGACACCGCTCGGCGTTCCATCCTGCTTCAACGTAATTTTCTCGACGCGCGCTTCGGCGCTGCGCAGCAGTTTATCGCAATGGGCGCGCAAAGCCTCACCCCGTTCGTAGATTGAAATGGACGCCTCAAGTTCAACATCGCCCTTTTCGAGGCGATCGACGATCGTCTCAAGCTCCTTGAGAGCGTCTTCGAAGCTCAATGTGGAAATGTCGCCCGCATCTGCCGATTTAGCCATGGTTTGACTTACCGGTTTCCACCTCTCCCCTCAAGCGCCCATCAGCGTCTTGACGTGGACGGCAGCGGATGAGGCCAGGGCATCGAGGTCGTAGCCGCCCTCCAAAGTCGAGACGAGCCGCCCACCGGAGTGCTTTGCCGCCGTTTCCAGCAGCTGCTCTGTGACCCAGGCGAAATCGTCTTCTTCCAACCGAAGTTGCGCCAGCGGATCCTTGAGGTGGGCGTCGAACCCCGCCGAAACAAGCACGAAATCAGGTGCGAACGCATCGAGCGCTGGAGCGATGTGCGCCGAATACGCTGCGCGAAACTGCTTGCCGTCGTTTCCCGGCGCCAGTGGCGCGTTCCATACATTGCCGACACCTGTCTCATCCTTGGCGCCTGTGCCCGGGAACAGTGGCATTTGATGGGTTGAGCCAAAGAAGAGGTTCTTATCGTTCCAGAAGGCTGCCTGGGTGCCATTGCCATGATGGACGTCGAAATCCACGACGGCCACACGCTCCGCCCCATGCGCCTCTCGTGCATGAAGCGCCGCCACAGCAACGGAATTAAAGAGGCAAAATCCCATCGCGCGTGAAGGTTCTGCGTGGTGGCCGGGCGGGCGTACCGCACAGAACGCATTGTCAGCAGTCCCGGAGGCCACCTGGTCTACCCCCTGAACCACGGCCCCGGTCGCCCGCAACGCCGCCTCCCAACTCCCTGAGGAGACCACGGTGTCTGGATCGAGCCAGTTGTGAACATCCTTGGGGATTTCAGCCTTTACCCCAGCCGCATAGGCCTTGGGGTGCAATCGCTCGATAACCGCGAGGTCTGCCAGCGGGGCCTGCTCGCGCTTCAGGCCGGCGAACTCCTTCGCGCTGAGGGCGCGTTCGATAGCGCGCAAGCGGTCAGGCTGCTCTGGGTGCCCATAGCCCGTGTCGTGCTCAAGGCAGGCAGGATGCGTGAGAAGCAGTGTTGTCATTTGGTCCTTGGCGATTCCCGGTTCCATGATACCGCGTTTGGACCGGCGGGCCAGCTTGACCTGCCAACCTGGACACGCGACATGGAGCGGGACAGATCGGATGCACCATGCCTGTTGTTCCCGCTACAGACGAGACCATCGCCCGCGCAGCCAAGGCGCTCGCAGCGGGACAGCTCGTGGCCATACCTACCGAGACCGTTTACGGCCTCGGGGCCGATGCGCGCAATGCAAGCGCCGTTGCCGGGATCTTTGCCGCCAAGGATCGACCCCACTTCAATCCCCTGATCGTGCATGTTTCCGCCTTGGATGCTGCCGAGACCTTGGCGGTCTTCAATGACGCAGCACGCGCGCTTGCCAACGCGTTTTGGCCCGGCCCTCTAACCATCGTCGCGCCGAAAAAGCCCAGTTGCGGAATTGCCGATCTGGTTACTGCCGGACTCGATACGATTGCCGTGCGTGTTCCAGACCACCCAATCGCTCAGGCGCTACTTGAGGTATCCGGCGTCCCCATTGCAGCACCCAGCGCTAACCGTTCGGGCCGCATCAGCCCAACCGACGCAAGCCATGTCGCCGCCGAACTCGGCGATATTCCAGATCTCATTCTCGACGGAGGCCCCTGCGCGCGTGGCCTTGAGTCGACAGTCGTCAGCACCACCGGCGACGAACCGGTACTCCTGCGTCTTGGCGCCGTACCGCGGTCAGAGATCGAATCCTTGCTGGGCCATCCTATCCACCTAGCCAACGAAGATGCGCCCATCGCCTCCCCTGGCCAACTTTCACGTCACTACGCGCCGCAAACGCCCTTGCGCCTCAACGCGGCTTCGGCGGAGGTCGGAGAAGCACTGCTCGCCTTTGGAACGGATGCTCCCAATTTCGAGGGTACGACGATCAATCTCAGCGCGAGCGGGAATCTTGCTGAGGCTGCCACGCGCCTCTTCTCAGCACTCCGTCGCCTCGACGAGACCGGCGCCAGCCAGATCGCTGTTATGCCCATTCCAGAGGACGGACTTGGCGAAGCGATCAACGACCGCTTGCGGCGGGCGGCTAAGGCGCGGTAGCCCTTTGACAGTCGCCCCCCAATTATGCGCCAAGCTGTATGCCCATGACCACAAAGCTTCAGCCGCCTTCGGAAGAGGTCCTCGCCGCATTCGAGGCCATCGTCGGCGCATCGCACGCGCTGCGTGATCCCAAAGACATGGCGCCGTATCTCACCGAATGGCGTGACCGCTACCAGGGCAAAGCTGCAATCGTGCTAAAGCCCGGCAACACAGAAGAAGTCGCGGCGATCCTGCGTTGCGCAAACGAAGCGCGAGCCGCCGTTGTGCCCCAGGGGGGCAATACCGGACTTGTAGGGGCGCAGATCCCGGACGAGAGCGGGAGCCAAGTCGTACTGTCTCTTGAGCGGCTCACGCATATTCGCGATGTAGACTTGGCGTCGAACACCATGACAGTGGAATCAGGGCTCACCCTCGAAGCGGCCCAACAGCGCGCAAAGTCCGTCGACCGCTTGTTTCCCTTGAGCCTGGCTTCGGAAGGAAGCTGTCAGATCGGCGGCGTGCTCTCCACCAATGCGGGCGGTCTCGCAGTCCTGGCCTATGGGAACGCGCGCGACCTTGCGCTCGGGCTCGAAGTGGTCCTCGCGGACGGACGTATTTTGCATGGGCTGAAAGCGCTCCGCAAAGACAACACTGGCTATGACCTCAGGAACCTCTTTATCGGCGCTGAGGGAACGCTCGGCGTGATCACAGCCGCAGTATTGCGGCTGTTCCCGCAACCCGCCGAGAAGATCACCTGTTTGGCTGGCTTGCGCGATCTCGATGCCGCGACGGATCTTTTCGCGCGCATGCATGACGCGGCAGGACCCATGTTGACGGCGTTCGAGATCTTACCGCGCATCGGGCTGGAGTTCGCCATCAAGCACGGTAACGACCTGCACGACCCGCTCAAGTCGCCACATGCTTGGTACGTGCTGCTCGAGATCTCGAGCCCGCTAGAAGGCGATGCTGTCCAGGAGCTTATGGAAGCAAAGTTGAGCGAGGTCATCGACGCAGGTCTAATCGAGGATGCGGTCTTGGCGACGTCCGAGCGCCAGACCCAGGAGCTTTGGCAGCTGCGCGAGGTCATGAGCGAGGTCCAAAAGCACGAAGGCGGCAGCATCAAGCATGATGTCTCCGTACCCATCGCGCGCGTGCCGGAGTTTATCGACAGAGCCAACGATCTTGTGGAACTGATGATCCCTGGAGCGCGCCCGGTGCCCTTTGGCCACCTTGGCGACGGCAATATTCACTACAACGTCAGCCAACCCGTCGGCATGAACAAGGACGTGTACCTATCGAACTGGGAAGCGCTCAACGCCGCCGTCCATGAGATCGTTCTGGATCTCGGCGGTTCGATCAGTGCTGAACACGGGATTGGCCGCATGAAACGCGACCTACTTCCTCACGCGAAGGGCAGCGTTGCGATTGATCTCATGAAGTCGATCAAGGCGGCCTTCGACCCCAACGGCATTCTCAATCCAGGCAAGCTACTATGACCCAAAACCCCCCAGAAGAAACGCCGCAAGAAAAACCGCCGCACATGACTCAAGACGAGAAGTGGCTCGCTATCGACGATTACATCGTCGAGAGTTTTCTGGACGAGGATCCTGTACTCGAAGCGGCCCAGGCCGCCTGTGATGCTGCAGGACTACCCCAAATTCAAGTTGCGCCACTACAGGGCAAATTCTTGATGATGCTCGCCCGGGCCTTGAATGCGCTCAAGATCTTGGAGGTGGGCACGCTTGGGGGCTACAGCACAATCTGGCTCGCGCGCGGGCTTGCCGATGACGGCCATGTCACGACACTCGAACTCGACCCGCAGCATGCGGAGGTCGCCGAACGTAACTTCGAAATGGCGGGACTTAAGGACCGGATCACAGTGCGCCAGGGTCCCGCACTTGAGTCCATGGCGGCCTTGCACGCGGAGGACGCGGGCCCCTTCGACCTGGTCTTCATCGACGCAGACAAGCCGAGTACGCCGGACTATTTCGAATGGGCTGTGAAGCTCTCCCGCCCAGGGTCCTTCATTGTGGTGGACAACGTTGTACGCGAAGGCGCGATCCTCGCCGCACAGAGTGACAACAAGCATGTAAAGGGTCTGCGCGCATTCTACGCGCGCGCCGCCGCGAGCCCCCGCGTGACAGCGACTGCGTTTCAGACGGTGGGACACAAGGGCCATGATGGGCTCGCCATCGTGCAGGTAACCCACACGCCCTAGCGCTTACTTGCCTTCGTCCAGAAGCTCCTTGTGGGCGGCGTCGATTTCCGCCGCGTCGTCGCTAGACATCTTGGGGAAGCTGGGGTCTAGCGCCCGGATATGCTCTGCCAGCACGCCGGCGACGACAAGTCGGGCGAACCATTTCTTGTTGCACGGGACCACGTACCAAGGGGATTGCTCCGTGGCCGTGCTGCGAATCATGTCCTCGTAGACTTCTTGGTATTTGTCCCAGAGCCTGCGCTCGGCGACATCGGCGGCTGAGAACTTCCAAATCTTGTCGGGGTCCTCAAGCCGCGCGAGTAGGCGCTCCCGCTGTTCCTTCTTGGAGATGTTCAGAAAGAACTTGATCGGCAGCGTGCCGTTTCGTGACAGGTGCTGCTCGAAGTTGTTGATATCTTGGTAGCGCTCTTTCCATATGTCCTTGGTGACGAGCTCAGGCGGCAGGTTCTGTTCCTGAAGCAGGTCGGGGTACACGCGCACTACGAGGACGTCCTCGTAGTAAGAGCGATTGAAAATGCCGATATGACCGCGCTGGGGGAGAGCGCGATAAGCACGCCACAGATAATCGTGCGCCAGCTCCAAAGTGCTAGGCTGCTTGAAAGAACTTACGGAGACGCCTTGCGGATTCACACCTGTAAGGACGTGCTTGATGATGCCGTCTTTGCCGGCCGTATCGATGCCTTGCAGCACCATCAGGACAGCCCAACGGCCCTCCGCGTAGAGACGCTGTTGGAGTCTCGATAGGCGCTTGACGCCGAGTTCGAGCAGTTCTTCGCCATCCTTCTTATTGAATTCGACATTGCCCGAGTCGTCCGGGTCGAAGTCCTTCAACTTGAAACCGTCACCCTTGGTGACGCGATAACGATCGAGAATCTTTTCCGGTAGCATGTCTCCCCCCTTGTCTCGTGCGTTGCCTAAAGCAATGGCGGCTGTGATGGTTCCTCTTCGTCGTCCCTCTCGTTTTGCCCGTTCTCACTCTTGGAAGCCCTCTCCGTTTTCGAAGGCTTCTCTTTCTTAGAAGCTTTGGGCTTCGCACCGACCTTGCCGGGCACAGGAATAGCCTCCAGCAGATCGTCGGGCGCGGGTCCTGTCATGGCAAGAGCTTCCTCGGCGCTGACATTCTTTGTGTCGAGCCATGCATTGTAGCATTCGGGTGCGAGAATAACGGGCATGCGGTTGTGCAACGGCGCCACCGTCGCATTCGGGGTGCAGGTCAGCATCGTCGCCGTATCGATTACGCCTCCCTCAGGCTCACTCCAGCTCTCATACAAACCAGCAAAGGCGAACAGATGCGGCGGCCGGGGCCTCAGGTAGTATGGGCGACGCGCGCCCTTCGGCCCCGTCCATTCGTAAAAGCCATCGGCCGGAAGCAAACATCGGCGGCGGCGCGCCGCGTTGCGAAACGATGGCTTCTTGAGGAGTTCCTCGGACCTGGCATTGAACAGAGTCGGAAACTCTTTTGGGTCCTTGACGAAGTGAGGCAGGAGTCCCCAGCGCATCAATCGGAAGCGCCGTTGCTCTTCCGCATCCAGCAGCACGACGGGTATTGGCTCGGTCGGCCGGATGTTGTCGCGCGGCGGGAAATTCGGCTTGTCGAGATAGCCGAAAAAGGCGCGAACCGCTTCGGGCGGCGTGGTCAGATCGTAACGAGAGCACATGGCGACGCGATCATGAGTCCCAACCGTCATTAACCCCATGGAAACCATAATGCCGCGACACTCGATCGAGGAGCGCCATTATGATTCATCCAAGAAAGACAGAGCCTAGCGTGACCAGCCCGGAAATCCAGGAAGACGTGAGCCGCGACGCGATCGCCACGGCGTTTCAAAACGCGATGGCCAGCCATTTGCGCTCCCACGTGCCCGGCACCAACATCAACAATCAGACCTTTTTGGCCTCTGATTATCTAAACCAGTTCCACGAACTCGCGATGCTGCTGGAAGCTCTTCCGGTAGACCCATCCACCTTCTCATCTGATCTGCACCAGTGGCATGCAGTGGACTATGAAGAGCACTTCAACCGCTCCAAGTTGAGCAACAAGGAACTTGCAATCGCAGCCTATCGCCGTGCACCGGCGGATGTGCGTGAGAAGTTCGACTCCGCCGTCGCACGTCTCCAGGGCGAAGCGTTGAGACTAGTGGCAGCAGTCGGCCGGTCGCTCGACAGCCCGAATGACCTCGCACAAACCTGCTCGGATGCCGCGGCGCGCCTACGCGTTCTTATCGACGACGCCAATGCCATTGCCAATGGTCACCCCTCCGACGACGAACGGCACAAAGGCGAGAGACCCGGCCAGATCACCATCGATACGCTGTTTCGGCGACGCAATCGCTAAGGTCGCGCACCGCCAGCGCCCGCGTTGATTGTGCGGAGCGGCTAGATTTCACCATGAATTGGCGTTAGTCAGACCTTATGGGACGCCTCGTGAAACCTCTGGCGCTGCTTTTGTGCGGTCTTTTCTGGGCTGGAATGGGCACAGTCGCCTATGTTCCGCCCGCAAATGCTCAGTTATTCTGGTTCTTCGACCAGAATAAGCCGAAAAAGAAGAAGCGTGCCGCTCCGCGCCGTGGCTACGATCTGCCGAAGATTGCGCCGCCTGCAGAGGAAGTTCTTGCGCCGCCGCCGCCTGACGACCGCCCCTACGATGAGAGGCTCATGCGTTTGGCCGAGATTCTCGGCGCCGTCCACTATCTCCGCGAGCTTTGCGGAGCCGCCGAGGGCCAACTTTGGCGCGACCAAATGGGTGAAATTCTGAGAAACGAGGGTACGACGGCTGTCCGCCGCGCTAAGCTTGTGAACAAGTTCAATGACGGCTATCGGGGCTATCGCCGTACCTACCGGACCTGCACGCAGTCTGCCACGCGTGCCTCTAGTCGGTTTTCGACGGAAGGGGCTGAGCTCGCGTCCGCATTGTCGCAAACATCTGTGTTCGCAAGCGCTCCGCAGGCGCGCATTCAAGCACCTCCCGCTGGCTCTCAAGGCGCCCAATCGGGCGCACCAAACGCAGTCAGAAATTAGTCAGATCGCATCCGCCCGTCTCGTTCGGCTGGCGGGCTGACCCTTAGCGGAAATAGCGCAAACCGAACTCAACAATAAGCACAATCCCGAATCCGAACAGGATCAGGCCGGCGATCCGGTTCACAATCTTCAAGCGATCGTCTGTCAGCTTGTGGCGAATGGTGGCGATCAGCTCGGATAGACCGAGCCACCATAAGAGACTGCCGCCCATAACCGAGGCGACGAGGATCAGGGCTTCGAAGTTTGTGTTGAGCCCGCCAATGAGCGAACCGAGCCCGCCGATCATGGCTGCCATCCCGAGCACAGCCCCAGGATTGGTCACGGTCAGGATGAAGGTCTGGGGAATGATACCCATGTGCTCGAGAATGTGGGACCGGTCGTGGGGCGCAGTCGTCATCTTGGGCCGCGTCACTAGGAGCACAACGCCGAATACCACAAGCAGCACACCGCCGATCAACTGTATCGTGTCGCCATAAGCAAGCAGCACGTCGGAAATCGCCGCGATACTGAACGCGCCCGCTGCTGCAAGAACGCCATCACCCAAAACCGCGCCGAGCCCCGCTGCAAGACCAGCCCAAAAGCCCTTGGCTGCGGCCCGCTGTATCACGAGGACATTGACGGGCCCAATCGGTGCCGCCATCAACAGGCCAATCCCCAGCCCGGCGAGCACGAGCTGGATGGCCGACAGCACAATTTGCGCGCCTGCTTCCAAAGTCCAAAGGCCTATTCGCTGATTCTCGGTCGGGCTCGATCGCCACAACCCCGCACCTGATTCCTCGCGACCCAACCTTGCAACTGACCGCGGTTCTGCCAGATTGACCCGAGTCGCACGGAGTCCGGCATGAAGCTGCGGAAGAACGTGATCAAAGTTGCCCTCACGGCATTGGTAGCGGGCGTCGCCTTGCTTGTCTACGCCTCGGCAAACACGGTCGCCGCGAGCGACAAACTGCCCGACCCAGAGGCGGAAGCGGCCCAAGCCCGCCCCGGTCCCAAAGTCCTTTATGACGCGTCCGCCACCCCGGAACTCGTTCAGCGCATTCTCAGAATGATCATCGTCGCGGCCCAGACCGGCGAAATCGAAGAAATGCGGGCCGTGCTCGAAACGAATGAGCTCAAACCGATGGTGGCTGCAAAGCACATCGACGACCCGATCGCCTATTGGAAATCGCAATCCGTGGACGGCACGGGACGCGACGTTCTCGCAAACATGCTGGACATGCTGAGCACGGGGTTTGTTCTAAAAGGCAAGGGCGATACCGGCATGTATGTCTGGCCGTACTTCGCCGAGGTTGACTTGAAGACGCTTACACCGCGCGAACAAGTCGAGCTTTATCGTCTTGTGCCGCCTCAGCAAGCCAAGGCCATGCTGGCGTCGGGCGAATACACGGGCTACCGCCTTGGGGTCGCGCCGAACGGCATCTGGCACTACTTCCTCAAGTAAGCGCCTTCCAGTCCCTCTACCCCGGCTGCCCACCTGGGAACCCCTCGTCAAACCGCACCGGCTGTCCTTGCGCCTCGCCAAGGTCGCCATCCCACATGGCAAGGTGACCCCGGATCACGGTCCCGATGGGCCAGCCCTGGACCTTTCGGCCCGCAAACGGGGTCCAGCCGGTCTTGCTGCCAACCCAGTCGTCCTCGATGACGCGCTCAGCCGTCAGGTCAACGACCGTGAAGTCGGCGTCATAGCCAACGGCGATGCGGCCCTTGCAGGTGGTCCCGAACAAGCGCTGGGCCGCCGCACTTGTGAGATCGACGAACCGGGCGAGGCTAAGCCGCCCCTTGTTGACGTGATCGAGCATCACCGGCACGAGCGTCTGCACGCCGGGCATGCCCGAGGGCGTTGCGGGATACGTGGCCGACTTCTCCTCAAGCGTATGCGGCGCATGGTCGGAGCCCAAAATGTCGACCACGCCCTGCTCCAGCCCCCACCACAACAGTGCCTGATGATTTCGCTCTCGAATCGGCGGGTTCTGCTGCACCTTGGTGCCGAGACGTTCATAGTCCTCCGGAGCCGAGAACGTCAGGTGTTGAGGTGTCACCTCCACCGTGGCGACGTCTTTGTTGTGCGATAGAAGCTCCATCTCCTCGCCGGTCGACACATGAAGGATATGGATGCGGGCGCCCGTCGCCCGTGCGAGCCGCAAGAGTCGCTCCGTCGATTCGAGCGCGGCCGTCACATCGCGCCACTCGTAATGGCTGGTGGGGTCGCCCACGCGCCTGAGATCGAGCCGTTCCCTCAGGCGGGACTCAAGCTCGGAGTGAATAGAGCAGCGGCGACGGAGGGTCGAAAACACTTGGGTGAGGGTTTCATCGTCCTCGACAAGAAGGTCACCCGTCGACGACCCGGCGAAAATCTTGACACCAGCCGCACCTGGGAGCCGCTCTAGATGGCAGAGTTCCGCCGCATTCTCGCGCGTGGCGCCAACAAAGAAGGCGAAGTCGCAATGCATGCGATTGGTGCCCGCAGCCACCTTGGCGGCCAGCGCCTCCGGCGTGGTGGTGGGCGGGCTGGTGTTCGGCATCTCAAAAACGGCCGTGACCCCACCCAGAACCGCCGCACGACTACCCGTCGCCAGATCTTCCTTGTGTTCCATGCCCGGCTCGCGGAAATGAACCTGGGTATCGATGACACCGGGCAGAACGTGAAGGCCGCGCACATCGACGGTCTTGCCCGCGCGGCTCGCATCAATGGTGCCAATTGCGCGAATCTGGCCATTGCTCACGCCGATATCAGCGAGTGCCTCCCCGGCGTGACTTACGACCGTTCCACCCTTGAATACGGTGTCGAAGGTTTCAGACATGACTTTCCGGCTTCTCCTTGCAGGGCGAACGGCCGAGACCTAAATTCTCCTCGCCTTGGTAGCAGAAGGGCGCCCCATGAGTCATCGCGCACAAGAAATCCCCCAGACGACTTTCCTCACCGATCGCGGCGTACTGCGTATTTCGGGAACAGATGCAAAGGCGTTTCTGCAGGGACTTATCACCAACAACGTGGACAAACTGAACGATGGAAACGCCATCTTCGCTGGACTGCTGACCCCACAAGGCAAGATTCTCTCTGATTTCTTCGTGGTGGCCGATGGCGATACGTTCCTAATCGACGTGCCGAAAGATGTACTGGAAGCGTTGGAGAAACGGCTGTCCTTCTACAAGCTGCGTTCCAGCGTTTCGGTCGACGCTGAGCCCGCTTTCAGGGTCGCTGCGGCTTGGGGCGGCACACCACCGCTTCCCGCGGGTGCCGTCGCATTTGCTGACCCTCGGCTGCCAGAACTTGGTGATCGGATTCTCTTGCCGGAAAACACCACGTTCGACGAGGCTTCCTGCGTGATGGTGGGCGAAGACGAGTACCACACGCACCGCATTGCCCTCGGCATTCCCGACGGTGGCCGCGACTATGCCTATAGCAATGCCTTCCCGCATGACGCCCTCTACGACCAGCTCAATGGCGTGGACTTCAACAAAGGCTGCTATGTCGGCCAAGAAGTCGTTTCGCGCATGCATCACCGGAATTCCGCCCGGACGCGGGTTGTCCCAGTCGAAGGGGATGCGCCGCTGTCGGAAGGTGCCGAAGTAATGGCGGGCACGCAGCCCGTCGGGACGATCGGCTCCGTGGACGAGACCCGCGGCCTGGCATTGCTGAGGCTCGACCGGGTTGCATCAGCCGAGGCCAAAGGCGCTTCCCTTCACGCAGGGGATACTGCCATCAAGGTCCGCCTTCCGGAATTCGCAACATTCGAGTTGCCGAAAGCGGAAGGCGCATGAACGCCAATACTCCCAATCGCTGTCCTTGGCCAGGCGACGACCCCCTTTACGTGGCGTACCACGACGAGGAATGGGGCGTGCCTGAGTTCGACGACCGGGCCCTGTATGAGAAGCTGATCCTCGACGGGTTCCAGGCAGGGCTCTCTTGGATCACGATCTTGCGCAAGCGGGATGCGTTTCGAACGGCCTTCGACGGCTTCAGCCCAGAGACGATTGCCTGCTACGACAAAAAGAAGGTGAAGTCGCTCATGAGCGACGCCGGCATCGTGCGCAACCGCCTGAAGATCGAGGGAGCGATCCAGTCCGCGCAAAGTTGGCTCGACATGATGGAGAGCGGACCCAGATTCTCAGCGTTTCTATGGGAATTCGTAGACGGAAAACCGATCATAAACCGGCACAAGACCATGAGCGATGTACCTGCGGAGACAGCCTTGTCACGTACAATGTCCAAGGAGCTAAAGGCACGGGGCTTTAAGTTCTGTGGTCCGACAATCGTCTATGCGTTTATGCAAGCGACAGGGCTCGTCAACGATCACTTGACGAGTTGCCCCCGGCACAAAGCTTGCGCCGCGCTTTAAAAGTCCAGAATTCTAGCCGCGTCCGCGTGGATCCATGCTGCGCGGATAGGTGCGCTCTTCTTGGATCTTGCCATCGCGCTTTCTGATGCGAACCGAGCCCATCTTCTTGACGGCCCGTTCCAGCACGCCTCCTTTGGTGGCGCCGGCCTTCGTCTTGAAACGCTTTACGACTTCTCCAGAGCCCTCTCGCTTCAGCTCCCACTTCTTGTTCTTGTCGTTGTAGCTGAGGGAAAATCTCGGCAGCTTCGCCATGTTGCACTCTCCCAATCGTGCTTGATCGTTTCCTCTACGCTCTTATGAAGTTGCTATGATTGGCATCGACTCCCAACATCGTCCATGCATTTTTTCACTGACCGGACCAAATGGCTGTATGACGTGCGCAGACCTTTGTTTGACACGCCCGTGCTGTTGCCTTCAGCGTCGCGCAAAATACCGACGAGAATCCCGTGAACGCCGTATCTAAAACGCCAACGCCGCGCGCCTGGCAGCGCATGCTTAGCGGAAGGCGACTGGACCTTCTCGATCCGTCGCCACTCGACATCGAGATCGAAGACATTGCTCACGGCCTGGCACGCGTAGCGCGGTGGAATGGCCAAACACTGGGCGATCACACCTTCTCGGTTGCGGAGCACAGCCTGCTTGTGGAGGCGATCGCTAAGGACCTCGCGCCGTCGCTACCAACCACACACAAGCTTGCCGCTCTGCTGCATGATGCGCCCGAATACGTCATTGGGGACCTCATCAGCCCCTTCAAAGCGGCGCTGTCGCTCGATTACAAGACCTTCGAGGCGCGACTGCTTGGCGCGATCCATGTCCGTTTTGGGCTCCCGACCACGCTTCCCGAGGAGTCCAACAGCTTGATCAAACGAGCGGACAAGATCGCCGCTTACTATGAGGCGGTGGGCCTTGCAGGCTTTTCTCGGGCCGAGGCCCGCAAGTTTTTTGGGCAACCCAAAGGCTTGAGCCCTGCTCTCGTCAAAGCTTTGACCGACTTACGTCCTGTTCCGGCGTTAGAAGGCGAAGAAAGGTTCTTGAAACGGTTTCACGAGCTTGCCAGATGAATGTCGTACAGACGGCAGTCGAATCGCTACACTAGAGAGGCCCATGGATACGTTGACGTTCGATAGTGATGCCTTCGCGGAGCCGGAGACTATGTCCCCGGATACCGTCCTTGTCTGTCCTCTGAGCCATGTTGAGGTGACCGTTGCCACGGCCCGCGTCAGCCATTTGGTGACGCTGATCAGTGGCGAGACTCTGATCGACACACCCGAAGCAATTGGCCAGGATCGGCATTTGCGCCTGTCGATGAACGATATCGCCGAACCGCGTGATGGCCTTGTGGTGCCAAGCGAGGACCATGTGGCTGAACTGATTCAGTTCGCCGAGAAATGGGATCAGAAGGCGCCGCTCCTCATCCACTGTTGGGCGGGCATTAGCCGCTCGACCGCGGGCGCTTTCGTCGTGCTCTGTGCGCTCAATCCGCGGGCGGATGAGCACTCGCTCGCCCGGGCCCTCCGCCGCGCCTCCCCAACCGCCTACCCGAACCGGCGGATTGTCGCGCTCGCGGACAATGTCTTGGGCCGCAGCGGCAGGATGAGTGCCGCAGTAGAGAATATCGGGCGCGGCCTCTTAGCCGAGCAAGGCAAGGTCTTCTCGCTGCCAGCACGTCATTCGGTTTAGTCCATGGCTAGCGGGCGCCGCCATACCGCGACTGCCCCAAGCCTTGCAGACGGCGACCCCTCCGCGAACAAGCCGCAAATCGAACTTGGGCTCAACGCCGCCATCGTTATGGTGCAAGGCGAGCAACCACACATCTTGGTGGTGCGGTCTGGGATTGCCGGGGAAGATTCCCGCGACGCCCTGCCATTCGGTCCGTTCGAGCCGCGCGCGCATCGCACACTTGAGGTCGGGTTGCGCGAATGGGTAGAGCGTCAAACCGGGATCGAACTCGGGTATGTGGAGCAGCTCTACACGTTCGGAGATCGTGGGCGACATGCAGAGCCGGGAGGCGCTCACACACTTTCGGTGGGCTATCTGGCTCTGACGCGAGGGACGACTGACGAAATGCGCGGCGCCCACTGGCTTCCTTGGTACGCTTACTTCCCGTGGGAAGACTGGCGGGAAGGCAAACCGCCGATCCTCACTGAGGAGATCGAACCGCGGCTTTTGGAGTGGGCCGAACGGCCGCCCGCTCCCGGCGAGCGTGCGCGCCCTTTGCGCCGGCCAGAGCGCCTGAAGATCGGCTTTGGCATCGGCGGTGGCTGGGATGAAGAGAAAGTCCTGGAGCGCTACGAGTTGCTCTACGAAGCAGGCTTGGTGGAAGAGGCCCGGCGTGACGGGCGTTCAGCGGCGGACAGCTGGAACGTTCTCCCTGAACTGGGCCGGCCGATGGCGCTCGATCACAGACGTATCCTGGCGACCGCCATGGGCCGCGTCCGTGGCAAATTGAAGTACCGGCCTGTTGTATTCGAGCTACTGCCACCCGAGTTCACGCTCTACGATCTTCAGCAAACCGTGGAGGCGATTTCGGGCACGCTGCTGCATAAGCAGAACTTCCGGCGACTGGTCGAGAAAGGCGGACTGGTCGAAACAACGGGCAATGTCTCAACCGAGACCGGCGGACGTCCCGCCAAGCTCTATCGTTTTCGCCGTGAAGTGATCCTCGAGCGGCCTGCTCCGGGTTTGCGGGTAAGTGCTGGGCGGGGTTGACGCGGACCCTCTTGAATGGCGCCTCTGGAACGGCGACATTGCGAGGTGAAAACCCTAGATTTCCTTTGAGTATTGGCCCCGATGAAACTGCTTCATTCCGTTTGCGTCCGCCCAGTAGTTTTGTACTTGGCACTTGGGGCCTTGCTCTGCGCACTGGCCCTTAGTCTTGCCCCCGCTCTCGCGCTTCAAAAGACGATCGACACCGAAGCGGGCCCGATACGGGTCGAGACCGTCACAGATGAGCTGAAGCGGCCCTGGGGCATGGCGTTCTTACCCGATGGCCGCATGTTGGTGACCGAAAGGGGTGGCACGCTTCGGCTTGTGAGCGCAGACGGCGTCGTCTCGGACCCCATAGCCGGCGTGCCCGAGGTCGCCGCAAGAGGCCAAGGCGGCCTACTAGATGTCGCGCTCGATCCAGGCTTCCTCACCAATAATCTGATCTACCTCTCCTATTCGGAGCCAGGTGATGGAGGTGCGGGCACGGCTGTTGCCCGTGGCAAGCTTGAGGGCGAATCGCTGCAGGATGTGAAAGTGATCTTTCAGCAAACGCCAAAGGTCACGGGCTCGGGGCATTTCGGCAGCCGGCTTATATTTGCACCAGACGGAACGCTGTTCATAACGCTTGGAGATCGCCGCCAGCTCGATCTGGTCCAGGACCTTTCCAGCCATGTTGGAAAGATCGTTCGCATTAATCCAGATGGCTCCGTACCGCAGGACAATCCCTTCATTGGCCAGAACGACGCGCAACCGGAAATCTGGTCCCTGGGTCATCGAAATGTGCAGAGCGCTTCGATCAATCCTCAAACCGGTAAGCTCTGGACACTCGAATTTGGTCCCCGAGGTGGCGATGAGCTAAATCGTCCTGCGGCAGGGAAAAACTACGGCTGGCCCTTGGTCAATTGGGGTAGCGAATACGGCGGAGCCAGCATTCCTGATCCCCCAACACGGCCAGAGTTCGAAGACGCCATTCGCCATTGGACACCTGTCATCTCGCCGTCCGGCGCGACCTTCTATACAGCCGAGCCGGTCCCAGGCTGGACCTCCGAAGCAATCCCCGCCTGGTCTGGAGATCTGTTGGTTGCCGGCCTCTCGGCGAAAGGCATCATCCGGCTGAGCCTCGATGGCGAATCCGTCACAGGAGAGGAGCGCATCCCCATCGGTGTCCGGATACGCGATGTTGTCCAGGGTCCCGATGGCGCCGTCTACGCCCTTACCGACGAGAACACTGGGAAAATTCTGCGTCTGACGGCCGAGGGCCAATGATCCCGGCTCTCTCACTCGGCTTCATGGGTCTTTTTGGCCGCTCGCCGGCCTTGCGGATTTTTGATGCGAATCTGCGTGCGCTCGATCTTCATCCGAAGTTGGTACCCGAAGCCGTTAAACTCGCCGCTATGCGGATCCTGATGGAAGAGACAGATGGCGCTAACCCCAGCGACCAAGCCAGCAAGGCGGCAGCCGAGCTTTTGGCCTATTGCATGGTGGGCGATGAGTCGTTCGCCGCCGCGAACGGGAACTTCCTTACGGGGGAAATCGAGAGTCGTATTGACGCGGCGCTCGACGATGATACGAGTGCTGATGCAAAGCTCATCCTGCTGGCTCTTCATGCAAATGTGATCCAGCCTAGCGTGGTCGAACGCTATAGCTTGGAAGCCGATACAGGGTGAGTCATCCCCTGAACCACCCTAACCCGCGCCGTGCGTAGAACCCCTTGCGCGGCCCGTCCTCAACACACAATTGCCGCCAACCATGTCGCAGATCATTTCTATCCAAGGCATATCGAAAACCTACAAGTCCGGTTTTCAGGCGCTTAAGAACATCGATCTCGGAATCGAGAAGGGTGAGATTTTTGCGTTGCTCGGGCCAAATGGCGCCGGCAAGACGACGCTAATTAGCATCATTTGCGGCATTGTCACGCCGAGCAGCGGCGCGGTCACTGTTGACGGGCATGACATCATCACGGACTACCGCGCGACGCGGTCCATGATCGGCCTGGTGCCGCAGGAACTCACCGCCGAGATGTTCGAGACCGTTTGGGCCACGGTCTCCCATAGCCGTGGTCTGTTCGGAAAATGGCCGAACCCCGCTCACATAGAGAAGGTCCTCAAAGACCTTGCGCTTTGGGACAAGAAAGACTCGAAGCTCATGACGCTTTCGGGCGGGATGAAGCGGCGTGTCCTGATCGCGAAGGCACTCTCCCACGAACCACAAGTTCTGTTTCTCGACGAGCCGACCGCCGGTGTGGATGTCGAACTCCGGAATGAGATGTGGGGCCTCGTGAAACAACTTCGCGACTCAGGTGTCACGATCATCTTGACGACCCATTACATCCAAGAGGCGGAGGACATGGCCGACAGGATCGGCGTGATCAACAAGGGTGAGCTTGTCCTTGTCGAAGATAAGCGTGAGCTTATGCACAAGCTCGGCCAGAAGCAGCTAACGCTGGAGTTACATGACCCCATCGACACCATCCCAGCTTCGTTGGAGCAGCATCACCTCATCATCGCAAAAGGCGGGCACGAGCTGATTTACACATACGATAGCCATGGTGAGCGGACGGGCATCACGCATCTTCTGACGGACTTGGCGGAGGCGGACATTCGCTTCAAAGACCTCGACACAACACAAAGCTCGCTCGAGGAGATCTTCGTCGATCTGGTGAGGCGCGATCAATGAACCTTCCTGCGATCATCGCGATCTACAAGTTTGAGATGGCGCGCTGGACCCGCACGCTACTTCAGAGCTTAGTGTCGCCTGTTATCGCCACCTCGCTCTATTTCGTGGTGTTCGGCGCGGCGATCGGCAGCCGTATCACCGAGATCGACGGTGTGCCCTATGGTGCGTTTATCGTGCCGGGCCTCATCATGCTCAACCTCCTGACCCAAAGCGTGGCGAACGCGTCGTTCGGCATCTATTTCCCGCGCTTTACCGGGACCATTTACGAACAGCTCTCGGCGCCGTTGTCGTCGTTCGAAATCGTCGCCGGCTATGTGGGTGCGGCTGCAACAAAGTCGACCATCCTCGCGCTCATAATCCTCGCGACCGCGACCCTGTTCGTGGACCTTAGGATCGACCACCCCGCCTGGATGTTGTTTTTCCTTGTGCTCACCGCCATCACGTTCAGCCTACTGGGGTTCGTTTTGGGCCTTTGGGCGGAGAGCTTCGAGCAACTTCAGCTCGTGCCGTTGCTAATCATCACACCACTGACGTTCCTTGGCGGGACATTCTATTCGCTCGATATCCTGCCAGAGATTTGGCAAAAGGTCTCCCTGCTCAACCCCGTCGTCTACCTCGTCAGTGCATTCCGCTGGAGCTTCTACAGCACCTCGGATGTCAGTGTGCAGCTGAGCCTTGCGATGATCGGATTGTTTCTCGCGTTGTGTCTCACGGCCGTTTGGTGGGTCTTCAAGACTGGCTATCGCCTCAAGAGCTGACCGAAACGCTTCAGTGTATTCGGTGCCCGTCGCATTATGTTGCTGACGCGGCCGCAACCAGCCGTATGCGTTGTCACCTCCCCGTGCTACTGAACGAGCCATGGCGGGCGGCGATCATTCAACGAAGCAAAATGGCGAAGCGACCCTTCGCAGGTCCGTAGGGCCATTTCAGATAACGCTGTACGGGCTCGGCAGCATGCTCGGCGCGGGCCTATACGGCCTCATCGGAAAGGCTGCCGGTGAAGTGGGCAACGCCGTTTGGCTCGCCTTCCTCGTCGCTCTCGTCGCCGCTTTGCTGACGGCCTTGTCCTACGCATCTCTCGGGTCTCGTTATCCACGCGCCGCAGGCGCCGTCTATGTGGCGCAACGAGCCTATGGTTTCCCGCTTTTGAGCTTCATGGTCGGACTGGCTCTCGTCTGCTCCGGACTCACGTCGATCGCGACACAGTCGCGCGTTTTTGGCGCGAATTTTCTCGAGCTATTTGGTCTCGAGGGCTTGCCCGTCGCTGCGATCGCGTTGTGTTACCTGTTTGCGACTACCGTGATTATCTTTCGCGGCATCCAAGAAGCGATGTGGGTGAACGTCTTGTGCACCGTCGTGTCGGTCGCAGGCCTTCTCCTGGTGGTAGCGGTCGGCGTGCCTTATTGGGGCTCGGTCGACTATTTCGAGACCCCGCCTCTCGCGGACGGCGACTTGACCTTCTTGATCGTTATTCAGGGCGCGGTGCTCGCGTTCTTTGCCTTTATCGGTTTTGAAGACATGTACAACGTCGCCGAGGAGGTGCGTGAGCCGGAGAGGACCATACCCATTGGGCTGATCTCGGCCATGTTGATCGCGGCGGTTGTCTACGTGGCCGTGGCGATTACGGCTGTATCGGTGGTTCCCTGGGACGAGCTCGCTGCCGCGCCAGGACCGATCACTGAAATCATGGCGCGCGCCGCACCGATTGTGCCGCCCGTCCTATTCACGGGCATCACCATATTCGCCGTCGCCAATACAGGTCTTGTGAATTACGTCACAGCCTCTCGCCTGCTTTACGGCATGGCACGGCAGAACCTCTTGCCCGACCATCTTGGCAAGGTTCATCGTACCCGCCGCACGCCGTATATTGCGATCCTCGTCTTGTTCTTGATCCTGGTCCCGTTGGCCTTGATGGGCTCAATCGCCGAGCTGGCCGCCGCGACGGTACTGTTGCTGCTTACCGTATTCGCGGTCGTCAATGGTGCACTGTTCATTCTGAAAGGACGCGAAGGCGAGCCGCCAGGTCGGTTTGAGGTTCCGCGCATTATTCCCGCGCTAGGCTTCTTGGTGTGTCTTGGACTGATTGTCGTACGCGTCGCGACCGGGGATTGGCGTGCGCCGGCCATCGCGGGTGCGCTACTGCTTGCCTGTTTCCTAATCTACCTGCTGATGCGGCAGCTTGACCCCGAAGCTCTGAGCGAGATTGGCGAGGATACGGCAGATGCCGGTGCTCAAAGTGACGGATCCACTGACCGCCCTTAGGGGCTCGTCGTCGCGAGATTGCCGTTAATCGGCTCTCGTGGCGCGTCGGACGCGCCATCAGTAGACGGCGCTGCCGCTGGGAGATCGTCCAGCTTGTAGACATCACCAAATGTCTTCACTGAGCCGTCGTCGCCGACTATGGCTGTGAAGTAGGTCATATGCACGGGCATTGGCTTATTCAGCTTGACTCGGCTTGTCTTGCCGCCGGCGATCTGCTGACGGACGGTCGCGCTGTTTGCATCATTGGTCGCGGCCAAGATTCGCGCGGCCAGCTTATCGGCATTCTCGATACGCGGTTCCTTAGCCCCATCGGCGCGTATATCGCGCGCGAACTTGCCGCGCAATGTCGTGTCCCGCATGAAGACCTTCTGGTCGTTCGGGTAAAGAAACTGCACTTTGCCCATGATGTTGGTGCGGCCAGGCTTCTGAACAAATGTCAGCCCAGACAGGTTGGTTGTCTTCCAGTCGATGGTCTTGGGGTCGACCGTTCTGCCCCCACGTTTCACCGTGATGCCGTATTGGTCCAAGATGGCCGTTCTGCCCGTCCCGCCGAAGAACGATCCGCTACCGCGAAGCTTTGGCAGCACGTCTCGGCGGATCACCGCGGACGGAACGATACGTTCCGGATTGAAGACAATTTCCGACATGTCCGCCGAGAGCACAGGCGTCGGCGATCCCGTCGCGCCAACGATGGCCTTCTCGGATTGGACAGTCTTGCCGTCCTCAACCGCATGCACCATGAACTCGGGGATGTTCAGCCAAACATAGGAAGCGCCAAGTTCCTCGGGCATCCAGCGCCAGCGGTCCATATTCCGGCGCAATAGAAGATCCTCGTTCTCAGACTTGGCACTCTTGAGCGCTTTCCGCAGCCGGGCAAATTGGTCGTGCTTTGGGTGAAGACCTTCGAGCACCCCGTCCGGTGAAGTGGATGTCGAGAGTTCACTAAGGACGTCGGCCGGTGGACGGATCGTTGGCGTGTGGCCGTAAATCTGATTGATGCTCTTCGGCTCCGTCAGTCCCCCGCGAGCTGCTCGCGCATATCTCAACGCGGCAAGGCTTATCGCCAGTTCCGTGGTGGCCTGGTCCTCTTCCGAGCCCGGCTTGTATTCCTTCGGGGGCACTGGGAATGCTGTGGGGTCGAGCCCCCAATCGTCTGCTCCGGCGATTGTTTCCAAGAGAGCCTGTCCGCGCTCGGAAAAGCCCGTGGTGGTCAGCCAAAGGGCGGGGCCTGTTCGCGTCCGATAAAACTCCGTGAGCGCCGCAACATCATCAGCGTTTTGTCCTTCCGCCAGACTGGCCTTGTTCAGCTGCACCTTGATCGCGTCTGCGATCATGAGTTCTTGCGAGGGGGGTTCAGGCGCTTCCTGGGCCTCTATAGGCATCTCGACAGTCCCGGTGCCGGGATGGTCGGGAATCTCGAGCGTGACGCTGTCGTCAGCAAAGGACGCGTGCGGATGAGAAATCGTCAAAAGGCCGAGCAGGGTCACAAGGGCGGCGCACCCTCTCTGTGACAGGATCGCGATTGCAATCTTACGCATCCTACAAACCCCGCTAATGGTCCTCAGGGTAATCCGGGTTGCCCCTTCATGCCAACCACAACTGTTTGGATTGCTTTTTCTTTCATCTGGGACTGCAACACGAGGCTCGCCGTAACCTGTTGATCGACCGCACGAAAGTTGTGCAAAGCAGCGACGCCTTGAAGAATAAGGATAATTTGCTATACTCATGATGAGAATAGCGTGGTGCACGCGCAAGAGGAGACGCGCCGGCCTTGAGCCGGACCTTTTTACACCCTATATATACTCATGTTGAGTATATTAAGAGGAGGCCTATACCGATGGAATCCGTTCAAGTTGGGAGCCAGGAATGGGAAGCCAAAGCGCAGGCTGCCCTGCCGCCATCGCTCATTCCCGACCTCTCCTACACGCCGGAGGTCGCTCGCGAGACCGCGCATCTGTATGAGCGCGTTGCGCGCGTGGTCCCTCCTGTCGAATGGCCCCGGTTCGCGCCTTACGTGAAGGCGATCAACGACCTGAAGCAGGTCCGCAATGCGGTCATTTTGGCGCACAACTACATGACACCGGAGATCTACAACTGCGTGGCTGACGTGGTGGGCGACTCTTTGCAGCTCGCGCGTGAGGCGGCCAAGGCAGATGCCAGCGTGATCGTGCAGAGCGGCGTCCACTTCATGGCAGAGACGTCGAAGCTACTCAATCCCGACAAGACCGTCCTCATCCCGGATAGCCGCGCAGGCTGTTCGCTGGCGGAGTCGATTACGGGCGAGGACGTGCGCGCATTGCGTGAAGCCTATCCCGGTGTGCCCGTTGTGACTTATGTCAACACGTCGGCTGACGTGAAGGCCGAGTCTGATATCTGCTGCACATCGTCCAACGCCGTCCGTGTCGTCGAGTCTCTCGGCCTCAAGCGCGTGATCATGATTCCGGACGAGTTTCTCGCGAAATGGGTGCAGACCCAGACAGATGTAGAGATCATCACCTGGAAGGGCCACTGCGAAGTCCATGAACGCTTCACCGCCGAGGAGCTCAATGCGTATCGCGAGAGTGACCCAGGCGTGAAGATCATCGCGCACCCTGAGTGTCCGCCCGATGTGATCGAGGCGTCCGACTTTACGGGCTCGACTTCCGGCATGATCAAATGGGTCGAGGACAATCAGCCCACCAAGGTACTGCTCGTGACAGAGTGTTCGATGAGCGACAACGTTGCCGTCGAAGCACCGAACACCGAGTTCGTGCGGCCCTGCAATCTGTGTCCACATATGAAGCGCATCACGCTGCCGAAGATTCTCGACAGCCTGATCTTCATGAAGGAAGAGGTCGTCGTCGATCCAGCCGTGGTCGAACCAGCCCGTGCCGCCGTCGAGCGGATGATCAACCTCAACCACTAGCGACGCCTCAGACAACTGTTGAGAGGACAGCGATGAATACCAGCAGTCCATGCGTTGTGCTGGAGAACGCCGCTGACGGCGTAGTGGTCGTCGGTGCTGGGCTTGCGGGCCTCTTTACGGCGCTCAAGCTTTCGCCGCTGAAAGTCACCGTGATTTCGCCAGCGCCGATCGGCGAAGGCGCGTCCAGCGTCTGGGCGCAGGCCGGCGTCGCGGCTGCACTGTCCGAAGGCGATACGCCCGAGGACCATGCCGCCGATACGGTGCGTGCTGGCGCGGGCCTTGTCGACGAAGCTGTCGCTCTATTGATGGCGGGCGAGGCCAGAGCGCGCATAGAGGACTTGCTGCGCTATGGGGTGCCGTTCGACAAGGACCTTGAAGGCAAGCTGACCTTCGGCCATGAGGCCGCGCATCGCACCAGTCGCATCCTCCACGTCAAGGGAGATACCGCGGGCCGTTCCATTATGAACGCCATCATCGCTGCGGTCCGCCAGACACCCTCGATCTCCGTACTCGAAGGCACTGTTGCGCGCGATCTGTTCGTTCGAAAAGGGCGAGTGCAAGGTCTCGTTCTCGCGCCGACGTCCGAGGACTCGCATAAGGAGAGCTTTATTTTGCCAACGCGCGCGGTCGTGTTGGCAACTGGTGGTGCGGGGCACCTCTATTCGGTCACCACAAACCCGGTCGAGGCGCGCGGCGACGGTGTTGCCATAGCCGCCCGTGCGGGCGCCGTGATCGCAGATGCCGAGTTCGTGCAGTTTCACCCAACCGCAATTGATATTGGCCGCGATCCGGCCCCACTCGCCACCGAGGCCCTTCGTGGCGCAGGCGCTTTGCTTATCAACCGCAAGGGCGACCGGTTCATGCGCGCGATACACGAAGATGCCGAGCTCGGGCCGCGAGATGTCGTGGCACGCGCCGTCCATCGCGAGGTCGTCAATGGTCGCGGTGCGTTTCTCGATTGCCGCGTGTTGGGTCCTGGGATCGCGGAGAAGTTTCCGACGGTTGTCTCGACTTGCCGTTCGGCCGGCATCGATCCGGCACAGGAGCCTATTCCTGTCGCACCGGCCGCGCACTACCACATGGGTGGCGCGTTGGTGGACGTAAAGGGACGCAGCACGGTCGATGGTCTATGGGCCTGCGGCGAGGTCGCATCCACTGGAGCACACGGCGCCAACCGGCTCGCCTCGAACTCGCTGTTGGAGGCCGTCGTATTCGGAGCTCGCGTCGCCGAAGACATCTCCGCCGCCCTGCCCCCGCTTCCAACCGTGAACCTTCATGAGTCCGCGCGCGATGGTACTCCAAACGCCCGCCACGCTGCGGCTGAGCAGATGCTGCGCGAAACTATGTCTGCCAATGTCGGCGTCGTTCGCGACGCAGAGGGGCTCTCGGAGACCCTCGGGACAATCATCGCCCTTGAGCGCGAAAGCGATGGAGACACAGAACTCACGAACATGCTCCTGACGGCCAAGCTTATCGCGGCGGCGGCTTACGAGCGCACGGAAAGCCGCGGCGCGAACTTCCGTAGCGACTACCCGGGAACCGATGCCAGCCAGGCTCGTCGCAGCATAACAAGCCTCAAGCGGGCAGATGCGATCGCGCGCGAGGCCGCAGGCATTGCCAGCCCGCCACGGCTGCGCGTCATCAGCCAGAGCTAGGTTCACGTCCGAGCCAACAGGCTTTCTATGCCGAGGGGCATCTCATGAATACCCGTGCACAGATTGCGCCACTGCCGCGAAACCTCGTAGAGGACGCGGTGCGGCTCGCGCTCGAAGAGGATCTCGGTCTCGCCGGCGACATCACCACCGATCCCATCATACCGGCGGATGCGCACGGAGCCGCGGCTATTGTGGTCCGCGAACCCGCGCGCATAGCAGGGCTTGATGTCGCAGAGACGGCATTCGCCGCACTCGACCCGGATGCGATCTTTGAGCGCTTGGTGGATGACGGCATGACGGCTGAGGCTGGAACGGCCATTGCGAGGATCGAAGGTAGGACGCGGGCACTGCTCACGGGCGAACGGACAGCCTTGAACTTTCTCGGCCGTCTGTGTGGCATCGCGACCCTCACAGCCACCTATGTCGCGGCGGTGGATGGTACGGGCGCGAAGATCGCGTGCACGCGCAAGACGACACCTGGTCTACGTGGATTGGAAAAATACGCCGTGCGCTGCGGCGGCGGTCTAAACCATCGTTTCGGTCTCTATGACGCGGTTCTGGTCAAGGACAACCACATCGCCGCGGCAGGCGGGATCGCGGCGGCGCTGTCGCGCATACGCGCGCACGCCGGTCATATGGTCAAGATTGAGGTTGAAGTCGACACGCTCGATCAGCTGCGCGAGGTGCTGAACTACCCTATCGACGCGGTCCTACTCGACAACATGGACATCTCAACGCTGAAAAAGGCTGTGGCAATCGCGGATGGGAAAGTCCTGACGGAGGCCTCAGGCGGCGTGACATTGAAGACTGTAGCAGGCATCGCGCAAACAGGCATCGACCTGATCTCAGTCGGCGCTCTTACTCACTCGCCGCGTAACCTAGACTCATCATTGGAGTGGGAGTCTCCGGGCTCGACCCAGTGACAGCATCGACGGAGTCGCTGACGGCTTGGACCGCCCAGGCAAGCGACGTCGTAGGTAAGTCGCTTGTGCCATCTACACCTGGCTCTGCATCGGACTCGCCATCAAGGGCCGCTTCGACCATGTAAGGCTGCTCACCGCGCTTCTTGTAAAAGATGTGGCGGCCGATCTTGTCGATCCTATTCATGCGGTATGACCAGCGCGGACGCACATAGTCGGCATGGTAGAACGTCGAGTAGCCAACTTCTGGCAGCCAGTGTTCGCCGGCCATGAAACTCTTGGCGAGTTTTTGAGAGTGCGCCCATTGGCCTTTGTCGCGCGGATTGTCGGAATGACCGTCACATGTGAATGAGAACTGGCAGCCCTTCCGGTGCTGCCCTTGATAGACCACACCGCAAATCGTCTGCGGGAATTTCGGACTACGCACACGGTTCAAGATCACCTGCGAGACAGCGATCTGTCCCTTGAGCGGCTCTCCTCGCGCTTCGAAATAAATGGCTGTCGCCAGGCAGTGGCGCTCACGCTCCTCGAACTCGGCCTGTGTCTCGCCTTTGTAACGGAACTTCAGCGCCTCCTTCGAGGGCCGGTAGGCGATGTCATATGGGTCGGGACGGAAGCCATCAATCTCGTAATCAGCATCGAAGAGCGCGGCATAACCGGCGGTGGGCAGGACAGCCTCTCCTATATTGTTCTGCGCGGACGGAGAGACGGAGACGCGTTTGAGCAGGCTTCCTTGTTCGCTCTCGGCCTTCTTGCTGCGGTACTCCGTCGAAAAGCCGGGGATGCGCGGCAGCTTCACTAGGCTCGCCATGACCGAGGCCTGGGCAGGCCGCGAGGCGGAAAGCGCAAAACGGTCGGCGCGAGGACCCTTGCCGTCTTCGTAGAAAAGACGTGATGCCGCGGTCGAGACCTCGCGAGGAGCGGCGTCGTTTTCGGTCCGAACAGCATTGGAAATAGTACCGGGCGCAGGCAGGTAAAGCTCAACCTCGGTGCCAAACAGGCTGCCGTATGCAGCCGCGTAACCCACACCGATGCACGGGAGCGATACGAGCGCAGCAGCGGCGTACCACATCCGACGAAACGAGCGTCGGCCCATTTTCCCTCCACGTCCCCGTACGGTGGCCACCCAGTTGCCCGCCTTGGCGAGCATCCCCCTGGACAGCCTCCGAAACTTCATACCCCGTTCAAACGTATGGACGAACCACACGTTCCCACGGGTGTCCCCAAAAATTTTCCAAGCTGCTGGCTGGAAGTCGGCTGACGAATTGTCAGCGAAAAGCCCCCCCCTGCCGGTTCAAGCCCGGAACCCCGTTGTGTGCCTTAACAAGCACTGATTATTCTAGATCAATCTGTGCATATCGGCAACGCCCAACACTTTCGGTGCAGACTAGCTAACGATCCGTTACCACTGACTTTTTCAGGGTTGCTTGGGCTGCAGCAAGCCGTGCGACGGGCACCCGATAGGGCGAGCAAGAGACGTAGTTCAGCCCGATTTTCTCGCAAAAACCAATGGTTTCCGGGTCGCCGCCGTGTTCTCCACAAATACCGATCTTGAGTTCGGAACGAGCCGCGCGACCACGCTCCACGCCCATTTCCATGAGTTCTCCGACCGCGGGGTCGAGCGTCATAAATGGATCGTGGTTAATGATCCCCTTGTCTGCGTATTCTCCTAGGAATCGACCCGCGTCGTCCCGACTGAGCCCGAACGTGGTCTGTGTTAGGTCGTTGGTTCCAAAAGAGAAAAATTCTGCCGCCTCCGCGATCTCGCCAGCCACGAGACAGGCTCGGGGCAACTCCACCATGGATCCGACCTGAAACGCCACGCTTGTCTCGCGTTCTTTCTCAACCGCGCGGGCCGTCTCCCCAATGCGCTCCTTGATGATGTCCAGTTCGCGCTTGGTCGCGATGAGTGGCACCATGATCTCGGGACGGACGCGATCGTGCAGTTCCTTGCCCGCCTCTATGGCCGCCTCGAAGATCGCCCGCGCCTGCATGTCCACAATCTCCGGATAGGTGACGAGCAGCCGCGCCCCGCGCTGGCCGAGCATGGGATTGAACTCGCTGAGGACGCCAATGCGGCGTTTGAGATGTGCGAGGTCCACGCCCATGGCTTCCGCCACCTCGGCGATTGCATCCTCCTCATTGGGCAGGAACTCGTGGAGCGGCGGGTCGAATAGGCGGATCGTAACGGGCAGGCCCGCCATGATCTCAAAGAGCGCGACAAAGTCCCGACGCTGCGCGGGCAAAAGTTCGGCGAGTGCGGCGCGTCGCGCTTCTTTCGTCTCCGCCAGAATCATCTCGCGCATGGCGACGATGCGGTTGTCCTGGAAAAACATGTGCTCTGTCCGGCACAGGCCGATCCCTTCGGCGCCGAAGTCCCGCGCGTGCCGTGCATCGGCCGGGGTGTCGGCATTCGCCCGCACATCCATGCGCCGCATATCGTCAGCCCACGCCATGAGCGTCGCAAAGTCGGGCGACAGTTCGGGCTGCTGCATGGTCACCCGTCCTTTGATGATTTTGCCCGACGACCCGTCGATCGTGATGATATCCCCCTTGTTCAGAACCACTCCGCCGGCTTCCAGAGTCTCGCGTTCCAAATCGATATGGGCTGAGGCGGCGCCGGCGACGCAGGGCCGGCCCATGCCACGCGCGACGACAGCGGCATGGCTGGTCATACCCCCACGTGTGGTGAGGATCCCCGCTGCGGCATGCATGCCTTGTACGTCTTCCGGAGAGGTCTCGATGCGCGCAAGGATGACTGTGCGCCCCTGGCTCTTCATATGCACCGCTTCATCCGCATCGAAGACGATTTCGCCCGACGCCGCACCCGGCGATGCAGGCAAGCCCTTGGCGAGAACGGTCATAGCCGCGCTGGGATCGAGCGTCGGATGCAGCAGCTGGTCGAGCTGCACCGGGTCAATCCGCAGTACAGCTTCTTCCTTGGTGATGATTTCTTCGCGCGCCATATCGACGGCGATCTTCAGCGCAGCTTGCGTGGAACGCTTGCCGGTGCGTGTCTGCAGCATGAATAGCTCGCCGGCTTCAACCGTGAACTCGATGTCTTGCACGTCGCGAAAGTGCCGTTCCAAGAGCGCACAGTTGGCCTTCAACTTATCGAAGACTTCCGGCATCGACTCTTCCAGGGACGACTTTCCATTTCCATTTGCCGTTCCGGACTTTTTTGTCAACGGCTGAGGTGTCCGAAGGCCGGCAACGACGTCCTCGCCTTGGGCGTTCAGGAGAAACTCGCCGAAAAGTTCGTTCGCGCCTGTCGACGGGTTGCGCGTGAAGACGACACCTGTTGCGCTGTTGTTACCCTTGTTGCCGAACACCATTGTTTGAACTGTGACGGCCGTGCCCCAGTCGTCCGGGATATCGTGAATCCGCCGATAGGCAATCGCTCGCGCGTTTTGCCAGGAACCAAAGACGGCGGAGATGGCGCCCCACAACTGGTCGGCAAGGCTTTGTGGGAAGTGCAGGTGCAGTTCTTTTTCGACGAGGCCCTTGTAGCGCGCGACGATCTCGATCCAGTCTTCCGCCTGCAATTCGGGGTCGAGTTCGAACCCTTTCAAGGCTTTGTAGTTCTCGAGGATGTCCTCGAATAGTCCGTGATCGAGGCCAAGCACCACATCCGCATACATTTGAATGAAGCGCCGATACGTATCGTAGGCAAAGCGGCGGTCGCCTGTGCGGCGCGCGAGACCTTCAACGGTTTCGTCGTTCAAACCGAGATTGAGAACCGTATCCATCATGCCCGGCATGGATTCCCGCGAACCGGAGCGAACCGACACGAGCAGCGGATGCTCAACATCGCCGAACTGGGCGCCCGTAATTTCTGCCATTTGTTCGAGCGCGGCATCGACCATGGGTTTCAGCTCGTCCGGGAGCTTCCGGCCATTCTCGTAATAGGCAGCGCATACATCCGTGGAGATCGTGAAGCCGGCGGGCACGGGCAGGCCGATACGCGACATCTCCGCAAGATGCGCGCCTTTGCCCCCGAGGCGGTCCGTGTCCGCGGCGGAACCGTCGGCGCTGCCCCCGCCGAATGTGTACACCCATTTGGGCGCCTGCTCCGCCATCCCGGCACCGTCTCCTCTTGCGTGTGATGGATTGTCCAACCCCGACTGTCCTTGTAGCGCGGGCAGCCTGCCGCGCACAAACGGGCAAAAGGGAGCAGCCGCGCCGTCACATCTGGTCCGCAACGGATCCTAGCGCCCTCTAGGGCCTACGGATACTTGGGCCGCCGGCGCTTTGCATTCCAATGGACGAGAAAGTCGCCCCCCGGGATGACTCGGTTGTTCGGTGGCGTATGCACCCCATAAGTCCAGACATGCAGTTTGCCGCCGCCAATGATCGTCACGTCGAGGCGAATTCGCTCATAGTTGGGGTCGCCTTCCTCATAAGCGTCGATCTCGGCGAGCAGCCGTCCGCCAGGTGGAAGTGCGAACACGTCTCCGATGATCCGGGTCGCCGATTCGGCATCGAACATCGCGGCCGGGTACCAGCCCATGTCGTAGAGCCTTCCGGGCGTCCGGGCCTGGCCGATGTGACGCGCTTGCGCGGTCAGGCGCCGCGCCATGGGATGGTTGCTGCCGTGGCGCAGGGTTCCATAGACGAAGATGTGCTCGGGATCGCTCACGCCGGGAGCTTCACCTGGCCGCCCTCTTCGAGCTGCCAAAAGGGATTGTGCGCAACCTCCCAGGCATGACCGTCCGGATCGGCGAAGTAACCGCTATATCCACCCCAGAAGACCTTTTGCGGCGGCTTCAGAATCTGCGCGCCGGCTGCCTTGGCCACATCCATCATTGTATCGACCGCCGCTTCGTCGGCACAATTCATGGCGACAGCGGTGCCACCGTTCCCAGTCCATATCGCGTCTGCCTGGGCGTCGTCCTTCAGCGCCTCACGGCCGAACAGGCCAAGTACGACCGAGCCAGCCTGCATGAACGTGACGGCTTCTTGGCTTTCGCTGGAGCGGATGAAACCCAAACGCTCATAGAAGGCAGTCGCTGCGGCAATGTCGGCGACCCCAAGCGTGATCATACTGATGTAAGGCCGCATGGCTTAGCCCGCGATCTTGGAGAAGTCGGCGACCGTCTTGGTCGTGCTGCGGATACGATTGAGCAAGCGGAGACGGTTTTCGCGCAAGTTCGGATTGTCCGCATTCACCGTGACCGCATCAAAGAACGCATCGACGGGCGCGCGCAACTTGGCCATAGCGGACATAGCCGCCTCGAAATTTTCATCCTCGATTGCTTTCGCGGCGGCTGTGTCAACTTCGTCCACGGCTTTGGCCAGCGCCTTCTCCTCCGGTGCTTCGAGCAGCGCAGGATCGGGCGCGTCGTCGTAGGCCTTTTTGTCTTTCTTTTCTTCGATGCGAAGAATGTTTGCCGCGCGCTTGGTGCCCGCCAGCAGGTTCGCGCCGTCGTCTGTCTCGAGGAAACGGCCCAGCGCCTCGACACGCCGCACGATCATCAAGAGGTCGTCGCCACCGAGAGCGAATACCGCATCCACCAAATCATGCCGCGCGCCTTGGTCGCGTAGATAGACTTTCAGGCGATCCGCGAAAAACAACACAAGCTCCAAACTCGACGTACGAACCCTGCGGTCATTCAATTGCTCCGACTTGGAGGTGACAGCAGTCATATCTTTGCGGTTTTCATCGATGTTCGCTGATTGGCACTCAAACTGATGAATCAACGGCAATCGAAGATTGTTCTCCAGAACAATCCGGATGACGCCCAGTGCCGCGCGGCGCAACGCATACGGATCTTTTGACCCCGTCGGCTTTTCATCGATGGCCCAGAAGCCGACGAGCGTGTCGAGCTTGTCGGCGAGCGCCACGGCAATGGACACGGGTTCTGTCGGGACTTCATCCGTCGGTCCAACGGGCTTGTAATGATCCGCGATGGCGTTGGCGACGGCCGGGCGCTCACCCTGATCGATCGCGTAGTAGCGGCCCATGATGCCTTGCAGCTCCGGGAACTCGCCGACCATGTCACTCACGAGGTCTGCCTTCGCGAGAATGCCGGCACGCTCCGCGTCATCCGGATCGGCGCCAACAATCGGCGCGAGTTCCCGCGCCAGATGGAAGATGCGCTGGACTCGCTCATACTGCGTGCCAAGCTTCTCGTGAAACGTGATGTCCTTGAGCTGCGGTACGCGCGCCTCGAGCGAGACCTTCAGGTCCGACGCGAAAAAGAACTTGGCGTCCGCGAGGCGTGCGGCGATCACACGCTCATTGCCTTGGGTGATTGAGGTTCCGCCGTCCTCGGCTTCCAGATTGGCCACCAGCACAAAGCGGTTCGCGAGCTCGTCGCCTTTCGACACCGCGAAGCACTTTTGGTGCGCCTTCATGAAAGTCGCGAGCACTTCCGGAGGCACATGCAAGAAGTCTTCATCGAAGCTACCAAGCAGCGGCACGGGCCACTCGTTGAGCCCGGCATTCTCCTGCAGCAGGCCAGCATCCTCCACAAGTGCGTAGCCGTGCTCATCAGCACACGCCTTTGCCGCGTCCAGGATCTTGGCTGCGCGCAGATCGCTATCGAGAATGACATAGGCCTTGCGCAGCTTCGCCTCGTAATCTGCGAAGTCCGTCACCGCGAATTCCTTCGGCGCCATGAAACGATGACCGCGTGTGTGTTCGCCGCTCTTTATGCCGTCGATTTCGAAGTCAACAACCTTGCCGCCGAAGAGACACAGGATCGAATGCAACGGCCGCACCCAGCGGAGCTTGCCGGCGCCCCAGCGCATGGACTTAGGCCAGGGAAACGTCTTCACGATTTCCGGCACGATCTCGGCGATGACGTCGGCGGAGGGGCGCCCCGTCTTCTCGATGACAGCCACGTAGTAGCTGCCCTTCTTTTCCTCGCGGGTCTGCGCTTCATCTACCGAACCAAGTCCCGCCGATTTCAGGAAGCCCTGGATGGCTTTGTCGGGCGCGCCGACGCGCGGGCCCTTGCGCTCGTCTTTCACATCGGGCGAGCGCTGAGGCAGACCCTCGACCACAGCCGTGATACGTCGTGGCGTTGCATAGGTTTTGATCTCTTCGAAGTCGAGACCGGCAGCTTTGAGCTTGTCGCCCAGCAAACGCGCCAGGTCCTCCCGCGCACGGGGCTGCATGCGCGCCGGAATTTCCTCGGAGAAGAATTCAAGTAGGAGCTCAGCCACGGCTTGCTCCTCGGACCTCGGCGGCGGCCCCGCCAGCTTCGGTCTTCAGCCAGGCCGCACAGCACGCTTTGGCCAGATCGCGTACGCGCAGGATATAGGCCTGACGCTCGGTGACCGAAATGACGCCGCGTGCATCCAGCAGGTTGAAAATGTGAGACGCTTTGATGGCCTGATCGTAGGCCGGAAGCACCATCAAATGGTGCTCGCCGTTCTCTCCAGCTTCCAACAGTGCCTTGCACTCGTCTTCTGCGTCGCGGAAGTGTGCGAAGAGCTTCGCCGTATCCGCATGCTCGAAATTGTGCCTGGAGTATTCCTGTTCGGCCTGCAGGAAAATATCACCATAAGTGACTTTGTCCTCGCCTTCGCCGCCGTTGAAGTTCAGGTCGTAGACATTGTCGACGCCCTGCACATACATGGCGAGGCGCTCTAGCCCATAAGTGAGTTCGCCGGATACCGGGTTACAGTCAAACCCGCCGACCTGCTGGAAATACGTGAACTGCGACACCTCCATGCCGTCGCACCAGACTTCCCAGCCAAGGCCCCACGCGCCGAGCGTCGGGCTTTCCCAATCGTCCTCCACGAAACGGATATCGTGATTCTTCGGGTCGATGCCGATGGCGTAGAGACTCTCAAGATACAGATCCTGAATGTCCGGCGGAGACGGCTTCAGAATGACTTGGAATTGGTAGTAGTGCTGAAGCCGGTTTGGGTTCTCTCCATAACGGCCGTCCTTGGGGCGCCGCGAGGGCTGCACATAGGCCGCGCGCCAGGGCCTGGGACCCAGTGAGCGGAGCGTCGTGGCTGGATGAAACGTGCCCGCTCCAATCTCCATGTCGTAGGGCTGAAGGATGACGCAGCCCTGGTCGGCCCAAAAACGCTGGAGCCTCAATATGAGGTCCTGGAACGACGGTGGGTGGGCTTTCGCGGCTGAATTTGCTGGTTTGGGCATGTTCGATTTGAAGCGGGGCAGGATTGCCGCCGCACGCTATTGCGTTGCGACCGACAATGGAAGCCATAGAACGGCATCCGCGGCACGTTCGGACAAGCGCTGCGGCCTAACGCGGCTCCTTCGGCCGGTAAACCCCCGTGGCGGGGTCTTCCTCTAGAGGCACGGCGCTTTCGATATCGCGGCGCTCCATGGCCTCCTCCGCTTTGCGCAATTCGGCCCGGACACGCTCTTGCTCCCTTTTCAGGTAGCGCCGGACCAGGAGGAGCCCCGCGCCAATCGCAGCCAAGAGAAGAACCTGAGGCATCGTTCTACAGTCCGAAGCGCGACCAGAGAGCCCGCGCCTCTATTGCCGATATCACGTCCGCGGCGAAGCCTTGTGGCCATGTGCCAAGATCAAATCCACGCGTGTCCGCCGAGACCGACTTCTTGCTACGCCGGAGCAAGCCACCGCCAGAAGAAACGAGTTTGAAGCGTACGTCTTCTCCGAAGACTTCCCGCATCTTCGTGCGCAAATCTGACAAGCCGTCGATAAGGCCGTACTCCACCGCCACCTTGCCGGACCAGAATGCACCGGTGAATAGCTCGTCGTCAGGCTTCGTCAGCTTGTCACCCCGCCGCGACTTCACCATGTCGATAAAGGCTTCATGCACGTCGAGCTGGATGGCCTTGATGCGCTCCACATCTGCAGGCTTCTCAGGAAGAAACGGATCGAGCGTATCTTTGCTTTTGCCTGCAGTGTAGACGCGGCGCTCCACGCCGATCTTTTCCATGAGACCTGGGAAGCCGAATCCAGCCGCTATGACGCCAATCGAGCCTACGATCGAGCTCTGGTCCGCGTAGATCTCATCGCCGGCCAGCGACAGCATGTAACCGCCTGAGGCTGCGACATCCTCGCAGAACGTATAGACCTTGAGGTCCTTCTCTTTCGCGAGGGCGCGAATGCGTTTGTGAATGAGTGTGGACTGTACCGCCGCGCCACCCGGCGAATTGATCTGGATGGCGATGGCCTTGGCACCACGCATCCCGAAAGCCTTGTCGATGGCTCCCGCAACCGTGGGCAAGGAAAGCTCCTGTTTGAACGGTGAGCTGATGCCAATGGGGCCGCTAAAACGCAAGACGGGCACAAGCGGGCGGGACTTGGTCCAGCTCGCCGGAAGCACTGATTTCATAAATTTCATTATTCCGTTTTCGCTCATAAGCGCACCGTACCGCCAGGTGTATTCAGATCAAGACACCGACAGTAGATCGGCATCAATAAAGGCCAGACCTGGGCAGGCGTCGGCACCGCCCGATTAACCTCGTCCGTTAAGCAGAATTCTCGAACAGAAATGATCCGGAGGCGTTTGGATGGTATACAATTCGTGTATTGCAGGCTCGCGTTTCGCTACAGTCAGCTGGATTCAATCAGACGACAGTCCTCGGAGAAAACTCTAGTGAAGAAGATTGCGATCCTGACGGGCTTGGCGGTGGCTGTCGCATTCTTGGGCGTGTCGATGGCGCCGCAGTCTGCCGAGGCGGGCTGGTGCCGCAAGGTCTGGCGCGATGGCTATTACAGCCGCGGCTATTGCGGCCGACGCTTCACCCACACAGATCGCTACGGCTATGTCAGGCCGCGCGCCGCATACTACAAACCAAAGCGCTGCCGCTCTCGTTATGGCTGCGGCGCCTACCCTTACGCATATTATCCCTATTGGCGGAAACGGACCCAGGGCGGTTGGTATTACCGATAGCTCTCCCATCCGTATCGCACTCCGGCAAAAGGCCGGTCTCGTAACCCGAGACCGGCTTTTTGTTTTGTCCTTGTGACCGCTCGGCTGAATGCCCGATGAATAGCGTCCTCAGCCCCAGTTCAGCCCCTCACCTCTAAATCTGTTCTCAAGACCGAGGACTTGAAACGGCGCAACAAGCGCCTGAACAGAGGTTAGGACATGCTGAGAACGATCCTCCTTGCCGCCGCCACAGTATTGGCTTTCGGAGCACCAGCCGCTTATGCGGGTTCAGACGGTGGATACGGACACAAGGGCCATGGCCACGGCTCCTATCGTGAACACGGCGGTTACAAGCACAAATACGGCCCACGGCCTTATGCCAAGGGGTATTGGCATAAGCCTGGACGCCATGGCGCCCGCCGATACCATTCCTACGGCGGCAGCTGGTTCGACTACCGGGGACGGCCCTATTGCCGGCTCGAACCGCGCAAAGTCCCAATCAAGGTCTGGGATCGCCGGGGAAATCCCTATCGCAAATGGGTTTGGAAAGACGTGAGGGTCTGCGCTTAGAGCCTTTCACCGCTCTAGCAGACCATCGCCCGCCCGGGGCTTCTCCCTAGACCTGGGCGCATGCGGGGCTGCCGCCGACCCCCATGGCGGCAGCCCTCGCTTTCCCGTTTCGTCGCCGCTAAGCGCCGGATGGCTCCAAAGTCAGTGCCGCACCATTGCGCAAAACCGCTTCCGCCTGAGCCGTGTAGGCCCCGTCGTCCTCATGCAGCACCAATCCTGGCAGAAGGCGCATGTGTGCACGACTGTTTTTCCGGCCCTGGATGATGACACGAGAGGCGGGACCCCCCCGCTTCGGAAAGAGCGGGTAGACGGTAAGGGCACCGAACCGGTCCTTTAGAACGTCGAGGAGAGGACCAAGATACTCCGCCCGATGGATCAGTGTCATGGTCGCGCGCGGACCAGCCATGGTTGTCAAAAACCGGACCCAACGCTCTAGTTCGCCCTCAGGCATCACATGGGCATTTGCACGCGCAACGTCCGCCGCGACGCGAACCGATCCAGCTCCGTAGAAGGGCGGATTGGCCATGACCTGGTCGTAGCCTTCGCGAACGAGCCCTGCTGGTCCAAGGGCCTTACCGGGTGCGGTAACGTCCGCCTCGATCACGCGAAACCGGTCGCCAAAGCTATTTCTCTCAGCATTCTTCCGCGCCAGGAGACATTGACTCTCGTCGATCTCGACCGCGGTCACATCTATGCAAGGGACACGCGCTAGAAGGCATAGGCCTGCCGTTCCCGCGCCCGCGCCCGCGTCCAGCACGGTTTCGCTCTCCCGCACGGGCACGGCTGCGGCAAGGAACACGGCGTCGCTGCCGCCCCGGTGTCCCGTTTTGTATTGCAGGATTTCGATCCGCCCGCCGAGAAATGCATCGGCGGTCGTTTCCGGCTCATCGGGGCCTTTAGGACCTATTGTCGCGCTCGAGATCATCGCCAACGCCCGCCTCGGTCAGCAGCGCGCGCGCCTTGCTAACCGATGCTTCATCGACCAACACACGCTGCGGCAAAACGCCTATCGACCCCTCCATGACACTCATATTGGTGTCCAACACCGTAAAGGCGATACCGGCTTCCTTGAGCAAAGCGCTTACGAATGAGATGAGCACGGGGTCGTTAGACCGTATCAGTTCTTTCATTGCCTCTTCCGCTCCCGACACACCTCTCGCGCCTTGTTCTTCATTTCGTCCCGCCGACAGTGCTATAAGCCCTCCCAAACGGAGGAGATTAACCCTTCACCAGAGGAGACCGGCCTGTGGGCATCGTCGTCAAGCTTTCCGACCCGCGTGATACCAGCGCGAGCCTCTCCCCGCTCTTCGCGCTTGTCGAGGAGGACATGGCTCGTGTCAACCAGTTCATCCTGGACAAGGCCCGCTCGAATGTCGATTTGATCCCGGAGCTTGCACGCCATTTGATCGACTCTGGCGGCAAACGTTTGCGCCCCATGCTTACCATTGCCGCATCTAAGTTGTGCGGCTACGAGGGTGAAGGCCATCAATGGCTTGCGGCTGCCGTGGAGTTTATGCACACGGCGACCCTGCTTCATGACGATGTCGTCGATCAGAGCAGCCTGCGACGCGGGAAGACCACCGCGCGACTATTGTGGGGCAACGAAGCGAGCGTGCTCGTTGGCGACTATCTGCTCGGTCAGTCCTTCAAGATGATGGTCGATGTCGGCTCTCTCGGCGCCTTGCGCATCCTGTCCGATGCGGCGGCTGTTATTGCCGAGGGCGAAGTCATGCAACTCATTACGGCCAATAACACAGACACGACCGAAGACGATTATCTGGCCGTTATCGAGGCCAAGACGGCAGCGCTGTTCGCCGCCGCAGCCGAGGTAGGGGCGGTGATTGCCGACCGTCCGAAATCCGAGGCGGCGGCGCTCCGCTCCTTCGGACGCAATCTGGGCGTCGCCTTTCAGCTCGTGGACGACGCGCTCGACTATTCCGGCGAGCAATCGGAACTTGGCAAAAGCGTCGGTGACGATTTCCGCGACGGCAAAATCACGTTGCCGGTCGTTCTCAGCTACCGGCGCGGCAGCGCCGAGGAGCGCACGTTTTGGGAACGGACGCTCAAGCAGGGCGATGTCGGCGATGCGGATCTTCAGACCGCAATCAGCCTTATCGCTAAGCACAATGCGCTGGCCGATACGATGGAGCGGGCGCGCCATTACGGCGCCATCGCACGCGATGCGCTCGCGATCTTCCCAGATGGCAACGTCAAGTCCGCACTGCTTGGTGCGATCGAGTTCTCAGTCAGCAGGCCCTACTAGGACTGTTGCGGGCTCAACCTCCAGCAGACTTCTGTGGATCTCCGAGAATACCAGCGGTAATCCACCAGTCGGGTTCCTGCTCGGCCAACAGAATGGCGGCCCGCAGTGCTTCGCGGGGCGTCGCGAATACGGCAAAGCAGGTCGCGCCTGAGCCCGATAGGCGCACAAGCCGAGCGCCGGCCAGGGCTTTGAGCTTGTCCAGCACTGTTCCGATCTCCGGTAAGAGCGTTAGCGCCGCTGGTTCGAGGTCATTGTTGCGCGTGGAGGCATAAGACATCAGCGCATCGAACCCGCCACCGAAGTCGGGTAATGGTTCCCGTTCAGGTTCGCCCTCAAGTCGTTCAGCGCCTAGTGCGCCGTAGACAGGCCCGGTCGCGAGTTCCAAGCCGGGATTGGCCAAGACAATACCGCATTGCGGAAACCCCGTCACCGGCGCAACGACTTCACCGCGACCCGTCATCATCGCAGGCACGCTTTGGAGACATACGGCAACGTCGGATCCCAGCTCTGGCGCGAGCGCCGCGATGCCGTCTTCAGAAACCGCCCCCTTATTGGACCTTATAAGCAGTCGGAGCGCCGCGGCGGCATCGGCAGAACCACCGCCAAGACCCGCCGCGACAGGGAGCGTTTTGACGAGGCGGAATTGGCCCGGGATCAGCGCCGGGAACCGTCGCTGTGCCGCTCTTGCGGCCTCCAGTATGAGGTTCGCGCCGCTCAGGGACGCGGCGAACGGACCCTCGATGTCGAGTGTGAATGGCTTCGGCTCGTCTGGAACGTGCTTGTCGTCCGACACGTGCCTTCGGCCTCGGGGCCCGCCCATGTTGAGGCTAAGCGAATCGCCGACGCCCGCAAAGGCCACCAGGCTTCTCAGCTCGTGAAAGCCGTCGTCCCGGCGGCCTAGCACCTCAAGCGTGAGGTTGAGCTTCGCCCAAGCGATATCCCGCATGCTCATAACGCCAAGCGAGATATCGCGGATCGGACTCTATTGCGAGGTGCTGTTTTGGGCTTCGACCATTTCCGACGCCGACTTTGTCACGGTGACCGCATCCAAGCCCGATGCGATTTTCTTGTTTAGCAGCTCTCGGAGGTCGTCCTCAGGCTCTAGCGTCAGGGATTGGCGCCACTGGTACTTGGCTTCGAGCTTCCGGCCCACCTGCCAGTAGGCATCGCCCAGATGGTCATTGATGATGGGGTCTTCGGGCCGCAATTCCACGGCGCGCTCCAGCTGTTCGACAGCCTTTTCCATGTTCCCCAAGCGATAATGCGCCCAGCCGAGGCTATCGACGTAGTACCCATCGTCAGGCTTCAAGCTCACGGCCTTGCGAATGTACTCTAGGCCCTGCTCCAGATTGATCCCTTGATCGACCCAGGAATAGCCGAGGTAGTTCAGGACCAGCGACTCATCGGGGTTCAATTCGAGAGCCTTCTTGAAATCGGCCTCGGCAGCTGGCCAATCCTTGAGGCGCTCATTGGTTACACCCCGCGAATAGAAGAGCACCCAGTTTCGTTGAACGGGGTTTTCGATGAGGTCGATGGCGCGGGTGTAATAGTCCCGCGCCTCGGCATGCCGCTCCTTGGACCGGAGAATGTTGCCAAGCGCATCGAGCGGACGAATGTCCTCGGGGTTGTCGGCAATGATCTGGTCGAGCAGTTCTTTGGCTTCATCGATGCGCTCGAGAGTAGAGAGTGCAAAAGCCTTCTGTATCTTCACACTCACCCAAAGCGGCGAGGACGGCGGCACCTTGTCGAATGCCGCAATTTCCGCCTCGTGCTTTTTCGCCTCAGAGTGTGCTTCGGCAAGCGCGACGTGTGCCAAGGGGAACTCGGGCCTCAACAACAAAGCGTAGTTCAAGTAAAGCGTGCCGGCTGCCAGATTGCCTTCGCTTACCGCCGCGCTTCCGATTCCGTAAAAGACCTCGGCGAGACCGTCTGAGGGCGTCTTGGCTATGAGTTCCGGGGTTTTCCCCTCCTCAATCTGTTTGAGCAGAGTCTCCGTAATCGGATGCGGAACCGTCTTGGCCATATGCAGCTTTAGCGCTGCGACCGCCAAATCCGACCTGTTGCTACGTACAGCGTGGCGCGCATAGGCATCCGCGAGACGAAGCATCCGGGGATTCCGCTTAAAGGCTTCGTCGAAAGACTTACTGGCGAGCTGATGCCGGCCAGCGACATCGGCAATCAGCGCCCGATGGTAAAGCAGATAGAATTTTGCCCAATCGGCCGCGCTGAGGTCATCTAGCGTATCGAAGGCCTCGCTGTATTGGCCCTGTGCCTCGTGGACCCAGGCGCGTGCCAGTGTCGACGTTGGATCAACCGTTGGCCCCTGCCGCGCGGACGCAAAATGCGCCTCCGCCTCCTGGTAGTCCCCTCGATTGAAGTCGTTGATGGCCAGAAGGAACTGAGCGAATCTGTGATTCGGCTTCACCTTTACGAGGTCGGCCGCGAGGTCATTGGCGCGCTCCCAATGGCCAGCACGGGCCTCCAACATAAATGCCTGTTCGAGAATGGCCTCGTTATTGGGGTCGGCGGCCAACGCTTTGGTGTAGAATTCGGCCGCGGCTTCCGTGTCCTGGTTATGTCGAGCAACGCGTCCAGCCAGGTAACTCCCGAGCAACGTTTGAGCTCCAGGGCCGACAGGCTTTTTCGATGCAACCTCCGAATAAGCGGCCGGAGCCGCAAGAAGCGCAATCAAAACCGTTGACCGCAACGCCCATTTGCCCACGGGCCCGCTGTCGAAATTCGTCATGTGATCGGCCCGGCTTCCGCCGCCCCAAGCTGTTGATCCAATTCTTCTTAACAGGCTAAGCGCATTGCCCTGTCATGAAAACAATATTTGGGTGCAATCGCGGCGCGTTTGTGACCCAATTGCCGGAGCCACATGAGCATTCTGTAATGTTGGGACGCTACATGTTGGCGTAGTTGGGGCCCTCGCCGCCCTCAGGCACCACCCACGTGATGTTCTGGGCCGGGTCTTTTATATCACACGTCTTACAGTGCACGCAGTTCTGGGCGTTGATTTGGAATCGCACTGAGCCGCCTTCTTCCACAACCTCGTAAACATTCGCTGGGCAGTAGCGCTGCGCGGGCTCGTCGTAGTGCGGCAGGTTCTCTTCGATCGGCACATTCGGGTCGGCAAGAGTCAGGTGCACGGGCTCATCCTCTTCGTGGTTGGTGTTCGACAGGAACACCGACGACAGGATGTCGAAGGTCAGGACATTGTCGGGTTTGGGATACTCGATCGGCTTGGACTTCGCGGCAGATCGCAAGCTCGCATAGTCAGCCTTTTTGTGCTTCAGCGTATGGCCGAGGAACGGGAAGATCGTGTTGAGCCACATGTCGACGCCACCCAACATAACGCCTAGACGCGTCCCGAAGCGCGACCAAAGCGGCTTCACGTTGCGGACTTTTTTCAGCTCCTTGGCGAGTGAGCTAGCCTCGTAGGTCTGAATATACTCCAGAAGCGTATCGCGCTCACGCCCCGCCTCGAGCGCATCGAATGCGGCCTCGGCCGCCAACATGCCGGAGAGCATGGCGTTGTGTGACCCTTTGATGCGGGGCACATTCACAAAGCCGGCCGCGCAACCCACAAGCGCGCCGCCGGGAAACGCGAGTTGCGGAACCGATTGATAGCCACCCTCGGTGAGCGCACGGGCGCCATAGGCAATCCGCTTGCCGCCCTCCAGATGCTGCGCGATGACGGGGTGCGTCTTCGACCGCTGAAACTCCTTAAAGGGGTGGAGATAGGGGTTGGCGTAATCGAGGTGGACGACGAAACCCACCGAAACCAGATTGTCGCCAAAATGGTAGAGGAAGGAGCCGCCGCCCGTCTTGTTGTCCAGCGGCCAGCCCATTGTGTGCTGCACCAGACCAGGCTGGTGCTTCTCGGCCGGGATTTCCCAGAGCTCCTTTAAGCCGATACCGTACTTTTGCGTACCGCTGTCCTCGTCCAGGCCGTATTTCTTGATGAGCTGCTTGGTGACGGACCCGCGCGCGCCTTCCGCGAAAAACGTGTATTTGCCCATCAGCGCCATGCCAGGCGTGTAGCTGTCTTTGTGGCTGCCGTCCTTGGCGACCCCGAGATCGCCGGTGATGACGCCTTCAACCGCGCCATCCTTGCCAATGATGGCATCGGACACAGCGATACCCGGATAGACTTCGACACCGAGCGCCTCAGCCTGTTCTCCGAGCCACTTGGTTAGGTTGCTCAGGCTGCCCGCATAACAGCCGTGATTGTTCATCAGCGGCGGCATGAAGAGGTTCGGAAGCCGGATTTCGCCCGCCTCGCCAAGGTAGTAGAACTGATCCTTGGATACGGCGTCGGTGAGTGGCGCGCCATTTTCTCGCCAGTCGGGGATGAGCTTGTCGAGCCCGACGGGATCGATGACCGCGCCGGACAGAATATGAGCGCCGACCTCTGATCCCTTTTCGAGGACAACGACGGAGATCTCCTTGTCCTTTTCAACCGAAAGTTGTTTGAGCCGGATCGCGGCCGAAAGGCCCGCGGGTCCCCCGCCCACGATCACCACATCGAACTCCATGACGTCCCGTTCGACCTGATCGCTCATCTCAAACCTTTCTATTCTTATCCTTGCACCTGCCCGCGCCCAGCGGTCTCCACGTCCGTGGCATATTTGGTGCTAAAGTCGTGTTTATTGCCTTGGACTGACAAATATCGGATCGGCTGGCCCCAAGCAAATGAGTGAAAGCGCCGCAAAAAACGCCTCGGACCTCCTCGCCTGGTACGCCGCCATGGGGGCGGATGAGGCCATTGGAGATTCGCCCGTTGACCGGTTTGCGGCATCAGCAGCTAAGCCCACCTCAATCGAGCCCGCGGCGGCACGACCGGAGGCAGAGGCCCGCGTGCCTTCGCAAACGCCGCCAAAGAGCCTACCCAAAGCCAAACGGAAGCCTGCATCGCCGCCCCTCACCAGCGAGCCAGCGCCCGTGCTCGACGGGATAGAAACGCTTGCGGATCTGGAGAAGGCTGTGGCGGCGTTCGAGGGGTGTCCGCTGAAGCGAACCGCCAAGACCACGTGTTTCGCGCGCGGGAGCGCCCAAGCCAAGGTCATGATGATCGGTGAGGCGCCCGGCCGTGACGAAGACCTGCAAGGCAAGCCCTTTGTCGGCCGGGCTGGCAAGCTCTTAGACAAGATGCTCGCGGCGATCGGCCTCGACGAGACGTCCGTCTACATCACCAACACGATCTATTGGCGACCGCCCGGCAACCGCACGCCGACCCCGCAGGAGATTGCCTCCTGCGCCCCCTTCCTTGCCCGCCAGATCGAACTTCTGGACCCGGACGTCATCGTGCTGCTGGGAGGCGCGGCCGCGAAATCCATGCTGGAGACAACCGAGGGCATTATGCGCCTGCGCGGCAAGTGGAAACTATACCGCGCGAAAGGACGGGACATTCCGGCCCTGGCGACGTTACATCCTGCCTATCTGCTCCGCTCGCCGGAGGCAAAACGCCAAGCTTGGCGCGACCTGCTCATGCTGAAGGAAAGGCTGGATTCATAACTCTCCGCCGTCATTGCCGGGCTTGACCCGGCAATCCATTCCGCTGGACTCTCGACTGTAAATTCAGCTCACGGCATGGATGCCCGGATCAAGTCCGGGCATGACGATTAATACGATGCGTGCGTTCTTAGTATACATCCTCGCGAGCCGGAAGAACGGAACCCTCTATACCGGCGTCACGAGCGACCTGCCCCGGCGCATGTGGGAACATCGGGAGGGAGTGCATGCGGGCTTCACCAAGCGCCACGGCGTCAAGCGGCTCGTTTACGTCGAAGATCATTCAACGGCGGAGCTGGCTATTAGGCGTGAAAAAGCAATCAAGTCCTGGCCGCGACGTTGGAAAATAGATCTGATTGAGCGTGACAACCCAGAATGGTTCGATTTGTACAAGCGACTGAATTGGTAAACCGAAGTCCCCGCGCCTGCGGGCAAGTAGAGGAAACTGGAACATGAGCCCCCGCATCGACTACACCCGCTCCTTCGTTCCTTTGCGTATCGCCGTGTTGACCATCTCGGACACGCGTACGCCCAAGACCGACAAGTCGGGACCGCTCCTGGTCCGGATGATTGAAGAGGCGGGCCACATCGTCGCCGATCGCATGGTGACGCCAGACGATGAGAAGTCTATCCGTAAGGCGGTGAAGGCCTGGGTGAAGGCAAAGGGCATCGATGTCGTCATCACAACGGGCGGCACTGGCTTTACCGGTCGAGACGTGACGCCAGAGGCGGTGCGCCCGCTCTTCGATAAAGAGATTGATGGCTTTTCGACGCTGTTCCACATGCTGAGCTATCAGACGGTGGGCACGTCTACTGTACAGAGCCGCGCATGCGGTGGCCTCGCCAAGACGACGCTGGTTTTCTCCGTACCCGGATCACCTGGCGCCTGCAAAGACGCCTGGAATGGCATCTTGAAGTTCCAGCTCGACGCTCGCCACCGCCCCTGCTCCTTCGTCGAAATCCTGCCGCGCCTCGGGGAATCCAAAAAGAAGGATGGAAAAGACGCGAAGGGCAAAAAAGATAAGAAAGATAAGAAGGACAAGAAGAAGAAATAGCGGATGCGTCGCTGTCTATCGTGCGACTAAGCGCTTTCCTTAGCCAAGCAACCAACTCAACGCCGGCTTCTCCTCGTCACGATAGGACACCGCCCTCAAGTAGCCGCTCGTCCTCAAGTAGCGAAGCGGTAGGACACATAAAATGTCCTCAAGCAGCGAAGCGGTAGGACGTATTAAAAAGTCCGGTAGCGCAAACAAGCAAGCCCTCAAGCAGCCGCTAGGCGATAGGGCAGACAAACAGGCGCTCAAGTAGCGCGAAGCGCGGTAGCGCAGATAGAGAATCCACCCCGTTGCGCGCTAGCGCGGTAGGGCAGACAAAGACTCCCTCAAGTAAGCGCCAAGCGATAGCGCAAATCAAAAATCCCCCCGTTGCGCAAACGCAACAGTCCCCCGAATAGCGACCAAAACGCTCCCGCGTGCCTCGTAGGGCAAGAAGTGGTTCTGGTGTGGGAAAGACAGCGCCCCCGGGGGCCTGGCACCATCCCTTTGAATACACGCGTGATTCTACGCGGGACGCGCAGTTCGATGACGAGCCTCCAAGGGGGACGAGCAGCGCCGCATTTTTTTGGGGACGCATGCATGAGCCGGGCGGCAGGACAGAAACGGCAACAAACACGAGCCGCGAGATCAAGTGGCATGCTCAGCGTGGAATCGTGCCGCCAACCGGCTCAGCCTCGTGTGACGCTGAGGCACAATTCCTTTCGCCAAGGTCTGCTCGTGTCTTGTTGCGCGCTGGCGCTGGGGCTCGCCGCGCCGCCGGAAGCCCATGCCGCCGACATTACCTGGGACGGCAGCGTAAGCAGCGACTGGCTTATTCCCGATAACTGGGTTGGCGGGGCCACCCCAGTCCTGGGCGACATCGCCTTTTTCACGGACACCAACGTCCCCAATCAGCCCATTATCGACAATGTAGTCGTGGACCTGGGCATTTTCCCGAGCCCGGGCAAGGGCCCGAAGCAGGGCGATGTGGTTGTCGACAGAGGGCTCCTGACAATTCAGAACAATGGGGAACTATACGACGGCGATGGGTTTATCGCGTACGCTTCGGACAGCAATGGCGCCGTCACCGTCACCGGCGAAGGCTCGATCTGGGAAAGCAAAAACCGAGTCTATGTCGGCTATGCCGGCAATGCCACCCTGAACATCGAGAATGGCGGCAAGGTCTCCGACCAAGAAGGCTTCATCGGGTTCGGAAGGCACAGCAAAAGTGAAGTCACGGTCACCGGTGAGGGCTCGGACGGTGAGGGCTCGGAATGGACTAATCGCATCCTCATTGTCGCCGACTTCGGCGAAGCTACCCTGGACATCGAGAATGGCGGCAAGGTCACCAGCAGGTTCAGCATCGTCGGCGTTGCAGAGGAAGGTAACGGCGAGATCACGGTCACCGGCGACCGCTCGGTGTGGGACCATCGCATATACCTCGAAGTCGGCCGTTTCGGCACCGGCACCGTCACCATTGCGGATGGTGGCACGGTCTCCAGCGGATATGCCTTTTTCGGAAGCAAAGGGACCGGCCAGGGCGACGTAACGGTCACTGGCGACGGTTCCGAATGGGATATTGACCAGTTCCTCACTGTCGGCGAAGTCGGCGCCGGCACCCTAACCATTTCCGATGGTGGCACGGTGAACGTGAATGATGGCACGGGTGTTGTCACCGTCGCTTCTTTGCCTGGCTCTTTCGGCACCGTCAATATCGGCGCGGGCGTCGGAGAGACGCCGGTCTCGCCGGGCACGCTGAAGGCAGGCTCATTCAATTTCGGCGAGGGGACGGGCACGCTGAACTTCAACCATACGGACGAGAGCGGCGGTTTTGAGTTCACGCCAGAAATTTCAGGCATCGGCACGATCAACCATGTTTCCGGTTTCACGAACTTCACCGGCGACAGCACGAACTTCGACGGCACGACGAATGTTAATGGCGGGATGCTCTCGGTAAACAACGTGCTGGGCGGTAATGTCATTGTGGATGGCGGCAGGCTTGAAGGCATCGGGCAGATCGGCGGCCTCAACGTGAATCGCGGCACCTTCGCACCGGGCAATTCCATCGGTACGATGACCGTAAATGGCAACCTCGCGTTAAGCGGAGCCGCCACGTTCGAAGTTGAGGTGGATGCGGCTGGCAACAGCGACCAAGCCATCGTCAACGGCACGGTGGATCTCACCGGCGCGACGCTTCGAGTGTTGGCCGAGGCGGGCGATTACGCGGGCGAGACCGATTACACCATTATCGAGAACGATGGGACCGATGCTGTTGTGGGCACGTTTGGGTCTATCTCAACAAACTTCGCGTTTCTGACGCCAGAAGTGAACTACGCCGCCGGCGACGGCAACGATGTTGTGCTGACGCTGTTACGGACTGTCGTGCCGAACAATGGCGGCGGCGGGGGTGGCTTCTGCTCGGTCGCCGAGACCCGCAATCAATGCAACGTCGGCGAAGCGATTGACGAATTCCCGACGGACAATCCGTTGTTCTTGTCTGTGCTGACGCAAACCGCTGAGGGTGCCCGCCAGGCCTTCGATGCGCTCTCGGGTGAGGTGCATGCAACAGTTGCCGGGACGCTCATTGACGACAGTCGCTATCCACGCGAGGCGGTCATGGGCCGCATGATGCAGGCCGGGCACAAAGGCGGCGCGCTTGGGAACGGCGGGCCAAAGGTGGCTCATCAGTACGATGATAACGCCTATGACGGTAAGTCGCTTGTCGAGGTGCCGCAAGTCCAGCCGCTCGCCTTCTGGACCCAAGCCTATGGCGCTTGGGGCACGTTCGATACGGACGGCAACGCCGCGACAGCGGATCGCAATCTCGGCGGGTTTATCTCCGGCATGGACGCAGGAATTTGGGACGGCTGGCGCGTTGGCCTTGCGACCGGCGCCTCCTTCTCCGATGTGAGCGTGGATGAGCGCTATAGCGGTGCAAACACGAGCACGTATCATCTCGGCGGTTATGTGGGCGGCGATGTTTCAGGTCTCGCGCTCCGCGCTGGGGGGCTTTGGGCCTGGAGCGAGATCGAGACGTCCCGCGCGGTCGTATTCCCGAACTACTTTGAACGTCAGAAGGCGGACTATGACGCCGACACTGGCCAGCTCTTTGGCGAGATTGCGTATCCCACGCAGATGGGCGGGATCGAGCTCGAACCCTTTGGTGGTTTTGCTTATGTATCCGTCGAAACAGGCGGCTTCCGCGAGAAAGGCGGGCCGGAGGCATCTTTACGCACATCCGGCTTCGACCAAGACGTCGGCTACACCACCGTGGGCCTCCGCGCGGCCAAGAGGATGATGTGGGGCAACATGGAAGTCACCCCGCGTATCGAGGCGGCCTGGCTGCACGCCTTCGATGACGTGACCCCGGACGCATCGCTCGCCTTTGCCTCCACTGGCATCGGCTTCACGGTCTACGGCGTGCCGCTCGCGGAAGATAGCGCGCTGCTCGACGCCGGGCTTGATCTCGCGATCAGCGACCGCGTGTCAGCGGGCGTCTCCTACTCCGGTCAGTACGCGGACAATGTGTCCGACAACGCCGTCAAAGAACGGTTTACGTGGCTGTTTAACTAGCGCGATTTACGGTCGTCGAAAGAAGCGCTCTGCAAGTTTTCTTTGGTCGGCGAAGTCCTCAGCCGTGTCTATGTCGCTCAGTGTTGCCACCAACGCGACGCGTCTCCCTTTGAGGTTCGCGCATGTAGCCGCAAGTGCCTTGAACGTCGACCACGGCACGTTTTCGAATGGCGCGAGACGTTTGGGACTTCGCTTCAATCCGACAAGCCAGTAGCCGCCGTCTTGCGCTGGGCCGAAGACCGCGTCCGCATCACCGAGCTTGCGAAATGCGTCGGCTATATGCGCAGGGAACACTGCTGGAATGTCGCTGCCAATCACGACAACGGGCCCTGGCGGAAGACAATCGAACAGGCGCTGCATGCGCTGCCCGAGATCACCGCGGCCTTGCGTCATGCGCTGGACAGGCGGCCACGAAGGCCAGCAAGCCCCCACCAGCGCAGTATCGGGCGTCACCGCCAGATAAGTCCGCCAGCGGGGATCGGCCCCGAGCCGCGTCAGCATGTGTCGCAAAGCGGTTCGGTAGAAGCGTGTGGCCGCCGACGTGCCGATGCCGCGGGCAAGCCGGCTCTTTACCGCACCCGCCTTTGGCTCCTTGGCCATGATGACGAGGCGCGGGGCGGAAGCGGGCGACTTTCGCCGCCGGACACTGCGCATCAAGCACTACCCATAGAGACGGGCGAGCACGCGCGGCGGAACGCGCAGGAGATAGAGAAGCATCAACCCGAGATTTCGGCAGCTGCGCAAGAGGTAGCCATCGTCCTGATAACGCTTTGCGCTAGTGACGGCGCGCGTCTTCAGCCCGTAAAGCTCCTTACGCTTCAGCCTGCGCACAAGATCCACATCCTCCATCAAGGGCAAAGGCCGGAAGCCACCGAGCCGACGGTAATGGGCCCGCGAGATCAGCAACCCCTGATCGCCATAAGGAAGCGACAACAAGGCGCAACGCAGGCCGACCATGGCCTCGATCAGCCGTGGCATGAAGCCTTCGTCATCGAGCGCAAACTTGAAATAAGCAGCCGCAGGTTTGCGGCGCCCGGTCTCTACCCGTTCGATGAAGCTCGCGACCTCGTCCACCCAGCCGGCCTCAAGCACCGTGTCCGCGTGAAGGAAGAGCAACCAATCGCCTTTGGCCGCGGCCGCGCCCGCTTCCAGTTGCGTGCCCCGGCCACGAGGCGCTTGCACCAGCGTGGTGCCGGCCGCATCGGCAACAATATAGGTATCGTCCGTCGATCCGCCGTCGGCGATAATCGCCTCTTGCACGATACCATCGACCACGGCGGGAACCAGCGACGACAGGGTCGGCACGAGCGTCCGCTCAGCGTTCAGCGTTGGGATTACGACCGAAATCATGGCCCGGACTATAGCGGCTGCCGGAGGCTCAGCAATCGCGACATCGGTGGCCATGAGCGCCCAATACGGGCCCAATGCGGGCCAAACCTTGATGTTCTTGATTTGTTCGCACCTCACGCTTATATTCCGCCCATGAGCGTTGCCCTTCGAAAACCAAGTCAGAACGAGAGCCTCGCCCCAGAAGCCGGCGGGGTCGCTTACGGCCGCCGCCATGGTCGTGGCGCCCAAACCAACCGCACCGGACGTTTCGAGGCAAAGACCTACGAACCCGTTGACGACGGCTGGGACTCCTTGGGCGATTTGAACGCGCTTCAGACTGAGGTGCAGGAAGTACCGGCCCGCCGGATCATCACAAAGAACGAGTCCCCGGATATCGGCTTCGACCGGTCGATCAATCCTTATCGCGGTTGCGAGCATGGCTGCGTCTACTGTTTCGCGCGCCCAACCCATGCGTTTCTGGGCATGTCGCCCGGTCTCGACTTCGAGGCCAAGCTTTTTGCCAAGACGAACGCGGCGCAGGCGCTTGAGCGAGAACTCGCCGAGCCTGGCTATGAGCCGCGCATGATCGCGATTGGATCGAATACGGATCCTTATCAGCCCGTCGAGCGGCGCTACCGCATTATGCGGCGGGTGCTGGAGGTCCTAAGTGCCGCGAACCACCCGGTCGGTATTGTCACCAAGTCGGCGCTTGTCTTGCGCGACCTCGACATTCTGCAATCCATGGCCGAACGGGGCCTTGTGAAGGTTGCGCTGTCGGTCACGACGCTGGACCGGTCGCTGGCACGGGCCATGGAGCCGCGCGCAAGCACCCCCGACAAGCGTCTGGAAACCGTGGAGGCACTGTCGAACGCCGGTATCCCCGCCTCGGTGATGGTGGCACCCGTGATTCCGGGCCTTACAGATGCGGAGATCGAACGTATCTTGGAGCGCGCCTCGGCCGCTGGCGCCTGTGAAGCGGGCTATATCCTGCTGCGGCTGCCGCTTGAGATCGGCGACCTCTTCGTCGAGTGGCTTCACGCCAATTGCCCGGACCGTGCGGCGCGGGTCTTGTCCCTGATGCGGCAGACTCGGGGCGGCAAGCTTTACGATGCGCAGTGGCAAGGCCGCATGGAGGGCGATGGCCCTTATGCCTGGATGATTGGCCGGCGTTTTCAGATGGCGGCCGAACGTCTTGGCCTCGACAAGCATCATCGCTTGCGCACGGATCTCTTCTCACCCCCCACACTGCCGGGCCAGCAGCTCAGCCTGCTCTAGGGGCTTTTCCACAGCGGCTTGGTGCTCGCGACTGTGGACGGTTGCGCCTCAGCGATCGTTTGTCGGAGAGTTCCGGCATGGGGTCCGGAAACCAGCAAACTCAGCTACCGAGCTTCGATCTCGAGACGGAGATGATGGACCTGTACGGCGCGCCGGTTGCGGGCATCGACGAGGCTGGACGCGGTCCATGGGCAGGCCCGGTGGTCATCGCGGCGGTCATCCTCGACCCAGACCGCATACCGGACGGCCTAAACGATTCCAAGAAACTCACACCCCAAGTGCGCGATGACCGCTTCGAGGAGATCATGACGTACGCCTGCGTCTCCGTTGCGATCGGACATGTTGGCCGCATCGATCGCGACAACATTCTGAAGGCAACGCTCTGGGGCATGCGCGCGGCATTCCGAGGCTTGGAAGTTCCGCAGGCTTCGGCGCTGATCGACGGCAATGCCCTGCCCAATCGCTTTCCGGGCAATGTCCTTCCCGTTATCGGCGGCGACGCGAAATCACTCTCGATCGCGGCGGCCTCGATCGTGGCCAAGGTCACGCGGGACAGAATTATGGTGCGGCTCGCCAAGCGCTATCGCGGCTATGGCTGGGAGACCAATAAGGGTTACGGGACGGCTGAGCATGCAAGCGGCATCGAACGCCACGGGCTATGCCCTCATCACCGCCGTTCCTTTGCTCCTATCAAGCGTATTCTCGCGGCGCGCGGTGAGCGGGCTAGTGCTGGACACTAGCTGAGCCAATCGGCAATACGACCGGCGATCTCGTCTGCGCCATCCTCGACGAGGAGCATATGGGCATGGTCGTTCAAGACCCAGAAGGGGCTGCCTGGGTATGAGCCTGCTGTTGCCTTTGCAGTCGCCAACGACACAACACGATCGTCGGTACCGGACAACGTCAGCACAGGGCACTGAACGGCTTCGGTATCGACCGCCGTCGCGGCCGTAGAATCGAACATCCAGAAAAAGAGCTCGAATAGCGCCTGGCCCGACTCTGGACCGAAGGCGTCGAAGACCTGCCGCTGCTTCTCCGGAGAGAGGCGATTGAGGCTGATTTTGCGAGCGATCTCAAAATTCGGATCGAACGCCTTGGTCCAGAATGGGCCGAGCGACATCAAATCGCGGCCGAGCTGCTTTTCCGGATCCGACGAGGGCAGAATACCTGCCCGTGCCGCAGGGCTTACCAGTACGAGCCTCGTAGCAAGGCCTTCGGCCGCGAGCTGCTGCGCGATGACCGCCCCCATGGAATGGCCGATTAGGATGGGCTTGCTGGGGAGTGCGGCGACAATGTCGCGCATCTGGGCGCGGTAGTCGGCAATACCGATGCCCGTGAGCTTTTCGATCCCGTTCGCTTTGTCGGCCCCATGGCCGATGAAATCCGGCGCCAGGCATTTGTACCCCCGGGCCGCAAAGACGGTCTGGAACGGGTCAAAACACCAGCCGCCGCAATTGACCCCATGCACCATGACGATCGTCTCAGTCATGCTTCTCTCCCACCAAAACCCGCCACTTCGCTCATTTCTTCCCGCGCCTTCCATCATTCGCCCGAACCCGCGTCATCGCGCGGATTAAGGCCGCCTTTACCCCACTCGGCCAGCATGGGCCGGTCTTGCCGCTTGAAGTGCGGCAAACGCGTATGAGTTTTGCGTAACGCGAGTGAGTATCATGGGTGTGGGGGACGACGGGAGCCAACGGCTGCCGCGGAACAAAATCATTGTGGGTGATTGCGTGAAGGAGCTCCAAAAGCTCCCCGCAAAGAGCATCGATCTGGTCTTTGCCGACCCGCCGTACAATCTTCAGCTGGCAAATGAGCTCTATCGGCCCAATAACAGCCGCGTCGATGGCGTGGACAATGATTGGGACAAATTCTCGAGCTTCGAGTCTTACGACCGCTTCACCCGTGATTGGCTGGCGGCATGTCGCCGCGTGCTAAAGCCAAATGGCAGTCTCTGGGTCATCGGCAGCTACCACAACATCTTTCGCGTTGGAACGGCACTCCAAGATCTGGGCTACTGGGTGCTCAACGATGTGATTTGGCGCAAGACGAACCCAATGCCGAATTTCCGCGGCCGTCGTTTCACCAATGCGCACGAGACGATGATCTGGGCCTCGATGGGACAGAAGGCACGTTACACGTTCAACTACGAATCCATGAAGGCGCTGAACGAAGACCTGCAAATGCGGTCGGACTGGCTACTGCCAATCTGCTCGGGCGCCGAACGCTTGAAGCAAGACGGGCGCAAGGCCCATCCTACGCAGAAGCCGGAAGCGCTGCTGCAGCGTGTGATCCTTGCAGCCAGCCATCCGGGCGACGTGATCCTGGACCCGTTCATGGGCTCCGGCACCACAGCTGTCGCTGCCAAGAGATTAGGCCGTGCCTTTGTCGGCATTGAACGCGAGAGCGCCTACGCCAAGGCCGCGCGCGATCGGCTTAAGTCTGTCAAAACACTGGACCCCCCATCGCTCCAAGTGGCGAAAGGAAAACGCGCCGAGACTCGTGTCCCGTTCGGCACGCTTGTAGAGCTCGGTCTCCTGTCGCCCGGGACAGCGCTCTACGATCCGGCCGCGCGGCACGAGGCAAAAGTTCGGGCCGACGGCTCCATCGCCTGCGGCGATGCACAAGGCTCCATCCACAAGATTGGCGCCCATGTGCAGGGTGCCATGGCCTGCAACGGCTGGACCTTCTGGCATTACGAGGCAGGCGGCACGCTCAAGCCAATTGACACTTTGCGCGCCGAGGCCCGCCAGAAGCTGGCCTCTTAGTGTCCAAACTCTAATCGGTCAGCGCTGCGCCAAGAACCTTCCGCATCACGGTCGGCAAGGCGGCAGTCCTGAGGTCGTGCTGCATCACCCAACGGCAGCGCGCAGGCTCGGCAACGCTCATAAGCTTCGCGCGCTGCTTTACGTTGGCCCGATGCACCATCAGCTCGAGATGAAAATGCGTGAAGGTGTGTGTGACGATTCCCGGCAGTTTCTGCCAAGCAGCCTTTAGCGGCGCATACGACTCTTCGGCCTCCGGTGGCGGCCCTTCTACCCACGGCGTCGATGGCGTCTCCAACATGCCACCAAGCAGGCCTTTTGGCGGTCGCTCCCGCAGAAGCACCGCGCCATCTTCGCGAATTGCGACGAAGGCCGTGCCCCGCCGGGTCGGCCGTTCTGCCTTGGCTGCCTTGTAGGGCAGCTGATCGGCCAAGCCCGCCGCGAATCCGCGACATCTCGGCCGCAAGGGACAGAGACCGCAGGCCGGGCGCCGCGGCGTGCAGATCGTTGCGCCGAGATCCATCAGGGCTTGCGCGAAATCCCCCGCATGGGTCGCGGGCGTCAGCTCTTGGGCCAATGCCTTGATCTGCGGCTTCGCCTTCGGGAGCGGAACCGTAATCGCATAGAGCCTGGCGATAACCCGTTCGATGTTGCCGTCGACCGGAGAGGCTTGCCGGCCGAACGCAATGGCGGCGATTGCGGCAGACGTGTAGGCGCCGATGCCAGGCAACGCACGCAGGCCCTCCTCTGTGTCAGGGAACTGGCCCCCGAGCTGCTCGGAGACGGCACGCGCACAAGCGTGGAGGTTTCGCGCGCGCGCGTAATAGCCAAGTCCGGCCCAAGCGGCGAGAACCTCGCCCAGCTCCGCGCGGGCAAGGGCATCCACATCAGGCCAACGGCGCAAGAAGTCGATGAAGCGTGGCGTGACCGTCTTAACGGTCGTCTGCTGCAGCATGATCTCGCTTAGCCACACCTTGTAGGGGTCCTGCAACGTCCCCGGCGCCGCGCGCCATGGCAGGCCCCTCCCTTCGCGCTGGTACCAAGCCAGCAAGGTACGCGCCACCACTGCCTCCCCAAGACTCGTGTGAACGTCCTGCATAAGTCCTCATGCCACGCGCTAAAAGTCGGCGCCATGGTGTAAGATCAGCCGTCAAGCACGGGAGAGAGAATGTACACGACAAAGCGCAAGCCCAAGGGCGGACCGCGCGCCATTGGGGGCTTTGTGGAAAAGGCCCTGGATCGTGCCGCGCGGGCGCGCGGCTTCGCGACCACAGCGCTCCTTAGTGATTGGCGGGCGATCGCTGGCGCCGAGCTTGCACGCTTCACGATGCCCGACCGCATTATCTGGCCACGCCGGCACGATCCTTGGGATGACGACGGCACAGAGGCACGCGGAGCGCAGGAAAACGCGGCGCGAGGACATAAGGCAGGAGGCGCAACGCTCGTCCTTCGGATCGAGGGGCCTCGGGCTGTCGAGGTGCAGCACCGAGCGCCGCAGATCCTTGAGCGCATCAATGCCTATTTCGGTTATCGCGCGGTCTCGGAGATGCGTTTTCTCCAGGCCCCAATCTCCCGCGTCGCCCGGCCCAAACAGAGCCCGAAGCCCCCCCTGCCCGCCTACGCCTTGCCCAAATCTGCAGGCATTCAAGATAAGGGCTTGGCTCGGGCCCTAGGGAAGCTGGGCGCCGTTGCCGCCTTCGGCCCACGGGCTGGAAAAGCCCCCCCTTCCGGGCGGAGTTGAGTCTTAGGCCAGTGGGGGCTAAGTGTCGCCCTCACGAGGGGTTGAAGTGAAAGCGCTTCCGCCTGCTTGCCGTATTAGGGCCGTTCTACGATTGTAGTCCCCAATCAGCGCGGGCAAGCCTCGCACCAGTGATACAGCCGGAGAATTTGACGTGGCAAAATCCGACAAAGAGACGACTAAGGCTTCGGCCGCCGACACCAAGAGCAAGTCAGGACTTTACGTGATCGGTGGCCTGATTGCCGCCGCACTGGTCGTTGGTCTTTTCTTCTTCAGCGGCGAGACGCCGGCAGATCCGAACAAGCCAAAGGCAGATCCGCAATTGGCTGCTCTTCTGGAGGAAGGGCCGCTTGAGGATATTGTTATGGGCGACCCCAATGCCGAAACGGTGATCGTGGAGTACGCCTCGATGACCTGCCCCCATTGCGCGTACTTCTACGCGGAGGTCTTTCCGCAGCTGAAAGAGAAGTACATAGACACGGGCAAAGTGCGGTTCATCTTCCGCGAGTTTCCCTTGGATGCCCTTGCGGCCCGTGCGTCCATGCTGGCTCGCTGCGTCGACAAAGACCGGTTTCACCCGATCGTCGACGGCTTGTTTGAGACCCAAGAGACATGGGCTGCTCCGGGTCCTGACGGCGAAGAGAATCTGAAACGCATCGCCAAGCAGGCTGGCTTCTCCGAGGAGAGCTATAAGCAGTGCATCGAGGACAAAGAGCTGTTTGAGAAAATCGTAGCGGTGCGGAAAAAGGCGCATGAGGAATACGGCGTCGACTCGACGCCTGCGTTCTTTGTCAATGGCAAGCGGCTTGACGGCGTCGCCTTCGAAGTCTTTGAGGCTGCGATCGAAGGCAAGTCGGAGACGGCACCCGCGGGCTAGTCGTTAGAGCTTGTCGCATCCGCCTCTGGTGCTGGCTTCACAGTACGGAACCATCGTTGGTGAGGGCTCCGAGAACTTGGATTAGGTCATCGGGGGAACTTCTTTGGGGCTTAGAGGGGCAGCCAGAATCATCTTGACCGGCGCCGTTGTCAGCGTCGCGGCGCTGGGGCTTTCCGGCTGCGGCGGACCTGGCAGCGGAGCACCTACGTCAGCGCCCTTGAAGGACCAATTGCTGGAACCGGGTCCTCTTGGAGAACGCGAGTACGGGAACCGCAACGCGCCCGTGACCATTATCGAGTACGTATCGCTAACCTGCCCCTATTGCAGCGCCTACCACGCCAAAGTGTTTCCGCAGGTAAAGCGCACCTATGTCGATACGGGGCGCGTGCGCTACATCATTCGGGAATTCGCGATCGGACAGACAGCCGGAGCAGCGGCAATCGTCACGAGATGTGCCCCAAAGAGCAAGTTTTTGCCCCTTACCGAGGCCTATCTGTCCCGGCAGCGCGAATGGGTCAGCCAAGAGGTGCGGCCGGACGCTCTCTACAAGATTGCCAAAACCAGTGGAATGAGCCGTGCACAATTTGACAAATGCCTATCGAATCAACGCATTATCGATGGATTGACGGAGGTAAAGCAGCGGGGGCGCAAATATGGCGTCGTTGGCACGCCGACGTTCTTTATCAACGGCCAGAAGCTCCAAGGCGAAGTGACCTTCGAGCAGATGAAGTCTGTGATTGAACCACAGGCTTCTTGATCTCCGGCGTTGCGAATCGCGCCGTCCCCCGCCAAGTTCGAGTCTTCTCGCGTTTTCGTCACAGCGTACGCGTTACCCGCATCCAGATAAGGATCGTCAGCAGGTGCAAATTTCAAGACTTCGCCTTCTTGGATTTAAATCGTTCGTCGAGCCGACCGAGCTCTCAATCGAACAAGGTCTGACTGGTGTGGTCGGCCCCAATGGTTGCGGCAAGTCGAACCTGCTGGAGGCCCTGCGCTGGGCCATGGGCGAGACGTCCTATAAGAGCATGCGCGGCGCGGCCATGGATGATGTGATTTTTGCCGGGGCGCAGGACCGCCCTGCGCGGAACACGGCTGAGGTCACGCTCTTCATCGACAATAGTGAGCGCCTCGCGCCTGCGGAATTCAACGACGCCGATGTGCTTGAGGTGACACGCCGCATTGAGCGGGAAGCCGGCTCCGCCTATCGCGTTAACGGCAAAGACGTGCGAGCGCGCGATGTGCGCCTGTTATTCGAAGATGCGGCGACTGGCGCGCGATCGCCGGCCCTCGTGCAACAAGGCCGTATCGGTGAGATCGTCAGCGCGACGCCTCTAGAGCGACGGCGCGTTTTGGAAGACGCCGCGGGCATTGCTGGACTTCATAGCCGCCGTCACGAGGCGGAGCTGCGCCTTAAGGCAGCCGAAAACAATCTTGCCCGCCTCGCGGACCTGATCGGCCAGTTGACCTCGCAGCTTCAAGCGACTCGCCGCCAGGCTCGCCAGGCGAAGCGCTATCGCGATGTTTCGACCAAGATTCAGGAAGTGGAAGCCCTCTCCTATCATCTGCAGTGGGTAGCGGCCTGCGCGCAGGTCGAAGCCGATGAGGCCGCGTTCCAGGACTCGCTCACGGCCGTGGCCGAGGAGACCAAGGCCGAATCCGAGGCTTTACGCAATCAGGCCGCGGCGGCGGAGCGACTACAGCCTCTGCGGGATGAAGAGGCGGCGCGGGCTGCTGTGCTTCATCGATTAACCGTGGACCGCGATGCGCTGGAACGCGAAGAAGAGCGGGCCAAAGCCAGGCAGGAAGAGTTGGAAACCCAGCTCACCCAGGCCGACCGCGACCTCTCGCGCGAAGAAGACCAGATCGCCGAAGCCAAGAAGATGCTGCAAGGCCTTGCTGAAGAAAAGGCGAAGCTGGAGGCCGTCAGCACCGATGACGGCGCCGAACCGCAATTACGGGAGGCGGCGGCGGCGGCGGCGGCCGTGCTCGCCGACTCCGAGACCGCGCTGCGGGCGGCGACGACGGAACTCGCCGAGGCGCGCGCCGAACGCAACCGTCTTGAGACCGAACAGGTGCGTTTGTCTAGCCAGATCGGGCAGTTCGAGACTCAGGCAGAAGACCTGGCGCAGCAGCTGGCCAATCTCGAAGCGGCAAGCGGCGGTGAAACAAAGCTGACAGCGTTGAACGCGGAAGCTGAAAAGACTGCCGCGCTGCTAGAGGACTTGGCCCTGGCCTTGACCCAGGCAGAGGCCGAAGAGGATCACGCCCGCGCCGAGGAGACGCGCCTTCGAGGTGCCCTCGCGGACGCCAGAATCGCCCGGCAAGAGATCGAGACGGAGCTCGCGACCTTGCTGAAGCTCCTGGCACCGCCGAACGAGTGGGCGCCGATTGTAGAAAATGTCCGCATTGAAGGCGGCTATGAGCATGCGCTTGGCGCGGCCCTGGGCGACGACCTGGATGCGGCCGCCGAAGACAGCGCTCCGGCCCATTGGCGCCTGATCGACAGTTCCGGTGACGACCCTGCTTTGCCAGGCGGCGCCGTGCCGCTCAGCCGCTTTGTCACCGGCCCTGCCGCGTTGGCGCGGCGGCTCTCGCAAATTGGTGTGGTGGAGCCGGACCAAGGGGCTGCACTGCAAGCGGCCTTGCGCCCGGGCCAGCGTCTCGTGTCCAAGGACGGCGATCTGTGGCGCTGGGACGGCTATAGCGTCCAGGCAGGTGCAGCGACCGCGCAAGGCGCGCGGCTCGAGGAGCGCACGAGGCTTGAATCCCTCAAGACCCAAAAAGGCGACGCAGAGGGTGCGGAAACCGCCGCGGGGACAGCGCTTCATGCTGCTGCCGAGGCGAGCCAGGCCGCGAGCCAAAAGACGAAAGATCTTCGACATAAAATCAGGGAAGACCGCGCCGAACTCGACAGGACACGGAGCGAGATGGCTACCGTCGAGCGGGAAGTCCAGGCGAATAGCAAACAGCTGGGCGCGCTGTCAGAAGCCTTGAGCCGAACTCAGTCCGCACGGGACGAAGCCCAGGAACACTCAGAGGCGGCGGCCAGTGCGCTTCGGGAGCTGAAAGCGCTCGACGGGCTAACCGCAGCTCTGGAGGCGTCACAAGGCAAGGCTGCCACTGCGCGCTCGGAGGCAGCACAAGCCGAAGCCAATTTGAAGAGCTTCGAAAACGAAGTCCGACTCCGTACAGAACGCATCATGGCGATCACGGCCGAGGAGGATCTCTGGCGCAAGCGCATCGCTAATGCCAGCACACAGATCGAGACTCTGGGCGCCCGGAAAGCTGAGACGGCGACCGACCTTGAAGCGCTGGCTCTGCTGCCGGCCCAGATCGAGGAACGCCGCGGCAAACTGATGAACTCGATCGCAGACGCGGAGCGCGACCGGTCGAAGGCTGCCGATGCGCTGGCGGAAGCCGAAACCACGTTGCGTGAGCACGACAAGGCGCTTCGCGCCGCGCAGGAAAGCCTCGCCTCGGCCCGAGAGGGGAAGGCCCGTAGCGAGGCCAGGCTCGAGGGCGCCCGCGAACGCCGTTCGGGGCTATCGCGGCTCATTCGTGAGCAAATCGACTGCGCGCCGGAAGAGTGCCTGCCGCGCGCTAACTTAGCAGAGGGCGCGGAATTGCCGTCGCTGGATGAGGTCGAGCCGAAGTTGGCCAAGCTTAAGGCCGATCGTGAAAGGCTGGGTGGGGTAAATCTCCGTGCCGAAGAGGAAGAGATCGAACTCGCGGCTCAGCTCGAAGACATGGAGCGTGAGAAGGGTGACGTCGAAGAGGCAATCGCACAACTTCGCCAAGGCATCTCCAGCCTGAACCGCGAAGGGCGCAAACGCCTCCTCGAGGCCTTCGACATGGTCAACGCGCACTTCACACGTCTGTTCCAAACGCTGTTTGGCGGCGGCACCGCCGAACTGAGGCTCGTGGATTCCGACGATCCGCTTGAATCTGGTTTGGAGATTTTTGCCCAACCGCCAGGCAAGAAGACCCAGACCCTGTCGCTGATGTCGGGTGGCGAGAAGGCGCTGACCGCCTTGGCGCTGATTTTCGCGGTGTTCCTCACCAATCCGTCGCCCATTTGCGTACTGGATGAGGTGGACGCCCCGCTGGACGACGCGAATGTGGATCGATTCTGCCGGCTCATGGACGAAATGGCCAAGGAAACAAGCACACGCTTCCTCATCATCACCCACCATCCACTCACCATGGCACGCGTCAGCCGCTTGTTCGGCGTGACGATGCAGGAACGAGGGGTGAGCCAGCTCGTGTCGGTGGATCTGGAGACGGCCGAGCAGCTTCGCGACGCGATCTAGCCACTGCCGATTAGCGCCGCTTCCCCGCTGATTTTTAGGCGGTTTCCGCTCTTGGCTAGCCGTCCCCCAAGGCGGGCAACCTCAAAGCTGTCTACCCACAAGAAAAGCAGCGTCATACTGCTTTCGAGTTTCTTGACACTCGGGATTCCCTAACTAAAGTGCGCGCGAAGCTTGGGGACCACCCGGTTCTCTTAAGGCTTTCCCGGAATTGAGCAATTGCAATGGCCGGAGCCGAAAATCAGTCCGGAGCCAATCGTGGCGAGCGGCACAACGAGAGCATTCGGCGCCGCTTAGACACGCTTGGTGGGAAGCTGACGGAAGCCAAGGGCCAGCGAGCACCATCGGTGGAAGCCGAAGGACGCGGGCGGGCCATGGGCCAAGCTCTTAAGCTGTCGGTCGAGCTGGTCGGCGGCGTCGCGGTTGGGGGGCTTATTGGCTGGGCACTGGACCAGCTGTTCGGCACAAAACCGGTCTTGATGTTGGTGTTCTTGGGTTTGGGCGCCGCCAGCGGGATCATGAATGTGATGCGAACGGCTAAGTCAATGCAGGGCGAGCCGATGCCCGGTCACCACTTACGCGCTCAGAAGGAGCGCGATGCGGTGAAAAAAGACGTTGAGGACGAGGGAGTTTGACCTTGATTGGGGCAGCTTACGCCGCTGATAGCGCGGGTCACGGGGATGGTCATGGCGGCGGCTCTGGCATGCCGGATCCGATGCACCAATTCGAGATCAAGCGTCTCATCGAGCTCGATCTCTTCGGTTTCGACGCTTCCTTTACGAACTCCGCGCTCTTCATGGTGATTGGCGCCGTGCTCATCACGGTCTTCATTCTCTTCGCCATGCGCAAGGCCGAGATGGTTCCGAACCGGACGCAATCGGTCGCCGAACTCGCTTACTCGTTCGTCGCCAATATGGTCCGCGACAATGTTGGGACCGATGGGATGAAGTACTTCCCCTTCATCTTCACGCTCTTCATGTTCGTGTTGACCATGAACATGCTTGGCATGGTGCCCTACTCATTCACCGTCACCAGCCACATCATCGTAACGCTCGTGCTCGCTCTGATGGTCTTCATCGGTGTAACGATCATCGGCTTCGTGAAGCATGGGGCGCATTTCTTCAGTTTCTTCGTACCGAAAGGTGTGCCGTTCATTCTCCTGCCACTGATCGTGGTGGTCGAGGTGATCTCTTACCTGACCCGGCCCTTGAGCCTTTCGGTCCGCCTGTTTGCCAACATGACCGCTGGCCACACACTGCTGAAGGTGTTTGCGGCCTTCGTCGTAGCCATGGGTTTTCTCGGCGGCTGGGCGGCTCTCGCCTTCATGGTGGCCTTCACCGGGCTCGAATTCCTCGTGGCGTTCCTGCAAGCCTATGTGTTCGCCATTCTCACCTGCATCTATCTCAATGATGCACTTCACCTTCACTAAGCAGATATCGGTATTCGATCTTTTCAGGGAGACTTACGATCATGGAAGCAGAAGCAGCAAAGTTTATTGGCGCGGGCCTGGCCTCGCTGGCCCTTATTGGTGCTGGCCTGGGCATCGGAAACATCTTTGGTAGCTACCTTCAGGGTGCGCTGCGCAACCCCTCGGCCGCTCCTGGTCAGTTCGCCAACCTGCTTCTCGGCTTTGCTCTTGCCGAAGCGACGGGCCTGTTCGGCCTTGTGGTCGCACTGATCATCCTGTTCGTGTTCTAGTCTGAGCTAACAAGCTAGCTCTCCAAAAAGGACACGCGCAATGCCGCAACTCAATCCGCTCGATTGGGCTCCGCAAGTCATCTGGCTGCTCATTACCTTCGGCGTTCTATACTTGCTGATGGTGTGGGTCGCGATCCCGCGCATCGGCACCGTCATCGATAAGCGTGCGGCGAAGATCGCTAGCGACCTTGAGGCTGCCGAAAAAAACAAGCGCGCGACTGAAGACGCGATTGCCACCTACGAGCAGGCCTTGACCGAGGCCAAGCAGAAAGCGCACGCCATCGTCGACGAAGGCCGCGCTAAGCTGAAGGCCGAGACCGATGCGGAGCGGGCTAAGCTCGACAAGCAACTGGCCGACAAGGCGGCGGAAGCGGCAGCGCGGATTGAGAAGGCCCGAGACGCGGCGATGAAGGATGTGACTGCCGTTGCGACAGACGCTGCTGCGGACATCGTCAAGCAGCTGATCGGCGTTACGCCATCCAAGGCTGATGTCGAGAAGGCCGTGACAGCGGCACGAAAGGCGTAAGGGATGGAAATCTTCGCATCAGACAAGTTCTGGGTCGCTGTATCCTTCTTCCTCTTCTTCGGCCTCCTGTATTATTTCGGGGTCCACAGACGGGTTGCTTCAGCCCTCGACGATCGCGCTGCGTCAATCGCCAAGGAACTGGCCGACGCACAGGCACTCCGGGAAGAGGCCGAAGCGGTTCTGGCTGACTACAAGAAGAAGACAGCCAACGCTGCTCAGGAAGCTCAGGACATTATCGAGCTTGCCGCGAAGGAAGCCGAGGCGCTTGCGCTGGAAACCTCAAAGGCGATGACCGAGCAGTTCGAACGGCGCATGAAGGTCGCCGAGGACAAGATCGCGCAGGCCGAGGCCGACGCGCTTCGGGACGTGCGGGCCGCAGCTACCGATGCGGCGGTCGCTGCCGCGCAGAACGTGATTTCGGGCTCGCTGACACCTGAGACCGCTGGCAAGCTCATTGACGCCGGCATTGACGACTTGAAGTCAAAGCTCAACTAGGCTTCCGTTTCACAGACATATCCCAGGCGTCGCTTGGGACCGCCCGGTGTGCTAACCGCGGCGGGGCTGTGCACTTGCGGAGGCTGAAATGTGGAGCACAATCGCCTACTATTTGCTTCTCACATTTGAGTCCATCTTCGGCGTGTTCGGAATTCGTCTCTCAGAAGAAGCTGCCTACAAGACGGTCGACCGTGTTGGTAGCACGGTTGAGATACGGGAGTACGCGCCCGTCATGATGGCTGAAGTAACGCTACCCAAGGGTGATCGACAGGCGCGGAATCAGGCCTTCCGACTCCTGTTCGATTATATCTCGGGCGCCAACAAGTCAGCGGCCGGGTCCGACAAGGTCGCCATGACCGTCCCGGTCGCCATCGACGAACCGGAGCGCATTGCGATGACGGTTCCGGTTCAGACGAGCCCTGAGTCCGGGACAATGCGGTTCTTTCTTCCGGCCAAGTACACGCCAAAGGTACCCCCGCCCGAACCAACCAATACGCGCGTGAAGGTCGTTGCGTTGCCTGCCAGGACCATTGCTACCTTGCGATATTCTGGTTCCGGGCGCGAAGCGACGCGCAAAGAGCAGGAGCTGCTCAAAGCGCTGCAAGGAAGCGTATGGCGTCCTGCCGGGCGCCCTTACACGCTCTACTACGATCCGCCTTTCACGATACCCTTCTTGCGGCGGAACGAGGCTGCCGTCGCCGTGGAGAGAGCTGCTAGCGAAGACTAGCGTATAACCGCAATGATGGGGCCGTAGCCGCCATGTCCTGGCCGGTCATTGCGGCGTAGCTCGGGGGCATAGATGCCTGGCGCCCACCCTCCATCAAGAAAGAGTGCGTCCTGCACGCCAAGACCGTCCCGGAATGCGCGGGCGAAGTCGTAGAAGCTCACCCGCCCCTTGGTCATGACAAAGTAGGCCGTGCCATCCGGGGCCACTCCAACGCCATTGCGCTGTTTGAAGTCCCGCGAATTCTTGAGGAAAGCCGGATGGATCTTGCCGTCAATGACCAGCATCGGTCCGGACTGGGTGGCAAAGGCAGTATTCGGTGACTGTCTACTGAACTGGTCGCTTTCGAGCACCCCCGCCGTTCCATCTCCCCAAAAAAAGACGCCGTTCGGCCTTTTGTAGAAATTGGGTATTTGGCTCGGGCGGCCCGTGACCGTCTTCGTGTTCAGGCGCGACAGCGTTTTCCCCTGCTCGATGTGGAGACCGACCGGAGTGAAGTCGCGTTCATACATGCCGCCATTCATGGCAAATACGAGCGTGCGGCCTTGAGCTTCTAGTGCCTCTTGCACGGCGCTAAAGGTGCGGAACGGGCGGCCATCGGACCTTTGCCAGAACAAGCGGAGATCGTCTGTCGCCGGATTGAACGCGCAGACAATATAGGACGTCCCAAGAAGATCGCGGTTGGAGCACGCGCCTCCGGCGGCATCTGTGTTGGCTGCGCCAAAGACCGCGACGGCGACTGCAAGCGTTGTCAGGTGGGCAACCGTGCGAAACCGCATAGTGAGTCCGATGTTCCTATTTCAGCGCGACGAAAATCTTGTAGTCCTGGAGCCGCGTCCCCTGCCGAACGGGCAAGGACATTTCGCGCACCATGGAGAAATAGCCAACCGTCTGGTTGCCGGGCACCGTCACGCGAACCGACATGCGATCTTGCCCGACTTGCGCCTTGTAGGCGTCTGTCGCCTTGACCGATACCGGCAGTGAGAAACTACCCGGGTAGCCTTTTGGCCCCAGCAGGAGCCTTCCCGCGTAGCCGTATTTCACGACCACGCGTCCACCATAGACATGGCATTCGCGGGAGAGCTTCGTGATCTCACCACGATAGATGATGAAGTTTGCATCCCCGTTATGGCCGTTCTGGTAGACAGTCTTGAGCTTTTCATTGGGCCAGGCCACGACCTGCGGACAGCTTGTCGCGCGGCCGTCGGCTGCCACCGGAAGCCCCGAGGAAGGGTCGGCCTGTGGTTGAGAACTCGAGAGTGACGGCAGCTTGAAGGACGGCGCGCTGTCAGGCAGGCGCTCGCTGGAGAAGCCAGTGGTCCCGCCGCCGCCACCGCCGCAACCCGTCCCGAGTGCCGCGGCCACACACAGCGCGGCGAGCCCGGTCCTACGGCTCCAAATGTGGCCAACCTTTCGCTCCAACTCTCCCGTCCTTTGCTTGACATGCCAGGCATCCGAGCTTGATATGCCCAGGCGCATCGACTCATTCGTTTGACGTCCGGTGCACTCCTGGGCCGCCATTTGTGCCGAAATTATCGGCCGATGGCAGTCTCTACAAGACCCGAGTGGGGCCGCCAAGGAGGGATCATCTCTTCTGTCGGCGGCAAGCTCGGCGCTGTTTTGGGCTGAAATGGGGCCGCTGGCTTCGAAACTAAGTAGTTCTGGAACATAGATGAACGGAACAACACCTGACATTCAACAAGGCGACGCGCTGCCGAAACTGACCGTCTATCTCGCGGCACCGCGCGGCTTTTGCGCAGGCGTTGACCGGGCGATCCAGATCGTCGAACTGGCACTTGAGAAGTATGGCGCACCTGTGTATGTGCGGCACGCGATTGTCCATAATCGCTACGTCGTGGAATCCCTTGAGGCCAAGGGTGCGATCTTCGTGGAGGAACTGGACGAGATCCCGGAATGCGACGCACCGATCGTGTTCTCGGCCCATGGGGTGCCAAAATCCGTTCCGTCCCACGCACGCGACCGCCGGATGTTCGTGCTGGATGCGACCTGCCCGCTCGTTTCCAAGGTGCACATTGAAGCCGAACGGCTATTCGATCGCGGGCATGAAATCCTGCTCATCGGTCATTCGGGCCATCCCGAGGTGGTTGGCACGATGGGCCAGTTACCCTCAGGCGCGATCTGTTTGATCGAAACAAGCGAAGATGCACTTAGCTTCCAACCGAAGGACCCATCAAAGCTTGCGGTCGTGACTCAGACCACTTTGTCGGTGGATGACACGCATGAGATCATGGCGACCTTGAAACAGCGCTTCCCTGACATCGTTGTTCCGCGCAAGGATGATATCTGCTACGCGACAACAAACCGTCAGGAGGCGGTCAAGCAAATTGCCCCGCAATGCGACAGGATGATCGTCGTCGGCTCGCCGAATAGCTCCAATTCGATGCGTCTGGTCGAGGTGGCTGAGCGCGCGGGCTGCCCGAGCGCGACGCTTGTTGAAGAGGCAAGCGAGATCGATTGGAGCCAGTTTGAGAACGTTCAAAGTCTTGGTGTGACGGCGGGTGCGTCAGCGCCGGAAGTGCTGGTCGAAGGCATCCTCGATGCTTTCGCGGAACGCTTCGACATGCAAATTGAGACCGTTACGACCGCCCAGGAGACCATCTCCTTCAAGCTGCCACGCCCGCTGCGGGACTCAACGGCGGCATAGATGGCTGTCTATACGGATGTGAGCGATCAAGAGCTCGAAGCCTTCATCGCGAGCTACGACCTTGGCACATTGACTTCGTTCAAAGGCATTGCCGAGGGCGTCGAGAACACCAACTACCTGGTCCATACAGACAAGAACCCCTTCATACTCACGCTTTACGAGAAGCGCGTCCGTGCGGAAGACTTGCCTTACTTTCTGTCTCTCATGGAGCATCTCGCGGAAAGGGGCATTACCTGCCCGCTGCCGGTGCGCGACCGTGAGGGACGTGTTTTGCGCGATCTCGCTGGCCGTCCTGCCGCGCTGATCAGTTTTCTGGAGGGCGTGTGGATCCGGCGGCCGGACATCGTCCACTGCGCGGAGCTTGGAGCGGCGCTCGCGAAGTTTCACATCGCCGGGAGCGACTTCCCCATGCGCCGGGACAACGATCTATCGCTGCCCGGCTGGCGCTCACTCTTTGGAGATGTGAAAGATGCCGCCGATGGCGTGTTACTAGGACTGCACGACACGATCGCAAGCGAGCTCGACTTCCTCGATACGGAGTGGAGCACGGACTTGCCCATGAGCGTGATCCACGCGGATTTGTTTCCCGACAACGTGTTCTTCCTCGGAAACAAGCTATCCGGTCTGATCGACTTCTACTTCGCCTGCAACGATACGATGGCTTATGACGTCGCGGTTTGCCTCAACGCTTGGTGCTTCGAGCCCGACGCTTCGTTCAATGTCACCAAGGCGCGCGCCATGCTGCAGGCCTATGGGCGGGAGCGCGCCCTCACAGAGCCGGAACTGGATGCGTTGCCGCTCCTTGCGCGCGGTGCAGCTCTGCGCTTTCTCCTGACCCGCACCTACGATCTTCTGAACACGGATGAGAACGCGCTCGTAAAGACGAAGGACCCGCGCGAGTATTTGCGGAAGTTGCGGTTCCATCAGCGGGTCGCGTCTTATCGCGACTATGGGCTCGGTTCGGACTGAGGAAGAACGCGTTAATGACCCGGCCAAAAGTCGTCATTCACACCGATGGTGCCTGCTCCGGCAATCCAGGCCCAGGCGGCTGGGGCGCGATACTGGAGTCCGGCCCGCATCGCAAAGAACTAAAGGGCGGTGAGGAGGCGACGACCAACAACCGCATGGAATTGACCGCGGCCATCGAGGCACTGGAGGCACTGAAAGGGCCTTCCGACGTGGAGCTCTTTACGGACTCCAACTACGTGCGAGGCGGTATCACAGGTTGGATCAAAGGCTGGAAGCGCAATGGCTGGCGCACCGCCGATAAGAAGCCGGTGAAGAATGTCGAGTTGTGGCAACGTCTTGAGCAAGCCGAGGCACGCCACGAGGTGAACTGGCACTGGGTCAAGGGCCACGCTGGGCACGACGAGAACGAACGCGCCGACGAACTCGCCCGCGAAGGCATGACCCCGTTTCTCGGGCGCGACTGACGCGTTCTAAAGCGCCGAGAGGACCGAATCCGCTGCAGTGACTTCTGCTTCGCCGGGGTCCTCCTCCGTCCTTAAGAACGTGACGACGCCGTCGTCGACGATCATCGCATAGCGCTTAGACCGTGTGCCGAGGCCCACGCCGCTGCCGTCGAAATCCATGCCAATCTTGGCCGTGAACTCGCCGTTGCCGTCGGACAGAATTTTTACCTTATCGCCCGCCCCGGCCACCTCAGACCAGGCCGCCAGCACGAACGGGTCGTTGACCGCCAAACAGACGATCTCGTCCACGCCCTTTGCCTTGATCGCATCGGCGGCCTCGATGAAGCCAGGCAAATGCTTCAGATGGCAGGTGGGTGTGAAAGCGCCAGGAACCGCAAACAGCACAACCTTCTTCCCGCCAAAGACATCACTCGTGCTCTGCGTGTCGATCCCGTCGGGGCCCATGGAGCGGAATGTGGCGTCCGGAAGCTTATCTCCCTCGGCGATTGTCATGCGGGTCATCTCCTCGATTTGTTTTCTGCTGGCGTTGGTTGTGATCGAACCGCACTTTACCGGGTTACCCGCAAAGCGCCAATTAATGCCGGAACAGATCGGCCAGGTGCGGCGTTACTTCTCCCGACGACCGCAGCGCTGCTAACCCCAAAGAAAACCAGAGCCCCAAGGAAGCCCAATGACGCGGATTGGCATAGTCATTATCACCCTCGCCGCCCTCGCTAATGCCGGATGCACCACCGGCGAGAAACGTGTCAGCGGCGCGGCCGTAGGCGGCATCTTTGGAGCGGCAATCGCGGGTCCCCTTGGCGCCGGCGCAGGGGCTGCGGCAGGCGCCGCCACGGCGCCCAGCATCGCGCGTTGAGCCGATCAGCTACGGCTCAGTGTGTATCGTCTCGCTGGAGCCCTGATCCGAAACAAGGGTGAAATTGAGCGGCTTGCCCTTGATGGCAGCCGCCTCGTCCGACGTCGGGAATACAACCGAGAAGCGCTGGCGACCGTCCATGAGCGGCCCGAGCGTTTTCGGAACCGGGACCAGGACCTCGGAACTCGAGACAAACAGATCAGTATTCGCAGCTCCTGGGGCGAAGATCGCTTCGATTTCGAGTGAAGGCTCCTTGCCTTTCAGATCGGCGATGATCGTTCCGAGCCGCGGCAGGGTCTCCGTACTCGCAAGCACGGGCACCTGTGCGCGCGCCTGCTCGATAAGCCGTGCGTCACCCTTACCGAGATCGGGCGGCAGGTCCGCCTCAAGGTCAACTGTGACGGGAATACACAAATCTTTGCAAAGTCCGTAATCGAGCGTTAGCGCGAGCCGTACAGGCTTGTCCGGGTTCTTCGGCGTGATCCTTACAGGAAATACGACTTCATCGTCGTACCCTATCGCCGTGCCGTTCGCGTCGGCGAAACGATGGGGAACAGGATAAGAAACAGCGATGCTCTCGACATTCTTCGAACCGGACCAGTCGAAAGTTGGCGGCACGCCCGAATCCCCGGGGTTGCGCCAGTATGTTTTCCAACCGTCCTCCATTCGGAGCTGTACGCCTGCGTAGCGCGCGGCCTCGCCTTGCTTGTCCAGTGTGCCGCTAACGAGCCGCACCTTGGAATTGGTTTGACTGGACCATGAAGACTGACCTGTCGAGGCGGCTTGGGCTCCGCCACCGAAACAAATGCCACATAAGATCGCGGCACACAGGACGGTTAGGCCGCGCCGATTGATCACTTCCTGCCTCATAAAAAAGTACAACATAGGGACAAAACTTAGTCGTTGATGAATGTGCATGCGAGCCCGACCAAGCCTTTCAGGAGTCACTGTTTTGTGAGGAGAGCAATGAGTTTGTGCGGGCCTTGCCTTATTTGGCGCTACCGTTTTCCCTAAAGCGGGAAGTGCTGTAGCATGATCTTATGGACTCAGATCTTCACGCCGATGAGGAAGGCTATCTCGACGGCCAGCTCTTGATCGCAATGCCGTCAATGGGAGACCCACGCTTCTCCCGCTCGGTAATCTATGTTTGCGCACACTCGTCCGAAGGCGCCATGGGCATCGTGATCAACCAGCGGGCGCCCAATATCAGTTTCGCGGAATTGCTAGAGCAGCTGAAGATCGTACCTTCCCAGGAGCGCATCTCTCTGCCGTCTGCCTTGAACGCTATGGATGTGCACTTGGGCGGCCCGGTGGAAACCGGTCGCGGCTTCGTGCTGCACAGCGCTGACTATTTCAAGGCCGAGAGTACGCTCCCGATCAACGAGAGCGTATGCTTGACCGCCACAGTCGACATTCTCCGCGACATCGCCAAAGGGAGCGGCCCTGATAGGGCCTTGCTCGCTCTCGGCTATGCTGGCTGGGCACCAGGCCAGCTCGAGGATGAAATCCAATCGAACGGCTGGCTCAACTGTCCTGCGAATCCAGAACTCGTCTTCGATCCCGCGATCGACCGGAAATACAACAAGGCTCTCGACAGCCTCGGCGTCGATCCCAGTCATTTGGTCAGCGACTCCGGCCACGCCTAAGGTTGCGCCGACTGCGCTAAGCCTTCTGCTTCGATTGAAAACAGGATCTTATGCCTGGGCGGTACTAGGGCCCGGCAGGCCAGGAATATCCCCTGGCTTTTGCACCTCAACCTCGATGCCCGACGGCGTGTGCTCGGCCTGAGCCCGCTCGCGCTCTTTGCGCCGCCGATGGTTGGCGAGCGCATTAAGGAGTGCACCCACATCCCGCGCGGACATCGGCTCACCGTAATAGTACCCTTGCCCAAACTCACAACCGATTGAGCGGAGGTAATTGGCGTCGGCCTGAGTCTCGACGCCCTCGGCGACTACTTCCTTGCCGAGCTCATGCGCGAGAGTCACGACCGAGCGCAAGATCAGCGGCGTATGATCATTGATTGTGCTGTCGTGCACCAGCGACTTGTCGACCTTAATGATGTCGAATGGGAAGCGGTGCAGATAGCTGAGCGAACTATAGCCCGTGCCAAAATCATCCAATGCGAGACTCGCGCCATAAGTCTTCAGCCAAGAGAGAATCTCTACGGCGCGCTCTGGGTTCTCCATAACCAGCGACTCGGTAACCTCGAGCTTCAGAGTCCCGCGCGCGACTTGCTCTCGCGCAAGCAGCAACCGGATCTCCTGCACCATGTCTTGGCGGAAGAGCTGCCGGCTTGAGACATTGACGCTTACAAAAAGCGGATCGCGGTCGCGCGGCAGGACACGATGCCATGTCGCAGCCTCGTCTAGTGCCTGGCTCAGGACATAGCTCCCAAGCTCGACGATCAAGCCAGATTCCTCCGCAAGCGGAATAAAGTCTTGCGGGGACAGACGACCGCGGGTGGGGTGATCCCACCGCATCAATGCCTCAAAGCCCGCAAGCTGGTTCGTGGCAAGACGCGTGATCGGCTGATAGAGAACCGATATTTGCTGGCGCTGAAGCGCCATGCGCAATTCGCTCTCGAGAGGGAGACGGTTCTCTTCATCTGTGCGCATGGACGGATTAAAGATCTCGATACGATCTGCACCCTGACGCTTCGCGCGCAGCATTGCCAACTCACCGTCTCGAAGCATCTCCTGCGCGCTGGACTGCGACCCGTCATGCACGACAATACCGATCGAGGCCGTCAGGATAATCTCCTTTGTACTGATCTTCATCGGCGTACGCAGCGCCCGGCGCACTCGTTCCGCCAATGTTGCAACATGGTGCGGGTCGCTATCCGAGATCAGCAAAATCGCGAACTGGTCGCCGCCGAGACGGGCCAGCGTATCCTGCGGATTGAGGTGCCGAGACAACCGTCGCCCCAGCGTCAGCAACATCGAGTCTCCGATCACAAGGCCGAAGCTTTTATTCACGTTCTTGAACCGGTCAATGTCGATGAACAGAACGGTTGGGCGGTTCGCCTGGGCTTCAGCCGTCCGCGTAATCGCGCCATCGAGGCGATCCATGAGGAGCTGGCGATTGGGAAGGCCCGTTAAGCTATCATGGACAGCATCGTGCATGAGGCGCTCGTGAGAGCGCTTCAAATTGGTCACGTCACGCAAAAGGCCCACGCAGCGCAGTAAGCGGACGTTTTCGTTGGGCGCCGCCTGAGCGGTCAGTTCGTACCAAAGATACGTTCCATCGTGACGACGCAGACGAAAATCAGTTTGAAAATCACCACCCTTCTTGTCTTGTAGGGACTGCATCAACAAGCGGAAACGCTCCCGGTCGGAAGCATGCATGTGTTTGAGAAACTCGCTCACGGGCACATTGAGCGCCCCAGGTTCCAATCCGAGTTCAGCCTCCACCTCATGGCCCACGGTGACGAGGTCACGGCCCGCATGCCACTGGAACACATGTGTCCCTGAACCATCCACAGCGAGCGATTTCATCTGCACAAGGCTGGGCGGCCCTAGGCTCATGGCCGACCCGCCGGTGTGAAATGCGAACTGCGTGACGGTGAAGCCGAGAAGCACCAGGATCAGAACAAGGCCTGCGATTAGGCTCGATACGACGACCTCGCCCGAGAGCTTGCCCGTCACGATCATCGAAGCGCCTAGGATCCAGACGATCAGCAGCATCCAACTCGGAATCAACGACAAGGCCCTGTCCTGACCGCGCACGGCGAAATACGCGATCAGCGCGGTTCCAACGCCAGCGATTACGATCGTCGACGCGCGGGCGAGTCCGGCGGCCGTCTGAGGATCGACTATCGCGACGGCAATCAATGCGAACTGTGCCGCGATCCACACCCAGAACACGCTGCGGATCCAGACATGCCAAAGCCCGATGCGCAGGAACGTATAGAGGAACAAGGCCAGGCTCGCGGCGAGCCCTGCTTCGGCGGCAGCGCGATAGGTGGCCGTGCGGTCGGGTCCGACCGGGAACAACTTGTTCCAGAAGCCGAAGTCGACGCAGAAATAGACCAGAGCCGCCCAAGCGACGAGCGCAGTTGCAGGAAAGATGGCGCGGTGGTTCGCGGCGAATATGGCCGTAAGGAAGATCGCCAAGAGTCCCGTGATCCCTAACAGTACGCCTTTGAAAAGCATACTGTCCTGCTGCTTGGCCTGATAATATTTCGGGATCCAGAGCGTCAACTGAGGCACTTTGGAAGACGCCAATTCGGCCGCATAGGTGACTGTCTGACCCGGCTCTAGGGTTAGCCGAAACATGTCGGCCCGGTCGCTTTTCAGGGACTCGGGCCTAAATCCAAGCGAGGGCGTCACCGCGGTGATCCGTGGGGCATCGAGTTCTGGCCGGAATACGCCGGAACTCGCCAACGTGTAACGCGGCGCCACAAGCCAGCGCACGATGCGTTCGTCCGTCGGGTTCGAAAGGGCAAAGACGAGCCAACTAGGATCGGTGCCAGGGGTCGATGCCTGAACGGCCATGCGGCCAATGTAGCCGTCGGGGCCCGGCGCAGTTTCGATCTGCAGCCTGTCGCCGCGCCCTTCGTAGAGTTCACCCTTCGTGGTGATCTCCATCTTCGGAGCATCGGGATCGACGGTTATCGCTTCGATCGCCATGGCCACCGTTGCAAGCGGCGGGCAGACCAGCGATAGCGCAATTAGAAGCGTATAGGCGAGCGCAAGCGATCCGGCCCGTGACCGTCGTCGGTCCTCTGAGCACCTTGGCACGGGGCCTATAGCGCTCACCGGACCATGTGTTGCCACACTCACCGTCCGCTCCCCCTATTCGCGCGAATCGGCTTCGAGCAGCGCGTAGAGAACATGATCGCGCCACTCACCGTTGATGCGCAGATACCGGCGCGCCAACCCTTCGCGTTCAAACCCTACCCGCTCCAGCAACCGCATGGATGCCGTATTTGTCGGCAGACAAGCCGCTTCGAGCCGGTGAAGGCCAAGAGAGTCGAACACAAACGGCACCACCGCGCGAACCGCGGCCGTCATATAACCCTGCCGTGCATACGCAGCGCCGACCCAATAGCCCAGAGTACAGGATTGCGTCACACCGCGGCGGACATTGCAAAGTGTGACCCCGCCCACGAGAGCCGAAGACCGGTTATCGTAGACAAACAGCGCGTAGCCCACATCCTCGCGCATATCCCGCAGGTAGTGGCGGATGCGGCGGCGGAATGAAGCTCTGGACAGCTCGTCGGGCGCCCAGAGAGGCTCCCAAGGGACAAGGAAATCCTGACTTGCCGCACGCAGTTCCGCCCAGGCCGGATAGTCAGACATTTGCGGCGCACGCAGCAGAACCCGGCTGGTCTCAAGAACTGGACCAATGTCACCAGAAGTTGCAGCGCGCAGCAAAGCCATTCGGAAATACCCTCTAGGCGGCTATGGTGGCGGGAACGATGAATCTGTCGGCCACCGCCTCGAATCGTCCCAGATTAGCAACGGGTCCGACAGTCGCAAGACTAAGAGGAGTCTTGAGAACGCGCTGCAACAAGTCTTGAAGACCGCCTGTTTGGACTGTCTCAATTTTCTCGACAAGTTCGGCCGTCGGGAGCACGCGGCCGCAAAACAGAACGTGCCGCGCGAGCTGCTCGGCCCGGGCGCTGGAACTCTCCAGGGCCGCCAACAGCCCCATCTTCATTTGTGCCTTAACGCGTCCAAGTTCGGCTTGCGCGAAACCCTTATCGGCGGCCCTATCGAGCTCATCGCGAATGACACCAAACAACTCGTGGGCCTTCTCAGGAGCGCCAGCGGCGTGCACGACGAACATGCCGCTATCGGTAAGCCCAGTAGAAAAGGCATAGACCGAATAACAGAGACCGCGACGCTCACGTACCTCCTGAAAAAGCCGAGACGACATCCCGCCGCCCAAGGCGCCAGCCAGAATCTGTGATGTGAAGTAGTCGGGCTGATGGTAGGCAGGGGCCTCCAGTCCGAACATCAAATGTGTTTGCTCAAACGGCTTGGCGCTTTGGCGGCGCCCACCCCGATAGACAGCCGCCTGGGGATTAGGCGTACTCTCCGCAGACAATGCCGTCAGTCGGCGCTCTGCCTCCATGACAAGCGTCTCGTGATCGACGGCGCCCGCGGCCGCAAGCACCATGTTCGGTGCATGATAATGCGTCGCAAGATATGCCTGGAGATGGTCGCGCTCGAAGCCGCACACGCTGTCGGCCGTACCGAGAATTGGACGCCCCACGGGCTGCTCGGGGAAGCCTGCTTCCGATACGAAGTCGTAGGCGATGTCGTCTGGAGAATCTGAGCTGGCCGCAATCTCCTGCAAGATGACATCGCGCTCGCGCGCAAGTTCGCTGCCGTCGAAGCGCGGTTCCAAGATAATATCGCTCAGGATATCCAAGGCGAGCGGAAGGTCTTTCTGCAGCACGCGCGCATAATACCCCGTGGAATCCACCGACGTTGCCGCATTTAGGTCGCCGCCGACCGCCTCGATCTCCTCAACGATTTGACGTGCTGAGCGCCGCTTCGTGCCCTTGAACGCCATATGCTCCAAGAAATGCGCAACGCCATGCTCGGTCTGCTGTTCGGAGCGGCTCCCTGCCCCGACCCAGATACCGAGCGAGACTGTCTCCACCTCGGGCATGGTGTGGCTGACAACGGTGAGACCGTTGCTCAGCGTGGAGCGCATGACACTCACGCCTCGGCCCCCGTGAGCGGCGCGTCGGCCTGGGCATGGTCGACGATGAATGTGGCGACCGTCTCAAAGTCCGCAGGCAGATCCGTGCAGCGTTCGTCGCTGCCAAGTTTCAAAGTCAGACGTTCGGGCTGCGCCGGCACAACGCCGATGGCCCGCTGGACGGCGTCGGGGAACTTCGCCGCGTGCGCCGTCGCCAGGACGACCGTGGGCGTGTGGCCGAGTTCTGGTTCTAGCCGGGACGCGGCGATGCCAACGGCTGTATGTGGGTCAACAACCATGCCCGTCTCTTCGTATACCCCCCGAATGGTCATCTGCGTTACGTCTTCTCCCACAGAATGGGCACTGAATAGATCGCAGAGCTGCCCGAACTCGCCTTGGCTCAGCGAAAACGAACCCTTAGCGCGTAAGTCACCCATCAAGTCCCGAACCCTGGACGCATCCCTTCCCGCAAGCTCGAACAGAAGGCGTTCGAAGTTGCTGGCAAGCTGGATGTCCATGCTGGGACTTGAGGTCGCGATCACACCTTGCGGCTCGTAGGTCCCCGAGGCCAGTGCGCGTGGAAGACTGTCATTGAGGTTCGTGGCGATAACGAGGCGCTGGACCGGAAGCCCCATTGCACGGGCCGCGTAACCTGCGAAAATATCACCGAAATTTCCAGTCGGCACCGAAAAGGCCACGGGCCGGTAAGGCGCCCCGAGCGCGACAGCCGAGGTGAAGTAGTAGCCGATCTGCGCAAGGATCCGGGCGAAGTTGATCGAGTTGATCCCGGTCAGGCGGAGCCGCGCGCTCAGGTCCTGGTCGCCGAACATCGCCTTCACGATTGCCTGGCAGTCGTCGAAAGTACCCTCAATCGCGATGTTGTGGATGTTGGGCTCGGTCGCCGTCGTCATTTGCCGGCGCTGGACTTCGCTGACCCGCCCCTTGGGGTGCAGGATGAAGACATCAATGGCTTCGAGCCCCCGAAAAGCCTCGATTGCCGCGGCGCCCGTGTCGCCCGAGGTTGCCCCAACCACGGTGGCACGCTGCCCGCGCCGCTTGAGCGCCCGGTTCATGAACCGGGACACCACCTGCATGGCCAAGTCCTTAAAGGCAAGCGTCGGCCCGTGAAAGAGCTCCAAGACAAAGCTGTTCGGACCGATTTGGACGACCGGCGCAACGGCAGGATGGTGAAAGCCGTCATAGGCCTCAGAGAGCACCTCCTCCAGGTCCTCTCGGCATGGATCGCCCTCAAGGAAGGGCGCCATGATCCGGTAGGCCGCATCTGCGTAATCGAGCCCAGCAAGGTCGGCGATCTCGTCCCGCGCGAACTGAGGCCACGCCTCGGGCATGAACAAGCCGCCATCCGAAGCAAGCGCGGCAAGCAACGCGCCCTCGAAAGAGAGTGCTTGCGCAGATCCGCGCGTTGAAACGAACTTCAAGATGTGCCTCCCACCGGTATTCTGGGCCTTTTTTGGCAGACCCTAGCCGTCGGAGCCCGCCCTCGCAATATGAGGCGGCAATACGGTTAAGCCCGCCGGCCAGTCAGGACGCTCCAGACATAAGACACGTAGACAATCAGTAGACAGGCGGCCAACAAAAACCACGTCACAGCGTATTCCAAGTGTTTGTTGGGGAGTTCGACCCGCGTTTGACCGCCGGCCGGCCAGCCGCCCGGCACCTCTACTACCTCTGAGTCCAAGAAGAAAGGAGCCACCTCCACCGTTGCTTCTGGGAACATCGAGCGGGTCATACTGCCGAGATCTCGCGTGAACCATTGGTTGGCCGTCGCATCGTTATCTGGCGAGAACATGTTGGGCTTCTCACTGGCCCGCACGAGCCCAGTAACCGTCACGACATCCTCGAACTGGCCCTCACGCCGAGTTTTTGGATCCTTGCGGTCATCCGGCACAAAACCGCGGTCGACGAGAACTACGCTTCCGGAGGCCGCTTCGAGCGGCGTGATGACATGCCAACCGGGCTGGCCATCCTTCGAGATTGAATAGAGATAGCGCTCCAGACCGTTGTGGAAGCGCCCCTCGACAGCGACTCGCAGATAATTGGGATCGCGCCCTTGCTCGGCGATCTCCACGGCTCGTTCCAGCGACATGGGCTTGCGCCCGATGCGCGTCTCGATGCGCTGTATGATGCCTTGTTTCCACTCAAGCCGCTGAAGCTGCCACTGGCCGAGCCAAATCAGGATGACAAATCCGACCAACGCGGCCAGTGAGAGCTTGATGAGTGCAGGAGTTGTCATGGCCGACGGCTAGCGGTTCGAAACCAATCTGCCTTCTTCGGCCTTGTTCCGGAACTGAAGCGCGATCAGAACGCCCTTGAAGCTGCGAAGCAGAAGAAGTGGAAGAACAAGCGCCGCGGTACCCCAAGCCAGAGCATGGACCCAATACGGCGGCTGGTAAACGGCTTCAGCATAGAGTGCCGCACCAACAATAATGAAGCCCGTAATCAGCATCACAAAGATGGCCGGTCCATCGCCGGAATCGGCGAAGTCGAAGTTAAGCCCGCAGACATCACAGGTGGGCGCCAGAGCGAGATAGCCGTCAAACATCCTGCCCTTTCGGCAGGCGGGGCAACGTCCAAGAATCCCAGTCAAAACTGTCGCTCCAACCGTAGCGCTTGCTAAGGCATTAGCGTTGGCTTCGTGTGACTTGCTCATCTGCAACCTCTGGCCATTGGCTGACCAAAATAGAAAGGGGCGGTCGCAGAACCGCCCCCATTCAAATGCCGGTTGGTCCCGCCACTAGTGCCCGGGATTTGCGCCTGCGCCCCAAATATAGATGGAGCAGAAAAGGAACAGCCATACAACATCGACAAAGTGCCAATACCAAGCTGCCGCCTCGAACCCAAAGTGCTTGTGCGGCGTGAAGTGTCCCGCCAGCGCGCGGAACAGGCACACGAGCAAGAAGATCGTGCCCACGATCACATGGAAGCCGTGAAAGCCGGTGGCCATGTAGAACGTCGATCCGTAGATGTGGTCCGCGAAGCCAAAGCCCGCATGCGTGTACTCGTAAACCTGCAGGAAGGTGAAGAGCACGCCGAGAACCACAGTGCAGGTCAGGCCCCAGATCAGGCCCTTACGATCGTCATGCAGCATGGCGTGGTGCGCCCAGGTCGCCGTCGTACCCGACAGTAGCAAGACCAGCGTGTTGACCCACGGCAGACCCCAGGGATCGAAGGTGTAGCCAAAGTAACCGAGCCCAGGGACATCAGTTTCGGCACTGGGTACCGGCGGCCACTGACCGCCCGTGACTGCTGTTCGTGCATACGTGACGGCATCGTCTGGGAACAGAGCCACGTCGAAGTAAGCCCAGAACCAAGCGACGAAGAACATCACCTCCGAAGCGATGAATAGGATCATCCCGTAGCGGAAGTGGAGCTGCACGACTTGCGATTGGTGACCCTCGGCGTCTTCCTTGAGAACATCGCGCCACCACCCGAACATGGTGATGATCACGATGATAAGACCCGGCACGATGTACCAGAGCTGCGGGTCACCCGCCTTCTTGTCCATGAAGTACATGAGCGTCCCAAGGGCCAGCACCAAGGCACCGATCGACCCGATGAGCGGCCACGGACTCGGGTTGAGTATGTGGTAGTCGTGTTGCGGTTTTGCGTGGGCCTGGGCCATCTTGAGTTCCCCTTCCTCCCCAATCGATCATCTGGCGCAATTCACTCGCGCCGCATCGCTTACGATCCCGACGCCCCATCTCCCTGTGAGGTAGCGACATCCGATGGGTCGTCGCTCCGGTAGAAGGTATAGGACAGCGTAATCTCCTCAATGTTCTTTGCACTCTCGTCTTCGACGATCTTGGGATCGACAAAGAACGTTACGGGCATATCAATGCTCTGCCCAGCGGCGAGCGTCTGCTGTTTGAAGCAAAAGCACTCGATCTTCGTAAAGTAACGCCCTGCGATCTCGGGCACCACGTTGAAGCCAGCGGTCCCGCCGACAGGCTTGTCCGTCACATTCTCCGCCTTGAAGAAGACAAGCGCGGACTCGCCAATCCGGACATCCACGGAGCGCTGTTCCGACTTGAACTCCCAAGGCAGGTCCTTGGCCACATGCGCGTCAAATCGGACCTTGATCGTGCGCTCAAGAATCGTATCGGGCGCAGCTTCGGCCACTTGCGGCGTGCCGCCAAAGCCGGTCGCTTGGCAGAACATGCGATAGAGCGGCACGGCCGCGAAAGTCAGACCGACCATTCCGGCCACGACGCCAGTCAAAACGAGCGCAACGAACGCGCTTTTGTCGCGACGTTCCCGTGGCTCTGAACCGGTATCGTTCTTGTCTGTCACGTGAAGGGCCTCACTTAGATCTGCCGAAGGGCGACGTTTCCGCCAAGCCGGACAAGGGTGACGATAAAGAAGAGCACAACGAGTATCGCAAGGATCCAAGCAATCGCCAGGGACCTTTTGCGTTGGCGGCGTTTGCGCTCGGTTTCAGCATTTTCCATCACAACGTCCAGGCGCGCGGCAGCACACCGTCGTCCACCCCAAAGCCATGCTCAACGAGCAAGACCGCAAACAACACCAACAAATAGAGTATCGAATAGCCGAAGAGGTTTTTCGCGGCGCGCTCGGACGCAGCTCCTTCCCGTTCCCGGTAGCAGTCGTAGGCGAGCACTAGGAAGAAGGCCCCAGAGACCGCCGCCACCACCATATAGAGTGTTCCACCAAAGCCCATCACGGAAGGCGCCATGCCAAGTGGCACGAGGAGGACGCTATAGATGAGAATCTGCCGGCGCGTTTCGTCGGGCCCATGTGTGACGGGCAACATTGGAACGCCAGCGCGCTTGTAGTCTTCATTGCGGATTAACGCCAAGGCCCAGAAGTGAGGCGGCGTCCACATAAAGATGATCAGAAAAAGTACGAAAGACTCAAGGCTCACCGTCCCTGTCGCCGCAGCCCAGCCAACCATGGGCGGCAACGCCCCCGCTGCACCGCCGATGACAATGTTCTGGGGCGTCGAGCGCTTCAGCCACATCGTATAGACAAAGAGATAGAAGCCGATCGTGAAGGCCAAAAGTCCTGCGGCGACCCAGTTGGCCATCAGACCAAGACAGATCACGGAGCCGATCCCGAGGACCGAACCGAACGCCAACGCCTCGTGCGGTGCAAGCGCTCCCTGCGGCAGAGGCCGCGAAGCCGTCCGAGCCATGCGCGCGTCGATATCAGCGTCGTACCACATGTTCAAAGCACCCGATGCGCCCGCGCCCACCGCGATGCAGAGCAGCGCCGCGACCGCGAGAACGGGATGCATGGGAACAGGCGCCACGACCAAGCCGACAAGCGCCGTAAACACCACGAGGAACATGACACGCGGCTTTAGCAGCGCCGCATAGTCGGCGATGTCGCCCCCAAGGTTTTTCCCAAGGGCGACATCCAAGCTTCCTCGTGTTGTGTCGACGCTTGCGTCTGTCATCAACCTATCTACTCCGGTGCCGCATCGCCGCACTCCAAGGCACTATTTGATGCGCGGGAGCGTCTCGAAAGTGTGGAAAGGAGGTGGCGAGGGGACGGTCCACTCCAGTGTCGTGGCGCCCGGTCCCCAAGGATTGGCCGCGGCCTTCTCCTTGCGGGAGAACTGCACGAACAAGCCAATGAAGAAGATTACGAAACCTGCCATAGCGAGGTACGCGCCAATCGATGAGACCAGGTTCCAGCCAGCATAGGCATCCGGGTAGTCAGCATACCGCCGCGGCATGCCTGCAAGACCGAGGAAGTGCTGCGGGAAGAACGCCAGGTTCGCCCCGATGAACATGGTCCAGAAGTGGAGCTTGCCCCAGAACTCGGAGTACATGTAGCCGTACATCTTCGGCGACCAGTAGTACCAGGCAGCGAACAGGGAGAAGACCGCGCCAAGCGAGAGCACATAGTGGAAGTGGGCCACCACGTAATAGGTATCGTGCATGGAGCGATCGACGCCAGCGTTCGACAGCATCACGCCCGTCACACCACCCACGGTGAACAGGAAGATGAAGCCGAGCGACCAGAGCATCGGTGTCTTAAACGAGATCGAACCGCCCCACATCGTCGCTATCCACGAGAAAATCTTCACGCCCGTAGGCACCGCGATCACCATCGTGGCAAACACGAAGTAGGCCTGCGTGTTCACGTCGAGACCCGCTGCATACATGTGATGCGCCCAGACCACGAAGCCGATGACGCCGATCGCGACCATGGCGTAAGCCATCCCGAGATAGCCAAACACGGGCTTCTTGGAGAACGTGGCGACGATCTGACTAACCATGCCGAAGCCCGGCAGGATCATGATGTACACTTCTGGATGGCCGAAGAACCAGAACAGGTGATGCCAAAGAAGTGGGTCGCCACCCTGCGAAGAGTCAAAGAACGCGGTACCGAAGTTGCGATCCGTCAGCAGCATGGTGATGGCGCCCGCCAGGACCGGCAGCGATAGCAGGAGCAAGAAGGCCGTCACGAGAATAGACCACACAAACAGCGGCATCTTGTGCAGGGTCATGCCCGGCGCGCGCATGTTCAAAATCGTGGTGATGAAGTTAATCGCACCCAGAATTGACGAGGCACCGCCAAGGTGAAGCGCCAAGATGGCGAAGTCGACAGCCACACCAGGGCTTCCGCTTGTAGAAAGCGGTGCATAGATCGTCCAGCCCGCGCCGGCGCCCGTTGACCCAGGGGCGCCAGGCATGAATAGCGAGGCGACGAGGAGCACGAACGCCATGGCCAGTAGCCAGAATGAAATGTTGTTCATGCGCGGGAAGGCCATGTCCGGGGCCCCAATCATCAGGGGCACCATCCAGTTGCCAAACGCGCCAACCGTGGCCGGCATGACTGCAAAGAACACCATGATCAGGCCGTGCGCGGTCACGAAGACATTGTACATCTCCGGATTGCCAAAGATCTGCATGCCGGGCTCCATGAGCTCCGCGCGCATGGCCATGGACAACAGCGCACCAACGATACCGCCCACTAGCGAGAGAATCAGATAGAGTGTTCCGATATCTTTGTGGTTCGTCGAGAAGAGCCAGCGCTGCAAACCATGTGGGTGATCATCGTGATCGTGGTGGGCCGCTTCTGCCTGGGCATTGTTCGCCATTACCGTCTTCCCTTGTCGTCCTTTTGAGTTTGCGTATGGCCGTCAGGCCGCATGTCGATCAGTGCGCCGGCTACTAGTCGCGTACCGATGCCAGCTTTCCCTTTGCGTTGGTCGAAGCCGTTTTTTTGCCCGCAACCCAGGCATCATACTCTTCCTGGGAGACGACGCGCACGGATATCGGCATGAAGGCATGGTTGCGCCCGCAAAGCTCAGAGCACTGACCATAAAACCAACCTTCTTTCTCAGCACGGAACCAGGTCTGCTGAAGGCGCCCTGGCACGGCATCGAGCTTGACGCCGAAGGACGGCATCGCCCAGTTGTGAATAACGTCGTTTGATCTGAGACTGACAACAACGTTCGCGCCAACAGGCACGACGACCTCATTGTCGACCGACAGCAGCCGAGGCTGGCCCGGCTTCAGCTGGTCATCTGGGATCATGATCGAGTTGAAGCTGATGTCCTCGTCCGGATAGTCATAGACCCAGTACCACTGAGCGCCCGTCGCGGTGATGGATACATCCGCTTTCGGGAAATCGTACTGCGCGAACAGCAGCCGGAACGAGGGAATCGCGATAGCAACCAGAATGAAGATTGGGATCACGGTCCAGGCGACTTCCAACAGCGTGTTGTGGGAGTTGCGCGACGGTTCCGGATTGTTTTTCTCATTGAAGCGGACCATGACGTAGATCATGAGGCCCAGAACGAACAACGTAATCGCGATGATGATCACGTTGACGTAGTTATGGAAATCATTGATCTGGGCCATGATCGGCGTCACGGCTTCTTGGAAGCCGAGCTGCCACGGATGAGGCTGCCCCAGCGGGAGGTCTTCAGCGAGTGCCGGACCACTTGCGCCGAGCCCCGCGAGCGCGGCCAAAACCATCAATGCACGTTGCGACATCCCCATCCCAAAACTCCCAAAGCCTGCTCTGCGGCCGCGCCGTCATGGCGGGCGTCAGAGTGCAATTGTCCCGGAGCGCGGGCAGGTTAATCCCGCGCCCGCAGTCGCGTTGGCGGCGCACATAAATCTTCGCAGAATATCGGCGTCGCCCCCGCTGACACGCTCTTTTTACGGCCAACCCTGCATCGCCGCAGAGCAAGCACTTATTCGTTATATTTTAAAATCATAAAGGATATTCATTGGCAACAGTCATGATTCAGTTTTCAGTTGCTCCCCTGCAGTCTTGCCTACCAACAGCGCCTGGAGGTCGCTTCTGAGGCGAGGAGCTCGGACGAATTGCGAGTCCGCTGGCTCGCGTCAAATGCCCGCGATAGATTTGGTCGAAATTTAGCCCCATTGCCTGGCGAATTGCCTATAAACCGCTGTCAGCGCAGGGCGACGGGCCGCGTTTCAACAGTCGTTGTTTGGCAGGTCCGCACCCTCCCGATCGGATGCTAGGAAGGCTACTTCGCTTCATGCTCATGCCGTTCTCATTGGCTTGCCGCGGCTACAGCCGCTGCCACGGCCCCGCAGTGGGACTTATCGCCGCGTTGGCCCTCCTTATCGCGCTTGTAACGCCGGTTCGCGCTCAGGATGCGGGCGCGGCTCCAAGCCCAGCCGGGCCTTCGGCCGTCCTGCGGGGAACCTATGGCGCCTGGCAGCTCTATTGCAGAACACCCCCCGGCGCGCGGGAAGAGAAATGCGCCATTGTCCAGATGGTGACGGATGAGCAACGGCCAAATGTCGGCCTGAACGTGCAGCTCTTCAAGTCCATCGGCGCCGACACCAACATGATGCGCGTCGTGGCGCCGCTCGGGATTTTCCTTCCCAGAGGCCTCGGCATGAAAATCGACGGCGAGGATGTAGGCAATGTTCCGTACATCAAATGCGGAAAAACATCCGGCTGCATCGCCGAGTTCGAACTGCAGAACGAGGTCGTGACCAAGCTGAAATCAGGCGAGAGCGCGCTGCTGATTATCTTCCCAACTGTTGAGGAAGGAATTGGAATCCCCGTGTCGCTGGATGGATTCACCAAAGCTTTCGGGACGCTCAAATAGCAAATCGGCGGCAGAAAAGGAGAAATCCGCCGCCGATTCGTCCGTCTTTTGGGGGACGGAAAGCGCCAACAAACCATGCAGGGTTCGGAATGTGGCGCGACTTAGCCGAGTATATGACTCGGGCGCCTCGCGGTTCAAGTTCGTGCGCTCCCTGACGATCGCCAGGTAACAAATTGTGCGCTGGTTGATTTTCGTAACCTGCGCCCTTACGTCAAAGGCGCACTACTCGCCGGCTTTTTCGGCAGGCAATGCTCGGCATCACGCGGCGTACCAGAAGGCACACAAACCATGGAACCAAAGCTGTTTTCCCCGCTCGAACTTGGCGACCTAACCCTTCCCAATCGGATCGTGATGGCGCCGCTGACCCGAAATCGCGCAACGCCCGAGGGCGATGCGCCTCATGCCCTCCACACCACCTACTACACGCAAAGAGCGAGTGCCGGTTTGATCATCACCGAGGCAACGCAGATCTCGCCCGAGGGGAAGGGCTATATCCAAACGCCGGGCATCTATAGCGATGAGCAGGTTGCGGGCTGGAAGGCCGTAACCGACTCCGTCCACGCCGCGGGCGGGCGCATGTTCCTACAGCTCTGGCATGTCGGGCGGATATCCCATGTCTCGCTGCAGCCCGACGGGCAGCCTCCGGTCGCCCCATCCGCTATCACGGCCAACAGCCAAACGTTCATCACCACGGGCTTCGCGGACGTGTCCGAACCGCGGGCGCTGGATACGGGCGAAGTCGCCCGCATCGTTGCCGAATACCGCAAGGCTGCGGAAAACGCGAAAGCGGCGGGGTTCGATGGTATCGAGGTCCACGCTGCCAACGGATACTTGATTGATCAGTTCCTTCGGGACGGGACCAACAAGCGCGACGACGCTTATGGCGGCACACCTGAACAGCGGTCGCTGTTCCTCGCCGAGATCCTCGAAGCGGTCACGCAGGTTTTTCCGTCCAAGCGGGTGGGCGTCCGCTTTAGCCCCTTCTCTGACTTCAACGATATGGCCGATAGCGACCCCGTCTCCACCTTTGCGGTCGCAATGGCGCGCGCGCAAGAGGCAAACCTTGGCTACGTCCATTTGGTCGAGGGCCAGATGGGAGGGCCGCGCAGCATTCCGGAGGGAGCGATCGATGCCCTGAAGGCGAACTACTCCGGTGTCTACATGGCAAACAACGCCTATAGCCGGCAAATGGCGATCGACGCGGTCGAGTCGGGCGACGTTGATCTCGTGGCTTTCGGATCCTTGTTTATCGCCAATCCGGACCTTGTTGAGCGCTTCCGCAAGGATGCCCCTCTGAACGAGCCTGACCCGCAAACATACTACGGAGGCGATGCTGCAGGGTACACCGACTACCCCACCCTGGAGGAAGTCACCTAGGATTCGACGCGAACCAAGCCCAGATACCACCTCCCTCGCCGCAGTCCGTAGAAATCAATCTCGTTCTCCGCCGGCCCACGCCCACAATTTGGGCGCGGTCTTGGGTAGACTGCCTCTTCCCAATAAAGTTGGGAATCGGACGGGAAGAACTGCGTCGGAGCGTTAGCCATGCGGTTTGGAACTATGGGCTTCTGGACAGCGCTCGCAGTCGCAGGGGTCGCTTGCTTTGCACTTGCGAATGCAAACGTTGCGGAATCCAGAGGCAGCGCAGAGGATATTCGTGCCTCCTATAAGGTTGGCGTGGGCGCAATCGATCTCGGGACCTTCGACCTGACCGGCGTTGTCGATCGCACCGCATACAGGCTCAATGCCAAGGGCGATTTTTCAATTCTTGCCGGGCTTGTCTACCGGGCGACGGGGACGACGCGCAGTAATGGTAAGCGCGTCGATGCGGTCGCAAAACCACAGCGCTTTGACTTCTCTTACACCGACACCAAGAAAAAGCAGGCGATGCAAATCGTCTTCAAGAACAAGGCCGCGCCCGTCGTCACGCGCACGCCGAAGAAGCGCCCCGACAAGAAGGCCGTGCCGCTTTCGGACGGTCAGTTGCGCAACGCGCTCGATCCACTGACCGCGGCCTTCTTGTCCGTACACGGCAATTTCCCGGCGGGCGATACGGCTGTTTGCAATCAAACCCTGAGGGTGTTTGACGGAAAGCGTCTCTTTGAACTGACGCTGTCTCCGAAACGAACGGCAAAACTCGGCAGACGGGCACCGGACGGACTACGGGACGCCGCCGTCTGCGCGGTCCGCTACCAACCGATTGGCGGCCACCGGCAAGAGAGTTCAACGGTAGCGTATCTACAGAAGTCCAAGGGTATCGAGGTGTGGTTGGTGCCCATCGCAGGGACAGGCATGTTCGTGCCTTATAAGGTCGTCGTGCCGACCACCTGGGGAGAAGGCACGGTCAGACTGACCAAGCTCAAAACGCAAGCGTCCGCTGGCCGCCGCGCCAGCGCCCGCTAGAGCGCCTCAGTCTCGAACAAGCGGTTGATGTCGCCGTCCCAAGGTCCCTGATAAGCCGCGATCAGTCGGTCTGCCTCGGTTCGACCGGTCTCAGCGATCTCGAGCAGCGGGGTGAGCATGCGCGTTTCGTCTTGGCCCTGTTCATTGAACTGGGCGCGCCGACGGAGTCCACCTTCGGCGAGCGTCAAGATTTCGCGCGCAAGATCCTGAACCGTTCCGCCTCGAAACTGCGTCGCGAGACCCGTCATCGGCACCGCTAGGCGCATCTCGTCGCGCTCCGACTGCGTCCAATTCTCAATGAGGGCTGCCGCATTATCGAGAGCCGTCTGGTCATAGAGAAGCCCCGCCCAGAGCGCTGGCAGGCCCAAGAGTAGACCGAGCGGGCCCGCATCGGCCCCGCGCATCTCAAGAAACTTCTTGAGCCGCACTTCCGGGAACAGCGTGGTGAGGTGGTCGGCCCAGTCTTCCATCGTGGGCCGCTCGCCGGGCAGCGCTTCGAGCTTGCCGGCCAGAAAATCCCGGAAGGACGAACCCGCCACGTCGATATAACCTCCGTCGCGATAAACGAAGTACATCGGCACATCCAGCGCGTAGTCCACGTAGCGCTCAAATCCCATGCCCTCTTCAAAGGCAAAGGGAAGCCCGCCGGTCCTATCCGGATCGGTGTCTTGCCACATCTGAGCGCGGTAGGACTGAAAGCCGTTGAGCGTGCCTTCCTTGAAGGGTGAACTTGCGAACAGAGCCGTTGCGACAGGCTGAAGCGCGAGGGCGACACGAAGCTTGCGCACCATGTCCGCCTCGTCGCTGAAATCCATATTCACCTGCACGGTCGCCGTGCGGAACATCATGTTGAGACCATTGGTGCCGCGCGTGGGCATGTACTGCATCATGATGCGGTACCGGTCCTTCGGCACGAGCGGTGTTTGGTCTAGGCTTCGTTTCGGTGAGAAGCCGATTCCAAGAAAGCCAATACCAAGCTGCTTTCCAACAGAGCCGATCTGCGACAAATGCTGACGCAGTTCGGCTTCGGTCTCGTGGATCGTCTTTAGTGGCGCACCGGACAATTCGAGCTGCCCGCCAGGCTCCAAAGTAATGGAGCCGCCAATGGGACAATCCGAACACGACAGCGCAATGATCTTGCCGTTCTCGCGAATCGCATCCCAGCCGAAGCAATTGTGATGCGCCTCTAACAGCGCGCCAATGCCGCGCTCTCCCTCGTAGGGAACGGGCGTGTTGTCGCTAACATTGAAGCCGAACTTCTCGTGTTCCGTCCCGATATGCCACTCGGACTCCGGCTTGGACCCCTCCTCCAAGTACCTGGCGAGTTCGTCACGCGACTCGATCGTAGGGCTCTCTTGACCGTGGCCTTTTGGCCCGTCAACGCGTGTCGACATGAGAGAGGCGCTCCGATTTGATCGATTAGAGTTAGGTCAGCCCGCGGCCGATGTGCCTCTGCGCGTCCGCAGGACGTATTGGGTCACTATATCGTACGGAGCGACCGGCGCGGCAAGAGACTAATCTGCGCAATAACAAAGCCTTGATGGCCGCCTATCGCGACCAAATCATGATGCGCAAGCTCAGACCATCATACGATGGTAGAGATCGAACATGATCCAAAGGCTGCCGCCCACCATGATGAAGATGAGGACAAGAGCGAAAGCCAGCGCGACGAGGTTCTCGCGGGGTGTCGTCTTGAAATCGATATGCAGAAAGAACGTGAGATGGACGATGATCTGCGCAACGGCGAACACCGCAATAATGATCAACGTAGCCTGACGCGGCAAGGCGCCCGTCGCCACGAGACCGAAGGGTATAGCCGTCAGGACGACGGCTAGCGCGAGCCCAATCAGGTAGGGCTTCAGCGTTCGCTCGATTGGAATGCCCGACTTCACTTCCATCACAATAACCCTGGCAGATAGACGACCGAGAAGATCAAGACCCAAATGATGTCGAGAAAATGCCAGAACAAGCCGAGCCGCATGAGCCGCGACGCGACCGGCGCCGTGATGCCCTTGAAGTAGACCTGGCCCATCATCACCAATATCCAGCACAGGCCGACAGTGACATGAAGGCCGTGCGTGCCCACAAGCGTGAAGAAGGCTGAAAGAAAACCGCTGCGCTGAGGCCCCGCTCCTTCCGCGATCATCCCCGCGAACTCGTCAATTTCCAGATAGATGAAGCCGGCGCCGAGCAAGAAGGTGACCGCCAACCAGAGCAGCACTTTTCCGCGCTCGCCCGCGGATAGCGCGACGGCAGCGATGCCGAACGTTGCGCTGCTTAAGAGCAAGAGCGCCGTTTCGGCCGCGGCCCGGTCAAGCTCGAAGACATCCTTAGGGGTCGGGCCGCCGGCTGCGTTGCCCACCATGACGAGATAGGTCGCGAATAGGCAGGCGAAGATGACGGCATCGCTCATGAGATAGAGCCAGAAGCCGAAATCCTTCTCTTCATAGCGCTCCACATCGCGCGGGCTGACCGTCATGTCCGCAACAGAAGTCATGTTGCTGGCTCCGCCGCAGGCTCGCCCGCATAGCCGGGGTCATCTGCCATTTCGTTCTTGGGAGCCTTGGCAAGCCGCTCGAACCGCGCGTCTTCGATCGCCTTCACTTCGCTCGCCGTCATGACAAACTCGTCGTCGTCGTCGGAGGCGCGGTAGATGATCGTTCCCGCGATTACGGCAAGCGCCAAAAGCGCAAGCCACCACATCCACCAAATCGCTGCGAAACCGAAAACGCCGCCAGCGACACCGATCACCACGCCAGCATAGGTGCTCTTCGGCATGACGATGTCTTCGTACTCAAGTGGCCGCTCATAGGCGACACCGCGCCGCTTGATATCCCACCAAGCATCGCGGGCTTCCACTTTGGGCAGAACAGCGAAATTGTAGGGCGCTGCTGGAGAGGACGTGGCCCATTCCAGCGAACGGCCATTCCAGGGGTCACCCGAAAGATCGAGTGCCTCGTTCCGCTCGCGAATGCTCACGATGAGCTGTACGGCGAGGCAGATCATACCAAGCAGAATAATGACGGCACCGACCCAGGCCACAATGAGATGGGGCTGCCAGGCGGCGATCTCGTAATGCTCCATTCGGCGGGGGAATCCAAGCATGCCGAGGACGTAAAGCGGCATGAAGGCGATGTAGAATCCGATGATCCAACACCAAAAGGAGCGCGTGCCCCATTTCTCATTCAATTTGAAGCCGAATGCCTTGGGGAACCAGTACATGTAACCGGCGAGATAGCCGAACAGCACGCCGGGAATGATCATGTTGTGGAAGTGCGCCACCAGGAACGTCGTGTTGTGCATCATGTAATCCACCGGCGGCAGCGCTAGAAGCACGCCAGACAGTCCGCCAATCACGAATGTCACCAGGAATCCGATGGTGAACAGCATGGGCGGTTTGAAGATGATGCGACCGCGATACATGGTCAGCAACCAATCAAATACCTTCACCCCTGTGGGTACCGAGATGATCGCGGTCATCGTCCCGAAGAACGAATTGACTTTCGCGCTCGAACCCATGGTGAAGAAGTGGTGCAGCCACACAGTGAACGACAGAAAGCCGATAGCGATGGTCGCGCACACAAGCGAGATATAGCCGAAGAGACGCTTCTGACTGAAGGTCGAGACGACCTCGGAGAACACACCGAACGCCGGAAGAATGAGGATGTAGACCTCTGGATGACCCCACAACCAAAACAGGTTGATGTAGTTCATCATGTTCCCGCCTAGCTCATTCGTGAAGAAATGGAAGCCGAAATTGCGATCCAGGATCAGCATGGCGCAGGCTACCGTTAGCGCCGGGAACGCGAAGATAATGAGCACGGACGCAATGAAGATGGTCCATGTGAAGAGCGGCAGACGGAACATCGTCATGCCTGGCGCTCGACACTTGAATATCGTCACCAAGAAATTGATGCCGGACATCGTTGTGGCGAAGCCAGATATGAAGACCATCCATAGCCAGTAGTCGACGCCGACGCCGGGGGTGTATTGCACGCCCGAGTACGGTGGATAGGCCGTCCACCCTGCCGTCGAGAACTTGCCCACCACCAGTGAGATGAGCATGAGCCCTGCACCGGCTGTCGTGAGCCACAGGCTCACAGAATTCATGAATGGAAACGCGACGTCACGGGACCCGATCTGCTGCGGCACGATCAGGTTTGCGAGTCCCGAAAGAAACGGCATGGCCATGAAAAAGATCATGATCGTGCCGTGGGACGAGAAGATTTGATCGAAATGGTCTGGAGGCAGATAACCTTCGTTGTTGTAGGCGATGGCCTGTTGGCTGCGCATCATGGCTGCATCAACAAACCCGCGCACCAGCATGACGAGCGCGAGCATGATGTACATGATGCCGATTTTCTTGTGGTCGACGCTGGACACCCATTGGGTCATCACCATGCGCCACGCGCCGAAATAGGTGATGGCACCCGCGACCGCGAGACCACCCAGCACCGTTACCGCGGCGCCCGATGCGGCGACAGCGCTGTAAAACGGCAGGGACTCGAGTGTCAGTCGTCCAAAAATATCCACTGATCTATTCCGTTGCTTCGGCTTTCCGCGCGGGTGGCATGCGATCTGCGTCGCCGTGAGAGTACTTGCCGATGATGCAGTCGAAGAGATTTGGTTCGACAGGCGAGTAATAGGTCACCGGAACCTTCTGGCTTGGTTTTGCGAGTGTTTCGTAGGTTGCCGCATCGAGTGCTTCGTTCGATTGCTTGACCTTCTCGATCCACGCATCGAAGTCGTCCTTCGACATCGCATGGGTCTGGAATTGCTGATCGGCGAATCCTCTGCCGCTGTACTGAACGTTGCGGCCCCAGAAGGTGCCCTTCTCGTCCGCCACCAGGTTGAGCCGCGTCTGCATGCCTGCCATAGCGTAAATCTGCCCGCCAAGCTTCGGGATCACGAGTGAATTCATGACCGTGTCGGAGGTAATCTCGATGCTCACCGGCGTATCAACGGGCATGGCCAACTCGTTGACCACGGCTATGTCATGTTCCGGGTAGACGAACAGCCACTTCCAATCCTGCGCGATCGCCTGCACTTGAAGTGGCTTCACGCTGGGATCGATCTGCGTGTAGGGATCGAGCTTGTAGGTGTATTCCCATAAATGGAACGCCAGCCAGATGACAATCGCGGCCGGAACACTCCAAACCACAATTTCGGCAGGCCAATAGAAATCGAAGTTCGGCGTGTACTTTGCTTTCCGGTTTGTGCCGCGATAGCGGATCGTGAACCACGCCGCCATGATGAAAACCGGAATGATCACGATCATCATGATCGCGGTGGCTTTGAACAGAAGATTCCGTTCGGAAAGAGCGATCGGTCCTTTTGGATCGAGCGTGGGCCCCTCCATGACGCCGCAGCCTGCGCAAAGCAGCGCTAGTCCCGCGATAGCTGTCGCAGCCGAAAAGCGAGAACTCCATCGAAGTGCGCGCGCGTGTCTGACGATCATGTCTTCGCTGCTTCGATCCAACAGGGGTATGATCTGTTCGCTTGCAACCGTATCGGTTTGCAGCCTCATTTACGAAGGATAGACCAACCTTCGCCCACAACCTGTGACAATCCGGGCACAGAGCCGCATAGTTTTGCCAGTGTGACTAGCGCCAATCGCCCCAGACGGCGTTGACCAGTGTCAAACACGCGACTGCAGCGGTATCCGCACGCATCACGCGCGGGCCGAGCGAAATGGGCAGAACATACTCTTTGTTGAGAAGCAGATCGCGCTCTTCGGGATCGAAGCCCCCTTCGGGCCCAATCAGAACCGCATGCGGACGGGCCGCCTCCGAAGCCAAGGCCTCAAGAGGCGACGAAACCGCGGCCGTTTCGTCAGCGACGACGAGAAGCCGCTCTGGGTTCCACTGTTCCAAGATTTCGTCGAGCTTTTGGGGTGCGTGCACGTCCGGCACGCGCAGAATCCCGCATTGTTCTGCCGCCTCCACCGCATTTGCCTCAAGACGTTCGACCTTGACGCGCTCGGCAATCGTTCGGTGTGTGATCGTTGGACGCAAGACGCTGGCGCCCATCTCTGTCGCTTTCTGCGCCATATAGTCGAGGCGGGCGCGCTTGATGGGGGCAAAGAGATAATGCAGATCGGGGCCGTCCTCTTGCGCCCGGGTCTGGTGCTCGACGACGAGAGTCAGGGTCTTCTTGGCCAGCTTGTCGATACGGGCGCACCACTCGCCGTCCGCCCCATTGAAGAGCAAGACATAGGAGTCCGGCTTAAGCCGGAGCACGTTCGCGAGGTAGTGCGCCTGATCCCGATCCAGCACCACTTCAGCACTCGCGCCTAGCGGGGACTTGACGAACAGCCGTGGCAGGTTAGAGGGCATGGGTACAGGCGGTAGAGCAAACGAACCGGCAGGACAAATGACACGTCCGGAGAATGAAGGCAAAGCGGGCGATGCGGCCGTTGCCCCGGTGGCCGATGCGCTGGCGAAGAACTGGGCCGACCGTTATGCGCCGGCTTGGGCCCTGCCGTATTTGCGCCTTGCGCGGGCCGACCGGCCTGTTGGCTTCTTTCTCCTGGCCCTGCCCTGCTTCTGGTCCGTTGGTCTCGCTGGCCTCCACATGGGCGCGGCTTACCCCGACCCGCTTCTTCTCTTGTTGTTCGCTATCGGCGCCATCGCCATGCGTGGCGCAGGCTGCACATACAATGACATTGTCGACCGTGACATCGACGCTCTGGTTGCCCGCACACGGTCGCGGCCCCTCCCGAGCGGACAGGTCTCGCTCCGAAGCGCTATCATTTTCATGTTCGCGCAATGCCTCGTTGGTTTGGGGGTCCTGCTGAGCCTCAACCCGTTCTCGATCTGGCTCGGGTTCGCCGTTGTCCCGATCGTGGCGCTCTATCCGTTCATGAAGAGGATCAGCCATTGGCCCCAGGCGGTACTAGGCCTTGCCTTCAACTGGGGTGCGCTAATGGGCTGGGCCGCGGTCACAGGCAATCTGGATTGGGCGCCTGTCGTTCTCTATGTGGGTGCCGTCGCCTGGACCATTGGCTACGACACCATTTATGCGCATCAAGATCGCGAGGACGATGCGCTGATCGGTATGAAGTCTACCGCCTTGCGGTTTGGCGCCGACACCCCGTTTTGGCTGAGTGGCTTTTACGCCGTAACGATCATCGCCATGGGGCTCGCAGGATGGCTAGCAGGCGCTGGACCGGTCTTTTTCGCTGGGCTCGCCTTAGCTTGCGGCCAGCTTATCTGGCAGATCGCGACTCTCGATATCGACGACGCAGACAACTGCCTCGCCCGTTTCAAGTCCAATCGAGACTTTGGTTTGATTGTATTTTTGGCAATTCTGGCGGATATGGCGCTTGCAACTTCCCTCTAGAGGGACAATTTGATGAGTACGAAGAATGGCCCGAAAAATGCAGCGGCGACTCACGTAGAGTGCCCCAGCAATGCAAGCGGGCCCCGGCGCTTTTCGCATCCGAGGCCCGTGTGACGCCTTGCTGTTAGCTTCCTTATTGGCTGCCTTGAGGTAGCCTTGATTGCCGTGATGGTGCCACGGAAGACTTCCCGGACGCTTAATAGACGTCATTAACGACCGGTAGCTTCCAGCATGGTTTAGAGAGTGTTCCTGCCGCCCGATGACCGCGATTACGCAGAATAAGAACCCCCAAAAGGCAAATGCGCCGTCTCATACGCGCCAGGAGGACTTTGATATCCTTAGCCGCGCAGTCCGTGAAGCTGGCGCTTTGGCTTCGAGCTACTTCAAGGCCTCACCAAAGGCCTTCAAGAAGCCGGACGGCTCTCAGGTCAGCGAGGCGGATCTCGCCGTCGACGCGGCGCTTAAGCTCGACCTGACCACCCGGCGCAAGGAGTATGGCTGGCTCTCGGAAGAGAGCCCCGACGATCGCTCACGCCTGAAACACGCGCGGGTCTGGATGGTCGATCCCATCGACGGAACGGGCGCCTTCTTGCGCGAAATTCCCGAATGGACCGTCTCAGCAGCGCTTGTCGAAGACGGGGTTCCCGTGATTGGCGTCGTCTTTAACCCCGAAGCGGATGAGTTCTTCCACGCAATCCGGGGCGGTGGCGCCTTTCTCAACGGCGAGCCGATCCACACGACAGATCGGTCTAGCCTTGACGGCGCAAAGATGATCGCGAGCGGCGGTCTTTTTCGGAAGAAGATCTGGGAAGACCCGTGGCCCAACGTGACGGCGCAGTGGGTGAACTCGGTTGCCTATCGTCTCGCGCTCGTCGCGTCCGGGCGGGGTGACGCCACGATCTCACTAACCCCCAAGGCGGAATGGGATCTAGCCGGAGCAGCGGTCATTGTTGAAGAGGCCGGCGGCTTGATCACCGACCACGGGGGAACGCCGCATGTCTACAACCGCGAAAACCCCAAGCTTCCCAGCCTCGTCGCAAGCGGTCCTGCGCTTCACCCTGCGCTGATCGAACGCACACGGCGCGTAGACCTTTAGTTCACAATTCGGCACATTGCCCGCCGAACACCTGAGCTGAGGAGGGATGACGCATGGCTGCGGACAATGACACATCTGAACCAGAGGGAGACGGTAAGCAGCTGCTGCATCTTGTCTTCGGCGGCACACTGACCGAACTGGACAAGGTCAATTTCGACGACCTGAGCCAGCTTGACATCGTCGGCATCTATCCGAACTACGCCACTGCTTACGACGCATGGAAAGACGCCGCGCAGCGTTCGGTGGACGACGCCCATATGCGCTACTTTATCGTGCACCTGCACCGATTGCTGGAACCCGAAACAACCTAGCCCAAAGACGCCTCGCCAATATCGCCGTAGTCCTTGAACCCTGGTCTTGCAGCGTTTTTCACCGTAAAGGTCCCATGGCTCTCACAATGGCTGTCGTGCTAGACAAGTGAAGCAGCAGGCTGGGCGTCCCCGCCGAGCCTGGCAGAAACCGGGATAACCCTTGAAAGACAATGTCTTCATAGATGCGCGCGTAGCCGCTCGGAGTGGCGATGAGCTCACGTCTGCGCGCTATACCACGCGTCAAATTGTAGAGCGCATCTGGCGCGAGAATCTTAGGCCGCATGGCGTACTTCTTGGTTTCGGTCTGCTTGCTATGCTGCTCACGGCGGCCACGACAGGGGCAATCCCGTTTCTTATTCAGCGGACGGCGGACGACATCTTCGTCGAGAAAAACGCTGACATGGTCCTTTGGATCAGCATCGCGGTTGTTGTCATTACGACGCTGAAGGCCGTGTCCGAGTATGTGGCAAACGTGACTGTGGGCTATCTCGGACACCGGTTCATTGCCGATCTTCGGGTACAGATGTTCAGTAAGCTGGCCGAAGCTGATCTTGGCTGGATACAGACGGTACACTCGGGCCGCATCCTTTCGGGCTTCTTGAACGACGCGACGCTTATGCGCGCCACAGCCAGCCGCACGATCGTGACCCTCGGCGAGAACTTGCTCAAAGTGGTTATCCTGGTCGGCTCCATGATCTACATGGCCCCCCGTCTATCGATACTTGTGCTCTTGTTCATGCCGTTTGCCTGGATGATGCTGTCGCGCCAGCGGCGGAAGATGCGCAAGTCAACGACGAAGTCGCTGCAGGAAACCGGCGATCTATCGGCCCTCGTGACGCAGACGCTGCAGGGCATGCGCGTCGTGCGGGCGTATAAGCAGGAAGCTCAAGAAGAGAAACGCGCAAGCCAAGCCGTCAACCGGGCGCTCGAATACACGATGCGCGGCATGCGCGCCCGCGCTCTGTCTAGCCCGGCCATGGAGCTGTTGGTCGGTCTTGGTTTTGCTGTCGCCATTTACGTTGCGGGCACCAATGGTATTCGGGGTGACTCATCGCTCGGCCATTTCATGGGCTTCACCACGGCGGCGCTGTTGATCTACGCACCCCTTAAGAGCCTTGCGACCCTGCAAACCCAGTTGCAGGAGGGTGTTGCCGCGGCGACCCGCGTGTTCGGCATCATCGATCGGCCGAGTAAGTTGATCGAAGCAGCGGACGCGAAACCGCTCAAACTCACAGACGGGGAGATTGAGTTCCGCAATGTGAGCTTTGCCTACGACCCGGAGAATGTCGTCTTGCAAGATGTGACACTCACGGTGCCGCCTGGCAAGACCGTCGCTCTGGTTGGGCCATCGGGCTCTGGCAAGAGCACGCTCGTGAATCTCGCCCTGCGTTTCTTCGATCCGCAAGGTGGCGAGGTGTTGATCGATGGCCAGGACATTAAGGGCGTGACGATCTCGTCCTTACGCGATGCTTTTGGCCTTGTAACCCAAGACCCCGTTCTGTTCGACGACACGATACGGGCGAATATTGCGTATGGCGCAAAGCCTCTTAATGAGGACGAAGTCGTCGCGGCGGCGAAGGCTGCGGCAGCGCACAACTTCATCATGGGATTGCCGCGTGGCTACGATACCCGGGTCGGTGAGGCGGGCGGACTTCTTTCAGGCGGCGAACGGCAGCGGATCGCGATCGCCCGCGCGATTTACAAGGACGCGCCAATCCTGATGCTGGATGAACCCACGAGCTCACTGGACTCCGAATCGGAGGCAAAGGTCCAGGAAGCGCTCGAGAAGCTCATGCAAGGCCGTTCGGTTCTGATGATCGCTCACCGCTTGTCCACCGTGAAGAAAGCCGACCTGATCTGCGTTCTCGACAAGGGCCAAATTGTTGAGACGGGGCGTCACGACGAGCTCGTCGCGCGCGGTGGCCTCTATACGCGGTTGCACCGCAATCAGTTCGGCATTGCCAGTACCTTGGAGCAGACACCCGCCAGCGATGCGCGTGCCGTCGCCGTTCCGGGCGAATAGCGGCGGCCCGATGCTCACGCGTATCTTAGGACCGAAGCCTGGCACCGCCATCCTGAGCACGCTCGCCTCAAGCTATATTCGGCTGGTCTACGCCACGAGCACCGTCAAGCGCGAACCTCAAGACACCGACGCCAAGCTCTTCGATCAGCACCCGCAAATCCTGGCCATGTGGCACGGCCAGTTCATGCTTCTGCCGAATCTCAAACCCGAGCGCCCTGCCGACGTGAAGGCCATGGTCTCGCGCCACGGCGATGCCGAGCTCATTGGCGATGTGCTGCAGCGGTTCGGCATGGACTTGATCCGGGGCGCGGGCGCAGGCAAACGAAAACGCAATCGCGGCGGGGCGACAGCTCTGCGAGAGTCGTTGCGTGCGCTCGAAGCCGGCGCGACTGTCGCCATGACGGCGGATGTGCCCCCCGGCCCTGCCCGACGGGCCGGCACAGGTATCGCGACACTCTCGGCAAAGTCAGGACGTCCAGTCGTGCCGTTCGCCATCGCCACGAGCCGATCGGTGAAGCTCTCAACCTGGAGCGCCTTCACCATCAACCTACCCTTCTCGACACTCGCGATCGTCATCGGCGACCCGGTGCCCGCACCCTGCTCCGAGGACCCAAGCGAAATCGAATCTGGACGGCAGGCTATCGAGCAGGCGCTCGCCGAGACGACAGCCCGCGCGTACGCGATCGCCGGCACCGCCGATCCGCTCAGTGCGGCGGAGAAGGCCAAGCCGGGCACGGCACTGAAGACATACCGGCTTGCAACGCAGCTGGCCGCGCCTGTTGCTCCGTTGCTGCTGGCCTGGCGGACACGCAAGGGCAAGGAGGAACCGGACCGGCATCCCGAGCGCTACGGGATCGCCCACATCTCCCGGCCCGAAGGTTTCTTAGTCTGGTTTCATGCAGCGTCCGTGGGCGAAACTAATGCAGCGCTCCCGCTCATCGAGCACATCGCGCAAGCCCGGCCAGACATCCGCATCTTGCTCACGACCGCCACGGTAACGTCAGCGCGTCACGCGCGCACGCGGCTGCCAAAAGGCGCGATGCACCAATATGTGCCACTCGACCGGAGCACCTACATCAAGCGCTTTCTGGAGCATTGGCGGCCCGATCTCGCCGTCCTAGTAGAGTCGGAGATCTGGCCAAACCTTGTGCTGGATACAAAACAGACCGGCGTCCCTCTTCTTCTCATCAACGCGCGTATGTCGGGGCCGTCCTACAAGCGCTGGCGTCGGCGCCCCGGCATGAGCCGGCCGATCTTTTCGGCATTTGACCTTGTGCTCGCGCAGAATGAGCGCCTCGCGGAGCAGTTCGCGCAGCTCGGCGCACCAAGGTCTCAGTCGGCCGGCAATCTAAAGGCGGACGCGCCACCACCGCTCGTGGACGCGGCGGGTAAGGCGGATCTATCGGCTGCAATTCTAGGCCGGCCTGTTTGGCTCGCGGCGAGCACTCACGCAGGGGAAGATGAGATCGTTGGCGCGGCACACGCCCGAATCAAAGACGTCGTGCCCGATATCGTCACGATCATCGTGCCGCGTCATCCCGAGCGGGGAACCGCCGTCGCCGAAGCACTGCGGGACCGCGGCTTGACGGTCACTTTGCGATCCCAAGGCGGCGGTATCGATCGCAACACGGATGTTTATGTGGCGGACACGATCGGCGAACTCGGGCTGTTCTATGCGCTTGCGCCCGTGGCCTTTATCGGTGGGTCCTTGGTGAAACACGGCGGGCAGAACCCCGTTGAGGCCATCAAACTTGGGGCTGCCGTGGTGGCCGGGCCCCACGTCCACAATTTCCGAGAGATGTATGCGGACCTTCTAAGGGCCGGCGGCGTCCGATCCATCGAGGATGCCGGCAGCCTTGCCGACGCGGTGTTGGACTTGCTTCAGGACGCCGCTGCCCGAAAAGAGGCGCACGCAAAGGCAGAAACCTGTGTCGCCGCCATGACCGGTGCGTTGCCCAAGACACTCTCAGCGATAGAGGCCTATTTCCCGGAGAAGGTGCCCCTGCAACATGCCTCCTAGAGCCCTTCATGGCTAGATTGGATCAATTCTGTTGCGCATCTGATGGATGGGCTGTGGTGAACCAGACCGCAGCGCGATGCACCCGCATCGGGCAAGGGCTGTTTCGCCACAGAGCGCCATCAGGGCGCAATCCCTTCGGCGCCCGGCGTTTTGGGCCCATGATCGTCGGAAAAATTCTCGACCGTATCGATAGATATGCTCTCAAATTTTTCCTTGATCCTGAACTCAAAACGCCTCGGCAGAATGGTTCAATCTAACCATGACAGGCTCTAAGACACCCCCTTGGTGGTATGGCAGGCGCGGCAGCCTCTCCAAGTTTATGCCTGCGCTTCTGTCGCCACTCGCCACGCTTTATGGCCGAAGCGCCGCGTCGCGCCTTTCGCAGGAGCCGACCTACCGTGCCAAACTGCCCGTCATCTGCGTCGGGAACTTCACGTCAGGCGGTAGCGGCAAGACCCCGACGGTCATTGCCATCGCGGATATGTTGACGGCGATGGGCAAGACACCGGCGTTCCTCACACGCGGCTATGGTGGCAGTGCGAAAGGCGTGGTCCGTGTTGCCGGACATGACGCAACGCATGTTGGTGATGAAGCTCTGTTGCTCGCCGAGCATGCGCCGACTTTCGTTTCGGCCGACAGGGCGGCGGGCGCCGAAGCGATCGAGGAGACGGATGCCAATGTCATTGTCATGGACGATGGCTTTCAAAATCCGGGGCTCGCGAAAGACCTCTCGCTGATCGTCGTGGACGCAGGCTCAGGACTCGGCAATGGCCAGGTCATCCCGTCCGGCCCGCTACGCGCACCCCTCGACGCGCAATTGCCGTACGCCGACGCGCTGCTCGTGATCGGGGAAGGCAAGAAGGGGGATGCCCTGATCAAACGCTTCGAGGCTGCAGGCAAACCTGCCTTGCGGGCAAAGATCGCGCCCAATTGCGACGCGCGCTGGCTCTCTGTCCTTCCCACCATTGGCTTTGCGGGAATCGCACGGCCGTCGAAGTTCTTCGCGACGCTCAAATCGAATGGCGCGCGGCTGGTGTCGAGCCATAGCTTTGGTGACCATCATCGCTTCACTGAGAAGGAAGCACGGCGGCTTCTTGACGAGGCGGAGACCAAGAAAGCGATGCTGGTGACAACCGAGAAGGACTGGGCACGTCTTGCAGACGATGAGGATGATGAAGAAAGCGCTGTGGGTGAGTTGAAAAAGCGGTCGCGGCCATTCCCCATCGTCATCTCGTTCGACGACGAAGAGGCCGTGAAGTCTTTGCTGAAGGACGTCTTCAACAAGTCCCGCTAGGCGCGCTTCGGAACTGATACCAGCTAGGCCTTTTGGGACGTTTCTCGGGCCCGCTTTAACGAGGCGGCCGCATCGGCGTAGGGCTCTTGCAACGCCACGCTCCAATAGCGCAGTTCGTCGAGCGGAATGGTCTGACCCGTTACCACGCATCGGACGAACTCGCCCGGCGTTACAACCTGCACTTCACCATCCAGGTAGCGCAGCTTGGCTTCGCCTTTGAAGCCGAAATTTCCTTCGAAGCGATTCATTACAGTCGTCGTCTTTCTTCTCCGTTGCAGCTTAGCCCTGGGCTGCACGACATTCTAGCGCTACAGCAAGCTGCCTTGATTGCCATCTGGATCTGGCTTGGCCTTTCTTGGCCGCTTGGGCTTCGGCGTTGCTTGTGCCGAAACCGACTTACCGCGTCCTTCAGGCTTGGCGGCCGCACGTTTGCTGATGACCATTGCACTCATCACTTGGGCACTGATATGGCCGTCGACGAACTGGATGTCGAGGGCCTCACCCGGCTGGGCGGCTGCAGCGCTCCGCACCATCGAGCCATCGCCATCGCGCACTAGGGCGAACCCGCGTGCGAGGACGTTGTGATAGCCGAGCGTGCCCAAGAGCTTGGCTTGCGCATCGAGCCGCTGCCTGGCGCGGTCCATGCGGTTCGCCATCGCACGGGCGCGATCACGGTCGAGGCGCGCCAGCACGTCCCGCACCGTTCCTATCTGGCGGACGACTAGTCCCGGCCGGAGCGCGGCCGCGATGCGCGCCAGCAGCGCCCGATGACTTTGGGTGTTGGCGCGCAAGGATTGAAGAAGACGCCCGCTGGCCGTGTCGAGTCTTTGACGGGGCAGTCCGAGTATCGCCTCTCGCCTGGGCAAGCCTCGCGCCGACGCGGTCACGCGGCTGCGCCAGTGCTCCAGCGCACGGCGCATCGTACCGGCCATGCGCACCCCAAATGTCTGTAGGGTGCTTAAAAGCTCAGAGCGGACGGGCACCGCACGTTCTGCGGCTGCCGTCGGTGTCGGAGCCCGGTAATCGGCCACAAGGTCGATCAGTGTCCAGTCCGTCTCGTGGCCCACTGCGGAGATCAGTGGGATTGCACTTGCTGCTGCCGCCCGCGCTACGATCTCCTCGTTAAAGCCCCAGAGATCCTCGAGACTGCCGCCACCGCGCGCTACGATTATGAGGTCTGGGAGAATTCCTTCGGTCGCTGTTCCAGCATTGAAACCAGTGATCGCCGCGGCGACCTCCTCCGCGCAGGTCTCGCCTTGCACCCGCACGGGCCACACGATGACATGGGAGGGGAAACGATCGCTCAAGCGGTGGAGAATGTCGCGAATGACCGCACCTGTTGGTGAGGTTACGACGCCGATGACGTCGGGCAAGAAGGGCAGGTCCTGTTTGCGGTCCTCGTCAAACAGGCCTTCTGCGCCAAGCTGTTTCTTGCGCTGTTCGAGGAGCGCCATGAGCGCGCCGGCGCCTGCCGGCTCAAGATCGTCGATTACAATCTGATACTTGGACCCGCCGGGATATGTCGTGATCTTGCCCTTGGCGACAATCTCCAGGCCTTCCTCTGGCTTGAACTTCAGTCGACTGAACACACCGCGCCAGACGACGGCTTCGATGGTCGCGCTCTCGTCCTTCAGGCGGAAATAGCAATGGCCTGAGGCATGCGGCCCACGATAGCCCGAGACTTCGCCACGCAGGCGCACGAGACCGTAAGCGTCCTCTACGGTCCGCTTGAGGGCGAAAGCCAACTCAGACACCGAGTACTCAGTGACGTTGGTCGGATCCGGTTTTGGCTTGCGGGGTGGCATCAGGCGCGTCTCTTTTTCATTTGCGGCCGTTCTCGTGCTAAGAGCCCGGCTCAATTCATGCAGCATGACGGAATCAAACGGGCACACAAGCCCAAGGAATACTGAAAAGGAATGCTGAAATGAAATGCGAAACAAGCGGGGCGCAAAAGTCTTGAACGTACTTCTCATTGGCGGCGGCGGGCGCGAGCATGCGCTGGCGTGGAAATTGGCCCAGAGCCCTCTGGTCAATAAGCTCTACTGCGCACCCGGGAATGCGGGAATTGCCGACGTCGCTGAGCTGGTCGCGCTCGATGCGGGCAATCACGATGCCGTCGCCACGTTTTGCAAGGACAAGGAAATCGGTCTCGTCGTCGTCGGTCCTGAGGCACCGCTTGTCGCGGGCCTCGCCGACGATCTGAAAGCGCATGGCATTCCCGTGTTTGGCCCGTCCAAGGCGGCCTCCGCCCTCGAGGGATCAAAGGCGTTCACCAAGGACCTCTGCACTGAGTTCAACATCCCCACCGCCGCCTATGGGCGCTTTGCGGATGCCACGTCCGCAAAAGCCTACCTTGAGGGTCGCGCCATGCCGATCGTCATTAAGGCCGACGGGCTTGCGGCGGGCAAGGGCGTGGTCATCGCGCAGACGCGAGCCGAGGCAGACGCCGCCGTGGATGCCTGCTTCGAGGGAGCTTTCGGTGCGGCAGGTGCAGAAGTTGTTATCGAGGAGTTTTTGAACGGCGAAGAGGCCAGCTTCTTCGCCCTTGTGGACGGTGAGACCGCCCTGCCGTTGGCCACCGCCCAAGATCACAAGCGCGTTGGGGATGGGGACACAGGCCCCAACACGGGGGGCATGGGCGCCTACTCGCCCGCGCCGATCATGACCGAAGCGCTCTGCGCCCGGACGATGAAGGAGATCATTCTGCCAACCGTCGCGGCCATGAAGGTACGCGGCACGCCCTTCAAGGGCGTGTTGTACGCAGGACTCATGATTGAAGACGGCGCACCGAAGCTCATCGAATACAATGTGCGGTTCGGCGACCCCGAGGCGCAGCCGCTGATGATGCGGATGAAGTCGGATCTCCTGCCTGTGCTGCTCGCCACAGCTCAGGGCGAACTCGGCGGCCACACGCTGGAATGGGACACGGATGCCGCGCTTTGCGTCGTCATGGCGGCGAAGGGCTATCCTGGCTCGTACGAAAAGGGCACCGAGATTGGTGGCCTTGAGACAATAGGCGACGATCCACACGCTGCCGTCTTTCATGCGGGCACTTCGCGGGATGGCCCACGCGTTTTTGCCAATGGCGGTCGCGTTCTCGGCGTCACCGCGCGCGGCGAGACCATTGCCGAGGCACAGGCCCGCGCTTATGCCGCAATCGATGTAATTGACTGGCCGGACGGATTCTGCCGCCGGGACATCGGATGGCGCGCCCTGAGACACGAAAGCTGAAACATCGTCGGGCTGAGCGACATTAGGGAGAAGTTCACCTTGGCGTGTTATCAAGCGCGCCAAATACGAGGCCGCCCTGCTTTTGCCACTGGGACGTGTTGTCATTTTGCGATGACGTCACTATGTCCTAGTGACCAGGGGAAGAAGACAGCTTTAGAGATACGCGTGATGACAGTCGAAATGCCCATCTCAAAGAAGACCGTGACCGGCGTTGTGGGTGTCACCGCGATCCTGTTCTATCTGTGGCTGCTGACTTGGTCCGCCCCTGCAAATGCGATGGTAGGCGTCGTTGCATCGCCAGATGCGCCGGGTATGAACGTTCATCAGGTCAAGAGAATCTTCAAACGGGGCCGTACGCCCATTTATCCGTATGCCGCCAAAGGGCCTGGCCCGAAGGGTTGGTCGTCCTATATCGGCTTTGTGCCTTACAGCTGGGGCAAAGTTGAGAACGAGGCGATCCAGCGTAGCCTGTACCCGCAGCGTTCTTGGCCCCACGATCGCAATGCGCCGATTCCGCGCCCCTATCGCTAACCAGTAGCACCCTGCCAACGCGTCACCGTCGAGCGGCGAAGAAATCTTTCAACAGCCGCGACGACGCTCGCTCTCCGATGCCGCCATACGTCTCGGGAGCGTGATGACAGGTAGGTTGACTGAAGAAGCGCGGTCCATGTTCCACGGCGCCCCCCTTGGGATCGCTCGCCCCGAAATATAGCCGTCGAATCCGGGCAAATGAGATGGCGCCAGCACACATCGCGCAAGGCTCTAGGGTCACATAGAGATCGCAGCCGATCAGTCGCTCACTCCCGAGGGCAGCGCTTGCTGCCCGCAACGCCAGTATCTCGGCGTGAGCCGTGGGGTCCCGAAGCTCCAATGTGCGATTTCCCGCCCGGGCCAGCACTGAGCCGGCCGGATCGACAACAACCGCGCCGACCGGCACCTCGCCGCGATCCGCGGCGGCGCGCGCCTCGTCCAAGGCCAAATCCATCAGGGTCGATTTGGGGCGCTTGCCCGGGGCTTCATCTTCTGCAAGCTTCGCCGTCATGAAAGCCAAAGTGAACGAGCCTGCGACCCGCGGTCAAGCACCCCGGAAATACGGACGCTCGCGCCCGGCCCTGCCGAAGCGCGAATTGGAACCGATGCGCATCGCCAAGGCGATGGCGCAGGCAGGACTATGCTCCCGCCGCGAAGCGGAGCGGTGGATCGAGGCCGGGCGCGTTTGCGTGAACGACAACGTATTGACCACGCCGGCGCATGTGGTGAGCGAAGCGGACACAATTCTCGTGGATGGAGAGCCGCTCCCCGCTCGGCATGCGCCACGCCTCTGGCGCTATAACAAACCGAAGGGCCTCGTAACCAGTCACAAGGATCCAGAGGGGCGACCGACCGTTTTCGCAAACCTGCCGGATAAGCTGCCGCGCGTGGTCTCGGTCGGACGGCTTGATATCAACACCGAAGGCCTGCTGCTGTTGACGACGGACGGGGCGTTGGCGCGGCATCTGGAACTTCCCAGCACGGGCTGGGTGCGCCGCTACCGCGTGCGCGCGCATGGACAGGTAAGCCAGCGCGCGCTCGATGCGCTCAAGGATGGCGTCACCATTGACGGCATGCGCTACGGCCCCATCGAAGCCAAAGTCGAACGGACGCAAAGCAGCAATGTCTGGCTGATCATCGGCCTTCGCGAGGGCAAGAACAGGGAAGTGAAGCGTATCGCTGAGCATTTGGGCTTGAGCGTCAATCGCCTGATACGCACTTCCTTCGGCCCGTTTTCTCTGGGCGACATGCCCACCGGTGCTGTGGACGAAGTCAAACGCAAGGTCATTGCCGAGCAGCTCGGCAGCACGCTCGCTCGAGAGCTCGGCGTGAAGTCCTGATGCGGATCGTCGCGGGCCGCTTCAAGGGCAAATCACTGGATGCACCCAAGGGCATGGCCACGCGTCCAACCACGGACCGTGTCCGGGAAGCGCTTTTCAATGTGCTAACTCATGGCGCGCCTGAGATCGTATTCGGCGAGGGTCGCGCGCTCGACCTCTTTGCTGGCTCGGGCGCCTTGGGGCTGGAGGCTTTGTCGCGCGGCGCGCGGTATTGCCTCTTCATTGAGGAGGACGCGGGCGCACGCGGCACGATCCGTCGCAATGTGGAAGTGCTCGGTCTCACTGGCGCTACGAAAATCTGGCGCCGTGACGCAACGCGGCCTGGGCCAATCGGCACAATGACCCCGTTTGACTTGGTGTTCTGTGACCCGCCTTATGGCAAAGGGCTGGGCCCTCGTGCCATTCTCGCTGCGCTTGACGGTGGCTGGCTGGCTTCGGGTGCGACGGTCGTTCTAGAGGATAAGGCGGGGGAGCTCCCCAACTGGCCCCGAGACCTGATAGATCAAGACCTGGTAGAGATCGACCGGCGCCGTTATGGCGACACAGAGATTGCGATTGCTCGATACGAGCGTTGAAGGAGATGACGATGCGGCTATGGGCACTCACAGGTCTCGGACTTTTTCTGGCGGCGGCCTCGCCCAGCGGAGATACATTTGAAGTCGGTGATTGGAAGGGCCGCGCTAACTTCAATCCGGAAGGCGCTTTTACGGATTGCACGGTTCTGCTCCCCAAGCCCGAAGGCACGACGCTGGGTTTCGTGATAACCCATGGAGACGAGCTCGGGATGATCGTTGCTGACTCAGTCCTCAAGATGGAGCCGGGGGCGCAAAAACCGGTGCTCGTTCACGTGGATGGCCTAGATACCTATGCGGCAATGGCGGATGTCGTCGCGGAGAATGGAATCCTTATACCGATTGAGACGGGCGCCCCGCTTTTGAACGCGCTGAACGAAGGTAAGGAATTTCGGGTCACTGTGCGGGAGAAAGAGTTCGTCTTGCAGCGCCCAAAAACCACTGAAGCCCTGAAGGCACTCAAAGCGTGCGTCGAAAGCAATCGGGGCGAGAGCCGAACGGAACTCTGACGTCAGCTCATCTGCGCTGGAACAGCTTCTCGATATCAGTCAGCTTCAGTTCCACGTACGTTGGACGCCCGTGGTTGCACTGGCCAGAGAAGGGCGTCTTCTCCATATCCCGCAGTAGCGCATTCATCTCTTCCGGTGACAAACGCCTGCCGGCCCGGACGCTGCCGTGGCAGGCCATAGTCGACAGAACATGATCGAGCCGGTCTCGCAGCGTACGCGCGCCGCTCCCCTCCTCCGCCTCAAGGAGAATCTCAGCAAGGTCCGTGAGTAGTTTTCGGGTATCGCACGTGCCGAGCAGTGCGGGCGCTTCCCGTACGGCCAAGGCCTGCGGTCCGAAACTCTCGATGACAAGGCCGAATTGCTCCAGCTCCTCCTGGGCGCCGAGCAGACTATCGACAGCCTCGGGCGGCAGCTCCACCACATCAGGTATCAACAGCATCTGCCGCGCCACGCCGCCGTTCTCCAGGCCGCTCTTCAGGCGCTCGTAGACCAAGCGCTCGTGGGCTGCATGCTGATCGACGATGACGAGGGCATCATCCGTCTGAGCAATGATGAACGTATCCTGGACTTGCGCGCGTGCCGCCCCGAGCGGGTAGTTCTCAGCTAAGCCTTCGACAGCACTCGCACCGCGCATATCGGCTGAAGGGGCCGCGACACCGTCAAGCGGCGCCTGTGCAGGTGTCTCTGCTTCCAGCGGCGCTTGGGCTTGATCGTTGAAGGCCATAGCCCCGGGGCTTGCGTAGCTCGCTCGCTGCGGCCGAGTGTAGGGACGTGATTGGCTCTGATAGATGCGAGGCGCCTCCGCCACGGGAACTGGCGGCGCATCGACGGGGCGCATACGCTGCAAGGCCTCTTGGGCGAGGCTCCCGGTCGCCCGGTGCCCGGCCTCGGACAGCGCATCGCGCACAGCCCCAATCAGAAGCGAGCGGACGCCGTTGGCGTCTCGAAATCTCAGTTCTGTCTTGGCGGGGTGCACATTCACATCAACTTCTTCGGGCGGCAGACTGACGAACAGCGCCACCATGGGGTAGCGGCCACGCGGCACCAGGTCGCCATAGGCCGCGCGCACCGTACCGGCGATCAGGCGATCGCGGACGGGACGTCCATTGACGACGAGATAGATGCTGAGCCCGTTCGGCCGGTGGAGGGTTGGCAGGCTCGCATACCCTTCCACGTTGACGTTGCCGCGGGACGCGGCGACAGGGAGTGCATCGTCCACAAACTCCGATCCTAAAATGCGACCAAGGCGCGCCAAGGCATGATCGAGGAGGCCGGGAGGACACGCCTCCATCCGAAGCGTGGTGCGTTCGCCGTTGGAAAGCGAGAACGCCACTTCGGGGTGCGCCAGAGCAAGGCGCTTCACCGTATCGGCAATGGCCGCCGACTCCGCTCGCTCCGACTTCATGAATTTGAGCCGCGCGGGCGTCGCGTAAAAGAGGTCGCGCACTTCCACATCGGTGCCTGCGGCACGGGCCGCTGGCTTCAGCGGCGCCTTTCGGCCTCCATCGACCTCAATGCAATGTGCCTCGGCTTCATCCTGCGCGCGGCTCGTAATCCGAAGCCTGGCCACCGAGCCAATGGACGGCAGCGCTTCGCCCCGAAAACCGAGCGTCAAAATATGGGATAAGTCCTCGCCTATGAGCTTAGAGGTAGCGTGACGCTCGATGGCGAGTTCCAGATCATTAGGGCTCATGCCCGAGCCGTCGTCCGCGACGCGGATGAGCTGGAGACCGCCCCCGCTCGCGGTCACGTCCACGCGTGACGCACCGGCGTCGATCGCGTTTTCAACCAGTTCCTTGACGACGCTTGCCGGCCGCTCGACCACCTCACCCGCAGCGATGCGGTTTATGAGGTTCGGCGGCAACTGACGAATGGTCATAGCCCGACCTCAATGCCCACCTTGGATTGCCGGAGCGCGTTCGCCACCGGCTGGGCCGCCACCATAACCGATTCTGACGTCGGGGTAGCCTAGGGCCTTTCCTGGCTAGATTGAACCATTCTGCCGAGGCGTTTTGGCTTCAGGATCGAGGAAAAATTGGAGAGCATATCCATCGATACGGTCGAGAATTTTTCCGGCGATAATGAGCCCAAAACGCCCGGTCTCGAAGGGATTGCGCCCTGATGGCGCTCTGTGGCGAAACAGCCCTTGCCCGATACGTGGGCATCGCGCTTCGGCCTGGTTCACCACAGCCCATCCATCAGAAGCGCAACAGAATTGATTCAATCTAGCCAGGAAAGGCCCTAGCCCGCCTGACGCTAGCCCGGCGCGCCTTCCACCACCGGCTCTTCCACCGGCTGGCCAACAATCGTGGTGATGAGTTGGTCGGGCGCAAGTAGGCGATCCGCGGCGCGCTCGATGTCCTCAAGCGTTACTGCATCGATCAGGCCATTGCGCTTAGCGACGTAGTCGATCCCCAGATCCTCGATCTGAATCCACAGAAGCTGGTTCGCAATACTGGTCGATGACTCAAAGCGCAGGGCATAAGCCCCCGTTAGGTATGACTTTGCTGCATCGAGCTGGTCGTCCGTCAGCCCCTTCTCGGCAACATCTTCAAGCTCGGCCCTAATCACGTTCAGTGATTCGCCGACGGCTTCATTCTTCGTCGCGACATTGCCGACAAAGACCGAACCGTTGCGGTAGGGATAGAGGTTGGACCTGACTGAATACGCCAGTCCGCGCTTCTCGCGGACCTCTTCCATCAGACGTGACGCAAATCCGCCGCCGCCAATAATGTAATTAAGGATATAGGCCGGGATAAAATCGTCGTCGTGTCGCGGAATGCCGCGAAAACCGAACTGCGCGTAGGACTGTGGAATATCCATCTGGATAACTTCGCGCGTTGGGCCCAGCGGTGGCTCGGCGTCCGCCACATCGCGCAAGTCCGACTGTTTCGGCAAACCGCCAAACAGTTTGTCCAAGGCCTCCCCAAGTTCCTCAGGCGTGATGTCGCCGACAACTGACACGACAAGCTTGTCTTGCGCGAACACGCGCCGGACATAGTCGCGAAGGTCGTCTGTCGTCATGCTTCCGATGGACGCTCGCGTTCCCTTCACGGGCCTGCCGTAAGGATGATCGTCAAAGGCGATACGATCCCAGGCGAGCGAGGCGACAGTAGCCGGATCGTTCTCATCGTATTTGAGCCCCGCCAGAATTTGCTCTCTGACGCGTTCCATCGCGTTTTCGTCAAACCGAGGCTCGGCCATGGCGAGCCGCGCCAAGTCAAACACCTCATCCTTGTTTTCGGTCAGCGTTTGAAGCGAGCCCAGCATCACGTCGCGGCTCGCATCGAAGTCCAGCTTCATTGCAAGAGACTGCGCGCGCTCTTGGAACGCAGTCGCATCAAGCTCGCCCGCGCCCTCGTCCATCATCGAGGTCACAAAGTAAGCTTGCCCCTCCTTGCCGGGAGCATCTTGGGCTGCTCCACCGAAGAATGCGAAGCGCATCGCGATAAGCGGATTGCCGTGACTTTCCACGAGCCAAGCTTTGATACCGCCGGGGCTCGTGACTTCTTGGATGTTCATTGTACTTCCTTGAGCGGTCTCTTTGGCCGGGGACATGGTCGTGTCCTGCAGTGCCTTCTGCGCCAGCGCCGACGTGGAAACGAATGCACTCGCAGCAAGGCCTACGCTAAGCCCGAGAAGTGTCAGCGAATTGCGGATCGAAATCGCCATTCTAGGATTTGTCCTTGCTCGCCGCCGGGACCGGTTTCTCTTGGACGCGGCTCGTCTGTTCCGTCGAGGGCTTGAGGATACCGGTAACCGAGTTCTCATCCACGAGGTAGTCCCTAGCGACCCTGCGGACATCATCGACCGTGATCGCCTTGATCCGATTGGGCCAGTCCTCAACGTCCTCCACGGTCAGCCCCATCGCCAGCCGCCAACCATATTGACGCGCCATGCGCGAAATCGAGTCGGACGTATAGACATATTCGGCCAATAGGCCCGCGCGGGCGCGATCAAGTTCGTCTTGTGTCACCCCGTTTTCGCGCACGTCCTCGATGACCTTGTCGATGGCTACTTCCATCTGTTCAGGCGTGTCGTCCTCGCCAGCGATCGCGTAAAAGCCGATACGGCCAGAGTCGAGCCCTGAATCCGAGTACCAACCGCCAGCGGATGCCGCTGCCTTCTCATCAACGACAAGACTCTTGTAGATCCGGCCTGTACTCCCGTGGGCCATGACCCGAGCAAGAAGATCGAGCGCCTCTGCCTCCCCGTCCTTCGCTGAAGCATAGCTCGGCGCGGTGTAGTAGCGTTGCACCGTTGTGCGCCCCGCACGTGGGTCTTCGAGGGTGACCGTAATGGACGCCTCATGCCCTGGCTCTTCGGGACGCTCTCGCTTGATGGGCTTTTCGCGGCCTGGGATTTTGCCGAACGTCGTCTTCGCGAGCGCCAGCACATCATCGGGCTTAACGTCGCCAGCAACGACGAGGATCGCGTTCTCAGGCGCATAGAACCTATCGTAAAAGTCGAGCGCGTCCTCGCGATCGAGTTCGCGCATCTCGTGTTCCCAGCCGATGACTGGAATACCGTAGGGGTGATTGCGGTAAAGCGCCGCCATCATCTGCTCTTGCAGCAGGCTGCTTGGATCGTTGTCTACCCGGGAGCGACGCTCCTCGAGGATCACGTCCCGTTCGGTGACCACGTCCGTTTCGGACAAACGCAGGTTCACCATCCGGTCGGCCTCCATCTCCATCACCGAGGCAAGACGGTCCTTCGCGACACGTTGGAAATAGGCCGTGACGTCCTGGCTGGTGAAGGCGTTATCATCGCCGCCTTTCCGGGCGATCATCTTCGAGAATTGACCTGCCGGGATGGTCTCTGTTCCTTTGAACATCAGGTGTTCAAGGAAGTGCGCGATACCGGATACGCCCGGTGGTTCATCCGCCGCACCAACCTTGTACCAAACCATCTGGGTGACAACGGGCGCACGGTGATCCGGGATCACGACCACGTCCAACCCATTGTCCAGTTTGAATTCGAAAGCCCTCTTATCGGTTCTCTCGGCGGACACCGTGGGCGGGGGTGCCTCTTCGGCGTTGGTAGTCAGCGTGGCAACTGGCATTGATAGGCTCACCAGAGTTACGACCAGACCGGCCCGTGAACGGGACGCGGCGATCCATTGTTTGAACATTCGTCACACCTTTAGCGGGAGGCTAGAGGGATGCCGCCAAGCGAACGCCAAGCAGCCCGCAACGCCTTCTAGACGCCACCCTACCCATAGATGTCGGGCGCCTAGACCGTTGATTCAAGGAAGTGTAGCGCCCAATCCACAACGGCCAAACTTACAGATTCGCAAGGTTTACCAGCCTCTGGCGGGCGAACGTGGCATGCCTACAGACGCGCCGGGCGGCCTTGCCGAGCGAGGCTAGTAGAACGCATTGTTGCGACCCGATCCCGTTTGATAACTGCTTGGGGCCTCCGGCTTAAACGCTTCGGTATTCTGGTCGGGAAGCGGCGCCTGAGCCTGATGCGGCGTGATGGACTGATTTCGCGTGGCGACAGCGGAGCCTGGGATGGCGTCTGAGGCATCCGGTTCGGGCACGTCAGGAACCGGCTCTTCGACCGTCTCCTTCTTGAAGCCTGTAAACAGCTTGTCGAGCAGCGTTTCTTTGCCTGCATAGGCATTCAACGGATCTGCGGCAGCCTCTGCGTCCGCCGCAACGGCCTTCTGCTGCTCAATTTCTCGGACGCGTACTTTTTCGGGGTCGTCCGGCCAATCCTGGCGGCTGGCGGCGACGGAGCGTGTCTCGGTTGGTGCTGGAAGACTTTGGGTGTTGGGCGGCACCATGAGCGGTGCCCGGGAACTCATGGTCGGCTCGACCTTCGGACCGCCGACCTGGCCGGAGAGACCCGCATAATCGAAGACTTTGCCTTCCAGCTCAACGCCCCCACCGCAGCCACCAAGGAGCGCGGCGCAAGCAAATATGGCTGCGACCGTCCCAAGCCGGCGTCCGGCATTTATGGCTACGATTTTCCCCAAAGCGTTCCCTCAAACCCCGAAAATCCAGGATTCGACTACATTTTAGAGGGGTTTCCGGCCTTTTTATGACCCCCGAAGAGCGAGTCGTAGAGGAGACCGATCACCCCCGCAACGATGGCGACATCTGCGATGTTGAAGATGTACCACTGAAATCCGAAAGCGTGAAACGAGTAAAAGTCCGCTACGGCCCCGTGGACCGCCCGGTCAATGGCGTTACCCGCCGCGCCACCCACGATGAGGCCGATCGCAACAGCCGCCAAACCGGAGGTGATCCGGGCTAACCATACGATCAACGCAAAGCTCACGACGACAGCAAACCCAATGAGCGCTAAGCGCCCCAAAAGGCTGTCCTGCTGAAGCAATCCATAGCTGATACCCTTGTTCCAAACGAGGATCAGGTCGAAAAATGGGGTAACCTCAACGGGTTGCTTGCTCCCTATGTCGAAGACATAGAGCATCCACAGCTTGTTCCCCTGATCCGCGAGGAGCGCCAGTAAGGCAACCGAAAGACCAAGCGGCGAATAGGGTCCCCAAAGCCAGCGACGCAACATGGCCCTACCCCGCACTCGCCGCACGACGGTCAAACTGTCGTACGGCTTCTGCGTCCCGGGGGGACAGTGTCGGGAATTCGGGGTCGGTACCCACATCCGCGAGGATCTTCCAGGACCTTGCGCACTTGTTTCCTTCTGCGCGCCTGGGAACGACGGCCACGCCTTGAACGTCCTCAAGCCGGAAGGCATCCGCCGGGCCGTCGCCCGCAACAAGGGTCGCCGCGCTGGTGATTGCGATCTCGGCTAGGTCCAGGCCTGCGACAGCGTTCTGCAAGTCCTCGTCCGCCACATAGACTATCGGTGCTGCTTCCAAGCTGGAGCCAATACGCTGCTCGCGCCGTTCAACCTCCAGAGCGCCTGTTACGACCCGACGGACCTGGCGCACCTTCTGCCATTTCTCGCGCAATGCGGAATCGTCCCAAGCCTCCGGCATATCAGGAAAGTCGCGCAGGTGGACAGAGCCCTTATCGTTCGGAAAGCGCGTCAGCCACGCTTCCTCCATGGTGAAACACAACATGGGCGCGAGCCATGCCGTGAGCGCGGCGAAGAGCCGGTCCAAGACGGTGAGCGAGGCGCGCCGCGTCAGGCTATCAATCGGATCGCAATAGAGCGCGTCCTTGCGGATGTCGAAATAGAACGCCGAAAGATCATTGACGCAGAAATTCAGCAGTGCGTGGAAGACACGCTTGAAGTCGTAGACGATGTAGCCCTCGCGCACCAACGCATCGAGTTCGGCGATGCGAGCGAGCATGTAGCGTTCCAGCTCCGGCATCTCGTCGTAAGAAACGGCAAGATCGTCGCGATGGTGCGCGAGATTGCCGAGCAGGAAACGCAGCGTGTTCCGCAGGCGGCGGTAGGAGTCGACATTCGCCTTGATGATGTCGGGGCCGATCCGCAAATCGTCCGCATAGTCGGAGCTCATGGCCCAAAGCCGGAGGATCTCCGCACCCGACTGGCGGATTACATCTTGCGGCGAGACGACATTGCCGAGCGACTTCGACATCTTGCGCCCATCCTCATCGTTGACGAAGCCATGAGTCAGCACTTCGTCGAATGGCGCGCGGCCTCTTGTCCCGCAAGACTCCAGCAGCGAGGACTGGAACCAGCCACGATGTTGATCCGACCCTTCGAGATAGAGCGAGGCTGGCCATTTCAGGTCCGGCCGTTGTTCCAGCACGAAGGCATGGGTGGAGCCAGAATCGAACCAAACGTCGAGAATGTCGCCGACCTTGTCCCAAGCGTCCGGGTCGTCCACCAGGCCGTCGAGGAAGCGTTCTTTGGCGCCTTCGACAAACCAGGCATCGGCGCCCTCCGTTTCGAAAGCGGCAGCGATACGGTCGATCAACGCGCCGGAGGCATTGAAATCACGGCGCGGAACAACCTCGCCGGTTTCCTTGTGCACGAAAACGGTGATCGGCACCCCCCACGCACGTTGCCGCGAGACGACCCAATCTGGCCGCGTCTCAACCATGCCCTTGATGCGTTTCTCCCCTTGCGGCGGCACAAAGCGCGTCTCTTCGATCGCGTCCATGGCGCGGGCGCGTAAAGTTTCGCCTGTGTCGAAGCTTTCATCCATGGCGATGAACCACTGGGGCGTAGCCCGAAAAATGATGGGCTTCTTAGAGCGCCAAGAATGCGGGTATTCGTGGCGATAGCGGGCACGCGCCAGCAACGCGTTCGCCTCCTGAAGCGCGCGGATCACTGTGTCATTGGCGTCACCAAACTTGCCCTTGTCATTGACCACGCGTTTGCCCTCGAAACGCGGCGCGTCCTTGCTGAAAAAGCCGGCTTCGTCGACTGTGAACGGGATCGCTTTATCGATCCCCCGGTCCCGCAGAAGCGCCTCGCTTTCGACCCAGATATTGTAGTCGTCCGCGCCATGGCCGGGCGCGGTGTGCACAAAGCCCGTGCCGGCATCCTCAGTGACGTGATCACCCGCGAGCAGCGGTACTTTGAATTGATAAGCGTTGTCGTCCGCCAAGGGATGGGCACACATGGCCTGCCCGAGCATGGCTGCCGTCACATCTGCGGTCCGGTTCCACCCCTCAATCCGGGCGGCCGACTTTACCGTGTCCGCAAGCGCATCCGCTAGAATGAGCTTCTCGCCGGCCTTGGCCCAATTATCCTCAGGGGCCTGCGTAACCTCATACAGGCCGTAGGAGATCGTCGGCGAGTATGAGACTGCGCGGTTCCCAGGGATCGTCCAAGGCGTCGTCGTCCAGATCACAACGGATGCATTTTGAAGGAGCGCCGGTACAGTGTTGTCGTCGGCGCCGAACATGACCGGGAACTTCACATAGATCGCCGGGCTTTCGATCTCCTGGTACTCGACCTCCGCCTCGGCCAGAGCCGTACGCTCCACCACCGACCACATCACGGGCTTCGACCCGCGATAGAGCAGTCCGTTCATCGCGAACTTCATGAGTTCGGAAGCGATGGTCGCTTCGGCCCTGTAGTTCATCGTGGTGTACGGATCGTCCCAGTCGCCTTCGATACCGAGGCGCTTAAACTCGTCGCGCTGGACATCCAACCAATGGGCCGCATAGGCGCGGCACTCCCGGCGAAAGGCGACAATAGCCTCAGCGTCCTTGAAATCCGGCTTGGCCTTGCCCTTGGAGCGGTACTTCTCCTCCTCGACTTTCCATTCGATGGGAAGGCCGTGACAATCCCAGCCAGGCACGTAGTTGGCGTCCTTGCCCATCATGCCTTGCGACCGGCAGATGACGTCTTTGAGAATTTTGTTCAGGGCGTGCCCTATATGCAGATGGCCGTTCGCATAGGGCGGCCCATCGTGCAGGACAAACTTCTCCTGAGTCTCACCCTTCTCGCGCTGGCGCTTATAGAGTCCCATCCCGGCCCAACGCTGGAGCAGTTCCGGCTCGCGCTTCGGGAGTCCTGCCTTCATTGGAAAATCGGTTTTGGGCAAGAATAGCGTCTCGCTCCAATCACGCTCCGTCTGCGGCTGAACCGGTTTTGGTTCAGGCTTCGGCATTGCTTGCGGCTTGGCGCTTGTGTTGGTGTCCGTCATCTCAGTCTTGTTGGTCTTTTTCGGGCTGGCCGCCTTTTTGGGGGTTGGTTTTTTCCGTGCGGAGATTTTTGCCGCCACACGGGTCTTGGCGACGCGCTTGGTCACGGCTTTCTTTGACGTGGATTTCCGTGATTTAGCCTTCTTGGCCGTCGTTCTTTTCGTCAACGCTCTCTTGGCTGACGTTTTCTTGGCTGACGTTTTCTTGGCCGTCTTTTTCGATGCGGTTTTCCTGGTCGCTTTCTTGGAGGCTACCCTCTTGGGAGCGGCCTTCTTGGGGGTGGACTTCTTGGGGGTGGACTTCTTTGAAGTGGCCTTTTTGGGAGCGGCCTTCTTCGTGGTCTTTTTCACCACCGTTTTCTTCGATGCCTTCTTTGTCAGAACCTTCCTCGCGGCTCTCTTTTTCACGGCACTCTTTTTCATCGCACTCTCGGCCGCCGCTTTCTTAGCGGCAGCCCTCTTCGCGACCTTCTTCTTGGCAGCAGCCTTCTTCGGCGCGGACTTCCTCACAGATGCGCCTTTGGCGGTCGTCTTCCTAGGGGAAGCCTTCTTCTTTGCCGCGCCCTTTTTCCGAGTGCTGCTCTTTGACTTGGTGACCATTGTTCCTTCGTCCGCCCGTGTTCGATCTCGCGATGAGATCATGTGGCCGCGATTCGCGCTGCGAGGCGTTCTAGCAACCGGACTAACCACAATCCAGTGTCTGCGCCGCCAGCGCAGCGCCAAGCGGGAACTGCCGCATGGGGTCGTCCGCATTGACGCGGGCCAGGACGGCACGCGCAGCGTCGCAGTCCTTCTCCATCTGCGCGGCAAGAGCCTCACCCGACGGGAAGGCCTCATCTGGCCGAATGAAGTCGATAAATTCGACCTCAATGGTCTGGTCGTAGAGATCGCCGGAGAAATCGAACAGGAACGCCTCCAGGGCCGGCTCGCCTTCGCCGAACGTGGGGCGCGGCCCGACATACCCCGCCGCGTCGTGCCGGCCACCCGCATGATGCACGCGCATGGCATAAATCCCGTGGCAAACATCCTGGCCCGGCAAAAGCTTGAAATTGACCGTGGGAAAACCGAGCCCGTGGCCGCGCCCCGCACCGTGCGCGACGGAGCCGCGCGCGCGCCACCAGTAACCGAGCTGTTCGGCAGCCTCCCGCACACGCCCTTTGGAGAGATGCTCGCGAATCGCACTGGAGGCGAACACTGTCTTGCCCTCGAGCTGGACAGGTTCGACAACGTCGACGCCGAAGCCTTGCGCCTCTCCTGTGGCCGCAAGGCTCGCGACATTGCCCGTCCTGCCCTTGCCGTAAACGAAGTCGTAGCCCACTACCACGTGGCGCGCGCCGAAGGTCTCGCCCAGCACGTCCCCGGCAAATGCCTCAGCACTCAAATCCGCAAGCGCCCGGTCGAACGGCAAGGCGAAAACGACATCGAGGTCCAGAGCCTCGAGCAGCTCCAACTTCACGGGCAAAGGCGTCAACCGAAAGAAAGGCCGTGAAGGCGCAAAGAACTCCCGTGGGTGGGGCTCGAAGATTACCGCGCCCGCCTTCCGGCCCTCGGCCGCCGCGATGGCTTTGGCCACGCCAAGCACCGCCTGGTGCCCACGATGAACGCCGTCAAAATTCCCGATGGCCAGGACCGCACCTTTCACGTCTGGCGGCGCTTCCCGCCAGGAGCGGACGATGTCCATCGGCAGTCCTTCCGGTTGGGGCAGTCTAGTCGCCGTTAGGCCGGCGCGAGACCATCATCAGCGCTTCGCCGGTCAGCACGGGCCGGCCATTGGCCTCGCAAACACAGTCGAAGGACACGCGCCCCTTCTCCATATCGACATTGGTGACCGTGCAGGTGGCAACGAGCTGGTCGCCGATAAAGACGGGACCTTTGAACTTCATGGTCTGGGACATGTACACGCAACCCGGACCAGGCAGCTTGGTGCCCAGTACGGTCGAGAACAGGGACCCTGTCAGGAAGCCGTGAGCGATCCGCTTTTTGAAGATCGTGCCGGCTGCAAACTCCTCGTTCAGGTGAACGGGGTTGATGTCGCCGGAAAGCTCCGCAAACGTCGTGATGTCCTCATTCGTCACGGTCTTGGAGACGCTGGCCTCCATTCCGGCTGACAGATCCTCGAGATAATAGCCGTGGTCGAGGCTCATACGATGTACTCCCTGCAGTGCTGTTGTTCTCAAGAGTGGCGCAAAATAGCGAAGGCCTTGCCGCGCCGCAACAAGTCTCGGCTGCCCATGAAAACGTCAAAAAAATCTATGTAGAACAGCGGCGTAAGACTTCGTTAACCATTGCTCCGTAGCCTTGGATAAAGCAGACGGAGAATGGCCATGGCACTAAAACTGAACATGCCGGTGCTCGTCGTCGACGATTACGGCACAATGCTCCGAATCATCCGCAACTTCCTCAGACAGCTTGGGTTTATCGATGTGGACGGCGCCAGCGACGGCAGTGCCGCGCTGGAGATGATGCATCAGAAAGACTATGGGCTCGTTATCTCCGATTGGAACATGGAGCCAATGACGGGCTATCAGCTCTTGCGCGAAGTTCGCGCAGACGGTGACCTCTCGCGCACGCCGTTCATCATGGTTACGGCAGACGGCTCACGCGAGCATCAGGTGCAAGCGCAAAACGCAGGCGTCGACGACTACCTGCTGAAGCCGTTCAATGCCGTGACGCTGAAGTCGAAGATCGAGTCCGCGTTTCGCAAAGGGTCGTAAACGACGACGCCGACAGGTTCGACCGCGGAGACTGGCCGACGCTTACCAGCGCAGCCCGTGCGTTGCGGCAATCGGCGGGCTCGGCTCCTCGGCAAAGAGGGCATCCAAGTGCTCGGCATCCAGGAGCCCAACACTCTCGTCGGGCGCGTGTAGTCTGCTCGCCACGAAGACAGAGGGAATGCCGAAGACGCCCGCACCAATGATGTCGGTCTTCGCCCCATCGCCAATGGCCATGATTTCGGACTTCGAGACGGTTTTGCCACGGGCCTCCGCGATCTTCGAAGCAGTCTCGAAGGCCAGCTCGTAGACGGGCAGGTGGGGCTTGCCCGCATAGACGACATCCCCGCCCAGGCTCTCATAGGCCGCTGCAAGGGCGCCCGCGCAATAGATCAGCCGATTGCCGCTCTCGACCTTGTGGTCAGGGTTGGCGCAAATCATCGGGACGTTGCGTGCGGCTAGGCTCGTCAGCAGGTCCACATAGTCTTCGGGCGTCTCCACCTGGTCGTCGAACAACCCAGAGCACACGATCAGCTCGGCCTCCTCCGGGCCGGTTCGTGTGACATCGGCGTTCTCGAAGATCGGTAAGTCGCGCGCCGGACCGAGATGGAACACGCGCGCGCCTTTGTGCTTCCCGAGCTCATGGCGGGTGAGATCACCGGAGGAAACGGTGGCGTCATAGGCATCGTCCGGGACGCCGATCAGGCGAAGCTGAGCCTGAAGATCGGGGCTTGGCCGTGGCGAATTAGACAGGAGTACGACTACACCGCCAGCATCGCGGAAGGCGCGCGTAGCGACGGAGGCGTCGGGAAAGGGATCCCGCCCGTTGTGCATGACGCCCCAGATATCGACGAACCAAACCCGACGGCCATCCGACACTTCGCGAATAGATTCAATGACGGGGATCTGTGCGGAAACTGCCATGGCGCTCGGTTAGAGGCTTGGAGCGCTAGGGTCAAGCACGGCGGATGCGGCCAGTCGAAGCGCTCCAACCATCGGCCTTCGAGTGCTATGGTCGGCGTGCGAAGGATGATCGTAGATCGAATGGAGGCGAGTATGAGCCTAAGAAGCAGAACTACGCGGATCGCGGCTCTCGTCGCAGCGGGAGCATTCTCAAGTTTTGCCCTAGCCGGCAGCCCGGCCCTTGCCATGAAGCTGCAACCTGCCGTGTCCGTCCCAACTTTCGTTGTGCCCGTCATGGACGAGGAAGACCTTCAGGTCGAACGGGACCTCAGGCCCGATGAGGTGCCTGAGACGAAGTCCGGCGAGAAGATGGTGCCAGCGCCCGATCGTGCGGATTCCATGGGTAGCAGTGTTGAGGAAGAAGAGCTCAAGCGCGACCTGGAAACGGGCGAATAGCCACCTCAGGGCTTTGGGGCCTGCCCTAGCGCTCGCATCGCGCGGTCGCGGACGCGGTGTCTAGCTTGCGCCTGACAGCTCGCGGGACAGAGCGGCATTCATGGGCGCAGGCTCAGCGAAGAGATGCCCTTGCGCTAGCTCGATACCATGGTCGAGTAGGCGCGCCACGTCGCCCTCCTTCTCGACCTTCTCGATGATGAGTTGGATATCGGCCCCGTCGAGGCGCCGCTTAAGATCGGCCGCGTGGCGACCAGGCCCGCCGAGGAATTCGGCTGCGCTCACCTTAGCGAAGCGGAAATGCCGGTCGCCCAGCCCGTCGAAGCCGGCCTCCAGATCAACAACGTTATCGAGACAGAAGCCGAATCCCAGCGCGCCGAGCGTATCGAGGCAACCGAGCTCAGTCTCATTGAGCCCTTGCATTTCTGCTTGGTTGATCTCGAACACAAGGCGCTCGCTGAGCCCTGCGTTTTCCTCCATAAACTCGATGAGTTCCGGGAAATAGTCTGTGTCGAGCAGCGAGTGCATTGAGATGTTGGCGAAGACGCCCTCGATCGGCGCATCTGGGCCGAGGCGCCGTAGCACCTGGACCGCGCGCACAACCAGTACATTGTCGATCAGCGGCATCAACGCCGAACGCTTGGCCACGGGCATATAGTCCCCCGGCATCACGATCTCGCCGCTGCTTTTGCGGATGCGGGTCAGGCCTTCGAAATAACGGACCTTGCGGCCCGGCAACGTCACTGTGGGCTGCAGATACACGTCGACGCGGCCTTGCTCGATGCCCTCGCGGATGACCTCGAGCATGGCGTCGTCGTCATCGTCGGCGAAGTCGTAAGGCTCCTCGTCGAGCGTCTCTTCTTCCAATTCCAGCCCTTCTTCGGGCTCCGCTTCCGCAAGCAATTCAGGCTCGGGCCCGGATTCTGGCTCCGGCTGCGCGGCAGCGAGGGCCGCCGCGAGAACCGCCTCTTCCCGGCCGATGCCCCGATCCGCGCCGCTGTCGACCTCGCCCGATTCGGGCTGCAGCTCTATGCCCTCGTCCCGTTCGGCCTCGACCTCGATCGGCTCTAGCTCGATTTCTTCCTCGAGGACAAGATCCGGTTCCTCTGGCTCCTGCTCGACGACTGGCTCGGGCCCTGGCTCGGAGATGGGCTCTGGTTCGATGACGGGCTCCGGCTCGATGATGGGTTCCGGTTCCGGATCGATGACGGGCTCGGGTTCGGGCTCAAACATGAGTTCGGGCTCTTCAACCTCGACCGGCTTCGAATCGAATGCGCGCGTCGACTCGCGCTCAAGTTCGGCTTCCGCGTCCGCCGCGGCGAACGCCATAGCTGGCGCTGCAGCGGCCGCTGCGCCTGGCGCACGGCCCACCATCTGGGCGATCAGTGTCTCCAGAGCACCCAGGTCGTTGACGATTTTCTGGCGTTGCGCACGGCTCTCATCCGTAACCTCGGCGCGAACCGTCTCGATGCGATCGTAGACATGCTGAAGATCGGCCGATGATCCTTCGCCGCCACCGGCACCGCTAGCAACATTCTGGTCGAGCCGCTCCACCTTGTCGTGCAGGGCATTCAGCCGTGCCATGCCGTCTTCCACGCGGTCGAGCCGCTGCAAGTCAATATCGATGACTTCGAGAGCCTGTTCGAGATCGTCGAGGCGGTCACCGCCACCGCCGCCGCCGCCGCCGCGTCCTCCCCGAAGAAACGTGGTCGCCATGACCAAAAACAAGGCCATAGACCCTATGAGAACCGGGAGCCATGGCAATCCCGCCTGCATGGTCATGCCGGCGCCAAAAGCGGCGGCCGTCACGGCCATGGCCAAGAGAACAATGACATTCAGCATTGCGAGCCCTCCTGAAGCGGCATGCGGTACCGCCAAGACCTGCTTAATTGGACGGCGTTCCCATGACGTCATGGCCTCGCCGCTGCTGATGGACCTGGCTGGTCGCGCCACCTCTCGCTGCTGAAATCATGGGCGACAGACTATTGCAAAGCAACATCAAATTGGCCGCGACGCGCTCAAGGCGCCTCTCTGAAGAGAGGCTTTGTGCCCAATCGCGATGTCGACGGATCGAAATCGCAATCCGTGTACGGCAAATCATTGAATGTCGGACGCGCGACACCCAATTTCGGGGTCTTCGCGGGTGGCCCAAAAAGGCGCCCCAGTCCCGTTCGACACATTGCGGTGTGAGGGCCAAGCGCGCCTTGACGCCTGCAAGAGCCCTGCGTAAAAGCAGGACCGCTGGCACTCAGGAGGCCTGAGTGCCAATTGGCAGAGTTCCAACGAATAGGAGCGTGTATCCATGAAATTCCGTCCCCTGCATGACCGTGTCGTGGTCAAGCGGCTCGAGGAAGAGCAGAAGACCGCAGGCGGGATCATCATTCCGGACACCGCTGCGGAAAAGCCGCAGACGGGCAAGGTTGTTTCTGTGGGCCCCGGCGCCCCCGGCGAGGATGGCAAGGTTCAGCCACTCGGCGTAAAGGCCGGCGACAAGGTTCTGTTCGGCAAATGGTCCGGCACAGAGGTCAAGATCGATGGTGACGATCTCCTGATCATGAAGGAGTCCGACATCATGGGCGTGCTTGGCTAAGCCAGGCCGCCTTTCGATCATCGAAACCAATTCCCCGTGGCCGCGATTGACCGGCCACTGTGGGGCATCAATCCGGAACGGAGAGTAGTTCAATGGCAGCAAAAGACGTTGTATTTGCCGCCGAGGCCCGCGAGCGCATGCTCAAGGGCGTCGACGTGCTGGCCAACGCTGTGAAAGTGACGCTCGGTCCAAAGGGCCGCAACGTCATCATCGACAAGTCGTTTGGCGCCCCGCGCACGACGAAGGACGGCGTAACGGTCGCCAAGGAGATCGAGCTCGAGGACAACTTCGAGAACATGGGCGCTCAGATGCTGAAAGAGGTCGCGTCCAAAACCAATGAGACGGCGGGTGACGGCACGACGACCGCGACCGTTCTCGCTCAGGCGATCGTTCGCGAAGGTCTGAAGGCCGTGGCCGCGGGCATGAACCCGATGGACCTCAAGCGCGGGATCGATAAAGCCGTGGCAGAAGTCGTCGGCACCATCGAGAAGCAGTCGAAGGAAGTCTCGGGCTCATCCGAGATTGCGCAGGTTGGCACTATCTCGGCCAATGGCGAGAAGGCCATCGGCGACATGATCGCCCAGGCCATGAAGAAGGTCGGCAATCAGGGCGTGATTACGGTCGAGGAAGCGAAGAGCCTTGATTCAGAGCTCGAAGTTGTCGAGGGCATGCAGTTCGATCGCGGCTACCTGTCACCCTACTTCGTGACCAATGCCGAGAAAATGACGACCGAGCTCGAGAACCCTTACATCCTCATCTATGAAAAGAAGTTGTCGGGCCTGCAGGCCATGCTGCCGCTTCTCGAAGCGGTTGTACAGTCGGGTCGCCCGCTGCTCATCATCGCCGAAGACGTGGAAGGTGAGGCACTGGCCACGCTCGTGGTCAATAAGCTGCGCGGCGGCCTGAAAGTCGCGGCCGTGAAGGCTCCGGGTTTCGGTGATCGGCGCAAAGCCATGTTGCAGGACATTGCGATCCTCACAGGCGGCGAGCTCATCTCCGAGGATCTCGGGATCAAACTCGAGAACGTCACGGTTCAGATGCTCGGCAAAGCCAAGCGGGTCAACATCACTAAGGACGACACCACGATTGTTCGCGGTGGCGGCAAAAAGGACGAAATCGACGCGCGCGTGTCTCAGATCCGTCAGCAGATCGAGGACACGACATCCGATTACGACCGCGAGAAGCTGCAAGAGCGTCTGGCGAAACTCGCTGGCGGTGTCGCGGTGATCAAGGTCGGCGGCGCCACCGAGGTCGAGGTGAAGGAGAAAAAGGACCGTGTGGACGATGCGCTGAACGCAACCCGCGCGGCCGTCGAGGAAGGCATTGTGCCGGGCGGCGGCGTTGCCCTGCTTCACGCGTCCAAGGGTCTCAAGGCCAAGGGCGACAACGACGATCAGGAAGCCGGCGTGAACATCGTACGCCGCGCGCTCCAGGCGCCCATCCGGCAGATCGCTGAGAACGCCGGGGTCGAGGGCTCCATCGTTGTTGGCAAGGTCATCGAGCACAAGTCGCCGACCTTCGGCTACGACGCCCAAAACGATACCTATGTCGATCTGATCGAGAAGGGCATTATCGACCCGGCCAAGGTGGTCCGCACAGCACTGCAGGATGCCGCGTCGGTGGCAGGGCTTCTCGTCACCACGGAAGCCGGTGTGGCTGAAGCACCGAAGAAAGACGATCCGATGCCGATGCCGCCTGGCGGCATGGACGGCATGGGCATGATGTAGCCCACGTCTTTGTGGCAGACAGATTTAAGGGCCGTCCCTTCGGGCGGCCCTTTTTCTTTTCTCCGGTTCGGGGCTAAGGCGCGGCGATGCACCCGCTGCCGGCAGGAAGCTCCGCTGGTTTATCCCAATCGTTGGCGGGCACTTTGGGGAAGGACTTGGCGAACTCCTGCTTCACCAGCTCAAATTTGAGGGGCACGTTGGAGTTCTTGGGAAAGTCGATCACCCAGAAATAGTCGTGGTTGCCAGCCGGCCATTCGCGCGGCACCCCCGGCAGGATGTCGAGATTGAACAGCTGACGAAGCGTCACCGCTGCCTCGCGCTCATACTTCTTGTCGTATTCGGGATCGACGATATGCCGCCGGTTCCAAACCATCACGACAGTTTTGTCTCGTAGCGCCGGGTTGTTGAGAATGTTGCCAGCCGCCTCGCGGGTCCGCTTGTGTAGCGACTCCTCCATATCCTTCGCATCTTTGTCTGGTAGCACCGCGTAATGGATGATGGGCTTTCGCCAGCTCTCCGCCGCACGCGCCGCCGTTGCGACCGTCAGCGGCGTGACGGCGAAGAAATAGGCGGGTGGGTTGTCCTCGCTGAACAGGGTCTTCGATGCCTCCTTGCCTAAATAGTTGAGGCGCAGCGCTTTTGCCCGTTGCGTGCCAATCTCACAAAGCTGCCATGCGTCGGCCGCTTCGGCGCTGGTGAGAATCACAACGCGTGCAGGCGCAGCGGAGGACATGCTCGTCGTCGCGGCAAGGATGGCGCTAGCGGCTAAGAGACGGAGCATTACGTCTACCTTTCTTGTGGGCGCTGGACACTCAACGTGCCTCCTGTTCGGCAACGCGTTTCAAGTTGGCCATGTGGCGCCTGAGTATGCTCATGGTCAGCGGTTTGAAGAGGAAACCGAGGATCCGTGCGAGACGAGACTGCAACGCCAGTTCGGCCGTGTAGTCAAGACGCGTCCCTTGCACGGTTGGCGTTAGCGCATAGCGCACGTCGACGCCGAAACGGCCATCCGTCAGACGTATGCCAAGAAGGCGTTCGGCCTCATAGGCTGTGATCAAACATTCGTAGGTTTTTTCGCGCCCGCCCTCCTTTAACGTTTGGCGGAAGGCCGTGCCCACCGGATCGTCGCGGTTCTCACCGCTCGGGTAGGAAACATCGACCACTTCGGGCATCCACAGCGGCAGCTTCGCATCGTCGTCTAAGAACGACCATACGACCGGTACTGGAGCGGCGATCTGATTCTCGAAGATGATCTGCATAACGGCCGGAGCGTAGCTGTCAGCATGATCCCCTGCCAGGCACCCAAACGAAAACGTGATCAGGCCGACAGCGCGTTAAAGATAACGGTTCGGAGATCGTTCGCACGACCGTCCCAGCTTGCCTGCTTTGCCGCGAGGAGATGTGCCTGCGATTTCAGGATGAGCCCATCCTCAAGCACCTTGAGGTTGTTCGCCTTCAGTGTCGTCCCGGTACTTGTGATATCGACGATCAGCTCGGCCGTGCCCGCAGCAGGTGTTGCTTCGGTCGCGCCGGCGCTCTCCACAATGCGGTACCCCGTGACGCCCTTCTGGGCGAAGAAGCGCCGCGTGAGGTTCATGTACTTCGTCGCGACGCGAAGACCCCGGCCATGGCTGCGGGCAAACTGCTCGGCCACGTCTTCCAAGTCTGCCATGCGCGAGACATCGAGCCAGCATTCGGGCACCGCCACGACGACGTCCGCATGGCCGAAGCCCAACGGCGTGAGAAAATCGATCACCGCGCCTACGTCGTGCACGCTTTCGCGTACGAGGTCCTCGCCGGTGATGCCGAGATGCACGCGGCCCGCGCGCAGCTGATGCACGATCTCGGCAGCGGAAGTGTAATCCACCTCGACATCCGGCAGTCCGTCGAGCTGCCCGCGATAGCCGCGCTCGTGGCCCTTCACCTGCAAGGCATAGCCCGCAGCTTCGAAGAGGCTTGCGGCCTTCTCCTTCAGACGCCCTTTGGAAGGCACTGCGATGACAAGAGAGGGCGTGCTCATAACGCTGCCTTCCCAACTGCCGCGAGGAGACGCTCGGTGTGGATGGCCGTGCCCACCGCCGGTACTGGACGGGGGGCGCCAAGAGCGGACAGTAACCGGTCGTACCGACCGCCACCTGCAACAGGCTCAGTTGTGTCCATGCCTGGCGCCTCGATCTGGAAAACGAGGCCAGAGTAATACTCGAGCTTGCGGCCGAACTCGGTCGAGAAGGTCGCGTCCGCCAGATCCACCCCCTGTTGCTCCAAGAGATCGAAACGGCCTGCGACCGTGTACAGAGCCGCGTCGATGTCGAGCCCAGCGCCATGGGCGATCATGGCGACCCTGTCGACAGCCTCGCGCGGTCCAGCAGACACGCCGAGATAATACTCAATAACTGTTGCGACCTCTTTCGGCAGCGTGTCCGCGTAAAGATCTGCTGCCTGATCAAGCAGACGCGCGGCGACTTCCCGTAAGGAACGATTGCCCTCGAGCGGAATCCCCTGCGCTTGAAGGTAAGCAGAGACGATGTCCTCTGCTTCTTGCTGGCTCTTTCCTGAAATCTCCTCGCCGAGCGTCACCAGGATACGATCGGGCTCGATACGCTCGCCCTTCGCCAGCCGATCGACAAGCGCATGGAAGCTGGGCGGACGCCAGAAGTAGTGACGTAGCTTAAGCCGCCAGCGCTCGGGCAAGTCCAGCGCGTCGATCAGCGCATAGAACAACGCGATGTCCCCAAAGCACACGCGATAGTCCGACAGACCCGCACTCCGTACCGCCTCAACGGCGAGCATGAGCACTTCAACATCGACGGCGGCCTTTTCTGAAGCGCCGAAGCACTCAACGCCTGCCTGACGAAACTCACGGGGGTGCATGGCGCTTGGCCCTAACGGCTGAAAGCGAAAAGCAGGACCGTTGTAGCAATAACGGGCTTCCGTCTCGGCTTGCGGGTGGCGCTCCAGATAGAGCCGTGAAACGGGTACGGTTAGATCAGGGCGCAGACACAGCTCTTCGCCTGCGAGATCTGTGAAGACATAGGATCGCGCCCGCACCTGCTCACCAATCTGATCGAGGAACACCCCTGCAGGCTGGATGATCGCGGGCGCAACGAATTCATACCCCGCCTCGCCGAATAGCGCGACGAGATCGCGGGCTTGGCCTTCCAGAGCCTCGAATGCCTTGGCGGATTCGGCGGTCATGCTGTCACGCCTTGTACCGATCTAGGACCTTGCGCACGCCGGCTACGAGATCGTCCTCGGACCAGGGGAACTGCGCTTCGGCGCGCTTCTTCAAAAACTCCTCGCGATCCTCGATATCGGAGAGCGTCGCACCTAGCGCGAGGTCCTTGATCTGCACCTCACCCTTTTCCTTTTCGTCGCTGCCTTGCAAAACGACACACGGGCTGCCGCGCTTGTCGGCGTACTTCATCTGCGCCTTCATTCCGGAGGAGCCGAGATAGAGTTCGGCGCGAATATCCGCCGCGCGCAAAGACTGAACCATTTGCTGGTAGTCGCTGAGGCGATCTTTGTCGAAGACCAGCACAACGACGGGGCCTTGCGCGGTGTCGCCGGTGTATTTCCCGAGAAGCTGCAGACCGAACAGGAGCCGCGACACACCGACCGAGATGCCGGTGGCAGGCACGCGTTCACCGGTGAAGCGCTCCACGAGACCATCATACCGTCCGCCGCTCATCACGGAGCCAAGGCGAATGGTCTGGCCACGTGCGTCTTTGATCGTTGACGTCAGTTCCGTCTCGAACACGGGTCCGGTGTAGTACTCGAGGCCACGGACGATAGAGGGGTCGATGACGATGCGATCCGCATAGCCCGCCGCCGCGACAAGTGTGGCGATCGTCGTCAGCTCTTCGATACCCTCCGCGCCCGCTTCTGTGTTCGACAGCTTCGCAAGCTGAGTCAGGACGGCGTCGTTCCCGCCCTCTAGCGGGCAGGTCGCTGCAATGACGGTATCGATATCACCGGCGGGCAAACCAGCGCCTTTGGTGAAGTCACCGCTCTCGTCTTTGCGGCCCTCGCCGAGAAGCAGGCGAACGCCCTCCTCACCGAGCCGGTCGAACTTATCGATTGCCCTTAGCACCGTGAGCCGCCGGCCTTCCTCAACGCCGATTGCGTTAAGAACCCCATCGAGAATCTTGCGGCTGTTCACCTTCACCACATAATCGCCGCGCGGGATGCCCAGCGCCTCCATAGTGTCGGCTGCGAGCATGCAGAGTTCCGCATCGGCTGCGACGGACGGCGCGCCGATAGTGTCCGCATCGAACTGCATGAATTGCCGGAAGCGGCCTGGGCCTGGCTTCTCGTTTCGCCACACAAATCCTGTCTGATAGCGGCGGAAGGGCTTGGGCAGCGTCTGAAAATTCTCGGCTACGTAGCGGGCAAGCGGCGCCGTCAAGTCGTAGCGCAGGGAAAGCCATTGTTCGTCGTCGTCCTGGAAGGAGAACACCCCCGCATTGGGTCGATCCTGATCGGGCAGGAACTTGCCGAGCGCATCCGTGTACTCGATGCCAGGCGTTGCGAGAGGCTCGAATCCGTACAACTCAAACACGGATTTGAGGGTGGCCAACATCGCCTCGGTCGCACGAATCTCTTGCGCCGAACCGTCTTGCAAGCCCTTCGGCAGACGCGCCATAGGGCGAGAGGTAACGGGGCGAGAGGAATCGGACCCTTTTCCGGGCTTATCTTCTTTTTTGCTCATGAGGGATGCGGCGGATCTAAATTAGCTCTAGCCGCCGCGTTCTAGCCCATCGGCCCCTTGCCAGCAAGCTAGCGGCCTTAGCCAGCAAGCGCCTTTTCCTTGGCGGAAGCCTTGGCCATCTCCACCAGCGCCTCGATCGGATGGGCACGGTTCCGCAACTTCGACAGTGCGGGCGGACAGGGACCGCCCGTGGCCCAGTCCAGAAGCTCCACCGTGTGAACGATCGGGATGTCCGTCCCAGCCTTAAGTTGGGTGATGCAGCCGATGTTCCCCGTGACGATGACATCGGGGGTAATCGATTCGATGTTCTTGACCTTGCGGTCACGGAGCTCAGCCGACAGTTGCGGCTCGATGATGTTGTAGGTTCCTGCGGAACCGCAACACAAATGCCCCTCTGGGATTTCGGTTAGCGTATAGCCTGCCTGTTCAAGCAACTGACGCGGTAGCTGGTCGAGCTTCTGTCCGTGCTCCAAAGAGCAGGCCGAGTGGTAGGCGACCTTAAGCCCCGTCCACATCACTGGCGGGTTCAGCGAGATCTCGTTCAGGAACTCCGTCGGGTCCCGTACCAGTCCCGCGACGTATTCCGCGCGCTCAGCATAGCCATGGTCGCGCTCAAGGAGGTTGCCATAGTCCTTGAAAACGGTGCCGCAGCCGCTTGCCGTTGGAATGATCGCATCCAGCAAGCGCTCTCGCATAACGGCGGTCAGGGCATCAATGTTCCGCCGCGCATGGGCGCGCGCCTCCTCATCGCGACCGAGATGATGCGAAAGAGCGCCACAGCAGCTCTCGTCCTTTACCACCATCACGTCCACACCGTGACGGCGCAGAAGGCGGATGGCCGCTCTGTTGATCTGCGGCGCCAACACTTCTTGTACGCAGCCTAACATGATCGCTACACGCTTCGGCTGGGGCGCCTTCGGGTTGTAGGCGGATCGGGGGCTCAGGATCTTGAGCTTGAGCGCATCCTTCGGCACGAGTTCCAAGGCGGCTGCGACGCGCTTCATACCGAGCTTGCCAAGTATTTCGCGGAATGGGCGAACAAACCAGCCGAGGATCAGCATTGCCTTGAAGCGGCTGGGATATGGCAGCACCCGGCTTAGGAGCATGCGCATGGTGTTCTTGTTCGGACTACGGTGTCCGCGCTGCTCGATGCGCGTGCGCGCGAGATCGACGAGATGCATGTAATCGACGCCGCTCGGACACGCCGTCATGCAACCGAGACAGGAGAGGCAGCGGTCGATGTGGTGCACGGTCGACGAAGGCACATCGCGTGTCTCGAACATCTGCTTCATCAGATAGATGCGCCCGCGCGGACTGTCCCGCTCATCGCCGGTGATCACAAAGGTGGGACATGTGGCCGTGCACAGACCGCAATGCACGCAGCGCCGCAGAATCTCGTCCGCGCGCGCAATTGATGGGTCATCCAGTTGGAGCGCGTTGAAGTTCGTTTGCATTGCCCAGCCATGCGTCCCGCGACGACCATCTCTCCCGGCTCATCTCGGCCGGGTTGAGAAATCGGCGCGGACAGAAGACTCACTTGGTTACGCTTGTAGTTCCGCCGACATTATTATCCCTGACGCTATGCAGCGACGAAAGGACCTTCATTGGCCGCCTAGGGACCGATCATCCGACTAGTGTGACATGACCGCTAGATTCCGCAAGTACTTGGCAGTCCTCATCGTTGAGGACGAACATACGCGGCATCGATTGTTAGACTCTTTCTCTTTCCATCGTAGCCTACCCCTTTTTTGGAGTTCGCGGCACCTAGTGGGCAAGCGCACGCTCTTTCGCCGCCACTTTAGCCATCTCCACCAGCGCTTCGATAGGATGGGCGGCCTTCTTGAGTTTGAAGAGCGCCGGTGGGCATGGGCCGCCGGTCGCCCAATCTAAGAGCTCGACAGTGTGGACGATCGGCGTTTCAGTGCTGCCCTTCAGCAAGGTCATAGTCCCGACGTCACCGACCACGATGACGTCGGGACTGATACGCTCGATGTTCTCGATCATACGGTCGCGCAGCTGGCTTGAGAGTTCCGGCTGGAGAAGATTGAAAACGCCGGCCGTGCCGCAACACAAATGTGCCTCCGGGATATCAGTTAGCGTGTATCCCGCCTGGTCGAGAAGCTTGCGCGGCAGAGCTTCACCGCGTTGGCCTGCCCGAGAGGAACAAGAGGAGTGGTAAGCTACCTTTAGCCCGGTCCACATCACAGGTGGGTTGAGATCGATCTCGTGCAAAAACTCAGGCACGTCGCAAGCAAGGCCCGACACATAGTCTGCGCGCTCAAAATAGCCGCGATCACGACTCAAGAGGTGACCGTAGTCTTTAAGCATGGCCGCGCGGCCTGCGTCGGCGACCACAATCGCGTCGAGCAGGCGCTCACGCATCACAGCTGTCAGGGCGTCGATGTTCTGTCGCGCATGCCCCTGTGCCTCATTCTCGTGACCCAAGCTATGGGCTGTCATACCGCAGTCCGCCTCATCCTTGATCACCAAAACATCAACGCCGTGCCGGCGCAGCAGCCGGATCGATGCTCGGTTAATTTGGGGCGCTAGAACCTCCTGCACGCAGCCCAGCATGATCGCCACGCGCTTCGGCTGTGGCTTCTTAGGATCCAGCGCCGAGCTCGGGCTTAAGACCTTCAGCTTGAGCGCATCCTTGGGTACCAGCGCCAGGGCCGCAGCCAGATGCCTCAGTCCCAGTTTGTCGAGTATCCCGCGGAAGGGCTTGACGAACCAACCCAAGACCAGAGCCGTCTTGAAGCGTTTTGGGTCTGTCAGTACACGGTTGAGAAACAAACGCATCATGCGCTGACCCGCAGGCCGGCGCCACGTTTGTGCTATACGGCCTCGCGCAAGGCTCACGAGATTCATATAGTCGACGGCATCAGGACTCGTCGCGCGTCCAATACCCGACGGGCATCTGTCGATGTGATGAACCATCGACGCAGTCACTCTGCCATTCTCGAACATCTGCTTGATGAGATTAACTCGGCCGCGCGTGCTGTCCCGCTCATCGCACGACAGCACATAAGTCGGACAAATCATGGTGCTTAGTCCGCCGAACGTATTTCGGCGTAGAATCTCATCAACAAGCTTGATCGTCGGGTCCGCAAGCTGACGGGAGTTAAATTTGGTTTCCATTGTGCCCTATTGTCCCCGATACAGCCGGCCGGGGTTGAACAGCCCAATCGGATCGAAAGCATGCTTTAGTTTCGCCGCAAGCACATCGTGCGGCGGCTCCAGCGGCTGGAATACATCTGTTCCAGCGCGCGTGACCTTGTCGCCGCGAATCAGGGTGGCATGACCGCCGAACTCAGCAAGTTGACGGCGGATATCGATCGCGGCCGCGTCGGTCAGGGACGGCGTCTCAATCCACATGAGACCGCCGGACCAGTCGTAGGCGACACGAACATCGATTTTGCGTGCAAGATTGCCCACGAGTGTGGCTGCCTTGCTCGGGATCGTTGAGACACGCCAGAGCGGAAAGGTCGTGTCCTGGAACATTTTCAGCGCACGAATGTCCTTCCAAAAGGCCTGACTACGATCGGTATCAAGCTCAAGTTCCGGGCCATAGGCGAGCAAAGCTTCGCGCAAACGGCTTGTGCGGTATCGGGCGGATGCCGGGAAACTCTCAACGCGGATTGCCGTTACCGCCCCTCCGCTGCTAGCAAGATCAGCATCGGAAAGACGCGCGGCGAGCGGGCCATGAAGATGCACCGTGCCAGAAACCTCGTAAGGCGTACCCATGGCGAGACATAGGGCCTCAACGGCGGCGTAGTCCGTAAGTCCGTAAAAGACGAGAGTCCGAGACTCACGCTGTACCGGCAGCACTTTAAGGGCAACCTCGCACATGGCGGCAAGCGTGCCCCAAGATCCGACGAGCGTCCGGGCAATGTCGTAGCCGGTGACATTCTTCATCACACGTCCACCCGACTTGATGATCTCGCCGCGCCCATTGACGGCTGTGACGCCCAGCACGTGATCGCGAACCGCACCCTTCAGGATGCGCCGGCTGCCGGAAAAGTTCGTGGCGACAAGGCCACCGATTGTGCCTTCCCCGGCGCTGTAGCCAAGCACAGGCGCCAGGTCCACTGGCTCGCTTGGCATTTCCTGGTCGTTTTCCGCAAGGGCCGCCTCGATCTCCACCAGTGGGGTGCCGACTTTGGCGACCATCACGAGTTCGGTGGGCTCGTAGAGCGTAATCCCCTTCATCTGCTCGGTACTGACGACCGCACCCGCGCGGACAGCGTGGCCCAGCTCGCGCTTTGTACCCTTGCCCATGATTTCGAGCGGCGTGCGCGACTCCGCCGCCTCCAAGACAACCTGCGATAGCTCCTCTTCGGTCTGCGGAGCATGAAAGCCAAGGCGCATATGTGCCGTCACAACCGGTCCTCGCCTTCAATCACTTCGATCTCGTCCAAGAGGTCGTCCTCGGGCGGCAAGTCATTCGAAGCCGCATCCAACCGGGTCAAATCGATGCTCAGTTTCAGCGCATCCCGGCCGAGAATCGGGAAGACTTTTCCGGGGTTCAAAAGCCAAGACGGATCCAATTCCTCTTTGATCCGGACTTGTTGGTCAATATCCTCGTCCGTGTACTGCTCATACATCAATTCGCGCTTCTCGATCCCTACACCATGTTCGCCCGTGAGACATCCACCAAGCTCGACGCAGAGCTTTAGAATTTCCGCTCCGCAGAGTTCCACGCGCTCAAGCTGACCGGGATCGTTCGCATCATAGAGTATGAGAGGATGCAGATTGCCATCGCCCGCGTGGAAAATATTCGCCACTTCAAAACGATATTTGCGGCAGATCAGACTCACGCCTTCCAGCGCGTCCGGCAACGCCGAAAGCGGAATAACGCCGTCCATGCACATATAGTCGGAGATCTGACCAATCGCGCCAAACGCCGCCTTGCGCCCCTTCCAGATCGTGGCGCTCTCTTCGGCGCTCTGGCTTCGTTTGATGCTGGTTGGTTTGAAGTCCTGGGCAATGTCCTCGATCTTCTCAAGAAGATACTCGATCTCGTCTTCCGAACCCTCGACTTCAATGATCAGCGCGGCTTCGGCGTCGAGCGGATAGCCGGCAGGAACGAAGTGCTCACAAACATGGATCGCAGGCCGGTCCATGAATTCGACAGCGACCGGAACGATGCCGGAGGCAATAATCGCAGCAACGCAGGACGCAGCGGAATTCACCGAGTCGAATCCGATCAAGACCGGCCGCGCGCCCTCGGGCGCAGCGAGCAACCGGACGCTCGCCTCCGTCACGATGCCAAGCTGGCCCTCCGAACCCGTGATCAAGGGAAGAAAGTCGTAATTGGGAGCATCGAGATAGGTGCCGCCGAAGTCGACGATCTCGCCGTCCACCATGACCATCCGTACGGCCAGTAGATTATTGACCGTCACTCCATACTTCAGACAATGCGCGCCCCCTGAGTTCATGGCGATATTGCCGCCGACCGTGCAAGCGACCTGGCTGGACGGGTCTGGGGCGTAGAAAAAGCCTTGAGAAGCGGCGGCCTGGGTAATCGCGATATTGGTAATCCCGGCCTCGACCCGGGCAACCCGGTTCGCGGCGTCGATGTCTAAGACCTTATTCATCCGCGAGAGACATAGAACGATCGAGTCTTCGAGCGGCGTTGCCCCGCCGCACAACGAGGTTCCTGCCCCGCGAGGCACGACCTTGACCTGATTTTCGTGGCAGAAGCGCATTATCGCCGAGACTTCTTCCGTGCTTGCCGGAAGGATCACGGCAAGCGGCAGACGCCTATAGGCCGCAAGTGCATCGCACTCGAAAGTTCGACGCCCCTCGAGGTCGGCAATCACAATCGCCTTCGGCGCTAGCCGCTTTAGCTGCTTCACCACTTCGTTCCGGCGCGCCATGACCGCGCGGTCAGGATCTGGAAGGGTCACGGTCGACATGTTTGCGGGCTCCAAGCCGTCCAAAGGTCATTGATATGCTGAATGCTCACCCGTCTTCGCATTTTCGGGGGCCTATGAGCAACACGGCACCGCAGTCTAGCAAGGCACGGGCTGAAACGAAAAGCGGCCTGATTTGGGCTGATCTGGTCCCTATCGGCCAGGTTTCTCATGGTCCCGCCGGGGTCGCATCGCCCGGGGGCGGTGGTGGTGGCATTGTGCCCTCTGGGTCATCCTCCGAATCGGCCCCGTTCGTGTCTTTGGCCGCCTCGTCTTTGTCATCGTCTCCGGACCGAAAGGTCTCGATATCGGCGAGAACCTCCTTGAAGAGATAGTCCCGCACACCCTCTTCTTGAGCCACTTCATCCCAACCCTTGCGCAACGCTGCTTGGATGTCTTCTGGAAGTTGGAGGATTCTGACGCCATCCTGGTTCACGAAGGCGCTGAGCGCCGCCGATTGCTGGTTTTTGCTTTCCGACAAGGTCTTCTGAAGCATCTCGCCACAGGTGCTCTCAATTAGGGATTGACGCTCTGGGCCCAGCGCATCCCAGCGATCTTGGTTGACGAGAAACTCGAAGACGGTTGCGGGCTGGCTCCAGCCGGGTTGGTAGAGGATTTTGGCCGCGTCCTGGAGACCATTGGCACGGTCGACGGCAGGCGTATAAGCCTCTGCGGCGTCGATCTTGCCGTCCGCGAAGGCTTCAGCGATCTGGCTCCCAGGTACCAAGACGGGAATCGCGCCAAGACGCATGATCACGCGGGCTCCTAGACCGAATATGCGGATCCGAAGGCCGTCCATATCCGCAACGGAGTTGACCTCCTTGGAGAACCAGCCACCGGCCTCCGCACCGCCAAAGGCGCAGGGAACCACGTGTACTTTCACTTTGGCCTGATCGTACATCTCCTGATAGAGCGCACGCCCATGGCCGCGATTGAACCATTGTTGATATTCTCTCGCGCTGGGACCAAAGGGGTATCCGCCGAAAAGGCTGGCAGCGGGCAGTTTCGCTGCCCAATAGCCCGCGGTCGCGAAGCCCGCGTCGACCTTTCCATCGGAAACCTTATCAAGGATCTCGAAGGGTGCGGTGCCGTCACCGGGCTCCTTCAGGTCGAGCTGCAGGGTGCCGTCCGACCGCTCCTTGAGGCGCTTGGCCAGTTCGCGCGCGGGGGTCCCGAGCCCTGGCACATGTGTCCCGAAGGCGACAGGCGTCTCCAAAGTCACGACTTCGGCCGGCCCGGCTTCCACTGCGGAAGACCCGGCCAGCCATGACCCGCCTACCCACACCGCCGCTGTGAGAAAAGTTGACCTCATTACGTCCCGCTACCCGCAAGGCTCAGTTACATCCGGAGCTTGACCGCAAGATCACAAGACCTCAACCCGTTGCTTCCGTTTGGTTTGCCGTTCCGGTATGGTTCGATCAACTTTCCGACGTGCATCAAGCTCTTAGGTTAGGCTTTGAAAGCCTGGCGCGGGACGGGCTCAATGAACTTCGCCGTTTGGCTAATCGAACGCCCCCGTTGGTTCAAACGGGTCTTGTTGATTACGAATGACTTCGCGGTGCTCGCCATCGCGTTGTGGGCGGCCTATTCCCTGCGCTTGAGCAGCCTTTACGTGCCTGAGACATGGCAGACATTGGCTCTGTTCCTGGCCGCACCCCTTATTGGCGTCATCGTTTTCTACTGGCGTGGGCTCTATAAGCTGGTCACGCGCTTTATCGGCCCGTCGGGGACGACCCAAATCTACATCGCCGTAGCAATCGCAGCGGTCTTGTGGGCGCTCGTCGTGTACCTGAGCGGTGTCAAAGGTCACCCGCGGTCCGTGGTTGTCATCTATGCGTTGATCGCCGCGATCCTGATTCGGCTGAGCCGCCAATGGGCTGGATCGATACTGCTGAAGGCCGCACCTCAATTCGAACCGATTCGGTCTTACGAACAGAAGAACGTCATCATCTATGGCGCAGGCCCGGCGGGCATTCAGCTGCTGGGGGCACTGAACGATGTGGGCACGTATCGCACCGTGGCCTTTATCGACTCCAGCCCATCCTTGGCAGGACAGTTCGTGCATGGGGTGAAGGTTATTCGGCCCGAGAAGATCGGAAAGGTCATCGCCGATGAGAATGTCGATGAAGTGCTCCTTGCAGCACCCTCCGCCCTGCGCAGTGAGCGTCGCGTCGCCTTGAAGGTCCTGGAGCAGTACCCCGTCGAGGTGAAAACGCTACCGGCCTTGGAGGAGATTGCGTCTGGACGTGTCGAGATAAGCGATTTGCGGCCTATCGACGTGGAAGACCTCTTGGGTCGTGACCCGGTCGCACCGAACACGGCGCTCCTCGCCTCTCAAGTGCGCGACAAGTCGGTTCTGATCACAGGAGCCGGTGGGTCAATCGGTTCTGAGCTGGCCCGGCAGCTTCTGCAACTCGGACCAAAGACGCTCGTTCTCTTCGATGTGTCTGAACCGGCGCTCTATGAGATCTCGCTCGAAATCGCGGAGATGCAGAACCGCATGCGCGTCGGCTCTGGAAAGTCCGACCGAAAAACGGCCGTCGTGCAGGTCCTAGGGTCTGTGCTCGACAGCGACCTCGTGCGCCGAACCATTGATCAGCACAATGTCCAGGTCATCTACCATGCTGCTGCCTACAAGCATGTGCCCATTGTCGAAGTGAATCCGGCTGTCGGATTACAGAACAATACGTTTGGCACCCTCGTGGTCGCCAAGGCCGCGCGCGATGCCGGTGTGGAACGCTTTGTGCTGATCTCGAGCGACAAGGCGGTGCGGCCCACGAATGTCATGGGAGCAAGCAAACGCTTAGCCGAACTGATCTTGCAAGCCATGGCCGAGGACCCGCAGAACACGATCTTTACGATGGTACGCTTCGGCAATGTCTTGGATTCTTCGGGGTCGGTCGTTCGCCTATTCCGAAAGCAGATTAGGGCGGGGGGTCCGGTGACCGTGACTCATCCCGACGTGATCCGCTATTTCATGTCAATTCCGGAGGCGGCACAGCTCGTCATACAGGCGGGCGCGATGGCGCAAGGCGGAGAAGTGTTCGTGCTGGAGATGGGGACCCCGGTCAAGATCGATGACTTGGCGCGCACGATGGTCCGCTTGTCAGGCCTGGAGGTCCAAGACGAATCAAATCCTGACGGGGACGTGGAGATCCGCTATGTGGGCTTGCGTCCGGGCGAGAAGCTCTATGAGGAACTCCTAATTGGCGAGGATGCGACGGGCACGGACCATCCGCGAATCTTCAAAACGTCCGAACCGGTGTTGGCCTATGAAGATCTGATCGCCGCGCTTGATCGGTTTGAAAAGGCCATCGCGAAGAATGACCTAGCCGAGGTTCAAGAGATGCTGCGCGCCACCGTAGAAGGCTACGCGCCCGGCAGTGCCACCGCAGCGGCGGCTCCCGGTACGGACGAGTGGCAACCGCAATCGCAAACGCTTCACTGAGCCGATGTTTGACTCCGACGCTTTGTTGAGTGCCGTTGTCGTCGGTGCGGCCGCCACCTTAAGTTGGGCGCTGATACTCTTCCTCAGACCGATGCTCATCCGTCATTTGATGGCCCATCCCAATGAGCGGTCGTCTCATGTTCAGGCAACGCCCGAAGGCGCCGGTTTCGGGGTGATGGCCGCGATCTTCGCGGTTTGCGGCATTCTTCTTCTCGGTGCGCTCGCCCCACAGCCAAACCTCCTCCCGGTTTTGATCGGCGCGGCAGTGCTCGTCGTTCTCGGCGGCGTGGACGATGCTCGACCGCTGCCCGTCATTTTGCGTCTCTTAGTGCAGGGGCTCGTCGCACTCGGTGTGGTCCTAACGCTACCGCAGGACTTTCGTGTGCTGCCTGCTCTGCTTCCGGCCGGTGTGGAACGGGCAATCCTGATCTTTGGCATCGTCTGCTTCGTCAATGTCGTGAACTTTCTGGATGGCCTGGACTGGATGACCGTGGCCCAAGTGGTTCCGATGTCGCTTGGCATCGCAATTCTCTGGTGGCTGGATATAGTTCCGATTGGGATTGGCGTACTGGCGCTTGCGCTCTTTGGGGCAATGCTCGGCTTCGCTGTGTTTAACAGGCACCCGGCCAGCATCTTTCTGGGAGATTCCGGGAGCCTCCCCATCGGACTCCTGCTCGCCACCATGCTGATCTGGGTTGCAGAGGCGCATTTCGTCTCTGCCGTTCTACTGGCTCTCTACACGATCGCCGATAGCGGTCTGACCTTCTTCCGGCGTTTAGCGAACGGCGAGAAGGTGACCGACGCGCACCGCTCGCACTTTTATCAGCGCGCCACAGTCGCCGGCTTCAGCGTGCCTGAAGTCACGACGCGGATACTCCTGCTGTGTGCGTGGTTGGCGGCGCTTGCGATCGTGGCCGCGCTCGGCCGCTCGTTGCTCATCGACGGGGTGACGCTCGCTCTGGGCGCTGGCGGCGTCGGCCTTGTCCTGGCAGCCTTCGCACGAGGACGATAAGCGATGACGCGCATCCTTGTTACAGGCGCCACGGGGTTCATCGGCCAAAGTCTCGTCCCGGCATTGGCGAAACAAGGCTATTTCGTCCGCGCCGCCGCGCGCGATGCTTCCAGAGTTGCCGCAGGCCCCAATGTCGAGCCTGTTGCCATGCCGGACTTATCCGAGGCCGCCGATTGGTCCGAGGCCCTTGAGGACATCAGTCACATTGTACACTTGGCGGGCATTGCCCACGCGCCCGGGACACTTCCTGACGATGTCTATACACAGATCAACACGGAGGCCGTCGCGGAGCTTGCCAGCCAGGCGAAAAGCCGAATCAAACGCTTCATCCTGATGTCCTCCGTGCGCGCCCAAGCGGGGTTGTCCGCACCCAATACGATCACGGAAGACGATCCGCCGACGCCAACGGAGATCTACGGGCGCACTAAACTCGAAGCAGAACGAAGACTGGCGGCAAGCGGCGTTGACTTCACCGTATTGCGTCCGGCTGTGGTCTATGGACCGGGCGTCAAGGGCAACATCGCCTCGCTCGCCACGATCGCGAAGACACCGATGCCATTGCCATTTGGCGGGCTCGACAATCGCCGCTCGCTGGTTTCGATTGAAAACCTCAATGCTGCCGTCGCGCATGTGCTGCAGTCTGAGCAAGCTCGCAATCAAACCTATTTGGTCGCCGATGCGAATCCCATCAGCGTCGCCGGGATTGTGGCTGCTATGCGGGAGGGGCTGGGCCGTTCACCGCAGCTCGTAAAGATGCCGCACGCTGCCATACGACGCCTGATGAAGTCTTTTGGGCGCGAAGCCGACTGGGAACGGGTTTGCGCCACGTTCGAGATTAGCCCGTCGAAACTGATCGCAACCGGCTGGAGACCGACGGTCGAGACTCCCGATGGTATTGCCGACATGATGCGCGCTGACCTCAGCAACAACCGATGAGCGTCTTCGCGACGGCACGCGATCTCGCACGGGAGCCCGCTACTGAAGAATGAAAGCCTGAAAGGCATCCCGCACGGCCTGCTCGGAGAAATCGCCGTCGAGAAGAAGTTCCCTTGCGCGCTGTCCCATTGCGATAACGCCGCTACGATCGTGCGCAAAAGCTCGCAGGGTCCGAACGAGATCGTCTTCGATCACCGCGGGATCTCTTGCGAGGATGAGGCGGCCCGTCACGCCATCCTTAACGATCGATCGGCACCCCGGCATATTCGTCGAGATGAGGGCACAAGCATGTGCTGCGCCTTCCAACAGAATGCGCGGCAGACCCTCTCGGTAAAGCGTCGGCAGACAAACACAATGCGCCTCGCCGAGTGCCTCGTAGACCCCGTCTAACGGAACGGCCCCATGGTAGCGGATCGTCGAAGGCAGGTCGGCGGCTTGCAGCGGGACGCTATCCGGGTCGCTCGGATCCGACGGGCCGTATATGTCGAGCTGGACGGGCTCCTGTTCGCCAAGACCCTTGAACGCCCTGATCAGCAGTTCGACACCCTTTGCACGCAAGACCCGACCAGCAAACGCGACACGCAAGGGCCCATCTGGATCCTTTGCCGGAACATGAACATCGATCGGGACGCCTGTCCCGCTTATGACCTTTGTTGCGTCCCTGTCGGCAATGGACAATGCCACAAACAGCCTTTGGTCCGTTTCATTCTCGAATACGAATGCGCAGTTCCCCTGCCCGGTTAGCATCCTTAACGCTGCGACCGACGAAGACAGCCTGAGCTTGTTGAACAGCCCGCCTTTGCGGCTGCCAAACACGCGACCAAGGCCAGGAAAGAACAAAACGATCTTGCTGCAAGGCCGCCCGGTCCATCGGCTGAGCGCACCAGCGAGGAGCGCGAAAAGCACCACCTTCAACGTGATGGCGACGACAATGTCTGGGCGGTCATGCCGGAAAACCTGGAACATCTGGCGCAGCGCTCGAAAATCGCCGAACCGGAAATGCGCATAGCGATCGATGGCGAGCGGACGGATTTGGCCTGCGAAATCAGGGCTGATGCCGGGGTCGCACTCGCCGGTGTGAAGCGTCACATCGACATCGGCAGGCAGATCCCTAAAGAGGGCTTCCTTGTGCTGATGGAAATAGGGATGTGAGTTTATGAGGATAGCGAGGCGACGCGACATCACTGGGCTTCTTGAGACGCAATGACCTCGAAAGGCGCCGCGCGATTCGACCGAGCGACGCGAGCCGACGGGTCCATTCCGGCCGAAGCTGTGTCCAAAACTCTGGCCATGCCTGCTCCGCTCTCAGTTCTCAATGCGACCGACAACCGGCCAGACCCAACCGGTCGGGTGATGCAGAGCCACGTGCGACAGCAGATCGGGCCGACCGGAGTACGACCGGCAGATCAAAGGTCGACGCCGACTGTGCCCAAGGAAAATTGGCCGTTTCATACAGGACTTTTACAGCATCCGCAAAACACCCGTTGGGGCAGTACGACCCCTTCCTGGGTTACCGCCGCAATTTCGCCCCAGCGTTGAGCCTTTCTTGATCTTGAGGCTTGTGACTGCGCGGTTACACCCCGGCATCACAATATAGGGAAAGCGCGGCCGCATCTGGCGTATCCGAGCAAATCGCGTTAAAGTCTGCGGATAGACGTCCGAATTTCGGATGGGATATGGCGAGGGGGCTCGCCGGACGAGGGATAATACCGATGCGTGCATTTTATCTTGCGCTTGTTGCCGCTTCGAGCCTGGCTCTGATGCCGCTCAGCGCTCAGGCCTTCGAGATTCAGGGCGAAAACGCTGATATTCCCAGGAGCACTGCTGAGCATCTTGGCCTGTCGCCGGCTTATTCGATGCCGCAATTTGAGGGAAGCTCACTCGCAATGCCCTTTGCCAATAGCGGCGAAGGCTCTGGGTTTGCGGCTGATTACGGCAATTCCATCGCCATTCCCGCTCCAGGGGTCACCCAACCGACGCCAGCGTGGCGGTCTGGGGCGTCGTTCCGCTAGGTCTCCAGATTTGATAGTCTTTCCTGGTGCGTGAGTCCGCACGCTCACGTGATTTGCTGCGCGTGCACGCCTGTGTGAAACAGCGAAACCATGCAAGATCTGATTGATCTTCAGCGCTGGCTGTATGAAGGCATGGCGAGCGGACTGGGCGATGTCGCAGGCGGCAACTTTGGAGCGCTCCTGGCGGCCATGGCTGCGGCCGTTCTGTTCGGTATTCTCCACGCCTTGATGCCGGGGCACGGCAAGACCGTGCTCTTTTCCTATCATCTCGGCCAAAAATCGAGCCTTCTATCCAGCATCGTCAATGGCGCGATCCTCGCGCTGACGCATGTTGCCATCGCTATCGTTCTCGTTCTCGCAGGCTTTGCGGTCGTTTCGCGGGCCTTTGCCTATGGGGGACGGACGCCCCAGTTCGAGCTCGCGAGCGGCGTGCTGGTCGTGCTCATTGGCGCCTATTTGCTTTGGCAGGCCTTCCGGCGCGCGGCCCCGGAGAACGACGATGGCGAATCCCAGCGAAAGGGGCGCACCCTTGCCTTCGTGACAGGTCTGGTACCGTGCCCGCTCACGACATTCATTATGAGTTACGCCTTAGCCCGTGGCCTGCTCGCGGCCGGGCTTGCTGTGACTGCCGCCATGGCGGCAGGCATGGTCCTCACGATTTCGGCAGTGGCGGTTCTAGCCACGCTGTCCCGGACGCGACTTCTGTCATTCTTCTCGAGAACCGAAGGGGCGCGACGATGGCTCGGCCGCACGCTGGAGGTTGGCGGCGCTGCGCTCGTGTTTCTTTTTGGCGTTTTGCTCGTCTTGGGTGCGACAGCAGCTTGACCGCTACTGCGCGCTCCGTTGTTCCATGACCTGTTTGGTTAGCTCCTCGATCAGGGG
>JBCDFN010000006.1:0-172431 GCA_039177935.1 Pseudomonadota bacterium | reverse complement strand
GGCGTGGAGGCTGTGGACTGGCATGTAATGGCGTCTATCGCCTTAAGTTGGTTCACGTCGCCTTTTATCGGCGGGCTTATTGCCGCTGCGTTCCTCGCGTTCATCAAGGTCAACTTGATCTATCAACACGACAAGATTGCCGCCGCACGGCGATGGGTGCCGGTCTTAGTTGGTATTATGTCAGCGGCTTTCGGCGCGTATCTCGTCGTCAAGGGGCTAAAGCATGTTTGGAAGCCTGGTCTACCTGCGATCACAGTTATTGCGGTCGTTATCTTTGCCTTGACCTATCTAGCCACCAGGCCGTGGGTATACACACAATCAGAAGGTATGGAGAACCGGAACCAGAGTCTTCGCAAACTGTTTCACCTGCCATTGATCTGCTCAGCTGCGCTACTTTCTTTCGCGCACGGTTCCAACGATGTAGCCAACGCAGTTGGCCCTTTGGCGGCAATTGTGAGTAGCTCCACAACGGGTGAAATGTCTGGCGAGGTTGGCGTGCCAATTTGGGTCTTGGTGATCGGAGGTTTTGGCATCAGCCTCGGCTTGTTTTTGTTTGGCCCCCGCATTGTTCGGATCGTTGGCGATCAGATCACCAAGCTGAATCCGATGCGCGCATTCTGCGTAGCAGTATCGGCGGCCCTTACTGTTCTTGTGGCATCACAGCTTGGACTGCCGGTATCGACAACGCATATCGTTGTCGGCGCCGTCTTCGGCGTTGGCTTCTTCCGTGAGCAGTACACAGCACGCAGCCGGCGAAGGCGGGAGTACATCATGACCCACAAGAGGTACTCTAAGGGCAAAGCTCTCTCATTACTGCCCGACGAAATAAGGCGACGGAAGCTCGTACGACGGTCTCATTTCATCGGCATCGTTGCTGCATGGGTTATTACCGTTCCATCAGCAGCCGGTCTTTCAGCCATAATTTTCTTTTGTTCCGACTGGCTTCGGTAGCGCTTAGCGATTGCCAGTTTTCGGCCTTGTTGGCTTCAGGTCCGCTTTTGGCACAAAGCGGACATGAAGTTAGCCGCGCGCCATGTCGCCTCTTGCCCCTAAAGCGGGCATCGTCATTCTGCCGAGAGAGCCCGGTAAACCGACGCTCTTGAGAGGGCTGTCTGCCGCATGATCTCCGAGATTGTCATTCCAGACTTCCGAAGCTTCTTCACCTTCTTCACCGTATCGGCGACGAGAATGGGTTTCCGGCCGAATCTCACACCTCGGTCTTTCGCTTTAACGATGCCGTCCATCTGACGCTCTCGTCGAATGTCGTTCTCGAACTCGGCGATTAAGGCCAGAATTCCCATAACCAATTTGCCGGTGCGTGTTGTTGTGTCGATTGTCGGATCGTCGAACACCCGGAAAGCCACACCCTTGTCTGCAAGTCTCTGCACGATGCCATAGAGATCAGCTGTTGATCGTGCCAAACGGTCGATCTTGGTCACTAGGAGAGTGTCGCCTTCACGAAGGTACTCCAGACAGCGCTTTAGGGCTGGCCGGCCCGCGTCTACGCCGGAGCGCTTTTCTTGAAACACCTTCTCGCAGCCCGCCGCTTCCAGCTTCTCCAATTGAACTGTCAGGTTTTGCCCCGTTGTACTGACCCTCGCATACCCGACCTGCGTCATGTGCGCTCCTAATGTCTAAAAGGTTATGAGAACGACATTTTGAGACATAAAAAGAGACGCGTCAATCGACTGTCTCAGATTCTATAGATTTGGAGACTTCAGATGATGTCCGCTTTCGGAGGCATGCGGACGTTCGCCCACTTGTCCATGTCCGCTACTGACCCAAAGCGGACATTGAGCAGGCCCAAAGAAACATCGGCTTGGTTATCTGGTAAACTCCTTGTCCGCGGAGACAAGCACTGAGGTGCATATGGTCATATTTGAGCGGCTCTGGAGCCTTTTCGGCACGCCTGATCTAGGGCCAGTGGATTTTGACACCTTAGAGCGCCGTGTCACTCCCAATGATGCGCTTGCGTCGCCCCCTGGCTTTTGCAAAGCGAGAGCCGATCTTACCTCGCCTGCGTTCAGGGTTGACGTCACGTCTTTGCGATGCGCGATGACCAAAGTCATAGCGACTGAACCGAGAACAACCCTTGTGGAACATGACGACAGCACTTTGACAGAACGCTACATCCAAAGAAGCGCATTTTTGAGCTTTCCTGACACGATAGCGGTTCATTATATCCAGCAAGTTGATGCTTCTAGCCTGGCGATGTACTCACGCTCGCAGCTCGGTTACAGCGATCTCGGGACCAATCTCGCCCGGCTCCAACGGTGGCTGGTGAAGTTGGAGCGATGTGTTGCGCCGGCCCGAGACCCACAGCGTAAACTGTTGGCGCCTGCCCGACTCCAATAGCGGGGTCGGCGACGGCGGCTTAGAGGCGTAGACCGGACGTTGCAACCTTGCCTGACGATGTCAGCCAATGACCCAAAAGGGACGTTTCCGTCTATGGTCATGCAACAGCATAACTGGCGGAACGCGATTGGACGCCCGAGCGTTACGGGGACGGCTCGATTCTTACTTCCGAGGTGATCGCATCGACATAGTCTGAGATCGCGTCAGCGCTCTGCGGCTGGTACAGGCGTATTACCTGGGTCCAGCCGGGCTGGACATCGATGTTGTTGGGTTGACCCGGACAATTGTAGCGGAAGGTAACTGAGCCATCGTCGTTGGCTTCGGCCGCTCGGTCGCTCAGGGCAAAGTTCTCTTCTACAATCCAGCTGTCGGCGCTGTAGGTCGTGACCGAGAAGAATGCGCCATCGTCGTACCTCAACGGTGGACGGGGAAGCGTCATCTTTGAGCACTTGCCTTCGGCGGAGATCCCCTCGGGTACAATTGTCGAGATGTAGACCGCGTCCTTATAAGGCAGGCCACCCCAGCCCTTTGCAGTGGCAATTAGAAACATTTCCGGGTCTACATCTTCGGGCCGGCCAAAAAATTTTTCCGGCTTGTTTGCCTCCCCTGCGCGCGCGACTAGAGCAGCACGAACGGCATCCAGACTCGCGGTATCGAAGCTTTTCGGCACGTAAGGCTCGGATGATGCGGCTTCGATCGAAAACGCATCCTGATGAGCATGGGCTGCCGATAGGCCTGCCTTATCAGTCGATTTTAGCCCGGTACGCATGTTCAGAAATACATAACGACCTTGGGTGAGCTCCATGGGCGTCAAAGTCACGCTCTCACCAGGGTAGAGCACGTGAAGCGTGTAATGCGCCTCATCGATGATCTGGATAACTGAAAAATAGTCCCAGTCAGGATTAGTGATCGTCGCGCCGCCTTCTGTGTCCACCACCGCATGGCTGTAGAGTACGTCCTTATTCTCGGTGATGACGAACTGGTTTTTGGGTCCAGATGGTTGGCGTGAGTGCCGGATGGTATTTACCGCATGATCCGCGGTGTGTTCGGCCATATAGCGGTCCGTTTCTGCAACCGCAAAATTCTCCTCAGTTACCTTGGTTCTCGCAGCGCACGCAGCGCCCGCAAGCAGCGCGCTGGTTAGGGCCGCTGCCAAACTCAGTCTAATCATCAATGTGCCTCCTCACGGGGCGTAGAGTTTAGGTTGGGTCCAGTGCAGCCTGGAGCGATGCCTGGATGCGACGGGACAGAGTCAGCCGACTTGTTTGACTTCAGGTAGCTTGTAGGTGCGGTCGAGCACGGACAGGCCGGGTCTATAGACCCGCATTAGGAAGTTCCAGCCTTCCGTGATGTCCACGCGATTGGGCTTGTCGCCACAACGCTCCTCAGAACCGAAGTAAACGATGAACGTACCATCATCATTGAGCTCTACGTTGCGGTCATTCACGATGTTGTTGTCGGTCTTCATGAAGCCGTCGTTGCCGTAAACGGTAATTGACCAGAACGCGTCGTTTTCGGGCACTTCGTAGGTTGCCATGTAGCACTGGGACGGATCAGATGGCCCTGTGTAGTTGATGTAGACGGCATCCTTTTCGGGGAATAGGCCCCATGCACCAGCCACACCTAAATGCCGGGTCTTTTCGTTGACCTGCCCACGGGGGCCCATCCAGTCAGGTTCGTACTGGTCAAATTTCTGAAACTCTTTCTCATACTGCGCCCTCAGGGCGAGCATTGAGTCCCTATCCCATTTCGGTTTGGGAAAGAGGTCGGCACTGGTGGCGTTGATCGTGATCTTCTCCTGAAGCTCATTCACCAGAGACACGTCTTTCTCATCTGCAGGATTCTTAAGCTGGATCCGCTGTACCAGAGCAACATATTTTGTGTCGTCCGAAATCTTGTGCGTCCCCGGCTCGTAGAAAACCTTCGGAGCGTAGTGGTCATTGTCGATGACATAGACAGAGAAGTAGCGGTCGTCAGGAAACTCGGGAATAGTTACTGTCGCACCCCCTTCGGTATCGACAACCGCTCCGGCATACAGCGTGTCGCGGTTCATCCGAACGACCGTTTGCTTGTCGAGCGGCGTCGGTTGGGTAATGTAGAAAAATTCGTTGACCTTGCCGCCGGCATTCTTTTGAAAATCCGCGAATGAAAAATCGACTTCGGCGCGGATATAGTTTTGAGGCGTGACCAGTTGGTTCGTATTCTGGGCCAGGGCAGCTCCTCCAATGCTCGCGGCTGCAATCACCGATAGCCTTACTAGCAAGTTCTTCATGATCGACTCCAATATGTGCTGCAACTTGTGTGGGACGCAAAGTTTCACGGATGAGAGATCCGGAATCCATATTGAGGTGGCTGCGTCTTAGGTAGCCTGGCCGAGAACATTGTTCACTTCGCAACAAAATCATCACTGGCATCTTGGCTTCAAGCTTTTTCATTGGCGCCTTATCGAAGTTGCTTCTCATCAAAGCGCCTCTCTCATTCGGATTTATGTCGCCTCTCGAGTCGGGGCCTGACGTCCGCTATGGCACTTCGCGGTCGTGTTTAACGACACCGTGGATGTCAGCTTTCGTGTGCAGAGCAGTCGTGGCAAAGGCTCGCTGTGATGTCAGCGAAGGACCCAAAGCGGACGTCAGCTAGTCACCTGGCGCTCGGCAATTCCAAATGCCGACTTCAGCGACTCTGAGGTCTATCGGAACATACATGTACCAAGATCTCGTCGGCGAATGCGTCGGCTATGAGACCGTTGCCATAGGCATCCAAATGCACCCAGCTCACCAAATGGTGCCGCTCCTGGTCGAGGACCCGAATGACATCAACGAATGGCAGCTCGTTTTCGCGTGCCCAGGACTCGAGGTCGCGCATGAGCCGGTCGTGTATCAAAAAGTTGAACTCATAACCGGAGATGGCCTCGCCACGGCCCAAGATCCGCTCGATGTTGGCGACCTCCTCACTATAGGTAACGCCCTTCATGGAATACCGCTCCGCCACCGGAATCCCGAACCAGGATTTGGAGTTGGCCTGCTGATTTGCGACGACGAAGACTATGCCCCGCTGGTGCGCGAGCTGACGAATCTCATCCATATCAGCTATGAAGGCGCGAGAGGTCCGTTCGCTGACGGCGTTGAGCGACTCCAACGCGCGGTCTGCCGTCACCTCCTTACTCGTACTCGACAACTCGTCGGCGAAGCGCATTAGAACGAATACTCGCGTTACCCAAGACCATGCACGCTCTAGTGCCCCTGACATCTCCTGTGTGTGTGCTGCGCCCGCCTGGCGAAAGTCCATGGGATGTATGCGGTAGCTGTCGTTGCGGCCTTCATAAAACGTGATGACGTCAGGACTAAGCGAGAGTCCTTCGGCCACGAGCATTGAGCGGATCTCTTCCGCTCGCGCATGAGGGATCGCGAAATTGATCACCTGGAATCGCTTGTCGTCATCTTGGCAGCGCGCATTCAACCGTTCTTCCAGGTAGTGTGGATACGTCTCGCCGTCTCTGCTGTAGAACCCGAATGTTGACGATGCGCCGAGCGTCAGGACTCGGATCACGCCCTCCGGCTTATCAATAGTGTAGTCGTCCCCACGAAAACCATGCGCGTTGATCTTGACACGCACCACTTCGCCACTATCGATATCTTTGAAGTATCGCGGTTCGTTGGGAAAAAACTTGAGATAGCCACCTTTGGCGTTCTCATGCTCCGATACCATGTCGAGATTATCTTCGTTCTCGTTCCAAGCCGCGAGCTCACGATCATACTGAGTTGCGAGCTGCCTTTTGCGGTGCTCGCCGATGGCATTGCGGTACCACGGCGTGCCGTATGCAAGAACGCGCGGCCCAATCTGCAAAGCGAAGTAGCCCCGCAACAGGAGTTCGAGAACGAGAAGAGTAGTGATGACAACGTAAAACACGAAGGCCAGCTGGCCCAGAAGGTTCTGTCCGGGTTGAGTCCTGTTCTCGGAGCCACTCACCGCATCACTTCCTGCTGTAGACAATCTCAAGCTGCTTCCACCTGAGGCCGCTCGCACCCGTGACGTAGGCGGTGAAGATATGCCGGTCGGGCGATGAAACCTTGAGCTCCGAAGTGGTGGAGATGACGGCGCCGTCTTTACTTGTCTCGGAGCCCTGAAGTAGGAAGAGATTATTCTCCGGATCGTAACGGCCGCGTTCGACGAATATACGTGTTGCCGTGTTCGTCATCCAAAAGCGCTCATACAAGCGGGTCTCTTTATCGAAGCCCAGATAAGCAATGCTCTGGAAACGACCTTCCCGCGAGGTATCATTCTCAGAACGTTCCTCGATGAAGCGACCGCCAAGCACCCACTGCCGTGTTGTCTGACCCTTTAGGCTAACCGGCTCACCGTCGGGATTATCCCAGACCTTGATCGCGGTCTTCCATTCGCCGACCAATGCATCGAGACGTGCATTCGCTGGGCTGTGTGCAGCCGACTCAGCGGCCGCCGGCTCCATAGCCAGCATACCGACGTATAGCGCCGCTGCTAGACTGACAAGTATGTTCGACATGCCGTGGTGTGGGGCCGGCCGGAGCTAATTGTCCTTCTCGCCGGAGTCGACATCGTGCCCCGTGCTGCCTTTGCGCTTTTTGTCGTCTCCGCGGTCCTCACCACGCTCTTCGCCGCGCTCCTTACCACGTTCGGCTTCTTCCTTGCCGCGTTCCGTGCCCCTTCCGCGATCTTCGGCCTGCGTGGCAAGCGTCAGGCCGAACGTGGCGGCAATGACTGCCGCCAAAGCCATGCGGATGCCAATGCGGCGCTTGGGAGAAGCCTCGGTATCAATGTTGAGCTTGGGTGCCTTCATGATCACGCTCTCCCCGTGAGTCGATTACTGTGAAGCAGGCAAACTTTCAGTTGACGGACATAATGTAGCGATTTTCGCCCTCCGCGACAATGCAGAGTGGAAGCAATGTTGTAAAACAATCTTGGAAACAGCCGGACCGGACCGCGCCTATGAGCAGCGACGATCTCTACATTTTAGGAATCAACGCCTATGACCACGACGTGAGCGCCTGCTTGCTGCGGAATGGAGTGATCGTCGTGGCCATCAGCAAAGAGCGGATTACGCGCTACAAGCATGACACAGGATTCTACGGGAAAGTCATCGACTATTGCCTGGAGGCTGCAGGAATATGCCTCGATGATCTCCGGCTAATTGTCCGTAATTCGTATGTTATGCCGGTCGGTAAGCTCGAGGAGCGGCTGTGCTACCGCGACTGGAAGTCTTATCTCGACCGGTCCGAGCGCGCCATTGCTGCCAGGCACCCCCTATTTCTCTCCGATGACCCGCGCGTTGTCGACATCTCGCACCATCTCGCCCATGCCTACAGTGCCTTCGCCGTCTCTCCGTTTGAAGCAGGTGCGGTCATGATAGTGGATGGCGTCGGAAGCCATCGCATGGACGTGACCGAGCAAGTTCCAACGGACGATGATGCCTCGTCGCTGGCGCGGGAGTCGGAGAGTTACTATCGCTTCGACGGTTCCGAACTCAAGACGCTCAAGAAGGTGTTCATGGAGCCGGCACAGGGTTTTCTCAGCGACGAGTTCTTCATGATGCCGGGATTAGGCGCACTCTATAGCCGCGTCTCTCGCTACGTCTTTGGCGACTGGAACAAATGTGGCGAGGTCATGGGCCTGTCTGCCTACGGCCGGCCCGGGGTTGTTTCGCCCCTTGTGCAACTCGACGGAGAGCGTCTCCAGATAAGGGATTGGACGTCGACACGAAACCATCCGTTTCTCGGTGGTGGTGATATGGCCTGGGAGCGCAGCTCCGGGCGTCAAGGGTGGGAGGATTTATCGCGGCAGATGCAAGACGATGCCGAAGAGACCCTGCTTGCCCGAGCCCACTGGCTGCACGGGAAGACAGGTGAGAAGAATCTCTGCTTAGCCGGTGGCGTTGCCCTCAACTGCGTCGCCAATGGACGGCTTGTGCGGGAGGGACCATTCGAGAACGTTTGGATCCAGCCGGCTGCCGGCGACGACGGCATTGCTATCGGCTGTGCCTACTTTGGCCATCTGGCTTTGCGCAAGGAGCCGCGCAATTTCACGATGAAGCAATCCTATTTGGGAAGGACCTACGGCAAGGCCGAGGAAGAAGTCGCGCTAGGGTCTTGGAAGGCGAAGGTGGCGACACGGGGCGCGCGGGTCCCAGACACTGTGTTCAGGACTGCCGAGAAACTCGCGGACGGTAGTATCGTCGGCTGGTTCCAAGGAGCATCCGAGTTCGGACCCAGGGCCTTGGGTCATCGCAGCATTCTCGCTGATCCACGCGATCCCAACATGAAGGACCGCCTAAATGCGCGGGTGAAGCACCGTCAGGACTTCCGCCCGTTCGCACCGGCAGTTCTCGCAGAGCGCGCCCACGAGGTCTTCGAGGGTGGCATCGATTCCCCCTTTATGCTGTTGTCGACGGATGTGTGCGCCGAATGGCGTAACCGCGTCCCAGCGATCACTCACGTCGACGGTTCGGCGCGTGTGCAAACGGTAGAGCGGGAAACCAGCCCGGCATTTCACGCGCTATTGGAAGCCTTCGAGGCGCGAACCGGCGTTCCTGTCTTGCTCAATACGTCGTTTAACGTTCGTGGTGAGCCGATTGTGGAAACGCCGCAGGATGCGATGAACTGCTTCCTTGGCACAGATATCGACGTGCTGGTTATACATGACCTTCTGATCGAAAAACGCTGGACGTTTCCCCTTTTGCTACCATTCTTGCGTTTTGCGGACCGAGTCCGTGCACACCTTCCCAGTTGAACACGGCAATCATGGCGAAGAACAATTTTCATGAGCACTATTTGAACGAGAGCGTTGAGCCACCCTCTCCGCGCTCGACGGGGCTCGTATTTGCTGTCGTGTCACTCATTGTCGCATTGCTATGGCGGAACACGCTTTACATCGTGTTCCCATTCCTCGTTCTCGCTTGCGCACTCATACTGATGAGTCTCGTTGCGCCGCGTTTGCTCGGGCCGCTGAACAGGGCTTGGTTCCGGTTCGGCCTTTTGCTGCACAAAGTTGTGAATCCAGTAGTCTTGTTTTTGCTGTTCGCTATCGTCTTTGTACCAACCGGCTTGGTAATGCGACTGTTTTACGATCCCCTGCGCCTCAAGTCGGGGCGGCGAGACAGCACCTATTGGATAGACTGCTCAGCGACTGAGACGCCTAAGCCATCCATGAGAACCCAGTTCTAGCGGGGAGAGGGCTCACAATGTTCAACTTGGCGCGTGAGTTTCTTGCCTATTTGAGCGCGCGCAAGAAGTGGTGGCTTGCACCCGTGTTTCTAGCGCTCTTGTTGTTCGGAGGGTTCCTGATTCTCGCGCAAGGCTCCGCCGTGGCGCCGTTCGTCTACACTATTTTCTGATGGTACGGCTGCTCGGCATCTCGGCGTTCTATCACGATAGCGCCGCGGCGCTCGTCCAAGACGGCAAGATCCTTGCGGCAGCCCAGGAGGAACGCTTCACGCGACAAAAGCATGACCGCTCGTTCCCAGACCATGCCATTCGCTACTGCCTCGATGTCGTAGATTCCGATCTCGACGGCGTCGATCACGTCGTGTTCTTCGAGAAGCCCTTCCTCAAGTTCGAACGTCTGACGGAAACCTATCTCGCGCTCGCTCCGCGCGGTTTTCGCTCTTTCAGACTGGCGATGCCGGTCTGGATCAAAGAAAAGCTCTATCAGAGGCAAAACCTCGAAACAGCATTGCGCGCCCATAGCGCGAGCGGCCTGGTCGGAGACAAGCTACTATTCTCAGCGCATCACCAAAGCCATGCGGCTTCGACCTTCTATCCGTCTTTGTTTGACGAGGCCGTTGTGCTCACTATGGATGGCGTTGGCGAATGGGCCACAACGTCGGTCGCGCTCGGATGCGGCAACGAGATCACGACCCTTCGTGAGATCCGATGGCCCCACAGTCTCGGACTGCTTTTCTCGGCCTTTACCTACTATTGCGGCTTCAAGGTCAATTCGGGCGAGTACAAACTCATGGGGCTCGCCCCATATGGCGCGCCCACACATGTGCGAACCATCCTCGACAAGCTCATCGACCTGAAGGAGGACGGGTCTTTCTGGCTTGACCAGCGCTATTTCGAATACGCGACAGGGCTGACCATGACATCGCGAAAGTTCGACGACCTATTTGGCGGACCGCCCCGCGAACCAGGAGGTCCCCTTACGCAGTTGCATATGGACCTAGCGGCCTCGGTTCAGACCGTGACCGAGGAGATCATTCTACGTATGACACGCAATCTTTCTCGCGAGTTTGGTTGCAAGAACCTCTGTCTCGCGGGCGGCGTTGCGCTCAACTGCGTGGCGAACGGCAAGGTCCTACGTGATGGGCGTTTCGATAACCTCTTCATACAGCCTGCCGCAGGCGACGCCGGAGGTGCGGTAGGCGCCGCGCTCGCCGCCTACCATCAACATCTCGGCTACCCGCGTGTTCGCCACGTCGGCCGCGATGGCATGGCCGGAACCTATCTCGGCCCTGGCTTCTCACAACGCGAGATCGAGGCGCGCTTGTCCGACCTTGGTGCCGTCTTCAGCAAAGCCGGAACCGAAGCCGAGCTTTGCCAAGTAACGTGTGACGCTCTTGAGGCAGGCGGTGCCGTTGGCTGGTTTCAGGGGCGGATGGAGTTCGGACCACGCGCGCTTGGCGCTCGGTCGATCCTGGGCGACCCGCGTCGTCCCGATATGCAGCAGCGGCTTAACCTCAAGATCAAATATCGTGAGAGCTTTCGGCCTTTCGCTCCCTCCGTACTTGCCTCAGATGTGGGTGACTATTTCGAGCTCGATTGCGACAGTCCATACATGCTGCTTGTCGCCAACGTGAAGGAGGAGCACCGTTTGCAGTTATCATCGGAGGAGGAGGCGCTGACTGGTCTCGAAAGACTTCATGTTGCCCGCTCTGACATTCCCGCCGTAACCCATGTGGACTACTCAGCGCGTGTTCAGACTGTGCACGACGACACGAACCCTCGCTATTATGCACTTCTTGAGACGTTCAAGAGACGCACAGGCTGCCCTGTGCTTGTGAACACCAGCTTCAATGTGCGCGGCGAGCCTATTGTTTGTACGCCTGAAGATGCATTTCGCTGTTTCATGGCAACGGAATTGGACGTGCTCGTGATCGGAGACTGCGTTCTAGAGAAGTCCGCGCAGGCAGTAGCCTGCAGCCGCAGAGACCCCCTACCTGTGTGACAAGCTAAGGATGCAGTAATGTTCGCTATTGGCACTAAGCCGACTTCGTCGGAGCAGCCGATGATTTCCGCTTATTCGCACAAATCGGAAGTGCGATCGGTCGGGTAGAATGGCCGCTCATGACCCCAAGCGGCTGGCAGTATATTCACAATGGAGGAATTGCTGTGGCAGGCAGAAAGCGGTGATTGGTGATGTGACGCCCGACAGTAATCAGTCTTCGACCAGAAAATTGCTAGCAGGGGTTTGCCCAACCCGCGGCAAGGTCTCGGCCTCATCCTTCAGCGCCACGCCAGAGAAACCCCGGCGTCGCGCCTCGGTCATCAGGTAATTGAGTTTGTGGCTCGCTTCTTCGTAAGTCAAACCGGCAGGCCGTACATTGGAGATACAGTTTCGCGACTCGTCGGTGAGCCCAACCCTCGGGTTCATCGTCATGTAGAGCCCCATACTGTCAGGCGAACTTAGGCCGGGCCGTTCTCCGATTAGAACCGCGACTATTCCGGCGTCCAGGATCTCGCCAATTTCATCGCCGACTGCGACACGTCCTTCCTTCACAATACAGAGCGGAGCGATGTTCCACTCGCTCTCCGCAAGCGACGGCAGCATCACTTCCAAGAACTTCACGGCGTTTTCTTCAATGGCGAGTGCCGAAAGTCCGTCGCAGATTACGAAGGCCACGTCGTAGGGCGCCGCTGGTTTCTGAATGCTCCTGAGCGCTTCTACTGAACCCTCGGCAAGGCGGCGGCCCTTGTCGGGCCTCTGCAAGTACGTGGGCCGGTTTTCCGCACGGCTCTCCAATGTGACCGGTTCTTGGCCAATTAACTGAAGCCGCTTCACCAAAGCCGGAACGTCGAGTGGATGGTGAACAGCGTCGCGCGCACGCGCATGAGCCAACTGAAACTCCAGGTGCGGCTTAGTAGGTAAACTTGTCCCCGAATGGCCGAGTGCGATGCGTGCCGGTGTATACTGGCGTAGCCTGCTCCACGGATCGCTACTGACAACGGATCGATTGTCTTCGGTCATGCAAGAAACCTCAGTGCAGATGTTCCAGCGCGCGCTGGAATGACTTTGGCAGGCTCTCGGCAAGGCGCAATTTGTCACCAGGCGCAAAAATGCCCGTTTCGCTCAACCAGGCTTCAAACTCCGGCGCGGGCCGTAAATCCAAGACTTTGCGAGCGTACAGCGCGTCGTGGAACGATGTCGTCTGATAGTTGAGCATGATATCGTCCGACCCGGGTATTCCCATGATGAAGCTGACGCCGGCTGTCGACAACAACGTCAGTAGAATGTCCATGTCGTTCTGGTCGGCCTCGGCATGGTTGGTGTAGCAAATGTCGCAACCCATGGGCACTCCGAGAAGCTTGCCGCAGAAATGGTCCTCTAGCCCCGCACGCACAATTTGGCGACCGTCGAAAAGATACTCCGGACCGATAAAGCCAACGACCGTGTTGACGAGCAGCGGCTCAAACTTCCGAGCGACTGCATAGGCGCGCGCCTCGAGCGTTTGCTGATCAACGCCATGGTGAGCGTTTGCTGAGAGCGCGCTTCCCTGGCCGGTCTCGAAATACATGACGTTGTTGCCGACTGTGCCGCGCTGAAGGCCAAGGGCTGCCTCGCGACCCTCCGCGAGGACGGCGAGATCGATACCGAAGCTGCTGTTCGCGGCTTCCGTTCCCGCAATCGACTGAAACACCAGATCGAGCGGCGCCCCGCGATTGATCGCCTCTATACTTGTCGTGACGTGGGTCAGGACGCAGGACTGGGTTGGGATATCGTAGTGGCGAATAATCTCGTCGAGCATTTGCACAAGCGTTGTAACGGCGGCGATGCTGTCGGTTGCCGGATTAATGCCGATTACGGCATCGCCGCTTCCGTACATGAGACCATCGACGATACTGGCGGCGATCCCCGTCGGGTCGTCTGTAGGATGGTTGGGTTGAAGGCGCGTCGATAGGCGCCCCTTCAAGCCAATGGTGTCGCGGAACTTGGTTACAACGCGGCATTTCTGCGCGATGAGAACGAGATCCTGAACGCGGCAGATCTTGGAAACAGACGCAACCATCTCGGGCGTGAGGCCCTGCGCGATGCTTCCTAGCACATCTTCGGTCGCGTCGTCCGACAAGAGCCAGTCACGAAATCCGCCAACGGTGAGGTGCGCGATCGGCGCAAATGCATTCGAATCGTGCCCATCGATGATGAGCCGCGTCACTTCATCGCTCTCATACGGAACAACGGCGTCGGACAGGAATGTCCTGAGAGGCGTATCGGCCAGAACCATCTGAGCCGCGACACGCTCCGCGTCATCGAGCGCGGCGACACCGGCCAAGTAGTCGCCGGAGCGAGCTGGGCTCGCCTTTGCGAGCAGATCAGTTAGCGATTCGAATGTGTATCGGTGCCCGTCAACGGTATGCGAATAACGCATGGTGCCGATCCCCTTTGTCCTGGTCTTTTGTTGGCGCCTTGCCCGATCGCTTAGTCCGGACCTTCTTCACCGGGCGCGGCCGCCACGAGGTGATGCCGACTATAAAGAGCAAAGTAAGCAACAAAGATGGCGTACACAATTGCGGCGCCGATTAGGACCCGTGGGTCGACAAGGAATCCGGCGATCACAGCTGCGCAGGCGAGCACCAAGGCGACGCTTGAGGTTACGATGCCTCCCGGGGTGCGATATGCGCGCTCTAACTGCGGCTCCGAGACCCGCAGCGCAATATGAGAGGCCATCATCATCACGTAAGAAACCGTGGCGCCGAATACGGCCACCAAGATCAAGAGATCACCTTCTCCCGACAAAGACAGGATAAAGCCAATGATTCCGGGGACAATCAGCGCCACGTAGGGCGTCTTACGCTCGCTGGTTAGTGATAAGAACCGCGGCAAGTACCCGGCGCGCGACATTGCGAATGTCAATCTCGAGTAGCCAAAAATTATTGAAAAGAAACTGGCCACCAGCCCCGCCAGCCCGACAAAGTTCACAAACCGGCTGATCAGTGTCGGCCCGTCACTGACTTTGGGAGACTCCAGGGCGGCGACCAGGGGATTGCCAGAGTCCTGCAGGGCAGCAGACCCTGCGCCACCGGGCCCGAGCGTGAGCATCAGGGCCGCGAAGACGAGGAGCACAAGCATCCCACCGATCAAACCGCGCGGCAGATCGCGCTTCGGATCTTGCGTCTCCTCTGCAGCAAGCGGTACGCCCTCGATAGCGAGGAAGAACCACATTGCGTAGGGGATAGCCGCCCAAATGCCGATATAGCCGAAGGGAAGAAATGCGCTCGCGCCGGCAGCATCCGTTGGCGCAATGTCAAAGAGGTTGTCGACACTGAAGTGAGGCGCCATGGTGAAGCAGTAGACGACAAGAGCCACGACGGCGACTGCGGTAATCGCAAAGATCAAACGCAAGGCCTCTCCCGCTCCGTAGATATGGATGCCGAGAAACACGGCGTAGAACGCGAGATAGACCGGCCAGCCGTCGATCCCAAATAGCGACCCGCAGTAGGCGCCGATAAATACGGCAATTGCAGCCGGCGCAATGGCGTACTCCATCAAGATGGCGACCCCGCATAAGAAACCGCCCCAAGGACCAAAGGCGCGGCGGGCGAAGCCGTAACCTCCGCCGGCGGTCGGTGCGATGGTAGACAGCTCGGCAAGCGCGAAACACATGCAGGTGTACATCGTCGCCATCAGGAGCGTCGCGACGAACAGGCCGCCCCATCCGCCTTGCGCTAGCCCAAAGTTCCAGCCAGCGAAGTCTCCCGAGATGACGTAGGCGACACCAAGACCGACAAGTAGCATCCAGCCAGCCGCGCCCCGCTGGAGCTGGCGATGTTCGAAGTATCCTTTTCCAACTTTCTCGTATTCAACTCCGCTTGAATGAGGCGTTTCCATCGATTCCCCCCAATGTCATGCCCGGTCGCCTTGAGAGCCTAGGTTAGGCTAGAAGCTCCAATGCACCAAGGCGATGCACCTTCTCGGACTGAGGTGCTCTTGCCAGTCAGGCCGCTTGTTGGTCCCTGAGTGAACGGTGCTCCGCATACACAGGATACCTTGCGTATTGGAGAACGCCTAGACGCGGCATCGGCACAGCTTATTGACTAGAAGCAGTCTGCAGAAACTAGATGTTTAAGCGCCAAGTCCGCCATTGGCACTTAACCCACCTCGATCGCCAGGCCGCAAATGTCTGCTTTGAGGTGCAGGCCGGACGTTCTCCATCGACATTGCAAGGTCAGCTTCTGACCCGAAGCGGAAGTCCAGAGTGGTCGACCAACAATCCAATTGAAAGCCTTGCTGCCCTCAGGAGTTCATAGGCACAGGACGGGCATTAATTCGGTAGCTCGCAGGTGCTCCGGCGTAATTCGGATGGTCTGGCCGCACTACGAACCAGCGCTGGGCAACTGCAATAGGAACTCTGGCTGGTCGGGAAGCATATCGATGAAGGTACCCTTGCACGCCCCGGACACCGAAAACCATACCACCCGGCGTTTATGCCGTTCAGCAACATAGAGGTCCCCGTCTTGGCCAATCGCAATACCGGAGGGCGCATCTAGCTTCCCATCGACGACAACCCGCGCTCCAAGCTCTCCACGGGGCTCACCGTCCGCAGTATCGTACGCTAAAATGCTGCCGGAACCGGCAGCACCGATGTAGAGGGTCCCATCATGCAGCAATAGATGACCAGGCTTCTGAATCTTCGGACCCTTAATAGACGCCTGTAGCCGCCCAGAGCTAAGCTCAAACACTTTCACCGCATTCGCTGCTTGGTCCGCGACGTAGAGGTGTTCTTGATGAAGGGCGATCCCACGTACGGAATGACGCGGCCGGCCATGCTCATCCAGCACAACCTCAAGTCCCAGAGGCGTGGGAACGTCTGTCGGCGTCTGTTCGCCGACTTCCGGAAGTCGCCCCTGACTTGAAGCTACGTGCGTGCCGGGCAGAAAATTTCCATCAGGAAAGGTCTGGCATAGATGTAATGCCACCGCCGCCGGCACGCGCTTCTCCGGTACGACTGCGACGACAGTGTTTGTGTCCTGGCAAGAGATGTATATGTTCCCGTCGTCGCCCAGCACCAGATCGAACGGATGAACCATCGCCGCCACGTGATCGGTTGAAACGACTGTGCTGCAATAGCGGTAAAAGTCTTGCTCGCGCCTGTATCTGGCGATGTAGCTGTCTTTGCGCCAGGCGTTGGCGATGTATAGATCTTCACCTACCAGCGCAAAGCCACGAGCAATGTGAAGCGGGCGCGCATTACTCGATGTGTCGAGGAGCAGTGGGTGCTCGGACCTCGGACGGCCGTCATCCTCAAAGACACCGATATTGTCGACACCTTGTCGGCCCTCACCTCGATAGCTGATCCACCACATGTGCACCTTCCTCGGGCTTGGGTGGAGGGCATCGACGTGTGTATTCCGTCTGCATCTGCTTTAACTTGAGGATGCCGTAAGCAACCGTGCAGCACATGCCAAAGATCAAGATGCTGGCCAAGACTGCCTCCGTTCCGAAGTCGCTACTTCGGTTGGCCGAATACACGCCGATGATAAGCCCAAGGATCAAAAAATTGATGATCCAATTGACGGTCCTTGAGACCACAAAATGAAGCGTTCCATAGCCTGCAAGCTGATAGACCATGAACGGCACAATCGCGGCCGCTGGAAGCAACTGAGAGTTTCCGAGAGAGTCGCTCGATGCTCCAGAACCGCCGCTGTGAAGTAGCGGGCTCGTGGCAAGCTCGTGGAACAAGGACGGGATTGCACACAGGAACGGCACAGCGGCCAATAACTCCAGAACCAGCGCCCCTGACCATGTCCCCGTCCTGGACGCGTCGTCAGCACCGGCATCGTCAGACTGTGTTCCAACAAACAAGCCCCCCACAAGTGCCGTCGCACTGGAGAGCATGAGGAGTTCGACCGTGACCCCGAAACTAGCAGGCTCGCCTGCCTTGATCAGCAGTAGTGCGAGGAATCCGGGTGTATAGAACATCACACGGATCAAGCGGGCCCACACCCTAGCGTCCCTATTTGGTGGCAGCACCGGCAAAGGCTGCCCATCCGTTCCGATGGTCTCCCTGATTTTTGGTGTCGACAAGAATCGGTGCTCCCTAAAGAGATCCAAGCATAAATCCGACCTTTGAGACTCGCAAATGGGCAACCCCGTAAATCACAGGCGCACGCATTGCTAAAGCGCTCGCCTGGAGGGAGGGCTACTTGAGCCCACCAATCGCGTCTATGGCACGCGCGTCGAGTGTTTCGTCCGCTTTTGGCACAGAACGGACGTGCTCGTGATGTCCGCTTTTGGACCAAAGCTGACGTTACCCCAAGTCCTCGGTTGCTACTTCCGTGGCTTCAGTGGGAACGCCTAGCTGGAGTCCGATGGCTCGTGCGATCTCCTTACCGAGGAGATCTTCGATTGCTGTCAGAAGATCCGCGTCACTCATATTGGCCGACAGGCTAAGGCAGTCCTCGTAAAGTCCGACAGCCTTGCCGCGATAGTGCTCTGCTTGCACGGCAGCCGAAGCTTGTCCCAGCTCAAAAGCCAGTTCCCGCCCTCTGGCGAGCTCTGCCAGGTGGTCCTTCAGAGTGATTCGAGCCTCGTCCATGCCAATCCGTTGGAAATGTCGCAACCATGTGGAAACTTTAGGGTGAGCTCGGAGTCTCGACGCCTCGGCCCAAATAGTTCGATGGGCCATACCGGCGACGTCGTATGCGGCCTTGTATGCGTCAGTCGCAGTCTTGCCCTTCAACAAGCCCTTCACGAAAGCCTCCTGCTTCGGCGTTAGACGCGGCAGGTCATCCCTGTCCTCGTTCATGCTGTCCTCCTTGTTTTGCTCTGAACGGATCTGCGATTGTCTCGGGTTCGGCGACGCGCCTTCGGCCCGATGTTTTGTGTGGTTCCACATCGTTTGCCTTCAATGACGCCTTGCGACTTTCGCCAACAGCGAGGAATACGGTACTTCCGCCTAACGTCTGGTCCTCCGCCCTTAAGGAGATAGATGCCGTTCGGGCAAGGTGGAAAGGTCAGCTTGAGAGTGAAGTCGGCGTAGTTTCCATCGCCATGTCGGTCGATGATGCGGTCGAGGGCTTCTTCGACGCGAACGAGCTTTCTGCCGCGCGTATATGGGTGTGGTAGGTGAAAGAGCATATGGCTGTGGGTCACCTCTGCCGACCCACCCGAGAGACGCTCGCGCACCCATATAGCCGTCAAGCCACCGAAGATGCCCCTACGCTTGAGCCACTTGTCAAAGCCCTCGCGCACTTTGGCGAAGAGTCGGCCATCAGGGTCGTCGCCCGACTTAGTGCCGGCCCAGTGAATTGTCGCGTGCACATTCAGCGGGGTCCCGACGTCCGTAGCGAACGCTACTGCCTCCATGAGATTCGAGGCTTGATCGAGCGTTATAAGCTTGCTTGTTCGAGGGCTATCAGAGGGAGTGCCTGTACTCGTTATACTAATAAAGAGCGGGACGGCATCGGCAGAACGCCTATTTGTCGGCATCCGGAGCCCCCGACCCATTGGCCGTCAACGGTTTTGAGTGCTGCTTGGCGTGTGCCTGGTCCGTTCCGCGAACGTCCAAGTTTTTACGATCCCAATCGGGGTGCCATTCGGGCAAGTCATGCAGCGTCCGAACGGCCGCCTTGTCCACGCCGTTGTACTCACGAATGCATCTCCTTTGGCCCGCATCTGGTAGGCAACATCGCTCGCGGACGCTCTGCAGCAGCCCTTCTCGAGTCCTGCAGAACGATCGGCCTTCCCAGCCAGAGTTCTTCTTGCGCGGATTGCCCTTCTTCTTTTGCAGAATCCACTGCAGCGGGTCATCTATGACCCTCCAGCGCTCGTTGAGCTGAGCTACAACGTGTTTTGAGGGGTGCGCTAGTCCTGAAGAGCGCTTCGGGGACGCTGGATGCCTGCCTGCTTGTCTGGGGGGCTCGCGCACCCCCTGTTCGTCTGCATGCGTTTGGTCCTGACCTGAACGGTCGGGGAACAGATTACGCGGACATTCTCCGGACGGGCCGGATTCAGCGTGGCTGGTTGATTCAGCTAAGTCGTTGGAAGCGCTGGCGCACCCGAGAGGATTCGAACCTCTGACCTCTGCCTTCGGAGGGCAGCGCTCTATCCAGCTGAGCTACGGGTGCATGGCGCCGAACTTTCGCGCGAACCTATAGAATGCGCGATAATGAAGCAACGGGCCCTTAACGTAGAACCGCCCATTCTATCCCTCGATTGAACGAACCCAAATTTGCCATGGCGTCTCTTCAGCAGGCGCCAGACCGCTGGAGGCATGTCCGGGTGGTAAACGGATCGAGCAGGGTCTCGTGGGTCGACTACGCTAAGGGCATCTGCATCGTCATGGTCGTGATGATGCACTCGACCCTCGGCGTTGAGGAGGCCACGGGCGAAACAAGTTGGATGGGCGCCCTCGTGGCGTTTGCCAAGCCGTTTCGCATGCCTGACTTCTTTCTGATCTCCGGGCTTTTTCTGGCGCGTGTGATAGACCGGCCATGGCGCGCGTACCTGGATACGAAGGTCGTCCACTTCGCTTATTTCTATGTTCTGTGGGTGACCATTCAGTTTGCCTTCAAGGCGCCGGTCTTCGCGGCGGAACAGGGCTGGATCGGCGTTGTGCAAGCCTATGCCCTGGCCTATGTGCAGCCCTTCGGCACGCTGTGGTTCATCTACCTATTGCCCATCTTTTTCGTCGCGGCGAAGCTCACGCGGGGCGTGTCCCCCCTGATCCTGTGGTCGCTGGCAGCCCTACTTCAGATCGCAGATGTGCATACAGGGAGCGTCTTGATCGACGAATTCTGCACCAAGTTCGTCTACTTCTATTCGGGCTATGCCTTCGCAGCGTACTTCTTCGGCTTTGCGGACACCGTCCGGGAGAACCCACGCGAAGGCGTGCTTCTTCTGTTTGCGTGGGCCATCTTCCATGCGCAAATGGTCCTCGGTGGCTGGTCCGAACTGCCGCTCGTCAGTCTTGCCCTGGGATTTCTTGGTGCGCTCGCCATTGTCGCCGCGTCCACGCTGCTTGCCTCGGTCGGCCTGATCGCGTTTTTGCGCATCGCGGGTGAGCAGTCCATTGTGATCTACCTTGCTTTCTTCCTTCCCATGGCGGTGACACGGACTTTAATGGTGAAATTAGTCCCGGGACTCGACACCGGATTAATAGCGCTCATCGTCACGGCGGCAGCGACCGTCACGCCGCTCCTCTTCTACAGAATGATCCGAGGCTCGGCCCTCAACGTCCTGTTTCGCCGTCCCGCCTGGGCCAAGTTGAGCCCCACGGGGGCCGGCCGGCCGGCCAAGGCCGCGTAGTCCCTCAGGTTCGGCGGTCGATCACGGGCAGCGATCCCCGACTTGACGCACCCGGACATAGGCGGCACCTATGCTGGTTAAGGCTAGGGGATGGCGGGGCGGCCGAGGGGACACACGATAATGGCGGACAAGAAGAAGATCATCGTGATCGGCGGCGGCTTTGGCGGCGTCTTCGCGGCAAAGTCCTTGGAAAAGCTCGGGCGCGGCATGGTCGACGTCGAGCTCATCAACAACAACAATTATTTCGTTTTTCAACCGCTCCTGCCGGAAGTCGCCTCGTCGAACTTGAACTCCTCGGACGCGGTGGTGCCGCTGCGGCAACTGCTCAGTCGGGTTCAGGTTCGCCAGGCCCGCGTGATGGGTATCGCTTTCGACCGCAAGGTTGTGATCGTCATGCAAGGCTCCCGCATGACCCCTGTGGAATTGCCCTATGACGAGCTCGTCATCGCGCTCGGCACTGGCGTGGACTTGGCCCGCATTCCCGGCATGGCCGATCACGCCCTCACGATGAAGGACCTCACCGACGCTCACTTGCTGCGAACCCACGTCATCGGCTGCCTCGAAACCGCGGACGTGACCACCGATACAATGGTCAAGGATCAGTTGTTGACCTTTGTCGTCGTCGGCGCAGGCTTTTCCGGCGTCGAGACCGCCGCGGAAACCAATGAACTGATCAGCCGTGCGCTGCGCTACTACCACAACATCAAGCCCGAAGAGATCCGCATGTATCTCATCGAGTATGCGCACCGCATTCTGCCTACCTTCCCGGCGGATCTCGCGGACTACGCCACAAAGAACCTGCGCGCGAACGGCATCGATGTGCTGACGGGTGTCGGCACGAAGTCCGCGACATCTACTGGCGTCGAGCTCACCAATGGCCGCGTCATCAACTCCTCGACCGTGGTGGCCACGATCGGCAACGGTCCGCATCCGTTGGTGGATGCACTCGGGCTCGATATGCATTGGGGCCGCATACGGACCGACAGATTTATGCGGGTGCCAGGGCACGAGCATGTCTGGGCGCTCGGCGACGCCGCGCTGATCCCCTTGAATGACGACCCAAAGGAAGATCCGGCGGATTACGCCACGCAGACCGCGCAGTTTGCGGTGCGCGAGGGTGATCAGCTCGCTCGGAACATCGTTGCCAAGCTCAAGGATAAGCCGCTGAGGCCCTTTGCCTACAAGTCGAAGGGGTCTCTTGCCTCCTTGGGCATGAGCAAAGCGGTCGCCGACGTCTACGGCGTCAAGATGCACGGGATCATCGCCTGGCTTCTGTGGCGCGGCTTCTATCTCTCCTTCCTCCCCGGGCTCGTCTCGAAGTTCCGTGTCGGGTTGAATTGGATGATCAACGCCGTGATGCCGCCGAACATCGTTCAGCTCCGCATGCCGGCGCCAGCCACGCGCTATATCCACTTTTGGAAGGGCGATAAGGTCTTCGAACCGGGCATGCTGGTCGACGGCTTCTACACTGTGATCAAGGGCCGTTTCAAACTGACCATCGACAATCCTGAAACGGGCGAGCACTTCGAAAAAGAATTCGGACCCGGAGAGCATTTTGGAGAGCGTGTCCTGCTCAAGTCGCACTTGCGCACGGGCCTTGTTCAAGCGCTGGACGATGGCTTGTTGCTTTTCACTGCGCAAAAGGACTTCCGGCGGTTTGCGCGCGCCTTCCCGCCGCTTGAGAAGTACTTCAAGAGCTATATCGACGAAACATTCGGCGGCCCAGATAAGGCCTTGGCGCCCGGAAACGTCGAGGACGACGAAGTCGAAGGGCACAAGCCGCACACCTAGGCCCTGCGCTCCCGGTGGACGGATAGGCATTCCCCCTCCCGCGCCCGCCGCGCAGTCCGTATAGTCGCCTGGTTATGACCAAGAAGAGCACCGCGAAGGCCGGCGCAAAGGCGCCCGCCCGTTCCAGCACGCCAGCTGGCCTCGAAAAGGCTGCTGCCCCTGGCGACCATGTCTATCTGATCGATGGCTCGGGCTACATCTTTCGTGCCTATCACGCCCTGCCGCCTCTCACGCGGCCCTCGGACGGACTACCCGTGGGCGCGGTTCACGGCTTTTGCGCGATGCTGTGGAAACTCTTGCGGGAATCAAATGAGCTGGCGCCGCCGACCCATATGGCGGTGATCTTCGACTACTCGTCCAAGACATTCCGGTCCGACCTTTATACGGACTACAAGGCCAACCGCCCCGAACCGCCCGAAGATCTCGTGCCTCAGTTTCCGCTGGTGCGCGAGGCGGTGCGTGCCTTCAACGTCGCTTGCATCGAAAAGGAAGGCTTCGAGGCCGACGACCTCATCGCCACCTACGCTCTTCAGGCGAAGGACGCAGGCGCGGATGTGACCGTGATCTCGTCTGACAAGGACCTGATGCAGATCGTCCAGCCCGGGGTCGTGATGTACGACACCATGAAGAACAAGGTCATCGGCGAAGAGGGTGTGATCGAGAAGTTTGGCGTCCCGCCCGACAAGGTGATCGAGGTGCAGGCGCTCATCGGCGATACGTCCGACAATGTGCCGGGCGTTCCAGGCATTGGCGTGAAGACGGCAGCCCTGCTCATCAACGACTACGGCGATCTGGAAACGCTTCTGTCGCGTGCCGACGAGATCAAGCAGACGAAGCGCCGTGAAAATCTGATCGAGTTCGCCGACCAGGCGCGGCTATCACGCACGTTGGTGACGCTCGATACGGAGACGCCGCTCGACGTGCCTCTCGCCGGGACAGCCGTGCAACCGGCCGTGCCCGACGCACTTCTCGGCTTTATGCGCGAGATGGAATTCACGACCCTGACGAAACGCGTGGCCGCAGGGCTGGGCGCGCCACTTCCTGAGGGCATGGACAAGCCCAAGAAAGCCGCACGTAAGAAAAAGGACGACTACGACCATCCCTTGCGTCAGAGCCCACGCGGTGCGGCCGGCCCCGCCCGCGACATTGCCGTACAGGGCGGATCGCCGCGCGAGCTGGCGGTGGAGCGGCAAGACCGCATCGAGGACATACCCGTTGCTCGCGGCGCTTACGAAACCGTAACGGACCCGGCGCGCCTCGCCGAGCTTGTCGACGTCGCGCGCGATCAGGGCCATGTGGCGGTTGCGGTAATGCGCGATGGGCCCGATCCCATGGCATGCGATATCGCCGGCATCGCGTTGTCGCTCTCGCCCGGCCAAGCGGCGTATGTCCCTATGACCCACCGCGCCGGCGATGGCCTAGACCTTGGTGGCGATGCGGGCATTGCGCAGATTCCGCCAGCTGAGGCGATGCCACTGCTGAAACCGCTTCTCGAAGACGAAGCGGTCCTGAAGATCATGCCCGAGGCGAAGCCCGCCATGGTCGCTCTCGCCCGCTACGGCATTGCTTTGGATGCCGTCGACGATCCCTCACTAATCTCCTACGCGCTGGATGCAGGACGTGGCGATCATTCCCTTCCGAAGCGGGCAGCCTCGCTGCTCGGTCATACCTGCATCACCGAGAAAGAAATTCTAGGCACGGGCAAATCCGCCATCACATTCGACCGTGTGGAGGTCCCCCGTGCGACGGAATATGCGGGTGAGCAAGCGGATATGGCTCTGCGGCTTTGGACTGTTCTCAAGCCACGCCTGCCGTCGGAAAGCGTCGCCACTGTGTACGAAACGCTGGAGAGACCTTTGCAGCCGGTGCTTGCGGATATGGAGCGCGCCGGCATCAAAGTGGACCGGGCCATGCTGGCGCGGCTCTCCGGGTCTTTCGCCCAAGAGATCGCGCGGCTCGAAGACGAAATCCGCGAGCTTGCGGGCGAGGACTTCAATATTGGCTCACCGAAGCAACTTGGCGAAATCCTGTTCGATAAGATGAGCCTGCCCGGTGGCCGCAAAACAAAGACCGGCGCTTGGAGCACGGACGCCGCCGTTCTCGATGAACTTGCCGCTGAAGGTCACGATCTGCCGCAGAAAATTCTCGAGTGGCGCCAGCTTTCGAAGCTAAAAAGCACGTACACGGATGCTTTGCCTGCTTACATCAACGCCGATACGGGACGCGTGCATACGCGCTACGTGTTGGCTTCGACCACGACGGGCCGCCTTGCTAGCCAAGAGCCGAACCTGCAGAACATTCCCGTGCGCACAGCCGAGGGCCGCGAAATCCGCAAAGCCTTCGTGGCCGAGGCCGGCAAGACCTTGATCAGCGCCGACTACAGCCAAATTGAATTGCGCGTGCTCGCGCACATGGCCGACACGCCAACGCTGCGCCAAGCCTTTGCGGATGGGCTCGATATTCACGCCATGACCGCGTCGGAGATGTTCGATGTGCCGATCGAGGGTATGGACCAAGCTGTGCGGCGGCGCGCCAAGGCGATCAATTTCGGCATCATCTACGGCATCTCCGCCGTGGGGCTTGGGGCACAACTTGGCATCCCGCGCGGGGAAGCAGCCGCCTACATCAAAACCTATTTCGAGCGCTTTCCGGGCATCAAGGACTATATGGAAGCCATGAAGGCCGAGGCAAAACACTCCGGCTACGTCTCAACGCTCTTTGGGCGCAAAGTGCATTACCCGGACATCAACACGAAGAACCCGAGCTTGCGCGGCAACTATGAGCGCGCGGCCATCAACGCGCCGATCCAGGGCTCGGCGGCGGACCTCATCCGCCGCGCTATGGTCCGAATGCCTCAAGCTTTGCGTAATGCGGGGCTCGAAGCACGCATGCTGCTGCAGGTTCATGACGAGTTGATCTTCGAAGCGCCCGAGAAAGAGGCCGAGAAAACCATGGAGGTGGCCCGCGCGATCATGGAAGCCGCGCCTCAGCCTGCGCTTGAACTCAAAGTGCCGCTCAAGGTCGACGCCCGCGCTGCCGCCAATTGGGAGGCCGCGCATTAGGGCACTTCGTGCCTTCTCCTATTTGCTCACCCCATCCAGCCATTGATTGAAGAGCTTGTGGCTCGCGGCATTCGTGGGTGGGGCGTAACGGGCGGTGGCGGCGCGCATCTCGCCGAGATCCACATTGGAGTTCGCCAACTCTAATGTGTGGCCGATGAGCCAGCGTTCCATGTCCTGCTCTGGCAACTCCACATGGAACTGTAGCGCCAGCACATTCGGCCCATGCGAAAATGCCTGATTCGGCGTGATGGTGGTGGAGGCCAAGCGCGTTGCACCCGCCGGTAGATCGAACGTGTCGCCATGCCAATTCAAGATATGCAGGCCTTCGAGCAAGCCAAGCGGTGAGGCCTTGCCTTCGTCGGTGAGGGTCAGTTGATCCCAGCCGAGCTCCTTCTCCTTGCCGGGATAGACGCGCGCGCCGAGCACCGCCGCGAGCGCTTGCGCGCCAAGACAAATGCCGACCACGGGCGTGTCTTTTTTCACGACCTCTTCGATAAGCTTGAGCTCGTCCTTCAGGAAGGGATAGCGCTCGAACTCGTAGATGCCGATAGGGCCACCAAGGATGAGTACGAGATCGGCATCGAGCGTTGGCGAAAGATCGTCGCGGCCCGCCTGCAAATAGGTAAGACCGATGCCGCGCTCGTCGAGCACGGGGCCGAGCGTGCCAGCGTCCTCAAAAGCCACGTGATAGATTGCGACGGCATTCTTCATGACGATCTCCCTGTTCGCACACGTGTGCGAATGATGGCACTGGCGGAACCGTGTCTATTGGCGCCGCACGACGCTGGCTTGCTCGTTTGCGACACGTGCTTTGGCAACATCGGCGCCTATCCGACAATCGCGACGCCTTGGCGGCGGGGATCGCCCGCGCCTTGTGCACCCGTCTTCGCATTCCAGCGCGCCGCGTTGACGCCGCCGAAAAACAGGTTCCGTTCGGGCCAGGCTTTCGACTTCTCGCCGAGCGCGCGCAGCACCATCTGATCCTCTTCCGAGAAGCCCGGTTCGAAGCTCACTGTGCCGCAACGCTCGACATGGAGCCGGGGCGCGTCCACCGCGTCGTCCACGTCCTTGCCCCGTTCCAGCAGGTTGACCGCCACTTGCAGCACAGCGGTGCGAATGCGGTTCGAGCCGCCTGACCCGAGAGCAATGACCGTGCCGTCGTCTTCGAGAATTATCGTGGGTGCCATCATGGACGACATGCGGACGTTCTCGCGCCAGCCGCCAGGGGCGCCCTCCAAGAGGTCTTCCTCGCCGAGCATGTTGTTCAGCATGAAGCCGTGCGGCTCAATGATGAACCCGTTGCCTTCCCCGTTGGAAAGCGTAACCGCCGCGGTGTTTCCCTCCCCGTCGATCACGCTGATATGGGTCGTACCCTGATAGGCGCTTGGAGCTTCGGCGGCCGCCGCGATCTCCTTTGCGAGAAGACCGCGCTCAAGGAGCGGCCCAAGCTCAAGTCCATGGGAGGCGCGCGCCGCATTGGTGCCGATCATCGCCGCGCCGAGCGCGGCCGTATCGATGGACCTGCCCCGCGCCTTCCAGGCCTGGAGAAAGGCGAGACCGTAGGCGATAAGCGCACCGCCCGCGCTCGGTGGTGGGTTCAGGGCAACAGAGGCTCTGGCCAAGCGCCAAAGGAGCGGGTCGCGAATGCGCACGGCGTATCGCTTCAGATCCTCAAGCGTCAAATGCCCTCCGCCGTCCCGGCACTGGGCCGCGATGGCCTGGCCGATATCGCCTTCGGTGAAGAGCCAGGGGCCGTCCTCCGCGAGCCAAGACAGAGTTTCGGCAAGGTCGGCGTTGCGGAAGGTCTCGCCCTGTTTGAGCAGGTCTCCACCCGGCGCAAAGATGGCGCGCGCGCCCTCGCTGTTTTTGAGGATCGGCGCGATGACCGTGAACAAGTAAGCCTGAAATGCGGTGATGGGAAAACCACGCTTCGCCGCGTTCACCGCCGGCTCTACAAGCCGCTTCATCGGCAGGCGGCCATAGGCCTCGTGGATGGTGAAGAGCCCCTGCACGACGCCTGGCGCCGCGCTTGATCCAAACCCGATATGGAACTCCTGGCGCGCGGGCCCGAAATCGGCCTCGATGGGAAAGAAGGACACCTCGTTCTCGGGCCGGCGTTGCAACGGCGTTTCCACGAAGAAGTCGAACAACCGTGCATCGCTCCGCTCGGCCTGCCGCGCCATGAGGAACCCCCCGCCACCGGGCGAGGAAAAAACGGGTTCGGCTACGAAGCTCATGCAGACACCGGCAATCGCCGCATCGAACGCGTTGCCGCCGTCGGCGAGAATCTCCGCGGCAGCTTCGGCCGTTAGTGCATGTCCGGCCGCAACGACAGTTTGGGACTTAGTCATGCGGGACTGGGTAGAGTGCGTTGCCGCGCAGGGCAAGGGTGGCACGAACAGATCCCCTCACGGGAGGGAGTTGCACCTGGTTTGCCCTAAAGCGTTGCAGTCCGCGTCGGTGCGTCCCGGCCCTAGCCCAGGCGCTTCTCGAGATCGCTGAGTTCTTCCTGTAGTCCGGAGGGCAGTTTGTCGCCAAAGGAGCGATAGTGCTCTTCGATGGAGGGCAGCTCCGCGCGCCAGCCTTCGACGTCAACGCGGAGGAGTTCCTTGATATCCTCGCTATCGACATCGAGCCCTTCGACATCGAGCCCGTCCTCGGTCGGCATCTTGCCAAGCGGCGTATCGACCGCGCCTGCAGTACCGTCGCAACGCTCAAAAATCCATTTGAGGACACGTGAGTTTTCGGCAAAGCCCGGCCAAAGGAACTTGCCGTCCTGGCTCTTTCGGAACCAGTTCACGTAAAAGATCTTCGGCATCTTGTCGCCGCCCTTCTCGCCCACATCGAGCCAATGGGCGAAATAGTCGCCCATGTGGTAGCCGCAGAAGGGCAGCATCGCCATGGGATCGCGGCGCAAGTTACCAAGCCCCCCGGTGGCAGCCGCTGTCTTCTCGGACGCCATGATGGAACCGTAAAACGTTCCCTGGCGCCACGACGCGGCCTCCATGACAAGTGGAACAACAGAGGCACGGCGTCCGCCAAACAGGATCGCATCGATGGGCACGCCCTTCGGATCCTCCCACTCGTCAGCGATAACCGGGCACTGGCTCGCGGGCGCGGTGAACCTTGAATTCGGATGTGCGGCAGGGCGGCCTGCGCCTGGCGTCCAGGGCCGGCGCAGCCAGTCGGTGGCGTGCGCCAGCGGCTCTGGCGTCATCTCCTCCCACCACACATCGCCCTCCTCCGTGAGGGCAACATTTGAGTAAATGCAGTTCGCGTGCAGGGTCCGCATGGCGAAGTAGTTCGATTTGTATGACGTGCCAGGCGCGACGCCAAAGAACCCCGTCTCGGGGTTGATGGCATAGAGCCGGCCATCTTCGCCGAACTTCATCCAACAGATATCGTCGCCAATGGTCTCGGCCTTCCAGCCTCTGATCGTCGGGCTCAGCATGGCCAGATTGGTCTTGCCGCAAGCACTTGGAAAAGCCGCGGCAATGTACTTTGACTCACCTTCCGGATTTGTGAGCTTGAGGATGAGCATGTGCTCCGCGAGCCAACCCTCGTCGCGGGCTTTCACGGATGCAATCCGCAGCGCATGACACTTCTTGCCCAGCAGCGCGTTGCCGCCATAGCCGGATCCGTAGGACCAGACCTCCCGCGTTTCAGGAAAATGCGAAATGTACTTCGTCTCGCTACAAGGCCAGGGAACGTCGGCCTGGTTCTGGGCCGTGAGCGGCGCGCCGACGGAATGCAGACCACGGACGAAATCTTCGCTTGTGCCGAGCGCGCCCCAAACCTCGTCTCCAACACGAGTCATGATATGCATGTTCGCAACGGCGTATGCCGAGTCGGTGATCATGACGCCAATGCCTGCGATCGGCGAACCGATTGGCCCCATGGAATAGGGAACCACATACATCGTGCGGCCTTGCATCGCGCCGTCGAATAACTCGGTCAACGTCTCCTTCATTGCCGCTGGATCGGACCAGTTATTGGTCGGACCCGCGTCCTCTTCTTTTAGAGAGCAGATAAAGGTTTGGTCCTCTACGCGAGCGACGTCCTTTGGGTCGGATCGGACAAGAATGGAGTTGGGACGCTTTTCCTGGTCGAGCCAGATCGCAGAGCCGCTATCGACGAGCGCCTTCAGAAGGCTCTGGTATTCTTCCTTGGACCCGTCACACCAGTGAACCCTCTCGGGCCGGAACAAAGCCTCCGCACCATCGACGAAACTCAGCACCTTCGGATTGTTGGTCGGTGCAAATCTTGATTGAAAGTTCATGCGGGTCCGTTCCGATTTTTTTTGGGGTATCTGCGGGCTTTGCGACCACTGGGTCTGACCCTTTCTAGTCGCTGTTGCGACAGAATGCCTATCGTAAAAAGGGCTAATGGCTGTCGTCGGGCCGACACTATCGTGGCCCCAGCCATTTCCACAAGTCGCACGCGCCTTTGCGTGCCCTTCGCGCCGTGTCTATCGGGCGATCGAAGGGCGCGCCGAAAGGCGCCGGCGAGCCCTTGGTCGTTAGTCCAATACGGCTGCGGGTTTCAACCAAATCTCTGCCAAATCAGATAATTCTGGCGAGTTATTTACTTGCGCCATAACGGTTTTTGTTGCATCCCGGTGTCGATGGGTTGGGCGCATTACGCCCCGAGCTCTGCCCCGATACTGCCAAGGTTTTCCCGCAGGCCCTAGGAGCATAACACCCAGTCAATCGCGCGACGCGCGCAAAAAGGCCCCCCTATGCCAACTATTGCCCTTGTCGATGACGACAGAAACATCCTCACCTCCTTACGCATGGTGCTTGAGGCGGAAGGCTATAAGACACAGACCTACAACGACGGCGCAAGCGCGCTGGATGGCCTGTTCGATAGCCCACCGGATCTCGCCATCCTGGACATCAAGATGCCGCGTATGGACGGGATGGAGCTTTTGCGGCGCCTGCGCCAGCGTACCGAGATGCCTGTGATTTTCCTCACGTCCAAAGACGAGGAAATCGACGAGCTGTTCGGCCTCAAAATGGGCGCCGACGACTACATCCGAAAGCCATTCCCGCAGCGCTTGCTGATCGAACGCGTGAAGGCCGTGCTACGGCGCGCCCAGCCTCGGGACACGGCCCAGGTGGTCGACGACAAATCCAAAGTCCTCGAGCGCGGGAAGCTAAAAATGGACTCCGAACGCCACACTTGCGTGTGGGACGGACTGCCAGTGACACTCACCGTCACTGAGTTCCTGATCCTGCAGGCTCTTGCGCAGCGGCCAGGAGTCGTAAAAAGCCGGGACGCGCTGATGGATGCGGCGTATGATGACCAAGTCTATGTCGACGACCGCACAATCGACAGCCACATCAAGCGGTTGCGGAAGAAGTTCAAGGCCGTCGACCAAAGCTTCGATGTGATTGAGACGCTGTATGGTGTGGGCTATCGCTTCAAAGAGTAACAGGCAACGCCAATGACCGCCGAGGCCGAAAGGTCCTGGCAGCAGGACCCCGCAACTTGGCGCGCCCGTGCCATGCGCGCGGGCCGGGCCAGCCTCTATTGGCTTCGCCGCGCAACGCGCTGGCTCGGGCAGCACCGTCCCTTCCGCCACGGCTTCTCAAGCCTGACCCGCCGGATTGTGGTGCTGAACCTCATCGGCCTCGCGATCCTCGTCTCCGGCATTTTGTATCTTAATGACCTGCGCGCCGCCTTGATCGGCGCCGAGGTTCAAAGCCTGCAGACTCAAGGTGAGATCATCGCCCGGGCAATCGGGGCTTCTGCGGGTGTCGATGCTGGCGAGTCCGACGTCGACCCCGAATCGATCCTGGAACGCGAACTCGGCCCGGCCGGTTTCCAGGCGAGCGATGCCCTACCCAACGCGCTCGGCTTCACCATCGATCCAGAACGGGCCGCACCCATCTTGCGTCCGTTGGTGAAACCGACGGGAAGCCGTGCCCGCATCTACGACCGCGACGGCGCGCTGATCCTGGACTCCGATACATTCTATTCGCGCGGCGAGGTGCTCAGATACGATCTGCCACCGCCCGAGACCACCGAACCGGATGCTCTGACCACGTTTTGGAATGCGGTGGCCAACCAGTTCCAGCCGGTGGATTTGCCGGTCTACAAAGAAATCGGAAATGTGAACGGCAAGGCTTATCCAGAGGTCGAGGCCGCGCTTACCGGAACTTCTGTGCCTATCGTCCGCAAGAACGAGAAGGGTGAGATCGTTGTTTCGGTCGCCGTGCCCGTTGAGCGCATGCGCTCCGTGCTCGGCGTCTTGCTGCTCTCAACGCGCGGTGGCGATATTGACGAAGTGGTTGCCGCCGAGCGCTGGCGGATCTTTCGTGTCGCTCTCTTCGCGGCGGCCGTGACAGTTGTCTTGTCGCTGATCCTGGCCAACACGATCGCTGGCCCGATGCAGCGCCTGGCGGTCGCGGCCGAGCGTGTGCGTCACAGTGTGAAGGCACGCGCCGAGATCCCCGACTTCACCGACCGTTCAGACGAGATTGGCCATCTGTCCCACGCACTGCGCGATATGACGTCTGCCCTTTACAATCGGATCGATGCGATCGAGAGCTTCGCAGCCGATGTGGCGCATGAGCTAAAAAACCCGCTGACGTCCCTCCGAAGCGCGACGGAGACGCTGCCGCTCGTCAAGGACAGCGAGTCCCGCATGCGGCTGATGGATATCATTCAGCATGATGTAATGCGGCTCGACCGCCTCATCAGCGATATCTCCGATGCTTCGCGTCTCGATGCGGAGCTCGCCCGCGAGGACGCCGGTCCTGTCGACATGGACGATCTGCTGCGCGCGACCGTTTCACTCTACAACGACATTCACCGCGACGATTTGCCGGAAGTGTCTTTGGATATCGAACGCGTCCCTGGCACCTATCCCTATCGAGTCATGGGGCATGACAGCCGGCTGCACCAGGTGATGGTGAACTTGATCGAGAACGCGATCTCATTCTCGCCGCCTCGAGGACGCGTCAATATCGCGGCAGGACGGCGTGGCAGCGAGGTCGAGATCACAATCGAGGACGAAGGACCTGGCATTGCGCCGGAGAACCTTGAGCGCATTTTCGAGCGATTCTACACGGATCGCCCTCATGAGACTTTCGGTCAAAACTCTGGGCTCGGTCTCAACATTTCCCGACAGATCATCGCCGCCCATGGCGGACGGCTTTACGCGGAGAACCGTCCCCTTCCCGAAAGCGAAACCGTCCGGGCTGACGGCAGCGGCAAACGCAGCGGCGGCGCACGCTTTGTCATGCGCCTCGCAGCCGCTTAGCGCTTCGACACAAAATGACACGCGCGCGTTCGAGCGACCGCCCAATGCAATCCGTCGGCCACGAGATCGTTCACGGCACCTGTGTCGCGCTGGGGCCGTGCGCTGCCCTGCTTCGGGGCAAGTCCGGGAGTGGCAAGTCCGATCTTGCCTTGCGCTTCTTGGCGTTGCCCCCGAGCGAGGACGGTGGCCTGAGTCTTGTCGCCGACGACCAAGTTTGCCTGCGCATGGACGAGGAGGGACTGATCGCGGGCCCTCCCGAGAACCTCGCCGGGCTGATGGAAGTACGGGGCCTTGGTATCCAGTCGTTCCCGTTCGTCGACAGTGCGCGCTTGGTGCTCGTCTGCGACCTCGTTGCGGCGCTGGACGTCCCGCGCATGCCGCCCGACCCTTGGGCTTGCGCAACGATTGCTGGAACCACACTTCCGGTAATCAAGTTGGCGCCGTTTGAGGCATCCGCGCCCCTAAAACTAAAGTTGGCGATCGTGGCCGCGACGGCACACTTGCGCGCCGCGAACAATAAGGTTTAGGAAGGCGCGGATCAGTCTTGCGTAGGCACCCTTCGCCCGCAGAAGATGGCGGCCCGAAGATCGCGGTCCCAAGGAGTCGGGCGACATTCGTCCCAGAGGTAGCATGATCGGCGTCGTCATTGTGACCCACGGCAATCTGGCATTTGAGTTCCGCGCCGCGCTGGAGCACGTGGTCGGTCCTCAGGACCAGGTGGAGACGATTTCCATCGGACCGGACGACGACCTCGACGCCCGGCGCGCGGACATGCTCTCGGCCCTCGCCAAAGTGGATTCGGGCAACGGTGTCGTGGTTCTGACCGACATGTTCGGCGGCTCGCCCTCCAACCTTGCGATCTCAGCCATGGAAAAGCCTAATGTCGAGGTCGTGGCTGGCGTCAATCTGCCCATGCTGGTGAAACTGGCGAGCGTGCGCGGCGAGTGTGGCCTTGAGGAAGCTATTTCCCAGGCACAGGAAGCCGGGCGCAAATATATCAGCGTCGCCAGCCAGATCCTGGCGGCGCATTAGATGAGCGGCACAAGAGCTCGGATCACGCTGACCGACCCCGCCGCTGGGGCCTACGCCGCCGACGTTCTGATCCCCAACAAAAAGGGCCTGCACGCGCGCGCCTCCGCGCAGTTCGTTCGCACTGCGGGCGACTACAAGGCTGATGTGCGCGTCACCCGCGACGACCACACAGTGGGTGGTACCTCGATCATGGGGCTGATGATGCTCGCCGCCGGCCAAGGGGACTTCATTCACATTGAGTCCAGCGGGGAGAGCGCGAAAGCCGCCATCCAAGCGCTCGTGGCCCTGGTCGAGGACGGATTCGGCGAGGAAGACTAGACCCCGCCCCGCCTGCCTTGACTCCCAGGGCTGCCTATAACATATAAGGACTTCTTTATATCTTTATGCAGCCAGACGCAGGACGCAAAGGGCATACGCGCATGAACTACCACGTCAAGGACATCGGGCTCTCCAACTGGGGCCGCAAGGAAATCGCCATCGCGGAGACCGAAATGCCGGGCCTGATGGCCGTGCGTGAGGAATATGGCGACGAGCAGCCGCTAAAGGGCGCGCGGATCGCCGGCTGCCTGCATATGACGATCCAGACCGCCGTGCTGATCGAGTCGCTCCAAGCCCTTGGCGCCGAAGTCCGGTGGGCTTCCTGCAACATCTTCTCCACCCAGGACCACGCCGCCGCCGCCATCGCCGCGACCGGCACACCCGTCTTCGCTGTCAAAGGCGAGACGCTGGAGGAGTACTGGGATTATGTGGACCGCATTCTGGAATGGCCCGGCGGCGAGACCGCCAACCTGATCCTCGACGACGGCGGCGACGCCACCATGATGGTGATCCTGGGTGCGCAAGCCGAGACGGACGCCTCCGTGCTCGACAACCCGGGGAACGAGGAAGAGGAAGCCTTCTTCGCCACGATCAAGAAGCGCCTCGCGCGCGATCCTGGCTTCTACTCCAAGGTCCGCGATAATCTCAAAGGCGTCTCCGAAGAGACGACCACTGGCGTTCACCGCCTCTACGAGATGCAGAAGAAGGGCACGCTCCCCTTCCCCGCCATCAACGTGAACGACAGCGTCACCAAGTCGAAGTTCGACAATCTCTATGGCTGCCGCGAGAGCCTGCCGGACGGCATCAAGCGCGCCACGGACGTGATGCTGGCCGGCAAATACGCCGTCGTCGCTGGCTATGGCGACGTGGGCAAGGGCTGCGCCGAGAGCCTCAAGAGCCAGGGCGCCCGCGTAGCGATCACCGAGATCGACCCGATCTGCGCACTACAGGCGGCCATGGAAGGCTACGAAGTCACGACCATGGAAGACGCGGCCCCGAAGGGCGACATCTTCGTCACCACCACGGGCAACAAGGACGTCATCACCGTCGACCATATGCGCGAGATGCACGACCGGGCCATCGTCTGCAATATCGGCCACTTCGACTCAGAGATTCAGGTCGCCGCGCTCAAGAACTTCGTCTGGCACAATGTGAAGCCGCAAGTGGACGAGGTGGAGTTCCCGGACGGGAAGCGCATCATCCTGCTCGCCGAAGGGCGCCTCGTAAATCTCGGCTGCGCCACCGGCCATCCGAGCTTCGTCATGAGCGCGTCGTTCACAAACCAAGTGCTGGCTCAGATCGAACTTTGGCAGTATGCGGACAAATACGAGAACAAGGTCTATGTGCTCCCGAAGCATCTCGACGAGAAGGTCGCCCAGCTGCACCTCGCCAAGCTCGGCGCGCAGCTGACAACGCTCTCGGACGACCAAGCGGCCTATATCGGCGTGAAGCCCGAAGGCCCCTTCAAGCCCGAGCATTATAGATACTGATTTGCGCTACCGGCCTTCTAGCTCGTCCTATCGCTTCGCTACTTGAGGACGTACGGCCTGCTTGAGGGCGCAACTTCGCTCCCTTTCTAAGACGACCAAAGCCGGGCCTCGCGCCCGGCTTTTTGTCTGCCCTACCGCTTCGCTGCTTGAGGGCCTTTTTTTGTTTGCCCTATCGCCTAGCGGCTGCTTGAGGGCGAGAAAATCGGTCTCTTTCCTCGTCACCCTCGGGCTTGTCCCGAGGGTCCACTAGGGCGGTGCCACACTCGCAGAATCCCTAATGGATGCTCGGGCATTCCTTTGTATGCGCTATCGCTTCGCTACATGAGCGCTCGCACGGGCATGACGAGGTCGGGGGATTAGGCACTTTCCGTCCTCTTGCGCCCCGGTCACACTGACACGCAAGCACACTCCAACGCTCAAAGCCAGATTAGAATTATTATAATACAAATAACAAAGCGGGCAGCGGCCCACGAATATTGAAGTAGAGTAATTCTAGTCTTGCGGCGCAAATGCAACAGGCGCCGATCAACTCCGAGAGTTTAATCTATATCAATTGATTTCATTCAGCCGGCGTCTAGCATCCGCTTATTGTTATTCAGGACGCAAGAGAGCGAAGGCAAAGAGCGAAGCATGGCGGACACCACACACACTTGTTCCAACCCCTGCCAGAAGGGGAAATCCGGGCTCTGTTCGGGCTCTTGCGCGGCCGACTTCCTCGGCAGCGAGCTACGCAGCCGGGCAGCGCGCGACACAGCGGCAGCGGCGTCACCGTCCCTGACAGCCTCGCGCGCCGAAGCCAGCCGCTAGCCGCTAGCGCGGCCTGCGAAACATCCATCACCGAAGAACCGAAAGGCCGGGCTGATGCCCGGCTTTTTTTGTTGGGGGGACTATGTACGCTTACTAGCCGACGCCTTCTTTGTTGCGTCGATCACAATAATATCCGACGCCTGCTCCCCAGCTTCCAGCCTAGCCTTCCGTATCTCTTTGATCTCTGTGAGTTTCTTGCCAAGATCGCCGTAGTTCATCACAACAAAGATGCCATACTGAGTCTGTGCAGCTTCCTTGTAGATCTCTAACTGCCTATCGTATCCATGGCGGACTTGCCCGCTTGATCTCTTAAGTTCAACGAGAACACTCGCGCGGTAGCCTGTTGAAAACTTGAAGTCGACAGGTCCACCACCCATGTGGGCCTCCGGCGACACGGCGATGTCGTTAGCTCTGCAGAAACAGTCAGCAATTGCATAGAATATTAGTTGCGCAGCTCGCTCCTTCTTCGGTTTATCGTCTATCCATAGTTCCTCCCACAGGTTGCCCTTCTCCACATGGTGCTTGAATACCTCAAGGGAGCGCAGAACCACTCGGCGCAGCTCCTCCGGCCCTTTGCGCAGGTCAAACTGCTCAGCTACGGCTAAAGTGCCGAATCCGTTAGCGAGAATTGACTTTAGCTTGTAGTAGGCAAGGGCATCCTGGTTCTGATCGTAGTGATCGGCAGATTCTTTCACCGACTCAAGAAACTCTTGAAATGTGCTTGCTGACTTAAGAGCGTACTCGCGCAAGGCTTCCTTACGCTGGGCGACAGTGGACTCGGCAATGTTGCCAAGAAGGGCGTTGACCTGGCCTCGAATTTGGGCGTTCGAAAACGCAGCGCTTTCGACTTCCGACCAATCGTTTGCGACAGGCAGGTCGCGCACAATGTCCTGAGGGACAAGTACCAACTCGCGACTTTCACCCTTGCCGTCTACATATCTGGGAAGTTGTTGTTCGGGGAGTAACCTCGACTCGCTGAGTGGAATCCCATGATGCTCGCAAAATGCCTCGGTGACTTGGGCCAGCTGCTTCATAATCACGCGTGTGGTGAAATCGCTGATCGTATCGGGGCCGACGTCTTTCTCGAAGAAGCCCATCAATGAGATCATTTCGGGGTCCTTACTCCCAAGCTCGATGATCTCTTTGCTTGTGCGCATGATCGAATCGCGGACCTCTTGTGGGCGAGAGCTGCCGGATCTACCGCTACTGCCATAACCGAGTCCATTCTCAGGCGGCTCTCGGAGATCGAGGAGTTTCTGCGCGGCCAACCAGGCTGGATCAAGTTCGCGCTCTGAAATCGCTAGCAAACGAACGAACTTTTCGAAGTGGTCCCTGAAGCACGTTGTTGCGTCGTTCTTGATCAGCTCAAAAGAGGATTTCTCGAGCAGGACAGGATCGATAAATAGCTCTGTATCGATATCGATTAGCGGATCGATCAAACCTGCGTTGTCGAAGGTGGATTGATCCAACCCGACGTAAGCAGAGAACAACTGTGGATCACTTAGCCGGGCCATGACTCGCTACTTCGTTTCGAAAGTGGTCAACCAAAGAAATATAACTTTCAGTTGAACTTTCAACCCTAGGATACCAGAAGGTCCCACACCCCTCCCCGCGTTTGAGCATCTCCTGGACGTGCAAGAGTGCGGAGAGCGCTTCGTCGCTGACGCGCGATTCGGAAGCTTGGGGTTTCTCAGCTTGTCATGCCCCGACTTGAATCGGGGCATCCAGTAAGCACCGTCCGTCGTGATCCGGCACGGTCTGGGTTACTGGATCGCCCGGTCTAGCCGGGCGATGACAGTCTTCGTTGGAGGACCGCCCTCAAGTAGCCGCTTGTCCTCAAATAGCGAAGCGGTAGGACAGTCAAGAAGGCCGATAGGGCATGCAACATGCGCTCAAGTAGGCCGCTACGCCGGTAGCGCAAACAACAAGCCCTCAAGTAGCCGCTAGGCGGTAGGGCAAAAAACAAGCCCGGGTGGCTTTTTCGTGCATGACGCGTATCGTTGGGCGCAGCAACGTTCAGGGGCGCTACCGTGCTGCAACCCATCCGTCCACAGATCGCGCCAAGGCGCGCCGCGCTCGCCAGCTCCATCGGGAACGTACTCGAGTGGTACGATTTCGCGATCTATGCGTTCTTCGCCTCGACCATCGGGCGGTTATTCTTTCCGGCGTCTGACGAAATCGACTCGCTGCTCATTACATTCGGTGTTTTCGCCGCCGGGCATCTGATGCGGCCGCTGGGCGGGGTCGTCTTCGGCCATATCGGTGATCGCTATGGGCGCCGGCCCGTGCTGGTGATCTCCATGGTCGCCATGGCGGTCTCCACATTCGCCATCGGCTTGCTTCCGACAGTGGAGCAGATCGGTCCGCTCGCGGCCGGTCTTCTCGTGGTCCTGCGCATGCTGCAGGGTCTCTCCATCGGCGGCGAGTATACCGGGTCGGTGTGCTACTGCGCCGAATGCGCCACCGACAACAGGCGCGGCCTTCTGTGTACGGCCTCTATCGTTGGGGCGGGCTTTGGGGCGCTTCTGGGGTCGGCCATGGCCAATGTGATCTTTGCCATTCTGCCGGGCGACGCGGTGACGGCGTGGGGCTGGCGCATTCCGTTTCTTCTGGGCGGGCTCGTCGGGCTGATCGGCTTGTACATTCGGCGCAACCTACCGGACACGCGCGGCGGCCAGGACGTTGGGGAGCATTCGGCGGCGCCCGCGCGCCTGCCCATCATCGATGCGCTGACGCATCACACGCGGGATATCTTACGCGTTGTTGGCCTCAACCTTATGCATGCCGTCGCATTCTTCATGATCTTCGTTTTCATGAAGACCTATCTCAGCAAGTTCGCGGGGCTAACAGAGACCGAAGCGCTGACGATCTCCACGCTTGGCCTCATGGCGCTCATGGCCATGACGGTGTATGCGGGGTCGCTGTCGGATCGTATTGGCCGTAAACGCGTGCTGCGCGCGAGCGCCATCGCCGCGATCGTGTTTGCTTTGCCGCTGTTCTATTTGCTGTCGCAAGGGAATTTCTGGATCGCGCTCGCCTGTCAGTTCGCCTTCGCTGTCATTGTCGGCGCGTATTCGGGTACCGCGCCCGCGACCATGACTGAGATTGTGCCGGGCCATTTGCGGGTGACCTGCACATCGCTGGGCTACAATCTGTCCATGGCGTTGTTTGGCGGCACGACACCGATGATTGCGCTCCTGCTCATCAAGGAAACCGGGAGCATCGTCGTGCCGGCGCTGTACGTTATGGCGGCGGCCGCCGTTTCGCTTGCGGTGTTGGCTGTCATTCCCGAGACGTCGAAGACTCGGCTTGAGTAGGCGATGTGCCGCGCCCAAATGGCGCTCCTATATTGGCCGCAATTGCGCCGGACAAGGACGGCTATGGGAATCACCTGCGGGACTCACTCGAGCGAACTCTTGAGGACATGGGGAACTCACGTATAAGGGCGTGGCGGCCACTGGAGGGCCGACCGGAAATGAAGATTGGCCGCCTCCTGTATATTTTTCTCTTTGGTGCCTTCGTCCTTGCTTTGGCGATCATGGGCCAGGCTATCCTGCTGCGCCATATCCAAACGGATGTGGAAGACGCCCAAGAGCGGCGCCATGTGTCCAATACGCTCGCACGCGAACTCCATCAGTCCTCAGACGATTTGACGCGCTTCGCCCGCACCTATGCCGTGACCGGCGATAAGCGCTACCGGGATTACTTTCAGCAGGTTCTGGATATCCGCAACGGCGTGATCGTGCGGCCCGAGGGCCATGAGGGCGTCTATTGGGATCTGGTGGTTGCGGGGCTCTTGCCGGAGCCGTCCAAGGAAACCGAAGGCGCCGTGTCTTTGGAAGAACGGATGCGGCGGGCCGGCATCACCGTCGAAGAGTTCAGCAAGCTCAAGGAGGCGCAGAATCGGTCAGACCGTCTCGTGCGGCGCGAGGAAGTCGCCATGCACGCCATGGAGGGCAAGTTTGACGACGGGACCGGGACCTTCAGCCGCGAAGGGCCGGCCGACCGCGAGATGGCCATGCGGATCCTGCACGACAAGACGTATCACGACGAGAAGGCCGCCATCATGGAGCCGATCGATACGTTCCTAGTGATGGTCAACGCGCGGACACAGCAAGAGCTTGAGGGCCTCAACCGCTATGCCAGCCGCGTATTGGCGGGGATTATCGCCACGAGCATTGGCCTTCTGGGCCTTATCGGCGCGTTGGTTTGGGTGCTGCACCGGCGCTTCTTGCGTCCAACCGCGGCCTTACTCTCAACGGTGAGCGAGATCGGAGACGGCAACCTGGATGCCCGCACACAGATTAAGGGAACCGACGAAGTCGGCACGCTGGCCGGTGCGATCGATTCCATGTCCGCGCGCTTGAAGTCCGCTCTCAGCGAGGTCCATGATCGGGCTGAGGAGGCCCAGCAGCAGGCCAAGGAACTAGCAACGGAGCGGGATCACTCCGAGAAGCTCCTGCATAACATCTTGCCGGCGCTCATCGCCGAGCGCCTCAAGGACGGCGAGACGAACATTGCGGAAACGTTCCCCGAAGTCACTGTGCTGTTTGCCGACATTGTCGGGTTTACGCGGCTGGCGGAGAAGATCGGCCCCCGCGAGATTGTGACGATGTTGAACGATGTGTTCGGGCGCTTCGATGACCTCGCGGTGAAGCACGATCTAGAGAAAATCAAGACGATCGGCGACTGCTACATGGTGGTGGGCGGTGTGCCGATCCGCAGCGCAACCCATTGCCAGCAGATGGCGCGCTTTGCGCTCGATGCGCTCGCAAGCTTCGAGGACTACGCCTCGAGTTTTCCCTACCCGTTAAAGATCCGCATGGGGATGCACACGGGCACGGTTGTCGCGGGCATCGTCGGCACACAGAAATTCGCCTATGACCTGTGGGGCGATGTCGTGAATGTTGCGGCCCGCTACGAGAGCACCGCGATGCCAAATCGAATTCATGTCTCCGAGGCCGTCCGGGTGCGTCTGGATGATGATTTCGAGCTTGAAGATGCCGGCCAAATCGAACTCAAGGGCAAGGGCATGATGCACTCTTGGTTTCTCACTGGCGTTGCGAACGATGTGGGAACGATCATTCCCCTAAAGAACCAACGGCAAAGCTGAGAACGGCGCGATAACCCTTCAGACGCAAAGGAACTGCCTATCGACATGGGCGGCCAATTCCTATTGGATAAACGCTGGGCTGCGGCCCATTTGCAAAATGTCGGAGAACAATACGTATGGAGGAAAGTCCATGAAGATGTTGCTAGCCAGCGCCTTCGCCGTCGCTCTCATTGCCGGTTCAAGTTCGGCAAATGCAGCGGCAATGTTTTACGTAACCGTTGATACGGTTGGGAATTGTTCTGTTGCAGAAGGCCCACCGAGCGCTGGTCAGAAGGCCCTCGGCAATGCCGACGGCTATAAGACCGCCGATGAAGCAGGTGCGAAGCTGGAACAGATCCGCGATGACGCATCCGTCTGTAAGGGTGTCGTCGAGTAGCGAGAACGCCTCTTGAAGGAGCGCTAAGAGAACGATCGGGGTCAGGCGCGCAGCACCCGCCCCCCAGCTCGTCGCGAGCCGGCGCCGATCGTTCCACCTCTAGACAGGTACAACTTTCCTCAGCGGCCCCAATCCCCGACAGCATCACTGCCGGGGACATCAAACTGCAGGTACTCCTTCACATCAAATGGCATGCTTTCGACCGTGGTCTTCACGCGTTCCGCGATCGCCTTGGTCTCAGGCCGCGCATTGGATAGGCCTGTGTAAGGAATGCCCTTGGCATTGGAAACGTCCGGGTACTTCTTCTTGAACAGCTCGTGACGTGCACGCATCTGATTGAACTGTCCTTGCGTGTGGATCAGCGGAACCAGCTGCGGGTTTTCCTCGCGCCGTTCCATATAGAGGTCGAAATATGCCTCTGGCATACCTGACGCAGCCACGTCTCCGGCGCCAATCCAGTGACGCTTGTAGCGGCCTTTGACGGTGGCTCCGAGCTCGTGACCGGCATAGATGAACACATAGTCGCGCCGGCCGTTTGTATCGCCCTCCAACAAGATGACCGTCTGATCGAGACCATCGACCACGCGATCGGTCGGCACATTCTCCAAGGCGCGGCCAAGACGGGCGAATGTTGTGTAGAGGTCCGTGACGTGGACGATGTCTGCAACCACCTGCCCCTCTTCAATCATGCCCGGCCGCCAGGCGAAGGCAGGCACGCGCACGCCACCTTCGGTGAAGTCACCCTTTCCGCCGCGATAGAGCATCGGCAGCATGCCCCAGCCCGGCGGCGGGCTATGCACCATTGGGCCATTGTCAGCCATGGCGATGACCAGCGTGTTCTCCTCTATGCCGAGCTTCTTGAGTTCGTCCATCAGCGTGCCCACGAAGTTATCGAGCTTCGGAAATGCGCCGGCCACCTTTAGGCCGGCCACCGACCGCTTGGGCATCTCGGGGGCTAGGAAATTGAGAAAATTCGGCCAGTACGACACGAAGAACGGCTTCTCCGCCTCGGCGTTCCGGCGAATGAAGTCGAGGGTCCGCTTCTCGGCCTCATCGTCGAGCTTCGCAAAGCACTCGTTGGACGTGCCGCACCACTCTGCCCCCTGCTCACCCTTCTTGCCTTCGATGTTCATGACCCATCCTTCGGGGACAAGACCGGGACTATCGAGCTGGTAGGGGTCTGGGGGATAAATTTCCGGCGAGAATCCGAGGACTGCATTCACCGCGTTGCCCTGAGGGCTGTAGAGCGACGTAATCTGGTTCATCGGTGTGAACAGCGCTTCATCGAATCCTTGGTTGTGCAGATAGCTCTCCTCGATATCGCCAAGATGCCCTTTGCCGAAAAACCCGGTCGCATAACCGGCTTTCGACAGCACCTCTGCGATAGTGACCTCTTCTTCCCTTAGCCCCGAAAACTCATGGGGCATGCCGACGACACCCATCCCGTGGCGAACCAGATGACGGCCGGTGAGAACCGCTGCCCGCGTCGGCGTGCAGGACGGCTCGGTGTACATGCGCGTAAAGTTAATCCCTTCCGCGGCCATCTTGTTAAGATTTGGCGTCGTTTAGCCAAAGTTCTTTTGCAGCGCCGGAAAGCCGACGGCACCGAATGCCGTGTCGTCCCAAAGGATGTAAACGATGTTCGGTGGACGTCCGAACTTCTCTTCGAGTGCGGCGAGTTTTTCGTCGAGCTCTTTGTCTTGCTCCGCCCACTCGGCGCCGTTCTGCGCTTTGAGAATGTAGAACTCGGCATCATGGACGATTTCTGACTCTGCTGCTTGGGCAGGCGCCGAAGCACTTAATCCCAATGCCATTCCAATTGCGGCCAATAGCAACCCAAGAGCCCACGTCGATACACGTTGCCGGGTCACTCTTTGCCTACCTGCTCTTCTGGGGGTCATGCTGCACTCCTTCATCTCCAGCCCAAGGAGATCCTCATCCGGATAATTCCCAGGACCATAGTCAGATGCCGTGGGGATTGTGATCGAAAAACCGCAAATGCAGACGCTTACACGTGCTCTTATCGTCTTGGGGCGCGCGCTCTCGGGCGCGAGAGGGTTTCGGACGGCAGCTCCCCGTAGGCACGACGGTAGTCCGCCGCGAATTGCCCTGTGTGCCAGAACCCATAGTCAGCGGCGATGTCCCCGACTGCTGGACCATCGTCGCGGTCCCTTAACGCCGCGCGCACGGCAGCGAGACGCTTTGCCTTGAGAAAGGCAGCGGGCGTGGTTCCAAATCGGTCCCTGAAGGCATTCTGCAGGGTGCGTTCGGCGACGCCAATATGGTCGCACAAATCTGCCGGAGTGAGCGCAAGCCAGTCAGGCGCATCGATCCGTTCCAACGCAATGCGCATCGTCCGCGCATATCCAGAGCGTTCCTTCGCACGTGGCGTTAGGTGGGCGGCATTGCTCCAAGCCCTCACAAAAGCCTCCGCTATGGGTCTTGCATGCACCGTTCTTGAGGGGCTGCTTGACGCGGCAAGTCGGATCAACTCGGACCGCAAAAACCGGAGTGTCTGGGCGTTGGCTTGAAATGTTTCGGGCGGTCCGAAGCCGGGCATGGCGTCCAGTCTCAGACGCACACAGAGCTCTTCGATAAGACTTAGATGAACCGAGACAGTGTGCACGCCGAAGTCTGCGCCGGAAATGCTATGCAACTCCCCGCCGAACGGAAATACAATTATGGTTGCACTATCAATATCTTGCCCGCGCCACCATAAACGTCGAACGGTGTCTTCCAGTACGCCAAACGTAACGCACTGTGGTGGCGGCGCGCCACGCTGCTCCAGATTGAGCAGACATCGCGCATAGCCATAATGGACGCGATCGGCCTGAGCCTGCACAAGACGTGCAAGCCGCGTCGCGCCCTCAGGACGGCCAAGAGGGCGAAAATCCAGGTTCCAGTCGCTAATCGCCATGCACAGATGATCGATGTCGGAGAACTCAGCCTGCAGCGAAAGTTGAAAGTACGCTGAGTTTCTAACGCCGGCCTCATCGACGCCTGCGGTATTTCGATCACGGTCCGCGGGCCCCAGCAGTATGCTGGCTTCAGCCCTATCATTGGTGGTTTCCGTCACGCGGAAGTCGCCTGTTTCAACATTCCGAACCCAGTTTAACAGATGTGGGCCCGGAAGCCCCTTCGTGGAGGAGACATGACCAAATATCAGGTCACACCAGCGATTACCCTAGCGCGCCGCGCATGCAGCCGGCGCTTTCGCCATACCGTGGTTGTCGCGATAACAGCCGCCCTAGCTCTGACCTACAACCTTGTTCCTGCGGTGGCACAAGACAAGATCGTTCACGATGCGGAGTACTACGTGCTGGAGGCGCAGCACGGCGAAGAGTGGGCCGCCGAGGACACCGCGCTTCGCGCGAAGCTCTCTGAATTGAAGGAGAAGCACGGCCGTCCGCCCAACATCATTCACATCATGTGGGACGACACCGCTTTTGGCGATGTCGGCATCCCCGCGATTCAGAAAGTGCGTGGCCTGACGACACCCAATATCAATCGTCTCGCGCAAGAGGGCATTCTCTTTACCCGTATGTATACGGAGGTTGGTTGCACGCCGAGCCGTGCCGCCGTCGTCACCGGACGTCATCCGATTCGCAACGGCATGTATAACATCGGCATGTTGCTGGAGAGCCATGGTATGCGCGGCGAGGAAGTGACCATGGCCGAGGTCCTCTCCAAGGCCGGATACAACACAGCGTTTTATGGCAAGTGGCATCTCGGCGATATCGAGGAGAGTTACCCGCATAATCAGGGTTTCGATGAAGCCTTTTTTACAGGCTACAACCAAATCCTCTCCCTCAACACGAAGCTCGCAGAAGGCGCGAACGCCTCGATCGGTCTGCATGAGGACATGCTGCCAAAGGACCCCTACAAGCTCGACGACAGCTTTGTGACCAAAGGTTGGGTCATGATTGCCGAAGGCGAGAAGGGCGGGGAAACGAAACAGTGGGGCGACAACTCCCACGACACCTATATGAAGATCGACCCAGAGGCACAGAAGCGCACGCTTGCGTTTATTGAGAAGAGCGTGAAGGAGGAGAAGCCCTTCTACATCGCCAACTGGCCAAACCTCGCCAGCTTCCTGCCGAATCCGAACAAGTGCGCGGTCGCGCGAAGCCTTCTGCAAGACGGTCTTCAGTGCAACATCGATCCGTTCATCGCAAAGCTCATTGCCAAGCTTGAGGAGTTGGACATAGCGGACAACACGCTCGTCGTCGCCATGGCCGACAACGGGCCCATGTCCCACAACCCGCCGCCTGGTATCGGCATGGCCGAAACGATCTTCCGCGGCGGCAAGGGCGACTTCCTAGAAGGCGGCGTCCGGGTGCCCGCAATGGCGTGGTGGCCCGGCGTGATCAAGCCCGGGCAGCAAGTCGGCGACATCATTCACGAAGTGGACCTCTTCACCACTTTTGCGAATCTTGCAGACGCGAAGCAGTTCATTCCGACGGACCGCGTCATCGACGGCGTGGATCAAACTGCGCTTCTTTTCAAGGGAGACACCAATAGTCGTCGCGACTTCGTGTTCATCTACGCTGGGCCAAAGCTCGGCGCGACGGTGAAGGGCAACTACAAGCGGCACTGGATTTCACCGGATCCTGTCGGTGAGGCCAGCGGTATTCCGGCAGCCTTCTACTTCCTTCCCGCCGACCCCCGGGAGAAAACGCCGATGCTCACGAACCTCATCCACTTGAAGAGCCCCTTCAACCGGATGCGCCTTCGTCACGAGCTGTGGATGAAGAAGTACCCGAACAACAAAGAGAAATTCGGTGTGCCGTGGACCGGAATCGCGAATGCCACACCAGAGGTCGAAGCCCTTGGGAACCCAAAGATGGACTTATCCAAGTTGCCCTTCGATCCACTCGAATATGTGGAGCATCTCGATGAACTGCCCTTCGACCCGAGCATGGACCCGAGTATCGGGCAGTGACCGGCTGCCCAAGGCCTTAAAGCCCGCAGAAGGGTCTCTTCCGGGCTAATCAAAGGGCCTTCGGCGGTGGGCAAGAGTCCCCGAAGCAGGTAGTCTCAAGGTGATTCGCCTTTGCGGCCGGCGTTCGCCAATTCGGTTCTGCGTCATTTCTGCGGCACGTTTCAGACGCACCCGTTTTGATTCTGCAAGGGCACCATCACATGCGGCGTAGATGGCGCTGCCGCCGGACGTTCAGCATCACAACGGCGGCACGAAGCGAGGGGGATGATGCGGACCAGCAATCGGGAGACAACGCCTGGCTCAAGGTGGCCAGGGGCGCTGGCTCGCGTTCTTGCCTATTCGGTCCCCGCATGGATGCTTTCCCTCGACATCGCCGTCGCGCAGGACGGCTCTCTCGACCCGGCGCTGCTGCTGAAGCTCGGAATCGACCTCGGCATCATCATCTTCGCCATCGGAATGGCAATCGTCTGTCTACGCGCGATCAAGCGTGCCCGGCTGCGCGAGGCGACAGCCGCAGCCGAAGCTGAGCAGCTCGCCCTGAGCGAGAACACGCTTGAGACCGTGCTTGCTGCTGAACCGCAAGCGCTGCTGACGCTGGGTGAAACGGCTAAGCCCGATCTTCTTGTGTCAAACCTGCCTGGCAAATTCGGCGTTCCGCGTGATGGGGCGCGCCTCCTGGCCTTTGAGCAATGGCTCGATGCCGACTCGGCCAAGGACCTAGAGGGCGCTATGAAAGAGCTCGCTGAACACGGCGAGCCCTTCAACCTGATGCTGTGCACAAAGCGTGGTCGCTATGTGGAGGCGGACGGGCGAACAGCCGGACATACGCTCGTGCTGAAAGTGCGTGACATCGCTGGACAGCGGCTTGAGCTCGCCGAGCTTTCGGCGAAGCACAAGGAGCTCGAAGAACAGGTCGCGGGGCTGCGCTCCCTCTTGGACGAAGCCAAGAAGGACGAACGAGACAACGCCGAGACTCAGGCCTTGCTGGATACGCACTTCCGCAGCTTCGATCGCTTAGCCACAGCCTTCGCCGTCTTCGATGCTAGACAGCGACTTTCTCACTACAACCAAGCCTATGTTGACCTCTGGCAGCTGGATACCAAATGGCTCGACACGCGGCCGCGCGATGGCGAGATCCTCGATCGTTTGCGTCAGGCTCGGCGGTTAGAGGAACGTGCCGAGTACCGCGCTTGGAAAACGGACTGGATGTCCGTCTACGGGACCGACAAGCAGGTTGAAGACCGCTGGCATTTGCCGGACGGCAGCATGCTTCACGTCATCGCGGACGCCAACAGCGATGGCGGCGTGACATATCTCTACGAGAACGTCACGGAGCACATTGCTCTGGAGAGCCGCTACAATGCGTTGAGCCAAGTGCAACGCGAAACGTTGGACACACTGCGGGAAGGCGTCGCCGTATTTGGTTCCGACGGTCGCTTGCGTCTCTACAACAGCGCTTTTGCCGCCATTTGGTGTCTAACACCCAAGCTCCTCGACACCGAACCGCATGTGGACGAAGTCACCGCCTGGTGCAGCCTTCTCTACAACGAGCCGGACGCCTGGGAGCATACGCGGGCCATCGTGACGTCCATCGTCGCCGAGCGCCGTCCTTACGAAGGAGAGCTCGATCGGCCCGACGGCATGGTGCTCACCTATGCAGCCCTTCCCCTGCCCGATGGTGGAACACTTCTGACCTATTCGGATATCACCGACTCAAAACGCGCCGAGCGCGCGCTCATCGAGAAGAATGAGGCCCTGGAAACGACGGACCGCCTCAAGAGCGATTTTGTCTCACACGTGTCCTACGAATTGCGGACGCCACTTAACAGCATGCTCGGCTTTGCACAGATGCTCGTTGAGCCAGTCTTTGGGCCCTTAACGGAGAAGCAGCGCGAATATGTCGACGACATCCTTGCCTCCGGCACGACACTACGGGCCATCGTGGACGACATTCTGGATCTCGCGACGATTGACGCGGGGTCACTGCGGCTCCAGTTGGCACCCATACGCGTTTCGTCGATCATCGAGGCCGCGCGGCAGGGTGTCGAAGAGCGGCTGAAGCAGAACGATGTCGAACTGGAAATCGAGATCGAAGACGGGGTCGACGAGGTGGTCGCAGATGCTAGCCGTGTCACCCAGATCCTCTATAATCTCCTGTCAAACGCGATCGGCTTCTCGGAGCCGAATTCCATTGCCCGGCTGACCTGCCGGCGCGATGGAGCGATGCTAGCCTTCTCTGTTGAGGATGAGGGCCCCGGGGTACCAGAGGACTTCCACGACACCGTGTTCGACCGTTTTGAAAGCCGGACGCAAGGGTCCCGCCACCGCGGCGCGGGGCTCGGTCTGTCCATCGTTAAGAGCCTTGCTGAGCTGCATGGCGGCACTGTCGCGCTTGAAAGTGCGGCAGGCCGGGGCTCGCGCTTCACCGTGCTCCTGCCGCTGACCCAGGATCTGGAAACGCCCGACATGGAAGCGGGTCCCATGCGGGCCACAAGCGCCGGATGAGCGAAATCTGGCGGCTTGACGGCGTCGATCTGGACCGTCTTGACCGTCTCGCAAGCCGGATCGCGCTCACCCTCAAAACCGGAGATGTGGTGACGCTGGCGGGCCCGCTGGGCGCCGGTAAGACGACACTGGCGCGCACGCTGGTTGGCCATTTCGATGGCGGCAGTGAGGTCCCAAGCCCGACCTTCGCATTGATCCAGCGCTACGATACGCCCCGCCTCTCCCTCAGCCACTGCGACTTCTACCGGCTTGACGACGGTGACCTCGAGGAACTCGGTCTGGACGATGCGCTGGTAGACGGCGCGTTGCTCATTGAGTGGCCCGAACGTGCTACCGGCTGGCTCCCCAAGGACCGGCTCGACATCGTCTTCGATGAAACGCGGGAATCCGAGACACGCGCGCTCGTGCTGACCGGGCACGGGAGCTGGGCGGGAAGGCTGCTTCGGCTTCAGGCGATGGCGGCCTTTCTCGAGGACACGGCCTTTGCGGAGGCCGACGCACGCTATCTCCAGGGCGATGCCTCCGCGCGTGGCTATGCGCGGCTTCTACTCCCGGACCGGCAGGCTGTGCTCATGAACGCGCCGCGGCAACCCGATGGACCGCCGATCCGAGACGGCAAACCCTATAGCGCGCTGGTACACTTAGCCGAGGACGTCAAACCGTTCGTCGCCGTTGCCGAGGCATTACGAGCCCGTGGTTTCTCTGCCCCCGAGATCTTGGCCTTCGATCTCGATCGGGGATTCATCGTGCTTGAAGACTTCGGTGACGCTGTCTTCAAAACGGCGATGGCACGCGGGATGAGCCAAACGGAACTTTGGAGCAAGGCTGTCGATGTGCTTCTGGCCTTAAGCGAGGTGCCGCCCGATCCTGCGCTCCCCGTCGTAGGGAGCAGCGCCTACGCGCTTCCTCAGTTTGATGCGGAGGCTATGCTGATCGAGGCGTCGCTGATCGTGGAGTGGCTTTGGCCGGCCACGCATGGACGTGACCTGCCCGACCACGTGCGCGCCGAGTTCGAAACGCTCTGGCGCCCCCATCTGGAGGCTGCGGCCGAGGCCGATGGTGGATGGGTACTCAGGGACTTTCATTCCCCTAATCTCATGTGTATCCCAGGGCGACAGGGTATTCGGAGTGTTGGCCTCCTGGACTTTCAGGACGCGCTTTACGGTCCGCTCGCCTATGACCTTGTATCGGTGCTTCAAGATGCACGACTTGACGTGCCCGAGGCGCTTGAACGGTCTGAACTCGACCGCTACTGTGCCGCCCGTACGGCGCGGGGTGGGGCTTTCTCAAGCGATGCATTTAGAACGCTTTACGCCACGCTTGGCGCTCAACGGAATTCGAAAATCCTCGGTATATTTGCGCGCTTGGCCAAGCGCGATGGCAAACGTGACTACCTCGCACACATGCCCCGAGTGGCACGCTATCTGGAACGGGATCTCGCCCATCCGGCGCTCGGAGATTTGCGCAATTTCTACACACGGTTCTTCCCCTCTGCGGAAGAGCTGCCGCCTAAGTCGCTCTAGAGGGGCGCAACGATGACTTCTGTTCACAGAGCAATGGTGCTCGCTGCCGGCTTCGGCGAGCGCATGCGTCCCATCACCGACAAGATTCCGAAACCTCTTGTGCCGCTGATGGGCCGAACCTTGATCGACCACGTGCTCGATCGTCTGCATGGCGCGGGTGTCGAGACAGCGGTGGTGAACGTCCACTACTTGCCGGAACAGATCGAAGCCCATATGGCAGCGCGCGCCGACCGCGGACCAAAGACTGTCATCTCGGACGAGCGCGATCAGCTGCTTGATACGGGCGGCGGCGCGACCAAAGCGCTCGCTTTGCTCGGTGATGGGCCGTTCTTCATCCTCAATTCGGATTCGGTTTGGAGCGAAGGGGTGACGCCCGCGCTGCCACAGATGATCCGCCACTGGAACCCAACGCAGATGGACTGCCTTCTGCTGCTCGCACCGCTATCGACGAGCATCGGCTATAGCGGCCGTGGCGACTTTGACATGGGACCTGAAGGGCGCATCTCCAGGCGCGGCGAGCGGCAAGTCGTGCCTTTTGCCTTCGCCGGCGTGTCGCTTTGCACCGCGGCGTTTTTTGAAGATGCGCCGGAGGGCCCCTTCTCTTTGAATGTGCTTTGGGACCGGGCGCTTAAGGAGGACCGCCTTTTCGGCGTGCGCCTTGACGGCCGCTGGATGCATGTGGGAACGCCCGAGGCGCTCGAAGAAGCCGAGGCTTCGTTCGAGCACGAAGGCGCATGAGAAGGAAGCGTGCCTGAGCCCCGCGCACAGCCCCGCCTCTACACCGTCCCGCCTTCGGCGCCTTTCCTTACGACCCTGGCAAGAGCCATTCTCGCTGGCGACTTGCCGGAGCGGGGCGGCCCCAAGCCGGACCCGCTTGAGTTACCACTGACGACGATCTACCTCCCTACACGGCGCGCAGCACGGACGTTGCGCGAAGCCTTTCTGACAGAGTCCGGCGGCAAAGCCATGCTGCTGCCCCGTATCTTGGCTCTAGGACACGCCGACGAAGACGAAGCGCTGATCTTGGACGCCCAGCAGCTTGCTGCCATAGACAGCAGATTGGGTACGCAGGCGATCGAGCCAACAGCGCGTCTGATTGCGCTGATGCGCATGATCCTGGCGTGGTCCCGTGGCGCGGGGGACGCAGGGCCCGCCGGGCTTGAGGCCCCGCTGCCCGTGACTGCCGCGCAAGCCGCCCGCCTTGCGTCCGACCTCGTGACGCTGATGGATAGCGCTCAGTCTGAAGAGGTCGATCTCCGGGCCCTGCAGAAACTCGTCCCCGAGGACCTCGCCGCGCATTGGGCGGAGACAGTGGCGTTCCTCTCCATCGTCACCGAACAGTGGCCGGCATACCTAAAAGAGATCGGCCTGGTCTCGACGGTGGAGCGGCGGAATCTGCTGATGGCGCAAGAGACCGAACGCCTTGCGGCCGGATCGCCCCACCCTGTCATCGCTGCCGGTTCTACCGGCTCCGTCCCCGCCACCGCACGGCTTCTGAAGACGATTGCGCACCTCCCGAACGGTGCCGTGATCCTTCCGGGTCTGGACCTGGCGCTCGACGCAGAGAGCTGGGACACGCTTGGTCACCATCCAGAGCATCCGCAAGCAGGCATGGCTGAGCTCCTGAAGAAACTCGGCGCGACGCGGGACGACGTCGCCCTTGTTCCAGGCAGCGGACCGGACGCCGCCGCGGAGGCCAGACTGCGGCTCGCGAGCGAGACGCTGCGTCCCGCCGAGACGACGGAACGCTGGCTTCGCGCGTTTGACCCGGCAGCCGACAGTCCGGATTCGGACCTCGTACTGGCGCTTGAGGGGCTGAGCCTCTTGGAAAGTCCGACTGCCCATGACGAAGCCGAAGTCATCGCTCTTATCTTGCGGTGGTGTATCGAGGAGCCGGGCAAAACCGCCGCCCTCGTGACCCCGGATCGCGAGCTGGCTCGGCGTGTGGCGGCCCGCTTGAAAGACTTCAACCTCTCCATAGACGACTCGGCCGGGACTCCTGTCCAGCGCACCTTGCCGGGCGCCTTCCTCGACCTTGTGCTCGCGGCAGTCGAAAGCGATTTCGAGCCGGTCGACATTATGGCCTTGCTCAAGCACCCGCTGACGCGGCTTGGCAAACCGGCCGGGGAAATCCGGCGCGTAGCGCGCGTCCTGGAGCGTGCGGTTTTCCGGGAGGACCCGCTCGGACGTGGCCTCGCAAGCGCGACCAAAGCCCTCCGACGTCAGAACGATAAGGCGCCGGAGACGCCGTCCGAACGCAGCGCCGCGCTCGAGCTTATCGAAAGACTTCAGACCGCGTTTGCGCCGTTGGTTGCCCTATTCGCGGGCGACGCTGCGTGTAACGCGGCAGCCCTCGTTCAGGCCCATGCGGCCACTGCCGAGGCTCTTGCGCGCGATGAGACAGGCAGCGTTCCGATTTGGGCCGGTGACGCTGGCGAGGCGCTAACGGTGCTCCTATCTCGGCTGATCGAAGACGGTGGCGGTCTTGCGGTGTCCGCGCGCAGCTACCCCTCGCTTTACCGTACGCTCCTGGCAGGCCATGCCGTACGCCCCTCGCGCCCCGCCCATCCAAGGCTCTCCATCTGGGGTCAGATGGAAGCACGCCTCCAGCAGCCCGATCTCATGGTTCTTGGCGGGCTTAATGAAGGCAGTTGGCCGAAGCTGCAGGAAACAGATCCATGGCTCAGCCGTCCGATGCGCGAAGAGCTTGGGCTCTCGTCCCCGGAGCGCCGCATCGGTCTTTCTGCCCATGACTTCGCGCAGGCCCTTGGCGCAAAGGCCGTTGTATTGAGCCGTGCCCTGAAGGTCGAGGGCGTGCCCACCGTGCCCTCCCGTTGGCTTCAGCGGCTTCGCGCAATTGTCGATGCAGCGGGGCTCGACGCAGCCCTCGCCCCCAGTGAGGACTGGGTCGCCTGGGCACGAGATCGGGATACTATCGAGCGCTTCGCGCCCTCCAAACCGCCGCGACCGTGTCCCCCGGTCGCCGCAAGACCGCAAAGCCTGAGCGTTACGCAAGTCGAGCGTTGGATTGCCAATCCGTACGAGATCTATGCACGGCACGTTCTGAGATTGCGCCCCTTATCACCCCTGGGTGCCGCTCCTGACGCGTCAATGCGCGGCTCTATCATCCACATGATCCTGCGCCAATTCACAGAGACGTATCCCGACACGCTCCCACGCGACATCGAAGCTGTGCTGAACGGGATTGGGGACTCGGTCTTTGCGACGCTGGCTGACGACCCGAGCCTGCACGCATTCTGGCGCCCAAGCTTCCAGCGCTTTGCCGCGTGGTTCGCCGCCACAGAACCTGCGCGCCGCGCGGGCGTCGAGCGGTCCCATCCCGAAGTCTCGGGCGCACTCACACTCTCCTCGGGCTTTTTCCTTACGGCGCGCGCCGATCGTATCGACGTGTCGGACGACAGCACGCTTGTGATCTACGACTACAAGACGGGCGCCCCTCCAAGTGCTCAACATGTGAAGGACCTGTACCGCCCGCAATTGCCATTAGAGGCAGCGATCGCACAGGATGGCGGGTTCGGCGACCTCGGAACCCGCGACGTGCGCGGCCTGGTCTATATCGGAGCCTCAGGCCGTGGCGAGGGTGGTGAACAACAGGATGCGAGCAAAGAGGATCCCGGCGTGCTCGCGGCTCTGGCTCTTGAACGGCTCGAAGCGCTTATCGCCCACTACAGCGATCCTGACACACCCTACGAGGTCAAGAGACGCGCAGGTGCCGCCTTCGCCTCTGCATACCGGTTCGACGACTACGCACACCTCGCTCGGGTTTCCGAATGGCTGACCGAGGGTGAGCTCTGATGACCAAGCCATCCGAACTCGTCGAGACTGCCGACGCGAACCAGGTGCGCGCTGCAGAACCGACGGCCTCCGTTTGGGTCTCCGCGAATGCCGGTACCGGCAAGACCGCCGTGCTCATCAAACGCTTCTTGCGGCTGTTGTTGATTGGAACGAGCCCCGAGAGCATCTTGTGTCTCACCTACACCAAGGCGGCTGCCGCAGAGATGCAGAACCGCCTACTGAAGACCTTATCGGGCTGGGCGCTTGCGCCTGAAGAAGATCTGCGCGAGGAGCTTAGCGCTCTGCTCCGCGAACCTTTCCACGAGAAGGATATGCAGGCCGCGCGGCGGCTGTTCGCACGCGTGCTCGAGGCGCGGGGCGGGCTAAAGATCTACACGATCCACGGCTTTTGTGAGCGACTCCTGCAGCGCTTCCCATTGGAAGCAAATGTGCCGCCGAACTTCGCCGTGCTCGATGAAGCAACTGCCAAGCGCGCGCGCGATGAAGCCTTCGACCGTGTTGCGGTTGCGGCAGCGGATAACCCTAACACTCAACTGGGTAGCGCTCTTGCAAAGGTCGTGTCCTTGACCAGTGAAGATCAGTTCCGCGATATCGTGGGGGCGATCCTTGCGAAACGCGCTGAGCTTGCACGCATTGTTGGCCTTCATCTGGAACGCGTCTCGGCCACGCACTGGCCGGAGGCTGAGACCGCGGCCCTCAGGGCGTTCTTCGGCGTTGCTGAAGCGGAGGAAGACTCTCTAATCGCGGCTCAGGCCTCCGTCCTGACAGACGAACAGATCGATGCGGCGCTCGCGGCACTTGTAGAGTTTGCGAGCACGAAAGACGACGAACGGGCCTCGAACGCGCTTCGGACCGCTAGACGTTTGGATGGACAGGCCCGTGCTTCAGCCTTTAAGCCGGTTTTCCTGACGCAAGACGGCAAATCACGATCGAGACTTTGTAGCGCCAGCGTGAAGAGAAAATCCTTCGACACCGCTGAAGCTCTCGCCGGAGCGCAGTCCGAGTGGCTGCGGCTTGAAACGGACCTTGCTCACTTACGAGTAGTGGAGGCAACCGGGGCGGTACTGACTTTCGCGGACGCCGTTCAAACCGCCTATGCGCATGCCAAGCAGCGCGACGCGGCGCTCGACTACGACGATCTGATCGTCAAGACGCTAGCCCTTCTGTCGCGCAGCAATGCCACAGCCTGGGTGCTCTACAAAATCGACGGCGGCATCGATCACATCCTGGTCGACGAGGCTCAAGACACGAATCCCGAACAGTGGTTGATCGTCCAAGCGCTCGCGGACGAGTTCTTCACTGGCGAAAGCGCTCGGCCGCAGCCACGCACTCTCTTCGCCGTGGGCGATGAGAAGCAATCGATCTACAGCTTCCAGGGTGCCAATCCTGAGCGCTTCGGTGAGACGGGACGTCACTTTCGCGCCGCTGCAAAGGCAGTGGAAATGCCGTGGAGTGATGTTCCGCTCAACGTCTCTTTTCGATCGACCGTGCCGGTGCTGGAGGCCGTCGACCGGGTCTTCGGACAGGATGATGCGGCGCGGGGGCTAACCTTCCTCGACGATACGGTGATCCAGCACTATGCCGCCCGCCAGAGCCAGGCAGGCCTTGTCGAACTCTGGGACGTAGAAACGACGGAGCCGCCGACGGCAAGCGCGCCGTTTGAGCCGTGGACCGAGGACGAAAGTGGCGCCGATGCGCTCGAGGCTTTGTGCCAGCGCATCGCGGCGCAGATCGGACAATGGCTGAGTACGGGCGAAATTCTTGAATCGCAGGGCCGGCCAATCCGCGCCGGCGATATTCTCATGCTCGTCCGCCGGCGCGAACCCTTTACCGCACCCATGATCCGTGCCCTGAAACGGGCCGGCATACCGGTGGCCGGGGCCGATCGGATGTACCTGCTTGAGCAACTCGCGGTGCAGGACCTTTTGGCCCTGGCAGACGTCCTGCTGATGCCTGAGGATGACTTGGCACTCGCCGTCGTCCTTCGTAGTCCGTTGTTCGGACTCGATGAAACGGCACTCTTCGATTTGGCCCATGGCCGCACGGGCTCGCTCTGGTCCGCGCTTCTTGCAAAGGCAGAAAGTGATGACCGGTATGCCGAAGCGGCAACGGAATTGCGCGCCCTTCTGATCCAGGCGGACATGCTCCCGCCCTTCGAATTCTACGCAGGCCTGCTGGGGGCGCAGTCGATGAAGATGCGCAAACGCATACTGTCCCGGCTTGGCCCCGAGGCGGCAGAGGCCGTCGATGAGTTCATGGACGCAGCGCTGGCTTACGAACGGGAAGAGGCCACGTCGCTACAGGGCTTTGTCGCTGCCTTGCGCGAGGGAAACATCAACGTCAAGCGCGATATGGATCAGGACAGGGATGAGGTGCGCATCATGACGGTGCATGGGGCGAAAGGCCTTCAGGCGCCGATTGTGATCATGCCGGACACCTGTTCCGTGTCACGCAATCAGGGTCCACAAGTCTACCTCGCCCCGCGTGCCGGCGGTGTCCCAGGCGATCCACAACATCTGCTCTGGACGCCAGCCGGACACGCTGGCGTCCCGGGACTGGCGAGCGCCAAGTTGGACGTAGCGCGAGGGGAGCAGGAGGAATACCGACGGCTTCTCTATGTGGCCATGACGCGTGCCGAGGACCGCCTCTATGTTTGCGGCTGGCAGGGCATCCGGCAGCGAAACGAGGGCTGCTGGTACGACTTGATCGACCGGGGTCTAGGCCCAGTTCTGAGCCTGCAAGAAGATGCGCAAGGTCGCAACGTCCGGCGCCTGTCTTGCCCACAGGAAGCGCCGCCCCGCCAGGGCAAAGCCGTATCTTCGCATGGAGCGTCATCTCCGTTACCCGCTTGGGCACGGACGCCAGCCCCGCTTGAGCGGCCTGGCGCGAAGCTCTCACCCTCGCGGCTCGCCCAAAACGCCACCGGCGACACCTCTTTCGGAGCGGAGCAGCCACCGCTTGGTCCCAATGCGCTTGCCGAAGATATGCGCTTCTTGCGCGGGCGTCTGATCCATTCGCTTCTTCAGCATCTGCCTGAGGTCCCGCAGAACGATCGGCGGCCCGCGGCGGAGCGCTTTGTTCTGGCGCGGGGCGAGCTGCTCTCGGCGGAAGAGCGGGCAGCAATTGTTTCGGAGTCTCTCGCTATCGTAAGCGACCCAGAATTCGCGCCACTTTTTACGGCTACGAGCCTCGCCGAGGTGCCCGTTGTGGCTCGGATCGGCGAGGGTGATGGGGCCTTCGATATCGAGGGACAGATCGACCGTCTCGCCATCCTGGAAGACAGCTTGCTGATCCTGGACTACAAGACCAACCGCCCGCCCCCTACCAGACCGGAAGACGCGGCACCCGCTTACGTAGGACAGCTTGCAGCCTACAGGCTGGCACTTCGGTCCCTGTTCCCTGGTAAACCGGTTCGCGCCGCCCTGCTCTGGACCGACGGGCCCCGGCTCATGGAGATCCCTTCAACTTTGCTTGAGACGGCGGAACGCCGCGTTTTGCAAGCCCGCGCTGGTCTTGACGCCCATGGGGGGCGCACCTAGGTTCCCTGCACGAAAGACTAATCCAGCCGGCTCGTCCGGCCGGCCATGAGGAGAGAGGATCGATGGCGACCGACAAGGTTTCAGACGACACATTCGAGGCAGAGGTTCTCAAGTCCTCGACGCCAGTTGTGGTGGACTTTTGGGCCGAGTGGTGCGGCCCGTGCCGTCAGATCGCGCCTGCCCTCGAAGAGATCGCTCAAGACCTCGGCGACAAGGTCAAGATCACGAAGCTCAATATCGATGAGAATCCGGATGCGCCGGCTAAGTACAATGTGCGCGCCATTCCCACGCTCATCATCTTCAAAGATGGCGAGGTCGTCGATACGCTTCGGGGCGCTTACCCGAAGAATCAGCTCGCGGCCTGGATCGGTGGCGCTGTGGACGGTGTCGCTTAAGGGTCAGGACGCCCAAACCTGGTCGTCTAGGGACGCCCGGAATTACTATCCTGCATGAAGCTTGAGAACGTGTCCCGCTAGGTAGAGCGAGCCGCAGATCAGGATACGCGCTGGCTCTTGCCCTGATGCGGATCGCTGCAAGGCTTCCTGGATGCTCTTCGCCGGCAGCGCGTCAAATCCAGCGCCGCGGGCGATGTCCGCCAGAGGAGCCGCGTCAAATGCATTTGGCTCGCCTGGGATCGGCACAGTGTAGATGCGCTCGACGATCCCCTTAAATGGCGCAATGAAGCGCTGGGCGTCTTTCGTATCCATCATGCCCCAAATGACGTGAACCGGCCGCGGCACACGCTCGTCGAGCTCCGCAAGCGCGTTAGCGACCGCCTGACCGCCCGCCTCGTTGTGTCCGCCATCGAGCCAGATCTCGGTGCCCTCGCTCGCGTAGGCATGAAGTGCGCCGACAGCGAGGCGTTCAAGACGCCCCGGCCAATAGGCGCTTGTGACGCCCCCCTCGATTGCGCTCTGAGAGAGCTCGTCGCCGAAGACAACGCTGGCCGCGGCAATTGCCACACCGGCATTCTCCAACTGATGCCGGCCGGCCATGCGCGGCAGGGGTAGATCGAGCAGACGGGATTTTGTCTGAAAGACTAACCGGCCCTGCTGCTCGTAAGCGTCGAAGTCACGGCCGGCGACGTGGAGCGGTGCGCCGATCTCCGCCGCGCGCGCCTCAATGACTTCAAGGGCCTCAGGCTCCTGGCGCGCCACCACGCACGGCACGTCGGGCTTGAGGATGCCGGCCTTCTCCGCGGCAATCTTGTCAAGAGTACTGCCTAGGAACGACACATGATCGATCGCGATTGGCGTAATGATCGTGAGCGCCGGCTTCTTCACCATGTTGGTCGCATCGAGCCGACCACCGAGCCCCGTCTCAAGCAAGAGGAGGTCGGCCGGCGCTTCTGAAAACGCCAAGAAGCCTGCAGCGGTCGTGATCTCGAACAGCGTAATCAACGCACCGCCATTGGCCGATTCGGTGCGTTCCAGGCAATCCACCAGCCGGTTTTCGCTAATGGGTGCCGCGCCGTGCGGACCCGCCAGAACAATACGCTCGTGGAAATCGACCAGATGCGGCGAGGTGTAAACGTGCACACGTTTCGAGAGCGCCTCGGAGATCGCGCGCACAAAGGCCAGCGTCGACCCCTTGCCATTGGTGCCGGCGATATGCACCACGGGCGGCAGCTTGTCTTGCGGGTTGCCGAGGCGCTCCAGAAGCCTCTCGATTCGTCCCAATGACAAATCGATAGATTGCGGGTGCAGCGATTTCAGCCGCTCGAGAACCGTCGAGCTCACGACCTCCGATGGGTCGGAGGACACGCTGTGGGCGCTATCGGGAAGAGTGGTCAATCCTCAAACGGCCTTATCGACGGAATCTAGCCCTGTAAGGCTCTAGCATGGCCGGTCTTGGTCGAAGGGGCCAGCCCTATGCGCGGCGGCCTACGCATTCTGAGATGTTTGTTGATTAGCGCCATTGGAGGGGCCCTGCGTCAAAACCTCGTCCGTTTCGGACTCTCCGTGATCCCCTGCATCGAGACCGTTGCCACTGTGCTTTGCGGGGCTGTCCTCGACCTCGCCGGTCGCCTGTTCCTCCGCAAAGGCTCCATTGGAGGGCTGATGAGACAGAGCCTTCACCTGGTCCTCGGCAGCCGCGTCGAGGCGGCGGTGGAGCAGCAGATTGCACAGGCGCGCGAGCGTGGCGCGCAGATCGTGGCGGTGGACCACCATGTCGACCATGCCGTGCTCAAGGAGGTATTCCGAACGCTGGAAGCCCGTGGGGAGTTGCTCGCGAATTGTCTGCTCGATCACGCGCGGGCCTGCGAAACCGATCAACGCGCCAGGCTCCGCAATATGGATATCGCCCAGCATTGCGTAAGACGCAGTGACGCCGCCCGTCGTTGGATTTGTGAGAACCACAAGGTAGGGCAGATTGGCTTCACGCAGCTCCTCGACTGCTACCGTGGTCCGTGGCATCTGCATCAGCGAAAGGATGCCTTCCTGCATGCGGGCGCCGCCCGAGGCGGCGAAGAGGATGAATGGCACGTTGCGCACCGACGCAGCGCGCATGGACGATATCATCGCTTCGCCAGCCGCCGTGCCGAGCGAGCCGCCCATGAAGTCGAAATCCTGCACGGCGGCGACAACCGTGTCCCCGTGAAGCTTGCCAATGCCCGAGTGAACGGCATCGTTGAGCCCCGTCTTGCTGCGCGCATCCTTGAGCCGGTCTGAGTAACGCCGCTCGTCGCGAAACTTGAGTGGATCGTGAGGAACATCCGGCAGATGCAGCGCGGCGTATTTGCCGTCGTCGAACAGCGCCTTCAATCGTGCCGGGCCCGTCATCCGCATGTGAAAATTGGATCCGGGCACAACGAACTGATTGGCCTCTAGATCCTTGTAGTAGATCATCTGGCCGGTCTCGGGACACTTGACCCAGAGATTGTCCGGAATCTCCTTCTTGCGAAGGAAACTGCGGATTTTTGGTCTGACGACGCTATTGATCCAGTTCACGGGTCCAACTCTCTACGCTGCTACCGTTCTAGACAGCCGAGGCTTCGGCGCGCTGATGCAAAGGCTCTGACAGATACTCCACAAGCCCCAACAGCTTCGGTTTCGTTTCCGCCGTCGCCTTCCCATTCTCATCAAGCGTGCTCGCAATTGACGACACTAAGGCCGAGCCGACAACAACGCCCTCGGCGAGGGCAGCAAGATCGCGAACCTGCTCTGGCGTCTTGACGCCGAAGCCAACCGCGATGGGAAGGTCGGTATGAGCCTTAATGCGGGTCACATGCGCACCCACCGAAGAAATGTCAGGCGCGGCTGTGCCGGTGATCCCAGCAATTGACACATAATAGACAAAACCCGACGTGTTCGCGAGCACAGCCGGAAGTCGTTTTTCGTCAGTCGTGGGTGTTGCTAATCGTATGAAATTTAGGCCTTTTTCGGCGGCGGCGGGACGCAATTCCTCGTCTTCCTCGGGCGGCATGTCCACGATAATCAAGCCATCGGCGCCCGCCTCGCTCGCATCCGCGACAAAGCTGTCCACGCCATAGACGTAAATCGGATTGTAGTAGCCCATCAGCACGACAGGCGTGTTCTGGTTCTCCGTACGGAACTCCCGGACCATGGCCAGGGTCTTCCGCATGGTCTGACCAGACTTCAACGCACGCAAGGACGACGCTTGAATCGCGGGCCCGTCGGCCATGGGGTCCGAAAAGGGCATGCCAAGTTCAACGATGTCGGCTCCCGCACCAGGTAAGCCTTTCAATAGGGACAGCGACGTTTCGTAATCAGGGTCGCCCGCCGTGATAAAGGTCACGAGTCCGCTACGCCCTTCCGCCTTCAGCCTGTCGAATGTCTGATCGATCCGGGACACGCCTACATTTCCATCGAAAGGTGTTCGGCCACGGCAAAGATGTCTTTATCGCCACGACCGCACATGTTCATGACCAACAGATTGTCCTTCGGCAATTCCGGCGCGAGCTTCTGCACGTGGGCGAGCGCGTGCGACGGTTCAAGGGCTGGGATAATGCCCTCGAGCTTGGTGCAAAGCTGGAAGGCCTCAAGCGCTTGTTTGTCTGTCACAGCCACATAGGTGACGCGCCCGGCGTCCTTCAGCCAGGAGTGTTCGGGGCCAACTCCTGGATAGTCGAGCCCAGCCGAGATGGAATGACCTTCAAGAATTTGGCCGTCGTCGTCTTGGAGCAAATAGGTGCGGTTGCCATGCAGCACGCCAGGCTCGCCCCCGGTCATTGAGGCGGCGTGACCGTTGGGCACGTCGATGCCATGACCGCCGGCCTCAACGCCGTAAATCGCCACGGACCGGTCGTCCAAGAAAGGATGAAACAGCCCCATCGCGTTCGACCCACCGCCAATGCACGCGACCAGCGTGTCCGGCAAACGGCCCTCGCGCTCCATCATTTGTGCGCGCGTCTCTTTGCCGATGACGGACTGGAAGTCGCGCACCATGGCGGGATACGGATGCGGGCCCGCGACGGTGCCGATGATGTAAAACGTGTCGTGTACGTTCGCGACCCATTCGCGCAAGGCGTCGTTCATGGCGTCCTTGAGCGTGCCGGACCCCGACGTCACGGGATTGACCTTGGCGCCGAGCAGGCGCATGCGGAACACGTTCGGCTTCTGCCGCTCAATATCGGTGGCCCCCATGTAAATCTCACAGGGAAGCCCAAAACGCGCGGCAACGGTGGCCACCGCCACGCCATGCTGACCGGCGCCTGTCTCGGCGATGATGCGCGTCTTGCCCATCCGCTTGGCCAGCTGGATCTGCCCTAGACAATTGTTGATCTTATGGGAACCGGTGTGATTGAGCTCGTCCCGCTTAAAGTAGATCTTGGCCCCGCCGAGATGCTCCGTAAGCCGCTCCGCGAAATAGAGTGGGCTTGGGCGGCCCGAGTAATGCGCATTTAGCGCGTCGAGTTCCGCCTGGAAGGCCGGATCGGCCTTTGCGTCGGTGTACGCCTGCTCCAAGTCCAAGATCAGCGGCATCAGCGTCTCGGCGACGAAGCGGCCACCAAAGAGGCCGAAATGGCCATGCTCGTCGGGGCCACCGCGATAGGTATTCAAGGCATCGGTCATCGTAGTCATGATGCTTTCTTCTGCTCTGTAGCGGCGCCCTGCGCCATCTGAATGAACTTGGCTATAAGAATTGGATCTTTTTCACCCGGCGCTGTTTCGACCCCTGACGAGACGTCAACGAGCGTGGCTCCGGACAAGCGGATTGCCTCCACGACATTGGCCGCACTAAGCCCCCCAGAGAGGGCAAAGGGGCCAGACGCTTGATCCAAAATGGTCCAGTCAAACGAGATACCATTGCCCCCGGGAAGCACTGCGTCCGCAGGCGCCTTGGCATCAAACAGGATTTGATCGGCAATCCCATTATAGAGCGCCGCGGTCTTCACATCGGCAGGCTCTGAGACCGGTACGGCCTTGAAAATGGCCAGTCCCGTCCGCGCCTTGATCTCGGCAACCCGGTCAGGCGTCTCAGAACCATGGAGTTGAATCACTTCAGGGCGGACATCGGCGGCAACCCGATCCACCAGCGCATCGTCAGGATCGACCACGACGGCGACGGTCTTGGCCTGTCCGCGCGCGGATGCCGCAAGGGCGGCCGCCTCGGCAAACCCCAAATTACGCGGGCTCTTCTCGAAGAAGACAAAGCCAACATAGTTAGCACCGGCCGAGACCGCAGCATCGAGAATGGCAGGCGTGCGCACGCCACAAATTTTCACTTCGACCGTCACGGGAACTCTTCAAAATGGTTGTGACACGAGGGTCGCCGGGTCAGGGGCCCGAAGCGGCGCTCACCCTATGAAATCCAGGCGCTTAAGTCCATCGCACCGCAACATAGGGGTTACCGATCAACCCTTTGGCGCCAACGATACGCTGCGACCCCAGCCCAGATTGCCTCGAGAACGCCAAAGGGCCAGGCGCCTTGCAAAAAGCCATACGCCGACCCGAGGAGACAGGCAAACGCGAAGGCGAGGATGTACCAAGGGCTCCGGTCCTCCAACGCGTAGGTGACCAACATCGCGGTGACAGCTAGGAGACCAAAAACGGTCAGGACATCCATCGAGAAGCCCCTATTGGGCGGGCAGCTGGGGGCGCTGCTGCGCGGCATGGACGGATTCCAGTTCCCGCTCCAACCGATCTGCTTGCCGGCGCCAGTCCCGCGCTTCGCGTGCCTCCGCACGGGCCGTTTTGCGCCACTTGCCCTGGTTCAGCCAAGAGGCAAAACCGCCAATCAGGAGGCCAAGCGCGAAAGCGCAAAGTAGAAAGAGAAACAAGGGTGCCTCGACCATGAACCCTTGCTGACCGCCAAACGGATCGAGGATGAGTTCCGCTGGCCCGCGATTGACAACCGCTAGCGCAATGAGCGCTAAGCCAAGCGGAATGACAACGAGTCCGAGGACGAGCTTCCGGGTCACGTCTTGCTCCTCAAGCGCCCAATCCAGGCCTCATCCAGTTGGCGCGATCTACGCGCCACCTTGGTTGTCGCTAGGATTGAGGCGTTCGCGCAATTCCTTGCCGGTCTTGAAGAAGGGCACATACTTGTCTTCCACGAAGACCGCATCGCCTGTCCGCGGGTTGCGGCCTTGCCGCGCCGCGCGATGCTTGACGGTGAAAGCGCCGAAGCCGCGCAACTCGACACGATCCCCGCGCGCCAGAGCGCCGGTAATCTCATCGAGGATGATGTTGATTATGCGCTCAACATCACGATGGAACAGATGCGGATTGGCGGCGGCCACCCGCTGAATCAACTCGGATTTTATCATTGGCACGCCCCAAAAGAACCGCAAGCCCACTACGCTGCGATCCATGCCCCACTAATTGTCCGCAGGGTGCCAAACGGAGACAAGACCGTCAAGTTTGAGAACCGCCGTAGCCTCATCAAAAAGAGAGGCGACGTTGCCCCCGGGCAGCCCAAGTGCTGAGACGAAGGACTCCGCTGCGAACCCCAGGAAGCCCTTCTCTTCCGTCGCGGGCTTCCATTGACGGACCCGCAAGCCAGGCTGGACGCCGCGTTCTTTAGCCAGCCAAGTACGCGCTGCGAGCTCGTCGCCGATCTGATCGGCCAGCATGTATTCGACGGCCTGGCGGCCAGAATAGATCCGCCCTTCCGTTAGCCCCGGGATCGTATCGGGGCGAACCTCGCGGCGGGTCTTCACTAAGCCGATGAACCAGTCCATGGCATCATCGACCATCTCTTCCGTGACCTCGCGCGCCTCGTCCGTGGTCGGCTCAAAAGGGCTTGGCACAGCCTTCAGTGAACCGCTCTTCACGTCCTCGAATTGGATGCCTATCGTCTTCATGAGTTCGGTCATGTTCGCCCACTGAAAGATCACGCCGACCGAGCCTGTGATCGTATTGCCGTAGACAAAGATCCGATCCGTGGCGAGGGCAACGATGTAGGCGGCAGAGGTTGCCAGAGTCCCGCAGGTCGCCACCACCGGCTTCTTCTTAGCGAGGCGGCGGATGGCATCGTAGAGGGCCTCTCCTCCCGTGGTGGTGCCGCCAGGGCTGTTGACCTCGATAATGACTGCCTTGACCTGGTTCGCCTTGCCGACCCGGTCGATCAGGCTGATCATTTTTCGATCGTTCGTGATCACGCCGTCAATCGTGATCCGCGCCACATGGGGCAGAATCCCGCCCGTGGTCCCACTCGATTCTGAGGTGCCCATCACCAGGGAGCCCACGAACAGCACAGCGAGCAGCACGGCGGCAATGCGCCAGACGGAAACGCGCCGCTTGAGGCGGCGGCGTTCGACTACGCGTTCAACATCAGAGCTCATATTGGCGTCTCAAGAGTTTTGACTAGGCATTAGCGGCCCGAACGGTGCGTCTGGGGCCAACAGAAAACGGGCCGCAGTTAAGTAGACCACGGCCCGTAAAACATCGAAAATCAGGCAGCCATGAGTCCTGCTGGACTAGTCATCTGCAGGGGCCTCGTCGGCGCTCTCATCTTTGGCCGCTGCCTTGGTTGCTCGCTTGGCCTTTGCCTTTGGCTTTGGTGCCGGCTCCGCCGCGGCTTCCGCTTCCGCTTCTGCTTCTGCGGGCTCCTCGTCGGTATCCTTAGCCTTGTTCAGCGCCGCGCCCAGAATATCGCCCAGAGAAGCACCGGAATCGGTTGAGCCGTATTGGGCAACGGCTTCCTTTTCTTCGGCGATCTCAAGCGCCTTAATGGACGCAGAGATCTTTCTGGTCTTCTGGTCAATCTGGGTCACCACGGCATCGAACTTCTCGCCAACGCCAAACCGATCAGGTCGTTGCTCGGAGCGGTCGCGCGACAGGTCAGATCGGCGGATAAAGGTCGTAAGGTCGTGGTCGAGGAGCTTCGCCTCGATGCCATTGTCCTTGACTGCAGTGACCTCGCACGTAACTCGCGCACCCTTTCCAAGCTTGTCGGATGAGGTTGCACCCTCAAACGGATCGGTGCCCAGTTGCTTGATGCCGAGGCTGATGCGTTCCTTTTCGGAATCCGCCTCCAGGACCACTGCCTTGACCGTATCGCCCTTCTTGTAATCCTTTAGGGCTTCCTCCCCAGACTTGGACCAGTCCAGATCGGACAGATGGACCATGCCGTCGATGCCACCATCGAGGCCAACAAAGAGGCCAAACTCGGTGATGTTGCGAATCTGACCCTCGATCTCGGTGCCAGCCTGGTAAGCCGCTGCGAAGGCCACCCACGGGTTCTCTTGGGTTTGCTTAAGCCCAAGCGAAATGCGGCGCTTGTCCGGGTCGACTTCCAGAACCTGGACCTCGACCTCCTGGCTCGTGGAAATGATCTTGCCGGGGTGGATGTTCTTTTTGGTCCAGCTCATCTCCGAGACGTGGATCAAACCTTCGACGCCTGGCTCTAGCTCCACAAAGGCACCGTAGTCGGTGATGTTCGTGACCGTGCCGGAGAAGCGCGCCTCGACCGGGTACTTGGCTGCAATGCCTTCCCACGGATCGGCCTCTAGCTGTTTGATGCCAAGGCTGATGCGCTGCGTATCCGGATTGATGCGGATGATCTGCACCTTCACCGTGTCGCCCACATTGACGATTTCGCTGGGGTGGTTGACCCGGCGCCATGCCATGTCCGTGACGTGAAGTAGACCGTCGATACCGCCAAGGTCGATAAAGGCGCCGTAGTCGGTGATGTTCTTGACCACGCCATCGACAACCTCGCCTTCCTTGAGGCGAGCGACGATCTCACCGCGCTTCTCGGCGCGAGACTCTTCTAGAACCGAGCGGCGGGATACGACGATATTGCCACGACGCCGGTCCATCTTGAGAATCTGGAACGGCTGCGGCGTGTTCATCAGCGGTCCGACATCGCGGATCGGACGAATGTCCACCTGACTGCCCGGCAGGAAGGCCACGGCTCCGTCGAGATCGACGGTGAAGCCGCCCTTGACGCGATTAAAGATCACGCCTTCGACCTTCTCATTGGCCTTGTACTTCTCTTCGAGGCGGACCCAGCTTTCTTCCCGGCGGGCCTTCTCACGGGACAAGACGGCCTCGCCGGCTGCGTTCTCAACACGCTCAAGATAGACGTCGACTTCGTCGCCTTCCGAAAGCGTGGAGGGGGCGCCTGCGACGCCGAATTCTTTGAGGGGGACGCGGCCTTCTGTTTTCAGGCCCACATCGATGATCGCCACATCTTTCTCAATGCTGACGACAGTTCCTTTGACCACACTGCCTTCCACTAGCGCTGCGCCGGTGAGAGACTCCTCGAGAAGCGCTGCGAATTCGTCGCGGCTAGGCTGGCTGATGCTGGTCTGCGGCTCGTTCATTTGTACTCCTACTCGGCGTTCGTTTGGTTGGTGGTGCCGGATACGGCTGAACCCGAGGTTTGATGTTGATGTAACGCGTGGAAGGCGCCTCGGGTCCTCGCCATTTTCCTAAAGGCCAGGTCCGCTTCGCTCCAACGCGGGAAAGTCTTTCAAGCTTGTTCAATAACGATAGGCCAACGCCACTTGGGCATGACCTCAACCGGCCCGCCCCGCGCGGCTCATCGCAGCCTCGATCAAATCAAGTGCTGCCCTGAACGCCGCGTCTATACTCAAATTTGTGGTGTCGAGCAAGACCGCGTCCGGCGCCTGTACCAGCGGCGAGGCTCCCCGCGTCGAGTCGCGTTCATCCCGTACCCTGATATCGGCAAGCACAGCCTCCTCGGCGACATCGACCCCCCGGCCCTCTAGTTCCAGAAACCGGCGCCTGGCGCGCACTTCGGGGGTCGCCGTCACGAAGAGCTTTGCGTCTGCATCAGGGCAGATCACGGTGCCAATATCCCGGCCGTCAAGGACCGCGCCGACTTCGTTTTTGGCAAAGTCTCGCTGATAGGTCAGCAACACGGCCCGAACGGCGGGATGCCTGGCAACCTGCGAGGCCACCTCGCCCGCGCCCGCCGTCCGCAGGTTGGGGTCATCCAACGTTGTGACTTGGAGACCGGAAGCCACATGGGCGATCGCCTCCGGATTGTCCAGCGCGACGCCGTGTGCGAGCGCATCGCGCCCCACCGCCCGGTAGAGCAGGCCCGTATCGAGGTGAGGCAGGGCATAGTGCAGGGCAACCCTTTTGGCCAAAGTGCCTTTGCCGGATGCCGCCGGACCGTCCATCGCGATAATCATCCGAGCTGCGCCCCCAACTCCCTCATCATTGGCACGAAGACCGGGAAACTCGTCGCAATCATTGTGACATCGTCCACGGTCACAGGCTCTTTGGCGCCCAGCCCCAGGATGAGAAAGGCCATGGCGATGCGGTGGTCCATTTCGGTCTTGATCGTCCCGCCGCCTCGAACCGCGCCAGCGCCAGCGCCAGTAACAATGAGATCGTCGCCCTCGATGCGCACGGCAACGCCACAGGCGGCAAGACCTGCAGCCGTGGCCGCCAATCGATCGCTTTCCTTCACCTTCAGCTCCGCGAGCCCTTCCATCCACGTTTCGCCTTCGGCGAAGGCCGCTAGCGCGGCGAGGATTGGGTACTCGTCGATCATGGATGGCGCGCGCTCCGGCGGCACACGCACACCCTTTAGCGTGCTGGAGCGAACCCTAAGGTCGCCGACGGGTTCTCCAGCCGCGTCGTGCTCATTCAAAATCTCAAGGTCCGCGCCCATATCCCGCAACGTGTCGAAGAAGCCTGTGCGGGTGGGATTGAGCAGCACGTTCTCAATCACGAGTTCCGAGCCCGGGCAGATCAAGGCGGCCGCGACAAGAAACGCGGCCGAGCTAGGATCCCCCGGAACGATGATGTGAGCGCCTTTGAGCTCAGCGTCGCCAGAGACGGTGATGGCGCGCGAGCCGTTGGCGTGAACCTCCACGTCAATTTCGGCACCGAAAAACCTCAACATGCGCTCTGTGTGATCGCGCGTTGGGAGAGGCTCGATTACAGTGGTGCGTCCCCGCGCATGAAGCCCCGCCAGCAAGATCGCCGACTTCACTTGGGCGGACGGCACCGGCAGGTCGTACACGATCGGCAGCAGGTCTTCCGTGCCCAAAACCGTAAGCGGCAGCGTCTCCTGGCCGTTCTCCACTTGCAGACCCATCTGCGCCAATGGCTTCAGCACACGGCTCATGGGCCGCCGACACAAAGACGCATCGCCTGTTAGAGAGACGCGCATCGGATACCCGGCGAGTACCCCCAGCATCAACCGGCTGGCCGTTCCCGAATTGCCGAAGTCGAGCGCGCCTTCGGGGGCCGCAAGGCCGCCAACGCCTTGCCCGAGGACCTCGAACGCGGATCCTTCTTGCGAGACCGGCACGCCCAATGCTTGCATGGCACGCGCGGTCGCCAGCACATCGTCGGCTTCCAGCAGACCTTCGATGCGTGTTCGTCCTATTGCTAGGCCCGCCAGGATGAGGGCGCGGTGTGAGATCGACTTGTCGCCTGGAACTTTCACTCGGCCGGAAATGGCCGAGGATCGGCGCGCTGTGAGAGGCTGCTGCATGGAGGCCAGATTGCTGTTTGAGGATGCTTGATAGCTTTTGACACTACGCATGAGGCGTGGCAATGGGGAGTCACGCTTAGACTACGTTTGAGGAGAGCCATGTCCAAACCCGCACGGGGAACCAAGCGCGTGTGCGGAAGCTGCGGCGCGCGGTTTTACGACCTGGGTCGTTCACCAATTACCTGCCCTGTCTGCCAAGCCGTCTATCATATTCCGGCACCAACACGGCGCGGGGCGGCAACAGCAGCTGCAGCGCCGGCGCCGGCGCCGGCTGCTAAGCCCGAAGCTGAGACCGAGGAAGAGTCCAAGCCGGTGATGGCCGGCGCGGAGGTCATCAGCCTCGATGAAGCGGAGGAAGCCGAAGAGGCGGCCGCGGGCGATGATGAAATCGTCGACATTGGAGATGACGATGAGGACATCCCCGACAGCGACGACCAGGACGCCTTCCTCGAAGAAGACGAGGAAGAGGAGACCGACGTTTCAGGCATCGTAAAGAACGACCGCGAAGACGAAGCCTAGGGTCGCCGACAGCCATCGGCAAGTCGCTCTGCGACAGTCGATTAGCTGGGTCGAGTCGCATTTCGCTTGAACGAATTAGCCGCTCGGCCTAAACGATGCGGTCTGGAATCGCTGACGCCGCTGCGCGGCGCGGATTCAACAAATTCCGCTTAGGGGCCATAGCTCAGTTGGGAGAGCGCGTGAATGGCATTCACGAGGTCGGCGGTTCGATCCCGCCTGGCTCCACCAGCCCCATTTATGATCGTCATCGTCTCTGGCTGCGACTCTAAGCCAAGGTTCGCGCTTGGGTCGCGCTTTGGGCCGCGGTTGGGTCGCGCTTGGCCCTTCGCTTCGGACAGGCTATTTCCTCACACCATGACGGATGGCGCCTATCGAATCCGCAATGGCATCTTCGGTGCTGAGCGGCGCTACCGGCTTACGCGCGACGCGCTTTGCTGGGCGGAAAGTGGACGGTTGGACGGCCGTCTTGCCTATGCCGACACACGTTCGTTGCGCCTCATGTCCTATGCCTCGCCCATCGGGCGGGCGCTGCAATGCACGCTCAAGGGCAAGGCGGGCCACAAGGTCATCATTCGGTCGGCGCACTATGTCGATCTTGACGAATTCGAGGACCGAAGTGAGCGCTACGGCCCTTTCGTGCGCGAGCTAACCACGCGTATCGCCAAGGCTAACCCGAATGCGAAATTCACCGCAGGCAGCACGCTATTCTGGATTGCGTGGCTCGCCATCGGCGCGATCTGGGCAGTTGTGCTCGCGTTCTTTTCAGTGGCGCTGTTCGAAACAAGCTTGCTCGCCGGGCTCGCGATAGCACTCAGCCTCGGGGCCATTTGCTTGCCCTTGATTTGGCATGAAGTCCGTCAAGGCGGAAGTCGAAGCTTCGACCCGCTCAATCCACCCATTGAACTCGTCGGTGCACAAAGTGCGGACGCCCGCGATGGCGCTAGCAGTTCTGATCGATGAGTTGCTGGGACAAGGTCCTGATAGCGTCGTCATCGGCTAGCGAAAGGGACTTCTTCGCGTCCGCGCAGTTTTGGGCAGTGTCGTTGTTGCTCGCCGCTCTAAGGCCATAAAACATGCCGACGATCGCGTTTTCTTTTGCTGAGTTGTCAATCAGACGCGAACATGCCGCGACGACGGCCTCGCGCTCATTGCTTTGCGTGCACGTCGCCATGTCTGCCTCAAGCCCGTCATAGGCTGAGGCGGGCAACGATGCGAGAAGTGCCACGATGGGTACTAACCTGAGGACGACCATATCTTCCCTCCGACTCCCTACAATTTCTCATGAAAAGAGTAGTCGTCTTTGATCCGCCAAGCGACCCTAAAGACGCGGACGTGCTGAGCGGCCTAGTCCCCTGTCGTTTCGACGAGACTTGCGATCGCCTGCGCAAATGTCGGTTCGATCCGCGTACTATCCTTTAGCGCCCAAGCGACGAGGCTAGCCCCTTCTAGAACGCTGAGGAGCATCGTTGCCGTCTGGCGAATATCGAGATCGTCTCGAAATTCCCCGTCGGCGATCCCGTCGCGCACAACGCCCGAAAGCCAGTCGAGATGGAGCTCGAAGAAAGTTGATACCTGCGACCGCATCGACGGTGGAAGCGCAGCAGCCTCTGCGGACAACGCCGCGCAGAGCGGCATCAAGCCATCCTGAATGCTGTGAACGAAGAAGCCGCTATAGGTCGCAAGTCTCCCCTTCGCCGACGTCTCGTCCTCAAGGACCTTTGCTAGCGCCGTCCGAAAGCCGGCGAGGTAGCCATCGATCAGTTCGACTCCGAGAACTTCCTTCGTCGGGAAGTGATGATGAATGCTCGCCTTGCGAATGCCGACCCGCTTCGCCAGGTCCGCATAGCTGAAGGCTGCATAGCCGCGCGTCCGCGCAAGCGTCTCCGCCTCTTTTAACAAGAGATCGCGTGTTCCAACTGACATCGTCTTCCCCGAAGTCTTCACTGACCGACTAGCGTTCTTCCGCCCTAGGAGCCGCTCGGTCGCTTGCTCATACCTTCGAACTCAACACCGTCCGTATCGACCACCGACACATCGAGCGCGTTGTTGTCGCCCTTGCCGAAGGTAAAACGGAAGTTGGGGTTGGTCGAAATCGAAAACGTGCTGTCGAGCGTGAACACCAACTCGCCGTCACGTTCGACCTTCACTTCCTTGACGTACCGGGCCGGAATGAACTTGGCGGTATTGATGTCGAGCTGCATGCCGTTGTGGTTCGGATGCTTGATCATCACCTGGCCGGACCAGATTGGGTTGCTGCTTAGGGCCGGCGAGAACGTCCGGACAACGGTCTTGCCCAGCCCCGTCATGTCGGCGTCTGGATCCTTTGCCTGCATTGCGGCACAGCCGCCGGCAGCTGACAGGAACTTCGTCGTCATGTGCAGACTGCCGTCTTCCAGCTCAAGCACCGCCCGAGCATGGGAGAAGTTGTCGACCCGGACGCGCGTTGAGAAGCTACGCTCGCCGCCGGCTCCGGCAGCGGGACCGAAATTGAGCGTCGCAACCTTCGGATCCGGATTCTTATCGATAAAAATCGAAAGAGACTTGAGTTGATCCTGCACATGCGGCGGGATTCGCACCGTAAGCGGAACAATGGCGGCATCTTCCACCTTCTGAGGTGTTTCGAGAACGACAAAGCCACTCTCCTCGGAGATCGGACGATCGCCGAAAGCCTGTTCACGCAGCAATGGCCATAGGTCTTCATCGGCATGGGCCGGCGCGGTCCCTAGAACACCAATGCTGGCCGCGAGCACGGCGCCACAGATTGTCCGGCTGAGCTTGGCAAATGCAATTGTCATGACCTTGGGTTTCCTCTTGTCGATATGTTCTGGTCTATTCCCATTCTAGTTCGGCAAAGGCCGCTGTGACGTTTCGCACATGATACTGGTCGAACAGTTTCCATGCATCCTTTTCGGAGAAGCCGGCGGTCTTGGTCGCCTGCTCCAACGTCTTTCCTTCGGCGATCTGATTCCGTACATCGTCCGCAATGGCTGAGAGATAGCGCTGCTCAGGCACAAGCGCCTCGGGCAGCTCCATGGCTCTTGGCCCATGTCCGGGCACCACGCGGCCCGCTTTGCGCTGCCCGATCTCGTCGAGAACATCGATCCAGCCCTTAATCGAACCGTCAATCGTCGGGACGTGCTCGGAGAAGAGCAGATCGCCAAGAAAAAGCGTGTCTGTCTTGAAGTCCGTCACGATAAGATCGTTGTCGGTGTGGGCGGTCGGCTGGGGCTCCAAGAGAAGCTCCCGGTCGCCTAGGCTGAGCTTAGTCGGCTCTTTGATGCTAAGCGTTGGAAGAATGATCTCGCTCCCGGCAAAGGCCTCCGAGCCAATCATCTGTTCGTTTGCCGCGAGGTAACCGTCCTTTCGGGTCCCGAGTGCCCGGGCGAGCTTGTAATGTCCGACAAACTCCGGATTGTCCTGCTTAAAGGCTGCGTTCCCGAACACATGGTCGGGATGCATGTGGGTGTTGATCACGTATTTGATCGGCTTGTCGGTCACCGCGCGGATGGCATCGCGCAGTTGAGCCCCGAGCTTTGCGCTGCCAGAGGTATCGATGACAGCGACACCCTCGGACCCGACGACAAAACTCGCATTAGCGATATCCCCGCCATTTGCAGGGGACTGAACCTCATGACGCCCTTGATGCACAAAGATGCCCGGCGCGACCTCCATCATGTCATTGATGGCCGCGTGGGCCGGTGCATAGCGCAGCAGTGGCGCAGAAGCGATCGCGAGGGACGCCAGCAAGAGTGTCCGGCGCGATAGCCCGCGGATCCCATAACCACCGCTGGGTGGCGCGGCTGGGCCGACAGATGGCTTCTGAAGATCGTTCGTCATCACGCCCTCATTCTACCTATCACTAGGTAGGTGCGTCAAGTTGCCCCGTATTTCAAGTGATCCATTCCGAAAATGCATCTGAAACGGTGGCGGCGCGCTCGGCTGCCCTTCCCCTCCCTGGCTTGATTTGGCGCGTGCGGCACCCATATCCGGGCAGATTTCTTGGTGTTTTCCGCCCTTGGGGATGATGCCAGGCGTAAAGGCTATTTGCCGGAAACTGCATGACCCGACTAGACGGCAGCCTGTGGATCAGCTTTGGAAGCGCCCGTAGGGGCTCCTCGGCGAAGCTGGCAGAAGGCGGTTACCCGCCCTACAACGTCCAGCTCCTGTCTGCTGATGATCAGAATCCCGAGCGCTTACGTATTACTTTGGCGGTCGCTGGATTTGCCCGGGATGAGCTAGACGTCAGCGTTGCGGACAGCACGCTGCGAATCCGGGGCGAGCGACCGGATGAAGACCGTAAGGACTATCTGCATCGCGGTCTTGCTCAGCGCCGCTTCAAGAGAACATTTTCTCTTGTCAACGGCGTCGAAGTGCGCAAAGCCGAGTTACATAACGGGCTGCTTGCTATCGAACTTGAAAAGCCACCGGAGACAAGGCGCGCTTTCAAGGTCGGGATCAAAACCGCTGGATGAGATGTTTGGAAACCTATTCCGATGAACGAACGACAAGACGACGACTCAGAAGCCACGATGAGCCCAAAGGAGCTAGCGCTGCTTGGGGAAGGCGAAGTCGCGTATATCAAGCAAGTCGACTTCGACGACGCCGAGCGGCTGTTTCCCGCCCTTGACGAGGCACCGGAAGGAATAGATCTCTTCGCCGTTCTTGGTGCCGATGGAACGCCGATTGCGCTCGCGGACAGCCGAAATGCCGCGATCGCCAACGCAATTGAGAACGACCTCGTCCCCTTGAGCGTGCACTAAGCCGCAAAGCAAAGCACGACACACAGGATGTTCGTGTCGTTCAGTCTTCTTCTCTCTAAAGCTGAGTCGTATTACGCGGCGTGCGACGCCATATCGTCCTGCGTCAAAACCGCATAGAGCGTCTCGGCGTCGTCGCTGGACCTTAGCTTCTGCACGGAAGCTCGATCGCGCAAGAGGCGCGAGATGCGGGCAAGCGCCTTTAAGTGATCAGCACCTGCACCTTCAGGCGCCAACAAAAGCACCACGATTGCGACCGGCTCCTCATCAATCGCGTCAAAGTCGATTGGTTCGGCTAGCCGCGCAAACAGACCGACAATTCTCGTGAGCCCAGGGATCTTTCCGTGAGGAATCGCGACTCCTTGACCAACGCCTGTGGAGCCAAGACGCTCGCGCTGAAGCAGGACATCAAAAATATCGCGCTCTTCAAGCCCGCAAAGCTCGGAAGCGCGAGTCGAAAGCGCCGCCAAGAGCTGCTTCTTGTCCGCTGCGTTTAGGGACGGGAGTACCGCTTCGGGCGTGATAAAATCAGCTAAAGTCATTTCACTTACCTGTGGACCTCGATCACCTCTGGGCCCGTATCGGGCACGGTCAACTTGGACCAACAAACGATTCCAATTGCGCGTCAGTTCCAATCGGCACGCGCAAGCCGTTCGCTTTGTACTTCACACACCGAACCGGAGGCCCGACGCCACTGGCTCAAGCTATAGAACGCAAATCAGGACGAGAACGCGGAACACTTTTGAAGAAGTCTAAGAGTCGATCTGATATCCGGGTGCGTTGTCATTTTCCGTTGACGATCCGCCGAAACCTCGCGGACTTGCACCTCAGGGTGTCAGTGCCACGAGAAGCGAGGTCAGCATCGGGTTTTCTATATCCCGGCCCAAACAATAATGACCTCTATCGCAGAGGCCGGAAGCTAGCTCTCGGCTCGGAGGGTGTCAAACCCAAACATACCCGAATTTTGATAGCGCACATCGCTAGGCGCTTGCCGCAAGTGCCATGCGCTTTTGCCGACGGCGCTGCACCGAAGACGGAATACCCAAAGCTTCGCGGTATTTGGCCACGGTGCGGCGCGCAATGTCGATGCCATCAGCTTTCAGGCGTTCGACAATTTTGTCGTCGGACAGAACATCTTCTGCCGGTTCCGCATCGATCATCTCACGGATCCGGTGCCGGACCGCCTCGGATGAGTGGAAGTCGCCCTCGCCAGTGGCTGCGATGGCTGACGTAAAGAAGTACTTCAATTCGAACAGGCCACGGTTGGTTGCCATGTACTTGTTTGCGGTTACGCGGCTTACTGTCGACTCGTGCATTGAAATCGCGTCGGCAACAGTCTTCAGATTCAAAGGCCGCAAGTGGCGCACGCCATATGTGAAGAACGCATCCTGCTGCCGCACGATCTCCTGGGATACTTTCAAGATCGTCCGCGCCCGCTGATCGAGGCTCTTTACGAGCCAGTTCGCGGTTTGCAAACAGTCGACAAGATAACTCTTGTCGTCCTTCGGCAAGGGGGACTTGGTCACGGTCGCATAGTAGGTCTGATTCACCAAGACGCGCGGCAGCGTGTCCGAATTGAGTTCTACGAGATAGCTGCCGTCGGGAAGTGTCCGCAATAACACGTCTGGTACGATGGGCTGCGCTGGCGACGTGCCGAACTCTAGTCCCGGCTTGGGATTGAGCCGTTTCACCTCCCCGATCATGTCGACTAAGTCCTCGTCGCCAACCCCCGTTGCACGCCTTAGGGCGACGAGATCGTGGCTCGCAAGCAGATGCAGGTTGTCGATCAGGGCGGCCATGGCCGGGTCGCATCGATCCTGTTCCTTCAGCTGCAGCGTCAGGCATTCGCGAAGGTCGCGCGCAAAGACCCCGCTCGGATCGAATGTCTGCATCTGCAGGAGCGTCGCCTCGACCAGCTCCAGCGGCGCGCCGAGCTGATCTGCTAGTGCTTCGAGCTCACCACGCAGATAGCCTGATTCATCCGTTAGATCGATGATGTGTTGGCCGATCATCCGCTGCGCGGGATCGGCGAAGGCCAATGCGAGCTGCTCTGCAAGATGGCGCTGCAGCGTCTTCTCTTCGGCCACATAGGCTTCAAGGTCCGCGCCTTCCTCCGAGGTGCTCGCTGCGGACTGCGTTAACCCAGCCCAGCCACTATCCATCACGGCACCCGGCACAAACTCCTCTGAGTCCGGGAATACATCGCTGGGTTCCGCGTCAAGATCCTCGGTGCGCGTTGTGTCGCCGCCGGACTCAAGATCAATCCAGTTGTCGGACTCTTGAGGGCTGGCCTCACCGTCTCGGTTGTCGTCAGACCTGCCGTCCACATTATAATCTGTATTCTGATTAACTGGGCCTTCGCTCTCGGCGCGCTCAAGAAGTGGGTTGCGCTCAAGCTCTTCCTCAACGAACGCAGTTAGCTCTATATTCGAAAGCTGAAGAAGCTTGATCGCCTGCTGCAGCTGCGGCGTCATAACCAGACTCTGGGTCTGGCGCATTTCAAGCTTTGCGTTGATCGCCATTCAAAAACTCACTCGCGATCGGGTAATCAGATTTTGAAATCGTCGCCCAAGTAGACTCGCCGAACATCTTCATTATTGACGATGTCGTGGGTTGTCCCGTGGGTCAAAACGGAGCCGTCATGAATAATATAGGCACGGCCGACGAGGTCGAGAGTCTCGCGCACATTGTGATCCGTGATCAGAACGCCAATCCCGCGTTGCGTGAGATGCCGAACGAGAGCGCGGATGTCGTTGACCGCAATTGGGTCGATGCCGGCAAACGGCTCATCAAGAAGCATGTAGGACGGGCGCGTGGCGAGCGCACGCGCGATTTCGACTCTGCGGCGCTCACCACCCGACAAACGCATGGATGGGGATTTGCGAAGCCGTGTGATGCGAAACTCCTCGAGCAGAGCGTCCAACTGCTCACGGCGGGCCTTCTTGTTGGGCTCCACCGTCTCCAGAACCGCTAGAATGTTCTCTTCGACTGTCAGCCCCCGGAAGATGGACGCTTCCTGGGGGAGGTAGCCGATACCCAGCCGGGCGCGGCGATACATAGGCAGCCGTGTGACGTCCTGCCCGTCGATCGTGATCGAGCCTTCGTCTGCAGGGATAAGGCCGGTGATCATGTAGAATGTCGTTGTCTTGCCCGCTCCATTCGGACCAAGAAGCCCAACTGCCTCGCCGCGCCGTACATCGAGGCTTACCCCGCGAACAACGGTACGCTTCTTGAAGCTCTTAACGATGGCTCGGATGGACAGCCAGCCCTCGCCCTGCTGGCTACGCCGTTGTGGTATCGGCGGGGGCTGTTCCGCATGAGCCGGCTGCACGCGCGGCTGGGCCGCTGGAGGCACTGGGGCAGGCTGACCTACGCCCGGTGGGGCCGGCTGCGCGACCGGGTGCCCATGCTGAGCCGTCTGGCTTTGGCGAAGGGGTGCGCCCTCGCGAGAAGCCTGCGCCACTTGCGTGGACCGATCAGATTGAACGGGTACGGCACTGTGCCGGGGGACAACACCCTGGGCGCGCGAAGGCGCCGCCTCAGTGGATGTATCCTGAGGCACAGAGGCCGTTCCTTGCCCCGGTATCGAGAGCACCTTGCCCACTCCTACTGCCTGTCACCTTTCGGTTGAAGCGCCCCGGCGTTAATATCAGCTAAAGCGCGGTCGCGATCTTATCGAAATCCAAGGGTTGCCAATACTGCGATATTCAGAACCATGGTGCGGCGCGGCACACGGACGCGCAGCAGGCTCTCACATACGCAGACGACTGATACATCAATCCCACCCGGTCAGCCGAGCGGTTTACGGTGTGATAGGTCTGATGGCTTCCGCTACTGCTGCCCTTGATCCTTGTCCGGCTTTTCCTTCTCTGCCTTAGGAAGGAGAAGGGCGCGGATGCGCCGGCTTCCATCCTGCGCCGTCCCTGTGTTCTCGAACCGGCTTTCGCCTGTGGCTAGATCGATATTGAGCCGGTCCCCCTTAAGCACATTTTGGCCCTGCGACAGCACCACATTGCCGCCGACGACAGCTTTCTCGCCTGCAACGTCGTAGATCGCCCAATCGCTCGTCGTCGTTTGACCCTCTTGGGCGTTTATCACCACGTTGCCGCGCACAGTCACCTTCTGAGCAGGGACGTCGTAAACCAGGATGTCTGCGGTCGTCGTCTGGTTGTCTTCTCCGCTGACAACCACCTTGCCGCGCGCCTCGATCATCTTGATCTGCGAGTCCGCATCGGCTTTTGGCGTAGCATTAGGTTGCCCCTGGGCCTCAGCCTGTTCGGGGGCGCCGGTGAGTGTCTTTGCGCCACCGACATAGTGAACATCGAGCTGGGCTGCTTGCAGGGTGGAAGTCCCCTGGTTCGCCCGGACATTGCCGCGGAAGACCGCGAGTTTCCGCTCGTCATATACGGTGAGCGTGTCGGAGAAGATGTCGATGGGTTTGTTTGAGTTCTTCGACAAGCCCTTAAAGGCGTTCTTCACCTCCTGCGCCGAGGCCGGCTCGATCAGGAGTGCTGCAGATGATGCGACGGCCAAAACGAACCACGCGGCGGCCACGATCCTCATTGCACTGCCCCAGCGGGAATGGCATCCGTGACAACGGGCTCGGCGACTTGCGAGGCCACGCCAGCGGAGGCAGGTCGCTGCACGGAGGCGGCAGCATTGCCCTTTTTTGGTTCAATGCGAACTGCAACTTTGCCCCGAAAAACGATGGTGTTTTCATCGGAGTAGAGGGTCATTGCGTTGGCCCGGACGGTTCCCGTGGGTAGATCGAGTTTGACCGGGTTGTGCGAACGCAGGATCTGCTTCTTCATGTCGATTGTGGCGTAGGACAGCTCGCCGGTGAGACCAGCGCTGGTGGCCAGCGTGATCCTGTCTTTCAGAATGAGCCGTTCCTTCTTGGAATCGAACTTACCCCTAACGGCCCGCATGCGTGACCAATTCCCATTGGACTTGTTGTTCACGTCGGCCTTGATGGCGGTCAGTTTGACGAGATTGGGGTTCTCCACATCCTGATCCGCGTAGTCGGCTTTTATGACGTAGTCCCCGTTCTTTTTGTCGGTTCCGCGCATGGTCGGATTGAGCATGCGCAAGGCACCGTCCGTAATTTCTAGACCATCAATGCTCGCGGCAATGCCCCCAACATGGACGTTCATCCGTGTAGAGAAGAAATAGGCCCCCAGCACGAGTAATGCGAGGACGGGCAGCAAATTGCGCAAGATGCGGACCACGGCGCTATGACGTTTGGCACTCCGCATTGCCCGGGCACGCTCATCAGCGGTCCGAACGCGGTGGCGCGAGCGTCCGCCTGCAGCATTCGCCTCGTATCCCGTCACATTCGCCAATTTCTGCGCACCTGGCTCCACTCATGATTGGGGCGGTTGGAGTTCCTAGAGCCTTTCATGGCTCTTGGTAGCTAGCCGTAGGACTTTGATCAGATTGCGGCCCTCGCCCCTCGACCCCTGAGGCATTTCGCAGGCTCTAATGGGCGAAAATGTCCATTTCGGACCAGCCCATGAGGTCCAATTGGGCCCGCACCGGCAGAAACGCGAAACACGCCTGCGCGACGCTCGCACGCCCCTCGCGACCAAGCATTTCATCCAACCGTTCCTTGATCGCGTGCAAGTATAGCACGTCGCTCGCTGCATAGCTTAGCTGTTCGGGGCTCAGCGTCTCCGCTCCCCAATCCGAAGACTGCTGCTGCTTGGAGAGCTCTACACCGAGAAGCTCACGGCAGAGATCCTTCAGACCGTGCCGGTCCGTGTAGGTCCGCGCCAGCTTCGAAGCGATCTTGGTACAGTAGATCGGCGCCGTATCAACGCCGAGATACTGCTTGAGCACGGCCACGTCGAAACGTGCAAAGTGAAAAATCTTCAAGACGCTCTCGTCGGCGAGCAGCCGTTTCAACTCAGGAGCTTCGTCGCCGGGCGAAATCTGCACCAACGCCGCGGTTCCATCGCCATCGGAAAGTTGAACGAGGCACAAACGGTCACGATGGGGATTGAGACCGAGCGTCTCGGTGTCGACCGCGACCGCCTTGGCGGCAAACCGGCCCTTTGGCAAATCACTCTTGAAGAGTTCAATGGTCGAAGACTGGTTCAATTGCGTCTTTCCAGACGGATGCCACCGCACCCTTCTCGTCGACTGAAGTGCCTATCGCTCCGATCGCGACAAGCCGGAAGTTGGTGCCCAGGAGAAGACTCGAACTTCCACGCCCATACGGGCACTAGCACCTGAAGCTAGCGCGTCTACCAATTCCGCCACCTGGGCTCGAACGGGTTCAGGTACGATTGGTGTTGGGGAATGTCAATTCCTCCGAACCGTTGATCTGGGACGAAGAACCGCCTTCAAGGTCGCCCCTCTTCGTGGCATGTTGCATCCGCGAGATGAGCGCGACGAGAGATGAGGCATGGCCGTGGGTGTCACACTTAACAACCGAGCACTGGTAACCATTTATGGCGGCTCCGGATTTCTGGGGCGCCACCTGGTCCGGGCCATTGCCCGCACGGGTGCACGTGTCCGGGTTGCATGCCGCCGGCCGGAACTGGCGGGCCATCTCCAGCCCCTTGGCGGCGTCGGACAAATCGTCCCGGTGCAGGCCAATGTCCGCTTTCCGGACTCGCTCGTGACCGCAGCGGAAGACGCGGACGCCGTCGTGAACCTGGTCGGGATTTTGTTCGCCTCGGGCAAGCAGACTTTCAAGACCGTTCAAGATGAAGGCGCCCGCAATGTCGCCGAGGCCGCAAAGGCGGCAGGCGTCGGCACGTTCGTTCATGTCTCGGCCATTGGCGCAGACAAGGACTCACCGTCGATCTACGCCCGCAGCAAAGCCGCAGGCGAGGCCGGCGTCCGCGATGTCTATCCGGACGCCACGATCGTGCGACCGTCGGTGGTGTTCGGTCCGGAGGATGAGTTCTTCAATCGTTTTGGTGGCATGGCCCAACTCTTCCCCGCTCTCCCCCTCATCGGTGGCGGCCACACCAAGTTTCAGCCCGTGTTCGTTGGCGATGTGGCTCAGACGCTGGTCGCGGCCATCGAAGGCCGTACGCAAAAAGACGCGCCCTACGAGCTCGGCGGTCCCGAGGTACTCAGCATGAAGGACGTCATGGAGCGTGTGAACGCCTACACGATGCGGTCGCGTCCGCTTGTGCCGTTGCCCTTCTGGCTCGCCAAACTGCAGGGCGCTTTCCTGCAATGGCTCCCGAACCCGCCCCTCACCATGGACCAGGTACGCCTGCTTGAGCACGACAACGTGGTCAGCGAGGCTGCGGTTAAGGCGGGCCGCACACTCCAGGGCCTCGGTATCGACCCGGTCCAGGTCGCCAGTGTGGTACCGGACTATCTGGAGCAGTTCCGTCCGCGCGGACAGTTTTCGGTCTACAAACCCAAGAACGGTTGATCTCGTCAGTCATGGGCTCGCAGACGCCGAGAATGGAGGGCATCCCCCACCAGTCCGCCTACGCACGCCATTATGCAGCCCTCACGAATAGATCATGTAGAGCAGGAATCCGCCGAGGACCATGCGATACAGCACGAACGGCAGGAAGCTGATCCGGCGCAACAGGGCCATCAGGAAGGCGATTGCCGCGAGACCTGCGAAGAAGGTCAGGATCGCGCAATAGACGGAGTCCATTGTGATCGTGTCGCCTGCCGCCAACGCCTCACCGACCGTTAGGACACCGGCTCCAGTGATCGCGGGAATGCCCAAAAGGAAGGAAAACCGGGCGGCATCGGGCCGGGTGTAGTTCAAAAAACGCGCCGCAGTCATGGTGATGCCCGAGCGGCTCGTGCCCGGGATGAGGGCCAGGGCCTGGGCTACGCCGATGAACAACGCGGCCTTGAGGGTCATATTTTCGATCGACTTCTCTTGCTTGCCGACCATGTCGGCGATCAGCATGAGAATGCCGTAGAGCACGGTGTTCCAGGCAACGACCGTGACACTGCGTTCCAAGTCGCCGAGGCCAAATTTCCGGAGGAACAACCCAAATGCGATCGCTGGAATTGTGGCCAGAACGATGTAGATGGCGAGCTTGCCGTCTTGGGTGACCTTGCCCCGGAAGAGATCCAGTACGCCGACGATGAGTTTCAGAACGTCGCGCCAGAAATAGATGAGAATCGCAAATAAGGTGCCGACATGCACCATGACGTCCACAAAGTGACCCTGGTCTGGCCAGTGAAGAAGGTAGGGAACGAGAACCAGATGGCCTGATGAAGAAATCGGCAGGAATTCAGTGATTCCTTGAACCACCGCGATGACGATGATTTGCTCAATAGTCATGGTCCCAATCCCCATAATACGGCCGACGCCGTGCCGCTTGTTCCCCTAGGCCGCAGGTTCTATACGAGGCTCTCTCATTTGGCGCGATTCATTTCCGCCGGGCCCGTTTCCCATCGACCCCGTTTTTCGAACGAATAGCCATCGAAGCCAACCATGGCGACTCTTCTTCACCATCCGCTATGCGCCTTCTCCAGGTCAATCCGGCTTGCCCTTGCCGAATGCGGCGTAGAGTTCGAGCTAAATGAAGAAAAGCCCTGGGAGTGGCGGCCCGAATTCCTTGCTTTGAACCCCGCAGGGACGCTGCCCGTCTTTATTCCCGACGAAGGGGCGCCCATCGCGGGCGCCTACCCCATCTCGGAATGGCTCTCCGATACAATGGACGAGCGTCCCGTCACGGCCTTCCTGCCTTTTCCGGGCGATCCGGCTGCCCGCTCAGAAGCGCGCCGTCTTGTGGAGTGGTTTCATCACAAGTTCTACCAGGAAGTGACCGACTACCTCGTCGTGGAAAAGGTGTTTCGGCGTTTCGGGCCCGAGCGTAGCTCCCCGAACATGGATGCAATGCGGGCGGGACGCGAAAATCTGCGGTATCATATGACCTATATCGGTCATTTGACGGAGACACGCAGCTGGCTGGCGGGCGATGCACTGAGCTTTGCAGATTTGGCGGCGGCCGCGCATCTATCGGCGCTGGACTATATTGGCGAGGTGCCTTGGGACGCGTTCGAGGCAGCCAAGAATTGGTATGCGCTCGTGAAGTCCCGCCCCTCTTTCCGTCCGCTGTTGCAAGATCGTATCGCCGGCTTCACCCCGGCCGGAACCTATGCCGATCTCGATTTCTGAAATCCCCACCCAACGCAAGGGGCGTACCGCAAGAAGCGCCGCCATTGGGACGCCGATGATGGGCCGGGCGCTCAAAGAGCTGATCGCCGAGCGCGCCACGGCGCTAGGTTTCGACGCCATGCGCATCACCAGTGCCGATATGCCCAACGGGGTCGCGGTTGCGCTGGAAGAATTTCTCGCCGAGGGACGTCAAGGCGATATGGCCTGGCTCAAGGATACGGCGACGCGCCGCGGGAGCCCTAAGGCGCTCTGGCCTGACGCGCGCAGCATCATCGTGCTCGGCATGAATTACGGCGCGAACCGCGACCCACTCGAATCCCTAAAAGACGCGTCTCGCGGCGCGATCTCTATCTACGCGAAGCGTGCGGACTACCACGACGTCATCAAGGGAAAACTCAAGCAACTCGCCGGACAGGTCCATGCCCTAATCGGGGGCGAGGTGAAGGTTTTTGTCGACACCGCGCCTGTGATGGAGAAGCCGCTTGCGGCGAAGGCTGGGATCGGGTGGCAAGGAAAACACACAAACTTGGTGTCGCGCGACCTTGGTTCTTGGCTGTTCCTCGGATCGATCTTCACCACTGTGGAGATCGAGGCGGATGAGCCTGAGATCGACCATTGCGGTGTCTGCCGCAAGTGTCTCGATGTTTGCCCGACAAAGGCGTTCACCGCACCCTATGAGATTGATGCGCGACGCTGCATCTCTTATCTCACCATCGAGCACAAGGGGCACATCGCCCGCGAGTTTCGTTCTGCGATGGGAAATCGTATCTATGGCTGCGATGATTGCCTCGCGGTATGTCCGTGGAACAAATTTGCGCAAGTCAGTCACGAAGCACGCCTGGAAATTCGTCTGGATACGGACGACCCGCCGCTTGCAGAGCTCCTTCGCATGGACGATGCAGACTTCCGCGCGCGTTTTCGCGGTACGCCCATCAAGCGGACAGGCCGCGACCGTTTTGTGCGCAATACCCTGATCGCTGCAGGCAATGCGGGCGACCCATCGCTCGTCCCTCATGTCGAAGCGCTGATCGAAGATGCATCCCCCCTCGTCAGAGCTATGGCGGTGTGGGCCCTCTGGCGCCTTGACCCCCAACGCGCGGAAGCATTGGGCTCTTCTCGGCTTGCCAAAGAAACAGACGCTGACGTCCGCGCCGAATGGCTCGATGACGGCGGAGCGTATGCCGCATGAGCCGGATCTTCGCCTTCGGATTTGGATATTCCGCGCAAGAGATTGCGGCACGTCTTATCGCGCGCGGCTGGACAGCGGCCGGGACCGCACGGGATGAATCTAAACGCGAGGCCTTAAGGGCGAAGGGCTTCGAAGCGGCCGCATTCTCTGGCGAGGCGCCCACCTCCGAGGTGGACCGGCTCTTAGTGGGAACGACGCATTTGCTGCACTCAATTCCGCCAGATCGACAGACCGGCGATGGTCATGGAGACCATGTGCTGACCCACTATGGTGCGGCGCTCTCGAAGCTCGGCAGTCTGGAGTGGGTTGGCTACCTATCGACCGTTGGCGTCTATGGCGATCAGCAAGGCGCCTGGGTCAGCGAGGAGACGCCACCTAAACCTAACAGCGCCCGCACCGAAGCGCGGGTTGCAGCCGAACAGGCCTGGCTCGATTTCGGTGCTGAGACAGGTGTGCCTGTGCATATCTTCCGCCTAGCCGGGATTTATGGACCCGGTCGTAGCGTGTTCGACAAGCTCGTAGCGGGCACCGCTCGACGCATCAACAAGCAAGGGCAGGTCTTCAGCCGAACCCACGTGGACGACATCGCGAGCGTCCTTGAGGCGTCCATTGCGCAGCCACGCGCGGGCGCAATCTACAATGTGGCTGACGACGAGCCTGCGGCGCCCGGTGATGTGGTGGCCTATGCAGCCCGGTTAATCGGCATGGAACCGCCACCGGAAATCGACTTCGAAGACGCAAATCTGCCGCCCATGGTGCGGAGCTTCTACGAGGGCAGCCGCAAGATCGGTAATGCGCGCATCAAGTCCGAGCTTGGCGTGCAGCTCCGCTATCCGACTTTTCGTGAGGGGCTGGCGGCGCTGAAGCCTTAAGAGCTAGGCAAGCTCGGGGTTAATCAGGGCCTGGATCGTCCGCGCCAGGCGCTTCAAATCTGCCGGCTCCGAGAGGCGGTGACCCGCGTTCTTGACCAGCGTCAGATCCACATCATCTGTGGCCAGCAAATCAACCAACGCCGCGCTGTGCTCCCAGGGCACATCGCTATCCTTCATGCCTTGCAGGATCCGGACTGGCGCATTCACGGGGATGCCGCCCTCCGCCAAGAGATGGTTTCGGCCCTCTTCGATAAGGATCTTCGTGATGGGGTACGGGTCGTCATAATCGGACGGCGCGTAGAAGACACCCTTGTTCAGCACGGCATTGCGCGCCTCATCGGACATTTTCTCCCACATCAGCTTCTCCGTCATATCCCATGCGGGCGCGATGAGTACGAGGCCATTCAGCCGAGCGTCGCTACGCTGCGCGAGCTTGCGTGCGAGGAGCAGCGATATCCACCCGCCGAGCGACGAGCCCACCAGAATCACAGACCGCTCGGCCACGAGATCCAGCATCACCTCCGCCTCTTCCAGCCATGCGCCTGTTGACGCCTGCTCGATATCGCCGCCGGAGAGGCCATGGCCGGAATAGTCGAAGCGCAGCATCGCGTAGCCTCTTTGAGCCGTCCATTCGCTCAAGAAGACGACTTTTGTGCTTGCCATATCGGAGAGGAAGCCAGACAGCCAAAGGACTACCGGGCTAGTGTCGGACGCGCCCGCATCGAAGCGATAGGCGATGCGGCGGTGACGATCCCCTTGGCCAATCTCCAAAAAATGTGGTTCTTGCTGATCCATCTTGCGGGCTGCCCCTAAGCTTGGATTTGAGGATTGAAGCGACGCGATGTCGGACGTGACCATATTGCAGGTCGTGCCAAGGCTCGAAACCGGCGGCAGCGAGCAATCGACCGTCGAGATCGCGGCAGCGCTCACTCAAGCCGGAGCGAAGGCCTTGGTTGCCACTGAAGGGGGCCGTTTGGCAACTGCCCTAGCTGAGGCTGGCGGTGAAATGATCGCGCTTCCCGTCGCGAGCAAGAACCCGCTGACAGTTCTTGCCAACGCACGACGCTTGGCGCGAATCGTCGACGAGCGGGGCGTCACCCTGCTACACGCACGCAGCCGCGCGCCAGCTTGGAGCGCCTATCTTGCGGCGCGCCGGACCGGCCGGCCCTTCGTGACGACCTATCATGGGGCCTATAGCGGGCGGAGCCGCCTCAAGACCTTTTACAACAGCGTCATGGCGCGCGGCGACCATGTGATCGCGAATTCGAACTTCACGGCGAGCCTAGTCAAAAGCCAATACCCGGTCGCGCCTGATCGCTTGCACGTCATCCACCGCGGCTTCGATGTTTCGGCTTTCAACGCCGACAACGTAGCGCCCGAGCGCGTTTCCCGGCTGCGACAGATTTGGGGGCTAGACGAAGGCCAGCGCGTCGTCTTGCAGGCGGCACGGCTGACCCGTTGGAAGGGGCACATCTATACGATCGATGCGGCGCGGCAGTTGCGAGACCAAGGCCAGCTTGGTGACACGGTCTTTGTGCTGGCCGGTGACGCACAAGGGCGCGAAGACTATCGCGCCGAGCTACAGACCAAGATTGACACCGCAAGCCTCCATGACGCCGTGCGCCTGGTGGGCCACTGCGACGACATTCCAGCGGCCTTTACGCTCGCGGACGTCGCCCTTATCGCCTCGACGCGCGCCGAGACGTTTGGACGCACCAGCATCGAGTCCCAGGCCGCCGGCTGTCCGGTGATCGTCAGTGACGTCGGCGCCGCAAGCGAGAATGTGGTGCCAAAAGGCGCTGGCGATGGGTTCACCGGCTGGGTGACCCCGGCGGCCGATGCGCCTGCACTCGCCGCCCGCCTATCTGAAGCGTTAACACTATCCGCAGAGGCGCTTGCAGCAATCGGACAACGCGCCAGGAGGCATGCCCGCGCAAGATTTGCACTGCACGATATGCAACGGAGCACGCTCGACGTGTACGACAAACTTTTGGGTACGGAACTCGTGCGAAAGTTTACCGCATCCACAAAGCTATAGTACTTCAAAAACTTGTGTCCGCGACGGAACAGACTTTGCCCTGTTATCGCCTCGGTTCAGCCGCTATATCTTAAGAACGATTTGGTTGGGCATCCGTCTCGCGTGCCGCGCGGCTTCTCTCGCTGGGAACCAACAGCCTAAAGGAGTTGTTAACTATGGCGGTGCCAATCTCTTAAGAATGTTTCCGAGATTTTCGACAAATATGCAGGCAAATGGCCCTAAGGCACGCGGCACGAACACGCAGTCGGTGCACTTTGTTTATCACGTGCCCAAATGCGCAGGCCGGACGATCGAACGGCACTTAGCAAGTTCACTACCCCCAAAGGCTTATCATCGATTGCGTCGCCGCCGTGGCCTAGGCCGGCTTGTCACGGGTTATGACGTCTCCCGTTTGCCCGATCTTGACGAGACGCGGGTCGTGAGCGGCCACCATTTGGGCATTTCGTTTGACAGGTTGTTTCAGAGCCGGCTTATCAAGCGCAGCCTGTTGGTGCGCGACCCAGCGAGCCATTTTGTGTCGTATTACAACTACCGTATGACCCGGTACATTAGCGAAGGCTTGCAGCCCTACAGCGTCGGCGTGGCGTACGGGGCAATGCGTCGCAACTTCGTCACCCACTATATCCTCAACAATTTCCTTGAACTGAATTGGGCTCAGATCGCCAGTCTGTCTGATCAAGACAAATACGATCTCGCCAACGCCTTCCTCTCCATGTTCTGGTTCGTTGGAGACTATTCTCTATGTGACGAGCTACTCATGGCGCTCGGAGACCGGCTCGATGTTTCGCCTAATGCGCAGCGTCATAACTGCATGACGGAACTGTCGCGGAGCGCGGGCTGGACGCCACTGACACTCGATCTGCTTTCCAGAAACGCGGTGGCTAAGATCCAGGACGAAAACCGGATCGATGCGAGATTGTGGGAGACATGGCGCGAGGCCCGGCACGAGACCGGCACCGTGCGACCAGTTGCGCTCGAAACCGGTGCTTCGAGTTTCTTGAGCAATGAGGCGCTACGGTGTGTGAATCAGATCGCGCGTAGGCTGCAGCGGCGGTGGGGATACTTCGATGGTGTCAAGGCTGCCCCTCAACAAAATGCCGCTTCGCTAGCCTAGCACTCCCTCTAACACCCTCCGGATGCTGAAGAAACAGATGGCGATAGAATCGTTGTTTGTTGCTTGTCGCGACAGGCGCTTCCGGGTGACGGCGTAGGGTGCTATTGCATAGGCGCTAAACACGTCTCTAACTCGGCTGCTCTGCGCGCTCGCGCCGACGTCGCGATACCGGAACTCTCATGCGGCACCTTGCCCAACTCGCACTCCGGCGAGAGCCCGCGATCATCCGCTCGCTGTTCTTTATCGGTCCGCTTCTGACACTGGTTGTCCCGAAGACAACGGTTGCGATTTTGATCGTTCTGTCTCTGTGCTGTGTTGGTCTAGATCTGGCCCGTGGCGGAAATCTCAAGAGCTTGTATCGGGGTGACGTGACGCTCGCGGTGTTCGGCGCGGCTGGCGTCTATCTATTCGCCAACGCAACCTGGTCGCTCGACCCGGAACGGGCGTTTACCGCCGCCGCGTGGTTCGTTGTGATCGTCCTCATGAGTTACGGCGCCGTTCGCGCTCTTGCCCGCTGGCCAGAACTTTCCTTGCGGATGGCGGCATCCGCCTTCTCAGCGGCCATTTGCGTGGGTGTTGCCTTTATCCTGTTCGAGGCTCTCTCTGGGCGTCTGGCGACTTTGGCGCTCTACGAGGCCCTTCCGATCACACAACCCGACAGTCTCAAGAGGTTTCTGGTTCGCGACGGCAAGATCGTACGTATCGCGCCCGCCGAGCTTAACGCCATGGTTGCCGTCATGCTCTTGGCGCTGTGGCCCGCGCTACTTTGCATCCTAACCCGACTTCCCAAACGGACCCGCCTTGTGATTGCCGGCGCGCTGTTGCTTGCCGGGTCGGCGGCAGTCCTGCTGTCGGACCACGAATCCTCCAAAGTTGGTCTCGTGGCCAGCATCGTCGTCTTCGCACTTGCAACACCCTGGCCCACCGCGACCCGGGTAGCGCTATGGCTTGTCTGGTGCTTGGCGTTTGTTCTTGTGATTCCGCTGGCGACCATGGCTTACAAGGCTGAGCTTCACACGTCCGAATACCTGCCGCCCTCGGCACAGGCGCGGGTGACTCTCTGGGCCTATACGGCGGATCAAATTCCGAACGCCCCTCTTCTCGGAATCGGCGGCTCGTCGACCCGCAAGATCGATCAGTCGCCTGAGAATCGTAGCGTGGGATGGCGGAAAAACTTCAAGACCGATGGCTTCGGCTGGCGCGCGGGCTCCCACGCACACAACGCGTTTATGCAGACATGGTACGAACTCGGTGCTGTCGGCGTGATTCTGTTCATGGCGGCAGGATTTGTTGTTATCCGGTCTGTGGGGCGTCTACCTCTGCCCACGCAGCGCTTTGCACTCGCTCAGGTCGCGGCATTCTTTGCCATCATCGCCTTTGCTTGGGGCATGTGGCAGGGATGGCTGATGGCGCTGACGGGACTTGCAGTGCTCTACGTTGCACTCGGCGTGAACGCCTATCGTGCGGCCCAGCCACAAGCCGAACCTCCTGCGCCTTGATCCGCAAGCTAATTCCAGCGTGACTTGTCAGACATTGCCGCCTTCTTGTAGAACTTTCAGCTTCTAACTTTGTTTTACTTCTGCGCCCCGTGCCTCGCCGCGGCGTGGGCGCTTCAAAACTAAAGGAGACTTAGACATCGCAAGACGGCCCATGAAAATGGCCCCCAACCGGGGCGGTCCCCGCACAAACGAGGGCATCGACACTCCTGAAATCCAACTCATTGACGCTACCGGCGAGAATGTCGGCGTAGTTGAGATCGAAGACGCGCTCGCCCGCGCTAGCGAGGCTGGGCTCGATCTCGTCGAGATCTCGCCCAACACCAACCCGCCCGTTTGCAAGATCCTGGATTACGGCAAGTACAAGTATCAGGCTCAGAAGAAGGCAGCTGAGGCGCGCAAAAAGCAGCGAACCGTCGAGATCAAAGAGATCAAGATGCGGCCCAATATCGACACGCACGACTACGACGTGAAGATGCGGTCGATGAACCGATTCTTCGAAGAAGGCGATAAGGTCAAGGTGACGTTGCGCTTCCGAGGCCGCGAAATGGCCCACCAAGAGCTTGGCGTTCAGCTGCTCAACAAGGTCAAGGACGACACCATCGAAATCGCGAAGGTGGAGTCAGAGCCAAGGCTCGAGGGACGGCAGATGGTCATGGTGCTTGCACCCCGTTAGCCTGAGGGCCTGGACCGCGCCGACTCCGCTTGCGTTTTGGGCGCGGTTTCCTCTATAACCCGCGGTTCAAGGAGCCGTCCGGCAGGGCATGCCGTGGCGGCTCACCTGCTTTCCAGCATTACTTATTGAGATTGTTCAAGAACGCCGGCCTGGGCACGTCCAGAGCCTGCCAAAGAAGGAAGCCAAATGCCCAAGCTCAAGACGAAGAGCGGTGCCAAGAAGCGATTCAAAGTCACGGCCAACGGCAAGGTGAAGAGCCTCGCCGCCGGTAAGCGTCACGGCATGATCAAGCGGACCAACAAGTTCATCCGGAATGCCCGGGGGACCATGGTCCTCTCCGACGAAGACGCAAAAGTCGTGAAGAGAAATTTCCTCCCCTACGCCCGTTAAGGGTGGGGCTTGAGCCCGCATGGGCCAAGAGACGAGTTGAAACGCTAAGGAGCACCGACACATGTCCCGTGTAAAACGTGGCGTCACCACCCATGCCCGTCACCGCAAGGTCCTCAAGCAGGCCAAGGGCTATTATGGACGCCGTAAGAACACCATCCGCGTCGCCAAGCAGGCCGTAGAGAAGGCCGGGCAGTACGCTTATCGCGATCGCAAGGTGAGGAAGCGCACTTTCCGCTCTCTGTGGATTCAGCGCATCAACGCCGCGGCCCGCGCCCATGGCTCGACTTATGGCCAGCTCATTGATGGGCTCAAGAAGGCCGGCATCGAGCTCGACCGCAAGGTCCTCGCCGATATTGCCGTGCGCGAACCGCAGACCTTTCAAGGGTTGGTCGAAGCCGCCACTGCCGCCCGGGCTTGAGCCCGATGAGCACGTCCGAGCTCGATACACTCAAGGCGGAACTGCTTGAGGCGATAGCGTCTGCATCCGATCTGACAGCCCTTGAAGACGTGCGCGTGGGCGCTCTCGGCAAGAAGGGCCGCGTGTCGGCGCTCATGCAACGTCTCGGCTCGATGGCGCCAGAAGAGCGAAAGAGCTACGGTCAGGCGGTCAACACCGTGAAGGTCGCCGTGTCGGAGGCGATTGAAGCCAAGCGGGAGACACTAGCTAAAGTAGCCACCGCGGCGAGGCTTGCCGCGGAGCGCGCGGATGTGACCCTGCCGGTCCGTGAAGGACCACTGGCGGAAGGACGCATACACCCGGTCAGCCAAGTCACCGAAGAACTCACCGAGATCTTCGCCGACATGGGCTTCTCAATCGCCGAAGGCCCGGATATCGAGACCGACTTCAACAACTTCACGGCGCTCAACATCCCGCCGGAACACCCGGCGCGCCAAGATCACGACACCTTTTATTTCGCTGAAGGCCCCGAGGGGACGCGCCCTGTACTGCGCACGCATACAAGTCCTGTGCAGATCCGCACCATGCTGGCCAACAAGCCGCCCTTGCGGATCATCGCGCCGGGCCGCGTGTATCGCTGTGACTCCGACCAAACCCATACGCCGATGTTCCATCAGGTCGAGGGGCTGGTGATCGATGAGGAGACCCATCTCGGGCACCTCAAATGGGTGCTTGAGGAGTTCTGCAAGGCATTCTTCGAAGTACCAGAAGTGAAGATGCGCTTCCGCGCGAGCCACTTCCCCTTCACCGAGCCCTCGATGGAGGTCGATGTCGGCTACGCAAAGGTGGGAGACGAAATCCGAATTGGTGAAGGCGATCAGTGGTTGGAGATTCTCGGCTGCGGGATGGTCCACCCGAACGTGCTAAAGGCCGTCGACCTCGACCCGAACAAGTATCAGGGCTTTGCGTTTGGCGTCGGAATCGATCGGCTCGCCATGCTGAAATACGGCATGCCGGACTTAAGGGCTTTCTTCGCCGGCGACTTGCGCTGGCTGAAGCACTACGGCTTCGCACCGCTTTCGGTGCCCACACTTGCTGGGGGGCTGAGCTAGGTCATGAAGTTCACCTTGTCCTGGCTAAAGGAGCATCTCGACACGGACGCGTCCGTCGAGGAGATCGCCGATACGCTCACCTTGATCGGGCTTGAGATCGAGGACGTCATTAACCCTGCGAAAGCGCTGGAGGGTTTCCGCGTGGCGGAGGTGGTGTCCGCTGAGAAACATCCGGACGCGGACAAGCTGCAAGTGCTTCAGGTCAATACGGGCAAAGAGACGCTGCAGGTCGTTTGTGGCGCCCCGAATGCGCGTACCGGCATGAAGGGCGTGTTCGCACCCGTTGGCGCGTATGTGCCAGGGATCGACTTCACGCTGACCAAGGCCAATATCCGCGGGGTCGAGTCGTCCGGCATGATGGTGTCCGAGCGCGAGCTGGAGATTTCCGACGAGCATACGGGGATCATCGAACTTCCCTCAAAAGCCCGCATTGGTAGCTCTGCAGCCAAGGCGCTCGGCCTTGACGACGTCGTGTTCGATATTGCCATCACGCCGAACCGGCCCGATTGCCTTGGCGTACGCGGGGTCGCTCGCGACCTTGCGGCGGCTGGGCTCGGCAAGCTGAAGAAAGACCCGGTTAAGCCCGTGAAGGGCACCTTCGACAACCCGGCGCCCGTGAAGCTCGAGTTCGACAAGGACACCAAGGACGCTTGCCCGATTTTCGTCGGCCGCCTTGTGCGCGGCGTGAAGAATGGACCGAGCCCGGCGTGGTTGCAGGCGCGGCTTAAGGCCATCGGCCTTCGTCCCATTAATGCGCTGGTCGATATCACCAACTACATTTCCTACGACCGCGCGCGCCCTTTACATGTCTACGACGCCGACAAGCTGTCTGGCGCGATCCGTGCGCGGCTCGGCCAAACAGGCGAACGCTTCGAGGCCCTCGACGGGAAGACCTACAAGGTCGACGAGGAGATGTGCGTCATCGCTGACGACCGGGCCGTTCTTGGCCTTGGGGGCGTTATGGGCGGCGAGGAAACGGGCTGCACCGAGGAAACCACGAACGTCTTCATCGAGTCGGCCTATTTCGATCCGAAGCGTACAGCACGCACAGGCCGTACGCTGAACATCCTTTCCGACGCACGGTTTCGCTTCGAGCGTGGGATCGACCCGCAGTCGGCTGATCACGGGATCGAACAGGCAACGGCTATGGTGCTCGAGCTTTGTGGCGGCGAAGCCAGCACTGTGACGATCGCTGGACGCGCGCCGAAGGCCAACAAGCCGTACCGCTTTGATCTGCGGTTGATCGGCCGCTTGAGCGGCCTGTCGTTGCTTCACCGCGGCATCGTGCGAAAGCTCTCAGCACTCGGTGTCGATCTCGAAGGGGAAGGCCACATCGTTAAAGCGGTGCCGCCGTCCTGGCGTCCGGATCTTTCGATTCCCGCTGATCTCGTGGAAGAGGTTGTTCGCTTAATCGGTGTCGACAAGATACCTGCAACGCCTTTGCCGCGTTTGTCGGGGGTCGCCAAACCGGTTCTGACGCCTGCGCAAAAGAAAACCCGCGCTTTACGCCGTCTGCTTGCGGCGCGTGGGCTGGTCGAGGCTGTGACCTGGTCGTTCATTCCGAAGGATGAGGCTGTGCTGTTCGGCGGCGGGCAAGACGAACTCGCGCTCGACAATCCGATTTCTACTGAGTTGTCGCAGATGCGCCCGAGCCTCCTTCCGGGCCTCATCAGTGCGGCAAAGCGTAACCGTGATCGCGGCTTTGCGGACGGTGCTCTGTTCGAACTGGGCCAGGCCTATCGCGGTCCGAAACCGGAAGAGCAATTCGTAGCAGCAAGTGGCGTGCGCTTTGGGCAGTCCTCCCTTGATGGCGCGGGCCGCCATTGGTCGGGCGCGGCGCCAGATGCCGGCTGGGCAGCGGTCAAGGCCGACGCCATAGCCGCGCTGGAAGCGCTGGGACTTGCTCAGAGCAAAGTGCAGATCACCCGTGAGGCCCCGGACTGGTTTCATCCAGGCCGCTCGGGCGCCATCAAGCTGGGCCCCAAAAATACGCTCGGCGTGTTCGGTGAACTTCACCCCGATACGCTTGCCGCGCTCTATGCGGATGCGCCAATGGCTGCGTTCGAGATCTATCTCGACAATCTTCCGCCCTCGAAGCGGAAGAGCACGGCCAAGGCCGCACTTGATGCCTCGGACCTCCAGGCTGTCACGCGCGATTTCGCCTTCCTCGTGGATGCGGATACGGACGCAGGAACGCTCGTGCGCGCGGCATCAGGCGCCGATAAGAAGCTAATCTCTAGTGTGAGCGTGTTCGACGAATTTACGGGTCAAGGCGTTCCCGAGGGCAAGAAGTCGCTCGCTATCGAAGTAACCCTTCAGCCGCGCGATAAGACGCTGACGGACGAAGAGATCGACGCCGTCGCCGAGAAGGTCGTCGCAAGCGTCGCCAAAGCGACCGGCGGCACGTTGCGTTGATCGCCTAAAACTGCCCGAAACCGAAAATCGGATTGGTGCGTTTCTTTTTGCGGCCCGCGCCGTAGAAGGGCTTGTCGGCGCAGGCCTTTGCGAGGCGAGGCTCAAGCGGTGCCGGGATCGGCGGGGCCGGCGACCAGGATGCACAAAGCGCGCCGATCCTGCCGCCCAACGAGTTTGCCCCGGGTGCACAATACAGACCCGTCCCATCCGTGCGCGGCGTGAAGGTGATACCTTCCGCGCCCGCTCCATCGCCAAGCCTTCGACCAAGATAGTTCAGCGCAAAGATGCGGTGTGCACCGTCTTGTGCCGCGAAGCGCGCGGGCCGGATATGGGTGTTGGTAATCGGGATCGCCTCGATCGCTCCGACCGTCCAGGCATCATCACCTTTGGCGAGATGCACCTTGGCCAAGAGTCCGTAGTCGCGGCAGAGACCAAAGCGCTGCATCGCAGCCGTGCCTGGATGCAGGAAATTACCGAGCCCATAGAAGATCACCTTGTCGCCAATGCGCTCGACGCCTTGGGCGACATGCGGATGATGGCCGACGATCAGATCGATGCCTTTCTCCCGGGCGGCGAATTCACGCCAATCGTCGAGCTGGCGCTTGTCTGGCACGACGCGGCCCTCGACCCCGTAATGCACTGAGAGGATCCGATAATCCGCCGGAAGCTCCCGCAGCCGGTTGACTACAATCTCGAAGTCTTCTCTCCGGCGATAGGCGGCCTGGCCGGGTTTGCCTTCGCCTGCACGATGCGCCGGATTCTGACGCGTCACGATTCCCGTCGCCGTGATACCGAGCTTCATACCATCGATGTCGAGGCAGCCGGGCCGCGTGGCCTCTTCGAAGTCCGCACCAAGACCCGCATAGGCAATTGCATCATGTTTCCCGCGCGCCGCACCCGCGACGGCCATGTGGTAAAGCGTCTCCTCAGCACCTGCCGGGCCGTAATCCATGGAATGATTGTTCGCGAGGGAAAACAGGTTGAAGCCCGCACCGACCAACGCGTTGAGGCCAGCGGGGTGACTACGGAAGTTATAGGGCGATGTCTGCCCTTTCATATCGGGTTCTAGATCGTTTCGGTCGGTTACCACCGTCTCAAGATTGAGAAAGGCGAGATCGCCGTCGATGTCGTTTGCGATGCCGCTCAAGCTTTGCGCATAAGTGAGGCTCTGCCGGTTCTTCGTGAAGCCCTTCGGGTCGACAGCTGCGCCCTTTGGATTGAATCCCGTGTCGCCCGCGAGCACGAGTGTGAGCTGGGGCGGTCCCGCCGGAGCCAAAGATGCAGCTCCTGTTAGGGCACCGCCAACGGCGGCGGTGTACTCGGAGGCCGCGCAAGGCGCGATACGCGTATCGGCAAACGCCGGGCCACCCGCGCCAAGGGCCACAATGAGCATCGCTGTGGTGCAAGCAATCGGGCGCATGCGCCTTTTGCCCCTCAGGCGGTGGGTTCGAGTTCGGCGTGACGCCGAGTCGCTTCGGTGTCGAATCCTAGATCATGGTCGCGGGCGAAATGAACCATCGCCCGTTCGGCCAGCGCGCTGATGGTTAGCAGCGGATTGCACCCGAGCGAACGCGGCATGATAGAGCCATCGCAAACATAGAGCCCCGCGTGAGTCTCCTCGCCTGAGGCGCCGGCAAAGACCTGGCATTTGTGATTGACCGTGCCGCTCTCTGCGCTCTCGCCCATACCGCAGCCGCCAAGCGGGTGGGCGGTCGCGGGCCGCGAACCCATGTTTGTTGCCGCTAGCGGGTTCTTGATATAGCGCCCGCCAACCGCTTCGGCGGCTTTCGTCAGCGCGGCATCGACACGCGCATAGACTTCTTGGTCGGCCACGTCCGGCCAATCGACTTCGAGGGTATCGTCCTTCAGCACGAGCTGCCCCAACGCGTCGTCGTGCGAGACGCAAAAGAAGCTCTGCAGATGCGACAGCGGCCCTTTGTAGACGCCCTTGATCAGGCTTTGCGCGGCCCCCAGCAGACGGCCGCCTGCGATGAAGAAGACAGGCAAGAGCGGCGCGACGGTGGACGGCATCGTTCCTTCTTGAATGATCATGCTGGCGTTGAGATCGGCGGCGTCCGGCAACTCGATCTGACCGGCCACGGACGCGCCAACCGGATCCTCGGTGAATTTCGGCGGGTGGCCAACGCCAACGGCATTGGCGCGGTTCTTTCCGCCAAGCGCAAACGCGATGATGTCGCCATTGGCCGAGAAGCCGTTGCCGAGCTGGTCCGATGTCGTCAGGCCGTGCTCCCTTGAGCGCAATAGAATCTCGGTGGAGCCCAATGTGCCTGCGCCAAGGAAAACGGTTTTCGCATCGACATAGGCGTTCTCGCTGTCATCACCCGTCGGGCGGAAGTGGACGCGCCAGCCACTGCCCCGCTTCTGGACATGACTTACGGAAAGCTCCGTGAAGATCTCTGCCCCGTGGGTCTTGGCGTCGGCAAGATAGGTCACCGCGATTGAGGTCTTCGCACCCACATTGCAGCCGGATAGGCAGTCGCCGCAGAGCGTGCAGGGCGGTTGATCGATGCCCGCACTGTTCATGCCGCCCTCAAAGCTGATGGTGACGGGGGCGGTGACCGGCGGCGTTCCGAAAACATCGCTCGCCGCATCGAGGGCCTGATATTTCGTGAGCGACGGCGCACCGGCATAGCGCTTGGGCCGCAACATATCCGCGGCACGGGAAAACCCGATATCGAGAAGGCCGTCATCACGAATCGCGTCCGGCCACGCTCTGTCCGCGAAAACCCGCGGGTCGGGCCGTAGGGCGACACCGGCATTGATCAAGGAACCGCCGCCAAGGCCGCAACCGACGACCACGTTGATGTCCGAGCCCAAGCGTACGTCGTAGAGGCCCGTTCCGGACCCGGAGCGCTTTTTGCCGCTGTGGACTTGAAGCTCGCGGCGGAGTTCCGGCATCCGCGTTGGGAAGTGTCCGACAGGCACCTCGCGACCGCGCTCGAGAACGCAAACGTGCTGACCCGCGCGCGCCAGCCGCGACGCGGCGATGCCCCCGCCATAACCGGACCCGACCACCACAACGTCATAGACGGGCCGGAGGGCCGAATGCGTGAGCGACAGAGCTTCGGACTGTTGCATGCTTCTCAATAACCCGGGTTCAGCAGGGTTTCCAATACGTTATCGGCACTCAGCTGAGCACTTTTCACTTCCAATCACACAAGCGCGAGAGTCCCTACCGCGGCAGCGCACAACTTCATATCCTTTGAGGCGGACAACAATGTGGAGACGTTCAATGATTGCGCGATGGATTTTTGCCAGCCTCACAGCCGCCTTTCTGGCGCTGTTTGTGGTCGCCATGCACAGCCAGACGGCTTATGCCGAGGACTCAGCTGAAACCAAGTCAGCAATCTTTGCAGGCGGCTGCTTCTGGTGCGTGGAGGACGCATTCGACAAGGTCGATGGCGTGACGGAGACGATCTCAGGCTATGCGGGTGGTACCTTGAAGAACCCCACCTACGGCAACCACAAGACCCACTTGGAAGCGCTGAAGGTCACGTACGACCCCTCGAAAGTGACCTACGCGGAGCTCCTTGATCATTTCTGGCGCAATATTGATCCGTTCGATCCGGCCGGGCAGTTTTGCGACCAAGGGCCCGCCTATAAGACAGCTGTTTTCGTTTCTGACGAGGCTGAGCAATCCTTAGCCGAAAAGACCAAGCAGGATATTGAGACGCGTTTTGGAAAGCAGGTCGAGACCCAGATTCGTCCGACCAGCACCTTCACGGCTGCCGAGGAGTATCACCAGGACTACCACACGAAAAATCCGGTGAGCTACAAGTACTACAAATGGAATTGCGGCCGTGCACAGCGCCTTTCCGAGATCTGGGGCGGCGAGAGCAGCTAAGCCCTTTCAATAGAGACGACAAAAGGGGTGCGTTCGGATCGGACGCCGCCCCTTTTTGTCTGGCCGACGGCGCCGCTAGAAGCCGATCCAAACGCCGCGCTTGCGGGCCTTCTTCCAGGCTTTGCGTCCATCCTTCCAGGCGGCGCGGCGGTCCTTACAGGCCTGACGAAACGCCTTCCGCGCCTGCTTGTCATAGGGGAACATCCATTTCGCGCGATCGCTGCAACTCGGGGCAGCGTTGGCCGGCGTCGGGGCCCCAATAAGAGCGGCGCTGCCGGCAATAATCGCGGCAGCCATTGCACTGAGAACAACCGTCTTCATCGTGAGTTTCCTCCAAGAGAACATGAATCGGCCCGGCACCTTGTCGTAGCTGGCAAAAAGAAAGGGGCCCAAATGAGCCCCTTTCATGTATTTCTGGTGTGGCTTGGAGCCGCTATGAGCGGTCCTTCATGAAGTTGAGCCTGGAGAACATGCCGTCGCGCTTTTCGGCCCTCATCGACTTCTTGCACTCGCGCCGCATCTGAACGCGCTCCATCATGTTACTGGCGTTCGCTTTGGCCATCTCACCGCACGTGCTGGCTGCTTGCGCGGGGGCGCCAAATGTCATGCCGGCGATCAGAGCCGCAGCGGCGGCGGCGAGAAACACATTCTTCTGCATAGATTATCTCCTTGAGAGGCAGTCTTTGGTTTTTGCGTCTGGTTCGGAAGCGCGACCGAGGCAGCGCTGACGGACCGAGGCGATTCGACCGGACCGGTACGTCCCTTGCGCCACGTGCGAATCGATCGACTCCGTCAGTTCTAGAGGTCTATTCCTATCAGCAGGTTTCTACCCGCCCACAACTGCAGAATTGCGGCAAGGGCGCCCATGGTTTGACCACAGTCGCGGGCGCGGAATGGTGTCAAACTGCCAGCTTGACCTTTGATGCCATGCTCCCCTACCTAGCCGTCCATGAGTGCGCCGACGCCCCTTTCCAACATCCGCAACTTTTCGATCATCGCCCATATCGACCACGGGAAGTCGACCTTGGCCGACCGGCTCATTCAGCTCTGCGGCGGCCTCACCGAGCGAGAGATGAAAGAGCAGGTGCTCGATTCCATGGATATCGAGCGCGAGCGCGGCATTACCATCAAGGCACAGACCGTGCGCCTGGACTACCGTGCCAAGGATGGCGAGCTCTACGAGCTGAATCTCATCGACACGCCAGGCCATGTGGACTTCGCCTATGAGGTGAACCGCTCATTGGCGGCATGCGAGGGCTCCCTGCTCGTTGTAGACGCTACTCAAGGCGTCGAGGCGCAGACGCTCGCGAATGTCTACCAGGCGCTCGACAACGATCATGAGATCGTTCCCGTCCTAAATAAGATCGACCTCCCGGCGGCCGAGCCAGAGCGGGTCCGGTCGCAGATTGAGGACGTGATTGGGTTGGACGCTTCCGACGCCGTCGAGATTTCGGCGAAGACGGGACTTGGCGTCGAGGACGTACTAGAAGCGATTGTCACCCGGCTTCCGGCTCCGAAAGGAAACGCGGACGCCCCGCTCAAGGCCATGCTCGTCGACAGCTGGTACGATGCCTATCTCGGTGTGGTCGTGCTTATTCGCGTGATCGACGGCACGTTACGCAAAGGGCAACGCATCCGCCTCATGTCGACGGGTGCTGGCTACCAGGTCGATCGCTGCGGCATCTTCCGGCCCAAGCAAGAGATGCGCGACAAGCTCGGCCCCGGCGAGATCGGCTTCTTTACCGCCGCGATCAAAGAGGTCGCGGACACGCGCGTCGGCGACACGGTCACGGACGAGAAGAAGCCGACCGCAGAACCGCTCGAAGGCTTTCAGCCGGCGCAGCCCGTGGTGTTTTGCGGGCTCTTTCCCGTGGACTCAGGTGACTTCGAAGACCTGCGCGAAGCGGTCGGCAAGCTGCGCCTGAACGACGCAAGCTTTGAATACGAGATGGAGACGTCGGCGGCGCTCGGCTTCGGTTTTCGCTGCGGCTTTCTCGGCCTCTTACATTTGGAGATCATCCGAGAACGGCTAGAGCGCGAGTTCAATATCGATCTCATCGCAACCGCGCCTTCCGTGGTCTATCACGTGTTTCTCACCGACGGCACGATGATCGAGCTGCATAACCCCGCCGATATGCCCGAGCCGCAGAAAATCGAGCACATCGAAGAGCCGTGGATCGAGGCCAGCATTCTTGTGCCGGACGAACATCTCGGCGCGGTTTTGAAACTCTGCGAGGACCGGCGCGGGCGGCAGAAAACACTCACCTATGCGGGCGCTCGCGCGATGATCGTTTACGATCTGCCCCTCAACGAAGTGGTCTTCGATTTCTACGACCGGCTGAAATCGGTCACGCGGGGCTATGCTTCCTTCGACTATCACATCACCGGTTACGAGCCGGGTAATCTCGTCAAGATGGCGATGCTCGTGAACGCTGAGCCTGTCGATGCGCTGTCCGTCATCGTGCATCGCGACCGTGCCGAAGCACGCGGACGCGCCATGGTCGAAAAGCTGAAGGACTTGATTCCCCGGCACATGTTCAAGATCCCGATCCAAGCAGCCATCGGCGGCAAGGTGATCGCGCGCGAAACGATCAGTGCCCTGCGAAAGGACGTAACCGCCAAGTGCTATGGCGGCGACATTACCCGGAAGCGCAAGCTGCTCGAGAAGCAGAAGGCGGGTAAGAAAAAGATGCGCAGCTTCGGTAAGGTAGACATCCCCCAAGAGGCCTTTATCGCGGCCCTCAAGATGGACGCGGACTAGGCGCGGCGTCCTCCCGCAGCCTCTCAACGAAACCAAATCGCATCTATCGCGTTACTCATGCGGCACCCCGCCCCATGGGCTCAAGTTCGTGTGCCTTGCATAGACGGCTAAGTCGTCAGCGTGGGATCATTGATCCCGGCGCCCTCATATTTGCATCTATACTTATATTTATTCGCCTTTGTTATGTCTTGTTTGGCATTTTGCTGCCACACTTAAGGCAATTAGGTGTTTTTTACTTGATATTTTTATATATTTACTTGACAGATGCGAATCTATCACTTTCCATTCGGCCTCGGGGGACGCGTTTGAGAGGGAATTACCATGCGGATCGCATTGGTCCTTGGACTGGCCGGGCTGTGCCTGCTGGCCCCTAGCGGGACCACCAAACTCCTTGCCGACGACACGAAGGATGAGGGGGCGCCAGTCACCGGCACGGTGACCATCATGTCCGGCTCCACCTTCGACGGGACCGCAACAATTGCACGCGACCTAGCCTCGCTGGTCGGCGGCGATGGGTCCCTGAGGGTTGTGCCGATGGTGGGACAAGGCCCCGCGCAAACCCTGCGCGACGTCCTCAGTCTCGGCACCGTCGACCTGGGAGTCACCCATTCCACCGTGCTCTATCACTACGCCCGGACGGAAGAACTTGGCCCGATCAAAGACCGGGTCGTTTACGTGGCCAAACTGTTCAATGAGGACCTGCACTTGCTGACGGGCTCGGGCGTGGCGACGGTCCAAGACCTGAATGGCAGGACCGTGAATGTTGGACCGCAAGGAAGCGGCACAGAGATCGCGGCGACAATTCTGTTCGACGCGCTGGGGCTTCAGGTCGAGGCGGTGCATTTCGAAACAGCGCTAGCGGTCGAGAAGCTGAAGTCAGGCGAGATCGACGCCACCATCCTTGTCGGTACAACACCCATCGCGGGCCTTTCGCAGATACCGGCGAATGCCGGGCTCAAGCTTCTGCCTGTGCCCTACCCGCCGGGTCTAGAAGCCGACACCTACCCCACCGTTCTCTCCAATGACGACTACCCATCGCTCATCAAGGCAGGCGCGCGAGTGGATACCGTTGGCATCTGTGCGGTGCTCGTGGCTCTAAGCGATGCGGAGGATGCAGCGCGCCAAGCGAAGCTCAAGCAGTTCGTGGATCGCTTCTTCTCAAAGTTCAGCGGGCTGCAGAGCGCGCCAAATCATCCGAAGTGGCAGGAGGTCAATTTCGCAGCGACGCTCGAAGAGTGGCCCCGCGCGCCCCAAGCCCAGGCTTGGATTGACACCGCGCGCTCGACGGCCGTCGCAGAAACCCGCGAACGCGAGGCCTTCAAGAAGTTCCTGACCCAAGCCGGGGATACCGCGGGCACAGACTCAATCTCTGAAGAGGATCAGGAAAAGCTGTTCCGCGCCTTCAAAGCCTGGAGCAAGGCCCAACAATCGAACTGATGCAATGTAACGCGTATCTGTACAGGGAGGTCATCGTGGCCCAACCAGCATTGAAACAAGACGGTATCTCGGACGAGGTCTTACGGCTCGCACAGGAGCTCAATTCAGCCTCGCCCTTCATAGACAGGCTCGAGACACGTAATGCCAATCAGAGTGCATCCTCTCTTGCCCGCCGCTTCGCACCCGACTCGGTGCGAGAGCGCGCCGCCGCGGCGAATCCCACGGTCTTGCCGCCAGTCGCCTCGACGCCGGCCCAAGCAGTCAGAAAGCCCCTGCATCCCGCCCTCTCGATTGCTATCGGCGTCTTCTCGGCGACGGCGCTCGTGGGCGGGTTGATGTGGCTCGGCGGCATCGATGACCTCAACCTGGACCGCGTCTTCCAGGACGCAGGCCTCATCTCGACGACGGCTCCCGCGCAGCAAGTTTCGGCAGGTCTCGCGATCGACGTCCGTCCACCTCGCTCCTCCGCGCCGATCCTAGGACCGGACGGAGACGGCAAGGTCCGTACGGCAGCCCGGCCAGAGGTGGCTCCCCCACTTTCGTCTGGGTTTGCCGTGCGGGCCGGGGAGACAGATCGCGTGGACGGCCTTATGGAGCATGGTCAGAAGATGATCGATGTGGGCTACTTCGCCGGTGCGCGCGCCTATTACCGCCGCGCCGCCGAGGCGGGTAGCGGCGAAGCCGCGATCGCTGTTGGTGCAACCTACGACCCTGATATCATCGCGCGCATGGGCGTTCAGGGCATCAAGCCCGACCGAACCGAAGCGGCCAAGTGGTATGCTCGGGCTGCCGGGCTCGGTATCGCAGATCGGGAGGAAACACTCCGTAAGCTGACGGAAACCTGGGTCAAAGAAGCGGAAACGCCGGATGAAGCCGGCATCATGGCTGAAGCGACGACTGGACCGGGAGTTTCAGCTCCCATCAAGAAGCCGGATACGATGCAGCCGCGTACCCAAGCTGTCGAAGACGCGCCGACACGTCAACGCGTGGCCAGCAGTCGCGCCGCGGTGACGAGCACCACGCGACCGCAACTTCTTGCGTCCGACGAAGAACAAAAGCCCGGCCCTTTGAGCATGTTTGTCCGAGCTGCAGCTGGCCTCTCCGCCCAGGAAGAGTGGATGGAGGTCGCCCGTCCTGTGAATATTCGCAAGGGCCCGTCATCAGACACAGGGAGCAACAAGGTCGCTTTGACGGGCGCGAAGTTCCGCGTCATCGGACGCGAAGGCAATTGGGTCAAGGTCGCCGATCCTAAGACGGCGCAAGAGGGCTATATCTACAACCGCTTCCTCAGGGAAAGCAGCGCTCCCTAGCCGTCTCCTTAGCTGTCCTTGACGGCTGGCGCAGTGCGCACTTGCCAAGCAAGATACGTTAGCGCGGCGCCCTCGCTGACGAGGAGGATGCCCAGCATCAGCCCCAGTACCCAATCGGCCGTGAGCGGCATGTTTGCCCACAGGATGAACGACAGAATAATGCCGACGAGGCCACTAGCCAGAACCCAGCCCCAGTTTGGGAATGGGCGGATCGTCAGTGCAAAGATTACTTTGGCTATTCCTTCGACCATGAAATAGACTATCAGCAGCATCGTCATTACGAGAAGTCCGCTGTCTGGTGAGCGAAGCAGCAGAACGCCGATCAAGATAGCAAGCACAGCTGAAATCAGTTGGAGCCAAAAGTGGGGAACATTGCTTGCGCCGATCAAGCCCAACGCTTGCAGCACCCCGCTAATGATTAGAACCCAGCCCAAGAGAAAGACGATCGCAACCGAAGCGACGATCGGCGAAAGGATCGCAAGAACGCCGGCAACCACAAGCAGTACGCCCTGAATCAAATACCACAGGGAATAGCGCTTGACGGTCTCGCGCATTGCTTCGCGAAGGGCGGCGGCAGCCGCGCTTACGGGGATAGCCATAGGTTGTATCCTCCTATAGGGTTCCGACCGAATCGTTCCGATTCTTCTCTACAACATACGCCAAGCCGAGACCTGATGAAGCGTCAGACAGACGAAGCCACCGCCCTTGCGTCCGCCATTCGAAAGGCGGCAAAACGGCTAATTCCTTTTCTGTGCCTTGCCTACGCGGTCAATTTTCTGGACCGGGTCAATGTCGGTTTCGCCGCACTGGACATGAACGAGGACCTAGGATTCTCGCCCGCCGTCTATGGCTTTGGCGCTGGAGTCTTTTTCCTGGGCTACATCCTGTTCGAGATCCCGAGCAATCTCGCACTTCGGCGGTTTGGTGCGCGCATCTGGATCGCACGCATCATGATCTCTTGGGGCATCGTCGCGTGTGCCATGGCCTTGGTGTACTCGGAGACGAGCTTCTACGTCTTGCGCGCGCTTCTTGGAATCGCGGAGGCTGGGTTTTTTCCAGGGATCATTCTTTATTTGACGTTCTGGTTTCCAGCAGCCGAGCGAGCGCGCATCGTCGCCGTCTTCATGGCGTCCGTACCACTTGCCACGGTTATCGGCGGCCCGCTCTCCGGCGCATTACTCGAGATGCATGGCTTTCTCGGGTTCAAGGGCTGGCAGTGGCTGTTCGTGATCCAGGGATTCCCCGCCGTCCTGCTCGGCCTGCTCGCGCTCAAGGTTCTAACCAATCGACCTGAGGAAGCAGACTGGTTGACGAATGAGGAGCGACTGGCGCTGTCGGGCGCGATCGCGCGGGAGTCCAAGGAGACCGAGGCAGTCGGCTACGCTGACTTGCGTGCGGCCCTGACACGGCCTCGTGTTCTTGCGCTTGGGGGCCTGTACTTTCTCATGGTCACGGGTCTCTACGGCATCGGGTTCTGGATGCCGCAAGTGATCGCCGGCTTCGGACTAGGCTCGCTGACCGTTGGATTCCTGACCGCGATCCCTTACCTCTTCGCCGCTGTCGCAATGGTCTTTTGGGGGCGCCATTCGGATCGCACAAGGGAACGACGCTGGCATATTGCACTGCCGCTCTTTCTAGCGGCGGCTTCTTTTGCCTGGACCGCCTATTCCGGGCCGCTCCTACCAACGATGATCGCACTGACGCTTGCGACGCTTGGGCTCTACGCGGCCTTCGCTCCTTTCTGGACCCTTCCGACGGCACTTCTGACGGGCGCGGGCGCGGCCGCTGGCATCGCGCTTGTCAATTCCATCGGCAACGCCGCCGGCTTTGCTGGACCCTATACTGTGGGGCTGCTGAAGGAGGCCACGGGCAGCTTTTCCGCCGCTTTGCTCTTCCTCGCCGCCGCAATGGCTCTCGGCGGCCTTATGGCCCTGGCCTTCCGGGCCCCGCAATCGGCGGTGGCGAAGCCCGCCTAGTCTTGGCGAGGCCGTTGTCTTCTAAGAATCCGCGATAGCAGACCGGCCGCAATGCCGCCCAAGCCTACGGTGAGCAGCAATTTGCTCCAGAAGGCGTGGCGGTCGAGATGATGCCGGAGCCGGAGCGAAGACCTTCGCAACTGCCTGGGGGCTCGCTCGAGTTCCTTCCGATCTGCCGGCGACATGTCGGACAGTCTTTCCTGCGACGGCTGCGGAATGTGGCCCACCGAACGCGCGATGTCCTGCGCATAGAACTCGAAGTGATTCAGCGTTCTCACGGTCAGCAGGACCCACACGACAGCGCATATGACCGCTAAGGGGATAGCCACTAAGCTGACGTAGCGCGGGAAGTTGACATAGGCGGCAATCATCATGACCACGGCAGCGATCACGCCAACAACCGCTGTCCGGCCGGGGTGTTGCGTGACGGCATCCTGAATTGGTGTCGAGTATGCGACCACCAGGCCTGCCACTGCGGAGAAAAAGACCAGACCAACGGCGAACTGCTTCACCTGTTGCCCGCGCTGCTTCAGCAAGTCCCGCATGATCAACCCATCCCACAACCCCAAGATTCGATTGGCCGGCAAGCCTGTTTTCGATTTCGGATCTGCTCCTGTCCCCTCATGCGCGAACTAGGCACAAATCAAGCGAGTGCCAGTCAATCACGTTGAGATGAAGTTCGGTCCTACGCTCGAGCAGGCGCCTAGTCCACTTCGTCGCCACGCTCCATGGGCCGGAACATTTCACCGGTCTCCAAGGTCTCGGCGTTGCAGAAGTACTGGAAAATAGTCCGGCGGCGACGATCGAACACGTCGTAGTAGCCAGCCGCGCCCCAGACCAGAATGGTCGCTTCGCCATTCGTGACGCTATCGGCGAGCTTCGGCGTCGACTCGCATTGCACGATCAGGGTGGACGTACCATCCCGGCCAACGCGGGGACGCAACGACGTCACTGCGACCTCATCTGGAACCGGCCTAATTGGCAGAGCCTCCTCGTCGGCAATGTCAACGACTTCCATCTTGGCGAGCGTCTCCACTTTGAAGGCTGGGGTCTGCCCCGAATTGCGGAGTGTGATCTTCACCTTGACGACACCGTCGTTCTCTGGCGTCTCGACAAACTCAAGGGAGTCAACATCGACATAGGCCCGCAACTCGGCCTCGCGATCCGTCGAACTCGGCGCCGACGTCAGACGTGCTGGCGTAGGGCTCGCGTCGGCCGCCCGGCGCGCCGCGAGCGCCGCGGTGATGAGGGGCCAGAGCATTAAGAGCAAAATCAGAAGTGCGACCAGGCCAATCAGCATGATCAGCCGGGTAAGCCTTGCCGTGCTTTCCGAGGCGTCGGCCGCGCGCGACTGCTGACAGACATCGGCTTGATACGGATGCTGAACATTCTCGCAAGGCTTTTCGACATCCCAAGCGACTGGCTCAGCGTCGGCAGCTTCGGTCTCGCCGCTCTCGGGGGCGGTCTGCTCGGACCCCGCTTCGGTCCCTTCGGGCGCATCTTGCGCGTGTGCGGACGGATGCGCGAGCGCGATCAAGCTGAGCAACAGGAACAGCATGCTGACGAGGCACATCTTGGCAAGCCAAGATGCAATACTCCAAGACCTGATAAGCGAGCACCTGGTGAAGGCAATCTGAATCGAAGACGTCATTACCGTGCGCTGAAAAGTTTCCCCAACCGCGCCGATCCTATGCGCCGAATCGGAGCTTGTCTCGTCCTCCATAGCGCTTTCGGCAAACTTCTTTCCAAATTGTCTCAAATTGAAACGATTCAGCACCGCCAAAGCAGCAACTAGCCCGAGGAGAGACGAATAGCCGAGGTGACATTCCGGATTTAGGCGCACGAGCTGACGGGTCTGCCAATCCTCTGGATGGAATCTAAGCGCCGGATGGCGTGTTCTTGATTGCAGGCTAAGACAGGCTCGCGCCCAGCAGAGATCCAATGAAGTACGTCGCCGTCGCCGCTATTGAACCGACTAGCAACATTCGGCCGCCACCGCGCAAAGCGCTCCTTCCGGAAAAGAGGCTGAGCGCCGTACCGACCGCAAAAAGAGCGATGCCGGCCAGAATTGCTGCGAAGACGATGCCCTCTTGGTCATAACCTAGGAGGTAGGGAATAAGTGGCACGCTCGCCCCAACACTGAATGTGAGGAACGAAGAGATGGCGGCCTTTGCCGGCGACCCTAGCTCGTCGGGATTGAGACCGAGCTCCTCGCGCGCCATGACGTCGAGTGCCTGTTTTGGATCGGCCATAATGTGCTCGGCCAGATCGCGGGCCTCTTTCTTAGGAACACCCCGGGCCGCATAGATGATCGCTAGCTCCTCGGTCTCGTGTTCGGGATAGTGCTCGATCTCGTATTTCTCCTGATCGAGCTGGTACTCAAACATTTCTCGCTGGGAGAGCATGGAGATGAACTCGCCGGCAGCCATGGAAAAGGCACCGGCAAGGAGCCCGGCAATGCCGGTCAAGAGAATCTGGCTAGAGGTGACCCCGGCACCTGCAACGCCCATGACCAAGCACGTGTTCGATACGAGACCGTCATTGACGCCAAACACGCCGGCGCGAAGCGCACCGCTGGCAACGTTGCTGTGGTGCTTTCGAACATCGTCAATCGTAGTTGGCCAGGGATCTCCGCTCTCGACCGTTCCGAGCTGTGCGGCGTCCGTCTTGGCGCTGCGATAAACCGACATGCCATGCACGCCTTGGGCGGACAGTATGTTTCGCACCATGCGAGGCGGCAGTGTCTGCAGCAAAAACGCAATGACACGAGTCCGCAATGACGGATGAAAATCTAGATCTGCTGGGAGTTCTTTGGCGAGCTTTTTAGCCTGTCTGTCCGAAAGGGCCGACATTTCGCGAAAGAACGACGCGCGCTTTGGGTCCTGTTCGTGTTCAGCTATTGCGGTCGAGAGATAGGATGCGGTCCTCTCTGCCCTCCAGCTCTCAAGAGTTTTGTTCGCTTGTCCGGCCATCACAGCAAACTCACCTTCCCCGTCTTGCTGTCGTAGACACCACCCGCGATCTTTAGTTTCCCCGCTAAGACCGCATTGCCGATGATCTCCGACTCCTTCTTCAACCGCTTCATGCCGAGACGCACGTTTTCCTTGATTACCTCCGCCAACGGGTCACTCGCATGCCTGCCGTGCGCGGAGATCACCGCTGGAGATATCGCCTTTACAATCTCCTTTAGCTGGCCTGGCAGCTCCTTACGTTGCACGGTCGCACCCAGTGCGGTGAGAACCGCGCTGCTGTTCGAAAGCCCCATGACGAAGATCAGCGGAATGCCGAAACTCGTGACAGCATACTCGAACGTTGCCAGCTCATACGGGCCAACAACATTCCCCACGTTACTCGACGCAAACAGCTCCCCTGGTGCCTGATCGAAAATGATCTCGGGCGGCAAAGGGCTCTCGGAAGAATAGAGTACGCCGGCGATCGGGTTTTGCGACTCGATGCCCGCGACCTGCTTGACGGAGAAATCAGTGTTTTCGCTGCCGCCAGCAAGGTAGCGAGCATTCCCCGCCTTCAAACGCTCCAGTGCTTCGGCGGGCGGGATGGCATTTGGCGGCGGGGCCTTATTTTCAGCACGCGCATCGTCCGCCCGTACACGCCGCCCCGGCAGCAGTCCAGCCGCAAGCAATGAGCCCGCCCCTGCAACGAGTGTGCGGCGCGACAGGATTGAGCGATTATTGTAGTCCGACATACAGTCCCCCGTGTCTGCTCTTGTTACTCTCGAAGCGTCCCGCGCGCGCTGCCCGCGGTCAAGCGCTTCGCACGATTTTCACGGGGCGGCACTGCTGATTGCTAACGCGTGATCCGAATTGTGGTGTTGCTCTTACCGTGCCTTTGCACAAGTCCATAGAGGCGGGCGGCATTGGATGGGTGCAGTCGTACGCAGCCGTGGGAGGCGGGACGTCCGAGATGCTTCGTCTCGTAGGAGCCATGGATCGCATAGCCGCCCTTGAAGAAGATCGAATGAGGCATGGGCGAGCCGTTGTAGATCGTCGAACGGTGAAACTTGACGAGGTTGTAGGGCTTGTACGTGCCAATTGGTGTGCGATAGCCAGGCCGCGCGGTGGAGACTTTCCATGTGTAGGCCCGCTTGCCGTTGACAAAGACATGCATGCGCTGGCTTGAGAGGTTGATCTGCGCCACAACGCCGGCAAAGGCCGCTCCCGGCAGACTTGCGGCTGAGGCCAATATCACGATCAGGACCAAGAAACGTCGCATTTATTGTGTCTCCTCCGTCACTCAACTTTATACTCAGGACCAGTAGCGCGGACGCGCGCAACCCTCCCGGCCCACGACACCAACGGGTCTAGGGCCATTTCTCAGCCTAGAAGTCTGGGCTGAATATCTCCTGAATGGCGCCCACAGAAGCGCGCAGCCCAATGGCCATATCGATTAGATTAACTTATGGGGCTCCTACTATTGGTCTTGTTTGTGATAAGCTTACGATCTCTTTGTCGTCAGCTAGCGGGGCACACTTCATGTGGCTGGAGGACAATGCGTAGGCTGATTATTGGCCTACCAGCTTTAGTACTGATGACCGGTCTCGCGGCGGCCCAAGTGGCCGCGCCGCAACCGACCGTGCGCCCTCAGCACGTCGCGCCGCCCAACTCCGAAACATCCGAGCAGGACACGACGCTGACTGAGGCTGAACCCCGTGACGGGACGGCCGATGGCGACGCCCTCGCTGCTCAGGCGGATCTCCCCATGGAGCTTCCGATGGAGCTTCCGATACGCCGTCCCGAACCGCCTAAGAACATCCCGGCGGCAAAACTCGCCCCCGCCAATGACGTGTTCGGATCGATCGCCGAACCGGCGCCACTCGCTGCGCGGGCGATTGGTGGTTACGCCAAGGGCTGTCTCGCGGGCGGCGTGTCGCTACCGATCAATGGACCCGACTGGCAGGTCATGCGCGTTTCGCGAAACCGGAATTGGGGCGCGCCGCAGCTCATCGACTATATGGAGCGGCTCGCCAGCGACGCGCATGCGCTAGATGGCTGGCCGGGGCTTCTTGTCGGCGATCTCTCGCAGCCCCGCGGCGGGCCAATGATTACCGGCCACACGAGCCACCAAATCGGGCTCGATGCAGACATTTGGCTGACGCCCATGCCCGACCGCCTGCTGACGCCCGAGGAGCGTGAGGAGATGACGGCCGTGTCCATGTTGAAGGACCCCTTCACCGTCGACCCGGAGGTCTTCACCGACTTACAGATCAAACTTATCCGACGGGCGGCTTCTTACCGGCAAGTGGGGCGCATTTTCGTTCACCCCGCTATCAAGAAGGCACTGTGTGAGCGGGCGGACGTAGCCGGCAAGAACAAGTCCTGGCTTTCGAAGGTGCGCCCTTGGTGGAATCACCACTACCACTTCCACGTTCGGCTGAACTGTCCCCGGGGAATGGCAGGCTGCGCAAGTCAGGCGCCTGTATCGAGCGATCATGGCTGCACCGAAAAGGACTTCAAGTACTGGGACAAGAAGCTGAAGATCTCCGCTAAATGGGCGACAGACAACGGCTTTAGTCCACTGGATCCGATCCGGCGGCGCCCAAGCGTTTCCGACCGGAGGGAGCGCGGCAAGCTCAAGGAGCTGCCAAAAGAATGCATGAATGTCCTGACCGCGGGCGGCGTGGAGCCTCTCAAGGTGGGTGATGAACTTCCGGAGGTCGCCGTCAAGGCTGCAACGAGCAAGGATGCCGGGCCGGGCGTCCCGGTCCTCTCCAAAGCCGAGCTCGCGAAAGTCCTCGGCGAGAAGAAAAAGAAGGTCTCGATGCAGGTGCCGGAGCGCAATCCAATTCGCTGATCCGGCAACCCGCGTGTCATTTTGCAGACTTTGCGCACCAGACGTCTTTCGGGCAAACTCCGAACCATGTTGCAGCGGCGCTCAAATCCTTTCGAACGACAACGAAACGTCTTCGGCGATCCCATCAAGCCGTGTTCCGACCGACCGCTCACGGGGTTTTATAGAACCGGCTGCTGTCACACCGGTCCCGAGGACGCTGGGCTGCATACGGTCTGTGTCGAAGTCACGGCCGAATTCCTCGCCTTCTCTCAGTCATGTGGGAACGATCTTTCAACGCCCGTCCCTGGCTTTGGCTTTCCAGGCTTGAAGCCGGGCGATCGTTGGTGCCTCTGCGCGGCCCGGTGGCTCGAAGCCTTCGAAGCGGGCAAGGCGCCGCGGGTTGTCCTCGGTTCGACGCATGAGGCCACGCTTGAGCTCGTCGATCTTGAGGATCTCAAGCAGTACGCCATTGACCTCGCCTAGACGTCGCCTCAGCGTGCACAGAACCGGCTTGTTGTGACCATGCGGAGGTGGCAGCATGCCCAGCAAATCGACGAACGGGCACTCTGCGTTAAATGAGCGATAAATCAGAAGACACGAAGGACAAGCCGTCGCGTCGACGCCAGAAGCGCCAGATCTACCTCAAAGGTCATAAGCGCAAGTTTTTGGTTGTGGTCGACGAAACGCCGGAATGCGAGAGCGCGCTTGCCTTCGCGGCGAGCCGTGCTGCTCGCACGAAGGGTCAGCTTGCCCTTCTCTATGTGATCGAACCCGAGGACGGCGCGATGCACTGGCTTGGCGTCGAAGAAATTGCGCGAGAAGAGGGACTCAACAAAGCCAAAGCTGTTTTTCGTCTTTTTGGCCGTAAGCTCAAGGCCTTGGGTTTCGAGGACTTGGAACCGGACGAAATTGTGCGCGAGGGTTCCAAGCCCGAGGAAATCACCAATTTGATTGAGGAGGACCCTGATATTGGCGTTCTCGTCCTCGGCGCGTCGAAGGATCCCTCGGGCCCAGGGCCGCTGGTCTCAAGCCTCGCAGGCGGCCGTCTCGCGGGCGTCTTTCCCACGCCGATTACCGTCGTGCCGGGACACCTTTCGACGGACGAGATCCTTGCCCTCGCATGACGCGGGAACGGTTCCTTCACCTGGTTTTTTACCCAAAGCCGACGCCTTGACTTTGCGACGACCCGGACACAGATATAGAATTGTTCTAAGCCACTGAAGATGATCGACTCAAGGAAAGGCCCGACATGTTTATCCAGACCGAGGCGACGCCGAACCCGGCTACTCTAAAGTTTCTGCCGGGCCGAACTGTCCTTGGCGATCACGACGCTGTCGAGTTCCGCGCAGACGAGAAAGGCGAAGCCTCTCCTCTTGCCTCACGTCTCTTTGAGATCGACGGTGTGTCCAGCGTCTTTCTTGGCTCCGACTTCATCAGCGTGACCAAGAGCGACGGCGAGTGGCCGCATTTGAAGCCGGCCATTCTCGGCGCGATCATGGAACACTACCTGTCAGGCGAAGCCACCGTGGATGCCTCGGAGGCCATCGAGACCGATGATGAGGAGTTCTTCGAGCCCGAGGACGAAGACACCGTCAACACCATCAAGGAGCTCCTTGATACGCGTGTCCGTCCGGCTGTGGCTCAAGACGGCGGTGACATCACATTCCAAGGCTATCGGGATGGCATCGTCTACCTGCACATGCGTGGCGCCTGTTCCGGTTGCCCCAGCTCGACGGCGACGCTTCGGCACGGCATCGAGAATCTGCTGCGGCACTTCATCCCGGAAGTGCAGGAAGTCCGACCGATTTGACGGATCGGCTAACAGACGACGCCTTCGCACAGCTTTTTCACGAGGCACGGACGCACAACGCCTGGCAAGACCGGGATGTGCCTGACGATGTGTTGCGAGAGCTCGTGTCGCTGGTGTTGCTGGGGCCGACGAGTGCGAATTGCAGCCCAGCGCGCTTTATCTTTGTGAAGTCCCGCGAGGCCAAGGAGCAGCTCAAGCCATTCCTTTCCGAGGGCAATCGCGCGAAGACCATGCAGGCGCCGGTCTGCGTCATTCTTGGCAACGATCAAGAGTTCCACGAGCACTTGCCCAAGCTCTTTCCGCACACCGACGCGAAGAGCTGGTTCACCGGCAAGCCAGAGAAAATCGCCGAGACCGCATTCCGTAATGGCTCGCTTCAGGGCGGCTATCTGATTATGGCGGCTCGCGCACTCGGGCTGGACTGCGGGCCCATGTCCGGCTTCGACCCCGCAGGCGTCAACGCCACCTTCTTTGCTGGCACGACGGTGAAGTCGAATTTTCTTTGCAACCTCGGCTATGGCGACAGCGCGGCCTTGATGCCCCGTTCTCCGCGATTCGACTTCGACCACGTCGCGAAGATCCTCTAAGACCTTCCAATGAACATCTTAGCGCTCGATACGAGCATGGGCGTCTGCTCGGCTGCCGTGCTGCGAACGGGGCCCTCGGCACAGGCTCAATTCCTGCGCGAGGTCGAGATGCTGCGCGGGCACGCAGAGGCACTTATGCCCATGGTCAAGGACGTGCTGGCCGAGGCGCACGTGCAGCCACAAGACCTCGATACGATTGCGGCCACTCAAGGACCGGGCAGCTTCACCGGTGTCCGGGTCGCGATCGCGGCTGCGCGCGGGCTCGGCCTCACCTCAGACGCCACGCTGTTTGGGACCGACAGCCTAACGGTCATGGCGCGCCGCGCGCTTTGCGATGGATTCGCCCCAGACGGACCCTTTGTGATCGCCGTCGATGCGCGCCGGGGCAGGCTGTATGTCGGCCTCTTCAGTCCTGACGGAACGTGCCGCGACGGACCAGCCTTGCTGACGCCTGACGAAGCGGCGTCCACTCTTCCGCAGGACTTCACCTTAGCACTGGGCAGCGGTGCCGAGTTGCTTGGAGGGGCGGCTAGGGAGCAAGGCCGCGCGCTGAAATCAGCATTGCCAAACCTGCAACCGGGCGCGTTGGCGCTCGCCGACCTAGCAGCTGAGAGCGACGAGCGAACGCCCACCTTGCGACCACTTTACTTGCGACCGCCCGACGCCAAGCCCCAAAAAGCGGCATTGGAACGTCAGCGATGACGCCTCCAGGTGTAGACGTTCGTGAGGCAACCGTTGTGGACGCGGCGCTGCTTGCTGCTCTTCATGCGGCGTCCTTCGAAACACCGGGTGCGACGCATCAGACACGCGCTTGGAGCGAGGAAGTGATGGCCCAGTTTATCGCTGGCCCGTCGACACTATGTCTGCTTGCGACCCTTAGCGGAGAGAACACGGCGCCCGCCGGGCTGCTCATAGCGCGCGCGGCAGGCGACGAGGCGGACCTGATCACGATTGGCGTCGACCCTGAAATGCGGCTGCGTGGTGTCGGACGGGCTTTGCTTCAGCACGCGGTGTCTGCCCTCAAGGCAATTGGTGTTCGTCTGCTCTTCTTGGAAGTCGATGAGGAAAACCAGCCGGCCCTCGCGCTCTACCGCAAGCTTGGTGCGGAAGCGGTCGGTACCCGCCCGGGTTACTACGAGAACGGCCGCAACGCGTTCCTTTTGCGGCTCGATCTTCAGCCTTGCCCTTTGGGATCGGCGACCCGATGATGCGCAACGTTGCGAGCAGCCAAGGACGTGCCCGGGCCCATGACGATGCAAACGCCACCTGCGTCGCCGACGAAAGCCATGACCAAGCAGACCAAACGTGAGAGCCGGCTGGAGCGCCTTTGCGCAGATCGAGGGCTGCGTATGACCGGCCAGCGGCGGATCATTGCGCAGATCCTTTCTGAGGCACACGACCACCCGGATGCGGAAGAGGTTTATCGGCGGGCCGTGAAGCGTGACCCGCGTGTCTCGTTGTCGACGGTCTATCGCACGGTACGGCTTCTAGAGGACAAGGGCATTTTAGAGCGCCGAGACTTCGGCGACGGCCGTGCGCGCTATGAGCCAAGCGATCACCAGCATCACGATCACCTCATCGATGTAACGACTGGCGATGTCATCGAATTCGCAAATGAAGAGATCGAACGACTTCAGGAGCGTATCGCTTCTTCACTGGGCTTCCGGCTGATTGGCCACAGGCATGAACTCTTCGGCGTGCCAATAGAGCAGGGGAAGAACAAGAACCAAAACGAGAACGAAACGTAGACGCGCGCCGCGATTGCCACCCAGGGTTTGACTTCCGGCCCCGCCCGGGACAACGTTAACGGAAAGTTAACCAGGACGAAGGGGTCCGTGATGGGTGTGCGCGTTTTCTTGTCTGCCGCATTGATACTGCTGACCACGATCGCCTTTGCTGAACACGCAATTTCGCTGGACGCAAACACCGCGCCCGCACCAGCTGCGGCAGCCGACGCACAGCCCGCAGCGGCTGCGGAAAGCGCCGCACAGCCGGTGACCGCCGAAGCGAAGCCAGCTCCTGTCCGTACAGCCACGGCGCAACCTACGGCCAACGCCAAGGTCGCATTTCCATCTGAGCTCGATCTCTATCTCGTCAAAGCCGGAACGCGCGAAGTTTGCGACACGTTCAGTTTCGGTTTCGGCGACATCCGGACCGAGTGCAGGGTGGAGCCCCTGGCGCCGAAGGCGCAAGACCCTAATTTGCGCGGCATTTGTATCACGCGGTATGGCAACCGCACCTGCTACTAGTTTCCGCCAACTCCTGACGGTTCGCCAATACCCGTTCGGCTCGCTCCTTACCGATGAAAAACGTGCGCGCTTTTTTGGTGCTGGCGGCTTTTTTTGCCTTCACCCTTCCCTTGATGCCGCTGCAGCACCTCTTCGTCCGGTCCGGATCGCGCTTCGCCCGAACCTTCCCTCACTGGTACCACCGCCAAGTATGCCGAATCGTTGGTATACGCATCAATGTCGACGGTGAGTTAGCCCGCCAGAACGGCGTACTCGTCGTTTCCAACCACGTATCGTGGCTCGACATCACGGTATTGTCCGCCGTTGCACCGGTATCGTTTGTCGCAAAGCAGGAAGTGTCCACCTGGCCGTTCGTGAAGTGGCTCGCGAAGCTGCAACGTTCCGTGTTTGTAGATCGCGACAGACGAACGCAGACGGGCACGAAGGCCAACGAGATTCTCGACCGGCTCGAGGCCGGTGACCACATCGTCTTCTTCGCCGAAGGGACATCCAGCGACGGGAATGGTGTTCTGCCGTTTCGCTCGGCGCTGTTCGCAGCCGTCAAACCACCTGGCGGCAATGCCGCTGAGTCAGACGTCCTGGTTCAGACGCTGGGCCTAGCCTACACGAAAGTCTACGGACTTCCGCTCGGCCGACGTGGTCGCCCGCAAGTTGCCTGGTACGGCGACATGGATATGGCCAGTCATGCTTGGCGGCTTCTGGGCCTCGGACCTCTCGAAGCGAATATCCGAATTGGACCGCCCGTGCCCTTGGACGACTTCGCCGATCGCAAGGCGCTGGCCCGCTATACGGAAGACAAGGTCCGAAGCGACGTCGTCGAACTACTGCGCGGGCGACCCGCCAATTGAACCGGCGCTAAATGGCGCGCCGGAGCCGGATGGTGTCCATGACCGACGCTGGCGCGAAAGTTCCATTCTGCATTTGACGAATGAAACCTGCCTTGACCACGTTCATGAGCGTCATTTGCACCGTGCGATCAGGGTTGTCGCCGTCACCGAAGTAGCCTTCCTGAATTGCCACGTTGCGTAGTTCGTCAAATCTCATGTTGCCGGCCTCGCCCAGCTTGCGGATGAGAAAATCTGCCAGCGGCGGCCGTTGCGAAGCGCCCCGGTCACGCTGGGCCGGCTCATAGCGACGAGGTTCGTTGCCGCGGCGGGGCATCTCCTGACGCACCGGCTCTTGGCGAGGACGTTCTTGGCGCGGACGTTCTTGGCGCGGAGGCTCTTGGCGCGGAGGTTCTTGGCGCGGAGGCTCTTGCCTCAAGGTTTCTCGGCGCGGTTCGGGCGCTCGGCCAACCGGTCGGAAAGGTTCAGGCTCGAGCGGACGACGTTCTGCCGCTGGCCGCTCGACCGACGGCAGCTCGCTGGGGATTGGCCGGCGGGGCCGCGCCTCAGCCTGTGCGGGGCGCACGCGATCGTCCTCATCGTGATCGTGAGCCACGGCACGCGGCGCGTAGCGCGTTTGAGCTTCCCTGTGGGCCGGTCTCGCCTCTTCAGCGCGTTCAAACTCACGGCGCGGCGCCGGCTCGGCTGCGACTGGCTCGTGACGGGGCTCTTCCTCCGGAAGACTCTCGAGCTCTTCTTCATAGTACTCGGAATCGTCAAGGGCTTCCGGATATGTCTCAGGCGCGGCATCGACTGGCACGGGCTCAGATACAGGCTGGGTGGCCCACCGCTCTTCCTCAAGCTCCGGCGCCGTCATGATTCGCCGATACTCGCGCTCCATCAGCGTGCTTACCGCGTCAAGCTCCGCTTGAAGATCTGCGATCTTCGACTCATGCTCCCGTGTGAAGAGTTCCATACGCTTCTCGAACTGCGCATGCGCCGCGCTGATCTGCTCCTCAAGGAAGCTGGCGCGGTCTTGTAGGTCCCCGCGAATATCACGCATCACTTACCCCCCAAAAATCACTGAACCTCGGTACAACAGGAATCCGGGCATGGGGTTCCTAAGGGCCAAGACTGGCCATCACGACCGCCACCCGGTACGTACGCAGAACTCGAAGACATAGCGCCGTAATCAGCCTCCGCATCGGCGCCAACACTGCTCAATCTACCTCTAAGCAACTGCAGAGTCTCGCACTTCTCGACTCAGGCAGTGCCGTTGAGTAACGCAACGTTTCGTTAACGTTAATCGCGCGCCCATTGAACAGGCGATTAAGACGATACCAAGACGTACTGAAACAAATCGCGGAGGCAGCCACTCCGCCACGTCATTCTCTTGTCAAGTTTGAGAAGAATCCGCCGCCGCCGCCGCCTTTTTCTGCGCAGCTTTGGAATTGGCAACCGACATTTCTGGCAGGAACGCCGCAAGGAGGCCAATGGCGGGAAGAAACGCGCATACGTGGTACACGAACGTAATGCTTGTCGCGTCTGCCAATCGCCCAAGTAGAGCGGCGCCAATTCCGGCGATGCCGAAAGCCAGCCCGAAAAACAGGCCCGCAACCATGCCGACCCTGCCCGGTAGCAGGCTCTGGGCGTAGACGATAATGGCGGGGTGAGCCGACGCGAGGATGAGGCCAATAATCACGCTCAACACCGCGGTCGCGAACAGGCCCACATGCGGCAACGCCAGAGTGAAGGGCAGGACACCGAGAATGGACCACCAAATCACACGGCGAAGACCAATGCGGTCGCCAATGGGACCCCCTATGACCGTACCGGCGGCGACGGCTCCGAGGAAGATGAACAGGTAGATCTGCGCAGTCTGCACCGTCAGATCGAACGCGTGCATCAGATAGAAGATGTAGAAGCTTGCGATCGACGCAAGATAGAAGTGCTTCGAAAAGGTCAGTGTGACCAGAATGACGATGGCCTTCGCCACCTTGCGCCGGCCCAGCGCCGCAATCGCCTCGCGCTCTTCGGGGTGTGAAATCGGCCGGATTTTCAGGGCCTTGCCATACCAGGAACCGACGCCGGCCAGTACAATCATGCCGGCCAGCGCGATCAACGAGAACCAGGCGATAGAGCCTTGGCCGTAGGGCAGCACGATAAATGCCGCGAGTAAGGGCCCCAGCGCCGTGCCGAAATTGCCGCCGACTTGAAATATGGCTTGCGCCGTGCCGTGGCGGCCGCCCGACGCAAGACGAGCGACACGCGACGATTCAGGATGAAAGACGGACGAGCCCATGCCGATCAGCGCAGCGGCGACAAGCACGGTCGTATAGGTGGTCGCGTAGGCGATCAGGATGAGCCCCAGAAGGGAGGATCCCATGCCCGCAACAAGCGAATAGGGCGTCGGATAGCGGTCCGTGATGTAACCGACGAAAGGCTGCAGGACCGATGCGGTTGCTTGAAAGACGAAGGTGATAAATCCGATCTGCGCGAAGTCGAGCGCGAGCGATGTCTTCAGCATCGGATAGATCGCGAGGATCAGGGACTGGATGATGTCGTTCAGCATGTGGCACATGCTGATGGCTGCAAGCACGGTCACCGCCATCTGTTCCGCCGAGCCGTTGGCGGCTCCGGCAGGTGACGTCACACTCTTCGTCTCCTTCGACATTCAATCCAATCCAGATCCGGTCTCGCGTCGGGGTGCTTCAGGCAGCAGGATTGAGGCTATTCCAGCCCCAAGGGCAAGCGGTGTTTTTCGGAGTTCCGCGAAACGTCCTAGCGTTGAGCCCGAGGGTGAGGCTTCGCGTGGGACTTGATCTCGATCATCGCGGCACGGACCGTATTGTGGCAGTTTTATTACCTTGAGGCTTGCTGATGTTTGTTTGCGGCATGTCGCCAAGGACACAACGGCCCTGCGCGGCGCTGCGAAGCTCCAACGGCTGGGATGAGGGGAACAATCATGGAAGCGACGCAGAACGGGGGCAAAGAGCACAACAAAAGCAAGAAACACAAGAAAAACGGCAAGTTTGCCGCGCACTTAGCGGGGGACGCGCTTGAAGCCGCAGATCTCCATGTTGGCGACGTGAAAGCCAAGACGCGGAAGATTGGGAACGAGCACTACGAGAAGGAACTGGCCAGGCTCCAGGTGGAACTCGTAAAGCTGCAGGAGTGGATCAAGGCCAAAAGGCTCAAAGTCGTTGTGCTTTTCGAAGGCCGCGACGCCGCCGGCAAAGGTGGCGTTATCAAGCGAATTACCCAGAGCCTCAACCCGCGCCTATGCCGTGTGGTCGCCCTTGGCACGCCTACTGAGCGAGAGAAATCCTCGTGGTACTTCCAGCGTTACGTCAATCATCTGCCGGCAGCAGGTGAGATGGTCCTCTTCGACCGCAGTTGGTACAACCGAGCCGGCGTCGAACGTGTGATGGGCTTTTGCTCAGACTCGGAGTACCAAGAGTTTCTGCGCAGTTGTCCTGAATTTGAGCGCATGCTGGTGCGTTCCGGAATCACGTTGATCAAGTATTGGTTCTCGGTCAGTGATGCGGAGCAGGAGCGCCGATTCCAAAAACGCATGGTCGACCCCACACGCAGCTGGAAGCTCAGCCCCATGGACGTGGAGTCCCGCTCACGTTGGGTCGAATACTCACGAGCAAAGGACGCGATGTTCGCCTACACGGACATCAAGCAAGCGCCATGGTTTGTGGTGAAGGCGGACAACAAGAAGCTCGCGCGACTGAATTGCATCTCGCATCTTCTGGGCCAGATTGATTACGGCGACCTAACGCCAACGCCGCCGGAACTACCTCCGCGGCCGAAGGCTGGCGACTATGTCCGGCCGCCACTCGACGATCAGACCTTCATTCCAGACTACTACTAAGCACTATTCCAATTCGACGCCGACCGTGTCCAGCTTCACGCCTTTGGTCTCGATACGGGCCAGCCATGTGACCAACGCGCCAAGAAGCGACGTGCAGACGAGAATGTATAGCAGCGTCTGCGTGCCGATCTCGAAGAGCAGGATCGGGAATAGGAGGGCCGTTGTGCATGCACCAATCTTTGCAAAGGACGCGGCAAAGCCTGCGCCTTTGGCCCGTACCTTTGTCGGAAAGACTTCACCCGCGATCAGGTAAGTCTGAGCATTCGGACCGAGATTGGTCATGAAGTTGAAGAGCATAAAGCCCGCAAAGATGAAAACCAGCTTCAGCGGGTCGTTGTCTGCAAAGAGGGCGGACTGCGCAGCAATGAATAGGCCCACTGCGCAACCGATAAAGCCGACCACCTGAAGTTTGATGCGGCCGACCCTATCGGACAACAGCACAGCGGCAGCAATGCCGAGCAAGAGCAAGACGTCGATCATGGCAGCGCCTTTTGCAGCGAGGAGATCGTTATGAACGAGGTCGGCAACGCTTTGCGCATGCTCCCGCTTTTGGCCTAAAGCGGCCGCGAGGATCGTCGGCGTAAAGATGCCGATGCCATAGGTTCCGAGGTCTTGTAGGAACCAGGGCACCGACGCCAACACGAGCGCACGACGGTTCTTCTTCTTGAACAGGGCGCCATACCCCGATTCCTTCTTGGAATCCGCTTCGGCCTTGGCGGCCCGAATATGGAACCGTGGCGGATAGGGCGGGTGACGCTCCAGCAGCCGCTTGAGCTCGTGTTCTGCCTGCTGACGCTGACCTGTTTCCGCTAGCCAATGAGGGCTCTCGGTCACATAGAACCGGCCGATCAAAACCAAGAGAGCAGGGATGATCGCCGCCCCATACATCCAGCGCCAAGCGCCAATATCCGGGTCAAGACTGAGTGCAAAGTAACCAACCGCCGAGCCCGCAAGAGCGCCCGCCGCTTGGAAGCCGAAAGCGCCAAGCACAAGCCGGCCGCGAATCCGCGATGGCGTGCTTTCCGATATCATCACATGCGCCGTCGGATAGTCGCAGCCCAGCGCAAGTCCCAAGCCGAACAGGCAAACAATGAACCACCAGAAAGTTGGCGCCAAGACGATGAGCACAAGGAACAGGGTGAAAAGCGCGATCTCGAAGATAAACATCGGCTTTCGGCCGAAATGGTCCGATAGGGCACCGAGAGCGCTTGCGCCAATGAGAATGCCGAAGAGCGTTGCAGCGCCGACCATGCCGTGCTGGGCAGCAGACAGATCGAATTCCTTGGCGAGCAATGGGAGTGCAACGCCGGTCATAAAGACGACCAGGCCCTCGAAGAATTTGCCGGCAATGGACAGCCACCAGATCCGCCATTGCATGCCGCTCATGGGCCCATCGGGAACATCGGTTCCATCCGCCCAGAATGGCGTTTCGTCGATGTAATCTTGGACGGTCCGTGTTTCTCCGCCCTTGACCTTCTCCGCTACAACCGTCTCGCCCATTGCCGCCCCCACAGATCAGCAGACGGCGGATCGTAGTCCGTGAACGTTCAAGTCTTGTGACAGTCCCACGGGACGACGTTGGAGTAGGGTCTCATCGACAGCGCCGTTTACACGGGACACGAAGCTGCTGTCACAAAGCTCAGGCGGCCCACTGGTTGAACTCGGCCAAGTCGGGGTAGTACCGCTCGGCCATTCGGCTGACATAAGCCTTGATATTGTCGTGACGCTCGACTGCCGTTCGGAGAGGGGTTTCAAAGAGCGGACAAAGTGCCCCCGCGAGAAAGGCAAAGGCCGTTGCGTCGAGTCCGCTCGGCTCGTGACCCATCATAAAGGTCTTGTTGCCGAGAAAGTCCGCAGCCGCATCGAGCGACCGGGTCCCAAGCATGACGATTTCCTCATCGTTATGGCGGCCCATCCCGTGTCCCATAATTTGCGCTTTAAGTTGACGACGCGCCATCCGCGGCACGATGAATCGCATGGGGATCGGCATGCGTTCGAAATAGACGCGCGGACCCCGATTGAAGTTGCCCTCATCGACCCAGCGAGCATGCACGAAGGTCCAGTAAATGTGGTCTTCAAACATCCGCTCGAACGCCCACGCCGTCGCCCGCTGTTCAGCATCGAGACCTTTGTCGAAATCGAAGCCGTATTTCTGCTCGATATGGCGCCGAATGAACGTGGAGTCGGCGATGAACTCACCGTCATCGTCAATATAGGGAAGCTTGCCTTTCGGGGCGTTGCTGAACCCATTCGAATCCGTCTGGTAGTCGAGCCCGGCGAGCTTCAGCAGCATTTCAGCCTTCATGACGAATGGGCTCATATCCGGGAGCCCAAAGGCCCGGCCAAAGGTGTACAAGGTGATCATGAGAAACGCTCCATCTTGCCAACAGCTTCAGTGTTAGTCTTTACGGCCCGTGGTGTCAGCATCGTGGCACTGTGTGAGACCGCCCAGTTGAAACGAACAAGCCACGGCGTGGCCCTATGCTCTATGATGTAAGCACCCCGCAAGACTATCTCGATGGCCTTCCCAACGATTGGCGAAGGGACACGCTCTTAAAGCTGCGTTCGCTCATCCTGCAACAGGGCCCGGATCTCAATGAGACCATGCATTACAAGATGCTGGGGTATGGGACCGGCGACCGGTTCGTGTTCCATCTCAATGCTCAAAAGAGTTATGTGAGCCTCTATGTTAGCAATATCGAAGCAGTGGATCCGGATGGAGACCTGGTCGCGGGTTTAAAGACGGGTAAGGGCTGTATTCGCTTTAACAAGACGACGTCGGTCAGTGAGACGCGCATCGATGCCTTCATTTCCCGCGCGATCGCGCGCTGGAAGGCCGGCTATGACGACGGATGCTGATCTGTCCATGCCCGCCAGCCGACGGTCGCCGCCACTCAGCCGGTCACGTTGCGAAATGCAAGATCCAAGGCGAAAGGAACAACAACCGTCGCGACGACCGACACAAACACGGCGCTCGCCGCAACGAAATGGAATGGATTCATTAGGCTTGTGTCCATGGGAAGCCTCACGACGCGCGTACCACTGAAGATCCCAATGTAGCGGGGCGGGAAGACACCTGTGTAACGCCGGCGCCACGTTTGGAACGGACCGCGGTGCCTGGATTGCCGCGCTACAAAAGGTTCCGGACCTTCAAGAAACGCAGGATGCCATCGACCACCACGTCCAGCGGCGGGTCGGACCGGGCGATCTGTACCCGATCTCTTGCCACTTGGTAGTTGCTGCTCTCGTAGCGCTTGAATTCCATACGGGAGATGTTGTCGACCGAGCCTACGAGAAAGTCGAGCAGAGGGTAGAGCGGATCGGCGCGCGTGCAACGCCGGATGACCTGCCGCACGAAGCTATTGAGATCATACATTTCGAAGCAGGTGCCCAGGCGCTGCGCGATGATGTCCGTGATCATCGGCATGGTCTCATGCTCGTCCCGCACGACATGGAAGGTTCTGCCCAGGGTCTCCTCCTGACGGGCAATGGCGATCATGTTGTCCGCCGAGATGTCGGCGGGCATAAAGCTCACCTGATTGCCCGCGGTCACGCCGAGCCCGTGCTTGACGATAAAGCTTAGGAGGCGCAGCGCGATGTCGAGATTGCCGCCGTTGCCGTTGAGCGCGGGCGTAATGAGCGAGGGCCGAAATACACGCGCCTTCAGCCCCTGCTTCATCGCGGAGAAGACCTTCTGCTCGGCCGCCCATTTGGTTTGGCTGTAGCCGAAGTCGAGGCGGTCCATGGCGTCATTGTTGTCGCTCTCGTAGAGGAAATCCTTGACGGCCCAGCCGAAGATGAAGGTGGTCGAGATGTGGTTGAGGATCTTGTCGCGGCCGGAGAAGCAAAGGTCGAGCACCTCGGATGTACCGACAACATTGGCGGCGCGCATATGATCATAGGTCAGCAGGTAATTCACCAGCGCGCCATTGTGATAGACGGCGTCTACCCCGTCGGCGAGGCGTGACCACATCGCTTCGTCGAGGCCAAAGCGCGGCGTCTCAAGATCCCCCAGAATCACATGAACCCGCGATGCGTAGGCCTTGCGGCTTTCGGGATCGATGACATTCTCTAGAAAGGCTTTGTCCAGCCGCGTCCGCGCCTGTTCCTGATTACGCCCCCTCACAAGCACATGCAGATCTTCGTCGGACTGTCTCAGAAGCGCGTCGATGAGGAACGGCCCGAGAAAGCCCGTTCCTCCTGTGATGAGTGTGCCGATCTTCTGACCGGCTGGTTCTGCAACGCGTCGGTCGATCGCCTTGTAGCTCCGATCTGCCAGCATCTTCTCTTTTTCGGCCGCCACCCGCGCCTCATACGCATGGGCGAAGAACTCCGCCATTGCCCGCGTGGCCGCGGCAGGGGCAGTCACGAACTGCCGGACCAGCACAAACAGGTCGCGGATGGAAATCGACGACAGCAATCGCGGATTGACCCGCTCGGCGAGATCCGGTGCATTGCGATCGACGAGTGAATCCTTGATCCAGTTTAGGAAGACAACCAGGTCGAGCGAATCAATCCCGGCATCAAACAGCGTGTAGTCTTCTTCCCCCGTAATGCCGTACCGGTCTTTCAGGAGTTCAAGCTCGTAGACGTCGGACTGCTCTTCGGCCCGTGCCGCTGCCAGGGTATGGCGTGTGTCCACGAGGACAGGCATCTTCCCTGTTTCCAGAAGTTCACGGGTGTGGGCGCGGCGTACTTTTCCCGAGCTCGTTCGCGCGATCGAACGCGGGGGCACGAACACGACGCGGGCAACCGGAACCTGGAGCCCCTCGCGAATTACGCGGACAATCTCCACCTCGTCAGGCATCTCGTTCCCGCGACCGATCTCGGCCACCAGCGTGATGTCCATCTCAGCGGCGTCACCGGACGAAAAGGCCACCACGCCGTTTCGGCGCAACTCGGGATAAACCTGCAAGGCCAGCGCCTCTATATCCTCTGGGTAGATGTTCTGCCCACGGATGATAATCATGTCCTTCAGGCGGCCACAGACGAAGAGCTCGTCGTCTTGCATGAATCCGATATCGCCGGTGCGCAGGAACGGCTTGTCTACGCCAGGAGCATCGACAAGACGGGCATCGAAAATCTCGCTGTTTTCTTTGGGCTTTTCCCAATAGCCCATGGCGCGGCCCGCGCCTGCACACCAAATCTCTCCCGTCCGGCCGTCCGCAGCCTGGATACCCGTATCTGGGTCCACGATCCGAATGTCGGTGTCGCCAAGTGCGCGCCCACAGCTCATGAGAGGCAAGGCATGGCTTACACCCGTCGTTTCGGTGACGAGCGAGACTTGACCTTGAGCTACGTGCCGGCGATCCACCGAAACAGCGCGTTGGCCTCGGCTGGAGACGGCGAGCGTAAACTCTGCGAGCCCATAGGCGGCGAAGAAGGCTTCGTCCTTGAGACCGCAGCGCGCGAATTTCCGCCGGAAGGCCTCGAAGTTCTCAGGGGAGACAGGCTCGGCTGCGACCATCAGCATACGGAGTGAAGAGAGGTCGTAGCGCTCAAGGTCGGATGGCGCCACGTGACGCTCGTTGAGGCAAAGCTCTAACGCGAAATTCGGCACGGACGTTGCCGTCGCCTTATGGCGCGTTAGCAGCTCCAACCATATGGCCGGATTTTGCATGAAGGATCGCGGGGAAAGCCCCCACGTCGTACCGCCTGACAGAACCGCGTAGATGTAATAGCCGATCAACCCCATGTCGTGGTGCTGCGGCAACCAGGTCACCGCAATCTGATTGTCATAATCGACAACAGCCCGGCAATTGGCGATCAGGTTCTGATGGGAAACGCAAACACCCTTGGGATTGCTGGTTGAACCTGAAGTGTACTGAAGAAACGCGATGGGGTGCGGCCTTTCCGACACGACCGCACTTGGATCTGTGTCGATCGCCGACGTGTCCAGCACCGGGAGCGCGTCAAGCCGGTCGGCGGCCGCGCGCGGCATCGGATCGGTATGGCGATGTCGTCCCTCCGCGAAAAACTCAAGCGTCTTTCCGCAGGAGAGCCATAGGCTCGCTCGACTGTCTTTGACGATGTGGTCGACGCGCCCGACCCAGGCTACGAAGTCAAAGGCGCTGAGCGGGGGCGTCGGAATCGGGACCAAGCCTACTTTGGAACAGGCAAAAAGCGCGGCGACCAGTTCGAGACCCGGCTGATAGGTCAGAACTACACGATCCCCCGGTCGCAGCCCGTCCTGCTCGTTGAGGGCCGCCGCCAGCGTGTCGACGCGCGCCGCGAAACCGCTGTAGTCGTAGTCCTCGAGGATCTCTCCGCGTGAGTTCACAAAGGCGAACAGCCTACGCGTGGGCTGACGTTCGACCCATTGTCGCAAGATGGCGTTGATGTTGACGGTGGGGGCGATGTTGATGTTCACGGTCGTTGCTCTTCGTGCACCGGAAGATCGGGAACACACCCCTATTTGGTTGGCCGCACCGCACCCCATGCACGGCACACTTGGACGTGTGGCCCCGCCGACGCGGGCGCTTTTGTGCCCGCGACGCCAAAGGGCTGCTGCCTATGAGACTTCAGTTGCTGACACCCCCACGGGAGACGTTGCGCGCAAAGATGCGGCACCGCCACACAGCCCCCAGCCACGCCGAAATCAGCCTAGGTCAATGCCCAGTAGAAAGCCAAATTTGAGGACAGCCCCCCGGCCGATCTGACCCTGCGCAAATAGGCGACGGGTGCCTCTTTTGCAAGCAAAAAACCCGCTTTCACGAAGTCTCCTTCGATGAACTTCCCCATTGGATTCAATGCGTTGGCGCTTTTTCGTTCACTCTCTTGTGTTCGCAACGAGTGCGCGGCGCCCTGTCTGAAGCGTAACGCCCGTCGGTCTTGGTCGATAAGGGCGCGTTCGGCTACTCGACTCTTGCGCTCGACGATATGGTGGGCAGGTGCGGTAATGCGCCAATAGCGGGGTTTGACATGGAACGTGTGGACGGCATTGGTGGGTTCTTCTTCCGGGCCAAGGACCCGGTGGCGCTGGCCCGCTGGTATGAGGCGCATCTCGGCATCAACATCGCGCCGACGGACGCGGACACCCCACCCTGGGTCTCGAAGGAGGGCGTGACCGTGTTCGCGCCATTTGCTGCGGACACAGACTATTTCGCAGCCGACCGCCGTTTCATGCTCAACTTCCGGGTCAGGGATCTCGATGCCATGCTGGCTCAGCTAAAGGACGCCGGAATAGCGGTCAGCCACGAACAGATTATGGAGGGTATCGGCCGCTTTGCCCGCATCCACGATCCCGAGGGCAACCCGATCGAGCTTTGGGAGCCTGCGGCTTAAGCTAGGCCGGGCCACAGCCCCTTGAAGCCAAGAGACAGCATCGTAATTGCGATGGTGGCAAGAACCATCCCCATAAGACGGGTCACGACGGCCATGCCGGCGACACCCAGCCGATCGGCAATCGTCTTGGACATGCTGAAGAGCAGACCGACCGCGACAGACATCGCAACGATGATCACGGATATCTCGAGCCGGTCCAGCCAAGTTCGATCCTGTGCGGTGATCAGGACTGTCGCAATCGTGCCAGGGCCGGCGACGATGGGAATTGCCATTGGCACAACGCCAATATCAGGGCGTGTCTTGGCATCTTCGGTTTCTGCTTTGGTATGGCGATGCTGGTTGTTGTTCGCCAGCATGTTAAGCCCAATTAGCAGTACGATTATTCCCCCGGCCGCGCGAAGTGCATCGACGCTGATTCCGAAGAAGTCGAGCACGTAGTCACCAACCCACGTCACAGTGAGCAGCGTAAGAATGCACGCCAGTGCGCATGTCCAGGCGGCATAGCGAATGTCTGATTTGTCGCAGCCTTCGGTGAGGCTAGCAAAAATCGCTACGTTGCCGATTGGGTTCATGATGGCGAATAGCCCGGCAATGAACGTAAACAGCACCCCTTCGTTCAGCATGGCGTCCTTATGCTACCGCGCGCGTCGGTCAGCCCCCGTCTTATTATCTCTTGCGGCGAGAGAGGTACTGCACGCCTAAGCCGGCGTCTAGTCCGCCGTGAATCTATTACCACACAAGCTAATTCCGATTGGTCGTCGTCGCATGGGATTGCCACATCTTCCTGCATGGGCCGTGCGTGTGTCCCCATGTGACGAGACATTGAAGCACCGGGCCTTTGCCGTATTTGAGACGGCGTTGTGTAAGTCAATGCAAGGAAGGAAACGATGATCTCTGAAAGGACACGTTTCGGCGCAGTCGTCGGCGCCGGGGCGCTAATCGCTTTTGCTGCAGGAGCATCAAGCCCCGCAGCAGCGATGAACAGCGACGAAGAACTCAAGAAACTGATTGCTGATCCCGACCAGTGGCCTGCCCCTGGTCGCGATTTTGCTATGACGCGTCACAGCACGCTCTCGGACATTACGACCGAGAACGTCAACAAGCTGCAAATGGCCTGGGCGCAGGGCACGAACGCCCTTCGTGGTCACGAGGGTCAGCCGCTTGTGATCAAGGATGTGGGCGGCAAGACTATGCTGTTCATGATCTCGGGTTGCCCGTCCATGGCGAACTGTAATGTTGTCCAGGGCCTGGATCTGACGGACCCGGACAATCCACGCCAGGTTTGGTCGTATGTGAAGAAGACCGACCGTGACGAGTCGGCTGTGCCGCGCGCTTGCTGCGACACCGTCAACCGTGGCGGTTCCTACGCAGACGGCAAGTTCGTCTTTGGTACCCTGGACGGATTCGTTATCGCGCTCGACGCTCAGACCGGTAAGGAAGTCTGGGTCGTCAAGTACGCCTATCCCGAGAAGGGCGAGACCATCACGCCGGCTCCGTTGATCGCTGACAACAAAGTCCTCATGGGCTTCGGCGGTAGTGAGTTCGCCGCGCGTGGCCGTATCGCTGCGTTCAACCTGGCTGACGGTTCGGAAGCCTGGACCTGCCACAACACGGGTCCGGACAAGGATGTCTGCATGACACCGGACACCAACAAAGCCAACCCGCAGTTCGGGACCTACGGCAAGGACCTCGGTGTAGCATCTTGGCCCGAAGAGGATTGGAAGATCGGTGGCAGCACCGCTTGGGGCTGGATCACTTATGATCCTGAACTCAAGATGGTCTACTACGGCACCGGTAACCCAGGTCTTTGGAGCCCGCAATATCGTTGCCCAAACAAGACCCACGAAGAGTGTAACTCACTGGATCCGGCGCTCGGCGAGGGCCAGGGCCGCTTCGACAATAAGTGGAGCCTTACCACGTTCGCCCGCAAAGTGGACACCGGTGAAGTTGTCTGGGCCTATCAGCAGACCCCGTTCGATCAGTGGGATTACGACGGCATTAACGAGAACATTCTTACCGACATGGAGATCGACGGTAAGACGGTGAAGACGCTCACCAAGTTCGACCGTAACGGTTTTGCCTACGTCATGGACCGCACGGACGGCACGCTCATCCGTGCCCACAAATTCGTGACCGTGGACTGGGCCGAGAAGGTGGACTTGGAGACAGGTCGTCCGATTAAGATCCGTGACCACTCTCCGTTGGAAGTTGGCCGCAACACGTCAACCTGCCCGTCTGCGATGGGTGGTAAGGACCAGCAGCCCGCTTCGGTCGATCCTGCGAAGCCGAATATCTTCTATGTGCCCACCAACAACTGGTGCATGGAGCTGGAGCCCCAGGAACGCACGCACACGAACCAGGGCACGGTCTACGTGTTCGCGAACGTGTACATGTACCCTGAGACCCCCGGCGTCACCGGCAAGATCAAGAAGTTTGATGTCTTGAGCGGCGAGACCATTTGGGAGATCCCGGATCCGTATCCGAACTGGAGCGGCACCATGGTCACCGACGGTGGACTGATGTTCTACGGTTCGCTCGGCGGTGACTTCCGCGCGGTCGACCGTGAGTCCGGCAAGGTTCTTTGGAGCCGCAAGCTGGGCTCAGGCATCATCGGTAACCCGATCACCTATAAGGTTGGTGGCAATCAGTATGTCGGCGTGTACTCCGGCATTGGCGGCTGGATCGGTCTTCCGGTCACCGCTGGTCTGGACTTGAACGACAAGTTCGGCGCCATCGGTGCCACGGCCATGACCAAGGCCGCTGGCCTGCAGCATATCCCGCAGGGCGGTACACTGAACGTGTTCCGCGTCTACGAATAGGCTCCTCCCCTGGCTGGACTCAAACCCGGCCAACAAGAGCGGCGCCCGGCGGAACTTGTTCCGCCGGGCGTTCGCCTTTCCGGCACCAAATTTAGGCGGAACCGCCTTCGTCTCTTAAGACAATCGGCTTTGGGGCTTTGTCGCGGACGCTGTGCCTGAGTTGCGCATCAGCCCCACACCCAACTAGGCTTCCTCCAGAACAATCCTGGTCGAGGTTGGGGGATGCGTCGCGAGAGAGTCGCGCAACGGATTTGGTTCCTGAACAAACCGCTTTTTGCCGGTATTGTGCCCATCCGCCTGAAGCAAGTACCCGGAGAGATCCTTGCCGGTGTAACGCTGGCCGCGCTCGCGATTCCCGAGGTGATGGGCTACACGAAGATTGCGGGCATGCCCGTAATCACTGGGCTCTATACGCTGCTCATTCCCGCCGCGCTCTTCGCAATCTTCGGGTCGTCACGTCACTTGGTGGTGGGTGCCGATTCGGCGACCGCAGCTATTCTCGCCAGCGCCCTCATTGGCATGGCCGCCGTCGGCAGTGACCAATACGTGGCGCTTGCGATGGCGCTTTCAATCATGGTCGGTCTCATCCTTCTCGTTGCTAGCCTGCTTGGGCTCGGCTTCATGGCCGACTTTCTGTCGCGGACGGTTCTCGTCGGATTCTTGTCCGGCGTAGGCGTCCAAGTCGCTCTGCACGCCGTTATCGACCTACTGGGCGTGAAGCTCCACGAGAGCCTAGCGGGTTCATTAATGGCGCTTGTGTCGCATGAGTGGTCCGCGAACACCCTGGCCGTTGCCCTTGCGGCCCTGACGATCATCATTCTCCTAGCCGGGAAACTCTTCGAACGCCGATACAAGCGACGTCTTCCTTTGGCGATCCTTGTGGTCATTGGCGCCATAACGCTGTCATGGCTCTTCGACTTCGGTGCCCACATGCCCGTTGTCGGCAAAGTCCCAACCGGGTTTCCGACCCTTGAGGTCCCTGACGTGGACCTGCGGTTTTCTCTGGTCTGGACGCTTCTGCCCACAGCGCTTGCCATGGCCGTGATTGTCCTTGCGCAGAGCGCCGCGACGGCCCGCGCTTTCGCCAACCGATATCACGAGACGGTCGATGAAGAACGCGACCTGTTCGGTCTAGGCCTTGCCAATATTGGTGCGGGACTTAGCGGCACTTTCGTCGTGAATGGGAGCCCCACAAAAACCGAGATGGCCGATGAGGCTGGCGGGCGCACGCAGCTCACGATGCTCGTAACCGTCGTGGTTGTCGCTCTGACACTCTTGTTTCTCACGGCACCGCTCTCGTACTTGCCAGACGCGGTTCTATCCGCCGTCGTCTTTCTAATCGGGGTTAGCCTGATCGATGTTCGCGGACTGACGGACGTCTATGACAAGCGGCGCGCGGAGTTCTGGATCGCGCTCTCCACAGCGGCGGTCGTGGTGCTCTTCGGCGTAGAGAAAGGGATTGCCTTCGCTGTGTTGCTGGCGGTTATCGGACACACCCGGCACGGCTACCATCCGGCCGATCTACTTCTTGCTCGAGACGCAGATGGCGACTGGTGTGGCGAACCACTCTCCTCCAGAACCCAGGCTGAACCCGGGCTTCTCATCTACCGCTTCGGGCACTCAATGTACTTTGCTAACGCGCCACGGATGCGCACGGAGATTCAGAACCTCGTCCGCGACAACACCGTTCCTGTCAGGTGGTTCTGTATCGATATCTCGATGGTGGACGATATCGACTACACGGCGCAGGCCGTCCTTCAGGAGATCGCAGCCGAGCTCCGCGCCAAGTCGATCCGACTGGTCTTCGCGCAGAATGTGGCGCAGGCGAATGCGGTGTCGCGACAGGAAGTTGAGACGCAGTTTGGCGCGGACTCTTACTTTGCATCCTTGCGCGCGCTTACCACGGCGTTTGAAGCGTCTCAGACAAGTGCTGCGGCAGCAGGTACGTCGCTGCACAAGACGCCAAGCCAATCAGGCCGTTGATGTCTCGTTGACAGGACGCACCGGTCATTCTGATCACGGCTGCTTCAGCATTTCCCTTTGTCGCATTGGCATCCCGTCAATCCGCTGGAAAAGTTGCTCAAGGCTGACGGGTGTCTTGGAGCGCAGCTTCACCCCGCCATCTTTGCCGATCAGCACGACCTCAAACCCATCAATCCGAAGCGTGTCGCGAAAAGGCTTTGACTTCTGTGGGTTCGTGTCGCTTAGGACGACAATATCCCGTTCGGCAAGTCCTGGTAGACCTGCTTTGAGTATCTCGATTTGCTCGGCGTGATTTCTGTCGCGTTCTGAGGGTGCGAAGACAAGAACGGGGCGCTTATCCCATTGGTATCGATCCAGTGTTGACTGTTGCACTGGCTCTGACTTGAAGGGTTCAGCCATCTCGGCGTGCACGGGCCCTGCGACGGGCGCGATCAAGACCGCCGCAACGAGGCTTGCAAGCCGTCTCGCGAGGTTCATACGGATCTTCAAACTCATGCATTTCGCCAAATCAACTTGGCCACAATAGCGGGCCGTGACAGGTCGAATATACCTTGTACACGGCGATCAGGCCTGAGTGTGGCAGAGGCAATGAGCCCTATTCCTATTCGGCAAGATTTGCGAATGCTAGTTGTGCCAATTGGGACCGGCAAAGAGAATCAGGGCACAAGGCATGGGGCATAGTTACCAAGATCGTTTGTTGCGGGTCATCGACTACATCCACGACAACCTTGATGGCGACCTGAGCCTCGATACGCTGGCAGACATCGCTTGCATGTCGCGCTTTCACTGGCACCGCGTGTTCCGCGGCATGACTGGTGAAACCGTCGCGCAAGCCGTCCGGCGCATCCGCTTGCACAAGGCGTCCATGGATCTCATTGCGACCGACGAACCGATTCCTGCGATTGCGGAGCGGTTCGGTTACCCCAACGTTGCGAGCTTTACTCGTGCCTTCGCCACCGCCTATGGCTTGCCCCCGGGGGCATTCCGGGAGCGTGGTGAGGCACGGCGGCTAGAGCTCCTCAAGAGAAGTGGAGACGGCACAATGTTCCCAGTCAAGACAGAGACCTACCCAGAGCTGACCCTGGCGGCGGTGCCGCATAAGGGACATTATGATGAAATCAGCGTGGCTTTCGAGCAGGCGATCGGAATCTTCACGAGCCGCAACCTGCTGAGCCACTGGGCCGGGCTGGCTGGTGTCTATGGCGATGATCCTGACATCGTTGCGCCCGAAGACTTGCGGTCCTATGCCGGGGTGATCCTCGCGGACCCGGCCTCGTTTCCGATGGACATCGAAGGACTAGAACTGTTGAAGATCCCTGCCGGCAAGTTTGCGGTCATGGAGCACAAGGGACCCTATGCAACACTGCGTGAGGCTTATGGCTGGTTCTTCGGCACTTGGTTGCCGGAATCCGGCGAAGAGGTGGGCGATCAACCTTGTGTCGAGGTCTATTTGAACGATCCGCGCGAAACGGCGCCCGAGGACTTAAGGACGGACGTACGGATGGCCGTGGCTTGAGCTCTCTTACTGTGCGGCACGACCGAGCCAGCTCGCCCATGCGTTCAAGAGCTCAGCCTTTTTGCAGAATCACAGGTGACCAGTCAGGGCTGACTTCCGGGATATGCTTGAGGTCGTCGCGCGCGAACGCACCCGCTCCGTAGACGACCTCGCCACCGACGACGGTCAGCTCGGACTTGAGCCTGGCAATCTCGGCATCGGTGACCGCAAAGTAGTCGCGATCAAGTACGGCGAAGTCGGCAAACTGACCCGGCTTGATCGCGCCTTTCTTATCCGTATCGCCGGTGAACCAAGCCGATCCAGTGGTCCACAAGCGTAATGCCTCGTCGCGCGTGAGAAGGTTAGCGTCGTCATACATGCGCATACCGCCACGCGACAGTCCGGTCGTCATCCACTGTATCGAGTACCAAGGATTATACGACGTCACCCGTGTTGCGTCCGTGCCGCCGCCCACCGGCGCACCGAGTTCCAGGATTGCCCGAAAGTTCGGCGTCTTCTTCAGGGCCTCGGCGCCATAGTTCGCGACGAAGTCCTCAGCCTGGAACTGGATACGGTTCTGTAGCGCAATGCCGCCGCCGAGTGCCGCGACGCGCTCCAAGTTCTTCTGGCTGAAGGTTTCGATGTGGTCGACGAACCAACCTGGCGTCAGGCCCGCACCCTTAGCAACATCCTCGTAGACCGGCATTAAACGGTCGCCAGTCTCGTCATAGGTAATGTGCTGGCGGAAAGGCCAGCCGGCCTCGCCCAGCACGGTCATGACTTGGCGCTGATAGTCTTCGGCACCGTCATCAATGTCTGGGCGCGCCTCACCGAAGATCTCGAAATCGTAGGAGGCCCATGACAGGTTCTCGCCCGCGCCGACGAACTTGAGCATGTCGTCCCCGGCGCCGGCCCGTATGGCAGCTGTCCAACGCTCGTAGTCGGACAGCTCTTTGCCCTTTTGCTGTGGGAAGGAATGGTAGCCGATCCGTGTCGTGAGAAGACCCTGTTCATGCAGCCATCGAATCACTTTGTAAGGGTCGGCATCGGGGAACTCCATGCCGCCGCCGCCCGCATCCGAGACTGAGGTGATCCCAAGCCCATTCAGCTCATCGAAATACTGAAGCGACGAGTTGATCTGATCACGGATTGAAAGCACCGGCGCGGCCGCCAGAGTTTTGTACATCAGCAGCCCCGACGGCGCCGAAAGGAGCCGGCCCGTGGCGTTTCCGCCAGCGTCCTTTTCGATGATGCCACCCGGATACTCTGGATGTCCGGGTGCATTGTAGCCATACCACTCGACGGCCTTGGTATTCAGGAGCGTCAGCTTATAAAGGTGATGAATGAGCACCGGGTGGTCGGGCGCAACAGCGTCCAGTTCCGCCACGGTCGGCAAGCGCTTTTCCTTGAACTGGAACTCGGAGAAACCGCCTGCGACACGGATGAACTGGCCATCCGGCGTGCGCTCGGCTTGTTGGCGGAGCAAATGAAACGCTTCCTCAAGGCTGTCAACGCCATCCCAGCGGACTTCCAGATTGTAGTTCACGGCACCCCGGATCGCATGGGTATGGCTATCGTTCAGGCCAGGGATCACCCGCTTTCCTTGTGCGTCGATCACCTGCGTGAAGGGACCAATGAGGCTGCTCATCTCTTCGTCCGAGCCAACGGCCACAAACTTGCCGTCCCGCCCCGCAAGCGCTGTCGCTTCGGTACGCGCCGGATCCATTGTGGTGACCTTGCCTTTCAGCAGCACGAGGTCGGCCATGTCGGTTTGCGCGTAACTGGCACTCGCTCCGGCAGTGGCGATCAGCGCTGTGGTCCCAGCCAGAACCTGCCGGCGGTTGAGCTTGTGTGTCATCAGTCAGGCGCTTTCGTTCAGGCCGCGCGTCAAACATGCGGCATAGGTTTCGAGGCGTGCCATTGATGGGGTCGTACAAAGACACGGACGTAGAATGGACCCGGGGCCCAGACCGAAAGGGGCCGGATAGGTCGCGGGTTGGCGTCACTTCAATGACGGGGGTACCAAACAGTATCGACCTCTGGTTGATACTTTTGGCTTCATCCTCCACTGGTCATCCATATGGTTGGAGGGCGTAGCGATTACAGACCCCTGCGACAAATTTTTCTTCTGAAGCCCGAGCCCAATTCGTTTCTCGGCAAGACGCGTCCCAACTTGCTGTACGTCCAACTTGCCGTCACGTTCGTAAAAGGGTTACGTCCGTAATTCCGTCACGTCCGTGACGACTGAGAGGAGCACGCTTCGTGGATCAAAGTGAGGAAATTGTCCCTGAGATTCAGGATCTGGTCGGGGCGCAGCGAACGCTACACCTGGCCACCCGCGCGCCGTCTGGCGAGCCCGAGGCGAGCTATGCACCTTTCATCGTCGATGAGGGAGGGAACTTCTACATCTTTGTAAGCAGGCTCTCGCGACATACACGCAACCTCCTGGAGCAGCCCGGGCTCAGCGTCTTGTTGATCGAGCCGGAGGCGAAGGCTCAGCAGATCTTCGCCCGCAAACGCTTAAGCTATCACTGTGTTGCGGAGGTGATTGCACGCGACGATCCGGAATGGACGGCTCGCCTCAATCAGTTTGAGGCGCGCTTCGGCGCCATCATCGAGATGCTGCGCAGCCTGGATGATTTTGTCCTTTTCCGGCTGGTGCCGAAGCACGGCAGCTTCGTGAAGGGCTTTGGGCAAGCCTACACAATCGACTCGGACATGATCGAGCATGTTTCGCCCGAGCGCATCAAGCGCGGCGATACGATCGATTGATGCCCTGCCCAGCAGGTCCTGCGACACGTCTCACGCACAGGCCCTGACCTCATGCCAAGGATGCAACGGAAGAGAGATCTACCAACCAAAGTCTGCCCCTCCTGCGGCCGGCCATTCACCTGGCGCCGAAAATGGGCCCGCACTTGGGAGAGCGTCCGGTATTGCTCGCGCCGCTGCCGCGGGGACGCCAAGCAAGACAAGCGCTAACGCGTTGATCGTCGCGCTAAGGCGCCAACCAAACCTGCGATGGAGCGCCATCTCGCCAGTCGAATCGTGCGCGACGGTGCCTCGCCGCCGCTAGATACAGCCACTCAAGCATTTCGATTTTGCAAAGCACGGCGGCAAAGTTGACGTAAGCGCCCTCCAGGTTTTCGCTATCCTCGAAGCCGACACTCTCGGGCGTGGCAACGACGGTTCCCGGCCCCTCGTGCTGACTATAGCATTCGCGGCTCATCAATCTCGTGGCGCGCCAAGCCTCGCGGGCTACCGCGTCGTCATGATGGATCGTCGCGCGACACACCATCCGAAGCTGTATCTTCTCGTCTTTCGAATAGACATGCGCACTCAAGCTTGCCGTGGCAGCAATCTCGGCCGCCTTGGGCGACCTCATGTCGGTATGGAAGCGCAATGTTCGCGTCGTCTTGTCAAAGCCCCGCAGGACCACGGACCGGATGCGCGGTGTTCCATCGGCGGCGACGGTTGCCACGTTGATAATGTGGTAGGGCGATGCCGCCTTCGTCGCGCCCTCGCTCAGAAGGCGCCAGGCTTCCTCCCGGGTCGCGTCTAAATCCTTGCACTGCGCTGCGGCAAATGTGGTGGCCATTCAGCCTCTGAACGATCTGGCTCTCGGGCGCGCGTATGGCGGAGAGAGAGGGAATTACCTCTCTCATAACAAACAAGTGGTTAGCGTGGCTAACCCCGCTAAAGCCCCCCATTGATATCTTTAGTCGATTTCTGGGAGTGGCTAACCGAAATCGAACCCTAGAAAAGCGAAAGCCGTCGAGCCCCGACCAAGGAAACGCGACGGCCATCGATACGCTTCATCCGCGTACGTCGCTTATAGCTAGGAACGTCCCGACCTTCAATAGCGAGGGGGGCGTGGCATGAGCGACGACGACATCCGGTTCTACTTCGACGACGCGCGCGTTGTGCTGCCCCCGCAGCAAGGTATCGCGTTGGAGCGATGCGAAAGCGGCGGGCTGATCTTCACAATCGCCAGAGACGACAATTTACACAAACCAGAACACTGGTTCGAAGTAGCTCGCCACAGCGTCTCGGTTCTGGCCCAGGCGATGCTCGATTGTGCCCAAACTGGCCTTGTCGTGGCACGCCCGGAAGACCTGAAAGCCAGCAGGGGCGGGCCCAGCACATCATCGAACGCGGAACGCCAGCGGCGTTACCGCGAGAGGAAGCGTAACGAGCGTAACGCCGAACCCGTAACGCGTGACGTAACGCGTAACGTAACGGATGACGTAACGCGTAACGCGCAACACGACCGTAACGACGAAATGGCTCCGCGCGTAACGCTCGTCGCGGCCGAATAGCACCTTCTCAGCCCTTTGCTGACGGGTGCGTTACGGCGCAACTCTCAGCAAGGGCTGGCCATAGCCAGCCTCGCCAATAGAGGCCGAACCCTGGGACAAAGACCGGGGGGAACCCGCCGAACGGCATCGGTAGAAAGGGGCCTGTACGACTTCGTACGGGCTTCAGGAGTGGGCAACGGTGAGTATTCCGACCCACGGGCGTCGTCGTGTTGATGGATCGGCACGGCGGCACAGTCAGCGTTGAAAAGCACGACGTAAAGGCCGACCGCACAACCCCGGCCGATCCTGCGAAGGTTGTCGCGATCCATCCTGTCCTTGTGCGACGACTCGTCTCGAAGCGTAAGGCAAGGTTTGGCCGCCGAAGGCCAAGCCTGTCCGCGCTCCGATCTGAACTCAAGCGTAAGGCTCGGCGCGAGGCGTGACGCGACCGACTCGGCAGAGAAAAACAAAAAAAAGAACATGGTGGCAGGGCGGCCCGAAGGGCCGAACTGCCGGTCCGCCTGAAAGGCGGGCCGAACATGGAACGATCAACACGGCACGGACTCAGCGCCTAATCTCGAACGGATCAAAGCCGAGCCCGCTAAGTGTGCTTCTTAAGCGAGGGGCATACTTCATGTCTGGGATCAAACCAGAGCACTCGGAAAATCGCCCTGTCCCGAATACCCCACACCCTCATTTTGCCGGTGATGCGAAGCGAATAGAGTGCACCTTGCTCGTCTTTGCGGAGCTTTAGCAGCCTCTTTTGGGCTTCGTCGCACAGGCCTTCGATGTTGACAGAATGGCTTCCGCTGGGCCCATCAAGGGCTCCCCATGTCATAGATTCGAAATTGTGTAGTTTTGGAATGATTTTCTGAAGAAGCACATCGACAGTGGCATTTCTCCAGCCCCATGGCCCTTCCCAGTCGATTTCTTCGACCCTCCAACAAAAGTTAGTCGCAGAAATTTTGCTATTGAAATCAGTGGCTCTAGGCACTTTCTCAAGTTTTGGAGAGAATGCAGCTCGCGGCTTCTTGTTATTTTTCATATCAACCCGAAATTAAACCTAGTGTATAAGATGTGGAGAACGAGTTGAGGGTCATGACATGGCAAACGTTTGCGATGTGGCAGCCTATATCCTGAAGCAGTCTGGAGCCATGACGGCCTGGAAGCTGCAGAAGCTCGTCTACTACTCCCAGGCTTGGTCCCTTGTTTGGGATCAGCGTCCCATGTTCGGTGAGCCAATCCAGGCGTGGGCGAACGGACCTGTCTGCCCAACTCTATACAACAAGCATCGTGGTCGCTTCATGGTGTCCGAGATTCCCGGCGATCCGAGCAACTTAGATGTCGACGCTCAAGAGACGATTGACGGCGTTCTTTCGTTCTACGGAGACAAGCATCCACAGTGGCTCAGCGACCTGACGCATTCAGAGTCGCCTTGGAAGGATGCTCGTGGCGGATTGCCTGCTGGCGCAAACAGCAGCCAAGAGATTACTCTCGAAGCGATGGCTGCATATTACGAGTCTCTCGAACCTGGTGGCGAACTGGACTGATCTGCCTGGGCAACGGAGGGTCGCCCCTTCGGGCTAGCTTAATGGCCAAGGTTGTTCTGCCTTGGCATGCCCCAGGCTACGGTCAACGCATCTGCATATCACGTGCCACGACAACTCGAACGGCAGTCGCAAAGGAGTAGCGTTGTGGCACAAGAGAAGAGAAGTCGTCGGAAAGACCTATTCTCGGTAAGAGTGCAGGACAGCGGCCTAGTGCCAGACTCGGTGCCGGGTGATTTCATGATCTGTGAACCGTCTTTCGGGTTCGATACGCCGGGTGTGTACCTAGTCGACGGGTCGGGAGGGGCACGACTCTTTCGTGTTGAGATCTCCGGGTCTGGCTGTGACGTTGTGCTGAGCCGATCCGATGCGGATCAATCGCGTTTCATTTTAACCCTTCCTGAGTTCCGGGATCGAGTCTGCGGGAAGGCTGTCGCCGGGTACCGCGCCCTGGCGTGATCCCTCCCAGATGTCCCGACATGTCCCGGCATGTCCCGGCTCCGTCAGTTACAAGGGTGTGTGACGGGCCGTAGCCTTGTGGAATGACGCAACACGCGACACCGCAAGGTTCTGGTCCCAATAGCGGGCCCGATTCCTGTCCTAATGTCCGCAGGCCGGGTACCGGCTTCGCGCTGTGCCAAAACGGGACATTTTTGGCATGACGGCGGGTCCCGGCACAAAAGCGGTGAGATTCCTGGAATCCTTGGAGATTCCGGAGGGTCCCCGAGCGGGTGAGACGCTTGCCCTTGCTCCCTTCCAAAAACAATTCGTACGCGGCGCACTTCGCGACGGCATCAACATCGCTTGCCTGAGTGTGGGGCGCGGCAATGCAAAAACGGCTTTATCCTCGGGCATTGCGCTCGGCGCTTTGCTCGGGGAGTGGGACACCCAGCCTCGTCGCGAGATTCTGATCGCGGCACGCACGGCCGATCAGGGCCGGATCGCGTGGAATTTCGCGGCGGCCCTGGCCCGGTCCCTCCCCGAAGATCAACAGCGCGCCCTTATCTTCCGGCGGTCCCCCCGGCTCGAAATCAGCTACGAAGGCGATGGCGGTTCTCACATGCTGCGAGTCTTGCCCGCCGACGGCAAATCGAGTCTCGGCTCAGCGCCCAACCTCGTTCTGATGGACGAGCGCGGCCATTGGGAGCGCGACAAGGGTGATGAGCTTGAGCACGCCTTACTGTCCGGCCTCGGGAAGCGCGGCGGCCGTGCCTTGATCATTTCGACGAGCGCGCCCGATGACGCCCACCCCTTCTCGCGGTGGCTCGACGAAGAGCAAGAGGGGGTTTACCGGCAAGAGCACAGGCCCGCGCCAGGACTGCCCGCTGACGATGTCAAAAGCCTTCTCGTTGCGAACCCCGGCGCGCGCTACGGCATTGGGTCCGACCTGGAGTGGCTCAAGGCCCAAGCCAGGCGAGCCATTGCACGCGGTGGATCGGCCCTAACGTCGTTCCGCCTGTACAACCGCAACGAACGCGTTTCGGCGGAGACGCGCGACCTACTCCTCACCGTGGACGAATGGCTGTCGTGCGAGACGGCGGACCTGCCGCCGAGGCAGGGACAGGTCGTTATCGGTATCGATCTCGGCGGCTCCGCTTCGATGACGGCGGCTGCGCTGTACTGGCCCGACACGGGTCGGCTCGAAGTCTTGGGTTGGTTCCCCGGGAAGCCTTCTCTTCTCGACCGTGGCCAGGTCGATGGTGTCGGGTCCCGTTACACCGAAATGCAGGACCGTGGCGAGCTGTCGACACTTGGCGATCAGACCGTGCCCGTTGCGCCCTGGCTGTCCGAAGTCATGGCGCATGTCGAGGGTGAACACGTTGCCGCCTTGGTCGGTGATCGATTCAAACAGGCGGAGCTTGGCGAAGCGATGGACCGCGCCGGAATCAAGGTTCCGGTGAACTGGCGCGGGATGGGGTTCCGCGACGGCGGCGAAGATTGCGAGCGATTCCGTCGGGCTTGTTTCGACGGTCGGGTCAAGTCCGCGCCGTCGCTGCTGCTTCGCTCCGCATTCACCGACGCCGTGACGCTCCGCGACCCCGCCAACAATCTGAAGCTTGCGAAGGCCCGATCAATGGGCCGGATCGATGCTGCGGCGGCATCGGTGCTTGCCGTTGCGGAAGGGGCGCGCCTGACGGGCCGAACCCCGCGAGACGTGAGGGCACCGGTATGGGCGTGAAGCGCAAGGAGTGGTTTCGCCCGTCACGTATGGTTCAGCGCGACAAGCGTTGGCCTGCGCTTCGTCTCGAAGCGCTACGGCGAGACGGATTCAAGTGCGTGTCGTGCGGCGCGGCGGCTCCCCTCGAAGTCGACCACATCAAACCCGTGCGGACCCACCCTGAACTGGGATTCGAGCTGAGCAACCTTCAGACGCTCTGCCGGTCCTGTCACACGCGGAAGACCCGCGAAGATTTGGGCGCACCGCCCGAAAACCCTGAGCGCCGCAAGTGGCGCGAACTTCTCAAACTTGGAGTTTAGACATGCTGGAATCAGTGAAGATTATTCGACGCCAGTCGGAAATTCGGCAGGAACTCGCTGCCCTTATCGGCAAGACAGAGCCGACCGAAGACGAAACCCGCTCGATGGAGACCTTGGACGCGGAGTACCGGACCAATGAGACGCGCTACCGCGCCGCACTGGTTGCGGAAGACGAAGAGCGTCGCGAGGCCCGTGAAGACCTAGAGACGCGCTCGGATCAAGAGTATGCCGACCTGGTCGACGGCTTTGAGGTCCGCCAAGTCGCTATGGCGCTGGACCACGGTCACCAGATCAGCGGTAAGACCGCTGAAGTCATCGAAGAGCTGCGGAGCCGCGGCGCATACCAGGGCCTCCCCATTCCGTGGGAAGCCCTAGAGGTTCGCGCCGGTGAAACCATCGCGTCCGGCACGCCTGACCCGGTTAAGACCAGGCCTATCATCGACCGCCTGTTCCCGGGCAGCGTTGCGGCCCAGATGGGTGCTCAGATGATCAGTATTGATCACGGCGAGGTTGAATGGCCTGTCGTGACGCAAGGCGCATCGGTTGGCTGGCAAGCCTCAGAAACCGATGACGTTGGGGCCGCCCAGGCTTTCGAAACAACCGACAAAGCCCTCGCGCCTGATCAGACCCTCGGCGTGCAGATGAAGGTCACGCGGAAGGCGTTGAAGCAAAGCGGTGCCGCACTGGAACAGGCCGTGCGCCGCGACATGAACAGCGCGATGGCGGTCGAGATGGATCGCGTCGTGTTTCTCGGCGCTGGTTCTTCCGGCGAGCCGCTCGGCGTTGTTGCTGGGGTTGCGACATACGGGATCACGGCGACCGACGTGGCCGGAACGGCCGACTGGGCCGCGTTCCGCAGCGCTGTGACTCGTTTCGTGACCGGCAACGCGGCTTCCGGTCCTGGACAGGTGCGCGCCCTGGTTCGCCCTGAGCTGTGGGACTTCATGGACGGTTCGGTTTGGGACGCTGGCTCGGGCATCACCGAGTGGGATCGCCTCATGGCTCGGCTCGGTTCGGTTGTTCAAACGAGCAACGGCCTCGCCGCACCGACCGGATCACCGGTGGCATGTAGCGCGTTGCTGACCACGACGGCGGGCGGAGTTGCTCCGATCTTCGTAGGCAAGTGGGGCGCGGTCGATCTGATCCGCGATCCTTACGCCGATGCCGCTAGCGGTGGGCTTCGTCTCACGGCGCTGGCCACGATGGACGTGACGGTGGCGCGGCCCGCGCAACTCGAACTCCTCGACGGTTTGGAGCTAGCCTAGAGATGCTTGAAGGCGGAGCGATTGGAACGCTTGAAGTCCGTGAGGGCGGTGGCGCACCGCTCCGCCTTCACGGCCGCTTCCCGTACAACAAGACGGCAATTCTATCCGACGGCGGACGAACGGGTCGCCCCAAGAAGGAACGCATCGCGCCGGGCGGGTTTCGTTACCGGGTGAACCGGCCCGCCGAAGAAATCTATATCCTGGTCGGGCATGACTTTAACCGGCCCTTGGCGTCACGCTCGACCGGCACACTCGACCTAAGCGACACCCCGGCAGCGCTCGAATTTGAGGCCAGGATCGCGCCAGAACTTCTTAGCGTTTCCTGGGTGCAAGACCTGCTCACCATGTTGCGCAGCGGGCTTATGCTTGGCCTTTCGCCGGGGTTTCGAATCCCGCCGAAGCGCGCCGTGCCTGTCGCCATCACGACCGAGACCGAGTCGGATCGCCCGGCCCGCCGTCCGAACAACAACCCGCGCGACCCCGTCACGATTGAAGACGAGCCCGACGACGGCACGCTTGATGAAGACGGAAACCCGCGTCGCGGCGCGATCATTAGGACAATTTGGGAAGCCCTGCTCTACGAGCTTAGCGTCGTCACCGTGCCCGCCTATCGTGAAGCGAACGTCGACTTGCGGGACTGGAAGCTTACCCAGCAAAACTTTAGCGAGGCGCCCGACGCCGGGGTGCGGCGCGTCCTGAACCGATGGAGGCCGTGACATGCGTGCCACAACGCTAGAACAATACGAATCGCCACTAGCAGAACGCGGCGTTCGTCCCCCTGGCTTGAGTGAGGACGCCTCGAAGCTAGAACCCGACGAGATTTGGGTGAGGCTTGAGGCGTATACTGCTTACCGGTTCTGGCCTCGCGAGGTCGTGTGGAACGTTGAGGGCCCTGGCGATTGGTCGGTGCCGCTCTACCCCGCAACCATTGAGAAGGTCGAGGCGTGGCTCGATGACGCCTGGACCGAGACAACGGCGTATGGACCGTCGCCGCACGGCTTGAACTTTCCCAGTGACGCTCTCTACCGGATCACGGCGGATGTGGGGCGCTGGTCGAGCGACACGAACACTTGCTTGGTCTACCCGTTCGACGAGGCATACCGGCGACTGGCTGAGTACATCGCGGCAGACGGTATACCGAATTACTCGAAAATCGTTTGGAACAGTGTTGGCCGTAGCGGCGGCCACATCGGGTTGCGGCCGTACTACTGGATGCCCAAGGCTTTGCAACTAAGCGGTGCTGCTGACATATTACGCAACTACAGGAGGGCACCGGGATGCTAGACTGGCTTTTCAAACTTGCGAAGCGCGAGACCCGGTCCAGTGGGTCGGGCTACACCGCCGAGATCATGGCGGCTCGCGAGTCATACATTTCCGGCCGATCCGGTGTCGGCGAGCTGACCGCGACGGTCCAGAGCTGCGTGACGCTATGGGAAAACGGCATTGGACTCGCCGATGTGAGCGGCACCGAGCTTTTGAGTCGGCATGTTATGTCGATGGTTGGCCGATCCTTGGCGCTTCGCGGTGAAGCGCTTTTCGTCATAGGTGATGATCGAGTCGTTCCAGCGTCGGACTGGGAGGTCCGGACCCGTGACGGCGAGCCTACCGCATACAGAGTCTCCATCAGCGAGGCCGGAGGCGGCACGACGCGCACCGCATTGGCGGGCGAAGTGCTTCATTTCAGAATCGGCGCCGATCCGGTTGCACCTTGGATCGGAACAGCGCCGCTCCGACGCGCTGCCATCAGCACACGGACCTTACAAGCCATCGAAGCTGCTCTTGCCGAAGTCTTCGAGTTCGCACCGCTGGGCTCAGCGGTTCTGCCATTTCCTGAAAGTCCGCGACCCGATAGCGAAGCGCTCCAAAGGTCGTTCCGTGGCCAGCGCGGCAGGATTTTGCTTAGGGAGAGCGTTTTCGTGGTTGCCGGTGGAGGACCCACGCCGTCCGCAGACTGGCGGCCAAGTTCGTTGAGTCCTGATCTTGCCCGTGCCGCGACGGCGGAGCACCTGGCAGCGGCACAGAATTCAGTTTTGAACGTCTATGGCGTCTTGCCAGGCTTGGTCGATCCAAAGAGCGCTGGCCCTTCGATCCGTGAGGGGCAGCGACATCTAGCTCAATGGACTCTTGCGCCCATCGCCGCGCTGATCGCTGAAGAGGCTAGCAATAAACTCGGTACACGGATCGAATTGGACGTGATGCGGCCGCTACAAGCTTATGACAGCGGCGGTAGGGCGAGAGCCCTTTCCGGCGTAGTCCAAGCCCTGGTCCAGGCGAAGGACGCGGGCCTCGATCCCTCCGCTGCGGCGAAGCTAGTCGATTGGAGACTGGATTAAAGAGTTTGCGCGTGAAGTATGTACAGCACACGCAAAGTCGCGGTTTTTTCCTGGTTACCGCGACAAGGGGCCGCTCGATCCCCAAAAATTGAGCCGATGCGTCGGCGCGCTAGTTACTGTGTACAAGCGCACGCGGCGCATATCTTCGCGACGTCGTTTTCTTCATGGAACGTCGCGGGCCGGTCCGACCACCGGGTCCTAGAAACGGTCACGGGCGGGGCGCGTACTGGGTGAAAACGCGTCCCGCCAACTTCCCAAAAAAGATTTGGCGTATCCAATTAAGTTTAGTACATTTAGATTCATCGAATCTAATTTTGGGTTTTATCATGTCAAAGAAGCAGACAGTCGAGCAAGCGCTCGCGGCGCTCCGGGAGCGCCAAGATCAAGTAGTCGCGAAGGGGTCCGGGGCGGCGGCTTTGATCGACGTAAACACGAACACGCTGAAGGCTCGCGTCGCGCACGACAAGATCATGGCGATGCGCGAACCCGCCGGTCAGGTGCGCGACAACATTCGCTTCACACCGCGCCAACTCGTTCTGGCCAAAATGTACTTCGTGTTGGCCGACGCCGGATTTGAGCCCAAAGAGGTTAAGGGCCTCGACGCCAACTTCCCGGAACGAGCAATTCTCAAGACAATAGAGCATCCCTCTTGGGTCTGCTGGGTCCGGGAGATTAACGGTAGCCCCGTGATTGCCAATAAGATCGATGGCTCGCCCCCGAGCCCTGGCACGTACAAAGACACCGACAGCGTGCTGGTCATTTCCATCGGTCGCCTCGTTTGCCACTTGGCATTGTCCCTCTACGAGCGCGACAACCAATGCAGCGCCGCTTAAGTGAGTGCGTCCATGACAAACCCCTCAAACAAAGCTTCAGTGCGAGGCCGCGCCGAGATTGCACACAGGCTCGGTCGCAGCGAGAGGACCGTGTCTAGGTGGATCGCGAGAGGCTTGTTGCCGGTGCGCCGGGGCCTGTTTCGAAACGACATCCTTGAGGTCCGTGAATGCGACCTGGTCAAGCTCACTGGCGAGAATGATTGACATGGGGCGCAGGCCTTGCAGGTTTACGCAGGACGACGATGAGGGAGCGATGCATTTATGAAACGCAGCGGCTTACCAAAAGGCGTCACAGCGTTCCGAGACCGCCACGGCAAGCTCCGGATCAGGGGCCGTCGTAAGGGCGTGACCCATTACTTCAAAGCCCGCCCCGGCACCGACGAGTTCACGCTGGAGTATTTGGCGTGGCAAGAGGGCCGCGACCATCACGTTGAAGTCGGCGCGTCCCGGACCAAGCCAGGCAGCATAAGTGCCTTGGTCGCGAAGTATTATCGTTCAGCCGAATGGGTAAACCTATCCGAAGCGACGAAGGCAACGTATCGCGGCATCATTGAGAGATTCCGAGCCGACCACGGCGACAAGCCGGTTGCGCGCCTTGAGCGTCGACACGTTCGCAACATCGTTGCGAGGAGGGCCGCGACGCCAGCGGCCGCCAACAACATGCTGCGAATGATTCGGCTCTTGATGCGTTTCGCCGTAGAGGAAGAGTGGCGGACCGATGACCCGACCCTGGGTGTGAAGTCGATACGGACGCGCTCGGCAGGCTTCCACACTTGGACTGAAGACGAGATAGCGCGCTTCGAGAAGCGGTGGCCCATCGGTACGCGTGAGCGTTTGGCTTTGGCGCTTCTCTTGCACACCGCGCAACGCCGATCCGACGTGATCCGCCTCGGCCGTCAGCACATCCGCGACGGCAAAGTCCGATTGGTCCAGCAAAAGACTGGCCGAACGTTGGTCATACCGGTTCACAGCGACTTGCAAATGGTGCTCGACGCCCACGACGCCGACAATCTGACTTTCCTAGTGACAGCGCGCGGCGAACCGTTCACGGCCGCTGGGTTTGGCAACTGGTTCCGGGCGGCGTGCAACGCCGCTGGGCTACCTAAGCGGTGCGCGTCGCACGGGCTTCGTAAGGCAGCGTGTCGTCGACTCGCACAGGCGGGTTGCTCGGCGAACGTCATCGCGTCGATCAGCGGTCACACCACCCTCAAGGAGGTGGCGCGATACACAAAGGCAGCGGATCAAGAATTGCTCGCGGAAGCCGCGATGCGTGCCATCGCGGGTCCAGATCGCGAACAAAACTTGGCTAACCGCGATAACAGGTTAGCCAAAAAGACCCACAAGTCATTGTAATAGGAGACCAAAAAAATGCGTATGGCGGAGAGAGAGGGATTCGAACCCTCGAGACGGTTGCCCGCCTACACGCGTTCCAGGCGTGCGCCTTCGACCACTCGGCCATCTCTCCTTGGAGGTGCGGTATCCGCGAAGCGCCGCACTATAGCGAAGCCCGTTCGGTGTTCAAGCGAGCAACGGAGCCCCGACGGTGCGAATTGCAGCCCGGCAGATTTGAACCAAATTCGCGGATCGCGTATCTATGTTGAAACGCATTCACGCTTTCGGAGCGGCTTTCGCCCATGCGCTTTGTCCTACGAACCCTCGGTATCTGGCTGCTGTTGCTGGCCATGGTCGCCGCCGTTGTCGACGCCACCAAGAGCCTTGCGGGCGGCGGGGCGTGGGCGGTCACGCCACTCGGCGAACAGTGGCGCGAGCTCTTCCCAGAAATGCTGAACGGCTTTCGCCAGTGGGTCATCGACACCGTGGGCCTCTGGCTGTGGGACCCGATCCTGCTGTCGATCCTGGCCGCGCCGACTTGGGTCGTGTTCGGCATCTTGGGTGTCTTCCTCTATTGGCTCGGTCAGAAGCGCAAAGAGGTTGAGGTCTTTATCAACTGACGCGGATGTGATTTGGGCGCGCGCTGAAACGCGCCGGGAGAGACCCCATGTTTGGACTCATACGGAGAACACTCATGCTCAAGTCCCTCACCATTCCAACCGCCGCTGAAGCCATGACCGGGCGCGACCAGCCGATCCCCACGGCGCAGACCCACTTCGTCAATGGCGCTCCTCTCAAGGGACCGTACCCAGACGGGTCGGAGATGGCCGTGTTCGGGCTCGGCTGCTTCTGGGGTGCGGAGCGGAAGTTCTGGCAGCTTCCCGGGGTGCTGGTCACCGCCGTCGGCTATGCAGGCGGTCCGACGCCCAACCCGACCTATGACGAGGTGTGCTCTGGGCGCACCGGGCATACCGAAGCGGTTCTCGTTGTCTTCGATCCCAAGCAGATTAGCTACGAGCAGCTCTTGAAGACATTCTGGGAGAGCCACGACCCAACCCAAGGCATGCGCCAGGGCAACGACGTGGGCACCCAGTACCGCTCGGCGATCTACACGTTTTCGGACGAACAGGCCAAGGCTGCCCAAGACTCAAAGGCCATGTATGAGGCAGCGTTGAAAGCCAAGGGCATGGGCGCCATCACGACGGAGATCGCGCCGGCTCCGCCCTTCTTCTTCGCCGAAGAGTATCATCAGCAATACCTCGCCAAGAACCCGAACGGCTATTGCGGCCTCGGCGGCACGGGCGTTTCTTGCCCCATTGGTACGGGCGTCGACGCTTAGCTCCGAATAAACCCAACGATGTCCTTGGTCTTGGCCAGGATCGGGTCAGCCACGTCGCGGGCGCGTTTGGCGCCGTCTGCCAAGATACGATCGATCTCGACAGGATCGGCGAGGAGCCGGCGCATCTCATCGCCAATGGGCGTGAGCTTGTCGGTGGCTAATTCCCCCAGCGCCTTTTTGAAGGTTGAGAACTCGCCGTTGCCGTAGTCGGCGAGCACGGCATCCTTCGTGGTGCCGGCGAGCGACGCAAAGATCCCGACCAGATTGTCGGCCTCGGGGCGCTCTTTCAGGCCGTCGGCTTCGCTCGGCAGCGGCTCAGGATCGGTCTTCGCCTTTCTTATTTTCTTGGCGATGGTGTCCTGATCGTCGGTCATGTTGATCCGGCTGAGATCGGACGGGTCGGACTTCGACATTTTCTTGGTGCCGTCGCGAAAACTCATCACCCGCGTGGCCGCCCCGGCGATCACCGGCTCGGGCAAGGGAAAGAACCCGTCCGGGTAGCCTGCCCTACTAATCGTCTCCGCGAAGTCGTTGTTGAACTTCTGAGCGATGTCGCGGGCAAGCTCGATATGCTGCTTCTGGTCCTCGCCCACGGGGACGTGGGTCGCGTGGTAGAGCAGCACGTCGGCAGCCATGAGGTTGGGATAGATATAGAGCCCTGCCGAGGCCTTCTCCCTGTCCTTGCCCGCCTTCTCCTTGAACTGGGTCATGCGGTTGAGCCAGCCGATCCGCGCGACGCAGTTCAAGATCCAGGCGAGTTCCGCATGGCCGGAAACCTGGCTCTGATTGAAGATCGTGCTGCGCGTTGGATCGATGCCGGCGGCGATATAGGCGGCGGTGACCTCGCGCGTGTTGTGGGTCAGCTCATCGGGATCCTGGAACACCGTGATGGCGTGCAGGTCCACCACGCAATACAGGCATTCATAGTCCTCCTGCATCTCCACGAAGCGCTTAATCGCCCCGAGATAGTTGCCGAGATGGAGATTGCCCGTCGGCTGAACGCCCGAAAAAATCCGGGTCTTGTGTGTCGGTGTGTCTTGCATGCCTTATTCCAAAAAACCACGCGGGGTTATGGCGTGGGGCAGGCGCGCGCGCAAGACCAGGCTATAGGGCGCCTATCCGATAGACTCTTCCAAGGCCCGGATCTGGTCGGCGATCACCACGAGCCGCTGGGCCATCGTGAAATGCAGTCGCTCGACCATCTGTCCATCGACCACGATCACGCCCTTCTTCTCGTTTTCGGGCAGGGTGAAGGCTTCGATGACCTTGCGGGACCATTCGACCTCGTCGGCAGTGGGCGAGAAGATCTCGTTGCACGGGTCGACCTGGCTCGGATGGATGAGCGTTTTTCCGTCCATGCCGAGGATGCGGCTCTTCTCGCACTCGTCCCGGAAGCCTTCGGTGTCGCGGAACTCGTTGTAGACGCCATCGATGATGTCGAGCTTGTAGGCGCGGGCCGCCACGAGCGTGTTGGCGAGCCAAGGCACGACCGCGAAGCGGTCATGGACGCCCCGAGCCCTGGATTCTTTGATCAGATCGTTCGTCCCCATCACGAGGCAATCGAGCCGGTTATCGTCGTAGACCGCGCGCGCAGCGATGGTGCGGGCATTGAGGATCGCCATCGGCGTCTCGATCATGGCCCAGAGCCGCACCTTCGGCGGCGCATGCACGCTTTGGAGAAGCTTGGCGGCCGAGATGATGTCGCCGGAGTGAATGACCTTGGGAATGAGAATAGCGTCTGGGCCAGCTTCACAGGCCGCGAGAATGTCGGCTGCGCCCCAGGGCGTCTCGAGGGCGTTGACGCGAATTATCACTTCGCGTCCGCCATAGCCGCCCTCGGCAACCGCGGCACAGGCGCGCTCCCGGGCCGTGACTTTGTCGTCAGGCGCGACGGCGTCCTCAAGATCGAAGATCAGCGCATCGGCTGGTATGTTTTTGGCTTTTTCCAGGGCCCGGGCATTGGAGCCAGGCATATAGAGCACGCTGCGGCGCGGACGGCCTGCCATTCAGATATCTCCCCTCGTGATTGCGCGCCGATATTGCACTGCAACATGGCCGGGATGCAACCGGTGGAGACCCTGTTCCTTGGTACAACTCAGCGCCCGAGGACGTCCTTGACGAAGGTGCGCGGTTTCACAGCACCGGTGACGGTGCCGACGGCGAAGTACAACACAAGGCCGAAACCAATGAGCCCCGCGAGCGCAACGAGCTGCACCAAGAGCCCATAGACTGGGGCGAAATAAGGGGTGAGCGCGGACGTGGCCCACCAAAGACCGAGCCCCATGGCCATACTGGCCAGGGCGATGCCGAGAAACGCTAGGCGAAAGCGCTCGTCCAGGATGAACTCTCCCCGCTTCCGCAAGGCCCACGCCAGCAGGACCACGTTGAGCCAGCCCGAGAGGCTTGTGGCAAGCGGGATGCCAGGAGGCCCGATGACCATGAACAACACGACACTGAGCACCGCCCCAAGGATCATAGCGATGCCTGAGAAGATCATGGGCGTCTTGGTGTTCTCGCGCGCAAAGAAGCTCGGCTGGAGCGCCTTAACGATCACATAGGCTGGCAACCCAAAGGAGAGCATCGTCAGCATGGCCGCCGAGGCCTGGGCGTCCGCTGAAGTGAAAGCGCCGCGCTCGAATAACACGCGGATGATGGGCTCTGCACAGACGAACATCGCAACAGCCGCCGGGACCGTCAGCAACAGCGAGAATTCCAGCGCGCGATTTTCGCTCTCCGAGGCTGCCGCCCGGTCCCCGCTCCTTAGCTTGTGGCTAAGATCGGGGAGCAACACGACGCCGACCGCAACGCCAATGAGTCCCAGCGGGAGCTGGAAGATCCGATCCGCGTAGTACAGCCACGAGACAACGCGGTCTTCGAGGCTGGCCACGATGGTCGCAATGACGATCGAGATTTGCGCCATGCCCCCGGCAATGACGCCAGGGATCGCCAAGTGGACAAGCCGCTTCATATCATCGGACCACTGCGGCCGTTCGAGCTTTAGCCGTAGCCCTGTGCGGAAAGCCGCGAAGACGACGATCGCGACCTGCAGCAAGCCAGAGACTGCCACACCCCAGGCGAGCGCCACGCCCGCGACGCTGTCGCTGCCATTGCCGGTCGCGATGAGACCAAGCAGGACGGCGATCAGCACGAAGTTCAAAACGCTAGGCGCGAACGCGGCGGCGGCAAACTTACCGAGCGTGTTCAACAGGCCGGTGTAAAGCGCCACCCACGACATAAAGAGGAGGTACGGCATCGCGATCCGGACCAGCAGGACCGTGAGGCGAAACTTGTCCGGATCCTCGGCAAACCCAGGCGCCAAGAGCATGACGAGCCACGGCGCGGCGATCTCCGCCAGAATGACGACCAGCACCAAAACGGCCGTGAGCCCGGCTAATGCCTTGGCGGCGTAGTCCTTGGCGGCCTCTTCGCCGGCCTCATGCAGCTTTTTCGTGTACAGCGGAATGAAAGCTGCGTTGAACGCCCCCTCCGCAAAGATGCGGCGGAACATGTTCGGCACGCGCAGCGCCACGAAGAAGGCGTCCGAAATTGCCGATGCGCCAAGAACCGCGGCAATCAGAATGTCGCGCACAAAGCCAAGCAACCGGCTGATAACTGTCATGCCGCCGACGGTGGCGAACCCGCGATAGAGTTTCATAGACGATGCGCCATCCGTACGCGCGACCTAGGTACTGAACCTGCCGGGGATCACGATGCCTCCAGCTCCGGCTCTTGGGTTTCCGCCAACACGCGAGTCAAGCGCTCGCGGATGAGAGACTCGCGGCTTGAACTCCTAATCTTCTTGCCTGTCAAATCTCGTACGTAAAAGACGTCTACGGCCTTTTCGCCAAATGTTGCAATATGCGCAGAGGCGATATCCAAATTGAGGTTCGAGATTTCACGCGTAACCTCATAGAGCAAGCCAGGGCGGTCGAGGGCGTTGATCTCGATGACCGTCAACGCATCGGAGAGTGTGTTGTCGATGATCACTTGCGGCTCAACGGTAAAGGCGGACAGGCGCGACGTGCCGAGGACCTTGGCCTTGATGACATCGACGACGTCGGTTTCGCCCATAAGCATGCGCTCAATCGATCCCGCGATCTTGCGGGCACGCCGCTCTTCGTCCTCCGCATGATCGAACTCACGCTGCAAATGGATCGTGTCGAGGGCCATACCATCGCGCGTCGTCGAAATCTGTGCATCGGCAATGTTGGCGCCGGCCCCAGTGCAAGCTCCGGCGACCATGGCGAGCAGCCAAGGATGGTTCGGCGCCAGCAAAGTGAGCTGGGTGACGCCGCGGAACGCGTCGGTCGAGATATGCGTAACGATCACGCTCTCTTGTTGCTCCGCCGAACGCATGAGCTTGGCATGCTCCACAATGACGTCGAGATCGGTTCGCAGCCAATAGGCCGGGTAGTGTCGATCGATGAAACGGTTGAGGTCAGCCTCGGACCAGTCGGATAATCTCTCTCGCAAGGCCGCCTGCGCCTGCTGCTGCCGTTGCGTTCGGGTGAGCTCCGTGTGTCCGCCGCCCAGTATTGGCTCGACCTCGTAGTAGAGGGTCCGCAACAGCTGCCCCTTCCAGCCCGTCCATGTCCCTGGACCCACGGCGCAGATATCGCAGACGGTCAGGATCAGGAGCAGCTTCAACCGCTCACGGCTTTGAACGATCTCGGCAAAGTCCTTGATCGTCTTTGGGTCGTTGAGATCGCGGCTTTGGGCAAACAAGCTCATCGTCAGATGCTGCTCGATAAGCCACGAGGCCGTCTCGGCTTCCGAGGGCGTGAGCCCTAACCGCAGGCCGAGTTCGTGCGCGATCCGCGCGCCCGCAATGGAATGATCCTCGTCTCGGCCCTTGGCGACATCGTGGATCAGCGCGGCGAGGTAGAGCGCGCGGCGATTGTCGATGGTCTTGATAATCTTGCTGGCGAGCGGATGCTCCGCGGAGAGCTTTTCCCGCTCAATCTTGTCGAGATAGCCCACCGTTCGGACCAGATGCTCATTTACGGTGAAGTGGTGGTACATGTTGAACTGCATCATCGACACGACCCGTCCCCATTCGGGGATAAAGCGTCCGAGCACGCCCGCCTCGGTCATTTTGCGCAAGACCGTTTCCTTGTCCCGCGCTTCAGTCAGTAGTTTGAGGAACAGCCTGTTTGCTGTGGGATCCTGACGTAGCTCCTCATCCATGTATCGGAAGTTCGCTCGGATCTGGCGCAGCACATCAGGCGAAAAGGCAGCCTGGCTCTCATCTACGACCGCGAAGAGCCGGATGAAATTTACTGGGTCGGTCTTGAATGCATCGGCCGAGACAGTGGAAATACGACCGGTGTCGATTCGGAAATCCGACGTGCGGCGAAGCTTTGCGCGGCGGCGCCAATCGAACGGCGCAAGCAGCGCGCCCAGTACCGGAACGGACTTTAGTTGCTTCAACTCAAGCGCCGTACAGACGATGCGGGTTAGCTGACCGACTTCCAAGGCAATCATGAAGTAGTGCTTCATGAACCGCTCGACACCGCTGAGACCAGCGTGGTCACGATAGCCAAGCCGTTCGGCCATGGCGCGCTGAAGATCGAAACTCAGACGGTCTTCTTCCCGGCCCGTCAGAAAGTGTAGATGACAACGCACCGTCCAGAGGAAGAACTCACAACGCCGGAAACTCGCGTATTCGCCAGGGGTGAAGACGCCTGCCTCGACGAACTCCTCCTCGGCCTGATCAGGATAAATGTGCTTGGCAAGCCAATGTAGCGTGTGCAGGTCGCGCAGGCCGCCCGTGCCCTCCTTGACGTTGGGCTCAACGAGATAGCGGGAGGCGCCGGCGCGTGAGTGCCGCGCGTTCTGTTCAGCCAGCTTCGCCTCGACAAAGGCGCGCGCATCCACATCGAGGACTTCGCGGCGGAAACGATGAAGGTATTCCGCGAAGAGTTTCTCGTCCCCTAGGATCAGCCGCGAATCGAGAAGTGCGGTGCGGATCGTCATGTCTGCCATGCTGAGCCGCACGCACTGGCTAATCGTGCGCGCCGCATGTCCGACCGTGAAGCCGAGATCCCACAGCAGGTAGAGAATGTACTCAGCAACGCTCTCGCCCCAAGCCGTCTGCTTGTATGGAAGTAAGAAAAGCAGGTCGATGTCGGACCCGGGGGCCAGCAGACCGCGCCCATAGCCGCCTTGCGCCACCACGGCCATGCGCTCCGCGTTGGAGGGATTCTCCGCCCGATAAACATGGCGGGTCGTGAAGTCGTAGGCGAGGCGGATCAGCTCGTCTTGAAAGGCGGAGAGGCCTGCGGCACAGGCGCGCCCGTCGCCGTCGTCCTCTAGCTGGGCCTTCGCTAAGGCTCGCGCCTCCTCAACCCTTGGCTTCAGGAACTCGACCAGGGCTCCCCGCATTTGTGTGTCCTGACCCGCATGCGCGCGCGCGACATCGTCCGCTTGTTCGCGCAGCAGACCAAAATCGAAATAGGGGGCTTTGTTGTTGACCGCTTGATCCATGTGCCGCGACCTTATCACATCCGCAAACTAGCCATCGTCTTTCAGCAGACCGCGCAACCGATAGAGGGCCTCGATGGCTTCCTGCGGCGTCATGGCGTCTGGATTGAGGTTCCGTAGCGTTTCCTCCACGACGGAGCGTGTTTTGGCGGTTTCTTGGGCCATGGCTGCCTCGAAGAGGGGTAAGTCGCCTGCCAAGTCCGACGGCTTGGGGCGCCCATCGGCCTTCTCCAGTTCGGCGAGCACCGCGCCTGCGCGCTCCAAAACGGGCCCAGGCAGCCCGGCGAGTTTGGCGACGTGGATGCCGTAGGACCTGTTCGCTGCACCCATCTTGACGCGATACAAGAATACGATCTGATCGCGCCACTCTTTGACCTCGACCGTCGCATTGGCCGCATGCGGCAGCCGGTCCGCAAGCGCCGTGAGTTCGTGGTAGTGCGTTGCGAACAGGACCCGCGACCGGTTCACCTCATGAAGGTATTCGAGGGCGGCCCAGGCAATGGACAGGCCGTCGAACGTCGCGGTGCCGCGTCCTATCTCGTCGAGCACAACGAAAGAACGGGGGGTCGCCTGGTTCAGAATCGCGGCGGTCTCGACCATCTCAACCATGAAGGTCGAACGGCCACGGGCCAAGTCATCTGACGCGCCGACGCGGCTGAAGAGCCGGTCGACAAGGCCGATATGGGCCGACTTCGCCGGCACGAAGGCGCCAGCCTGGGCCAAAACCACGATAAGCGCGTTCTGGCGCAGGAATGTCGACTTGCCGCCCATATTGGGACCTGTGACCACGAGCGCACTCGCAGTCCCATCGCTAGCGCCCTGCCTCCCCGACAAGCGGCAATCGTTGCCGATGAAATCACCGGCCTGTTCGCGCCGCAAGGTCTGTTCGACCATGGGGTGTCTGCCTTCCTCGATTTCGAAGCTGACGCTGTCGTCTACGCGCGGCCGCACATAACGCTGCTCTACGGCAAGCTCGGCAAGACCTGCATAGTGATCGAGTTCGGCAAGCGCGGCGCTGGCGGCAGACAGAAGTTGTTCTGTGTCCAGCACTTCGCCGGTTAGCCGGCCGAAGATCTCAAGCTCAAGCGCCAAGGCCCTGTCTGCTGCGGATGTGATTTTTGACTCAAGCTCCGCGAGTTCGGCGGTCGAGAATCGCACAGCATTCGCCATGGTCTGCCGGTGAATGAATGTTTCCGCGTGCGGGGAGGCTAGAAGCGTCGGCCCATGTAACGCCGTGACTTCCACAAAATAGCCGAGCACATTGTTGTGTCGGACCTTGAGGCCTTTGACGCCTGTTGCCTCCGCATAGGTCGCTTGCAGACCGGCAATGACCTTCCGGCTGCCATCACGAAGTGCACGCAGCTCATCGAGGTCCGAATCGTATCCGGCGCGCACGAATCCGCCATCCCGGGCGTTGACCGGCAGCTCCTCGGCGAGCGCCGCGGCCAAGGACTCCGCGACCCCGGACGGTGCTTGTGCCAAGCGCTCGGCGATGCCCATCAGTTCGCGGGGCAAGCCAAGCGTCTCCCCTGCGCTCAAGAGCCGCGTCGCCAACGCATGCGCGGCTCCGATGGCGACGCCAACCGCGCCGAGATCGCGGGGCGTCCCGCGGCCGAATGCAAGACGGCCAAGAGCGCGGGCTAAGTCCGGTGCTGCCTTCAATCCATCCCGCAGGTCCTGACGCAGACGAGGTTCGTCCGCCAGATAACCCACCGCGTCGAGCCGCGCATTCACCGCCTCGGCGTCTGTGAGCGGGCTGGAGAGACGGCTGGACAGTTCCCGGGCGCCCGCCGCCGTGACCGTCCGGTCGATCGCGGCCAGGAGGCTACCGTCGCGCGTTCCCTGATTTGATCGAACCAGTTCCAGATTGACGCGCGTGGCCGCGTCTATCAGCAGCAGGCGATCAGCGGTTTCGCGCCGGGGCGGTCGCAGAAGCGGCATGCGACCGACCTGCGTGAGTTCCACATAGGTGAGGAGACCGCCCAGCGCCGCGCGTTCCGCCCGGGAGAAATCGCCAAAGGCATCGAGAGCCGCTACGCCGAGCCATTCTTTCAAGGCCCGTTCGCCGCGCGTCGAATCGAAATGAGCGCGTGGGCAGGGCGTGAGCACAGCCCCCGCCTCCTCGATGCGCGCGCGCAAGGATTCGTCGCTCGCGAGATCGTCACCAATGAGCACTTCACCCGGTCTAATCCGGGCCAGCTCGCCCGGCAGGTCGATGAGGCGGCAGCTTGCGGTGATCAGCTCACCCGTGGAGATATCGATCGAGGCCAACGCAAAGCGCGGCTCCGCGCCCTCTCTTCGCGGCTCACGGAACAGAGAGGTCAGAAAGTTGTGCGCGCGCGCATCGAGCAGCGACTCTTCCGTCAGCGTGCCCGGCGTCACAAGCCGTACGACATCGCGGCGAACCACGGCCTTGGATCCACGCTTCTTGGCTTCGGCCGGGTCCTCGGTCTGCTCGCAGACGGCGACACGGTGCCCCAGCGCAATAAGCTTCTGCAGGTAGTCGTCGGCAGCGTGAACGGGGACGCCGCACATCGGGATATCTTCGCCGAGATGTTTTCCGCGCTTTGTCAGCGCGATGCCCAGCGCCCGGGAGGCCACGGACGCGTCCTCAAAGAACATCTCGTAAAAGTCGCCCATGCGATAAAATAGGAGGCTGTCGGCGTTCGCCGCCTTGATCTCCAGATACTGCGCCATCATCGGCGTCACGCCGTCCGGCGCGCGCACCCGCGTTTTCGTCTTGGCAACCGCTTCGTCTTTTTGCGTGTCGCTGGTCATGACCGTCTCTGATTGCGAGCCCAGGTTAGGCGCGCGACAACTTTTGGGCTGAGACCATCGAACCACACGCCGCAAAGCAAATCCTGAAACTGCGGATCCTTTGCCGCCTCGGCCACGACCGCATCCACGACGGGCCCATCGTCGTGCGGGATGAGATCCTCCAGCATCCCTGCAGACAGAGAGCCGAGCAGGTTGGGATTGTCTTCGATCTCAAGAACGGCTTTCACCAAGGCCAGCGCCTTCCTCGGCTCGCTTCCGGTTAGTGTGTGCTGGTAATCGTAGAGATCGTACCAGTGATCGTCGCGCTCGATTTCGATCTCAGAGCGGGACATGATCTCTACCCATTTCGACGCTAGTTCCAGGAGCGGCAGCGACTTAAAATCGATTGGCTCCACCTTCGGATGCGCCTGCTCCTTCCAAGCTCGATAGTGTGTTGCGTCGCAGATGGCCAGGAGCCTGCCGGCCACAGTCTGATCCTCAACCATACCGTTCTCGATCGCACGGGCCTGGCGTCCCAAAAGCCAGCGCGTGCGCGGCTGCCGCAAGGCAAGCTCTTGGAGGAGCGGCGTCGCCCGTGCGGCATGGAACACCAGGAGCTGGCCGAGTAGCTTGCCCTTGGCGATCAGATTGATCACCTCGTCATCGGGCTCCTCCCGCAGGGCTTGCTCAATAAATGCGACGCCGCGTTCCGGTTCGTCATGAGAGAGACGGTCGAAATAGGTGACGAAGGCATAGACCCCCGGCGTTCTGTCCCGAAACTTCGTGGTGCAGACCTCGCGCCAGGCGTGGACCCAATCGGTCAATGATAATGCGTCGATCCGATCACCGACCTCCTTATAGGCGGGCGCCGGATCGAGCGCGCAGCCCGTGTCATCGCAAAACCCTAGAGCTTGATCGCACCACGTCATCGCACCGGTCGTAGCTTCTTGATGTCAGGCACACAAGGGCGCGACATGGGGCAATTGGGGAAAGGGCTTCCCGCGCCTCACGGTGTCCTCTAGGGTGCGCGGCCTCTACGCCATTCTTCGAGGAGTCACGCCATTACTCGCCCGTCCAAACGCGCACCCGACGCGCTGCGCCCCGTGAGCCTCGAGCGCGCAGCCTCGCGCCATGCCGAAGGCTCTTGCCTCGTCCGCTTCGGCGAAACGCATGTCTTGTGCACGGCCTCAGTCGCCGAAAACGTGCCGCCATGGCTGAAGGGATCAGGGCGCGGGTGGGTGACTGCCGAGTACGGCATGCTGCCGCGTTCGACGCACGATAGGACACGCCGCGAGGCGGCGGCGGGCAAGCAGTCCGGGAGAACCCAAGAAATCCAGCGGCTCATCGGCCGTTCGTTGCGCGCCGTCACCAATCTCGGAGGGCTCGCAGAGAAGCAAATCGTGGTCGACTGTGATGTACTCCAAGCGGATGGTGGAACACGCACCGCCTCCATCACCGGAGCATGGGTTGCCCTCCATGACGCCATCGCCTGGATGCAGGCGCGCAACATGGTCAAAGGCGATGTTCTGCGGGACCATGTGGCAGCCGTGTCATGCGGCCTATACGCCGGTGAGGCGGTGCTGGATCTCGACTACGCTGAGGACTCCGAGGCCGACGCGGACGCCAATTTCGTTATGACGGGGAAGGGCGGGATCGTGGAGGTCCAAGGTACTGCCGAAACAGAGCCGTTTAGCCAAGAGCAATTCGATCAACTAATGTTGCTTGCGCGCGCCGGCATCGCCGAGCTCGTCGAACTCCAAAAAATGACTATTGCCTAAGGAGACATAGTTGCTCGCTTCCGGCGTTCTGTATCGCGGCTCGAAAATCGTCATCGCCAGCCATAACGAAGGCAAAGTGCGCGAGCTCGGCGAGCTGTTCGAGCCCTATGGCATCACGTGCGTCTCGGCGGGAAGCCTCGGCCTCCCGGAACCTGAAGAGACAGGCGACACGTTCGAGGCCAATGCGCTTCTCAAGGCCCATGCATCGGCGAAGGGATCGGGCATGCTAGCGTTGGCCGACGATTCTGGGCTTGAGGTGGAAGCGCTGGGCGGCGATCCGGGCATCCATTCGGCGCGCTGGGGCGGACCGGACAAGGATTTCGACCTGGCTATGAAGAAGGTTCACGAAGCACTCGAAGCCACGGGCGGCGCGTTCAGCCGCGCCAACTTCACATGTGCCCTGGCGCTAGCGGCGCCGAACGACGACGACATCGTGTTTTCGGGACGGGCCTATGGGCATATTCAATGGCCGCCGCGGGGGACGCGCGGGTTCGGCTACGATCCCATTTTCGTGCCGGAAGACCATCAAGAGACGTTCGGCGAGATGGATCCTGCGCTCAAGAACGCGCTCTCCCATCGTATGCGCGCCTTCGAGCAACTGATGGCGGCAACTTATGCCGATGACGCAGATACAACCTGATACGACGGCCGTCGCGGAGCCGTTTGGCGTTTATGTCCATTGGCCGTTCTGCGCAGCCAAATGCCCGTATTGCGACTTCAATTCCCATGTGCGCCATGGTGGGATCAATGAGGACCGGTTCCTGGCGGCCTATCTCGCTGAGCTGCGGTACTTCGCCGAACGGGCCCCGGGTCGCAGGGTAACGAGCGTCTTTTTTGGTGGGGGCACGCCCTCGCTGATGCCACCGCGCGTGCCAGGTGCGATCCTTGAAGCCATCGCCCGGCACTGGACACTGGCGGAAGACGCGGAAATCACGCTCGAGGCCAACCCCACCAGCGTGGAGGCTGCGAACTTTCGCGGCTATGCGGACGCCGGTGTCAATCGCCTCTCGCTCGGCGTTCAGGCCATGGACGACGCAAGCCTAAGGGCATTGGGACGTCTGCATACGGCGGAGGAGGCGCTCGCCGCATTCGCCTTAGCGCGGGAGACCTTTGATCGGATCTCCTTTGATCTGATCTACGCCCGCGAAGGACAATCGCTCGACGCTTGGGCAGATGAGCTCAACCGCGCGCGCTCCTTCGCCGCTGACCACCTTTCGCTCTATCAGCTCACCATCGAGGACGGAACGCCCTTCGCCGCGCTGCATCAAGCGGGTCGTCTTCACGTGCCGGACGGTGAAGCGGCCCGTGCCATGTATCTCGCGACGCAGGAGCTCTGCGAGGCGGCAGGCCTGCCCGCCTATGAGATTTCCAACCACGCTGTTCCGGGGGCGGAGTCCCGCCACAACCTCGTCTACTGGCACGGACATGACTACGCAGGCGTTGGCGCCGGCGCCCATGCACGAATCACGATGGACGGCACCAAACGCGCCCTCTCCACGCTGCGGCTTCCCGAGGACTGGCTCGCCCAGGTCGAAACGCGTGGGCACGGGCTCACCAGCGATGAGGTGCTTACGGCACGCGAGGCGGCAGAAGAATATCTGTTGATGGCACTGCGCCTCGCCGAGGGCATGGATGCGGATCGTTTCGAGGCGCTCGCAGGCTCACCGCTCGATCCCCGCCGCATCGATGCCCTGATGAGCGAATACCTCCTCGAGCGCAACGGCCCTCGCCTCAGGGCAACGCGGTCGGGCCGGCTCGTGCTGGAACGTCTGATCCTGGAGCTTGCCGCGTGAGCGAGGTGCGGTTGCGCCCGAACTCCTCTAACGTCTCTTAATTGTAGCGCCACCAAAGAAAGAAGCACCCCGTGCGGAATGACGCCTCTGCAGATGCCAATGCGAGAACGGTCGCCCGGGCCAGCGAGGCCTTGGCAGAGATTCTTGACCGCCCGCTCGCGGCGGGGCTGTATCTCGTGGCAACACCGATCGGCAATCTCGCCGACATATCCTTGCGGGCGCTCGCCGTCCTCGCCCGGGCTCCGCTTGTCGCCGCGGAGGACACGCGGCATTCCCGCAAGTTGCTCTCGCACTACAACATCTCTGCCGAGCTGACGCCCTATCACGAGCACAACGCCGCACGCGAACGCCCAAAACTGCTGGCGCGGATCGAAGCAGGCTACGCCGTCGCCCTCATCTCCGATGCCGGCACACCGCTCATCTCCGACCCCGGCTATAAGCTCGTGCGCGAGGCTCTGGATGCCGGGCTGATGGTGACGAGTATACCGGGCCCCTCGGCCGCGCTCGCAGCGCTGACGAGCGCCGGCCTTCCGACCGACTCGTTTCAGTTCGGCGGCTTCCTACCACCAAAATCCGGCCCGCGCCGGACACGCCTTTCGGCACTGACAGATACGCCCACGACGCTCGTCTTCTTCGAAACGGCGCCGCGTCTTGCCAAGAGTCTTGCGGATATGGTTGCGGTGTTGGGGCCGCGCGAAGCCGTGATCGCACGCGAACTGACTAAGCTGCACGAAACGCTTCATCGCGGCACGCTCGATGCGCTGTTGACCGAGATTGAAGAGCAACCGGTCAAAGGCGAGGTCGTTGTGGTTGTCGCGCCACCGGACGCCGAAAACGCTCAAGTCGACGATGCCCGCCTGACTGGGGACCTGGAAGTCGCCCTTCAGTCCATGAGCCTGCGCGACGCTGTGCGCGCCGTCACCGAGGCGCACGGCGTTCGCCGCGCGCATGTCTACGAACTCGGTCTGGCTCTTTCAAAGCGGGGCCACAGGTGAGTAGGGCCCGCACGCGCGCTTATCGGGACGGCGTCCTGGCCGAGACGCTGGCTACTTTCCTGTTCCGCCTCAAAGGCTATCGCATCTTGGCGACGCGCTTTCGATCTCCCGTGGGCGAGATCGATTTTGTCGCCACCAAGGGCGCGCGGCTGGCATTCGTGGAGGTGAAGCGCCGCAAGACCTACGGCGAGGCGGCTTTTGCCGTGACCGCGAAACAGAAGCGCCGCATCGTGCGCGCGGCCCAATACTGGCTCGCGAGCCATCCCAACGCCGCCGGTCGAGACATCGCATTCGATGTGGTGCTGTGTGCGCCGTGGTCTCTTCCGCGTCATATCAAGAACGCGTTCGCCTTGTGAGCGCTGAGGCTCGCCTCACAAGGCGTTGACTCGCGCCGCTCTTGAAAAGCGTTCCCCTTGCGCGCAAGTTCCGCCGCAACCGCCTCCGGATTTGACAGGACATCATGGCCCTCAAAGTCGCCTTCCAAATGGACCCTATCGACTTGATCGATATCAACGGGGACTCGACCTTTGCGCTTCTCTTGGAGGCGCAGCGACGCGGCCATGACGTGTTCTACTACACGCCGCCCAACCTCTCGCTGAAAGACGGCCGCCTTATTGCGTATGGCCACAGCATCACAGTTGAAGACAAGCCTGGTGACCACTACCGGCTCGCACACCCGCGCAGCGTTGACTTGGCCGACTTCGACGTGGTGCAGCTCCGCCAGGACCCACCCTTCGACATGGCCTACATCACCACGACCCATCTGCTTGAGCGCTTGCATCCCGGCACGCTCGTGGTCAACGACCCCGCTTCGGTTCGCAATGCACCGGAGAAGGTTTTTGTCCTCGATTTCTTGGAGTTCATGCCGCCGACACTGGTGACCCGGTCGCCGGAGGAGATTCGCGCCTTTCGTGAGGAGCACAAGGACATCGTGGTGAAGCCGCTTTACGGCAATGGCGGCGCGGCGATCTTCCGGATCGCCGAAGGCGATACCAATCTCAACTCGCTCATCGAACTCTTAGGGGAGACCTTCCGTGAACCGATCATGGTTCAGCGCTATCTTCAGGAGGTGCGCGCGGGCGACAAGCGCATCATCCTGGTGGATGGCGAGGTCGCCGGTGCTATCAACCGCGTGCCCGCTGCGGATGAGACCCGCTCGAATCTGCATGTTGGCGGCACCGCGAAGGCAACGACCCTGACGCCGCGCGAGGAAGAGATCTGCGCCCGCCTCGGACCAGAGCTGAAACGGCGCGGGCTTATCTTCACCGGCATCGACGTGATCGGCGACTACCTCACCGAGATTAATGTCACCTCACCAACCGGCATTCGTCAGGTGAAGGAGTTCGGTGGCAACGACATCGCCGCCATGATTTGGGACGTGGTTGAGGCCAAGGTGGGCGCGCGCTAGGAGCCATCGCGTTCGGCGCCCGGATGATTGCGGACCCGCCGCTCTCGCAATGCAGCCCAGCCATGGGCCGCGATACCGAGGCCCCAGCCCAGCGCCACCCAGATCGCCCACCAATGGTGTTTTCCGGCAGCGATATTGACACCGAAGAGCAAGACGACAACACCCAGATAGACGAAGGCATGAATGGCGAAACCCCGTACACGCGGGTCAGCCAGCAGTCGGGTCTCGTGGTGCCCCTCGTTGAGCCAGACCGCCAGGCCATGCGCGCCAAGGCCAATACCCCAGCCCGCCGCCACCCACAGGAACCAATGGCGCGGCGGGTCATGAGACAGGGCCAAAGTTGCGCACAGGGCCACCACCGCCCCATAGGCGGCGGCGTGGATTAAGAGCGCTCTCACTGCCGAATCAGCGTTCATGGATGAAGAAAAACACGATCGCCGCTCACTTGGCAGGTCGCGCAGCAGGAACTCTCTTTTGTTCGCTTTATGTTCTTGCTCTTCTATACACGCTGAGATAGTATTTATGCTGTGGATCAAATGGGGGTTCGGGCATGTTTGCGCGAGTTACGACGGTGGCGTTCGAGGGCATCGAGGCGCGCGCCGTCGATGTTCAGGTACAGATCAGCTCAGGGCTTCCCGCCTTCACCATCGTCGGACTGCCTGATAAGGCGGTCGCCGAAAGCCGGGAGCGCGTGCGCGGGGCCCTTGATGCCATCGGCCTGGCGCTGCCGCCCAAGCGCATCACGGTAAACCTCGCGCCTGCCGACCTCCCCAAGGAGGGTAGCCATTACGACCTCCCAATCGCGCTTGGGGTCATGGCCTCCGCTGGGGCCATCGCCCCCGATGCGATCGAGGGTTTTTGCGTATTAGGTGAGTTGGCGCTCGACGGCTCGATCGCCGCCATTGCGGGCGCATTGCCTGCCGCCATTGGCGCAAATGCCATGGAGAAGGGGCTGATCTGCCCCCGGCCCTGTGGGGCTGAGGCAGCCTGGGCCGCGTCCGACATGCCGATCCTGGCGCCGGGCGATCTCTTGCAGCTCATGAACCACTTCAAAGGCCTGCAAACCTTGCGGCGACCGGAGCCCAATCTGGAGCCTGAGGACGAGTCGATGCCAGATCTTGCCGACATCAAGGGACAGGAGACGGCGAAACGCACCCTGGAGGTCGCCGCCGCAGGCGGTCATCACTTCCTGATGGTGGGGCCGCCGGGATCGGGTAAATCCATGCTGGCAAAGCGCCTGCCCTCGATCCTGCCGCCGCTCGCGCCGGCGGAAATGCTGGAAGTCAGTATGATCCGCAGTCTCGCTGGCGACCTAGCGGGAGGGCGGATTGGACGCAACCGGCCGTTCCGCGCGCCTCATCACTCCGCGAGCATGGCGGCACTTGTTGGCGGCGGTTCGCGGCCACGGCCAGGCGAAGTGGCGCTTGCTCATCTTGGCGTGCTGTTTCTCGATGAGTTGCCCGAGTTCAACCCGCAAGTGCTGGACGCCTTGAGGCAGCCGCTGGAAAGCGGCGAGACCGTTATTGCGCGGGCCAACCACCGCATCGCCTATCCGTCCCGCGTGCAGCTGGTGGCGGCTATGAATCCCTGCCGCTGCGGTCACGCCGATGAGCCTGGCCACAGCTGTCGCCAGGGTCAGGCCTGTGCAGCACGCTATCAGGCCCGAATTTCGGGCCCGCTACTCGATCGTATCGATTTGCAGATCGAAGTGCCGGCTGTCTCCGCCGCAGACCTCGTTTTGCCGCGGCCGACGGAAGGCAGTGCCGAGGTTCGGAAGCGGGTCGCCGCAGCCCGGGCGATTCAAACGGCACGCTATGAGAGTCTCGGCGTCCCCCTTGTCCGGACTAATGCGGATGCTGATGGCGCGGTGTTGGAGGACGTCGCAACGCCCGATTCGGAAGGGCTTGGCCTTCTCCGCGATGCGGCGCGAACGCTGTCCTTGAGTGCCCGAGGGTACCACCGGACCTTGCGGGTGGCGCGCACCTTGGCGGACCTTGACGGGGCTGAAACCGTCTCCCGCGTCCATATCGCGGAGGCCCTCAGCTATCGCGGGGAGACGCTACGACGCTCAAGAATGGCCGCTTAGCAGGGTTTTTGGACGGGCTCAAAGCTCTCAAGAGTTTCTCAAACATTCTCTGACATGCTCGGCGCCAATGAAAAGCCAGGGCAAAAAGCCCGGCGCATAAACAGGCGTCAAAACAGTGCAGTACACGAACTGGCAGAGCTTCGGCGCTGACGGCGCCGGCGGAGTGCGGACATCCTTCTCGATGGCGGCGCTCGCGTTGGTGCTCATCGGCCTGTCCCTGCTCGGGACGGAGAGCGTAGGACCGCTCACGCTCGCGCCACTTCTGCTGGGTGTCGCGATCCTCGTCGTGGCTCTGCGGCATCGCCCGCCGCCCGACCGGGAACAGCTTCAGTCCCTCGCGTTCCGGCTCAACACGGACCTTGAGTCGATCAAAGATCTGCAATGGGAGATCCGCGAGCGGGAGATCCGCTATCGGGACCTCCTCGACCACCAAGACGACGTCATCGTGCGCCGCGATGCCGATGGCAATCTGTCCTTCATCAACGACGCATTCTGCAGGACATTTGGCGTCACGCGCGATGTTGCGCTTGGTCGGCCCCTCGACCTGCCGATTCTTAATAGCGATACCGGACAGGCGACGGGTGAAACGGGGACTGGGCGAACTACCCGCGTAATCGAGCTCGCGACGACGCAGGGGCCGCGCTGGTTTGTTTGGGAGGACTTTGTTCTGCCACGTCCAAACGGGAAGGCTTGCGAAGTGCAAAGCGTAGCCCGCGACGTGACCGAGCAGCGCGCGTCGGAGTTGGCCCTCGCAGCAGCCCGAGATCAAGCCATGACGGCGAGCCAGGCGAAGTCGCAGTTTCTCGCATCAATGAGCCATGAAATCCGTACACCAATGAACGGCATTCTCGGGATGACGGGTCTCTTGCTCGATACCAAGCTTTCGCCGGAACAGCGGACCTACGCGCGGGCCATTTCCTCATCCGCGACGACGCTGCTCGGGCTGATTGACGAGGTGCTCGACTTCTCGAAGATCGAGGCGGGCAAGATGGAGCTTCGGTCCGCGCCCTTCGATCTATCCGAGGCGGTGCAGGGCATCGTCGAGCTTCTCGCGCCGCGTGCCCATGACAAGCATCTGGAGATCGCTTGGATGATCGCACCCAACCTGCCGCAGCAAGTGTTGGGTGATGAAGCGCGAATCCGCCAAGTCCTCCTGAACCTCCTCGGCAACGCGATCAAATTCACGGAGCAAGGTAGCGTCACATTGGAGGTCAGCCGCCTAGACGAGCCCTCAAGCACCGCGAGTAACACCGTCCGCTTCGACGTCGCCGACACAGGACCCGGTGTCGAACCTGAAGCCTTGGAGCGCATATTTGCCGAGTTCGAACAGGTAGATCAGAGCCCAGTGCGGCGTCATGGCGGCGTGGGTCTTGGATTAGCGATCTCTAAGCGGCTTGTGAACGCTATGGGGGGCGACATTGCGGTGTCGAGCCAGCTTGGCGCCGGCGCTCATTTCACGGTGGAACTTCCGCTCAAAATACCGTCCGGCACGCCTCTGCTAGGCGAAGCTTGGCCAAAGCCTATGCCAGGCACCAACGTCCTCATCTTGCTTGAAGGCAAGGCAGAGATGTCGATTGCCCGAGACCTTGTGGCGGACAGCGGCGCATCTGTCACCTGCGTCAACGGCGATGAAGCCGAATCAGTCTCCATACGTGCAGCACGCGATGGTGCTCCGTTTACGGTGCTTCTGACCGACATGGCCAACACGGAGCATGTTGCCGCCATCAAGCCATATCTGAGCTGCGAACCTGGAGAACCAAACCCACGCGTGGTCGTGACGATCGACCCGGGAGAGCGGGACGCGTATGTCGCGCTAGACGAACAGGGCATTACGTCCTTCTTGGTGCGTCCCGTGCGGCCTGTCTCTGCGCTTACGCAGCTCTTTGCGCCTCATCAGCAGTCAGCGGAACATGTCGTGCGTAGGCTCAACGGCGCGCGTAAAGCAAGCGCATCCCGTGAGGCGGTTACGCGGCTCAGAGTCTTGCTAGCCGAGGACAACGACATCAACGCTCTGCTGGCGTGCACCGTCTTGCAACACGCGGGAGCCGACGTCACCCGCGCGCGCGACGGCGCCGACGCCATCGTCAAGGCTAGAGATGCCGTTGAGGCGGGGCACGGCTTCGATCTCATCTTTATGGATATGCACATGCCCGAGGTCGGCGGTGTCGAATCAGCCTCAAAAATTCGGGCCCTTTACGACGAAAGTGCAATGCCTGGAGCAGGCCGGCCACCCATCGTCGCGCTTACCGCCAATGCGTATGCGGAAGATCGCGCTTCCTACCTCGCGGCTGGTCTCGATGACTATCTCGCAAAGCCGTTTGATAAGAGGGATTTGGAGGAAGTCGTCGGGCGCTGGTATGGCGATGACCATTCGGAGACGGCCGGGGTCGCTTAGTGAGAGGACCACGTCTCTCCTCCACCGCGATATCCACTGCCTGTCATATAGGCTTCGAATTGGTTTGCTAACTCGCTTCTAATATGGCCGAATCGGGGTGGCCAAAGGGCCCTGCGATCCGTTGAGAGCGTACGTTAGGCCTCGCGGCACGATCCCCAGAATTGTCAGGTGGGCGCAACCATGCCGACAAGAATGACTCCGGGACGCTTTGCAGAGAAGTTTTTGGTTGGGGCTATGTTCCCCGGCCTTAATCTAGGGTCCAGCGGCGCGGGCGCATTGCCATTTTTGGGCAAGAGCCGCGCTTTCGGCAAAGGCCTTGGATTGCCGGGCGGGCTGCGCGAACGTTTCCAGCCGCCCCAGGTCTATGGTCGTATCGGATCGCTTGACGTGCGTCTCGCGCGCAAGAAGAGCGAGATCCGAAGGGCCCAGCGCCTCCGCTACAAAGTATTTTACGAAGAGATGGCGGCGACGCCGAGCGCGCTCGCCATGCTCTCGCGACGCGACGAGGATGCGTTCGACCCCATCTTCGATCATTTGCTGGTTCTGGACCATGGCGATCCGAACCAAAAAGGCTGGCGGCGGCCTAAAGTTGTTGGCACTTACCGTGTCCTGCGCCAGAACGTTGCCGACGAGCACAATGGCTTCTACACGCAAGGCGAGTACGATATCGCCCCGCTGATCCAATCCAAGCCCGGATATAGCTTTATGGAGCTCGGCCGCTCTTGCGTGCTCAAGCCCTACCGCAATCGTCGGACCGTCGAACTCTTATGGCACGGTATCTGGTCCTATGTGCGCCAGCATGGCGTCGATGTGATGGTGGGGTGCGCGAGCTTTCCAGGT
>JBCDFN010000005.1:0-194981 GCA_039177935.1 Pseudomonadota bacterium | reverse complement strand
CAAAATAGGATGCCGCAGCTTGCCTATCAGATTGGGGTCGCGCTGGAAGAAGCCAAAGATCACGAAGCCAAAGACAACAAAGTCACGCGCGGCTAACTCTGGTCAGAGTTCGATCAGCGATACGAGTTGGCGCGTGTGACGCTGCAGGCGTCCTGCGAGATCCAGCTCCAGTAAAATAATGTGGACCTTCCGGGTCTCCAGTCCCGTGCACCGAATGATCTCGTCTATATCGATCGGGCTCGGGCCCAATGCCTCGATCACCCGCTCGCGTTCAGTCGGCGCAATATCCGGGAGCGGTCGTGGGATGTCTTGCTCCTCGTTTGACGAGAGTTCGTTTTGAGGGCCGCTCATCGGGCGTCCAAGTATCGGGGCAAGCACATCGCTGATGTCGGTCGCATTCGTGACGAGCGTCGCGCCCTGTTTCAAGAGGTTGTTTGTACCTGCCGCGCGCGGGTCAAGCGGGCTTCCTGGAACCGCGAAGACCTCTCGCCCTTGTTCTCCTGCAAGGCGTGCGGTGATGAGCGAGCCCGAGCGCTGCGCCGCCTCTATCACGACCACGCCGAGGGCGATGCCCGAGATCAGCCGATTGCGGCGGGGAAAGTCCTTCGCGCGCGGCGTGTGGCCCGGCCGCATCTCGCCAATCAGAAGCCCGTGTTCGCCGATTGCTTTTTGCAGCTCAGCATTCTCCGGTGGGTAAACAATATCGATACCGCCAGCGATGACCGCGATCGTGCCGAGATCGAGGCTGGCGTGGTGGGCGGCCGTGTCGATGCCGCGCGCTAGGCCCGACGCAATGGCGAAACCCTCAAGACCAAGCGCGTTGGCGATTTGCCGGGTAAACTTCTGACCAGCCGCCGAGCCATTCCGCGCGCCCACAATCGAAACGATCGGCATGTCGGCCAGTTCGATACGCCCTTTCACATAGATGAGGGGCGGCGATCCGTCCGCATGCGTGAGCGCTGGGGGGTATCCAGGTTCTCCTTGTGCAACCAGGCGCGCCCCGATGCGCTTTGCGTACGCGAGTTCCGATTCGGCATCGCTGACGCTGCACAGACGGATTGCGTGGGCCCGGCCTCCGCGGCGCGACAGGTCGGGCAGCGCATCTATTGCAGCTTCCGCGCCGCCAAACTGATTGACCAAGTCACGAAAGGTTGCAGGGCCGACATTCTCGCTGCGTATCAGTCGGAGCCAGGCAAGGCGCTGGTTGTCGTTTAGCCGTCGTTGCGGTTCAGGTTTTTTGTTTGCTCCCGCCAATGCGCGATTCCTCACCCCGCCTCAAACGGGCGATGTTTTCCTTGTGTCGAAAGTAGAGAAGGGCCGTCATCAGGCCGAACAAGATGGCTAAGGGCCACTGCTCCAGAACGGCAAGACCGATCACGGTTGCGCCACTCGCCGTAAGGGCGGAAAGGGAAGAGTAGCGTGTGATCACGGCGACGAGTAGCCAGACGAGACAGAACCCAAGGGCTGCTGGCCAATAGAGACCGAGCGCAACACCGATATAAGTGGCAACACCCTTGCCGCCGCGAAAGTTGAGCCACGCCGGGAAGAGATGACCGAGAAACGCGCCAAGGCCGCCGGCCATGGCCCCGTAGTGATTAGCTATCACCCCACCGATAAGGACGGCCGCGGTTCCCTTGAGGAGATCGAGCGCGAGGGTCAGAGCTGCCAGCCCTTTGTTCCCGGTACGGAGCACATTGGTTGCGCCGATATTACCCGAGCCAATACTGCGGACATCACCGAGCCCGGCAAGTTTCGTCAGAACGAGGCCGAATGGGATCGAGCCAAGCAGATAGCCGACGACGAGACTGAACAGTGTCGGAACAAGCATCAGCGGCGATGCCACGGACCAGTCGTCGAGCGGCATGCGTCCTCCCTCAGCCGTAGTGATACACAGGGCGTCCCGCGACGAAGGTCACCAGGGTGCGCCCCTCGAACCGGGCTTCCTCAAATGGCGTGTTCTTGGACTTGGAGCGAAGCTCGTCGCGCGCGACAGTCCACGGCATTTCCAGATCGATCAGGGCGAGGTCCGCGGGCGCGCCTTTCATAAGTCGCCCGCCCGCAAGCCCTAAGAGTTCGGCGGGCCGCGCCGACAGTGCATTCAGAAGGCGATGCAGCGTGATCTCGCCATTGTGGAACAGACGCAAGCCTGCGCCGAGCATGGTCTCCAGCCCCACCGCACCATCATTGGCCTCGGCGAAGGGGCGCCGTTTGCCCTCCGCGCCGCGTGGGTCGTGCGCGGATACGATGACATCGATATCCCCGCGCGCCACGCCCTCGACCATCGCCTGGCGGTCGTCTTCGGATCGGAGCGGCGGCGTCATCTTGAAGAAGGTCCGGTAGGGGCCGACGTCGTTTTCGTTTAATGTCAGATGATTGATGCTGACGCCGCACGTGACGGGCAGTCCGCGCTCCTTTGCAGACTGGATGACGTTAAGTGAGGCACGGCAAGAGATCTGTGCGGCGTGATAACGGCCGCCGGTCAGCTCAACGAGGCGGATGTCGCGGTCGAGCATCATCGTTTCGGCTTCTGTGGGAATGCCGCGCAAGCCTAGCCGCGTCGCGACCTCACCCTCGTTCATAACGCCGTCCTTGGCCAAGTTGGCATCTTCGAGATGATGAACGATGAGCGCGTCGTAGTCCTTTGCGTAGGACAGGACGTTTCGCATCAGCTTCGCGTTAGCGACGCTCGTCTTGCCATTGGTGAAGGCGATCGCGCCCGCATCCTGAAGCAGGCCGAGTTCGGCCATGTCCGTGCCTTTCAGCTCGCGCGTCATGGCGGCCATGGGATGGACATTAACAAGCGCCGTATCGCGTGCGCGCCGGCGTACGAAATCCACCAGCGCCACATCGTCAATGACTGGATCTGTGTTCGGCATGCAGCAAATTGTGGTCACACCGCCCGCCGCCGCTGCGCGGCTCGCGGTTGCCAAGGTCTCGCGATGCTCATGGCCGGGCTCACCGCAGAACACCATCATGTCGATGAGGCCGGGGGTTACGGTGCGTCCGCCGCAATCGAGGGATTCAGCACCCTCGACTGACCCCTCAGTGATGTGCATGCCCAGATCGGCGATTGTTCCATTGGCGACCAAGAGGCCGCCAAAAGCATCGAGGCCCGAGGCCGGATCAACGAGCCGCGCGTTGACCAGCGCAAGCGGCTTGCGTTGGGGGCGGTGTGCGGCTTCGATCTCTGTTTCCGTGTCCATGGCGGCTATTCGTTCGGAAGGTTGCGCGCGAGGGCCTGCAGAACCGCCATGCGTACGGCGACGCCCATCTCGACTTGTTCGCGGATGACACTGCGCGCGCCGTCGGCGATCGATGCGTCGATCTCGACGCCTCGGTTCATCGGTCCCGGGTGCATCACGATGGCGTCTTCTTTGGCGCTCGACAGCTTCTCGGCGTCAAGGCCATAGAAGTGGAAATACTCGCGCTGACTTGGGATGAGGCTTGAGGACATGCGTTCGCGCTGGAGCCGCAGCATCATGACGACATCGGCATCCTTCAGGCCGTCATGCATGGAGGTAAAGGCTTCGACGCCAAGCCGGTCTACCGCTTCGCCGAGTAAGGTGGACGGCGCGACAACCCGAACCCGGGCGCCCAGCGTATTGAGTGACAAGATATTCGAGCGGGCGACGCGTGAGTGGGCGATGTCGCCGCAGATCGCCACAGTCAGGCCTTCGAAGTCGCCTTTGTGGCGGCGGATGGTCAACGCATCGAGCAGGGCTTGGGTCGGGTGTTCATGACTTCCGTCGCCCGCGTTGATGACGGAACAATCGACCTTTTGCGACAAGAGCTCGACCGCGCCAGCTGCATGATGCCGTACGACCAGCAAATCGGGACGCATCGCGTTTAGGGTGACCGCCGTATCGATCAACGTCTCGCCCTTCTTAATGGACGATGTCGGGATCGACATATTCATGACGTCCGCGCCGAGGCGCTTTCCTGCCAATTCGAACGAACTTTGCGTTCGCGTTGAGGATTCGAAGAACAGGTTGATAAGCGTTCGGCCGCGTAAGTCGTTACTTTTCTTGTCGACCCTACGGCTCTGTGCCGCTGCTTCCTCGGAGAGGTCGAGCAAAGACAGGATCTCGTCCCGCTTCAGACCTTCAATGCCAAGAAGGTGCCGATGCGGAAAGGAAAGGGTAGGGGCTTCAGCCGCGATGCTCATTGAAGTGCACTGTATAGGCCCAGGCCGAAGAACCTTCAAGCTCGCAGCGGCGCGCAAGTGGACGGCCCGGCGCATTGGAGCCCAGCATTAGCATTTGGCCGTGCTAAGCTCCCCAAAATCAATGGCATGCAGCCATGAAACCTCATGCAACCATGAGACGACATCTTGTGTGCCGCGCGACCCGCCTCTCCGAAATAGGGCCGCCAGGTGCTCAATCGGATGGAGCACCCAAAAGCTGTCATGAACTGTTGATTACGTAGCCCATCACCAAAGCGACTTTATGAAGAGGAAGATCATGCCGACGATACGCTTCCCCCGGAGCTTCCTTGTGGCCAGCCTCGCTGTTTGCATGACGATTGGATCCGTCGGCGTCGGCGTTGCGTGTACCTACATTCAACTCAAGGCCGAGGACGACAGCTATATCGTTGGGCGGACGATGGAGTGGGGGACTTTCGATCTTGAGCCGGCGCTCGCCATCGTACCGCGCGGCAGCAAGCTCTCGGCGATGAAAATGCCCGACGGCAAGGACGGTGCGACATGGTCCGCTAGGTACGGCTTCACGGGGATCAGCCTTCTCGGTCGACCGGCTTATGCAGATGCGATCAACGAGAAGGGCCTCGCCGGACACCTCTTGTATCTGCCGGGCTTCGCCGAGTACCAAACCTACGAACCGGCAGAGGCGTCCAAGTCGATCGCACCCACCGATTTTCTTGGGTACTTCATCAGCCAGTTCGCGACGGTCGAAGAAGTCAAAGAAGCGCTCGACCGCGTTCGTGTGGTGCCCGTTGTGGAGCCTGCACTCGGGTTTCCAGCGCCCGTCCACTACGTAATCAACGACCCTTCCGGGGCGGAGATCGTGATCGAATATGTGGGTGGCAAGCTCACAACCCATACAAAGACCGTCGGTGTCATGACGAACTCTCCGCCCTATGATTGGCACCTCAACAATTTGCGGAACTACTTGAACTTGAGGGCTGTCGCCTGGCCCGAGGTTGATGTCGACGGCATCGATTTAACACCGATTGGCGCGGGGTCCGGAATGCTGGGCCTACCAGGCGACTTCACACCCCCATCTCGGTTCGTCCGCGCGGTGGCGCTCGCCCAGACGGCGCCCGCCACGAAGGGTGGCTACGACACGGTTCGGGAGTTCTTCAACATCATGGATAGTTTCAATGTCCCGCTGCCGGTTGTCGGCGAGAAAGACAACCCGAAAGGGTTCAAGCCACTGTGTTGTAGTACGTCGACCCAATACACCGTGGCCTTCGATCCGGCGAACAAGATGATGTACTACCATACTGACGATAACCGTACGGTTCGGTCTGTGAACCTCGGTGACATCGACTATGACAGCTTGAACAAGACTGTTACGCAAGAGCTGCGGACCCAGACCGAGGCGATCGTGGATGATGTTACGCCAAAGCTCTAGCAGCTTGGCCCCTCGTCGATCAGCCGGGGGCTTGTCAAGGTGTGGCCGATCCCAAATAGTCCTGTAGAAGACGAATCGGGCGTTTGCCTGCGCTAGGAGCCGGGTAGACGATTAAGGACAATCGGGAGCAACACCCATGATGAGCGTGCCCTTTGTTCTGTTTGCATGCGCGATCGGCGCAGCTTGGTTGCGGCAGCGCAGCGTGTCCATCGGGTTTTGGCTCGTTGGTGTCGTCGCAATGCTGGTGCTATTCCGCGTTCATGTCACTGAAGCCTTGAGCATCCAACTCTAAGGAGCCGGACCGTGTCGCCCGAGCTTTCGAAGTTGCTGAATGCGTTAGGGCTGATCGCCATCGGCGCCGTGCTGACAATGGCGTTCATCGATCAGGTTTGGTTCGGCGAACTCCCATGTCCGCTGTGCATCCTGCAACGGGCGGGGCTGATAGCCGCTGGATGCGGGCTCATGCTCAATGTCGTTTTCGGTCCGAAGCCGAGCCATTACGGCATTACAATTATTGGCGCGGTCGCGAGCGGTGCCATCTCGATGCGGCAGGTCTTGCAGCATATTGTCCCTGGCACCGGTTTTTACGGGCCGCCCGTGTGGGGAATGCACCTCTATACGTGGGCCTTTCTCTTCGCCGTGGCCATTGTCATCGGCAGCGGCTTGATGTTGCTCGCAGACCGGCAGTTTTCGCAGATGCAGTCCGTTTCGGGACGCCTGAAGGGGATACCACTCATCGCGCTTCTTCTGTTTCTCGTTTTGGCTCTGGCAAACATCTTTTCGACCGTTGCTCTGTGCGGCACGGGCCTGTGTCCTGACGAACCGGTCGACTACGAACTCTTCCATATGAACGACTGATCGCGGACGATCGCGTTCCTGCGCTCAAGTAAGCGACTTCATTCGGTCCAGTGCGCCTTGAAGGATGTAGGCTGCCGCCATTCGGTCAACGACCTCGGCACGGCGTTTTCGAGAGGCGTCGGCTTCGATAAGATGACGCTCAACAGCGGCGGTGGACAGCCGTTCGTCCCAAAAAGCCATGGGCAAGTCCATGTGTTGGGCGAGGTTGCGCGCAAAAGCCCTGGTCGAGTGGGCGCGCGGCCCTTCCGTGCCGTCCAGGTTGAGCGGCAGTCCGATGACAAGGCCGCCAACGCCTTCTTTGTCCACGATAGAGGCTAGTGACTTGGCGTCCGCGGTGAACTTCGTCCGCCGCAGAGTCTCGTAGGGCGTCGCGATCGCCCGGGTGACATCGGACAGCGCGAGGCCAATCGTCTTGGTGCCGAGATCAAAACCCAAAAGACGCGCGCCTGGCTGTAGCTTCAAGGCAAACTCTTCGATAGGAAAGGGCTCAGCCATGATCACCGGGTCAGACAGGGGTCTAGAGGATGAAGATAACGTGGTTCGGCCATTCTTGTTTTCGTGTTGAGTTCGGCAAGAGCCGCATCCTGATCGATCCGTTTCTGAGCGGCAATCCCGTATTCGAGAAGGCCAAGATCCCCGAAGTCGATGTGATCGACGGGATAACCCATGTGGCCCTGACCCACGGGCACGAGGATCACGTCGGCGACACGGTTCGGATCTGCAAAGAGACCGGAACTACGCTCATCGCCGTGCACGAACTGACGACTTACCTCGCCGGACATGGTGTCGAGAAGACCGATCCGGGCAACACGGGTGGTATGGTTCCCCAAGAGGACTTCGAACTCACATTCGTCCAGGCCCAGCACTCGTCCTCCAACATGGTGGAGGGGCGGCCGGTCTATCTCGGGCATCCGTGCGGGATCGTGATCGCTGCCAAAGGCGGAAAAACGTTGTACCACATGGGCGATACGGATGTTTTCTCCGATATGGCTTTGATCAATGAGCTGCATGAGCCGCAGATCGGGATCGTTCCCATTGGCGACCGCTACACGATGGGTGCCAAGGGCGCGGCGCTGGCGTGTAAGCGCTTCTTCGATTTCGACACCATTATCCCTTGCCACTACGGGACGTTTCCCGTGATCGACCAGACGCCCGACAAGTTCATTGCGGCCATGGGCGATCATGAGATCGTGGTGCCGGAAGTGGGCGTCCCGTTCGACGCCTGAGGCCCAAGGCGGGCGCGGGATTTCGCCTGGTTGCCGCCCCGCCGGGGCGGTGCTACAGGGGATGCCCGGGTTCTGCCCATCCTCCCAGTTCTCGCACCCTTGGGACTGATGTCCTCAGGACCTGATCTCAAGCCAGCATCAAATCAAGCCTGCGTTTCACTCATGTCTGTCGACCGCGCCACTGTCTTTCGAATTGCTCGCCTTGCCCGCATCGCCATTACCGATGAGGAGGCGGAGCGACTGGAATCGGAGCTGTCAGGGATTCTCGATTGGGTCGCGCAGCTGGATGAGCTCGATACGGCCAATGTAGAGCCGATGACTCGGGTCGAGGCGATGACTATGAAAATGCGGAAAGACGACGTCACCGACGGCTTCAAGGCCGCCGATATCGTCAAGAACGCCCCCCAGGAGGACGACCACTATTTCGTCGTCCCAAAAATTGTTGAGTAGCCTATCGTGACGGATCTCACAGACCTGACGATTGCCGAGGCCCGCAAGGGGCTGGCCGACAAGTCCTTCTCGGCAGTCGAGTTGACGGAGGCACATCTGGCGGCGGTCAAAGCAGCCAACAGGGCGCTCAATGCCTTTGTATTGGAAACGCCTGAGCGCGCGCTCGAGATGGCGAAGGCGAGCGACGAACGGATCGCCAAAGGAGAGGCGGGTGCGCTGGAGGGTATTCCCCTCGGGATCAAGGACCTCTTCTGTACGAAGGATGTCCGCACCACGGCCTGCTCTCATATTCTCGATCGTTTCACGCCGACCTACGAGTCCACGGTCACGACTAATCTCTGGGGTGCCGGTGCGGTCATGCTCGGCAAGCTTAACAACGACGAGTTCGCGATGGGGTCGTCCAATGAGACGAGCTTCTATGGCGACGTGGTCAATCCCTGGCGTCGGGAGGGGTCGGATGACCCGCTCGTGCCGGGCGGTTCTTCGGGCGGATCGTCGGCCGCCGTGGCGGCGCGGCTCTGTCTTGGTGCGACAGCTACAGATACTGGCGGCTCGATCCGGCAGCCTGCCGCGTTCACCGGAACCGTTGGCCTGAAGCCGACCTATGGGCGTTGTTCGCGCTGGGGCATCGTCGCCTTTGCCTCTTCTCTCGACCAAGCTGGGCCCATTACACGCACCGTACGGGACTCCGCGATCATGCTAAGCGCTATGGCAGGACATGATCCGAAAGATGCGACCAGTGCCGATCTCGCCGTGCCAGACTTTGAGGCAGCGATAGGACAGGGTGTGAAGGGGCTCACCATCGGCATCCCCAAGGAATACCGTGTCGACGGCATGGCACCCGAGATCGACGCGCTGTGGCAGCAGGGGATCGCCTGGCTGACCGAGGCGGGCGCCACGATCAAGGACATCAGCCTGCCGCACACGAAGTATGCTCTGCCGTCCTACTACATTGTTGCGCCGGCAGAAGCCTCGTCCAATCTCGCGCGCTATGATGGTGTCCGTTACGGCCTGCGCGAGCCGGGGAAAGACGTGATCTCCATGTACGAGAACACGCGCGAGTCCGGTTTCGGTGCAGAGGTGAAGCGGCGCGTGCTGATTGGCACCTATGTGTTATCGGCTGGCTATTACGATGCCTACTATCTGAAGGCGCAGAAAGTTAGAACACTGATAAAGCGTGACTTCGACGAAGCCTTTGAGGGCGTCGACGCGATCCTGACGCCAACGACACCGGCTCCTGCATTTGCGGTCGGGGAGAAATCCGGCGATCCACTGGAAATGTATCTGAACGACATCCTCACCGTGACCGTGAACATGGCGGGTCTTCCGGGTATGTCGATCCCGGCTGGACTTTCGTCAGAGGGCACACCTCTGGGTCTCCAGGTCATCAGTCGGGCCTTTGACGAAGAAGCAATGTTCCGCGTCGGCCAGGTTATAGAAGACGCCGCAGGCCTTATGTCGAAGCCGGAAGATTGGTGGAGCAAGTTATGAGCCGCCAATTGATCTCGTCTGGAAGTCCGTATGAATCGATTGTCGGTTTTTCGCGCGCCGTGCGGGTTGGGAGCATGGTCTACGTTGCCGGAACGACGGCAGCCTCAAGCGGCAAGCCCGTCGCGGTCGGCGACGCAGCGGCCCAGGCGCGTGCAATTCTGAGCACAATCGGTGAAGCGCTTGAAAAGGCAGGCGCAAGCCTGAGCGACGTTGTGCGAACCCGCGTGTACCTGACGGACATCGCTGACTTCGAGGCGGTTGGCCGGGTGCACGGGGAGGTCTTTGGCGATATTCGTCCAGCCAATACGACCTTGCAGATCGCAGGGTTGCCAAACGCTGATTGGTTGGTGGAGATCGAGGCCGACGCCGTCGTCTAAGAGAAGTCCGAATAGGGAGCGAGATCATGGCCACACGCGCGGCACAAAACTGCAACAGCATGGACGACGTTCGAATTGAAATTGATCGCATAGACGAGCATTTGGTGGATTTGATCTGTGAACGATTCGCTTATGTGGACCGGGCGTGGCAGCTCAAGGACTCGCCGGCGGACGCCACTGTGCCGTGGCGTATTCAGCAGGTCATCGACAAGGTGCGGGCGCGGGCCGAGCGGAACGATTTGCCGCCGGAACTTGTCGAGGCACTATGGCGTCAAATGATTGGCTGGTTCATCCAGTACGAAGAGGAAAATCTGCGGAAATCGGACTCTTAAGAGACGCCGTTCCGCCAAGGTCATCGCAATGGACGCCAAAACGGAAAAGTCGAATTTGATAGCGGGTGAAACCGGCGATTGGGAAATCGTGATCGGCTTGGAAGTGCATGCCCAGGTCACGTCGAATGCGAAGCTGTTCTCCGGTTCGTCTACCGAGTTCGGCGGCGAGCCGAACTCCCATGTCAGCCTCGTAGATGCGGCCATGCCCGGTATGCTCCCTGTCATCAATGAGACTTGTGTGTCTCAAGCCGTCAAAACAGGTCTTGGGCTCAAGGCGGAGATTAATCTCTACTCTGTGTTCGACCGGAAGAACTATTTCTATCCCGATCTCCCCCAAGGCTATCAAATCAGCCAATACAAGAACCCGATCGTGGGCGAGGGCGAGGTGATTGTCGACATGTTGAGCGGTGAACGCGTAATCGTCGGCATCGAGCGTTTGCACCTCGAACAGGATGCCGGTAAGAGCCTGCACGATCAGCACCCGCAAAACTCTTACGTCGATCTCAACCGGTCCGGTGTAGCGCTGATGGAAATCGTGTCCAAACCGGATTTGCGTTCGTCGGATCAGGCAAAGGCCTATGTGTCCAAGCTGCGGACGATCCTGCGCTACCTTGGCACGTGCGACGGCAATATGGACCAGGGATCATTGCGCGCGGATGTGAACGTCTCTGTTCGCCGTCCTGGCGATGAGTTTGGGACGCGCTGTGAGATCAAGAACGTGAACTCGATCCGGTTCATCGGTCAGGCCATCGAGTATGAAGCGCGCCGTCAGATCGAGATCATCGAGGACGGCGGCACGATCGATCAGGAAACGCGGCTGTTCGACGCGAAGACCGGCGAGACGCGGTCCATGCGTTCCAAGGAAGAGGCACACGATTACCGGTATTTCCCCGACCCGGATCTGTTGCCGCTCGAATTGACCCAGGACTTCGTCGACGAGATCGCAAAGAGCTTGCCCGAACTGCCGGACGAGAAGCGGGCGCGCTTTATCGCTGACTATGGTCTCACGCCCTATGACGCCGACGTGCTGGTGGCCGAGCGGGAGAGCGTGGACTATTTCGAGGATGTCGCTAAAGGGCGCGACGCCAAGCAGGCCGCGAACTGGGTGATCAATGAATTGTTCGGCCGCCTCAACAAGGAAGGCCTGACCATCAACGAGAGCCCTATCTCCTCAGAACAGTTGGGTGCCATTGTCGATCTCATCAAGGACGGCACAATCTCCGGCAAGATCGCGAAGGACGTCTTCGACATTGTCTGGACAGAAGGCGGCAGTCCCGCCGAGATCGTCGAGAAACGCGGCATGAAGCAGGTGACCGATACGGGCGCCATCGAGAAAGCCGTGGACGAGGTTCTTGCCGCCAATCCGGACAAGGTCGAGCAGGCCAAGGGCAAGCCAGCCATGGCCGGTTGGTTTGTCGGTCAGGTCATGAAGGCGACGGGCGGCAAGGCGAGCCCCCAAGCCGTCAACGCGCTGATCAAGTCCAAGCTCGGCATCGAGTAGTGCGGGCGAGCGCGCATCAGAACAGTTCAAGTAACGGATCGCCAAGGACATGACTCACGTCATCCGCGTGCATGAATATGGCGGACCCGAGGTCCTTAAATGGGAAGAGGCGGACGTCGGTGAGCCTGGCCCCGGCGAGGTTCGGGTCCGGCAAACGGCCGTCGGCCTCAACTTCATCGATGCCTATATGCGGTCGGGCCTGTATCCGCAGGACGAGCTTCCTTTCATACCGGGGACGGAAGGCGCGGGCGTCGTCACGGCGCTTGGCGAGGGCGTTCGGACGTTAAAGGTCGGACGGCGCGTGGCCTATGCAGGCCATATGGGCAGCTACGCCGAAGAGCGGCTGATTTCGGCGGATCGGGTGGTGCGCATTCCTGACGGGGTGAGTGACGAAACGGCCGCCGCCGCAATGCTGAAAGGCATGACCGCGCACTATCTTCTGCGACAGATCTACAAAGTTGGTCCCAAGACGACCCTTTTATTCCACGCGGCCGCCGGGGGCGTGGGGATGATCGCCTGCCAATGGGCGGCGTATCTCGGGGCAACAGTGATCGGTACCGTAGGGTCATCGGGCAAGGCGCTTATCGCGCGCTCCCATGGTTGCACCCATGTGATCAACTATCTCGAAGAAGACTTCGTCGAGAAGGTCAAAGAGTACACCGACGGCGAAGGGGTCGATGTGGTTTACGACTCGGTGGGCAAGGACACGTTCCCGCGCTCACTGGACTGCCTTAAACGCCGCGGCTTGTGGGTGAGCTTCGGCCAGTCTTCGGGCCCTTGCCCTGAGTTTCGCGTCAACCTGCTTGCGCAAAAGGGTTCGTTGATCGCCACAAGGCCCGTACTTTGGGATTTCATCGCGACGCGCAAGGAACTCGTGTCGACAGCGAACGATCTCTTCGCGGTACTTGGAAAAGGCGCGGTGAAGGTCTCGGTCAATCAGACCTTCGCCTTGAAGGACGCCGCCGAAGCGCACCGTGCGATGGAAGGCCGCCGAACCACGGGCTCATCGGTGTTGATACCCTGATTGGGTGCCGTGCGGGTCATCGCGCGGCGGATCGTGCCGAACAACACCAAGCCGACACATTTGCAGCTTAGGCGCTCTGTTTGCCCCGTTCGGTGAATCTGAGGCTTGAGGAGTCATGGCGTCGACAGCTTGTCCGGTCGAAGACGGCGGCACGGTTCCAGGTGAGCGAATTTCTTGTTGGCGCGGCTTGTGCGCGGTTATCTGTTTCGGACTGCTCTACGGGCTTGGGCATTCGGCACTGCGGCTCGCATTCTCCGATAATTTGTCGGGCGCCTCCGCTCTCGCGAACATTCTCGCCCAGACTCTTGCGCCCGGTTACGAGGAGCGACAGCCGCCGCTTTATGAGTGGCTGCTGTGGTCGGTCCAACGTGTGACGCGGCCGAATTTGGTGAGCTTCTTGATCATCAATTACGGTCTGCTTACGGCGACGTTCTGTTTTCTGTATCTTGCCGCGTTGCGGCTGTTCAACGATTGGCGCTGGGCAGTGGTCGCAGGCTTGTCTCCGCTACTGCTCTATCAGTTTGGCTGGAGCGTCCACGAAGGCGTCACCCACAGTCTCATCATGACTTGCGCCATCGCCGCCTCTTTTTGGGCGTTTATGCGTTTAGTCGAGAGTGGAAAGCTTGGCGACTATCTGCTCTTCGGCGCTCTCATCGGCTTGGGTGTAATCAGCAAGTATGGGTTTATCGCTTATCTACTCATCCTACTGTCCTGCGCGCTTGCGCAGCCAGCATTGAGGGCGCGCCTGTTCGATGAGCGGTTCTTGGCGAGCGTGGTCATCGCAATTGCAATTGCCGCTCCGTTTGTGTGGTGGCTTCTGGCGAACAATCATGACCTTGTTGGCGTCTTCAGCAACACCATGGCGCCCATCGCCTCAGACCGCTTAAAAGCGACCATCGTCGGCATCGCTAACGCGATCTATGCGCCGCTCGGCTTTTTGTTCCCGCTGGTTGTCGTTTTGGCTGTTATGTATCCGAGCCTTTGGCGCGGCGGCTGGACTGCGTTCAAGTCGGCTTTACGGCTACGGAATGGCGCGAGCGCACGGCCCAACTGGCCACGCATGCTGCTGCAGATGACGCTCCTCGGCTTTCTCGCTCTCATCGCCGGTGCGGCGTTAACAGGAGCGTCGAACTATCTTGAGCGCTACATGCACCCCTTCTTCCTGCTCGCGCCCCTGTGGTTGTTGTGGCTTGTCGCCCACAGTGTTCCCGCGGCCCGGCCAAAGTCGATCGCCCTTGTGCTGCTTGCGGTTACGCTCGCGGTCGTACCGATCCGGGCCGTGAACCTTGCCCAGGCGCTAGGGCCGGATTGCGGAGCCTGCCGGCTGGCAGTCCCTTACGAGGGTCTCGCGGCGGACTTGAAAGCGAAGGGCTTTGATGTTGGCACGCTCATGGTTATGGACCGCAACGATGGGGGCAATCTGCGTCGAATGTTCCCAGAGGCGCGGATCGTGTTGCTCCACCGCCCGTATTACGCTCCCGCCATGCGGCCGAAGGATCTGAGCGCTACGGCTGCGATTGTATGGCGACCCAAACATGGAGAACGCCTTCCGTTTCAGGCCAAACTCGCCATGGGCCAGATTGGCGGCACGGTAGTCGGCGAGCCCAACAGCGTTCGGGTCCCGTTGAGTGGTCTAGGTGGTAAGCCTCAGCTCCACGACTGGTCTTGGACAACAGTCTTTGCGCACCCTTCAACGGGGCCACGACCCTAAGTGTCGCACAGCATACGCTTAAGCAGGGCCACCGTGATCCCTGTTTCGATCGTCTCGCCCAATTCTGCGGGTGGTTAGCGAGTCGCGACCAGGAATAGTTAGAGGACTCTTTCAAAACGCCGATCTTAACGGTTTCCCCGCAGATTCCCGTGCCCGCGTAAAGCAAGCTTACCCAGCGATTCAGATTTGGGTGAGCTTGCGTTAAGCACATCGATTCAGAGGTTCTTTAAGGACCTCGCCGATGATCGCCCTCGTTGAACACAACACCGCGCATCAAACCGCTTTCGTGGGTAAAGCCAGATACGCGGCGGCACAAATGACAATATGGGGGACGTCATGGCACGAATGGAACTTGGAACGATCTTGGGTAGCCAGTTTGAACCGGCGGTTCAGGCAGGCGGTGCGGATGCGCTGTTTGAGCTGGGAATGCTCTATGCGACGGGGTGTGACGTGGATGTGGATCTCGTCACTGCGCATAAGTGGTTCAATCTCGCGGCGGCGCGGGGCAACGTCGCGGCACGTGATTATCGGACGGAACTAGCCCGTGAAATGAGCACGGATCAGGTTTCCGAGGCGCAGCGTCAAGCACGCGAGTGGCTTCAGGCCCACTAGGGTCGAGCACTCTTCGAGATTGGGGGCGCCATAGCGCGTTCCCAGGCGGCATGGCGGCGAAAGTCCGGCATGCCGCCTTATTGGTCTCCGCACTCTCTGAAGAGCGATACCATGCAGTCCCAGCTGCGGCGTGCGAAGTTCTTCTTCGGCTCCGCCGGCGGCTGCGCGGCAGGCGGTGGGGGCGGGGCTTGCGGCGGGGCGGCTTGCTCGTTTGCCCCAGCGCCCAGGCCGATTGCCGCGCCCGCGCCTTGAAGCCCGCGCCTTGAGGCGTCAACAGCCCTGCCGCCGAGCTCGAACAGCGAGTTGGGCTGGTCGCCGCGCGTGTCTTCGAACGCCCGATTTTGCTCATCGACACGCCGGTTGAAGTCTTGAAGCCGCCGGTCGCCCGTAACGTTGCCGGGCAGGGTGGGGCCCTCGTAATTGTAGACCTTGACCACCCCGGCACAGTTGGGGTCCCTCTTAGCGCCGCAGGAGGCGTGATTGCCTTCCTTGGTGGTACGCACCACGCAATAGAGCTTGAAGGCATCGCTTTGGGTTACGCCGCTTCCCTGAAGCCGGCAGCGATAGGTGGCGTTGGGAGTCTTGCAGGTCACGCAGTATTCGGCGGTCCCGGCCTGTACGGCGCTAGGCGCGCCAAGCACCAAGACTGCGAGCGCCAAGCTCGCGCATATCGCTACATGCCAAGGCCATCCGAATCGGATGCCGCCGCTCATGCGTTCTGCCCTCCCAGGAATCTACGTATGAGCCTACCATATTGCGAGGAAGAGCAATATGGGGATTGCAACTTGCGGGGCTGCTGGAAGCCGCTAAGCGGGAAGGCTGCTGTATAGCTGGAAATCGCCCGAACGCGTGTTGACCGGCCTGAGCGAGACCAGTAAGCCTTTGCGTCCAAAGGAGACGTGGCCGAGTGGCTGAAGGCGCTCCCCTGCTAAGGGAGTATACGTTAATAGCGTATCGAGGGTTCGAATCCCTCCGTCTCCGCCAGCCCTTACCGAGCATCAACGGATGATGCCTGGCGCGGCGACAAAGCACCGTCCCAATCGTCACATTGCCGGTATGATGTGTTCTCGGCCAAGCGCTTTGGGCTAAGCGCGGCCGTGGAGGGAACCGGTGCTCTGCGACCATACGATTCACAAGAACCGTCACCATTTTGGGTGGGACAAGTCACTCGAGCCGATCCTGACTGTGACGCCCGGCGAGACGGTCGAGATCGAGACTATTGATGCCTCGGCCGGCCAGGTGAGCCCGGACACCACGCTAGAAGGTTTCCTCAACCGGGATACAAGCAAGGTCAATCCGGTGACCGGGCCCATCTTCATAGAGGGCGCGGAGCCTGGGGATGCGGTCGCCGTGACCTTCAAAGACTTCCAGCCATCCGGGTGGGGCTGGACCGCGAACATTCCGGGCTTTGGTCTGCTGGCCGATCAGTTCACGGAGCCACGCCTGCATATCTGGAAGTACGATGCTCAGACGCTCGCGCCAGCACTGTTCGGGCCGGGCGGAGCAGTTCCGCTGCGTCCGTTCTGTGGCACGGTCGGCCTTGCGCCTGCCGCGCCTGGCAGGCATTCCGTGATCCCGCCGCGGCGTGTCGGGGGCAATCTCGACATTCGGGACAATGCCGTGGGCACCACGCTTTATCTCCCTGTCGAAGTTGCTGGCGGGTTGTTGTCTCTGGGCGACACGCACGCGGCCCAAGGGGATGGCGAGGTCTGCGGTACGGCGATCGAGAGCCCAATGGTGGTGGCGGTGGAGATTGGGCTGTTGAAGCAGACAAATCTTGCTTTTCCGCGCTTTGAGACGGCGGGGCCGGTGTCCCGCCACCTCGACGAGGACGGGTATTGGGCAACGACCGGCGTTGGACCGGATCTTATGCAGGCGGCTCGCGATGCGGTCTCTGGCATGATCGACTGGCTGTGTGCGACCACAAATATGGCGCCGGTGGAGGCGTATATGCTGTGTAGCGTTTGTGCCGATCTTCGGATCAGCGAAATTGTCGACGCACCGAACTGGACGGTGTCTTTGTATTTCCCGAAGATGGTGTTGCGATAGGCGTCCTTGGAAGCGTTGGAATGACAGTGAATAATCCCCAGCCCGAACATGATCTCGATCCCACCTTTATCGAGCGGGAACGCAATCGCTTGGCCGGACGGGCGCTCTCGTTTCTGATCGCCCTGAACGGAGTGGCCGCTTTACTGCTGCTTGCCATCGTGGCCATGGAACCGCAAACGACCGTCGACCGCAAAGTCACGATGGCGATGATGGTGTTTAGCGGGGGTGCGCTTGCCGCGCTGTTCAGCTCATTCCTGGCTTATGTGAACCGGACTGTGCGGCTTGAATCGCCCGGCCATAGGGGCTTGCGGCGTGTACTGCGGGCGATCGCCATTGTGGCGGTAATCGGCAGCGGCGCCGCATTCCTGATCGGAATGAACATGGTGGGGACGACCCAGGCCGAGAAGTCGAGCTCCCATCCGAAGGGTCCGCGGGAAGACAAGCCACCGAAACGCCCCCAAATCAAGAATGCAATGCTTCCCGAAGAGCTCGGTCTCCGTGGAAGTTTGCGCGCGTAACGAGTTGATATGTATGTGCTTTATGGGCCTGTAATTTCGCGCGTGAAGTCGTTCCAGACTTGCTGCGCATCCTTTGTGGCCGTGCCGACCTTTTCATTGACCACGTCCCAATTGACGACGCGCTTTTCGGCCTGCTGCTCGCGCTGATCCATGACGTAAGCGGCCACAACCGTCACCGCGACGCCAACTAAGAAGCCAAATATGAACCGCATGGGACCCCCTCCCAGAGATGAAGGGATCATAGGGGCAGCATCGGTCCAGATAAACCCCGATTGCCATCAACCTTAGCGAGCCCGTTGGGTTAGACCGCCTCCAAGACTTTGCGGCTCAGAAGATTTTACAGGGAAGATGGGGTTCGAGCCCCAAACTCGTCGGTCATCCACCGTGCACCAAAGGCGGCGATATCGGCGGCCTGGATCAGCGTTGCGGGTGCAGCGCCCACCTGGCCGAGCTGGGCCCGGTCAAGGGCCAGATAGTCCTTGAGGATGCGGGCAAAGTAGTCCTCGCCTTCATCGAGGACGATGCCCTCCTCATCATCAAGACACTCCACAGCGCGAACGGACGGCCCCTCAGGTCCCTGGCAGCGGTAATGACGGCGTACGCGGCGCTTGTTCGGCACTTCCGCCAGGTACTCGGCGTAATGCAGGACCGTGGTCGTGTCAGGGTTGGCTCCAATGCGCAGGATCTTCCCGTCAGCCTCGAAGAGCCGTTCCAAGGGCGATCCAGGGCCGTAATAGTCGTCCCAAGGTGCATCCTGCAGAAGCGCCTCGGCTCCGCGTCCGCGTGCGCCGAACCGGCCGGATGGATTATCCGTGACGCGTGTCCCTGGGGTGGTGCGGAACACCTCGGCCAAGGTGCCAACTTCGGCGAAAACCGGTGCTTGCAAGGGGTCGAAGACGGGTGCGTCGGCGAGGAGTACGGCGCGCTCCGCTTCAGGCCGCTTGTTCACCCAGTCATGGGCTATTCGTGCGCCGAGGATCATCAGTAAGGTGCCGTCGTCCCCGAGCGATGCCGTCAGCGCTTCCAAGAGTCCCGCCGGGCCATTCTCGATCGGCCCAATGGCGCGCAAAGACACGTGCAACATCACCGTGTCACCGGGCATGACCCCAAGCGCGGAGATGTCGCGCTGGAGCTGCTCTAACGTGACCATGGATTGTGCTTAGCCGCTGGCCAGCCGCCGCTGATCATCCGATAGGTCGTTTGGGCTGTGCGCCGGCATTTCGGGCGGGCTCAGCGCCGCCGCCAACGCATCGTCTACGGATGACATCCAGACGAACCGAACCGCCTCGCGCGCCGCCTCGGGAATATCGTCAAAGTCTCTCCGATTGCGCTCGGGCAGCATGACAGTCTCGATCCCGGCCCGGACAGCCGCGAGCACCTTGTTCTTCACGCCGCCGATTGGCAGGACCAACCCGCGCAGCGAGATTTCGCCAGTCATGGCGACATCATTGCGGACAGTTCGGCCTGTGAAGAGCGACGTTAGGGCGACGAACATGGCAACGCCCGCGCTCGGTCCGTCTTTGGGAATTGCGCCTGCAGGTACATGGAGATGGACATCTGAGGTATCGAAGACGCTCTGGTCTATGCCCAGAATCCCGGCGCGAACTTTCAAAAGAGATAGAGCGGCTTGCGCGCTTTCCTTCATCACGTCTCCGAGCTGACCTGTCAGGATCAGACGACCTTTGCCGGGCACTTTTGTGCACTCGATGAAGAGGATGTCGCCACCCGTGGGCGTCCAAGCGAGACCCGTGGCGACGCCAGGGACGGATGTCCGCATGGCAACCTCATTATCGACCTTTCGGGCGCCAAGAATGTCATGCAGGTCGTCCGCATCGATAAGCATGCTCGATTTGTCGCCCTCCGCGATTTGCATCGCGACGTGGCGGCACACAGCGCCAATCTCGCGCTCGAGATTGCGCACGCCTGCTTCTCGGGTGTAGCCATCGATGATCGTGCGCAGCGCCTCTTCGGTGATCTCACACTGCTCCGGCTTGAGGCCTGTGGCCTCCAACTGGCGCTTCACGAGGTAGCGCTTAGCGATCTCGATCTTTTCTTCCTCGGTGTAGCCCGGGATTTCGATGACCTCCATGCGGTCACGCAACGGGCCAGGAATTTGGTCGAGAACGTTCGCCGTGCCGATGAACATGACCTTCGACAGGTCGAAGGGAATGCCGAGATAGTTGTCTCGGAACGTATTGTTCTGGGCAGGGTCCAAGACCTCAAGCAAAGCCGCGGACGGATCGCCATGGAAGCTGGGGCTCAGCTTATCCATCTCGTCGAGCATGAAGACGGGATTGCGCGTCTCGGCTTTGCGAAGTGCCTGCACGATATTGCCGGGCAGGGCACCTACATAGGTCCGCCGGTGGCCGCGAATCTCTGCCTCGTCATGGACGCCACCGAGGCTAATGCGCCCGAATTTGCGGCCCATGGCGCGTGCGATCGACTGGCCGAGCGAGGTCTTGCCGACGCCCGGAGGGCCGACGAAACACAGGATAGGGCTCTTACCATCGGGGTTGAGCTTACGCACCGCAAGGTATTCTAAGATGCGCTGTTTTACCTTCGGCAAGCCGTAGTGATCCTCGTCAAGGATCCGGCGCGCCTCGGCGATGTCGATCGTCTCTTCTGAGAGTTTCGACCAGGGAAGCTCAATCAGCCAATCGAGATAGGTGCGGATCATGCCGTGCTCGGCGGAGGCCTCGGGCATGCGCTCTAAGCGGCGCAGCTCCTTCTTGGCCTGCGCCTCCGCTTCCTCGGACATTCCAGCCTTGTCGATGGCTTCGCGCAGTTCGGCAATCTCTGTTTCGCCGTCTTCGCCTTCGCCCAGCTCTTTTTGGATTTGCCGCAGCTGTTCGCGCAAGATGTGCTCGCGCTGACGGCCGGAGAGCGACTCCTGAGTCTGCTCGCCGATCTGTTTCGACAGACGCAAGACTTCGATCTGCTGGGCGAGTTCGCGGAGCACCTTGTCGATGCGCTCTGACACATCGAGCGTTTCAAGGATGTCCTGTTTCTCGGGCGGGCTGATATCCATCACATTGGCGATGAAGTCAGCCAGCATCGACGGCGAGTCGATCTGTTCCAGCGCGTTGCCGAGTTCGTCTGGTGCATTTGGCAGAAGCGACAAGGCCTCGCGCGCCCGCTCGCGCAACTGATGGACGCGTGCGGCAAGCTCGGTCGAGAAGACTTCGGCTTCGCCGATCTCTTCGATGCGCGCGGCAAGGAACGGATACCCGTCCAACATCTCAAGGACCTTGAACCGGCGTACCCCGCGCACGACGAGGTGATGGTTGCCATCGGGCGAGGTCACGTAACGCATGATCTCGGCGATGGTGCCGACACGGTTCAACTGGTCGGGGCCAGGGGCGTCCGCGGCGGGGTCACTCTGAAGGACGATGCCCACGGATTGACCGTTTTGGGCCGCGGCCTGCGCGCCTGCAACGGTTTGGGGGCGACCAACCATAAGTGGGGCGACGACGCCCGGGAACAACACCGCATTGCGTGTCGGAAGCAGGATGATGGCGCCGTCCGGCAACTCGGGGGCGGCCGTGTCCGACGACCCTGCGGACGTGTCCGGCGTCGGATCCTCCGGGCTCGATTGGAAGCTCTCTGTCTTCAGGGTGTGCTCTTGGTCATTCATGGTGTGGTCTTCGGTGATCGGTTTATCCAGCCTTTGTAAAGATCAGTCTCAGGCACCCATTCTCCAGTTGTTGTTCAATCAGCCTTAAGCGACTGGAGATGGCGATGCGCCGCTCGAAACGGCCATAGGGAATCTCGAGGCGAACAATATTTGCGCCGCGTCCGGTGGCGGGGATCGCCCTGACGCCCGTGACAATCAACGTCGTCCCTTCGATCTCCGCCCGAACCGCTTCCGGAGGGACGCCGGGCAGGGCCGTGATCACGGTCAGCTTGTCTTCGGTCTCCAGGATGTCGACCGGTGGCTCCCAGCAGGCGTTACTCGCGCCGCTGGACGGTCCGAAAAACTGCCGGTGGAGTTGTTCGGCCTGCTTAAGCATGGCGCAGGCCTCGGCAAACATCTGTGTTTTGGGATCACGCATCGCGCCTCATTGAACGTCGCAGGCTTCGTTTGCGGGTCTTGAGAGTTATATAGGAAGCGGCAGTCAAACTGCCATGCGGAAGACGGCGGCGCGTACGGCGCAGCCTCGTTTATTTGGGGACTAACCGGTCCCAATACAAGGGAAGGTAGACCGCTAGAGGCTTGCCGGGCCTAGCAATTTGGACAGGCGGTGACGCCAGGCAGTGCCGGGTCGTACCGGGGCGTCACGGTGACCGGGGTCGGTCTGCGTGGTTCAGGCGTGGGCCGCCGCTGGGTTGGGACGACTTGCGGCGTGCGGACCGGTGGCGTGTAGACTTTCGGCTTTGGCACCCGGTGCAGCTTGATCGGCAGATTGTCGTAGAACTGCTCGCGCACGAAGGGCTGGTCGGGATAGCGGCCGGAGGGCTGGATCCCGAAATAGAAAGGCCAGGCATTCGCTTTGGTCTTGTAGACGTGTCCGGCGGCTCTGCCAGAGATGGCGGCGAGTATCAGGTTCGTGTCGGTCTGCGTGGTGCGCCGGATGATGGGCGGTCCCGCATTGCCGATGGCGAACAGATTGCCGCTCTGCTTGATGCGGTAGCGTTTTCCTTTGCGGTTGAGAGCCAAATAGTCCCCAAACACGAACGCGAAGACCGCTTGGTTCGAACTCTTGACGATGCCTTGGAAGATACCGCCGCGCACGGTGAGTTCGCCGGCGGGCGTCTTCACCTTCACCGGCGGTTCCTTCTTGGAGAGTTTGCCGCCAACAAAACGCAGGGCGCCTTTCGACAGCGTGGCCGTCATCTCGCCGGTTCCCTTGCTCGGGTTGTAGACGAACTTGTCGATCACGAGACTGGAGCGGGGCCCGACGGTGAAGGTCGATCCGTCGACAAGGAGCACCTGGACAACGCCGGAGGCCGAGGTGGTGATGCGTTCGTTATAGAAGACGGACTTGCCGATCTTGAGGGTCTTTGTGCCAGACCCTGGGGCCTTGCTGGTCGCCTTTGGCGTCACGGCGGCGGTAACACCCACCCGTTCGCCGGCTGTGGCGAACCCGGCCGCACCGACAATCGCCAGCAGAGAGAGTGCCGAGCTTGCGAGAATTGCGGTGGCCCGCGAAGAGAGCGTGATCGAGGCGCGCATAGAGGCCCATCCCATCCCGTTGACGTCGATTGCCTGGCCGTCGCCGGCCGTCGGCATTGCGGGCATATGGGAGCCAAAAAAGGCAGCGCAAACTTTTTGGCAAACTCGGGAAAACTCCCGAGCTCCAGGGCTTTAAAGCGCTGAAATGTGGCAGGGAAGCACTCAGATTTTGCGTTTGGCACGCGCACTAAGCTGTCTGTCAGCAGTGAAGAGGTGGCCGTGAAGCCGAAAACGCCGCCAGTTACCGTGGAACGTTGGGCACAACCGTGCCGCCATAGATGCCGTTGGCGCGCCAATTGCCGTTGAGCTTGCGAGCATCGAAGTTGCCGATGACACCACCTGGCGTCTGGCCCTTGCCAGGTGAGCCGACAAATGAGCCAGCTGTTGTTCCTACGATACCTCCGTTGCCGGCAAGGCCGCCAACAAAGCTCTGCGGGGATTTTTGGGAGGCGCCGACGACACCGTAGATGTTCTTTCTGTCGAAGTCGGTGATGGCCAGAGTGCCTCTGCGGCGTGCGAAGTTCCAATCCATATTCAATCTGCCCGTGGCCACGGATTGATTCCAGACACCCTCGTTTCGCCTCGCGACAGTCCCAACAACATCGCCTGCGTAACTGGCGCTCCCTCGCGTGGGCATGTCTGACGGGGACACGACGTCACCGGTGATCCACCAGCCAAGATGCGTGTCTTCGGTGACTTTGTTTCCAGCTTTGTTGGTGTAGCTGGAACGAGTCCCCCAGGCGCCCCATTTGATGTAGTCGCAATCCTGACAAAAGGCGCGCTTCTGCACGGGGCCGTCTGGCCCCTCGACCGTTTGACCTTTGAAGAGCACCTCGTTAGCGCCCATCGCGTCGGCGCTCACGAGATAGCTTTTGGTCTCGACTGTTGTTGCGTGCTCATACTCTTGAAATCTCGGAACCTGATATTCGACGCGGACCAACCTCAAACGGCGTCCCACTCTTTTCAAGACCCACTTGTACCGCGTCTCATAACCCGTGAACTCCAGTCCTGTTTCGCCAAGCGTTGAGGATTCTGGAGCCTCGTGCGCACCGAAAATGTCGTCGTTGATGAGCGCGGAGCTTCCTTCGCCTCCGAACGCGAAGTTGTAGGTCTTTGTAACGTCAATGTTTCCGTCTGAATCAACTGGAATGAACTGCTGGAAACGCATTGACGCATCGACGGTGTTGGATTCGGCATTGAGGTTCAATACGACATCATTTGGCGAGTAGTTTACGAGCGACCGGATGGAACCTCTATTGTTTGCCTGCTGCTGAAAGCCAGCCGCATAGCCGCTGAACTGGCCGGACGACGCCTCGCCGGTGAGGTCTTCGGGAGCCTCAAAGCCCGCGGCAAGATGATACGTTGAGCCCGTTCCGCCATCTCCCCCCGGGATCTCGGACGGCAAGTCGGAAACACTGCTCACTTGGAGGCCCTCGAATTCGCCATTCACCTCCCGGAATTCAATTGGCAGGATGATCTCGGCGTTGTGCAGCGCCTCGTCGCGTCCCAGTTCTTCGGTACCCGGACCACCCAGGGCCAGGACCGCATTGGGCAGCGCATCGTCGTTACCGAGGAAATGACCACCGTCTGGGCCCGACAGGCTCGCGATGTCGCCGGAGAAACTGTAGTTGTTGCGATCGAGATCGGAACCGCCTCGGCGCGAACCCTGTAGACCTTCTTCCGAAGACCAGTTGCCCAGCGCCACATTGATGAAAGATTGACCTTCTGAGTCACCGGTGCCGACGGCAAAGCTCGTTTGCAGCCAGACATTGGACTCGGGTACGCCTTCGGCGCCTTGTTCTTTGAGGTAAAGTGGCGATACGGCTGCGTTTCCTTCACCGATGGCTGATGATGCCCCTGATGCAAAGGGTGCTGAATCTCCCTGAACGATGTCGTTGGCGAGTTGGAGCGTGTAGACCTTACCGCTGGGCGGGGCGAAATTGTATTTTTTGCCTCCGAAGACAAGGAGCCGCGAAGGATCGCGGGGTCCGCTCGCACTCAACAAGACCTCTCGCTCGGGTTCATCAAGGCCTTCGCTGATCACGTGGTAGCCGAAGAAGCCAGGCTTGACGATCGCTTGGCCGAAATAGGTCACCGGCTCGCCGCCAACGATCACCTGGGCATCGCTGACATTGCAGAAGCCATCGATGCATTCCAATGTCTCGGGGAAGTCGAACTGGAGCGACGGTCGCGTTCCCAGGTAGTCGTCGTTCAGTTCCGACGACGTGATCGCCGGAACATCCGCCACAAGCCGCTTATTGATGACCTGGAATGTCTGAATGAAGTCATCATTCGCTCCGATTGAACCATCTGGTCCGATGTGAATCACACGCGCATCGATTTCCGGCGGCGGGGGAGGCGGCGTGTTCGTATTCGTCGGCGTCGGCGTGCCTGTCGGCGTATTAGACGGCGGGGGATCTTCGTTCTTCTGCAGCTCTTCGATTTGCTCGAAGATGTCCGTTGCGATTGCCTCTCGGGTCGCATCGGAGATCATGTTCTGCACACTGACAGACTGAATAGCCTGATTGGCGCTCGCTTGCTGTTGGGCGCCTTGCGATCCGCCTTCGCCACCGCCATCGCCGCCGTTGCCTGAGGCCGTCGAACCCCCTCGGTTAGAAAGCGCCTTGGCAAAGACCGCCGTGTCCTCGGCCGTTGTCGGCCGGATGTTTCCTCCGCCTCGCGAAAAGTCCGCCGTGTAGCCAGGCTGGAAGAGCGTCTTGCCTCCGATCGTCATCGAATGACCGTAGAGGAAGGAGTAGATCTTACGCCCGGTGTGGCCTTGGAACATGCCGCCGCGAATCGCGAGCGCGCCCGAAGGTGTATTCACCTTCACGCCGCCCGCATTCTTCGACAGCTTGCCGCCGATGAAGCGCATCGATCCCTTGGAGAAGGTGGCGACCACTTCGCCTGTCTTCTTCTTTGGGTCGTAGACGAATTTGTCGATGGTGAGGTTAGAGTTCGGGCCGACGGTGAAGGTCGAGCCGTCCACCAGCAGCACCTGTACCAAGCCGTTCGCCGTGGTCTTGATGCGCTCGTTGTAGAAGATGGATTTGCCGATGTTCAACTGCTTGTTCGGCACGCCGGAGAGAGACGAAAAGGCGTCCGGGTTCACGGCGGCCGCAACGCCGACCTTACCGGCGCTGGCCGGTCCAGACAGCACAAAGGCAGCGCTCGCGCCGAGAAGTAGCGCGATCGCAAGAGCGCCGCGACGCGGCGTCATCTGACCGTTTGTGACCATCCCTCAGTGCCCTTGATCAACGTATGGCCGAGAAGAGCAAATCCCAATTCCATTTAATACCATATATCGGCGATTTTTCACTGCCCAATCGCGTGAAAAGCACCGAGTGGCCGAAATCTAGATTATGCTTTAAGAAAAATTGCTTAACGCCCTGCAGCGCCGCCATAAATCCCGGTAGCCAGATAGGCATTTGAGCCCTGGGAGCGGACACCCCAATTGCCAATCACGCCAGCAGCAGGGCGAATCCCATCCGTGACGAAAGACCCATTTGCCCCGCCGCTTACCTGATTGCTACCCGCCGTGCCAGCTATGTTCCCCGAGAACCTGTTTATACCCCCAGGCATCCTCATCGTGCCTTGCGCGCTCATCGTGGGCACGTTGCCATAAACACTCTGTTTGACGGGCTTGAATTGGTTGATTGAGAACTGCCCCGAACGTTGGGCGAAGTTCCAGTTCATGTTGGCGTTGCCGCTACCTTTGATAGGGCTGGAGAGATCCTGGCCGCTAGCGTAAATCGAGCCGTGCGCCGTTCCGGCGTAGTTTGCCGTGCCGGTTGTGGGCAGGTCCTTGAACGTGGTTACGCCGCCGGCGACCCACCAGCCGTTGCTGATCGACTCAGTCACGGATCCTCCGTAGGGGTCGTCCGGATCGGTATAGGAGTACGTGGTATTGAAGTTGCCGAACTCCATGAAAGAGCAGCTACTGCAGAGGAGCCCCGTGCTCCGGCTCGCGTCGCCCGATATGATTGTGGCTGGGATCGACGTGCCGTTTCCGAAGAGTTGGAGATCGGACAAGGTCCAGCTATTTTCACCGCTCGGGCTGAAGGTGAGAATCCCACGGTCAATCGGTCCACCGCCCTCGACGCCCCGCAGGGTCATCATAATGGCTTGCGTTTGCTCGTTGAACGAAAAGTCAGTTGGGGTTGTGCTTGCCCCAATGGCGTACTCCTCGCCATCGGAGACGAGGCCGGCACCGTATCCGCCTATCGAAAAATCGAACGGGTCATCCTCTAGGATGACAATTGTCTCAGTCAGTTCCTGGAGCGCCAGCAATTGCTCCAGAAGCTCGCCGTCGATACGCGTCGCTGTCGCGTCCGCGATAAGCTGCTGGAAGTCCTGCTGCCTGATCACGTAGTTCGGTTGCGGCGGTTGGGTGTTCGTGTCTACGCCCGCGGTATCCGTATTGCTGTTCGACAGATTGGCCATGATCAACTGGATATCGGCAGGGGTGGTCGGCCTAATTTGCGGCGTGCCTCCCACGAGGGAGAGCGTATAGCCCGGCTGGAAGACCGTATAGACCTTCCCGCTGTTGCTCCGGAAGACCATCTCGTTGCCGAAGAGGAAGGAGAAAATGGCGCCACGCGGCGTGATGGCGCCCTGGACCATGCCGCCACGAATGGCGAGGCTTCCGTCTGGCGTGTTGATCGTCACGCCGCCAGGGTTCTTCGAGATCTTGCCGCCGATAAAGCGCATAGACCCCTTCGAGAACGAGGTCACGATCTCGCCGGTCTTCGTATTCGGATTGTAGACAAACTTGTCGATGACGACGTTGGAGTTCTTGCCGACCGTGAACGTGGAGCCGTCGACAAGTAAGACCTGAACCACGCCATTTGCATCGGTGCTGATGCGTTCATTGTAGAAGATGGACTTGCCGATGCGGATTTGTTTGCCGCCGGAGAAGGCGTCGGGATTCACAGCGGCCGCAACGCCGACCTTGTTTGCTGTCGCCTCAGGTGACGCACATAGTAGGGCGCCGCCTAGTGCGAGGAACGCGCCGATCGCGCGTGCCTTGTTCACGTCAGAACCTCTTCTGAACGCCAAGGATGGTGGTCAAATTGTCGAATGTCCGCAGGTCGTAATTCGACTGTTGGTCGCGATACTCGACTTGAGGCACGAGCGCCCAAGTTTCCGCGACGGGGACAACGATTGCCGTCCGCGCCCACAACGTGTCGTCACGCTCGGCTTGAGTGATATCGATGGTGGGATCAGGATCGTCATAGTCCCGCCGAATGTAGCCGGCGCCGAGCTGCCACGTTAGCGGATACTCGGCACGCCATAGCGGATTTTGGAACGTCCAGGCGAATCCGGCCGAGACGCCAATTTCGTTGTTTGCATAAAAGTCGGCATCGGCGGCTTCGCGTTGCGCGTAGGTTGATGTCGTGAGGACGACGCCGGGCGTGAAGTAATAGGTGTAATTCAAGGCCACGCGGGTCTGAAAGCCCGTGCGCAGCGAGTTGAATGGGAGTTCGCTGTTGTCGACGAAGTCGCGATAGCGCGTTTCGATCCGGGCATCGAGGACGCTCTGCTTCGCCGAGAAACTCAAGAGACGCACGCCCGCGCCAGGCGCATAGAAATACGAGTCATACCCCAGATAGGACAGGTCGCCGATGGCGTAGACGAACAGGCGGGACTGGTCCCAGCCGATGCGCTTCAGATTGAAGCTTGGTCCCAGAGTGAACTCGAAGAAGTCGAGATCGATATCGGAGAGTTCGTCGTCGAAATAGATGGTGGAATAAGCGAGGAAGTCGAACTCGATGCGGTCTCCCTGATTCTTCAGGTCATGGGAGTAATGCAGTGTTCCGATGTTCATCCAACTCCAACCCTCGCGGCCAACGGACTGGCTGCCAAGTGTGAAGTCGAGCCCGTTAAGAGTGACGGTGTTGGTGCTCGGCCCGAAATTCGCGTTGCTCTCCCAGCGGATGGCGCTGAAGATCGTCGCGGAGAAGGGCGGTGGATCCGCGGCGAGGGCGAGTTGCTGGATGTAGAGCCGAACTTGGTCGGCAACCTCATTTGGCACGCTTGGATTGAGGAGTACTTGCTCAAAGTAGCTCCGCGCGACTTCGTAGGCGCCAAGCTTGTAGTACAGCACACCGAGCTCGAACTGCAGGCGGGGCGTATTCGGCGCGTAGATCAGCATGCGCTCTAGGGCGGAAATCGCCCCTTCGTAGTCGCCTGCATCCGAAGAGGCTTGTGCATACTCGAATGCAAGATCGAGATCGCTCGGATTGGCGATCATGCGCTGAAGCATCGCCTCCCGCTGCGCCTCGGAGACGCCAGCAGCGGACGCGGCCCCGGGAACACCCAAGGCCAGACAAACCGCAATCGCTGCGGTTGTTGCCAACTTCGCCCACGAACTCATTCGCCCGTCCGTTCGGTTTACATATTTGGTGAGGTGTCAGACTACGCCGACAGCAGCACCCGCCCATCACCCGGACGTTAGCCAGTTAACCTTTGCGCGACAAGGCTTGGTGCGCGTTTTGCGAGTGTTTTCAAAGCGTCTGTGGCCAGAAGGGCACGGGATTGTCATGCTATGGTTAATAATCTCACGCTGTTGTCCGAGAGAACACATAATCGTCTGATTATGCGGCATAAAACTCGTATGTAGACAAACCGTCGAATCGAGCGGGCAGGGATTATGCCTGTGTTTATCGTTTGCTAACTGACTTGGGGTCAGATCGGCTTCGCGCCGGGAGAGTTCATCTTGTTCTGCGTTTTGTGGCTCTTTCGGCGTGCCTTACTTGAGCCCTTTGGGGGGCAGGACATTGGACGGGGTGACATCGAGCGGACCCGAGCCGACGCTGGGTCGCGCTAAGGCCTTGATTGAACGCGCGTTTGATGCCCGCGCGTGGTTTGTTCTCCTCATTGTTTTCGTCGGACTCCTCGGAATTTGGCCGGAGTCGACGCCGGAGGAGCCCGAATCGGACAGGCTCGGGAAGCGGCTCGTCGAAATTGGGCAGTCCGCGCCTAAGGGTGGCGGTCATTTCAAGATCGGTGAGCCCTACGAGATCGATGGCGTGCGCTATGTCCCCAAGGAAGACGAGGCCTACAATCGGACCGGCGTCGCTTCTTGGTATGGGGATTTGTTCCACGGCCGCCTGACGTCCAATGGCGAAATCTTCGATATGGAACGCCTAACGGCGGCCCATCCCACATTGCCGCTGCCCATCTTTGTGGAGGTTACCAACCTCGACAATGATCTGAGCGCGGTGCTCCGCGTGAACGATCGAGGACCTTTTCGGCACGGCCGTGTGATCGATGTTTCCAAGCGCGCCGCCGAGGTGCTTGGATTCAAGCGCGCTGGCACAGCCAATGTGCGCGTGCGCTATCTCCGCAAGGCGGGCTTGGACGTCGATGATGGCTTTGAGCGCGATTACCTCTCGGTTCGAGGTTACTCGGCGTATGCGGGGACGACCGGTCCAAACGGCATGTCAGAAGTAGAGATTGCTGTCGGGCCGCCCGGTCCGCCCAAGCTTCCTCCGTTGCCGGATCGTCCCGATCGGGCGGCTATTGCTGTCGCGTTATCGGCGCCCAAGCCCGCGGACATCCCTGCTGCCAATGCTCGCGGGTTAGCTGACCTGCAGACGACGGGATCCATCGGACCGACCGCGCTGGCCGCCCCGCAAGGGCCAATGATCCAGGCGGGCTTTTTCAAGAATCAAGCGAATGCCCAACGAGCGAGGTCGATGCTGGCTGAGGTAGGGCCGATCGAGATTGCACCCATTGTCGATCGGGGCGAGATTTACTATCGGGTCCGCGTGGGTCCTTTTGTGGATGGCATTACCGCAGCCGCCGCGCTGTCAGATGTTGCCGACGCCGGGTACCAAGGCGCCAAAATTATCATGCAAAACTGAGTGTTGGTCGGCGCCCGGTTGATTTTTTGCGGCAAGCATTCGATAGTGACGGCACTCTAACGCTCGCTGTTGCCGGCGTTTCGACCTACCACTCCAGAAGAATGATGTGACCGCGTGCGCGCTCTGCGTAGATTGACGAAAATTGCGTTTGTTTGCGCTTGTTGTGCACTGAGCGTGGCGATCGCCGCGAGCGGACCTTCTGCGGCAGCCAAGAAAAAGAACGAATTCACGACCAAGGCCAAGAGCGCGATCCTGATGGATTCAGGGGCGAATCTCGTTCTCTACGAGAAGGGCGCCGACCAACCCGTTCCTCCGGCCAGCATGAGCAAGCTCATGACGTTGGCCGTTGTGTTTCGCGAGCTCAAGGCGGGCCGCATTACCCTCGACGATAGCTTTACGGTGAGCGAGCATGCTTGGCGCACGGGCGGCGCACCGTCTGGGACGGCCGCTATGTTTGCACCGCTTGGTAGTCCGATCACGGTCAGCGATTTGCTCCAGGGCGTGGCCGTTCAGTCGGCGAACGATGGAGCGCTGATCCTTGCTGAAGGAATTGGCGGGACGGAGGAAGGCTTCGTCAAAATGATGAACGACTACGGGCGGGAAATTGGCCTGACGGGTTCGACCTTTGCGAACCCGACGGGGCTTCCTGCGGAAGGTCATTTGATGACGGCGCGGGATCTCGCGACGCTCTCGAAGCATCTCATTGAGACGTACCCTGAGTACTATCATTACTTCGGTCAAAAAGAGTTCCGATATCGGGACCGATTCACCTTCCGGAACCGCAACCCTCTTGTTTGGGCGCCGATCGGGGTCGACGGGCTGAAGACGGGCTACACGAGAGAGGCCGGCTACGGTCTTGTGTCCAGTGCGAAACGCGGCAACCAGCGTCTCATCCTCGTCGTTACGGGTCTGGAGCAAAAGAACGACCGCGAAAAGGAATCCCGGCGGGTGTTGGAATGGGGCTTCAAGAGCTTCCGTCCGTTCCGGCTCTTCGAGGATGGCCAACAGGTTAGCGACGCGCTCGTTTGGGGTGGTGAGAAGCACTACGTTCCGCTTATGGGCGATGGCGCCATCGATCTCTTGCTTCCCGCCAGCGCGACCGGCGTGGTGTCGGGCGAGATCATCTACCAGGGACCCATCAAGGCGCCGATCAAAAAGGGCGACCAGATCGCAACGCTGAAGGTAAAGTCGCCGGACTTGGCGGCAGTCAACGAGATCCCGCTCTATGCCGGCGAGGACATCAACAGCAGCGGATTCGCCATGCGCGGCATCGATTCCCTGCTCGTTCTCGCTTTCGGCTGGCTGCTGTAGCGCGGCGCGGGGTACGCGGGGTCCTCCCACCATGCAGCAAGCCATTGAGATCGGACGTTTCATCACTTTTGAGGGCGGCGAGGGGTCCGGCAAGTCGACCCAGGCCACCATTCTCGCAGACCGGCTATCGCGATCCGGACGGCCTGTATTCGTGACGCGCGAGCCGGGCGGATCGCCTGCGGCGGAGGAGATACGAGAGGTTTTGCTCTCTGGCCAGGTCGCTGAGTTTGGGCCGCTTGCGGAGTCCGTGCTCTTTGCCGTTGCGCGCGCCGATCATATCGACAACGCCATCCAGGGCGCCTTGCAGCAGGGCCAATGGGTTATATGCGATCGGTTCATCGATTCGACACGCGCTTATCAAGGGACCACGGCAGGCGTCTCGCGGGGCCTCATCAACGCGCTGGAGACGATAACCGTGGGCGCGCTCTTGCCCGATGTTACCTTCATTCTAGACATCCCAGCCGAAGACGGGCTTGCGCGGGTCGAGGCGCGCGCGGAAGGTGAGGATCTCGACCGTTTCGAAAGCCAGGAGCTCATGACCCATGAGCGCATTCGCCGTGCATTTCTCGATATCGCCGAGGAGGAGCCGGGCCGCTGTGTGGTTGTCGACGCCAGCCAGCCCGAGGCCATGGTCGCCGAGGATGTCTGGGAAACAGTCCTTCAGCGCCTTAACCCGTGAGCCAAGTCCGATGATAGGCTTAGGCCGGCTGCGCTTTGGGCCGATGAGCCGATCATTATGACTGCCGCCAAGAAGACAGCGAAGACCAAGGGTAAGGGCGCGCCCAAGAAAACGGGTGCTGCGGCGGTTGAGCCCGACCGGCTAGAGCCCTTCTCAAGCCCGCGCGAAGTGGACCGTGTGTTCGGCCATGACGAGGCAGCGCGCGAATTCGAGGAGGCACTGCAGGGCGGGCGTCTGCATCATGCGTGGTTGCTGGTAGGCCCCGAAGGTATCGGCAAGGCAACGCTGGCCTATCGTCTGGCGCGAACTGTGCTTGCGTACGCGGAAGCGGGCGATCTTATTCCCGGCGAGCCCGCCGATGTGGGTCCCGACACCCCCATCTTCCGGAAGGTGGCAGGGCTGGCCCATCCGAACCTACTGCTTATTCGCCGCTCGTGGATGGAGCGAACGAAGCGCTACTCGCAAGTCATTAGCGTCGATGAAGTCCGGCGGCTGCGGAGCTTTCTCGGTAGTACCGCGGGCGATGGGTCTTGGCGCGTGGTGATTGTCGACCGGGCCGATCAGCTCAACCAGAACGCCGCCAATGCCTTGTTGAAAGCGCTTGAGGAGCCGCCGCCCGACACGCTGTTCCTGCTTGTGTCAAATGCGGAAGGCCGGTTGCCGGTTACCATCCGCTCGCGCACCCGCGTTTTGCGGCTGTCCCCGCTCAATGACGAGGCGCTCGGCGCCGCAGTCGATGCCGCGCTGAAGCGCGATGAGATCGAGGCCGACGACGGAACGCTTCGGCTCGCCATGGCGCTGTCGCAAGGCAGCGTGCGCCGTGCGCTGGAGCTCGTCACGGGCGGCGGCATCGCGCTCTACAACGATATCATTGCCTCGTTCGAGGCCTTGCCCAATCTCGACGGCGCGAAGGTTCAGCGGCAAGCAGAGAAGCTGGCAAGCGTCAACGAGACCGAGCAGCTCGAACTCTATCTCGCGCTGTTGCTTGGGCTGATCGAGCGGATGGTGCGTTACGGTGCGACGGGCGAGGGGCTTGTTGGACAAGAAGAGAAGTTTGCGCAACGCCTGCTAACTTCCGGGACATTGCCGGCCTGGGCAGAATCCTGGGAGGCGATCTCCGCCGCGCGCGCAGAGACCTTCGCCTTGAATCTGGATCGGGGCTTGCTTGTCTTGAACAGCTGGTTCGGCCTCCAGGAGCTTGCTTCGCGCCCAACGTCTTAAGCCTTGTCTTAAGCCTTGTCTTAAGCCTTGCATCTGCACGCTTGGCAGGGCTGAGAGGCAAGGCTATGTCTCCGCTTAAGGAGATTCCATGGCCGACAGACAGAGCTACTACATTACGACCGCGATCTCGTATCCGAACGATGCGCCCCATATCGGCCATGCCTACGAAGCGGTGGCGACCGATGCGATTGCGCGCTTTCGCCGCCTTCAGGGACGCGACGTGTTTTTCCTGACCGGCACCGACGAGCACGGGATCAAGATGCTGCAGACGGCGCGCAAGCAAGGCATCGAAGTGGCCGAGCTTGCCGATCGCAACACGCCGAAGTTTCGCCAGATGGTCGAGGTGCTCAATTGCTCCCATGACGATTTCATCTCGACGCGCGAGGAACGTCACAAGCTTGCAAGCCAGGAGCTATGGCGGCGCATGGCGGCGGCGGGCGACATTTATCTCGATAAATATGCCGGGTGGTACTCGGTCCGCGATGAAGCCTACTACGATGAGAGCGAACTCTCAGAAGGCCCCGACGGTGCGAAGCTCTCGCCCCAAGGCACGCCCGTCGAGTGGGTCGAAGAGGAGAGCTATTTCTTCCGCCTGTCCGCCTTTCAAGACAAGCTTCTCGCGCATTATGAGGCGAACCCTGACTTCATTGGGCCGGAGACGCGCGCGAACGAAGTCACGAGCTTTGTGCGCGGGGGTTTGCGGGATCTTTCCGTGTCGCGCACTACGTTCGACTGGGGTGTGCCGGTGCCGGATGACCCCAAGCACATTATGTATGTGTGGGTCGATGCGCTAACGAACTACATCACCGGTGTCGGCTTCCCGGACGAGGAGTCCGAGAGCTTCAAGAAATACTGGCCGGCGGATGTCCACATCATCGGGAAGGACATTATCCGCTTTCACGCCATCTATTGGCCGGCCTTCCTCATGTCCGCGGGTGTCGACCTGCCGAAACAGGTTTTCGGACATGGCTTCCTCTACAATCGCGGAGAGAAGATGTCGAAGTCGGTCGGCAACGTGATCGACCCAAACGCGCTTGTTGCTGAGTACGGTGTCGACCAGATCCGCTACTTCCTCCTGCGCGAAGTCCCGTTCGGCCAGGATGGCAATTACAGCCATGAAGGTATCGTTCAGCGCATCAATGCGGACCTGGCCAACGATCTCGGGAACCTCGCGCAGCGCTCGCTGTCGATGATCGCAAAGAACTGCGGGGGCGTTATCCCAGAGCCCGGCGATCTCACTGACAACGACAAGGCGATCCTCGCGCAAGCAGATGAGCTTCTGCCGCGCGTGGAGGCGGAGATCGATGCCTTTGCGATTCACAAGGCGCTTGAAGCGATCTGGGCACTGATTGCCGATGCCAACCGCTACTTCGCGGGCGAGGAGCCTTGGGCGCACAAGAAAACGAACCCCGAACGCATGGGAACGATCCTCTACGTCACAGCAGAGGTGGTGCGCCAGGCGGCGATCCTCTCTCAGGCCGCGATGCCTGAAAGCGGCGGCAAGCTACTGGACCTCCTGAGCGTGCCGGAGGGCGCGAGAGACTTCGCGCAGCTGGGCGAAGCCGGCCGTCTCACACCTGGATCGGAACTCCCAAAGCCCGAAGCTGTTTTCCCGCGTTACGTCGAGCCGGAAGGCGAGGGGAGCTGACGCACTTCGTGCGGCTACCGGAGGGGAGACGTCAAGCCGCCGCCTTCTTGTAGGGTGCGGGGTTCTGCGCCTCCATCATGTCCTTGAAGTCATGAAGACCGAGGGTCCCGACCTCGTTCATGTCTTCGTCCAGGATTTGATAGATGACACCGTCCGTTCCTCTGTTGGAGAAGAAGACGATCGCGTCGACGTCGCCTCCGCCTTCCGTATGCGGCTCTCCGCCCGCTTTGCCGGTCACATAGCTTCCGATCGGGCGGATCTCCTTCAAGTCGCCCTTAGGCGTGTAAAGGCGCAGCTCGCCCTGCAACACCACAGTGCAATAGTCCGCATGGTGCCGATGGAGCACAACCTTCTCGTTGGCGTCGAACTTGAGCAGGACGTCGACAATCTGTCGTTCAACGTCGACGTCGTAGACGTGATACTGAACGTGGTCGATGCCTTCCAGGCGGTGCCAGGTGATGTTGCTTTCGTCAAATTGAGCCGGGTTCATGTTTCCTCCCCTGTCGTTCGGTGAAATTTTGCTTCGAAAACACTGGGACAGCATTAGTTGTAGGGAGCCGATGTCTGTTAACTTGCCATTTCGTGACAAAATAGCGTGACAGACACATTCAGCCGGAATTCAGCCCGAAGTCGCCATGGCAGGCCGTCAACATGGATTCACGCGCGTAAGCGCCCTTGGCCCCATCGCACAGTTTGTTGCGGCGGATGGCGTTCGTATTGACCGGCTGCTTGCCGACGTGGACTTGCCTGTCACGCTCCTGGACTACCCTGATCTCCCTATTCCTTTGCGGGAGCAATTCCGTCTTTTGCAACAGGCCGCAAAAGCAACAGGCGACCCACATTTCGGTGCGCGGCTTGGGCAGCACGTGCGGATAGACAAGCTGTCGGCATTTGGTCGATGGGTTACTCGCGCCGAGACTCTGGAGGCTTCTATTGAACGCTGCGAGCGCGGGCTCAACGCCTTTCTTCAAACGGCGACGATCCTAAGGCTCGAGCGCGGACCAGAGGTCTCGCGATGGTCTATCGAGTTCTTGGACCCGGAAAGTGACGGGCGCTATCAGAACGAGCTGCTTGGCGTCAGCTATCTCATCGATACTGTGAGGCAGTACCTTGGGCCGGACTGGACGCCGCGCTATGTGGCGACGACGTGCAGGCAGAGCAACCAAGCGGGACAGCTGGAGCATCTATTTGGCGCCAATGTTGTGGTTGGGCGCGGCGCTTCAACGATTGAGATTCCGACAGCCGCCCTGTCGCAAACGCGCGAGGCACGTCGCCTGAAAGGCACCGCAAGGGTAGATCCATCGGGCGGCGAACCCAATGTGCCCAAAGGGCTCGATGATGGTGAGGCGGTTGCCGCACTCACGCGGTTGGCGTTGCTTCAGGATTATCCGCGGGTCGATTGGGTCGCAAAGAAGATGGGGTTGACCCGCCGCACATTGCAAAGGCGGCTGAAAGAGGCGGATGTAACGTTTAGCGATATCGCCAAACGGGTGATCTGTGACAGCGCTAAGGAGCTCGTTGGCGGGACGGCGAGACCCATCACAGATATTGCGCTGTCTCTCGGCTACTCGGACCCTGCGCATTTCTCCCGCGCTTTTCGGCAATGGACGGGCTTATCGCCAGTTGCGTATCGACGAGACGCCGAGTAGAGCGGTCGAGCTGTTTGGCCAAAAACGTAATTGTCCGCAGCCGGATATACTATTGGTCCCGCGCTGCGCAATACATGCTCTATTTCGACAGCCGCCAACAGCGTCGGTCTCAGGATAACGAAGGAGTGTTTTGCACGGAGTTGCTTCAACGCACTGACTCGTCATTGCCGGGCTTGTTCCGGCAATCCATTGGGGCTCCGCAAGTATGGCACGGCCCAGGTGGACCCCCAGGACAAGCCTGGGGGTGACGAAGGGAGTGCTTGGAAGGACGTCTGTTATACACGCGAAAGCGCTCAGGCAGCCGCTATGAAATAGCGAAGGCCCGGCGATGCCAACTGGCGCGCGACGCCGCCGCGCTTAGTTGCTGACGCTGTCGAAGAAGGCCGAGACGAGGACCGCGAAGATCAAGGTACCGGCAAAGGCAAGTGCGAGTGTCATAGCCGGTAAACGCGCGTCGACGAATTCGGTTCCGTTTTCGGTCGCAGTTTCCATAAAATGGCGCTCCTAGCGGCAGTATTGCCGGATTTTCTGGGTGTTGAGGCCGCGAATGGCGTGCCGGCCAACTAACATATGCGGAACAGCGACGCTACGGAATCGCGCTCGCATATCTGCCTTAACGCGGGGATTTCCGGCATCCAGGAGGGTGTAGGTGATCCCGCTCAGATCGAGATAGTTGCGCAGGCGGCGGCAGGTCCCACACCACTCAGCGGTATAGACGTAAACGCGTTTGTTGCACCCTGCCTGCGCAGGCGCCGTGGAGAGCCCAAGGACGAAGCTTGCGGTGATTGCGACCGCCAACCCGGCGGTGAAATGAATCTTCTGCATCGGTCTCAACCTAAAGGTTAGGATGGGTACGCGCATTTTGTGCCGACGCTTGGTTGCGGACGATGCGACCTGCGCCACTCTCTCATTAGCTGGCTTGTTTCACGAGCTTGTTTCGGTGGCCAAAGTACTGCACAAAGGCTCGAATCAGGTGCCCTTAAGCGGGAGCCTAGCAGATTGAACCTTAACGATATTTCATCTTTCCGTGATGCTGATCGATAGCCACTGCCATCTCGATTTTCCGCAGCTGAAGCAGGACCTGCCGGGGTTGCTGGCGCGGGCCCAGAACGCTGGCGTGGGCCTCATGGTGACGATTTCCACCCGCGTTGCGAAATTTGACGAGTTGAAGGAGATCGTTGCGGCTTACGACAACGTTTTCTGCTCGGTTGGGACTCATCCTCACAATGCAGCCGAAGAGCAGGACGTGACCCTCGAAGATCTGCTTGAAGCTGCGCAGCATCCAAAGGTCGTTGCGATCGGGGAGGCGGGGCTCGACTATCACTACGACTATTCACCGCGTGACCTCCAAGCAAAGAGCTTCCGCGTGCATATCGCCGCTGCACGGGAGACCGGCTTACCGCTTGTCATTCATTCGCGTGAGGCTGATGAGGACATGGCGGCAATTCTGGAAGAGGAGAGCGCCAAGGGCGCATTCCCCTTTATCCTGCACTGCTTCACAAGCGGTGAGGACCTCGCGCGGCGCGGCGTGGCGCTTGGTGGCTACATCTCGTTCTCGGGTGTGGTGACGTTCAAGAAGGCGGCCGAACTGCGCAAGATTGCGGCGTCGGTCCCGGCAGACCGCCTGCTCGTGGAGACGGATGCGCCGTACCTCGCGCCTGAACCCTTCCGTGGCAAGACTAATGAGCCTGCCTATGTAGCCAAGACGGCGGAGCATCTCGCCGTCGTGCGCGGGCTGAACATCAATGACTTTAGCCAGCTGACTACGGACAATTTCTTCAGGCTGTTCAAGAAAGTACCCCGCACGGCTCTCAAAGAGCATCCAGACGCCGCATGAGCTTGAAGGCGACCATTCTCGGCTGTGGGACTTCTGGCGGCGTCCCTCGCATCGGCAATCAATGGGGCGCCTGCGATCCATCGAACCCCAAGAACCGCCGCCGACGTTGTGCGCTTTTGGTCGAGCGGGAAGGGCAGGATGGCGTCACGCGTCTACTGGTCGACACGTCTCCCGATCTCCGCGAACAGCTGAACGATGCGGATGTGGGGCTGCTGGACGGGGTTCTGTACACCCATGACCATGCGGACCACGTTCACGGTATCGATGACTTGCGCATGGTGGCCTACAACGCGCGGCGCCGCGTGGACGTGTACTATCTGAAAGAGGTGGGCGAGGTTCTGAGACAACGTTTCGACTATTGCTTCGAGACGCCGCCTGGCAGCGAGTACCCGCCGGTGCTCAGCGGACACGAGATTGAACCGGGGCAGCTTATCGTCATCGATGGTCCGGGCGGCCCCATTGAGGTGCTGCCCTTCTTGCAGCGGCACGGCTCCACGGACTCGCTCGGCTATCGTTTCGGTGGGCTCGCCTATTCGCCCGACGTCAGCGACTTTCCGGAGGAGTCCCTTGCGGCGCTCCAAGGGCTCGATGTTTGGATCCTCGATGCGCTCCGTTACACGGGGCATCCGAGTCATCTCAGCGTAGATCAAGCCGTAAGCTGGGTAGGGCGCATGGCGCCGAAGCGCGCCATCTTCACCCACATGCATGTGGATCTCGATTACGAGACACTGCAGACGCAGCTGCCCGAGGGCATTCAACCAGCCTACGACGGGATGGTCATCGTCACCGACTAGACCTTGATCTGGCGGGACTTTTCGTCAGCCAACCTCGATCGTCTCTCCGGTTTCTGTGACGCTTGGCAGGCAAAGGTCGACGATAACCTCGGCGACTTTCTCCGGGCTTTTGATCGTGTCAGGGTCTTCGCCTGGGAAGGCTTCGGCGCGCATTTTTGTCGCGGTCGCGCGCGGGTCGACCAGATTGACTTTGATCGGGCTGTCAGCCGTCTCATTGGCGTAGGTTTTCGCCAGCGTCTCAAGTCCCGCCTTCGACACCGAGTAGGGCGCCCAGTAGGCCTTGCCATGGGCCGCCACGCGCGCGGAGGTCACGAAGACGACGCGGCCCGCGTCCGACAGGCGCAGCAAGGGATCGAGGGTGCGGATCAGCCGCCAGTTGGCCGTGAGATTGATGGCCAGAACCTTATCCCAGGTCTCCGACTGAATGTGATTGAGAGGGCGAAGGCCCCCAAGCATGCCGGCGTTGCCGACGAATATGTCCAGGCGTCCGAAACGCTCATAAAGCGAGGGACCCAAAGGGTCGATCGCAGCGCCATCTGCAAGGTCCAGCGGGATCAGCGTCGCATGGCCACCCGATGATGTGATCTCATCGTCGACGGCTTCGAGCGTTTTTTGATTTCGGCCGATCAGGAGCACATGGGCGCCTTCGGCCGCGAGGAGTTTAGCCGTCGCGCGCCCAATACCCCGAGATGCGCCGGTGATCAGAGCGATGCGGTCTTTGAAGCGGGTGCCGGTCAACCGACCTCGGCGAGAAAGGAGAGCTGCTTCTGCTGCGGCGGCCCTTCTCGGTCACGCAGACGCGTTGGGTATTCCCCGGTAAAGCAGTGGTCAGTGAACTGAGGACTGTCGTCGTCGCGGCCATCAAAGCCCATCGCGCGATAAATGCCGTCGACGGAGATGAAGGCGAGCGAATCCGCGTCCATGAACTCACGCATCTCTTCGAGTGAGCGGTTCGCAGCTAGAAGCTTGTCCTGGTTTGGCGTGTCGATGCCGTAGAAGTCGGGATGGGTGATCGGCGGGCTGGAGATCCTCATATGAACTTCTTTAGCGCCAGCCTCACGCATCATCTGGACGATCTTAACGGAGGTGGTGCCTCGGACCACGCTGTCGTCGATCAACACGATGCGTTTGCCTTTTACCTGAAGCTCGTTGGCGCTGTGCTTCAGTTTGACGCCGAGCTTGCGGATCTGCTGCTCCGGCTCAATAAAGGTCCGCCCCACATAGTGGTTCCGGATAATCCCGAACTCGAAAGGCAGGCCGGACTCTTGCGCGTAGCCGATGGCCGCCGGCACCCCACTATCCGGGATCGGGACCACAAGGTCCGCGCCCGTGGGCGCTTCACGGGCTAGCTGCCGGCCCATGGCCTTGCGTACGTCGTAGACGGAACGGCCGTCGATGATCGAGTCCGGGCGCGCAAAATAGATGTACTCGAAGATGCAGAGCCGGGATGGGTTCTTCGGGACAAAGCGATGGCTCTCTAGCCCATCCCGGGTGGCGATAATGACTTCGCCGTTTTCGACCTCGCGGACGAACTCCGCGCCGATGATATCAAGCGCACAGGTTTCGGAGGCGAGCACCCAGGCGTCGCCAAGGCGCCCCAAAACGAGAGGGCGAATGCCATAAGGGTCGCGCGCGCCGATCAGCTTCTTGTTGGTCATACCCACGAAGGCATAAGCGCCCTCGACCTGCAGCAGCGCCTCAATGAAGCGCTCCACGAAATTCCGCTTCTCACTTCGGGCGACGAGGTGGAGGAGGACTTCCGTGTCGGTGGTGGACTGACAGATGGCGCCCTTGCTGATCAGGTTCTCACGCAAAGTGAGGGCGTTGGTCAGATTGCCATTGTGACAGAGCGTGAAGCCGCCGGATTCCAGATCGACAAACAGTGGCTGGACGTTGCGCATAACCGCATCGCCGGTGGTGGAGTAGCGGACATGACCGACCGCCATGTCTCCCTCCAAGCGATCGATGACAGGGCGTGATGTAAAGTGGTCGCCGACAAGACCCATCCGGCGCTCGGTATGGAAGTGCTCACCATCAAAGCTCACGATCCCCGCGGCTTCCTGACCGCGGTGCTGGAGCGCGTGCAGGCCCAGCGCCGTCAACGCGGCGGCGTCCGGGTGATTGAAGATGCCGAAAACCCCACACTCTTCGTGGAGCCGGTCGTCCTCAAGCCACTGAAGGGGTGTCGCTTGATCGTGTTTATCTGTCACGGGCACGGGCCTTTCCATCTTTAAATAGTCGCCCCGTCTGGAGCTTCAATGCCACGCAACTGGTTACTCATGCCATAAGAACGCGCCGCGAGTGGCGCGCCTTACTGCGCCGGAGCGCCTTCGGTTCCCGCCTCGCTGCCTTCTTCTTCCTCCTTCGGGATGAACTCCTCTGGATTGGTCGGCAGCAGCGATTCAATCGCCTTTTGGGTTTGTAAGAGAACAGGATAAGAGCGCGCGTTGCGGACCCAGTCTGGCTGGTCCCTGGCAAGCGCGGTGAAGAGGATGAACACGATGGCCACGAGCAGGAAGCCACGGGCCAAGCCGAAGACAAAACCCAGCGATCGATCCAGCGCGCCGACCCGGCTGTCGAGAACTTTGTCCGAGATGCGGAAGGTGATGAGGCTCACGATGATCAACGTGATGATAAACACGGCAGCCGCGAAGGCGATCTGCGCGATGCTCGGATTATCGATGTAGGGCGAGAGGACTTCGTAATAGCGCGGGGTGAAGTAAAGGGCGGCAACGGCGGCCATGGCCCAGGAGAAGATCGACAGCACTTCGCGGGTGAATCCGCGCACCATGGCGAGGAAGCCCGAGATGAGCATGATGACGATCAAAATGATATCGAGCCAGGAGATTGGCATGCCACGGCGCTCCCTCGGACGATTGACGCTGTTCTATCACGATTCTCGCGGATGAAGCACGAATGAGCCCGGTTATGCAATGACTTGGGGGTCACACTTCGTCGCAATCGACCGACGCTCTGCCCTGAGCCCGTAACCCGCTAATCCTCTGGCAGTGCGAACCAGGTCACGAGCTCTTCGAGTTGGGAGACGGGGTTGAGCGCGATTCCGGTGGCGTCAGGGTTGGCTGAGCTTTTACCCGAAGGGGCCACGGCCTGGACGAAGCCAAGCTTGGCGGCCTCCTTGAGGCGCTGTTCGGTGTGCCCCACGGCTCGAACGGCGCCGGTAAGGCTAACCTCTCCAAAGTAGACCGTATCCTCGGGAGCCGCGCGCCCCGTAAACGAAGACAGGAGCGCGGCGGCAGCGGCGAGATCGGCAGCAGGCTCATTCAGCCGAAGGCCCCCTGCCACATTGAGGTAGACGTCGTGCCCGCCAAGCCGCACGCCACACCGCGCTTCTAGGACCGCCAGCAGCATCGACAGGCGATTTTGATCCCAACCGACCACGGCACGGCGCGGCGTGCCGAGGACGCTTTGGGCAACGAGGCCCTGGATCTCGACCAAGATTGGCCTGGTACCCTCCATGCCGGCGAAGACCGCTGTTCCGGGCGAGCCTCGATCCGCGTCATTGAGAAAGAGTGCTGAGGGATTCTCCACCTCGCGGAGGCCCTCAAGCCGCATCTCAAAGACACCGATTTCGTCCGTTGGCCCAAAACGGTTCTTTACCGATCGCAGAATGCGGAATTGATGGCCGCTGAGTCCTTCGAAGTACAAGACCGTATCGACCATGTGCTCGATGACTTTGGGGCCAGCGATTTGGCCGTCCTTCGTCACGTGGCCGACGAGGACGAGTGTCGTGCCGCTGGCTTTCGCGTAGCTGATCAGCGCCGCGGAGCAGCCACGGAGCTGCGAAATTGTGCCGGGTGCGGACTCGATGCCCTCGGACCAGAGCGTTTGCACCGAGTCTATAATGACAAGGACAGGGGGCGGCCCGCTGCTCAGCGTCGCGATGATGTTGGCGACATTGGTCTCGGTGCCGAGCGCTACAGGCGCACCGGCAACACCCAAGCGGCCCGCCCGCATCCTCACCTGAGCCGTGGCCTCCTCACCCGACAAATAGATGACGGGCGCGCCGTCCTGCGCGAGCTGCGCAGCAGTTTGCAGCAAGAGCGTGGACTTACCGATCCCCGGATCCCCGCCAACGAGGACAGCGGCCCCAGGCACCAAGCCGCCCCCCAAAACGCGATCCAACTCGGCGATGCCGGTCTTGAGGCGCGGAGCGTCCTCCGTCTTGGCGTCTAGCGTCTCAAACTTTGCTTGACGGCCTTTGCCCCCCTTGATGGCAACGAGCGCGGGACTTTGGGTGGGTGTCGACGCTTCCTCGACCAGAGAGTTCCAGGCGCCGCAGGCCGCACATTTGCCTGACCAACGCGCGGCAACGGCGCCACAAGATTGGCAGACATAGGCCTTGGAGGGTTTTGCCATCTTAGTGTCTTGGGTGCCTCTGCTTAGATGCCGACATTTTAGATGCCGACATAGCGGCGCGTCGCGCGGCTGCCGAGGCTTGTCAGCACTTCATAGTCGATGGTTCCCGCCTGCGATGCCATCGTGTGTGCACTGACATTTGGACCGAGAAGCTCGACCCACGCACCACGCTGGCGATAGGCCTCGGGCACGTCGGTGACGTCTAAGCTGACAAGATCCATGGAGACTCGCCCAAGGACCGGCACCGCGTAGGGGCCGAGATAGGCTATCAGCCCGGTCTCGCCGTCACCGGCGGAAAGGGCTCGGAACAGACCGTCGGCGTAACCAGCGGCGACCACTGCGACCTGCGAGGGACGATCCAGTGTTCGTGTCGCGCCATACCCGACAGTTTCGCCTCGAGCGGCGCTGCGGATTTGCAGAACGCGACCCATTAAGTGGACAACCGGGCGGAAGGGGTTATCGCCCTGACGTTGCGGATGGCCGCCATAGAGCGCCACGCCTGGCCGCACCAAGTCGTAGTGGTAATCCTGACCCAGCAGGATGCCTGCGGAATTGGCGAGGCTCGTCAGTGTCTCCGGAAACAAGTCTCGGATGACCTCGAAGCGCTCCCGTTGACGGATGTTCTTGGCGTGAGCGTGATCATCAGCGCAGGCCAGATGGCTCATCACGAGAGACAGCGAGAGCGTTTGCCAGAGATCGCCAATGCTCTGGATATCATCGATATCGTTTTGGGAGAGGCCGAGCCGGTTCATGCCCGTATCGACATGGATCGCACAGGGCAGTGCCTCTCCAGCACTCGCGCAATAATGCGCCCAGTCACGGACTTCGGTGGCGCTATTCAAGACCGGGCGAAGACCGTGCTGATGGAACGTCGCTGCGGTCGCGGCCAAGAGCCCGTTCAAGACATAGATCACGGCCTCGGCTAGTAGAATCCGAAGGTCAACGGCCTCCGCGATTGTGGCCACGAAGTAGGTGCGGCAGCCATTGCGCCAGAGCACCGCCGCGGCCTGCGCCATGCCTAGCCCGTACGCATCCGCTTTAACGACGGCTGCACACTCGGCCGGGCGCGTTCGATCGCTCAAGTCACGATAGTTGTCGGCAAGGGCCCGAAGATCGATTGTGAGGATGGCCGTCTCGTGTGTATCGCGATTGGCGCCTGCGCCTTCGGGCCGTGCGGACCGTCCGCTCACTCCATCCGGTCCGGCAGACGCTCCGTGCTCGCGAGATTGGAGAAGCGCGTGTACTCCGGAGAGAACTGAAGCGTCACTGTTCCGGTCGGGCCGTGGCGTTGCTTGCCGACGATGACCTCGGCCTTGCCCGTGACGGCTTCCATGTCTTGTTGCCACTGTCTGTGCTCTTCGGTGTTCTCGCGCGGCTGGCTGCGCTCAAGGTAGTATTCCTCGCGGAACACGAACATTACCACATCGGCATCCTGTTCGATCGACCCCGATTCACGCAAATCCGCCAGCTGCGGCCGCTTGTCGTCCCTCTGCTCCACCTGACGGGAGAGCTGTGAGAGCGCGAGAATAGGCACATGGAGCTCTTTGGCCAGGGCTTTTAGCCCCGTGGTGATCTCCGAGACCTCCTGGACGCGTCCTTCTTGAGCCCGCCGCGACGATCCGCTTAAGAGTTGAAGGTAATCCACAATGATAAACCCAAGGCCTCGCTGCCTTTTCAAGCGTCTGGCGCGGGCGGCGAGCTGAGCTACCGAGATACCGCCCGTCTGGTCGATAAAGAGCGGGAGATTCTGAAGCTCCTGTGAGGCCTCGACAATCCGGTCGAAGTCATGAGAGTCGATCCGGCCGCGGCGGATCTTCTCCGAAGAAATCTGAGATTGCTCGGAAATGATCCGGGTGGCGAGCTGCTCAGCCGACATTTCCAGCGAGAAGAACCCAACCACCGCGCCATCCGTCGCGCCACCGGTGTGTGGATCGGCTTTGTAGGCCTTGGCCACGTGATAGGCGATGTTGGTCGCAAGGGCTGTTTTCCCCATAGAGGGGCGCCCAGCCAGGATCACAAGGTCCGAGGCTTGAAGCCCGCCCATGCGCTGGTCGAGGTCGGCGAACCCTGAGGCGAGGCCGGACAATCCGCCGTCTCGCTGATAGGCATTGGCGGCCATGTCGATAGCGTCGGTGAGGGCGGAGGAAAACGGCTCGAAACCCGCCCCGTATTTGCCCGTCTCCGCAAGCTCATAGAGCCGTTGCTCAGCTTCCTCGATCTGATCCGAGGGCTCTGCATCGATCGGGGAGTCGAAGGCTGTGTTGACCATGCCCTCGCCGATATCGATCAGGTTCCGCCGGATCGCGAGGTCATAAACCGTGCGGCCATAGTCCTCGGCATTGATAATCGTGGTGGCATTGGCGGCGAGGCGGCCAAGATACTGCGGCACGGAGAGATCGCCGACCGCCGGGTCCGTCTGGAAGAAAGTCTTCAGTGTGATGGGCGTCGCCCGCTTGCCGCCCATGATGAGTTTGGCGGCGCTCTCGAAGATGCGCCCGTGGAGCGCATCGAAGAAGTGATCCGGCTTCAAGAAGCTGGACACGCGGTCCAGCGCCTCATTGTTCACGAGAATGGCCCCGAGCAAGTCCTGCTCGGCTTCGAGATTATGGGGTGCCTCCCTGAATTCTGGGGTCTCAGGGTGGGGCTCTTGGGGCGTCTGGCGAATCAGTGCGGTCATACCAGAAGAGTAGTGAATTGCCGCTGCTCGACCAGATGTCAGTCCTGTGAACATCGGGGAGATCCCAACGAACTCACAGCTTGACCCCAACTCTTCGCGCCACACAAAAAAAGAGGCAGGACACGCCTGCCTCTCTTAGATTCTCGAGTCGCTTCAAAGGGAAACGGCTTGCGTTCGCAGACTACTCCTTAGCTTCGGTCTCGTCGTCGCTATCGCCAGCGGTTTCTTCGCCGGCTTCCTCGGAGCCTTCTTCTTCCTCAGGTGCAGCGCCCTCCTCAAAGAGAGCTTCGCCTGCGGCGAGGGCCTCGGCGGCTTCCTCTTCTTCGTCGGTTAGCTCCTGCGTGACGTCTTCGCCGCGTGCCTGACGCTCTGCTTCATCATCGGTGCGGGCCACGTTGACGATGACAGTCGGGACGACTTCACCATGCAGGGCAACCCGAACCTCGTGGAGGCCGAGGGTCTTGATCGGTTTGTCGAGCAGAACCTGACGGCGCTCGATCGAGAAGCCGCCTTCGGTGACCGCCGTCGCGATGTCGCGGGTCGAGACGGAGCCATAGAGCTGGCCGGTGTCGCCGGCCTGACGAATGACTACGAAGCTCTCGCCGGCCAATTTGTCCGAGACGGACTCCGCCTCGGTTTTGCGCTCCAAGTCGCGCGCCTCAAGCTGGGCACGCTCATTCTCAAAATGAGCGCGGTTGGCTTCGGTTGCGCGAAGGGCCTTGCCTTGTGGCAGCAAGAAGTTCCGCGCGTAGCCATCCTTGACATTGACCACATCGCCAATCTGCCCAAGGCGTCCGATGCGCTCTAACAAGATGATTTCCATGGTGTCGTACTCCTGGTCGTAAGTCGTCTGTGTTAGTCGTTGTTGTCGTCTTTGCCGCTGGTCTTGTTGGGCGTCGCGGTTGCGCGTCCGCGCAACCCGAACATGGGTTCGCCAATCCCGAGAATGGCAACGAGAATTGCCACCCAGCCGAGAAGCAAAACCGCGAGATACAGCACCACCAGCATCACCGTGCGGAACTGCATGCCGAGCGTGTAGAAGTGAATAACCGCGAGGCCCTGAAGCAGATAGGCGATCAGAAAGGCGCCCGCAAAGCCGGTCGCGACGAGCCCTATGATCCCCGGGACGAAGGACAGGGCCAGTGCAACGGCGAAGGCAATGACCATCGCATTCGGGATCTCCAGGGTATGGAGATTTGGCCAGGGCCGTAAGGCGTGGCCGGAGCCTTTGGCGATGGTACCGGCCAGCCATAGATTAAGGAGCGCGATCGTGGTCCAGACAATCGCCATGACCGCTGGCAGTGCCCGCGCCAAGAGTGTCCTCAAGTTCTCTGTGGCCTCGGGCGTCCAAACCTTGTCGTCTACGCCCAGAGTCTCATGGATCACCGGCATCATTTGATCGATGGCGCCCTGGTAGCTAGCCATGCTCGGACCCAGCATCAGCACGATCAGCATAGCGATGACGCCGGCCATGATGGCGGTCGCGGCGACAAGCCTGCCAGCTGGATACCAGACTACGATCTGCTTGGATTGATCGGTTGGATCCGGGACGGTTCGGAATTGCAAAGCGAGATGGACAAGCACCGTCGCGGGGATTGCAATGCTCACGGCAAAGATAAGGCCGGGCGAGGACCCGAGAACGAGAAGCGCGAGGATTGTTCCTACGAAACCGGCGAGTGTGACGGCCTGCTTGCCCCAACCCAGTCCAGCAAGGAAAAGCGGTAGGGGGCAGATATAGAGAATGACGCCAGCCAGCGCTGCCGATACGACGGCTGATGCAAAAAGTGCTGCCGAAACCAGGCCTGCACCTACGCCTATGAGAAAGTATGCCGGCATTTAAGTCGCTGTCCCGCTTGCCTTTGGGGCGGTTAGGGATGGGCCTTCGCCCACCCCAACTTTCTGTTCGTCTGTTCCGCTCCGAGATCATCGCCCCGGAATTGGCTTAGGCCAGAAAGCCCGAGCTTGGTTTGTCTTAATTCCGAATCGCTACTGGATCAGGTAGGGCAGCAGACCCAGGAAACGTGCCCGCTTGATTGCCCGCGCCAGTTCGCGTTGCTTCTTGGCGGAGACGGCCGTGATACGGCTCGGCACCATCTTGCCGCGCTCGGATACATAGCGCTGCAGCAACTTTACGTCTTTGTAGTCAATCTTCGGAGCCTTGTCGCCGGAGAAGGGACAGGTCTTGCGCCGGCGATAGAACGGGCGGCGCGCTTGCATCGGTGTGCTGCTCATTAGGATGCATCCTCTTTGTCGGCTTCTGGCGCGGCGCTGCGCTCGGGGCTCACCTCGCGCGGGCCACGGTCCCCACGGTCTCCGCGGTCGCCACGATCATGATCGCGATCACGGCGCGGGCCGCGGCGGCCGTCGCGCTCATCGCGGTCGGAACGGCGCATCATGGCCGAAGGGCCGTCTTCGTGCTCGTCCACACGGATCGTCATGAAGCGGATGACGTCCGTGGACAGACCCATCTGACGCTCCATCTCGGCAACAGCTGTGTGAGGCGCGTCGATGTTCATAAGAGTGTAATGGGCTTTCCGGTTTTTCTTGACCCGGTAAGCAAGTGACTTCAGGCCCCAATACTCGGTCTTGGCGACCGATCCGCCATTCTCCTCGATCAGAGAGCGGAAGGTCTCCTGCAGGCCTTCGACCTGCTGCGTGGATACGTCCTGGCGCGCCAGGAACACGTGCTCATATAAAGGCATGGTGTGCCTTTCCTACTTCTTCGGTGTTCCGGCGCGAAGCCTCGTCGTGGGCGCTATGAAGGAAAGGCCCAAGAAGTAGCTCTAAAGAGCGCAAGCCCAGAAGAGCGGAGACACGGGAGGGCGGACTTCTCCTACCGTCCGACCCGCCAAAATGGGTCAAAAACGGTCCTCCGTTCAGCCTCCGACCGGAACGGTTGCTAGAAGCTGGGCTTTATAGTGGTTTGTCCCTGCTTTGCAAGGCAAATGGGGAGGCCGGACGAATAGCGCCTGTGCCCGCTTGACAGGCAAGATTGAAACAGTGTCTTTGGCCCCCTTCCAATCAATAACGCGCCGTTCTTCAAGACAAATGAGTATTGCCTTCGTTTTTCCTGGCCAAGGGAGCCAAGCTGTCGGCATGGGCGCTGGCCTGGCCGGGGCGTTTCCCGCCGCGAAAGCGGTGTTCGACGAGGTAGACGAGGCGCTGGGCCAGAAGCTTTCTGCTTTGATGTGGGAAGGGCCAGAAGGCGACTTGACCCTCACGGAGAACGCCCAGCCGGCGCTGATGGCAGTCTCGCTTGCGGCGATGCGGGCTCTAGAAGAGATGGGTTTTTCCCTGGCCGACAAAGTCGCGTTCGTGGCGGGTCACTCCCTTGGCGAGTACTCGGCGTTGGCCGCCTCCGGCGCGCTAACCCTCGGTGACACGGCTCGGCTGCTTAAGACCCGCGGCCGCGCCATGCAGCAAGCGGTTCCGGTGGGCGAGGGGGCCATGGCCGCGTTGCTCGGAGCGGACCTGCCGCAGGCCCAGGAGCTCGCCGAGGCGGCGAGCGAAGGCGAGTGCTGTCAGGCCGCGAACGACAATGCGGCGGGCCAAGTCGTGATCTCCGGAAAGAAGACGGCCATCGAGCGGGCCGTGGCGCTCGCGCCTAAGTTCGGCGCGCGCCGCGCGGTCTTATTGCCTGTCAGCGCACCTTTCCATTGCGCGTTGATGCAGCCCGCGGCGGACGCCATGGCCGAGGCTTTGGCGGGTGTGACCATTTCCGCGCCGACCGTGCCAGTCGTCGCCAATGTGCTGGCGGCCCCTATCACGGACCCGGAAGAGATTCGGGCGCGTCTTGTTGAGCAGGTCACAGGCATGGTGCGCTGGCGGGAGACGATGGAGTTCCTTGCGGGCAATGGCGTCGATGCAATGTATGAGATTGGTGCCGGCCGTGTACTGACGGGTATGGCGCGGCGCCTCGATGGCGTTGAGGCGAAGAGCGTCGGAACGCCAGAGGAATTGGAAAGCGCGGCCGCCGAGCTGAATAGCTAGGCGAGCATAGAGCTTAGGGAGAGACTGAATAATGTTCGATCTCAGTGGTAAGGGCGCTTTGGTTACGGGTGCGACCGGCGGGATTGGCGGGTCCATCGCAAAGGCTCTGCACGACCAGGGCGCGACCGTCGCAATCTCGGGCACGAATGCGGAGAAGTTGGAGAAGCTTGCGGGCGAACTCGGCGATCGTGTGCATGTGCTCCCGTGCGATCTGCGAGATCGGGCGGCAGTGGCCGCGCTGGCGGACGATGCGGAGAAGGCGCTTGGCCAGGTCGATATCCTTGTGAACAATGCCGGTATCACCAAGGACAACCTCTTTATGCGGATGAAGGACGAGGAGTGGGACGATGTCTTGTCGGTCAACCTCACATCGGTCTTCACGCTGACCCGCGGCGTCCTTCGGGGCATGATGCGGCGCCGGGGAGGCCGCATCGTCAATATCGCCTCGATCTCCGGCGTCTTCGGCAATCCAGGACAAGGCAACTACGCCGCCTCAAAGGCCGGTCTTGTTGGCATGACCAAGTCTTTAGCGCGCGAGGTCGCGGCGCGCGGTATCACTGCTAATTGTATCTCGCCAGGCTTCATCTCCACGCCAATGACGGACGCCTTGACCGAGAAGCAAACCGAGGCTATTGCCGCCGCCATCCCGGCGCAGAGCTTTGGCAAGCCGGACGACATCGCAGCCGCGGTGGTATTTTTCGCAAGTGATGAAGCATCTTACGTCACCGGCGAGACGATGCACATCAACGGCGGGATGATCATGGTCTAAGCGCCACGGCGGCGGCGCCCATTGGGCGTGAATGGGAATTTATGCAAACCGGTCTTCGAGTTAAGGGCTTCTGGCAAAGTCAATTAGAGTATGTTACGCAAACGGCCGTTTGCGGGGGCTTGACAAAGGACAATCCCACCGCGATCAACCCTCCTGACTAGCCATTAGAGGGTGTCTTGGGCCGGGGGCTTATGCTCTGAGGTACGCAAGGCCATGAGGATTTCGAGAGTTAAAGGGACGGTGAGGAGGACATGAGCGATATCTCTGAGCGCGTAAAAAAGATTGTTGTCGAGCATCTCGGTGTTGAGGCCGATAAGGTGGCCGATAACGCAAGCTTCATCGACGACCTGGGGGCGGACAGCCTGGACACGGTCGAATTGGTGATGGCATTCGAGGAAGAGTTCGGCTGTGAGATTCCGGACGATGCCGCCGAGACCATTCTGACGGTCGGCGACGCCATCAAGTTCCTTGAGAAGAACTCTGCCTAGTTTGGGTAGCGGCCTTAGCCTTTGTGGCAGACCGTTACGTTCAGATCATGAGTGATCCGGCCCGCAGGGGCCCGATCCTCGACCCCATTATTTGAGGATCCGACAAAACCGCGATGCGCCGTGTCGTCATTACAGGTCTCGGTATTGTTTCCCCGCTTGGCTCCGGTCATGAAGCGGCCTGGAACCGACTGACTGCGAGTGAAAACGCAGCGAAGCGCATTGATGACTTCGACGTGGCCGATTTGTCTTGTCAGGTCGCTTGCCAGGTTCCTCGGGGTGACGGTTCGGACGGCACATTCAATCCGAATGATTGGATGGAGCCGAAAGAACAGCGCAAAGTCGATGACTTTATCATTTACGCGATGGGTGCGGCGACACAGGCGCTAAACGATGCGGACTGGAAGCCGACATCGTACGAGGATCAAACGCGGACAGGCGTTTTGATTGGCTCCGGTATCGGTGGCCTTCAGGGCATTGAGAAGACGTCGCTCCTCTTTAACGACAAGGGGCCGCGCCGGGTTAGCCCGTTCTTCATACCGGGGCGCTTGATCAATCTGGCCTCCGGCTATGTATCCATCGAACACGGTCTCAAGGGACCCAATCATTCGGTGGTGACGGCTTGTTCCACCGGCGCGCACGCAATTGGCGATGCATCACGGCTCGTCGCCTTCGGGGACGCGGACGTTATGGTCGCCGGCGGTACGGAATCGCCCGTGTGCAGGTTATCTCTCGCCGGGTTCGCCGCGTGCCGTGCGCTGTCCACAAACTTCAACGATGCACCCCAGAAGGCGTCCCGCCCTTACGATCGCGATCGCGATGGTTTCGTTATGGGCGAGGGGGCCGGTGTGGTTGTCGTCGAAGAGCTCGAGCACGCCAAGGCGCGCGGGGCCAATATCTATGCCGAAGTCATTGGCTATGGTCTGTCGGGTGATGCCTTCCACATTACGGCCCCTGCCGAGGATGGGGACGGCGCCTATCGCTGCATGACTGCGGCAGTGAAGCGGGCGGGCATCGATGCAGCCGATATCGACTATATCAACGCCCATGGCACATCGACGCCAATGGGCGATGAGATCGAGCTGGGGGCCGTGGAGCGCATTTTTGGGAATGCGGCCGGCAAAGTCTCGATGTCGTCCACGAAATCCGCGACGGGGCACTTGCTCGGTGCCGCCGGGGCGGTCGAGGCGATCTTCTCGGTGTTAGCGATCCGCGACAACATTGCGCCGCCGACACTCAATCTGGATAATCCGTCCGTCTCGACGGCCATCGACCTTGTGCCGCATAAGGCGCGGCAGCGGCCGATCGACACGGTCCTGTCGAACTCTTTTGGGTTCGGCGGTACAAACGCATCGTTAGTGATGCGCCGCTACGCTTCCTAGACGGACCTATGACTTGCCAGGCGAAACACCCTTTCGCCATATTTGCTCGGAAAGTGGCGTCGAGATCCTTAAGGTTCGCGCTCACCTAGTATGACATCGTCGCGAAACACTCCACCGCCACCTCCGCCGCCGCAAGGCGCGCGGCGTCGTATCTTCGTCGATCGAAAGACCGGCCGGAAGTATATTGAGGACCCCGCTACGGGCCGCAAGGTTCCGTATCAGCCTCCAGGTCAGCAGGTTCCAGGTCAGCAGCCTCAAGGTCAGCAGCCTCAAGGTGCGCCGCGTCCAGCCCAAGCGGCGCCCCGTCCACCCCAAGTGCCACCGCATCCAGCCCAAGGTGCTCGTCCGGTCCACCCGGCGGCCCGACCAGCCCAAGCGGGACCACGTGCCGTGCCGGCGAGCCTCGCGGCAGACAGTCCGGCGGAGGCGCTGGTTCCGCAGCGTCCTCCTGAGCTGCCGGCCCAAGATGACGATGACGAGAATGACCGTCCAATCTTGCGGATGTGCGATGGGTTGCTGAACTTCGTCCTGATCGTGTTGGTCGCCGTTGCCAGCTTCTTCTACTTCCTGCGCGTCGAGTTCGACCGGCCAGGCCCGCTCGAGATCTCTACGATTTTTGTCGTGCCGAAGGGCTCGAGCACGACGTCCATTGCGAACCGGCTGACCGAGGAAGGCGTCATCACCGACACGCGCATCTTTATGGCGGCCATCTTCTATTTTATGCGAGTCAAGGGCGAGGGGACGCTCAAGGCCGGCGAGTACCAATTCGATAAGCGCGCGACCATGCGTCAGGTGCTCAACACCTTGGTCGACGGGAAATCGGTGCAGTACCGGATCACGTTCCCTGAAGGCTGGACCAGCCAGCAGATCGTCAACCGGATTGCCGCCAATGCGGAGTTGGATGGCGTTGTAACCGCTATCCCGCCTGAAGGATCGTTGCTGCCAGACACTTACAGCTTCGGTACGCGGGATTCTAAGGACGACATCCTCAAGCGTATGCAAGCGGCGCACAACAAGTTCTTGGCCCAAGTCTGGGCGGAACGCGATCCGGGCATCATGGTCAAAACGCCCGAAGAGGCGGTGATCCTGGCCTCCATCGTCGAGAAGGAGACCGGCGTCGCAGAAGAGCGGCCGCGCATTGCCGCTGTGTTCAACAACCGGCTTCGCAAGGGCATGCGCCTCCAGTCCGATCCCACCATCATTTACGGCATTTTCGGCGGTGCGGGGAACCGTGATCACCCTATTACAAGGGCTGAGCTAAAAGAGAAAAACCCTTATAATACCTATCAAATTGACGGTCTTCCGCCGACTCCTATTGGCAATCCGGGCCGGGCCGCGATTGAGGCGGTTCTGAAGCCTGCGCAGACTGACGAACTCTATTTTGTTGCCGACGGTACGGGGGGACATGACTTCTCCAAGACCCTCGCCGAGCACAATAAGAAAGTGGCCAAGTGGCGGAAGATCGAACGGGAGATACGGGCTCGGCAAAAAGCGGAGGCTGAGGCCGCCAAGTTGGCCTCGGAAAGGGGCATGCTGTTGCCGGAGGGCGAAGACGGTCTAACGCCTGTTGGCGGTCCCATTGGCTGGCCGCAGCGCAACCCGGTTCGCTAGCAGCGCGGTGGTGCAACCCTTGCGCCTACGCGTGTTCACGCTTCTTCTTGCGCGATTCGATCCCGACTCGGGTATAAGTCCCGGCTAAGTCCGCTCGTCGGAGCCATAACTATGACGTCGGGCAACAGTGGGCACGGCCAATGACATTAAAGAGCATGACGGGGTTTGCGCGTACCGACGGGACCCATGGCGAGACTCGTTGGTTCTGGGAGATCCGCACCGTGAATGGGCGGTCGCTGGATTTGCGCCTGCGCTTGCCCTCCGGGTCGGAGCGGCTTGAGCCCCGCGTGAGGGCGTGCTGTCAGGAACGACTCGTGCGCGGAAACTGCACCGTCTCGCTTACGCTTAAACGCGAGGCCGGGCAGCTGGAAATCCGGCTGAACGAGGCGGCGCTCAGTGAAGCGCTAGCGGTGGCGGAAAAGGCACAGAAGCGGACCCGGCTCAAGCCGGCCAAGCTTGACACGTTGATTGGCATGCGCGGTGTCGTCGAAGTGGCGGAGCCGGAGGAGAGCGATGAGGAGCGCGAGGCCTTCGCTGCCACACTGCTGGCAGGGCTATCGGAGGCTCTTGATCAGCTGGTCGCCGCGCGGGTCGCCGAGGGCGGGCGGCTCGCCGAAGTCATCGAGACCCAGCTTTCTGGTATCGACACGCTCGTTTCGCAGGCATCCACCATCATGGCCAATCAGCCGGAACTCATTGCGACGCGGTTGCGCGAACAGATCTCCAGGTTGGATGAGGCTGGCGCCTCTCTCGATCCTGAGCGGTTGCATCAAGAAGGCCTCCTGTTGGCCGCAAAGGCCGACATTCAGGAAGAACTCGATCGGCTCACCGCGCATGTGGCGGCCGGGAGGGAACTCCTCGCCAGTGGCCAACCCGTCGGCCGCAAGCTTGAGTTCCTGGCGCAAGAGTTCAACCGAGAAGCCAACACAACCTGTTCCAAGGCAGCGGATATCGAGATCAGCAGGATTGGGCTAGAGCTCAAATCGGTGATCGACCAGCTGCGGGAGCAGGTGCAGAACATCGAGTAAGGCGAACAGATGAGCGCTCCTATGGAGGCGATCGACCGGCGCGGCCTCATGCTGGTTCTTTCCTCGCCGTCCGGGGCGGGTAAGACGACAATTGCCCGACGGGTCCTGGCTGAGGACCCCGGCATTGCCTCGTCGATTTCGCACACGACACGCCCGCAAAGGCCGGGCGAGGTGGATGGCAAGGATTACTTCTTCGTCGACAAGAAGAGTTTCACCGACATGCGCGAGGAGAGCGCGTTCTTGGAGTGGGCGTTGGTCTTCGACAATTTCTACGGCACCACTCGTGCGCCGGTCGACGAGGCCTTAGCCGCCGGACGCGATGTGTTGTTCGACGTAGACTGGCAAGGCGCGCAGTCGCTACGCCGAGAAGCAGCAGCGGATGTGGTGTCCGTCTTCGTCCTGCCGCCCACGGCAGGCGCGCTAGAACAGAGGCTCAAAACGCGCGCGCAAGACTCAGATGAGGTCGTCGCGCGGCGCATGCGCGGAGCTAGCAACGAGATCCAGCACTGGACCGAGTATGACTACGTGCTTGTCAATTTCGACGTGGATCAGTCTGTTGCGGCCGTGCATGCGGTGCTTGCGGCGGAGCGCTTGAAGCGATCCCGGCTTACGGGCCTCGATGGTTTTGTACAGGGTCTACTGACTGAGCTCTGAACGCCGAATCGCGTCAGATACTTCTTCATGCGCCGTTTGCGAGTGCGTTGGCGATTCTACAAAGGTCACTGATCTGCAACGTCTCCGCCCGAGCTTTGGGATCTAGCCCGAGGCCGGTCAATAGCATTTCCGGATCAGGCGTGACTTGCTTGAGGCCAGCTCGGAGCATCTTGCGCCGCTGGCCGAATGCCGCTGCCGTCACGCGTTCTAGTACCCGGACGTCGCAGGGTGGTTCTGGCTGTTGCTTCGGGAGGAGCTTTACCACTGCGGAGGCCACCTTAGGTCTTGGCGTGAAGGCCTCGGGCGGAAGCGAGAAGAGAATGCGCGGGTCTGTACGCCACTGAGACAGGACGGCGAGACGGCCGTATTCCTTGCTCCCCGGCGTCGCAACGATGCGTTCAGCGACCTCCCGTTGGAACATGAGCACCAAGCTGTCGAACCAGGGCGGCCAGGGATGGGATTTGAGCCAGCCAACAAGAAGTGGTGTCCCCACGCTATAGGGAAGGTTCGCCACAAGACGCGCGGCTCCTCGAATGGGCAAGGCCGCATAGTCGATTTCCCTCGCGTCTCCGCTCACGATATCGAGCCGGCCCGGATAGGCTGCGGCAATGTCCTCAAGCGGCGGCACGCAGCGTTCATCGCGTTCGATCGCAATGACCTTGTCGGCGCCCTCTAGAAGGAGCGCGCGCGTAAGGCCACCCGGGCCGGGGCCAACTTCAACGACGGTGACGCCTTCTAGCGGTCCTGCGGAACGGGCAATCCGTCTTGTTAGGTTAAGATCGAGCAGAAAGTTCTGGCCGAGGCTCTTTTTTGCCGAGAGGCCGGCCTTTCGGATGACCTCGCGTAAGGGAGGCAGCCCGTCCGGTGTCGTCATGCGGCTTCGCTGACGCCCGCGGCGCTCATCGCGTCCGCTAAGCGTAGCGCTTCAATGAGGCTTCTTGGGTTTGCCTTGCCCGTGCCGGCGATGTCGAACGCTGTGCCATGGTCGGGTGAGGTGCGCACGAAGGGGAGCCCGAGCGTCACGTTGACTCCCTCATCGAAGGCGAGGGTCTTAAAGGGCACCAAGGCCTGATCGTGGTACATGCAGATTGCCACATCGTAGCGCTCTCGAGCGGCCTGGTGAAACAGCGTGTCTGCTGGGTAGGGGCCACTAACATCAAGGCCCGCATACTGTGCCGCGGCGATCGCACTCGCTATCGTATCAGCTTCCTCGCGGCCGAGCGTTCCGTCTTCTCCGGCGTGAGGATTCAGCCCGCTAACAGCTATGCGTGGCCGCGCGAATCCGAAGCGCTGCCGCATGTCGTGGTCCGTGATCGCGATGGTCTTCGCGAGCAGGTCTTGGGTCAGCGCCTCGGGGACGTCTTTCAACGGGATATGGATTGTCGCGGGGATGACCTTGAGGGTATCGGACGCCAGCATCATCACGGGGTGCGGCGTCTGTCCGTTGCTTGTGGCCAGCGCCGCCAAATACTCCGTGTGCCCCGGAAATTCGAAGCCCGCCTGGTATAGGCCCGATTTCGAAATCGGATTGGTTACGATCGCGCGTGCCTCGCCCGACTGAACCATTTCTGTCGCGGCCTCAATGGAGGCGGTCACGGCCGCCATGGCGCCAGGCTCCGGCTTACCTGCTTGGACCGGCACGGGTACTGGGATCGGAAGGAGCGGCAAGGCATCGTCGAAGAGATCAACCGCGTCCCCAGGGCTTGTTATCGTCTCGATGCGCACGTCAAGGCCAAGCTCTGAGGCGCGAGCCTTCAGTATTGTTTTGTCGCCGAGAAAAACGAAGGGCGGGATCTGTTCGCGGTGCCGCGCCTCGAAGGCAAGCAGCGTGATGTCTGGACCGATGCCGGCGGGGTCACCGATGGTAAGGGCGATGGGCGTGGCGGCCGAGACTGACATGCGCAATGGCCTAGCATGCCTTGTTGCGGAGGAACATTGCCGTTAGCGGTATTCGATAAGGGCCTTTTCGCGGACCTCCTTGATATAGTCCTCCGCTTTTCCCTGAAGCTCCGTGTTCATGATCTTGCGTTGCGCCTCTTCTCGGACGGTTAGGCCGTCCGTCGGTCCAGCCGCTTGAGTTGCGCAGACCGCGTAGAGTTCAACGCCAGCACGGCTCACGGTGGGGGGCGTCATTTGTCCGACCTTGGCATTTCGCAAGAGGATGCGGGCAGGAGACCCTAGCGTTGCGGAGTCCTGGACTTTGAGATTGCGGATCGTCGCACCTTGAATGCCCTGAGCTAAGCTCTGAACGCTACCGCAACCGCGGAATCTGGCCCGTAGGTTCTCGGCCTCAGCGACCTTCGCCGCGACCGTTTGCTGGTTCGCTCCGTTAGGCAATGGAAGGCGTAGCTGCTTGATGCCGCCTGACGATGAGCCGCCGCCAGCTTGTGCGAGCGCTTCGTCAATCTGCGCATCATTGACGCTAACCTCGCGACGGAATTTCTGTTGCACAACGCGCTGCCAAACCACCTGGGCGCCAATGCGGCTCCTGAGCGTGCTGATGTTAACGCCTGCTTGTCCCAGGGCCGTCTTCAACCCATTGACGTCAAGATTGTTCTGCGAGGCCATGCCTCCAATGACGCGGGTAACCTCAGCCTCGCTAGGCGTGATGCCGAGCTTCCGTCCCTCCTGGAGCTGCAGGTGCTCTGTGATCAGCATCTCCGTGGCTTTCTGATTCAACGCGGGGCCGGGCTGCTCTTTAGCAGTGAGCTGTAAGAAGCGCGCACGCTGTGCGATGTCGTAGTCGGAGATCGGATCGTCGTTGACCAAGATCTTGATTGAGACGTCCTGCGCTTTAGCACCACAGGCAACCATTAGCATCAGCACAACCAACGCGGCTGTTAGGAGACGGTCCGTCATGCTCTGTTTTGCGTCAGTGATCAATCTACAAATCCTGAGGCGTTACCGCTCGTGCCGGTGCCGGCATCGAGGCTGGTTGTGTACTCGCCGAGATGCTTCAATGCGAATGTGAAGACGAAGCGTTCATCGGGTTCGATGTCCTGGTCCTCAATGAATGAACGCTGATACGTCACGTCGATCTTGAAACAGTCGTCCTGGTAGCGGAGACCAAGACCGTCAGTGATCGTTTGAGAGTCGGAAATGTCATAGCGCAAATTACCGAGCAGCCACCATTCATCCGTAATAGCAAGGGCGCCGGCGAGCAAGATCTCTTCGGCATCGTCCGCATTCACCACATTCGTGAGATTTGGTGTCACGTCGCTGGACTCGATTGTACCAGGCACCTTGGCGTAATTCGCACGGGCCTGGATAGGACCATAGTTGAGGCTCGAGCCAAGGTCGGTTCGGACCATGTCGAATGAATCTTGGTCAAAGCGCGCTTGTCCAGTCAGAGCAAAGCCGTACACGGTTTGAATGTACACACCCGTCACGTAATCCGAGTTGCTCGTCGATAGGCCGCTATTCTGATAAAACGTGTTGTCGAATTCATTGTCGCCGGCGATTTGGTAACTCTGGCCGAACACTGCCCGTGCATAGCCGCCGCTTACAAGCTGAGCGGTGTAACCGATCCCAACATTGGCCCGCGTGCCTGTTTCGATCCGGTCGTACCCAGAGAACTTATCGATATCAAACAGGATGGTGTCGTCGAACACCAAGCTAAGGGCATCCTCGTTGGGAATCTCTTGCTGATCGCCGATGGCATCGGGCCGCGCGATAATCTGTCCAATCGGTTCGATCGTGTGCGTAACGTTTCCAGTCGAGGTCACGAAGGGATAGCGATACTCAAGGCCGGCAACCGCGTTGCCGCGCCAAATCGTTCCATTGTCACGGTTCGAAGCAATCGCCACTGGGTTGTCGACAGTGACATCTTCGGTGCCGCCCAACTCGAGGACGCCAGGATTGTCGAGACTATAGACATCACCGCGCAATCGGCCGAAGGGCGTGAACACCTGGCCGATGCCGTCAACCATCTGACGCCGCCAATTTGCCTGCATAATGAAGCGGTTGGAGTCTGTGCCGTCGGCGCTCGAAAACACCATCGTGTTGCTGTTGAAGCTTAGCTCGCCACCGAGGATCGGTGAGTCGACGATGTAGTCGTAATCGATGATTGGGTAGACGACGGACTCAGAGAATTCCTCGTCGGTGAACAATAGGCTCTGCGTGTTATAAAAGCGCGTCGAGAAGTAGTTTCGGCCGCGCAGGCCTTCTAGATAGATCTGTGAGATCCGATCGGTCCGCAGGCGTGAGTCGAGGTTATAGAAGCGCCGGAAAGTTTCGTCCGTTTCCAGCAGGACGTCCCATCCCCAAGAGTAATAGGGGTCGAGCGCAAAGCGGCCCTTGGTCTTGATGCTGCCGCGGAAGTCGTCGCCCAAAGCCGGGCTCAACTCGTCGTTAACGTTGTCGAAGACACCCGCCAGCTCAAGATTGTATCCGCCGTTAGCCGTTCGTTGCCGCCAGTCGCCCCAGAGCAACGTTCCTGCTTTCTCCGTCCACATGGGTGCAAACGTGAAATCGTAGTAATCAGACAGGGCGAAGTAGTAGGGAACCTGAACCGAACTGCCGAGCTGGTTTGAGTGGCCATAGGATGGGATCAGGAAACCCGACTTGCGTTTAACCGTGGGGTCGGCGGTCTGGAAGTAGGGCACCCACAGAACGGGCACGCCGAAGAAATCGAAGGTCGCATTGTTGAACGCAATCTTCGCCTCATCACGCTTATGCGTGATCTTGCCTGCGCGGATGCGCCAGGTTGGAGCCTTGTCGGGGTTTTCCCGGCAGACCTTACAAGGCGTGAACATGCCTTTCTCGAAGACCGTAACGTTGCCCGCTTCGCGCGATGCGGATTGCGCGGTGATACGCGTGTCGTCCTGCGTCACAAATTTCAGCGCATCAACGAAGCCATCCCGGAAGTCGTCCGTGAGCGTCAGGTCGTTGGCGGTGATCACGGCGCCATTGGGGTCTTTCATCCGGACGTTGCCCTCGGCCGCCAGCGTATTGGCGCTGCGGTCGTAAACGATCCGATCGGCGAGAAGCGTGTAGTCCCCGTAATAGACCTCGACGTTTCCTTGCGCGGTCACACGGGAGTTGTTGTTCTCGTAGATCAGCTCATCAGCTTGCAGCAGCATGGGATCCGAGGAGCTGACATCCGGCGCCTGAACAATCTGCTCAAGGTCGGTTTGTGCCTGCGCGCGAGCGCGGTCATTCGTTGCAACGAGCGCGCAAACGGACAGCGAGAGAACGCAAGCGGTCACTGATAGTCGTTGCGCATAAGACGCGCCAAGGCCGGGCAGGGCCCGGCGCACGTTTTGGAGAAGTGTCACGATCGCGCGCATGGTCAGCCGTCCTCTCTGTACAAGAGCACAGTGAGTGCGAGCGACATGGCGACGATGACGGGAATCCAAGCCGCCGCGACGGCTGAAGTCAGGCCGGACATGGCGAAGTTTCGGGATACTTCCGCAAAGACGAAGAACGCAAATCCCGCCGCTAGTCCGAACACCGCGTTGATTTGCACGTTGCCGAAGCGGAAGCTCTGCAACGAGCAAGTTGCCGCGATGAGGACCATTGCGACCAACAAGAACGGTCGCGACAAGAGTAGTTGGTACTGCACGCGGTACTGTGTGGCAGGCAAGCCGGCGCGCTCGGCTATCTCGATGAAGTTGGGAAGGTCCCAGAACGAAATCGAGTAGACGGTGCCGAGCGTGTCGCGCACCTGCGTTGGGGTCAGATAGGTACTCAGCAAATAGTTCTCATGCAGAACCGGCTCGCGTCCCGGGGCGCTGACCCAAGCCTGTTCCAAATGCCAACGGCCGTTCTTCAGGACGGCACGTTTGGCTTCGATACGCTCACTCAGTTTGTGGTCGGGGGTGTAGTGAAAGACAGATACGCCACGCAATTCGAGTCCTTGGTTCAGAACGCGTAGCGCATGGATCACGGAGGGGCCGTCCGCGCCATCTTCACGTAACCAGGCACCGCCTTTTCTTCCTGCCGATTGCAGGAAGGAGTCGCCTCTACCGAAAGCGGCTGCATAGAGCCGTTCGGCCTCGCCGCGTGCGTATGCCGCAACCGGGTTGTAGACGGTTACGAATCCGATCCCGAGCAGGAAGGCGACGAGAATGGCAGGAAGGGTGAACTGCCAAACCGAAACGCCCGCAGCGCGCAAGACGACAAGTTCGGAGGTACGGCTAAGCATCAGGAAGATCACGATCGTCCCGATGAGAACGGCGAAGGGTAGGGTGAGTTCGGAGAACGATGGCAGACGCAGGAGCGTGATCCACACCAAAAGAAAACCCGACGCTTCGTTCGAGTATTTTCCCGAGCGCCGTAGAATCTCGATGAAGTCAACAAAGAAGATCAATACGCAGCAGACTAGGAACATCGCCACCATAGCGGCGAGGAAACGCGCAGAAAAATACCGCGCGAGCGTTCCACGTGCACTGATGCCTGGCATCTGCGCCTTCACCCCGTCTGTACCCCTCGTGCAGTCCACAACTTTATGTTTTTAGGCTGAAACTTGAGCTCAAAGTTCAGCTTGGACCGCAGTTCTGGCGACATTCTAACGTGCGCCGTCCACGCCGCAATCAGAATCGCCCCGATTGGAATAGCATATACCAAGATCACCGCCCACGCATTCAACGTGACCAGATTTCCGGCCATGATGCCGGCGACCCTGATGGCGACAGCAAGCCCAAAAACCGTGAGAATCTGCCCCCATCTACTCTCACGAGTCGTCCGCGCCTGACCCATGAGCGCAATTGCGAGGAAGATAAAGGCAAGTGGATATAAGGGCGTTGCTAATCGTTCGTGTAATTCGTAGCGCAAGAGCCCGTATTCTTTATCTGAAATCTCGTCATCCGCCGGAGGATGTATGAGTTCCGTGATCGACATTTGTTTCGGCTCAAGTTTTTTTCGATTTCCTCCTGTAGCAGTCAACTTAGATAGATCGACCATGTTTTGATCGAATTCGATGATCTGGACCGCTTTTTCTTCATCGTTCGCGTTGTAGCGATGGACATAACCATCGAACATGATCAGAAAGCTGCCGGCATCGTTGCTGAGAATTCGGCCTCTCTCAGCCAGATAGCTCATGACCTGTTTCGGATCTCGTTCGTCGTGGAAGAGGAGGCCTTCCAGCTCGCCGTCGGGTGCGCGCCCTCGAATGTGGAAGGTCAAACCCCGCTCGGGGCTAGAAAACCGTCCTGGTTGAAGGACTTGCGAGATTAGGTCTGCGCGTACTTGGGTGATGAGGTCGCGCAGCGCGCGCATGCAGGCCGGATTGAGGAACACATTCACCAGCAAAATGAGCGTGCTCACGATGAGGGCGAGGGCGATTAGGGGGCGGCAAATCCGCCAAACCGTCGCGCCAGCGGCTGTCATCACGATGATTTCACTGTCGCCGTTCATCCGATCGAGCGTGTAGAGGGCCGCCATCAGGACGGCATTGGGAGCGATGAGGGTGATCAAGCTCGGAAGGCTGAGGGCCGTCATCTGGAAAAAAATGCTCAGGCCCTGACCTTGCGACGTAATAAGATCGAGCTGTTTCAACGCTGTAGCCAGCCAGATAATGGCCGTCAGCGTGAGCAAGATGAGGAGAAACGCACCCGTCACCTGCCGAAACATGTATCGGCTAAAGAGCGTCATGAGCCTGAGTTTTCGATGTCCCCTAAACGTATCGAAACCGCACCGCGTGAAAATGCCCCCAAATTCACGTCAACCGGCTGGTTTCTATTAGAAATTTGACCAGTTTAACGTGGCGGAATTTCGGCCATTTGCTATGGGTTGCTTTCGTATGCGGCAACACTTACCTACGACGAACGATTTCCTGCCGCTGTTGCATTGTTGCACCACGGGCGCGCGGGCGCCCGCGAAGGCAATTCCCTGCCGACGACCGTCTCTTCCTCAGGACGGTGCGACCCACCAATGGAGCTTACTTTGACCAATTCGACGACGTTGTCCTTTGCCAGCCTGTCCGCCGCTGCGGCCGACGGCACCGCTGTTGTATTCGCAGAGGAGGGAAACCGGTTTTCATCAGCTGCGCAGACTCTCGATAAGAAGACCAAAGGGGTCTTGCGGGATGCTGCGAAGATTGCCGGCTTCAAGGGCAAGAAAGGTGCGAGCGTCGACGTACTTGCGCCGCAAGGCGTCAAGTTCACCCGGATTCTTCTTGTCGGTCTCGGAAAACCAAAGGACTTTGCCAACGACGACTGGATCAATCTTGGCGGTGCCGTGCGAGGCAAGCTTACAGGCCGGGAAGGGGACACAGCGCATATTTATCTCGAAGCGGCGCGAGACGAGATCTCACCCGAAAATGCGGCAGACTTTGCGCTCGGCGCGCAGCTTCGGAACTATAGCTTCGACAAGTACAAGTCCAAGAAGTCCGACAAAGACGACGATGCAAAAACGCTGAAGAAGCTCGTCATCCATTACGAGGATCCGCGGGCGGCTACGCGCGCTTTTGGTTCGGAACGCGCTGTCCTTAACGGCGTCAATTTCGCGCGTGATCTCGTCAACGAGCCGGCCAACGTTCTCAACCCCGCTGAGTTTGCATCTCGGGTGAAGACGCTCGCCAAAGCCGGCGTTCAAGTGACGGTTCTGAGCGAGGCTCAAATGAAGCGGCTTGGAATGGGCGCGCTTCTTGCCGTTGGACAAGGCAGCGAGAACCCCAGCCACATGGCGATCATGCAGTGGAAGGGCGGCGGTCAGAAGGGCGGAGACCCGATTGCGATCGTGGGCAAAGGCGTCACGTTCGACACCGGCGGCATCTCTCTGAAGCCACCTGGCGGTATGGAGGACATGAAGGGCGACATGGGCGGCGCGGCCTGCGTGGCCGGTCTCATGCTCGCGCTTGCCGAACGCAAAGCGAAGGTGAATGCGATTGGCGTCATCGGCTTGGTGGAGAACATGCCGAGTGGAAATGCCACACGGCCTGGCGATGTCGTCGAGGCGATGTCCGGGACGACGATTGAGGTCATCAACACGGACGCGGAAGGGCGCATGGTCCTGGCCGACTGCCTCTGGTACGTCCAGGAGAAGTACAATCCGAAGGCTGTTATCAATCTCGCCACGCTCACCGGCGCCGTCATGGTCGCGCTCGGCAAGGTGCATGCGGGCATATTCTCGAACAACGATGAACTGACCGAAGAGTTGATCACGGCCGGATTGGAGACCGGCGAGAAACTGTGGCGTCTGCCGCTTGGTCCGAAATACGACAAGCTCATCGATTCGAAGGTCGCCGACATCAAGAATACCGGCGGCCGCTGGGGCGGCTCGATCTCCGCCGCACAGTTCCTGCAGCGTTTCATCAAACCGGATACGCCTTGGGCGCATCTCGACATCGCCGGCACCGCGATGGGATCGGAAGCCAGTGACATCAATCGCAGTTGGGGTTCGGGCTTCGGCGTGCGTCTGCTGGACCGTCTGATCCGCGATCAGTACGAGCGCCGCTAGGGCTTCCACATTTGGGTGGGATGGGGCTCTGCACGGGCCGCCATCCCTCCAACACGTCTATCGGATATTTTCCATAATATACCTTATGCGAATTCCGGATATGAATGTTGGGTGGTTCAGGATTGTCCCCTAAGGCAATGATTGGGCGCAGAAAACTACCTCCGAGGCTTTCCGCACTACGAGACTGATGTGATGAGCGAATTACGCATCAAGGCTGCTGACGAGACGTACACGCTCGCCGATCTTCTCGCCGTCATGGCACGGCTGCGAGATCCCGAAACCGGTTGTCCTTGGGATGTGAAGCAGAGCTTCGAGACCATCGCCCCCTACACGATCGAGGAAGCTTACGAAGTGGCCGACGCCATTCAGCGTGGCGACAAGGCTGGCCTCAAGGACGAGCTTGGCGATCTGCTGCTACAGGTGGTCTATCACGCGCAAATGGCGAGTGAAGAAGGATCGTTCTCCTTCGACGAAGTGGCCGACGCGATCACGCGGAAGATGATCCGGCGCCATCCGCATGTGTTCGAGGACACTTCCCGGCGCGATGCATTTCTCGGCTCAGGGCTCTGGGAGCAGATCAAGGCTGAGGAGAAAGCTGAGCGCGGGGAAGCGACGGATCACACCAGCATTCTGAACGACGTGCCCGTGGGCATGCCGGGGCTAACGCGCGCCGCCAAGCTTCAAAAGCGTGCGGCGGATGTTGGTTTCGATTGGTCTGAGGTCGGATTGATCATCGGCAAGGTCGAAGAAGAGCTTGCGGAGCTGAAAGAAGCCATCGCAAGTGGCGAGCCGCAAGCACGTATCGCCGACGAGTTTGGCGACGTTGCTTTCGTGCTGGCCAATGTTGGCCGGCGTCTTGGCCTGGACCCAGAATCGGCACTGCGCGGCACCTGCGCGAAGTTCATTCGCCGGTTCAAGTTCATGGAGGCAGCGCTGGCTGCTGAAGGCCGTAGCCCGAAAGAGGCCGACCTTGACGAGATGGAGGCGCTTTGGAACGCAGCAAAGCGTGCGGAGAAAGCTGCCATTGATAACACTTCGAGCGGGAGTGCAGCGTAGGGCGCCCCTACTCGGCCGCTGCCTGAAGCCGTGACGCGCCAGCGACGCGGGCGAGCTTGTCGCGCTTCTCCGGCGCGACGCGAATGCGTAAGGAAACCGCGCCGTCGCCAAGGTCCACCCGGCTCATCACTTCGCAGTTCTCGTAAATCCAATTCGACAGCGCGCCTTCTTGCGGTTGCACAACAACCTCAAGGGTTTGCCGGCGCTGATTAAGCCGCGTTTCAATCTCCGTGAGCAGCGTATCGAGGCCTTGCCCGCTTACGGCGGATACGACGATCGCATTGTGCCGTGCTGCCTCGTTGTGTGCGTGTTCCAGTTCCGTCGCGTCGAGCAGATCGGCCTTGTTCCAGACCTCGAGGACTCGGTCGGGCTCCTCGTCCGCATTGATACCGAGATCCGCAAGAACCGCATTTACGTCAGCTCGTTGACTGGCGGTCGCGCCATCCGAGATATCGCGAACATGGAGGATGAGGTCCGCCTCTTGAACCTCTTCAAGTGTTGCTCGGAACGCTGCGACAAGGGTCGTCGGGAGGTCTGAGATAAAGCCCACCGTGTCTGACATCACGGACTTCGATCCATTGGGCAATGCAAGGGCCCGAATAGTCGGGTCCAGCGTGGCGAACAGAATGTCCTGGGCCAAGACCTCCGCGCCGGTCAGCGTGTTGAACAGCGTCGACTTGCCCGCATTGGTGTAGCCCACGAGCGCGACGGCTGGATACGGGACGCGCTGGCGCGACTTGCGGTGAAGCGTGCGCGTCTGGCGCACATGCTCAAGCTCTTTCTGAATTTTCGTGATGCGCTCGGACAGCAAGCGTCTATCGGTCTCAATCTGGGTCTCGCCTGGGCCGCCAAGGAAGCCGAAGCCACCTCTCTGCCGCTCAAGGTGAGTCCAGGAGCGAACCAGGCGGCTCTTTTGGTAGACGAGGTGAGCCAACTCAACTTGCAACCGCCCTTCCCTTGTCCGAGCGCGCTCGCCAAAAATCTCAAGAATAAGACCTGTTCGGTCGAGTACTTTGCATTGCCAGGCTGTTTCCAGATTGCGCTGCTGGACCGGTGTTAGCGGATGGTCAACGATTGCCAGCTCGGCATCTTCCATACGCACGACGCCCGCGAGCTCTTCGACTTTGCCAGACCCAAACAGGGTCGCGGGTTTTGGTTGCGGCACCGGCACCACGCCACGGGCGCGGATTTCGAGATTGATTGCGGCAGCGAGGCCGACAGCCTCTTCCAGCCGTGCCTGTGGCGTCCGATCGGACGAGTTGTCCGTCTTTCCGCGTGGGTTTTCACGCCGCGACCGACCCGCCTTTGCATCTAGGATCGGCGCGAAGACGACTGAACGCGTGCTCGCGTTCTCGCGCTCCCCGTTGCGCTCTTTTTGTCCCTTTTGGCTTGTGAGCTTTTTGGGGTCAGTCGGACGCAATTATTCCGCGGTACCTTCCGCATCGCTGATATCGGCTAGTTGGATCGGTTGGCCTGGCATAATCGTTGATATCGCATGCTTGTAAACCAACTGCGAATGCCCGTCGCGCCGCAGCAGAACGCAAAAATTATCAAACCAGGTGACGACGCCTTGCAGTTTTACGCCGTTGACCAGAAAGATTGTGAGCGGAATTTTGGCTTTTCGAACGTGATTCAGGAATGTGTCTTGCAAACTTTGCGTGCGCTCTGTCGGCATGGGCTTATTGTCCCTTGGGTTCACGCTTGGTCTCAAATACAGCACCGAATTGAGACGAACCGGCTCTAAATTGCTGTTAAGACGCAACCATAGTTTGCGCCCATAAAGTATTCGACTTACGTCGAATTCCGTTAATGTGCTTCCGCGAATAGCGAGTCACCAAAAAACCCTAACGCATTGCGGCGTTCCTTTCATTCGAATTGACACCAAGGGCGCGAAGTTTCCGATGCAGCGCCGAGCGCTCCATCCCCACGAACTCGGCCGTTCGAGAAATATTGCCACCAAACCGGTTGACTTGGGCGAGCAGGTACTCGCGCTCGAAAATCTCACGAGCATCCCGCAATGGGAGCGACATAAGGTGCTCCCCACCCGCTCCATTGGGCGTCAACGGCACGGGCGAGACAATCTCATCCGGAAGCATGTCGGCCGTCACGATCGTGTCCGCATCCCCGCCCACGAGGATCATCAAACGTTCAACGTTGTTGCGCAGTTGCCGGACGTTGCCGGGCCACTCGTGAGATTGCAGAACAGCCATTGCGTCCTCGCCAATTCGGCGGGGAGCAAGACCTGAAGCGACCGAGATCGTCTGGACGAAGTAGCGTACGAGGTCGGGAACGTCCTCGCGGCGCTCGGCAAGCCCTGGAATGCGGATCGGCACCACGTTTAGGCGGTGATAGAGATCCTCGCGCAGGCGGCCGGCGGAGATTTCTTTTTGCAGATCGTGGCTGGTCGAGGAGACCACGCGGACATCCACGTGCACTTTCGGTCCGCCGCCGAGGCGCTGAAAACGCTGCTCGACAAGGACACGCAGGATCTTTGCTTGGGTCTCAAGTGGCATGTCGGCCACTTCGTCGATATAGAGCGTTCCACCATGGGCCTCTTCAAGAGCGCCAACCTTGCGGGGTCCGGACCCGGTCCCCTCCTCCGTGCCAAAGAGTTCCAACTCCATTCGGTCGGGCACCATCGCGGCGGCATTCAGAACGACAAATGGCCCTTCAGCGCGCTGAGATTTTGCGTGCATCACACGGGCCGCGAGTTCCTTACCGCAGCCGGAGGGACCGCTAATCAGTACACGGCTGTTGGTGGGCGCGACCTTCTCAATGGCCTGCTGGAGCTGTGCGACCGCCGCCGATTTTCCAACCATCTCGAAAGAGTATGAGCTGCGTTCGCGGAGTTCTTTGTTTTCGCGTTTGAGCTTTGAGGTTTCGAGCGCCCGCGCGGTAATGAGCACAAGCCGGTCGGCCTTGAAGGGCTTCTCGATATAGTCGTATGCGCCCCGCTGGATGGCCGATACAGCCGTCTCGATGTTGCCATGGCCGCTGATGATGATCACCGGCAAATCCGGGTGAGCCTTTTTGATCTCCTCCAATAGGTCGAGGCCGTCCAGCCGCGAGCCTTGGAGCCAAATGTCGAGAATAACGAGCGAAGGGCGTCGCTCTTCGATGACTTGCAGGGTTTCGTCGCTGTCTTTAGCGAGCCTTGTCCCGTGCCCTTCGTCCTCCAGGATGCCGGAAATGAGCTCCCTGATATCGGCCTCATCGTCGACAATCAGGATGTCAGACGCCATGGGTAACTTCCTCTTCTTCGGCAGACGCTTCACTCTTTTCGGGCTTGGTTCCAGAGTCGACGTCAACGTCCATCTCTGGTTCCTCGCGTGCGACGATCGGCAGATCGATGCGCACCGATGCCCCTTCCACCTTGCCATTGTGCTTCGGCGCATCGGCCAACCGCAGTTTGCCGCCGTGCTGTTCTGTGATGCGTTGCACGATGGCCAATCCCAACCCCGTGCCTTTGACGCGGGTTGTCATGTAGGGCTCGATGAGGCGGTCGCGGTCCTCCTTCGGAAGGCCGCAGCCGTTGTCGATAATCGTTATGTGGACCCGGTCACCCCTTGAGGTCACTTTCGCGATGATGGCGCCGGTCCCTGCTCGATCTGGATCGTTTTCGACAGCGGTATCGATACCCTCGCTGGCGTTCTTCACGAGATTCGTGACGGCCTGCGTGAGAAGGCGCTGATCGGACATGGTCATAACCGGCTTGTCCGGTAGATCGAGCGTGAAATCGATGTCCGGGCGGCTGACCTGGAAGAGAAAAACAGCCTCCCGCACAATCTCGCGGACATCGTGCATCTCCATGACGGGTTTGGGCATGCGGGCGAAGGCTGAGAACTCATCGACCATTCGTCCGATGTCTGATACTTGCCGTACGATCGTGTCGGTGCACTGCTCGAAGATGTCGCGATCCTCGGTGATAACCTTCCCGTACTTCCGGCGAATGCGTTCCGCCGAAAGCTGGATCGGCGTCAGCGGATTCTTGATCTCATGGGCGATGCGGCGTGCGACGTCGGCCCAGGCCGTGGAGCGCTGCGCTATAACCAGCTCGGTGATGTCATCAAACGTGACAACATACCCCTGGCCGTCGCCCTCGCTTGTCACGCGAACCGCAAAGTTGCGCTCCGAGCCGCGACGCCGAATTGAGACCTGGTCGGTCGCCGACCGGCGGCCTTGTTTCCGGGCACGCTTCAGCTGAGGCCCGAACTCCGGCACCGCGTCCGCAAGCTGTTTTCCAACGAGGTCGGCCCCCTTCAACTTCAACAGTTCCTCTGCCGAGGGGTTTACGAGATTGACGGTGCCATTCGCGTCGACGCCGACGACACCCGCCGTTACACCTGAGAGCACGGCGGACATGAACCGGTTGTGCTCGTCGAGCGTAGCGTTGGCGCCGACGAGTTCGTCGCGCTGGGTCTTGAGTTCCGATGCCATCGTATTGAACGTTGAGCCGAGTACGGCGAGATCGCCGTCGGCGGGATCGACGTCGACCTCTACCCCAAGATTGCCGTGACTGATTTCCTCGGCGGCGCCCATCAACTGTCCAATGGGCGCAACAAGCCGGTTCGCGAACCACATGCCGATCCAGATTGCGGAAAGAAGCAGGGTAAGCGCGATAGCGACATACATCAGGCCAAAGGCGACCTGGACGCCGGCCCGCCGTTGCTCGAGACGTTGATACTCGGCAACGCTTGCCCGCGTGGCCCGCAATTGCTGAAGCACCTGCGCATTCACAGGGCGGATGACGTAGAGATACGTATCGTCAAAATTCTCCAGGCTCTTGATTGCACCCACCAGGCTGGTCTTGCCAGGCGCGATGACAATCACCTGCCCTTTCTTCGCAAGGTCTATGGCTTCGGAGGGAGGTGCCCGGAAGGGAATGTTCTGCATGGATGCAGCCGTCGCCAGCATCTGGCCGCTGCTGTCGATCAGATACGCGGCCGGAATAGCGCGGATGCCGGCCTGAGCGCGCAGGAAGTTGCCAAACCCTTGCGGGCGCGCGCGAACAAGCTCGACGGCCTCATCGATATCCTTGGCCATGCCAACCGTGTCTGCCCGGATGACTTGGCCATGTTCTTGGAGATAGGCCGTGGCAACGTTGATGGAGTTCTGAATGATGTCTTTCGTTCGGCTTGAGAACCAATGATCGAGACCGCGATCGAGCGAAATGCTGGCAAAGACCGCGAGGGCGATCGCGGGTACGACAGCGATCACGCTGAATAGGCTCACAATCCGAACATGCAGCTGGGCGCCGGCCTCGTGGCGCCGCTTGGCAAGCCAGAGCCCGGTCACCTGCCACGCGATCAAACCGATCATCGCGACGACGAGCACCGCGTTGATCAGCAAAGTGGTCACCACGACGTCCTGCGTGGGGACGATGGGCGTGAGGCCGGTCAGGACGAGGTAGGTCGCAAGTCCCGCGCAGAGGGACAGGACCATAATGATCAGGCCAAGCGTAACCTGTAGGCGCCGGCGTTTTGCCGGGACCGCTGGTTGGCCCTCTGTATCGCGTTCAGGCGTGGCTTTTGGTTGAGCGCCTAACTTTTTGTTCGCTCGACTTATTTTCTTATCTGGCTCGGGGTCGCGCAAGGTGGCGTGCTCTCCCTCCCAAGTCCCGCGTTCGGCCTTAAACCGAACCGCATGGACGCGGCAAATTGACCACAGGCATGATGCAATAAGATCACAATGTGGCGCTTTGGCGACAGGTTTGGCGCTAAACGTACTGTATGGAACGTGCTTCCCAGCCCGGACATGGGATGCGGCAGAGGGGCTGCCTAGGTCTAAGCTGCCGGGGTCCGGATGACCTTAATCCCAAGGTCGCGAATTTTCTTTCGCAGCGTGTTGCGGTTCACGCCGAGCAAATCCGCGGCGCGGATTTGGTTTCCGCGCGTGGCCGCAAGGGCCGCCGTGATCAGGGGAGATTCCACTTTGCGCAGAATCCTCGTGTAGAGCCCTGCCGGCGGCAGGTCTTGGCCGAAGCTCATGAAATAGTCGCCGAGGTAGCGTTCCACCGCTTCGGAAAGATCAGCCGTTGCTTCGGCGGCATCGTTGAATTGAGCCGGCCGCGCCGCTGGTGCGAACTCGCTCTCCACCATGTCCACGGTCACGATGTCTTGAGTGTAGATGGCGGATAGCCGGCGGACCAAATTCTCTAGCTCTCGCACATTGCCGGGCCAGTTGTGGCGCTTGAGCCGTTCAATGGCGCCGGCCTCGAAACTCTTGGGCGGAAGGCCCTCTTTCTCGGCGATCGCCAGGAAATGGCGTATCAAGTCCGGGATGTCCTCAAGCCGTTCGCGCAAGGGCGGCAGACGCAACGGCACGACATTGAGCCGATAGTATAGGTCTTCGCGAAACAGCCCTTGGTCGATTTGCTGTTGCAGATCGCGATTTGTGGCGGCGATGATCCTTACATTGGTCCGGATCGGCGTTCGTCCGCCTACGGTCGTATACTCCCCCTCTTGCAGCACGCGCAGGAGGCGCGTTTGCGCCTCCATCGGCATGTCTCCAATCTCATCCAGGAAAAGCGTACCACCCTCGGCTTGTTCGAACCGGCCCACATGCCGTGTTTGAGCGCCTGTGAAGGCCCCCTTTTCATGCCCGAACAATTCTGACTCAATGAGTTCGCGGGGAATAGCGGCCATGTTGATCGCTACAAACGGCCCATTGCGCCGCTTGCCGTATTCATGGAGCGCCCGAGAAACAAGTTCTTTGCCTGTGCCGGACTCGCCGGTGATCATCACAGTGAGATCGGTTTGTGTTAGCCGTGCCAGGACTCGATAAATGTCCTGCATCGCCGGGCAGCGTCCGATCAGCGGCAATCCGTCCGACGGTTCAGCAGACAGAGGTTGAACCTTTTTGCGTGGCTCCGCCAGCGCCCGGCTCACAACGGAGACGAGCTCGTTTAGGTCGAACGGTTTGGGCAAATACTCGTAGGCGCCGCGTTCGGCGGCCGTGACGGCCGTCATGAACGTGTTCTGTGCGCTCATGACCACAATCGGAAGGTCTGGCCGCAACTTCTTAATGCGGGGAATAAGGTCGAATGCGCTTTCGTCCGGCATCACGACATCCGTGATGATGAGATCTCCGTCTCCCTGGCTAACCCAGCGCCATAGCGTTGCGGCATTGCCGGTCGCGCGCGGGGCATAGCCAGCGCGTGCGAGTGCCTGGTTCAGGACCGTGCGGATTGCCGCGTCATCGTCGGCGATCAGGATATTGCCTTTTCCCATACTTCGGTCTGTCTCTTAGATCTGTGCTTCGTTCTGTTCTATCGCGGGCGCACTTCGTGTCGTTCTGTCACGGCTCGCCATTGGCATGAGCGCGCGGAAAACCGTGTACCTTGGCCGCGAATCGCATTCGATGATGCCGCCATGATCCCCGATGATCTTCGCAACCAAGGCGAGGCCGAGGCCGGTTCCCGATTGTTTCGTGGTCACGAAGGGGTCGAACAAATGCTGGACTAGGTCAGCGGGAACGCCGCTGCCGTTGTCCTCGACAGCAATTTCGAGCGGGAGGCTAACGCGCGCTTGGCTCCCGGGTACCGAGAGACGGACGCCGGGTCGGAAAGCGGTCGACAGAGTGATCTGCCCGTCACTCCGTGAGTCCCCAATGGCCTCGGCGGCATTCTTGACAAGATTGAGGAAGACTTGAACCAGCTTGTCTCTGCTGCCGGGCACCGGCGGAAGTGAGGGATCGTAGTTCTCAACGATCTTGATGTGGCTTGCGAAGCCCGACGAAGCCACTTGCTTCACATGATCGAGAACGTCGTGGATGTTCACCGGCTCACGCTGCAGCGGCCGTTCGTCGCCGAAAATCTCCATGCGGTCCACAAGGTTGCAGATGCGGTCTGATTCCGAACAAATGAGCTGCGTCAGTGTACGGTCGGTTTCGTCGCGGTCCCCTTCCAGGAGCTGCGCTGCGCCCCGAATTCCTGAGAGCGGATTCTTGATCTCATGGGCCAGCACCGCGGCAAGACCGGAAACGGACCGTGCAGCACCACGATGCGTGAGCTGACGTTCGATCATTTGCGCCATGCTGCGCTGTTGGATCATGACCATGACCGCGTTACTGCCAACGGGCACGGGGCCACCATAGAGGTCAACCAGCTTTGTGGACTCAAAGCGGAATGAGCTCAGCTCAACGCCATATTCATTGACCGTCGTGCCATTGCGCTGGACCTGCTCTACGAGTGCAATCAGCGGGCAGCCGAACGCGACCACATCCGGTAGGCTGTGGCGGCAAAGGACGCTGGAGCTCATTTGGAAGAAGTCTTCGGCCGCCTGATTCACGTAATCGATGGCCAGGTCTTTGCCAATGACCAGCAGCGGGTGCGGCAGCGCTTCTACGAGCGCTTCGCACGCCATGCCTTTGATGTCTTGGCTTGCCCGAGGCGTTTTGGTTGAGAGCGTCAATACCTATATCCTCGCCGCCGAAATGCGATGGCAAACACTTCGTGCATAATTTATGAGCACGACTAATTCATGAACTATAATTGGGCAACATACGTGTGTTTTGCCCGGGGGGCAATAATCGATATGCCGCAGTGCAGCAGCTATACGAATCAGCGACTTAGGCACGTAAATTGGCAGGCTGGTTACGCCGTCGCGAGGGAAAGCACGTGACGACTGCAGCGCTGATCGTTGCCGCTGGGCGTGGAGCGCGGGCCCTTACTGACGGATCGCAGCCAAAGCAATACTGCGAGATCGGTGGTGTGCCGATGCTGACTCGAACGATTTCGGTCTTTGCCGCCCATCCTCGCGTTCACGATATTCTTGTCGTCATTCATCCTGACGACGTGGCGCTCTTCGGGGCGGCGAGCGCCGCTTTCGCCTTAGACCTATTGCCGGCCGTCATGGGCGGTGCGCGCCGGCAAGACAGTGTGCGGTTGGGGCTTGAGGCCCTCGCTGATACCGCGCCCTCGAAGGTTCTGATCCACGATGCTGCGCGACCCTTTGCCGATGAAGCGCTGATCTCGCGGGTGATTGATGCCCTTGAAACGAGGCCCGGCGCCCTGCCCTGCCTGCCTGTGACCGACACGCTGAAGCGCGAAGATGCAGGTCTTGTCTCTGGCACTGTGCCGCGCGATGGGCTCTTGCGCGCTCAGACACCACAGGGTTTCGACTTCGAGGCGATCCTGACAGCCCATCGGGCGGCAGCGCGGGATTCGACGCTCGACTTCACCGACGATACATCCGTGGCCGAATGGTTCGGTATCGACGTTGCCGTCGTCGAGGGCTCTGAAGATAATCGCAAGCTAACCACGGCTGAGGACTTAATGATTGCCGATCGATTGATACGACAAAGCGCGGGGCCGGCTGGCACCACGCGCGTAGGGTCGGGCTATGATGTCCACCGGCTCGGTCCGGGCGATGCAGTCGTGCTCTGCGGTATCCGTATTCCCCACACACGAGCCTTGCTCGGGCATAGCGATGCCGACGTGGGACTACACGCGCTGACGGATGCGCTCCTCGGCACGATCGCTGATGGGGATATCGGCGCGCACTTCCCGCCAACCGATATACGTTGGCGTGGTGCGAGTTCCGACACGTTCCTTAAGGATGCTGGAGATCGTATTGCGGCGCTGGGCGGCAGGATCGTGCATGCCGACGTTACGCTGATCTGCGAGACGCCGAAAATCGGCCCGTATCGTGACGCGATGCGAGGCTCCATCGCGGACATCCTCGGCTTAAGCGTTAGCCAAGTCAGCGTGAAGGCGACCACCAATGAGCAGCTCGGGTTCATTGGCCGGGAGGAAGGTATTGCCGCGATGGCGACAGCAACAGTCACGCTGCCATGAGCGATGCGCCCACCTACGATGCGCTGTCGGTGCTAGCAGGCGAGGTACTAGATGCGGCGCGCGCGCGCGGCGACTTGATCGCCACAGCGGAGTCTTGCACTGGCGGCCTTGTCTCCGCAGCGCTCACATCCGTTCCGGGCTCCTCGGACGTTTTCGATCGCGGGTTCGTCACCTACACAAATGCTGCCAAGTCCGAGATGCTGGGCGTGCCCGCGTGGCTGATTGAGAAGCATGGCGCTGTGAGCGAGGAAGTTGCACGCGCGATGGCTGGCGGTGCCTTGGCCCACAGCAATGCGGCGATCGCTGTCTCAATCACCGGCATTGCCGGACCTGGGGGTGGGACCTCGGAGAAGCCGGTCGGGCTCGTTCACTTCGCCGCTGAACGCCGCGACCTGCCGACACAGCATCAGAGCATGGACTATGGCGATATAGGCCGTGACGAAATCCGCCGCTACAGCGTGGAATGCGCGCTGCGGATGTTGCGCGCGCTCGCCTAGCATCACCACTAGCTGGTGATTGCCCTGCCCTTTGTCCCGTACACCTCGTCTGCGCGCGCTTCGAACGCGTTCGTGTACTTACGGACGGCTTTGTCGAAGAGCTTGCCGACGAGTTGCTCGAAGATCCGTGAGCGGAACTTGTAGGCGATGAAGAAGTCGATCTCTGATCCGCCTGTCTCTTGTGGCTCGAAGACCCAGCGGTTTTCTAGATGCTCGAAGGGCCCGTCCACATATTCCACAAGAATCGCGCGGGATTCCGGATCAAGCGTCACGCGGCTGGTAAAGCGCTCGCGGATCAGCTTGTACCCAATCTGCATCTTTGCAGTCAGCACCTCTTTGCCGTCGATGGTTTCACGGCCCACGATATCGAGTGCCTCGCAGAGTGGGAGGAACCTGGGATAATCCTCCACGTTCGCAACAAGTGCATACATGTCTTCGGCCCCATGGGCGACACGGTGTCGGGTTTCGTAAGTCTGCATGCTGTGTAAGGGGGCCTAGCGACGAAGGCTCGTAAGCCGCGCGGTCTTCAGGCGTTCGAAGTCTTCCGCTGCGTGATAGGACGAACGGGTCAGCGGTGAGGAGGCGACAAGGAGAAAGCCCTTCTCCTCTCCGATACGCTTGTATTCGGCAAAGCGCTCTGGTGTGACAAAGCGGTCAACGGCGGCGTGTTTGCGCGTGGGCTGCAAGTATTGACCGATCGTCATGAAGTCGACGTCGGCTGTGCGCAATGCGTCCATCACACAGACAACTTCGTCGTCCGTCTCGCCGAGGCCAACCATGATCCCCGACTTCGTGAAAACGGCCGGGTCGAGCCGCTTCGCTTCCTTTAGCAGGGACACGGAATGCGCAAAGTCTGCGCCGGGACGAATACGCCGGTAGAGCGACGGCGCCGTTTCAACGTTGTGATTAAAAACATCGGGATGCGCGTCGAGCACGATCTCGATGGCGCCCTCTTTGCGCTTGAAGTCGGGTGTCAGCACTTCGATTGTGGTTTGAGGCGCTACCGCGCGGATCGCGGTGATCGTCATCGCAAAGTGCGTCGCGCCGCCGTCAATAAGATCGTCTCGGTCAACGGATGTGACGACTACGTGGTTCAGCCCAAGCTCCGCGATGGCGTCCGCCGTACGGGTTGGCTCTTGTGGATCGAGATGCGTGGGCTTGCCCGTGGTGACATTGCAGAAGGCGCAGGCCCGTGTGCAGATGTCTCCCATGATCATTACGGTGGCGTGGCGCTTCGACCAGCACTCGCCGATATTGGGACAGGCTGCTTCCTCGCAGACTGTATGGAGACCGTGACGCCGCATGGTCTCGCGGGTGCCGTCGAAGGCGTGCGCACCAGGCGCCTTGACGCGAATCCAGCCAGGCTTGCGCACCAGGGGCGTGTCCGGAAGATGCGCCTTTTCGGGATGTCGCGGTCGCCTTTTGGGCGCATCGACCGTATTCAAGAGTGTGACCATTTAGAACCGAGAAGTGGGACCCTAATCGCTAAGCTTGCGCCAAAGCCAAATAATAATCACGGCCCCCACGGAAGCCACGACGAGATTGCCAAGCCAGCCGTAGAAATCGACGCCCACGAGGCGCGCTAGCGAACCACCGATGAACGACCCAGCGATGCCAACCAGGAAGTTCGTCAAGAGGCCATGATCGGACGCCGTGATTTTCTCGGCGATGTAGCCAGCTAAGATGCCGATGATGATCATGCCGAAAAAACCGACACCTGGCATCGAGAACAAACCCTGAGCTTCCATGCTTGTCTACTTTCTTATCCCGAACGTGACGAGCCTAGCGCATCCGCTGCCAAAGCCAAATGCACAGGACAGCACCCGCGGTGGCGATGATAATCTGACCGATGAGATTCGTAGCGTCCAGCCCGATGAAGCCGCCTAGAAGGCCACCGACAACGGCACCGACGACGCCAATTAGTAGATTGGTGAGAAGATCGTTTTTGCGGCCCATCAGATACGAGGCGAGAAACCCGGCAATAAGGCCTACCACAAGGAAGATAATGAGCGACATTTCACGTCTCCTACCGTTTGTGTGACGATTAGCTGTTCCGGCGTCGAGCCGCCGCACTTCACGATGCGCCTCCTGACGCGATCACATGTGCAAGGCGCGTCCGTACGCATCCAAGACGGACTCATGCATCATCTCCGATAATGTCGGATGAGGAAAGATCGTGGCCATGAGTTCTGCCTCTGTCGTCTCCAGCGTTTTGCCGACCGCAAACCCTTGGATGAGCTCTGTTACCTCCGCGCCGATCATGTGCGCGCCGAGCAGCGCACCGGTCTTCGCATCGAAGATCGTCTTGATGAGGCCTTCCGTCTCTCCAAGGGCAATCGCCTTCCCATTGGCGGAATACGGATAGCGACCGACTTTGAGTTCGTATCCTGCTTCACGTGCCGCGGCTTCGGTGAGCCCAAGGCTCGCGATCTGGGGCGTGCAATAGGTGCAGCCCGGCACGCTTCTCGGGTCCAGTGGATGAACGCCGTCAACACCAGCGATTTTCTCCACGCATAGAACGCCTTCATGCATGGCCTTGTGCGCAAGCCAGGGTGGTCCGACCACATCGCCAATGGCGTACACACCGGGCGCGCCGGTGCGGCACCATTCGTCGATAACGATGTGGCCCCGATCGACCTTGACCCCCTGCTCTTCAAGGCCGAGGCCTTCGACGTTACCCGTGATCCCCACGGCTAGAATGACGCGCTCCGCTGTGACCTCGGACGTCGTGCCGTCGCTGGTTCGCAGCCGCGCTAGGACGCCGCCTTCAGAGGCGTTATGGAGCTGCTCCACGGTGGCGCCTGTGTGAATTGTCATGCCCTGTTTGACGAAGGCCATGTGCGCCAGTTTGGAGATCTCCTCGTCTTCGACAGGCAGGATGCGTGGCTGCACCTCCACAACGGTGACCTCGACCCCCAAGGCGCGATAGAAGCTTGCGAACTCAATCCCGATGGCGCCGGAACCAATCACGAGCAGAGATTTCGGAAGGCTCGCTGGGACCATTGCCTCCTTATAGGTCCAGATACGCTCGCCGTCGGCCTTAAGCCCCGGAAGACTGCGTGCCCGGGCGCCGGTTGCGATGATGATGTTCTTTGCGGTGACCGAGGGGAGGATCGTGCCGTCCTCGGCGGTTAGGGCAACGCGGCCTTGGCCTTGGAGTTGCCCTTGGTCTTGGAGTCGTCCCTGGCCTTCGAGCCGTCCGTGGGCGTCGAACACCGTGATCTTGTTCTTCTTCATTAGAAAGGCGACGCCGCGCGAGAGCTTGTCTGCGACGTTGCGGCTGCGCTGGATGAGCCGGTCGAAATCGAAACCCACGCCCTTGACGCGCAGCCCGAACGCCTCCGCCTCTTTGATCTGCCTATAGAGCTCCGAAGTACGCAACAGCGCTTTCGTGGGAATGCAGCCCCAGTTCAGGCAAATGCCGCCAAGATGTTCGCGTTCGACCAGGGCTGTGCGCATCCCCAGTTGCGCGGCGCGGATCGCCGCCACATAGCCGCCAGGTCCTCCACCAATGACGATGAGATCGAATTCGGTGCCGGACGTCATGGGAGCGGCCTCACCATTAGGATCCAATCTCCTGAATGCGGATAGGACTCTGGCAAGATGGCGGTGTCACGCGCAATCGGCTGGTATCCGCAGCGCACATACAGACGTTCTGCGCTCGTGTTCCAGCTTCCGACGATAATACTGCTGGCCGATGCGCCAGCCTCGCGTGTTCGCTCAGCGGCGACATTGAGAAGCTCTGTGCCCAGACCTTGACCCCGATACTCGGCAAAAGTCGCCATAACATTCACATACCATGTGCCGGGCGCCTGTGCCTCAAGGCGGATCAAGGGTCGAAATGGTTCGGGCATGTCGTCAAGATCTGAGAGGTCGTAAGGGTCATCGAGGACATACCCGATGAGACAGGCCACAATCTCATCGTCGATTTCGGCGACGGTGGTGTGTCGATAAGAGAAGCCGCCCTCCTCCCGCCGTGCCCGCTCGCGGCCCACTTCGAGTGCCGAATGGCCCGGTCTCGCCATCTCCAGCCACAACCGGTTGGGCACGCCTTCCCCGGCGATATCCATCAGCACGGTGAGTGTGGCGGCATCCGCCAGCCTCGCCGGGCGGAATGTGGGCTTCGATGTCATCTCAGCGGTCGCGTCATCAAGATCCAATCGCCCGACTGCGGGTAAGAGCTTGGGAAGATTGCCGGCTCGCGCGCAGCAGGTTCAAATCCGCAGCGCTCGTAGAGGCGTGTTGCGCCCGTATTCCAACTCCCGACAACAAGACTATTGCCGGGTGCGCCGATCTCTTCGGCCTTCGAGGCCGCGAGCACTAGCAGCTTCGACCCCAGCCCGTAGCCGCGAAACTCGGGGAATCCCGCGATAACGTCTATGTACCAAGTCCCGGGCGCTTGTGCCGCAAGGCGGACGACGGGTTGGAAGAAGGCGGCCTTCTCCCCGATGCGGGAGAAGTCGTACAGCGCCCCCGGTAATCCGCCAATCATGCAGGCAGCGACCTCGTCGCCGATCATGGCGATGGTGGCGTTGCGATAGGAATCCACGCCCGTCTCCTGCCGCACCCCGTCGCGCCCTACCTCAAGCGCAGAATAGCCAGGTCCCGCCTGCTCCAGCCAGATTTGATTTGCGAGACCATTGCCCGCGATATCGATAAGGACGATGAGAGGGCCGGCATCGGCGCGTGTTGCCGGCCGGAATGTTGGTTCGAGTGCCATGGGTGCTGGGTCTGGGCTTCCAGGTGGTATGTGCGGCTAGACCAGCATGGTTACAGGGTCTTCGAGATAGGCTTTGAAGGCGGCAAGCAGTTCTGCGCCAAGGGCCCCATCAATGACGCGGTGATCGCAAGAAAGCGTCGCGCCCATCATCGTGGCGATCTTGATGGCATCGTCCTTGACGATTGGCTTCTTCTCTGCCCGCCCAACGGCCAGGATCGAGCTGTGCGGTGGATTGATCACGGCGTCGAAGCTGTCGATACCGTACATGCCAAGATTGGAGATCGAGGTCGCGCCGCCTTGGTATTCGTGCGGAGCGAGACGCTTGGTGCGTGCGCGGGCTGCAAGATCGCGCATCTCGTTGGAAATCTCCGACAGGCTCTTTAGCTCGGCATCGCGGATCACAGGCGTGTAGAGCCCGCCCCCCTCAAGCGCAACCGCAACGGCGATGTCGGACGGGCGGTGACGCAAGATGCCCTCCTCCGTCCACGTCGCGTTCGCGGCGGGCACAGTCTGTAGGGCCATGGCCATGGCCTTGATGATGAAGTCGTTCACCGAGAGCTTGAAGGCGCGTGGGCCCTCTTGCGGCGCCATCCCATTCAGGCGTTCGCGCGCGGCAAGAAGCGCGTCCAGCTCGCATTCGATATTGAGATAGAAATGCGGGATCGTCTGCTTGGCGAGGGTAAGACGCTCGGCGATGAAGCGGCGCATCGTGTCATGGGGCACAACATCGTAGCGGCCAGGCTCGTAGAGCGCGAGAATCTGCTTGTCGGGCATCTGCTCCGCCACGCCCGATGCTCGTGTCGGTGCTGATGCCGGCGCTTGCATGAGTTCGCCCATAACCGGTGTTTCGGTGGGAGCTGATTCAACAGGTGAAGACGCCGGTTCCGGTTGCGCTGCCGCGCGTTCCACGTCGGCGAGGACAATGCGTCCGTGTGGGCCGGAGCCCTTTACTGTGGAGAGATCGATGCCACGATCGTGGGCGACGCGACGCGCAAGTGGCGACGCAAAGAGGCGTGCGGTGCCGTCGGCTTCCTCTTGCGTGTTCCCTAGGATTTGCTCCGCGATCCGGTCCATTACATGCTCTGCAGAGCTTTCGTGCGGACTATTGTGACCCATGGGTACGTTCATGGTCAAAGTCCCTTCTCGATCCACCAGACTTCACTTTGATAAGCCGTAGGCAGCGTATCGAGTTCCTCGTCGAGTACGCCGACCTCGTGTCCGAGGATCTTTTCCGCCTCCTCGAAGAAGGGGTCGCGCACGGACGCCGGTAAGGCCTTGCCCGTCCAGGGATCGAATTTGAGCGTTGTCATGGCCGGCCCACCGTCGAACACGGGCATGCCGAATTCGCGGAAGACCGGCGAATAGATGATGGGTTGTTGTGGATCGCACGCGGCCCAGAGAAGGTCTGGGAACTCTTCGAAAAGTTTCGACTTCCGCGGGTCGAGGTCAAACACCTGCCGAACCTCTCCCATATGCTCGACGAGGATCGAGAACACGCCCTCCCAGATTTCGTCCCAGCCGTCTTCGTCGCGGTCGTAGTCTTCAAAGCGCTCGCAGGCAAGGCGATTGGCCTCGATCTCTTCGTCCATCTCCTCGTCCGTCAGCCAGAAGTCCGTCATGCGGCATCCTCCCGGTAGCAAACAGATTTGGCGGCGCTCATCACAAGCTCCACCGAAGGTAGCGCAAGCTTTTCGAGATTGGCTGCATAGGGCATGGGCACGTCCGCACCTGTGATCTTGAGCGGTGGCGCGTCGAGATAATCGAAGGCCTGTGCCGTCACTTGCGCGCAAATCTCGCTGCCTACGGAACAGACGGGCCAGCCTTCTTCGATCGTGACGATGCGGTTGGTCTTCCGAACGGAGGCCAACACCGTCTCGATGTCGAGCGGTCTCAGCGTGCGCAGGTCTATGACTTCTGCGTCAATCCCCTCTTCGCTCAGGCGCTCGGCCGCATCGATCGTGTAAGCGAGCCCGCGCGAATAAGAGACGAGCGTTACATCACGTCCGGCGCGCGCAACACGCGCCTCGCCGATGGGCAGAACGAAGTCATCGATTTTTGGGACGGGGAAGCTCTGCCCGTAGAGAATCTCGTTCTCCAAGAAGACAACCGGCGTATTTTCCCGGATTGCCGCCTTCAGGAGCCCTTTCGCGTCCGCAGCGCTATAGGGCGCGATGACCTTGAGGCCGGGCACTTGGGCGTATACGGACGAGAAGTCCTGGCTGTGTTGTGCGGCGACGCGCGCTGCGGGGCCATTGGGCCCACGGAACACAATGGGGCAATGCATCTGGCCGCCGGACATATAGAGCGTCTTAGCGGCCGAGTTGATGATGTGGTCAATGGCCTGCAGCGCAAAGTTCCAGGTCATGAACTCGACGATAGGACGTAAGCCCGCAAATGCCGCACCGACGCCAATGCCAGCGAAGCCGTATTCCGTGATCGGCGTATCGATAACACGGCGTTCGCCGAACTCCTCCAGCAATCCTTGCGTGACCTTGTAGGCGCCCTGATATTCGGCCACCTCCTCGCCCATGACGAAGACATCCCCGTCGCGGCGCATCTCCTCGGCCATCGCGTCGCGCAAAGCCTCGCGCACGGTGAGATCCACTGTTTCCGTGCCAGGCGGGATTTCGGGTTCAGGTGCGGGTTCGGCGGGTGCCGCTCGCGGTCCAGCCGGCGCTGTCTCGATCTCTGGTTGGACCTCGCCAAAATCCGGCGCGGGTTCTTCGGGGCTGACGGATTGTTCGGAGATGATCGGTGCAGCTTGAACCGGTTCGGCGGCGGGTGGCGGCACGGCCACAGCAGGCCCTCCTTCGGCGGGCGCTTCGTCGTCTTCCAACTGAAGGACCGCGATGGGCTGATTGACCGGCACGTGCTCGGTGCCTTCGGCCACGAGGATGCTCTGAATGATGCCGTCCTCGATGGCTTCGACTTCCATCGTGGCCTTGTCCGTTTCGATTTCGGCGATGACATCGCCCGTCTGGACGGTGTCGCCCTCTCGCACGTGCCACTTGGCGAGGGTGCCCTCTTCCATGGTCGGCGACAGGGCGGGCATAAGAATATCGGTCGGCATCGCCCTAGCCTTTCGTCGCGACCACGTCGGTCCAGAGTTCGCTGGTATCGGGTTCCGGTTGGTCCTGCGCGAATTGTGCCGCTTCGTTGACGATGGCTCTGATGTCTTTGTCGATCACCTTTAGCTCCTCTTCGGAGCGGCCAAGATCTGTAAGGCGTGTGTGGACCAGTTCGATGGGGTCGTGGTGCTGCCGCATGTCCTGCACCTCCTCGCGCGTCCGGTACTTTGCGGGATCGGACATGGAGTGGCCGCGATACCTATACGTCTGCATCTCGAGGATGATCGGGCCGTTGCCGTCGCGCACATGGGCCAGTGCCTCTGCGCCAGCGGCCCTTACGGCGGCGACGTCCATGCCATCGACTTCGCGCCCTGGAATGCCGAAAGCCATTCCGCGATTGTGGAGTTCTTTCGACTGAGCAGTTGCGCGCTCGACCGAGGTGCCCATGGCGTAGTGATTGTTCTCGATGATGTAGATGACGGGAAGCTTCCACAGCGCGGCCATATTGAAGCTCTCATAGACCTGGCCTTGATTGGCGGCGCCCTCCCCGAAGAAAGTCAAACAGACATTGCCGTTGCCGCGATATTTGTTGGCGAAGGCGAGGCCTGACCCCAGCGGTGCGGGCGTACCGACAATGCCGTGACCGCCATAGAAGCCCTTCTCCACGGAAAACATATGCATGGAGCCGCCCTTACCTTTGGAATAGCCGCTCTGCCTGCCTGTGAGTTCGGCCATGACGCCCTTTGGGTCCATGCCAAGGACAAGCATATGCCCATGGTCCCGGTAGGACGTGATGACCTGATCGCCGTCCTTCTTGGCCATCATCATGCCGGTGACGACCGCTTCCTGGCCGATATAGAGATGGCAGAAGCCGCCGATATAGCCCATGCCGTAGAGCTGACCGGCTTTCTCCTCGAACCGGCGGATTAGCAGCATGTTCCGATAGGCGGTGAGATAGTCTTCGGGGGATAGGGTTGGACCGGCGGGAGGCTCTGGCTTGCCAGGCTCGCGGGAGGGTTTCTGGTCCATCCAGAAATCGGCCGCTCCAGGCGTTAGGCTTGGGCTGGTCAAAGACGGGCCTCCTTGCGACTCAATACTGCGTGACGTTTCGAAAGCTAGCACGAGTCCAAAGTCAGCCAAAAGACAAGGACGGCCTCATAAGGCCGTCCACTACAGGAGATTTCAGCGTTTGATTAGGGGGCCAGTGGGGTCTGGCGGACGTCTATTCATCATCACTAGGTCCGAAGGATGCGCCAGATTCAGAATGGCCCTGGCCCGCTCGTCGAGCATGTCGGGATCTAGGCTGTCCGGCTTCAGCAGCGCTACGTCCCGTTCGATCCGCTGCCGAACCTCGCGCAAGCCTTCCAGCTCACCCTCCAAAACGGCCGCACGGCGCTGCAGGTCGGTCTTTGCCGCCAGTCCGTGATCACCGTTTTGCAAGTGGTAGCCGAAATAGCCGGCTGCTCCCAAAGCCAGGAGCGGCAAGATGAACGACCTGAACCGCATGCTTCCTCCCCCACGCAGCGAATCACCAACATTGTTGCGTGGCCGTTAAGACGCGGTTACCAGCGAGCGGTTTTAGCCCTTGAGGATCGCGGTTCCAGCGTAGCGGGCGCGCGGGCCCAGCTCTTCTTCGATGCGGATGAGCTGATTGTATTTGGCCACCCGGTCCGAGCGCGCCAAGGAGCCGGTTTTGATTTGCCCGCAGTTCGTGGCCACGGCGAGATCCGCGATGGTGGCATCCTCCGTCTCGCCAGAGCGGTGGGACATCACGGCGGCATAGCCTGCGTTCATGGCCATGTTTACGGCATCCAGGGTCTCGGTGAGCGTTCCGATCTGGTTCACCTTCACGAGGATCGCATTGCCAATGTTCTTGTCGATGCCTTCTTTCAGCCGCGTGACATTCGTGACGAAGAGGTCATCGCCCACGAGCTGTACACGATCTCCTACGGCCTCGGTCAACGCGCGCCAGCCGTCCCAATCGTCCTCGGACATACCGTCCTCGATGGAGAAGATTGGGTAGCTGTTCACGAGCTCGGTGTAGTAGGCCGCCATCTCATCCGCGGTCAGGCTGCGCTTTTCGCCCGCCAGTTCGTAGCGCCCGTCCTTGAAGAACTCCGTGGCCGCGACGTCGAGCGCGAGATACACGTCCTTTCCGGGCGTGAAACCCGCGGTCTCGATGGCGCCCATGACAAAGTCCAGCGCCGCGCGGGTGGATTCCAGGTTGGGCGCGAAGCCGCCCTCATCGCCCACGGCCGTGCTGTGGCCTGCCGATTTCAAAGCTGCGGCAAGCGCATGGAAAATCTCCGCGCCCGTCCGCACTGCGTCGGAGAGGCTCGAAGCCCCCACCGGCATAACCATAAATTCCTGAAAATCGATGGGGTTATTGGCGTGGGCGCCACCATTGACGATATTCATCATCGGCACGGGCAGCAGGGTCGCGTTATCGCCCCCCAGAAAAGCGTAGAGGGGCTTGCCGCTCGCATGGGCCGCAGCCTTGGCGGCTGCCAACGACACCCCGAGAATGGCGTTGGCGCCGAGCCGTTTCTTGTTCTCCGTTCCGTCGAGGTCGCGCAGCAGCTGGTCAAGCCCGCGCTGATCTTCCGCATCGAAGCCGCTGAGCGCCGTGCGGATTTCACCGTTCACCGCCTCGACGGCCTTTTGGACGCCTTTGCCGCGATAGCGGGCGCCGCCGTCGCGCAATTCATGGGCCTCGTGAGCGCCGGTTGACGCACCGGACGGCACGGCAGCCCGGCCATGGTGACCGCTCTTGAGAGCAACATCGACCTCGACGGTCGGGTTGCCGCGGCTATCCAGGATTTCTCTGCCGACGATGTTGGCGATGGCTGCCATGGAGGGGCCCCCTAAATCTCGATTGTGGTTTTCTGTGACGTTTTGAGGCCGTCATAGCCTAGGCTGAGGAGAACGTGAAGGCGTATATGTCCATGATGCGCGATCGCGCATTTTGGTCCCAACGCGGAGCGCCAAATGGCACCACAGACGGATGCGCAAGGCAGCGCCCTGGTCCTGTTTTCGGGCGGACAGGATTCCACAACCTGTCTCGGTCACGCCTTGGCGCGCTATGGCCGCGTTGAGACCGTGGGCTTCAACTACGGCCAGCGTCATGAGGTCGAGCTCGAATGCCGGCAGCGGGTTCTTGCCGCGATCGCCGAGCAGTTTCCAGAATGGGCAGCACGGCTCGGGCCTGACCACGAGATCGACATCTCAAGCTTCGGTGCGATTGGCGCAACTGCGCTGACGTCGGACGCCGAAATCGTCATGATGGAGTCAGGACTGCCGTCGACATTCGTTCCTGGACGGAATCTCGTGTTCTTTATCTATGCGGCTGCGCTAGCGCATCGTCGTGGTCTCAACGTGCTGGTCGGCGGGATGTGCGAGACCGATTATTCCGGCTATCCCGATTGCCGGGACGAGACTCTAAAGGCCTTAGAGAACGCTATCCGGTTGGGGACAGAGATGCCCTTCACCATCGACACGCCGCTCATGTGGCTTTCAAAGGCGAAGAGCTGGGCGCTTGCGGACACGCTCGGCGGCGATGACTTTGTCGATCTCATCCGGGAAGAGACCCACACCTGTTACAGGGGCGACCATGTCACCAAACACGCCTGGGGCTATGGCTGCGCCAAATGCCCAGCGTGCGAGTTGCGCGCCAACGGCTATCACGAATGGCGTGCGACGGCGCGGGCCGGTTAGCTGCGTCGGCCTCCGTTACTTGAGCGACCGCGCCATCACTACAGCGGCTGCGCCGTTGGACGCACGATGATCTCGTTCACGTCGACATCGCCGGGCTGGCTAATGGCGTAGGCGGCGGCGGCCGCGATGGCGTCGCTCGGGATGGCCATCGCCACAAGGCCGTCGACCATCTTCGCCGTCTCATCATGCGTGATCGTGCCTGCGAGTTCCGACTGTGTTGCGCCGGGCGAGATGATCGTGAGACGGAGATTGTTGTGTTCCTGGCGGAAGCCCTCGGACAGGGCGTGCACGGCGAACTTGGTCGCGCAGTAAACGGCGCCTGTTGGGATGACGATGTGGCCCGCGATGGATGAGACATTGATGATGTGGCCGAAGCCCTGGCGCTGCATGATCGGTAGCGCGCCCGCGATCCCATAGAGCACGCCTTTGATGTTCACATCGATCATCCGATCCCACTCGTCCACCTTGAGCGCGGCCAGCGGCGAGAGCGGCATGACGCCCGCGTTGTTGATGACAACGTCGAGCTTGCCGAAGGTCTTCTCGGCAAATTGCATGAACGCCTCGACATTGTGGCGGTCCGTGACGTCAAGGGCCTGGAAGGCGCCGGTGCCGCCCTCGGCTTGAATGTCGGCGAGGATCTTCTCCAAGTTGTCGGTCCGGCGCGCGCCAAGAACAACATGCGCGCCCTTCTTGGCCAGATGTCTGGCGGTGGCCTCGCCGATTCCGCTGCTGGCCCCGGTGATCGCGACAACTTTCCCTTCGATGTTCGACATGGTCCTCAGTCCCTTTCCATGTTCGGCGATTCCATGCGTGGTGAGTTCGCCAATCTCGTCTGAGGCCTAAATGGTGTCGAGCGTCCGCACCCGGTAGACCAGGCTTGTCGCAATATTGCCTATTGACTGAAGAACCAAATCGGGGTCTCCGCGCTGGGACCGCAGGCATCGCTATTCGACGATCTTCGTGTGTTATAGGGTGGCGCGCCCGTGCCTTGTGGGTGAGTGAGTGAGTGTTTCGGGGAAACCAAAGGGGAACCATGGTCCAGCACAGACGCCCAAAAGTGGTGAGCCCGCTTGGCCTCTTGCTGGCGGTCGCGCTTGTGGCCGGTCCGACGCAGGCATTCGGCTTTGAGCGTCCGGTGGCTGAGATCCGCATCGCGCAGGCCAATCCAGACGCTCCCGCCGAACAGCCGCAAACGGACCCCGCTGCGGCACCCCAGGAGGCTCTGCCCCAAGAGGGTGCACCTCAAGAGGCCCTGCCCCAAGAGACTGCTGAGGAAGCACCTCCGCCAGAGCCCGAAGAAGAGAAATGCTGTAAGGCGGGCGACAAGACACCGCCTTTTAAGTTGATTGCCGAGACGCCGGTGGGGGAGCTGAGCAACCCTTACGACTGGAGGACGCTTGCGGAGGAGAACCAGGACGATCCGGCGTATCTGGCCAAGCAATTCGCGCTTCCGGGATGCAATGCCTGTCATGGCAATGAAGGAGCTGGCAACATCTGCCCGTCCCTCACCCAAGGCGATTGGCCGTGGGGCAACACCGATGACGTTCTGTTTCGTCTGATCGCGCTAGGGTCCGTCGAAATGCAGAGGCAGGGCTTCACTCGTTACAAGGAGGGCTCGGTCAAAGCCCCGATGCCCGAGATGGGCCAAGTCGTGAAGACGTCAGACCAGCTGTGGCGGATCATTGCGTTCATCCGGTCCATCAGCCCGCCGGCTTCAAATCCGCCCGAGAAGGTCATCCCTGGTCAGTATCAAGCGCCTGTAACGGCAGCTCCCGCCCAATAGGATAGCGGCATGTTGCGACCTCAGGTCCGCGTGATTTTCCTTCTTTTGCATACAGTTGATGCCCTTGCTTCATAAGTCATGAAAGTCCACTTACTCTGCCATGTACGCGGTCAAGGAAGTCTTCTACACGCTACAGGGCGAAGGCGTTCAGGCGGGGCGCCCGGCCGTATTCTGCCGTTTCGCGGGCTGTAACCTCTGGTCGGGTCGCGAGGCAGACCGCGCGGATGCCCTCTGTAACTTCTGCGACACCGATTTTGTGGGGACCGATGGTCCCGGCGGCGGCCGGTTTGAAACGGCCCTTGACCTCGCGCGGGCCTGCCGGTCCACGTGGCGCGGGGAGCCGGGCATCGCCGCGTTTGTGGTGCTCACGGGCGGCGAGCCCATGCTGCAGGTGGACGAGGCCCTGATCTCAGCGCTCCACGACGAAGGCTTCGAGGTTGCGATCGAGACCAACGGCACGCTCCCGGTGACGGACGAAATCGATTGGATCTGTGTTAGTCCGAAACCCGGCGCGTCGCTTCGACAACGGTCCGGCGATGAGCTGAAGTTGGTTTACCCGCAGGCTGAAATTGCGCCCGAGGACGTGGCAAGGCTCGCGTTCACCCACTTTCTGCTGCAGCCGCTCGATGATCGCGCGGGCGGAACGGCAAATCTGCAAGCGGCGATCGACTACTGCCTCAAAAACCCGAGATGGCGCTTGAGCCTGCAAACCCATAAAATCCTGGGATTGCCGTAAGGCTGGTTCACGCGTTGACGCAGGCGCTTACAGCCCCTGGTCGGCAGCGCAAAAATCCCCTAAACAGCGCACATGCGAATTTATAAGGAATTCACGTTCGAGGCGGCCCATTTCCTGCCGTCGGCCCCGCCGGGCCATCCCAATGCTCGTGTTCATGGGCACTCATTTCGCGCGCGCATCACCGTGGACGGCCAGCCCGACGAAGATACGGGCATCATCATCCACTTCGGTGAGCTGGAAGCGGCGATCCGGGATGCGCGGGACGCGCTCGACCATCGCATGCTGAACGACGTCGACGGCCTGTCCGCGCCAACCTTGGAGCGGATCGCCATGTGGCTGTGGGACCGGCTCCATAACCGTCTGCCGGGCCTTGTCGAGATCGTGGTCGCGCGGGACTCCTGCAACGAGGGGTGCATCTATCACGGACCGCCGATGCGGCTCGCCGCCGAGTAGACGATGGCTAAACGGCCAACCAAGAGATCCTCAAAAAGCGCGGCCAAGAAAATGGCCGAGGTGGTGAAGAACGCCTCCAAGAAGGAGGCGGCAGAGACCAAAGGGCTAAAGCTGCTCGGCAAGGACGCTCCCCTTCCCGCCTCACCAGATGAGGCAATTCTTGAACGGGTCCCGAATCCTCATCCCGACACGCCCTATGTGGCGCGGTTCACGGCACCGGAGTTTACGTGTTTGTGTCCCGTGACGGGCCAGCCTGACTTTGCGCACTTCGTCCTCGACTATGCGCCGGGCGATTGGCTGGTCGAATCTAAGTCGTTCAAGCTGTTCCTGGGCAGTTTCCGGAACACAGCAGCGTTCCACGAGGACACGACGATAAAGATTGGCAAAACGATCGCCGATCTGCTCAAGCCGTCTTGGCTGCGGATCGGCGGCTATTGGTTCCCGCGCGGCGGCATTCCCATCGACGTCTTCTGGCAGTACGGCACCGAGCCCAAGGGCATCTGGATACCGGACCAGGGCGTCGCGCCCTATCGCGGCCGCGGTTGAACCCGGCGAAGGCTTCGCACAATGGTCGATCTCATTATCACGAATGGCGATAGCGCCGGCGAACTCTTGCGTAGAACGTTCCATGGCACGGAGGTGCTTCCCTGGCGGGATATTCTTCACGAAGGTCCTGTCCCGCTTACCGACACGCCTGAGGAACTAGCGGATGTGCGGGTCGCTTATCTTGCGTCGGTGGGCGCGGGCGATGAGGAAGCCCTGAAGTTTGATTTCTCCGCTCGCTTCCGGGGTCTTTCAATCAATGACAGTTTTGACCGCGTGTTTCTGTGGTTCGAGCATGATCTTTACGATCAGCTTCAACTCTTGGAGATCCTTGATTGGTTCGCAGGTCATCCGCGTGAGCCCGAGACGTTCCTTCTGGTCCAAGCCGACGACTATATCGGCCGGCAGGAACCGGAGACGATCACCGAGCACGCAGAGGCAGCGCAGCCGGTGACCGATGAGCAACTCGATCTGGCCGTTCGGGCGTGGGCGGCTTTCCGCCAGCCAACACCCGAAGCCTGGGCCCAACTTCTGAACGAGGACCTCTCGGCGCTGCCCTTCCTTCGGAGTGCCGTGTTGCGAATGCTTGAGGAGCTCCCCGGACCCGATGGCCTGACACGCACCGAGCGCCAAATCCTGACCTGTCTAAACACCGGTTCGGGCCTCACCTCGGTTGCCCTGTTCGGTGCTACCCAAAAGATGGAAGACGCAGAGTTCTTGGGCGACTGGAGCTTTTGGCGCGTGCTCGACGGACTGGCGCTTGGCCCTACGCCGTTGATTGCAGGTCTGGAGGGTGCGCCTTTTCAAGTCGAAGACAAGGCCCGCATGGAAGCTTACGTCAAAAGCGCACCCGCCCTCACGACGCTTGGCAAAGAGGTTGTCGAAGACAAGGCGGATTGGGCCGAGCGCCATGTTATCGACCGGTGGTGGGGTGGTACGCACCTCACGAATGCCCGGCTCTGGCGCTGGGATCGGGAGACGGAGCACCTGATCGCGCCTCTTTAGGCGCATGCGTGTCTTCCCAAGGCTTTATAGGTCAGAGACCTTAAGCCTGTGATTTGGCCAGCCGGTCGAAGCCCAGCAGTTCCTTGAGCAGGCCTTCGAGCTCCCGAAGCGGCACCATGTTTGGGCCGTCCGAGGGCGCCGCATCAGGATCCTGATGGGTCTCGATGAAAACGCCGGCAACGCCCACGGCAACCGCCGCCCGAGCCAGGACTGGCACGAAGCGTCGCTCACCGCCGCTTGTTCCGCCCTGCCCGCCAGGCTGCTGAACCGAATGGGTCGCGTCGAAGATAACGGGCGCACCGGTCTCCGCCAGGATAGGTAATGCCCTCATGTCCGAGACCAGCGTGTTGTAGCCAAACGAGACGCCCCGTTCTGTCACGAGCACGTTGGGGTTGCCGGCGCTGGCGACCTTCGCCACCACGTGCCGCATGTCCCAAGGGGCCAAGAACTGCCCCTTCTTCACATTGACGGCTTTACCCGTCTTGGCAGCGGCGACCAGCAAGTCGGTCTGTCGGCACAGAAACGCCGGGATTTGCAGCACGTCTACCGCCTCAGCCGCGATGGCGCATTGGTCCGGCTCATGGACGTCTGTGACGACCGGTAAGCCTAGCGTCTCGCGGATTTCAGCGAAGATAGGCAGCGCCTCCTTTAGGCCAGGCCCTCTTGCGCTTGAAAGGCTCGTGCGGTTCGCTTTGTCGAAGGACGATTTGTAGACGAGCCCGACGCGAAGCCGGTCGGCAATTTCCTTTAGCGCCGTAGCGGTTTCCAGCGCGTGCGCCCGGCTTTCCAGCGCGCACGGTCCCGCCATGATCGCGAGTGGCTTTGCGTTGCCGAATGTCAGGTCGCCGATGGCCACGTTGGCGGCAGGTGAAGGCGTCATTGCTTCATTCATGCGCTACTTCTTGGGCGCGAACCACGCATGCGTCAACCGTCAGAACAGCCCTCTCAATGGCCGAAAGAGGTCTATTCAGGTTCGTGGCGCGTCCAATTCTGACGGCTTTCCGGGTATTGGCTGACACAGGAGGGAAACTCAGGCAGCCAAGGCTCCCGGTCTTTCGTAAAAAGCTCGTAAGTTGGCGTGAAAGCGCCGATCTCATCGAAGGAGCCGGGATGAACGTAGAACTCGTCTTCACGGAAATAGGTTGAGTAGATCGGTGCGCCGCATCTGCTGCAGGAATAGCGACGAACCTTCTCGCTGCTCGCGAACACGATGACATCGCCTGATACAGTGACGGCTTCAGGCGGAAAAACAGCATAGAAGTTAAAGGGTGCGCCGTGGGCTTTGCGGCATGTCGTGCAATGGCACACACCGACACGGTACGGCTCACCACGTGTTTCGACCGTAACCTGCCCGCAGGCACAGGACCCTCTGGGGCGTTTTTCGTCCACTCGATCCTCCGTACTCAAACCAACCGGCTCTGCTCCACGGCCGCCGCAATAAAGGACTTAAAGAGTGGGTGTGGTTCGAAAGGCCGCGACTTCAGTTCGGGGTGGAACTGTACGCCGACGAACCAGGGGTGATCGGGGATTTCGACGATCTCGGGCAAGAGGCCATCTGGCGACAAGCCTGAGAAACGCAGACCCGCGTTCTCCAAATGCGCGCGGTAGCGCATATTCACTTCATAGCGGTGCCGGTGGCGTTCAGAAATCTCTGTAGCACCATAGATTTCGGCGACCTTGCTGTTTGGCGCCAGTCTCGCGTCATAGGCACCAAGTCGCATAGTGCCGCCTAGATCGCCGTTTTGTTCGCGGCGCTCCAACTCGTCGCCTTTCATCCATTCGGTCATGAGGCCAATCAACGGCTCGTTGGTCGGTCCGAACTCCGTTGAGCTTGCGTTCTCGAGGCCAGCTTCATGGCGCGCCACTTCCAGCACGGCCATCTGCATGCCGAAACAGATGCCGAAATACGGGAAGTTCCTTTCGCGGGCGTAGCGTGCGGCAAGGATCTTACCTTCCGCGCCACGTTCGCCGAATCCGCCTGGCACAAGAATGCCGTTGACGTTTTCGAGATAGGCAGCCGCGTCCTCGCTCTCGAAGATCTCAGACTCGATCCACTCAAGATTGACCTTCACCTTGTTGGCGATACCGCCATGCGTGAGCGCCTCATTCAGGGACTTATAGGCGTCCTTTAGGCCCGTGTATTTGCCGACGATTGCGATCGTCACCTCGCCATCCGGCTCGGCAATCGTGGCTGAGATGTCGTTCCACATCGTGAGGTCTGGCGCAGGTGCTTCTGAGATGCCGAAGGCGGCCAGAAGTTCGTTGTCCAGCCCCTCGTAGTGGTAGGCGAGCGGCACATCGTAGATGCTCGAAACGTCCAGGGCTTGAATCACGGCCTCGGGACGAACATTGCAGAACAGCGCGATCTTGCGGCGCTCGTCCGGGGGCAACGGCCTATCCGCCCGGCACAACAAGACGTCGGGCTGAATGCCAATGGACCGCAATTCCTTCACGGAGTGCTGAGTAGGCTTTGTTTTGAGTTCGCCGGCGCTCGGAATGAATGGCAACAGCGTGAGATGAACGTAAGCGCTCATTCCCCGCGGCAGGTCGTTACCGAGTTGGCGAATGGCCTCGAAGAATGGCAGGCCTTCGATATCACCCACGGTGCCGCCGATCTCACAGAGGACGAAGTCTACGTCTTCGTTACCGGTGACAACGAAGTTCTTGATGGCGTCGGTCACATGCGGAATGACCTGAACCGTTGCACCGAGATAGTCGCCGCGGCGCTCCTTGGCGATGATCTCTTGGTAAATCCGCCCTGTCGTGATGTTGTCAGCCTGACGAGCTGGCCGGCCGGTGAAGCGCTCATAGTGGCCGAGATCGAGGTCTGTCTCGGCACCGTCATCGGTGACAAAGACCTCGCCGTGCTGATAGGGGCTCATGGTCCCTGGGTCGACGTTCAAATAGGGGTCGAGCTTGCAGAGGCGCACGCGAAAGCCGCGCGCCTGTAAGAGCGCTCCAAGCGCCGCCGAAGCGAGTCCCTTGCCGAGTGAGGAAACCACGCCGCCGGTAATGAAAACGTACCGCGCCATGGGCCTCGACCCTACACCGAGTCCTTACGCATGCGCAGCCCAAACCTGGCTTGCCAGACGTTCTTGCAGAGAATTTCCTGTGCGCAACTTTGTGGTCGGTTAGTTCGATTGCGGGACTTGCGGTCCAGAGGGCGCCGCAGGGGCCGCAGGCGCAGCCGGTTCGCTCTGTCCGGGTATCGCAAGCGGCGTTAGACCGCCCTCGCCACCCGTTGTCGGTACGACCGATGGACCAGACCCCGTATTGCTGCTGGCGAGGATCGACAGGGTCAAGCTCGTGGCGAAGAAGCACGCGGCAAGAATGGCCGTGGTCCGTGTGAGGGCATCGCCAGCGCTGCGGCCAGTCATGAAGCCAGCGCCGCCGCCGCCGCCGCCGCCGCCACCAATGCCGAGCGCGCCGCCCTCGGAACGCTGCAGCAAGATGACGCCCACGAGGGCGATCGCGATCATCACATGGATCAGGAGAATTACGGTGCTCATAGTGTCGCCTTGTTATTCGAAGGCGCTGTCTTATCCGAATCCGCTAGGGCTTGGCTAGCCCCTGCCGAATGGCGGCCTCGTCTTTGGCGATCGCCTCGCGGATAGCGTCGACCCCGGCGGCAGCGCTCGCGGCTGCCGCGTCTGGGCTGGTCACTGCGTCGGCGCCATCATCGATGTCGCCTTCTATGTCGCCTTCCCCTTCTCCTTCGGAGACCGCGATTGCCGAAACCACGGCATTTTCAGCCTCTCTGGAGGGATTTCGTAAGGGCATCAGCGACGTGGCATCCAACCCGGCGACGACAAAGGTTGGGACGGCGGGCTTCCGGTCAGGCAGCGAGGGAGGCATAGGCTTTGGAATTCGGACGCCATTGGTGCGGCAACGGAATGCGACCTTTTCTTCCACCAGCAGGTACTCCCGAACCCGCTCGATCATCTCCTGATTGTGCAGGTTGTCTTTCACCCAGTCCGGTCCCCGCCTAAGTGCGGCTTTGACTGTTGGGGTCAGAAGAATTTTTTGCTGGGATTTGAGTGTCTTACACTCTTCTGCTTCCAGCGGCTCGGCATTCGCCGTCCCATAAGGCGCACAAATTGCTACGACCAGCAGCACAAATGCTGTTGGATGCAGCTTCGTCATCCGCCTCACAGGCAAAATCGGCTTCCCAGGCAAATCTTGGCCCCCTGCCGTCGTCATCTTGGCAGAATGCAGAACCCTACCGGATTTGCAAGCGCCGACCCAGGCTTTTCGCGCTGAGTGTCAGGTCCCGCTTCCCGCGTAGACGGACAATATTTCGTAGAAATCCTGGGCCTTCAGACTTGCGCCGCCGACAAGCGCGCCATTTACATCCGGAACGAAAAGTAAATCCGCAGCGTTGCTGGGCTTCACCGACCCGCCGTAAAGCAGCCTCATGGCGCCGGCTTCCGAATCGCCGAGCATTTGGCCGAGCACTGAGCGAATGAGCCCGTGAACTTGCGCAACTTCCGGAGGCGTTGGCGTCAGCCCCGTGCCGATTGCCCAGACCGGCTCATAAGCCACGACGGTGGTGTCTGCGCGGGCACCCTCGGGCACCGAGCCTTCAAGTTGGCTGCGAAGGACATCCAGCGTGTGCCCCTCCCGGTATTGTGCCTCGGTTTCCCCGATGCAGATGATAGCCGTCAGGCGAGCCCGGTAGGCTGCAAGCGCCTTAGCATGAACGTCGGCATCGGTTTCGCCATGATCATGGCGCCGCTCAGAGTGGCCGACAATGACGGCCGTCGCCCCCGCATCCGCCAGCATTTCGGCTGAGATATCGCCTGTATGGGCCCCAGAGGGGTACGGGCTGCAGTCTTGAGCACCCAGGAGGATCCCCGAGCCAGACAAGACCTCATGAGCGCGGGTTAGCAGCGTCGCCGGCGGACACATCATGGCATCAGCCTCCGGAACGGGTGAGGCAGCGAGATGGTCACGAAGCGCGGCTAGCTCTGATAGTGAGCCGCCCAGGCCATTCATTTTCCAATTCCCGGCGACAAGCGGCTTAATCCTGGACACTCTTCCCCCAATTTGCGCGATTACCATATCGTAATGGCGCCATTTTCCTTTGCGTGTGCGTGTTGCCGCACTCGCGCTGTCTACCTATGATGCGCGCCGCGCGAAGCGGTTATCGGACGCGGATGCGCATTTGGCAAATCATCAATAAGAAGGTCCTCGAGGCGTGGCACTCGACACATTGCGCAAAGGCGCAGCAAAAACATTAGGTCTCATTCTCGTGGCCCTTTTGGTGGTGAGCTTCGCCGTCTGGGGTATCGCGGATATCTTCACCGGCTATGGCCGTCAGACACTGATCGAAGTGGGCGATAAAGAGATCACGCCGGAGGACTATCAGCGCGTCCAGCAAGAAGTCCTCCGCACTATGAGCCAAGACGCAGGCCGCGCCCTCAGCCTGCAAGAGGCACGCGCCGCCGATCTTGACCAACGTGTGCTGGAGCGGCTCGTCGGTGGCGCGGCGGTCGATGCCCACGCGAACAAACTTGGTTTGAGCATCAGCGATGAATCCCTGCTCGCGCTGATTACACAGGATCCGTCCTTCCAGGATAGCGCGGGCAATTTCAGCCCCCTCTCGTTTCAGTCCGCTTTGCGCAATATCGGCATGAGTGAAGCAGCCTATCTGCAGACCCTTCGGGAGCAGACACTACGGCGCCAGTTGCTCGTGACGGTGGGCGAAGTTGCGAGCAGTCCCAAAGTTGTCATCGATGCTCTAAACCGCTTCAACGAAGAGAGGCGCGTTCTGAAATACGTGCTCGTTCCCAAGACCGCAGCGGAGACGGTTGGCGACCCGACCGAGGAGGACTTGAAGACCTATTACGAGAATCAAAGACAAGCCTTCACGGAGCCGGAGTATCGAAAGGTGGGTCTCATTGCCGTTACACCTGAAACGGTGCGGGACGAACTGGACATCAGCGAGGCCGATATCGAGGCCACTTACGAGATAAAGAGAGAGACGCTCGGTGATCCAGAAAAGCGGCGTGTCGAGCAGATCGCGCTCCCGAACTTAGAGGCAGCTGAGGAAATCGCCGCGAAGATTGCATCCGGCACAGATTTCGTTGAGGCGGCGAAAGAGCTCGGTTTGACAGAATCCGATATCGACCTTGGCGTCGTGGCCCAGAAGGATCTCGCCGATTCCATTGTTGCCGAAGAGGTCTTTAAGCTCGAGAAGGACGAGGTCAGCAAGCCGATAACCGGCAAGCTTGGCGGCGTCGTTCTGCTGCGGGTCACGGAGATCGCACCGGGCAAGATTCCCACCTATGAAGAGGCAAAGGCCGACATTGAGGCTGACATGGTCAAAGAGCGCGCTTCCGGTGCGATCTTTGACGTGCACGATAAGGTCGAGGACGAACTAGCGTCGGGCTCGACCCTTGAGGAAACCGCGGCCAAGCTCAAGCTTGAGTATGTCGTTGTGGATCAGGTCGATCGCACTGGCCGCAAGCCAGATGGTTCGCAGCTGGAAGCGCCCGCCCAGAAGGAGCTCTTGAACGGCGTGTTTGCCACCGATGCAGGGATCGAGAATGATCCTATCGATGCACGAGACGATGGCGTCGTGTGGTACGAGGTTCTGGGGATCACACCGGAGACACTCACGCCCTTCGACAAGGTCCGTTCGGAGGCCGAGAAAGGATGGCGAGGAGAAGCAACGCGAAACAAGGTCAAGGCGTTTACGCAGAAGCTCATCAGTGAGCTGAATAGCGGCGCCAAGTCGCTTGAGGATGTTGCTAAGGACCTCGGCCAAGATGTGCTGCCGACCTCGGCATTGAAGCGCGACGACATCACGGTCAACATCCTTCCTCAGGCGGTGCAGCAGGCGTTCACCCTACCCAAGGGTGGGTTCGGTTCGGCTGCATCCGGCGTCGATGAGGGCCGAATCGTGTTTCAGGTTGAGGACATCGTCGAGCCGCCTGAGGTCGACGCGCGGGCGCTTAGCCAGTTGAACAGGCAGATAGGACTCCTCTACAGCGAGGACATTATCGCCGAGTATTTCAGCGAGCTGGAGCAAACATACGGCGTTGAGATCAACCGGCCAGCTTTGGCGCGGTTGACGGGTAGCGGCGAGGAGCCATGAGTTCGGCGCCAGCTTCGGTAAGTCCCTCCCCGCCGGATCTCGGTTCGGCGCCCATGGAGCCAGACTTTGCCGCTTTCGCGCGCCTCTATGACCAGGGCGAGCCGCAGGTGGTGTGGACGCGGCTGGTTGCCGATCTGGAGACGCCGGTCTCGGCGATGCTGAAGATTGCCGACGAACGGCCCAACAGCTTCCTGTTCGAGTCTGTCGAAGGCGGGTCCAACCGCGGCCGCTATTCGATCATTGGCTGCGAACCGGATCTGATTTGGCGCGCGCGTGGGAACCTTGCCGAGGTCAATCGAAGCCCGCAATCGGATCCAAGCGGCTTCGCGCCCATCAAGCAGTCCACTCTCGAGAGTCTTCGAGCTTTGTTGGCCGAATCCAAGATCGCCCTTCCCGATGCGCTACCCCCAATGGCGGCAGGCATATTCGGCTTCATGGGCTACAATACCGTACGCTTGATTGAGCGCCTGCCCGATGGGCCCACGGACGATCTCGGTCTGCCTGATAGCATCCTCGTTCGGCCGACGCTCATTGTGATCTTCGATAGCGTGAAGGACGAGCTTTGCGTCGTAACGCCAGTTCGGCCAACGCCGGGTGTCAGTGCCAAGGCCGCCTATGCGCGCGCCGGGGAGCGCTTAAACGTCATTCTGGATCGGCTCGATCAGCCTCTGCAGCACAAGCCTGAGTCCGCGGACGGCATGCCGCACCCGGAACCGCAGGCCATGACGCCGCCGGCCGCATACATGGCCAAGGTGGCCCGCGCGAAGGAGTACATATCCGCCGGGGATATCTTCCAGGTGGTTCTGAGCCAAAGGTTTGAGGCACCTTTCGCGCTCCCCTCGTTTTCGCTGTACCGGGCACTGCGGCGGGTCAATCCCTCTCCCTTTCTCTACTACCTCAATTTCGGTGAGTTTGCGGTAGTCGGCTCGAGCCCTGAGATTTTGGTACGTGTACGGAGGGGAGATGTCACCATTCGGCCCATTGCCGGCACGCGTCCGCGCGGCCACACGCCCGAGGAAGACCAGGCGCTCGCGCAAGAGCTGTTGGGCGACGCGAAGGAGTGTGCGGAGCATCTTATGCTGCTCGATCTCGGTCGGAACGATGTCGGCCGCGTCGCCGAGGTCGGCAGCGTCAAGGTCACCGACAGCTTCTTCCTGGAATATTACAGCCAGGTTATGCATATCGTCTCGAATGTCGCCGGGAAGCTCTCGCCCAAGTATGACTCCGTCGATGCGCTAATGGCCGGCTTCCCTGCCGGTACGGTCTCGGGCGCACCGAAGGTCCGTGCCATGGAGATCATCGACGAGCTCGAAGAGTCCGCGCGCGGCATCTACGCCGGCTGCGTTGGCTATTTTTCTGCCGACGGAGAGATGGATAGCTGTATCGTGCTGCGGACCTCCGTTGTGAAAGACGGCGTCATGTATGTCCAAGCGGGAGCCGGGATCGTCGCCGACTCTCTTCCGGAAAACGAGCAGATTGAATGCGTGAACAAGGCGGGCGCTCTCTTCAAAGCGGCAGACGAGGCTGTGCGGTTTGCCGCGCGGTCCCAGCGCGGCCAATAGGACGCCCGGGAGGTTTAGACCATGCTTACGCTTAGCCTCCTGCGTCACGCCAAATCGAGCTGGAAAAACCCTGCCCTGCCCGATCGAGAGCGGCCACTGAACACGCGCGGCATGGACGATGCGCCAGCCATGGGCCGGGCTATGTCAGAACGGGGTTTAGACCCGGAATTGGTCCTGTGCTCGTCGGCGCAGCGCACGGTCGACACGCTTGCCTTGGTGCTGCCCGAGCTCAAAATTGAGCCCAAGGTCGTCTATGCGGACGCGCTTTACCATTCGACCCCAGACGGCATGCTGGACATGCTTCGCGATTTGCAACCCGGCGCGCGCAGCGTATTGCTGGTTGGACACAATCCGGAGATACAAGAGTTGGCCCTTGGCCTTACAGGCGGCGGCCCGAAAGAATTCCGCGACAAGTTGAGTGAGAAGTACCCCACCGCGGGGCTGGTGGTGATCAATTTTACGGCTGGCCTCTGGTCGAGCGTTGATATGGGGAGCGGAAGCCTGTCGCTGTTCCTCGTCCCCCGCGATGTCCGCGGCGATACCGTTCCCTAGTGCCATGAAGGGCTCTAGCCGACCGCCAACCTTGACGACACATCGGCACAAGGCCTAACTCTGAGCCCATGCTGACCCTGATCGATAACTACGACAGCTTCACCTACAACCTCGTTCATTTCCTGGGGGAGTTGGGTGCGGAAACTCAGGTCTACCGGAACGACAAGGTGACCGTGGACGAGGTCCTCTCGGAAGGGCCCGAGGCCATCGTGCTGTCGCCGGGACCGTGTGACCCGGATCGCGCAGGCATCTGCCTCGAGCTGGTTCGACGCGCTGGGCCCGACGTGCCGATCCTTGGTGTTTGCCTCGGTCATCAAACGATCGGGCAGGTCTATGGCGGCAAGGTCGTGCGTGCGCCCTATCTGATGCATGGCAAGCTCTCAAAGGTGCATCACACGAGCAAAGGTATTTTTGCGGGGCTGCCACAAGACTTCTCCGCCACGCGCTATCACTCGCTCGTGGTTGACCGGGATACGCTGCCGGAAGAACTCGAAGTAACGGCCGAGACGCCGGACGGCATCATCATGGGCATGCAGCACGTTCGCCATCCCGTCCATGGCGTTCAGTTCCATCCCGAGAGCATCGCGTCCGAATACGGGCATCAGTTGCTCGCAAATTTCTTGGACCTGGCCCGCGTGGAACGACGGACCCGTGGCGTGCCAGAGAAAGACGCGGCCGGTGTCCTCTAGCCCCTCACCTGCGCCGGAGACGGAAAAAAATTATGTGCGGCAGGCCATCAAGGTGGTGGGCGAAGGCAAGACTCTAACTCAGCGGGAGTCCGCACTTGTGTTTGAGTCCATCATGTCGGGAGAAGCCAGCGAAGCCCAAATTGGCGCCTTGCTGATGGGCATGCATGTTCGCGGCGAGACAATTGATGAAATAGCAGGCGCAGCCGGTGTACTTCGCGCCAAAGCGCTGTCGGTCAAGGCACCGGACGGGGCAATCGATACGTGCGGTACGGGTGGCGATGCGAAGGGCACGCACAACATCTCGACTTGTTCAGCATTTGTCGTGGCCGGCGCGGGTGTCCCCGTGGCCAAGCACGGCAACAGATCGATTTCCTCGCGCTCTGGCTCCGCCGACGTGCTAGCGGCTCTCGGAGTCAATCTCGATTGCCCGCCTGAGACGATCGAAGCTTGTATCGCCGAGTGTGGCTTGGGCTTTATGTTCGCGCCGGCTCATCACGCGGCCATGCGCCATGTAGGTAAGGTCCGCGGTGAACTCGGTGTACGGACGATCTTCAATCTACTGGGTCCCTTGGCCAACCCGGCGGCGACGAAGTACCAAGTCGTTGGCGTGTTTGATGCCAAGTGGGTCGAGCCAATCGCGCACGTGCTTGGTCGTCTTGGCGTGAAGCGGGCTTGGGTCGTGCACGGCCTGGATGGCCTAGACGAGCTAACCACGACACATATCAGCGAGGTTGCGGTTCTTGATTCCGGTAAGGTCTCGACGTTCCGCATTTCCGCGCGCAATGCTGGGCTACCCGATGCAAAGCCCAAGGACTTGGTTGGCGGCGATGCGGAGGAGAACGCAGCGCATATCCGAGCGACCTTGCAAGGCAATCCTGGACCGGTCAGAGACGTCGTGCTGTTGAATGCGGCTGCCGCGTTGCTGGTCGCAGGAAAGGCCAACACGTTGCGCGACGGGGTCACCCTCGCGGCGGAGGCCATCGACAGTGGCAAGGCCTTCAAGGTTTTGGAAGCGCTCGTCGCGCGGACCAATGCTACTGTGGGTGGATAAGGATATCCCATGGCGACCGTGCTCGACAAAATTCTGACCTATAAGCGCGAAGAGGTTGCAGCTGCCAAGAAAATGCGCTCCGAGCAGGACCTGCGGGCGCAGCTAAACCCGGCCGACAAGCCGCGCCCGTTCGCTGGCGCTCTGAAGGCGCGCATCGCGGCGGGTGGCTTCGGTCTCATCGCGGAGATCAAAAAGGCGAGCCCGTCCAAGGGACTCATCCGCGCCGATTTCGATCCTCCGACCCTTGCCGTTGCTTATGAGGCTGGCGGTGCGGCTTGCCTATCCGTGTTGACGGACGGCCCTTCGTTTCAGGGCAATCCGGAATATCTCACGATGGCCCGCGCAGCCACGTCCCTACCCGCCTTGCGTAAGGACTTCATGGTCGATCCGTATCAAGTGCTCGAAGCCCGCGTTCTCGGAGCGGACTGCATCCTCATCATCATGGCGGCGGTAGACGATGCCCTCGCGCATGACCTGGAAGACGCCGCGCACGATCTCGGTATGGACGTGCTCGCCGAGGTCCATGACGAGGCGGAACTCGAGCGTGCGTTGACGCTCAAGACAGAACTGATCGGCATCAACAATCGCGATCTCAAGACTTTTGACACGACACTTGAGACCACTGAACGGCTTGCGCCGCGCGTCACCGGCGAACGCGTGGTCGTTTCCGAAAGCGGTATCTTCCATCATGCGGATCTCACGCGGCTGGGTAAGGCCGACGTCCGGGCGTTCTTGGTGGGTGAGAGCCTCATGCGCAAATCCGATGTAGCCGCCGCGACCCGGACCCTCCTGACGGGCGAGGACAGTGCCGCTGAGGCCGCGCAATGAGCAACTCGCTGTCGCATCTCAATGCGCGGGGCGAGGCCAACATGGTCGATGTGTCCGGGAAGGCTGTGACCTCTCGCACGGCGGTTGCCGAGGGTTTCGTGACAATGGCGCCGACGACGCTCGATATGATTCTCGACGGCACGGCGCCGAAGGGCGACGTGCTGGCCACGGCGCGGTTGGCCGGGATCATGGGTGCCAAGAAGACCTCGGATCTCATTCCCCTGTGTCACCCGCTTGCTCTTTCGAAGGTCACAGTCGACTTTGCACCCGATCGGGACAATGCGCGTGTGCGCGTCGAAGCAACAGCGAAGGTGGACGGTAAGACGGGCGTGGAGATGGAAGCACTGACGGCGGTTACGGTCGCCTGCCTCACGCTTTACGACATGTGTAAGGCCGTGGACCGCGCCATGAGTTTCTCTGGCATTCGCCTGATCGAGAAGACGGGCGGCCGGTCTGGCACGTTTCGCGCGCCTTAGGGAGCCATCCAATAAGCCATGGCCCTTATGTCTGTCGACGATGCCCTAGAGCGGGCCCTGCGGGGACTGACGCCGCTCGGCGTCGAGCGCGTTCGTATTGATCAGGCAGCGGGCCGTGTGCTCGGCGAAGACCTCATCGCGACACTGACTCAGCCCCCATTTGATTCGTCAGCAATGGACGGCTACGCCGTTCGGGCAGCCGACGTGGGCGCCCTGCCCGCGACGTTGGCGCTCGTCGGCAAGTCGGTGGCGGGTGCGCGCTACAACGGTATCGTCGCGCCGGGTCAAGCCGTTCGCATCTTCACAGGCGCGCCCGTTCCCGATGGCGCCGACACGATCGTGATCCAGGAAGATACCGAAGCGTTAGGGGAGAGCGTCGTCGTCAAGCACGCCGTATCCGGCCAGTTCATCCGTCCTCGCGGCCAAGACTTCATGAAAGGCGATGTGCTGCTAACGGCGGGCGTCCGCCTTGGCGCCCGCGCTGTCACACTCGCCGCAGCCATGAATCATGCCGAAGTGCCCGTGCAAGAGAAACCGCGTGTTGCGATCCTGTCGACCGGCGACGAAATCGTGCCGCCAGGGAGCACTCTGGGTCCCGACCATATCGTGGCGTCTGCCAGCTATGGCGTCGGCGCGCTCGTTGAAGCTTTTGGCGGCATTCCGGTCCAACTCGGAATCGCAGCAGACAACGCGGAGTCTCTCGCCCAAGCGATCGCAAAAAGCGCGGATGCAGACATCCTCGTGACCATCGGGGGCGCCTCCGTCGGCGAACGCGATCTCGTGACGGGCGCCCTCACCCGCGCAGGGTTGGAGCTCGACTTCGCGCGGATCGCGATGCGGCCAGGGAAGCCCACCTTCTCAGGACGGCTGGGCTCCACACTGGTTCTGGGCCTTCCGGGCAATCCCGTGTCGGCGCTCGTTTGCGCCATGGTGTTTCTGGGTCCCATGGTGCGCGCGCTTCTCGGCGATAACAGTGAGCAAGCGCCTCAAGAGGGCATTCTCGGTGTATCGCTCGCCAAGAACGGCCCCCGTCAGCACTATCAACGTGCGATTTCCACCTTCGCAGAGGATGGAACCCGCATTGTTCGTCCATTGCCCTCGCAGGATTCGTCATTGATGGCGGCTTTGGCTCGCGCGGACTGCCTCGTCGTCCAAGCTCCTCACGCCCCAGGGCTTCCGAAGGGCACGCGGGTCGCTATTTTGCCTCTGCCTAGCTGATTAACCGCCCAGCAACCCGAATCAAGCGAACAAAAGGCGTCCAAAAGCGTCGCCCGCCCCTGCACTTGCGTGGTTGTGCTTGCGGAACACAAATAGAACATCTATACTGTTCACGATTTGTACAATACCGGCGAGGCCATATCTGCCAGTGGCCTAAGCAAGTTTGGTTGGCGCTCAGTCCGAGCCGTTCAAGAGGGGGCCAGATGCTCACACCGAAGCAAAAAGAGCTTCTCATGTTTATTCATGAGCGCTTGAAGGAGTCAGGCGTTCCGCCTTCGTTCGATGAGATGAAGGAAGCATTGGATCTTCGGTCCAAGTCTGGGATTCACCGGCTCATCACAGCGCTAGAGGAAAGAGGTTTCGTGCGCCGCCTGCCCCACCGGGCGCGCGCCATGGAGATCATCAAGCTCCCCGAATCGGTGCCGCAGAGCGTTGCCGCACGCGGGCGCGGGTTCTCGCCAAGCGTCATCGAAGGCAGTCTTGGTCAGGGGTCGTCGCCTGTAGCGGACGCTGCCTCTGGCGGACAGACCGTCGCTCTGCCGATTATGGGCCGGATCGCCGCGGGCGTTCCCGCCGAAGCCATTCAAACGAAGCTGGATACAATTGATGTACCGCCAGAGCTTCTGGCCAAGGGCGAGCACTACGCACTCGAGGTCAAGGGCGACTCCATGATCGATGCGGGCATCTTGGAAGGCGATACGATCATCGTTCGGAAATGCGATGATGCGAGCAATGGAGAGATCGTGGTGGCGCTCGTGGACGAGGAAGAAGCGACCTTGAAACGCTTGCGCCGGCGTGGGAATTCCATCGCCCTTGAAGCCGCCAACCCTGCTTATGAGACCCGGATATTTGGGCCAGACCGGGTGCGGGTCCAGGGACGTCTGGTTGGACTTATTCGCCGCTACTAACTCCCCTTGCCTGTTTCGGGAGCCTTGCCGCTGGATCTGCGCTTCTCGCGCGGGCTAGATGTTGTGCGATAGCCCGACCAAGGTCGGCGTCCGCGATGTTTGGCGACGGTCTCCGTGCGTATGGATAGGCCGTCGACATAGAGCGCGTGGGCGCCTTGAGCGGACAATGCTCTGCCATCGACGATGACGCGCGGCGACTTGCAGGTTTTGCCCAGTTTGAAGGGCGCGATCACAATGTCGGCAACACGGCAGTCTTCGGCAATCGCACCAGTTTCGCGAATCAGAGCGACCGTCTTGCCCTTGACACTGCCCACGCAGCCAAGTGGATCGCAGCGGAACACGCTCTTATCAGGCAAGCGCTTGGGGTCGGTGTCGTCACCGTCGGCCAAGAGCCATTTTTCAACGCTGAAAGACGCCGCGGTGGCCGTTGGGAAGATGAGACCGTCCTCACCCCGCAAGGCTGCTGTCTTGCCGTCTCTATCAATCAGAATGTCAGGACGGTTTCCTGACGGGGCCAGAGCTAAGCCCAAGCCAACGATGACAAGTCCCAGCGCCCGCAAACGCGTCCGCCACAAGCACAACCAAAGCCCCCCAAGCGTCATCAGTGCCAGTGACCAACCCGAAAGTTCCGGAAGAATCGAGACCGCGCCGGGCCAGGACGAGACCCATTCGGCCGTCCCAACCATAAGGCCAATCCCGTATCCCATGGCGTGGAGTGGCATAGCTTCGAGCCCAAATGGCATGGCGAGTAATGATAGGAGCGCCATCGGCATAATCAGTAAGCTGATGAGTGGTGCGACGATCATATTGGCGGCTACACCGAAATGGGTCATGCGATGGAAGTGGTAGGCGGCGAACGGGCCGACCGCGGTGCCCGCGATGAGCGTTGTGAGCCCAGCACCAAAGACAAGCAACCCCACCCAGCGCAGCGTGCGCCAACCAGGACTGGTCTTGTAAAGCGGTGGGCGCTCACGCGTGGACAGAACTTCGTAGACTGCAACCAGGCCGACCACGGCCGCGAACGACATTTGGAAACTGACGTCGAAGAGCGACTCGGGCGAAAACGCGAGGATCGCGAGCGCGGCTAAGGCGACATTGCGCATCGTGATGGCGGGGCGGTCGAGGAGGGTCGCGATCATGACGACGCCCATCATCAGAAAGGCGCGGATTGTCGGCACGGATGCCCCAGATAAGAGCAAATAGAAGGTTGCCGCGAAGAGCGCACAAACGGCGGCCCATTTCTTGATGGGGAAGCGCAAGGCCAGGGCAGGCACCGCGGCCAAGAGTGCCCGGACCAGCCAGAACACGCTGCCCGCCATGATCACCATGTGCAGCCCCGAGATTGCCAGAACATGGGACAGGCCGGCATCGCGCATAGCCTCGGTGATGCGTTTTGGAATGAAACTGCGATCACCGGTGATCAGCGCCACAGCAATTGCGCCCTTCTCGCCTGGGAGTTGGTTGCGGACGCGCACGCCGACGTCGTCCCGAATGCGATCGATCTGGGCTTTAAGGCGCAAGCCCAAGGGCGCTGGCGGGGCTCCCTGGAGCGGTTCTATGCGGCCCGTGGCGTAGCCCAGCCCTCCAAGTTGTTTGAACCAGGCCCGGCGACCGAAATCGAAAGCCCCCGGGGCGACGGGTTCCGGCGGCGGGTTCAAGGTTGCCCGCAATGTCACAGCTTCGCCTGGGATCAGCGTCGCGTTCTTTCCCGACAGCGTGACGCGTATGCGCTTCGGCGTCTCTTCCGGCGCGACCCGGTCAATCAAAAGCACGCGTAAGGTCAGCCGGTCTCGAGCATCCACGCGCCGCTCGAACCTCTCCACATAACCTTGCACGGAGACATGGCGGAGCTCGTCTTGGAGCACGGGTGCACGAACCAGTTCTGTGCGGAGCTTCGCGGCGCCAAAACCAAATGCGAGCGCGAGCAATGCGGCACCGAGGGCGAAGCCAAAAACTGTTCTGGGGATGAATATCAATAGGCCGAACGCCGTCAGCATACCCGCAGCGGCAACGCGCGCACCGGGTTCGGCCGGTAATGCAAAGTAGAGCGCGATGCCAATGGCAAAAAAGACAGGAAGCCAGAGCAACCAGCGGTCCGCCTCGGCCTCAAGTGCATCCCCAAACCCGCGCACCAGCAAGGCCGACCAGCTTCGAGGCCGGCCGTGCGACGTTGGAGGCCAATTGCCGCCGACTTCGCCTTCGCCGTTGTGCGTACCCGGCATGGGTCCCCCGCCCTGCCCTTTAACCGTGTCGTTCCCTTATGCTACACCCTCGCGCAAGTGCTTTCCTTCTTCATTTGGATCATCCCTAGCGTGGATCATTCCTAGCGGCCAAGAACGCCGGACAAGACCTCATTCGATGACCGAGACTGTTATCACGCGATTTGCGCCCTCGCCGACGGGCTTCTTGCATATCGGGGGCGCGCGCACCGCCCTCTTCAACTGGCTGTTCGCCAAAGCCCACGGCGGCAAAATGCTGCTGCGGATTGAGGACACGGACAGGGCGCGGTCCACAGACGCCGCCATCACGGCCATTCTCGATGGCTTGCGCTGGCTGGAGCTCGATTGGGATGATGAACCCGTTTATCAGTTCTCGCGCGCGGCGCGGCATCGCGAAATCGCCGAGCAGCTGTTGGCCGAGGGCAAGGCGTATCGCTGCTATGCGACGCCAGAGGAGCTTCAGGCCATGCGTGAGAAGGCGCGCGCTGAAGGTGGGTCGCCTGGGTATGACGGTACCTGGCGCGATCGGGATCCAGCGCTAGCCCCCGATGGGATTGCTCCGGCGATACGGTTCAAGGCTCCCAAAGAGGGTGAGACGGTGATCGAGGACCGAGTCCAGGGCCAGGTGACATTCGCGAACAAGGACCTAGACGATTTCGTCATCCTGCGGAGCGACGGCACGCCAACCTACATGCTCTCTGTTGTGGTCGATGATCATGACATGGGAGTCACCCATGTGGTCCGTGGCGATGACCACCTTACCAATGCCGCACGCCAGACTCAGCTCTTTCAAGCCCTAGACTGGCAGACACCGATCTACGCCCACGTGCCGCTCATCCATGGTCCCGACGGGGCCAAGCTCTCCAAGCGTCATGGCGCGCTCGGGGTCGAGGCTTACCGGGAGATGGGTTATCTCCCAGTCGCCTTGCGAAACTATCTGGTGCGACTCGGCTGGAGCCATGGCGATGCCGAAGTCATCTCCGCGGACGAGATGATCTCCTGGTTCAACCTTGAGGCGATCGGACGCTCACCAGCGCGATTCGATTTCGCGAAGCTAGAGAGCCTCAACGCCCACTACCTGCGCTCAATGCCCGATGCTGAGATCGTGAGTCATTTGAAGGCGCTCGTGCCACATCTTGCGGATGGCGATGAACTTCAGCGGCGCATCGGCGAGGATGGTTGGGCGAAGCTTACAAAGGCTATGCCTGGCTTGAAGGAACGCGCCAAGACCCTTGTCGAATTGTTGGAAAGCGCAGGGTATCTCTTCGAGACGCGCCCCCTGCACCCAGACGAAAAAGCAGCCAAACTTCTCGACGGCGGGGGCCGCGAGACCTTGGCGGAGCTGCTGCCAGCGTTGCGTTCGGTCGACCCGTGGTCCATTGAGGGAATCGAGGCCTGTATTCGTGCCTTCGCGGAGCGGACCGATCGGAAGCTTGGCAAAGTGGCTCAGCCGCTGCGTGCCGCACTGACCGGCCAGACCACATCGCCCGGAATCTTTGATGTTCTTGAGGTTCTTGGGCGTGAAGAGGCCTTAGGGCGAATTGCCGACCAGGCGAGCGGGACGCAAAGTGCGTAACATTTCAGCAGAAAGTCGTGTTGCGCTGCAGTAGAATCGACGCGAAAATGCGGCAATGCAATAATTTCAACGGCGGGCATTGGGCGCGCGGCTTAGTCTTGATAGACCATCCGTGCGATGTGTCGTTGCCGTTATTGATCCAGGAGGTCTTGAGATGAGTATCGCTGAAGAGCTTGGCTCGAACGATGTGGACGAAGCGACCGTCACGGTGCGCGCCGGCGTTCATGAGATGCCGGTGCGGTCCGGCACAATGGGGCCCGACGTAATCGACATCACGTCGCTTTATGGGCGCACTGACTGCTTCACCTATGACCCAGGGTTCACGTCCACCGCGAGTTGCGAATCCAAGATCACTTTCATCGACGGCGACAAAGGCATCCTGCTCTATCGCGGTTATCCGATCGACGAGCTTGCGGAGAATACGACCTTCCTGGAAACAGCGTATCTGCTGCTTTACGGCGAGCTTCCGACCAAGGAGCAGTACGACGCGTTTACCCTGCGCATCACGCGTCATACGATGCTGCACGAGCAGATGAACCGGTTCTTCTCGGGCTTTCGCCGGGACGCACATCCAATGGCGATCATGGTTGGTGTCGTCGGTGCGCTGTCAGCCTTCTATCACGACTCCATCGATATAAGGGACCCCTGGCAGCGGGAGATGGCGAGCATCCGCATGATTGCGAAGATGCCTACGATCGCCGCTATGGCCTACAAGTACTCGGTGGGACAGCCCTTCATCTATCCGAAGAACGATCTCGATTACTCGGCCAATTTCATGCGCATGTGCTTCGCGGTGCCTTGCGAGGAGTACCAGGTCGATCCAGTTTTGACCCGTGCCATGCGGCGCATTTTCATTTTGCATGCCGACCACGAGCAGAATGCGTCAACGTCGACCGTTCGGCTTGCTGGCTCCTCTGGCGCCAATCCTTTCGCCTGTATATCAGCCGGTATCGCGTGCTTGTGGGGACCCGCGCATGGCGGCGCCAACGAGGCGGCACTCATGATGCTCCAGGAAATTGGGTCGGTCGACCGGATCCCAGAGTATGTGAAACGCGCCAAGGACAAGGACGACCCCTTCCGCTTGATGGGCTTTGGGCATCGCGTCTACAAGAACTACGATCCACGCGCGAAGATCATGCAGAAAACCTGTCACGAGGTTCTCGGTGCCGTGGGTCATGAGGATGATCCGATCCTCAAAGTGGCCATGGAGCTTGAGAAGATCGCTCTATCGGACGAGTACTTTATCGAGAAGAAGCTCTATCCGAACATCGACTTCTATTCGGGTATCACACTGAAGGCGCTTGGTTTTCCGACGGATATGTTCACGGTGCTGTTTGCGCTCGCGCGGACAGTGGGCTGGATTGCACAGTGGAAAGAAATGGTCGAGGACCCGTCGCAGCGTATTGGCCGTCCTCGTCAGCTTTACACCGGTGCCACGGAACGGGCATTCGTGCCTATGAGTGACCGCTAAGGCGGTTACCGATGCCGGACGCTTAAGCCCATCATGTGTCCGGCTCGCTCCATGGAGCTCCAAAAAGGAAGAGCTTTCGCTCGTTGGCGACCGCAATCGTGCGGTTGTACTCAGCAATGAGCACATGCTGCGCCGCTACCGCAACGCCAGCGAGACCCGCCTCTGCCACCTTCATCATGGTCTCTGGGCCAATGGTAGGCATATCGACCCGCTCTTCCTGACCCGGCTTCGGCGCTTTGACCAGTACGCCCCTTCCCGCGCCATGGCTGCGGCCACGCCGTTTGATATCCGCGCAGCGCTCCAGCATCGCATCGGTTCCCTCCGCCGCTTCCACGGCGATCACGTAGCCGTTCGATACGACCGCCGCCTGACCGATGTCGAGCGCACCCAGCGTTTGAACGACCTTGAACGCGAGAGCCATGTCCGCCTCGTCTTCGGCCGACGGCTTTCGCCGGGTTAACGCGCCCTCCGGCACGAGAAGCTCAGGCAGCACATCCCCTGCTCCGTGCACCCGGTAGCCCTTCTGTTCAAAGAAGCGCACAATGCGCGACAGGATGCGATCGTCCCCGCCTTTGCGCAGGCTCAAGAGAAAAGGAAGCGTCTTAAGAGCCCCGACATCGATCCGAATATTCTTGAGGCTGGGGCGGCTGACCCCGCCAATGATCACTAGATCGTTGCAACCGTTTTTCTCCAAGGCCGAAAAAACTCTTCCGACCTCGCCCCATTTGATCCAGGTATGCGGGAAGCGTTCAATGTCGCGCTCGGCCTCGCCTTGGATTCCGATGATATGGACGGGGACGCCATCTGCCAGGGCGGCGTCCGCGATGAACGCAGGCAATGAACCTCGCCCGGCTATGATGCCGAGCGGTCCCGCGACCTTTGTGGTCTTCAGCGGGGCAGTCGGCTCATTATCATCGGTTTGGCGTTGCGACATTGCTGGGGACGCAGAATTGGCGATCCGTATCGGCCTTGATGAAATCGATGATCTGACGCGCGAGTTCGTTTGAGGAGAACATCGCTTCGACATCCTCAAGCTGCTCCTTCATGGTGCCTTCGCTTGAGAACAACATGCGGTATGCCTTGCGGACCTCATGGATCTGCTCACGCGGAAACCCGCGACGCTTCAGTCCGATAATGTTCAGGCCGTTGAGATTAGCCCGGTTACCGAGGGCCATGCCATAGGGGATGAGATCAGCTGCAACGCCAGACATACCGCCGACGAAAGAGTAAGCACCGATTCGAACGAACTGATGCACAGCGGAAAGGCCACCAATAATCGCGCCGTCGCCCACGGAGACATGGCCGCCAAGGGCAACGCTGTTTACAAGCGTTACATCGTCTCCGATCTGGCAGTCGTGCGCCACGTGTGCGCCGATCATTAAGAAGCAATTCGAGCCGACCCGTGTCGCCATATGGCCCGACGTCGTTCCTCTGTGTACGGTCACATTTTCGCGTAGGACGGTGTTCTCGCCGATCGTCACAGTACTCGGATCGTCTTTGTACTTCACGTCCTGGGGCTCTAGGCCAATTGATACGAACGGGAAGATCCTGCAGCCTGCGCCGATCGTTGTATGTCCGTCGACGACCACATGGGGCCGAAGAACCACATTGTCGCCAATCTCGACGTTTGGACCGACCATGCAAAAGGGCCCGATCTCCACGTTCGCTCCAAGCTTCGCCGCCGGATCGACATGCGCGGTCGCATGAACACTAGTCATTGAATGCTTACTCTGCCTCGATCGAATCGACGATCACCGCACTGACTTCCGCCTCGGCTACGAGGCTCCCGTCGACGACGGCGCGCGCCTTGAACCGCCAGACTTTGCCGCGGCTGCGCATTTTCTCTACATGGTAATGAACGGTGTCCCCGGGGATGACCGGCCGGCGGAAGCGCGCCTTGTCTATAGCCATAAAATACACAAGCGGCGGCTCTTCAAACTCATCCAGGAATCGCATGCACAGGGCGCCAGCTGTCTGTGCCATCCCTTCAATGAGAAGGACCCCCGGCATGACGGGGTTCCCGGGAAAGTGCCCTTGGAAATAGGGCTCGTTCGCCGTTACGTTCTTAATGCCGGTCGCGGAGCGGTCCCCGTCCATGTCAACGATCCGGTCGACAAGCAGGAAGGGGTAGCGATGGGGCAGAAGCTTCATAATATCGGCAGCTTCCACCCGATCGGGTCTCTCAATTTCTCCGCCCTCGTTCATTCGGACCGGCTCCTTCGATGCGGATTGGCTATTCGCCGTCCCCGCCGTCTCCTTGATCAATCTTCACATCCTTACGTTCAGCAAGCTGACGCAAGAGGGTCAGTTCCCTGAACCACAGCCGTACCGGCTTTGCTGGCGTTCCACCCCAGCGGGCGCCCGCCGGGACATCGCCCCGCACGTTGCTGCTTCCAGCGATTTGGGCCCCGGCGCCAATCTTCAGGTGACCAACAACGCCCACCTGCCCGCCAAGAGCCACGAAATCGCCAAGCTCGGAACTGCCCGAAATACCCGTTTGCGACACGATAATGCAATGCCTTCCGACGATGACGTTGTGCCCGATTTGGACGAGATTATCAATTTTCGTGCCCTCTCCTATTATCGTATCTCGAAGGGCTCCACGATCGACGGTCGAATTCGCCCCAATCTCCACCTCGTCCTGGATTACGACGCGGCCAATTTGAGGGACCTTCATATGGCCTTCACGCCCCATCGCGAAGCCGAAGCCATCTTGGCCAATAGCGACGCCAGCATGGATGACCACATTGTTGCCGATTAGGGCGTGGGTGACCGACGCGTTGGGCCCGATATAACTGTCGCGCCCGATATGGACCCGGTAGCCAACGACCGCGCCTGCGGCGATTGTGCTGCCCTCTCCGATATGAACTTCGGGACCAACGATAGCCCCGGGTTCTACGATGACATCGCTCTCCAGAACAGCAGTCGGGTGAACACCTCTGATGCTGCCGATGTCCTCGGCTGGCCCGGCCGTCTTTGGCCGGAGCGATTCTGGATAGAACAAGGCGATTGCGCTGGCGAAGCCCCGATAAGGTTCGCGCATTGTCAGTGCCGCCGTTCCGTTTGGCAGCTTGCGGACAAATTTCGGGGCGACAATGCACGCCGCAGCGGTCGTCTTCTCAAGTGCGGGGAGGTATTTGGGATTGTCGACGAAGGACAGGTGCCCTGTGGCTGCGTCGTCCAGCGGCCGAACATCAGATATCTCGGAGCTGGGGTCGCCGCCCGCGCCGAGCTCCGCCCCAACGGTCTCCGCGACGGTCCTTAAGGTGAACGGACCAGCGCGATCAAAAAAACCCGGGTGCTCCATTGGGTCTCCTTACGAGCGGCTCCTAAGCGCGCGCGATAATGGGACGCCGCGTCCGACAGCGGCAACCCTTAAAACTGGGTCGAGGCGCCGAAGCGGAAGAGCTCGGTTCTATCGAAGTCGGCCTTCAGCAAGGCTTCGGCGAGATCGGCGCGGAGCGGACCAAGCGGGGACTGCCAGATTAGGCTGACGCCGGTGGAGAGGCGGACATCAGCGGTATCCTGAATAAAGCTGCCTTCATCAATATCGACAGCCTCGATCGCAGACTCACCTGGCCCCCAAAGAGAGCCTGCGTCGACGAATACAGCACCCTGCATGCCGAGGTTCTCTGGAACAAGTGGCAGCGGGAAGCGGACTTCAGCCGTGGTTGCCCAGAAGTACTTACCGCCCAGAGCGTCCTCGCTACAGCCAGACACTCGCTCGCCCGTCACCGGGTCACGACACGCATCGCGGGGGCCATAGCCAGCGCGTTCGAAACCACGGATCGTTTCGCCGCCCTTGAAGAAGAGGTCTGTCAAACGCAGGTCTTCCCCGCCCCAAGGTTCGATGACACCGCCTTGCACACGGCCCACCAGGGTAATCTTGTTGGTGATTGGGTAGTAGCCGCGCGTATCAAGGATGAACCTGTTGTACTGAACGTCGCCGCCAACGCCGGCGAAGTCTTGCGACACCGAAGCAAAGATACCGCTGGTTGGCTGCTGAGGCAGGTTTCGCGTGTCGTACGCCAAGGTGTAGCCCAAGCTCGAAACGATGACCGCGCCCTCTTCGGCAGCCTGCTTAATGGCAAGCGAAGCATCTCTTGACGCGTCGTAGATTTCTTCGCGCTGCAGCCGATAGCGCAAGCCAAGCTGCGTGTTGTTGGCGACGGGGAAGCCGATACGCAGGTTGCCACCGGTGTCACGTTGCTTGAACGACGCCACAGCGGTCAAGTCGACCTCTTTGTGGAAGATGTCGAAGCCGGCGGCAATGTTGCGCCCCAAGAAGGCTGGCTCAGTGAAGCTGAAGTCAATCTGAAAACGCTCAAGGCTACCCGAAAGCCCAAGTCGAACATATTGGCCGCGGCCCATCAGGTTGCGCTCTGAGACGCTGACGTCGCCGATCACGCCTTCTGTTGTGGAGTAGCCGACACCGAACGAGAACTCGCCAGTAGGCTGCTCGACAACCACCACATTAATAACGACACGATCAGGCGCGCTGCCAGGCTCTGTCTGGATATCGACGGTCTTGAAGAAGCCGAGTGAGCGCAAACGCTTTCGCGCTGCTTCGATCAGCAAACGGTTGTAGGCGTCACCCTCGGCGAGGCGGAACTGCCGTCTAATGACCTGGTCTTCCGTGCGGTAGTTGCCGACAATATTGATCCGTTCAATGTAGACGCGCGGACCCTCGTCGATGACATAGGTGATGTTGATCGTCTGTGTTGTCGGATCGCGGTCGAATCTGGGACGGACTTGGCCAAAGGCATAGCCCTGTTCGGAAACCTTCACCGTCAAGGCTTCGACGGTCTTTTCGACTTTCTCGACATTGTATCGTTTGCCGGGCTTCGTCAGGAGCGCGCCCCCCAATGCACCAACGTCCAACGATGGAAGCGAGCTCTCGACATCCACATAGCCGAAGTCGTATCGCGGACCTTCGTAGATCTCGAACGTGATCACGAACCCGCTGGTATCGCGATTGAAGAGACCGCCGCCTCCCCCAGGCTCAATGTCGGCATTTGAGGAGAGGATGCGGACGTCTGCGTAACCGTTCTTCAGATAGAATTGACGCAGTAACTCTCGGTCAAGCCCCAGCCGGTCTGGGTCGTAGATGTTGTCGTTTTTTAGAAAGCTGAGCCATCCGGTGCGCTTCGTCGTGATCACAAAGCGTAGTTGGGACGAGCTGAATGAATCGTTGCCAACAAATCGGATCGCCTTGACCTTCGTCTTGACGCCTTCGCCAATCTGATAAACGACCTCGACGCGGTTGTTTCCGAGCGGAATGACTTGAGCGCTGACTTGAGCATCGTACAAACCCTGTCGCGCCAGAACATCACGGATGCGCTGCTCGTCTGCTTGGACGCGCGCTTGAGTATAGACGGATCGGGGTTTTGTCTGGATCTCGGCACGCAGGGTGTCGCTTTCGACGCCATCATTCCCCTCAAATCGCACACGCGCAACGACGGGGTTTTCGACCACGACCACGACCACCGAGGAGAACTGGCGGCGAATACGAACGTCCTTGAACAGGCCCGTCGCGAACAGTGTCTTGAGGGACTGGTTGATCTCACCGGGATCATAGGGGTCACCCGCGGAGAACGTGAGGTATGATCGGATTGTCTCGGCTTCGACGCGCTGGTTACCCTGCACAACGACAGAACTGATCGTGGAGCCCTGAGCAGCCGCTGTGAGGTCGCCAAAGCCCACGCTGACACCCAGCGAGAGCGGGACGCTACACAAAACTAGGAGGACCGCTACGAGCCCTCTTTCCAACGTCCACCGCACCATTTCTGGTGTAATCCCCCGTTAACCCCAACCCCCGTAGGCTCGACTGCCTATGAGTCTTAGCTGGCCACTTGTTTGTGGCCGATTTTAGATACGTTCTGCCTCTGTTCAGCGGAATTCGCGTGGTTCTTTTTGTTCCCTGCCCGCGGATCCCACTATCACAGAAACTTCAAATGAATCAGATCGTTCCAGGTTGCGAAGATCATTAGCATGAGGACGAGTGCAAGGCCAATGCGAAAACCAATTTCCTGGGTGGATTCGCTCAATGGTTTGCCCCGTACAGCCTCGATGGCGTAGAACAGCAGATGGCCACCATCGAGCATAGGTATTGGGAAAAGGTTGATGAGCCCAATACTGACGGAGATGATGGCTGCGAGATTGAGAAGCGCAAGAAAGCCGGCGGTTGCGACTTGGCCCGATACTTGAGCAATTCTCAGCGGGCCACCGAGTTGATCGGCATCTTCTCGGCCCTTAATCACGTCATAGAGGTATCCAAGGGATCGAGACACGACAAAGTAGCATTCCTTGACCCCCATCACGAAAGCGGTGGCCGGATCATGCCTTTCGAGGGTCCAGTCGTCCGGTGACGCGCTCCTTTGGATGCCGAGAAGCCCTATTTTGAACGTGTTTCCAAAGCGATCGGTAATCTCTTTGCGTTCCGGAGTCGCCGTCAGATCTACGGTATTTCCATTCCGGTCCACGACGAAATTCAGCTCCCGATCGGGGCTCGTCGCTACAATTCTCTGCATCTCCGAGAAATTTGTAATCTTCGTGCCGTCGATGCTCGTGACGAGGTCGCCCGGCTTGAACCCAGCCCGTTCTGCGGCGCTGTCCGGGTTGATCCCGTCGACGCGCGGCGCGGTTATGCGTTCGCCGAAGATGCTGAACACGGCGGTAAAGATGAGGATGGCAAAAATGAAGTTCGCGATGGGGCCCGCCGCGACAATCGCAGCTCGCTGACCTAAGGGTTTTCCCTGAAAGGTCTTGGCGCGATCGGCCTCAGGCATCGATTCGAGCGCCTTTTGTCCCGCACTCGCAGCATTCTCATCGTCGATGAACTTCACGTAGCCGCCAAGTGGAATCCAAGCGACGCGCCAGCGCGTTCCGTGCCGATCCTCAAATCCGAAGATCTCAGGGCCGAAGCCAATTGAGAACGCCTTGACCCCGACTCCGCACCAACGCGCAACAAGGAAGTGTCCCATTTCGTGGACAAAGACCACAACGGTAAGGATGAACAAGAATGGGATGAGATAGCCGAGAAAAGTGCCGCCGAAGCCGGCAAGCATCGAGAATATGTCCATAAGTGCGGTTACCTAGAGAATTGGGCCCTTCTTAGTCAGTAAGTCTTCTTAGTCACCAAGTTTTTTTAGTCACCAAGTTTTTTTAGTCACCAAGTCTTTTTTGGTCACCAAGTCATCGGGACGCATATCCCACTGCCCTTTTTCCCGTTGAGAATTTATGTCTGTTGAGTTGTGCAGGCCAGCCTAGCCAAGCGGTCGTAGCCTCTAGGCGTCTGCCCCCGCGCCTGACCAGCGAGGGAGCCGATCCCGAGCCCGGCGCCTCGCCTCCTCATCGATCTCAAAGATATCCTCTGCGGTGTCCGCCGGCAAAGAGATCAGATCGGCGCAGTCTGCCAGTGTTGTTTCGACCAGGCCCGCGATTCCGAGGAATCCTAGTCGCTTCTCGAGGAACGCTGAAACGGCGACTTCGTTGGCCGCGTTCAGGACGGCCCCAGCGCTCCCGCCCGTATCGAGGACCTCTTTAGCTAAACGAAGCGCGGGGAACTTCTCGGGGTCGGGGGCTTCGAAGGTCAGCGATCCGAGGGCAGCAAGATCGATCCGCTCGTTCGGTACATGCATCCGCGTGGGCCAAGCAAGGCTGTAGGCAATGGGTGTTCGCATGTCGGGGCAGCTCAGCTGGGCGAGAACGGCCCCATCGGTCATTTGCACGAGACAATGCACGATGGACTGGGGATGGACGAGCACATCCAGCTTCTCGGGCGGCAGTGCAAAAAGATGATGCGCCTCGATGAGTTCCAATCCCTTATTCATCAATGATGCAGAGTCGATTGTGACTTTCGCGCCCATGGACCAGTTCGGATGCTTCAGGGCCTGGTCAGGCCCTGCTGACGCCATCTGCTGGACGCTCCATGTTCGAAAGGGACCGCCCGAGGCCGTCAGGCAAACGGTTTCGATTCTGTCGATCTCAGTCCCGGTCATCGCCTGCTGTGCGGCCGAGTGTTCGGAATCGACAGGCAAGAGCGTTGTGCCATGGCGTTCGACTTCGCGCATGAAGATATCGCCGCCGGACACAAGGCATTCCTTGTTGGCCAGTGCCACAGCCGTCCCTTGTTTTACCGCACGCAAGGTTGGCCGGAGACCTGCGACGCCGACGATAGCGGCCATGATCCAATCGGCCGGCGCTGCCGCCGCCTCCAGCAAGGCCTTCGGCCCCGCCGCGACTTGAATCCCCGTACCCGCCAAGGCCAGCAACAAGTCCTTGTAGCTTCCGGCATCGGCAGTGACAGCCATCTTTGCGTGATGCTTGATGGCAAGCTCTGCAAGCCGCTCGACGTTCTTGTTCCCCGTTAGGGCGATGACGTCGTAATCGTCTGGGTTCCGGCCTACGAGATCGAGCGTGCTTTCGCCAATAGAGCCCGTCGCGCCCAGAACGCTGATCCGCTTGGGGTCTCGGGCGCCGGAGCGAGGGCCAGGCCTTACATCTTCGCTTACGGAGAACAGGGTGCGCGCCTCACCATATCAAGAGCCCAGCCCCCGGATTGGTCGGGTTACGCAGGGCTATCAACGCTGCGATGACCGCCGCCATCAGGAGGCTGTCGATGCGGTCGAAAAAGCCGCCATGGCCTGGAATAAGCTGGCTCATGTCCTTAATCCCAAGGCTCCGCTTTACCGCACTCTCAAGCAAGTCCCCCATCTGGCATGAGAAGGCAAGCACTAATGCCACCAGAGCCAAGGCAACCGGCGATGTACCTGTCACGAAGTACGCGAACAGCACTCCAACAAGCATAGGGGTTGCCGTGCCAATGAAGAAGCCGCTCCATGTCTTTTTGGGCGAGATTGTTGGCGCGAATTTCGGCCCACCGAATGTCCTGCCGCCTGCATAGGATGCCGTGTCCGTGGTCCAACTCACGACGAGGATGAACAAGATCGCGAGGAGACCGTGGTTGGGATCGCTCCGAAGCCAGATCAAAGCGGCTGCTGGAAGCGCAACATAGGCCAGTCCTCCGGCATCGAGTTGCGCTTCGCGCGGCGTCTTTTTTTGGTAGCCGGAGATCAAGAGAGTGACAAATGTCGCGGCCAGCACGATCGCGGCAAATTCGAACTTGTGCAACGCCGTAAAGATGATCACGGCCGTGACGCAGGCGACTTGGATGATTGTTATGGCGTCGCCGCTCGTCTGGCGAGTCGCGGAGCCCCATTCCCATAGAAGAACCGTCGCGGATGCGATGGCCAGGACAAGGAAGGTCCATGGGCTGATCACAAGCGCAGCGAGCGTCAGCGACGCCAAGAAAACGGCAGAGCCTATCCGGCGCCACAGTTCGGGTGCTGACTTTCGGTTCGGTTCACTCGGTGCCTCTGGCGAAGGCGTCGGAGATGTCACGCCGTTGATCTCACGGCGCGCCCACCGAAGCGGCGTTTCCGTTGCTGAAACTTAGCGATGGCCTCTTCGAAATGAACCTTGTCGAAATCTGGCCAATAGGTGTCCACAAACACGAACTCAGCATAGGCGAGTTGCCACAGCAGGAAGTTCGATAGTCGCAGCTCTCCCGACGTTCGAATCAGCAGGTCGGGATCAGGCAAGCCATCTGTATCCAGGTAAGATCCGAAAAGCTCTTCGGTCATTTCTTCGGGAACGAGATTTCCGGCTCTTGCATCTTCAGCAATACGAGCTGCCGCTCGGGTGATCTCATCGCGTGAGCCATAGTTGAAGGCGACGGTGAGATTAAGCGTTGTGTTCTCTTTCGTAAGTTCCACGGCATCGTCCAACATGCGTTGGATGTCGTCGTCGAGATCATTGCGGGAACCGATGATGCGAATGCGCACACCGTTTTTATGGAGATCAGCGAGATCTCTACGGATAAACCGCTTTAGTAGCCCAAAAAGGTCCTTGATCTCCTCCGCGGGGCGCGACCAGTTCTCCGACGAGAAGCTGAACAGCGTGAGATGCGTGATGCCGAGGTCTCGCGATGCCTCGACGGTCCGGCGCACGGCCTCGACCCCACGGCGATGGCCTTCGACCCGTGGAAGACGCTTCTCGGCAGCCCAGCGACCGTTGCCGTCCATGATAATGGCGACATGGCAGGGTGTCGGACGGGGATCGTCACCCCACTTATTGTCCACTACGAGCGTCACAGCCAGCCTCTCCGCAGCAAATCCCTGAACGCGGCAACGTGCAGATCCAGATCAGACCTGCATAATCTCCGCTTCTTTCGTGGCAAGCGCCTCGTCGATTTCCTTAATCACCTTATCGGTGAGATCCTGAACTTTGTTGGCCAGCGCATGGTGATCGTCCTTGCCCATGTCACCGTCCTTCTCCGCCTTCTTCAAGTGCTCCATGCCGTCTCGGCGCACGTTGCGCACCGCAATGCGGCCTTGTTCTGCATATTTGTGAGCGACCTTCGCCAATTCTTGGCGCCGTTCTTGGTTGAGCTCCGGAATGGGCAGCCGCAAGAGCTGTCCCTCGACAACGGGGTTCAACCCCAAATCGGATTCACGAATGGCTTTTTCAACCGCCGCGACCTGGCCCTTGTCCCAAACCTGCACGGTAAGCAGTCGCGCCTCCGGGACATTGACGGTCGCCACCTGGTTTAGCGGCATCGGGTTTCCATATGCTGAAACCATCACCGGGTCGAGCAGGCTTGCGCTGGCGCGCCCGGTGCGAAGTCCGCTGAACTCGTGCTTGAGAGACGTTAGCGCGCCGCGCATCCGCCGCTCTATTTCATCCAAGTCAAAGTCAGCCATCTTGCCTTCCTTCGCAGCCACGGTCCGAACGTTGGATGCCCGGTATGGCGCGTCGTGTTGGTGGTTCCGTATGGATAGGACAGCTTAACCGCCGTCGATCGTCGTCGAGGCCCCTTGCCCTTGTAGTTCAAGAGCCAAGCCGCCTTGGTTCTTGATCGAGAACACAATTATCGGAATTCGGTTGTCTCGGGCAAGGGCGATTGCGGCCCCGTCCATGACCCTGAGATCCTGCTTGAGAACATCAGTATAACTTAGCTGGTCGTAACGCTTTGCGTCCGGCACTTTCATCGGATCGGCGGAGTAGACGCCATCGACCTGTGTGGCCTTGTAAAGAGCCTCGCATTCCATCTCCGCAGCGCGCAAGGCGGCGGCTGTATCGGTTGTGAAGAAGGGATTGCCGGTGCCGCCGCCGAACACCACGACGCGGCCCTTGGCCAGATGATCCAGCGCTTTGTCCCGGATATAGGGCTCGCAGACCGTCGGCATTGGAATAGCCGACAGCACACGGGCCGTCTGGCCTGCCCGTTCGATTGCCGTCTGAAGTGCGAGGGCATTCATCACCGTCGCAAGCATGCCCATGTAGTCGGCGCGGGCTCGATCGATACCGCCCTCAGCCGCCATCATCCCTCTGAAGATGTTGCCGCCACCCACAACCAAGCAAATCTCGACGCCCATTGCCGCCGCCGAGGCGATGTCCTTGGCGATCGGCTCGATAACCTCAAGATCGATTCCGAAGCCCTTATCGCCGGCAAGCGCTTCGCCGGAGAGTTTGACGAGTACGCGCTTGTAGCGAGATTTCGCGGCAGATGGTGTGTCCATCAACGCAAGGCTCCGGCGGCTATATGACAGGAATGACCCAACAACCGGCCGAACCAAAATGGCCTCGGCCCTCCCAGGCTTGGACAAGCGGCGACTCGGCTCTGAGCCACCGCGCAGACCCTAAGCGCCCGAGGCAGCGGCGGCAACCTCGGCGGCGAAGTCGCCTTCGTCCTTCTCGATGCCTTCGCCCAGGGCAAACCGGTAAAAGCCCGTGATCTTGATGGGCCCACCAGCATCCTTGCCCGCGGCTTCCATCGCTTTGGCGACCGTATTGTCAGGATCGTGGACGAAGGGCTGCTTCAGCAGAACGACTTCCTCGTAGTACTTCCGCAACCGTCCCTCGACCATCTTCTCGATCACGTTGTCGGGCTTGCCGGACTCTCTGGCCTGCTCCGTGAGGACGGTGCGCTCGCGCTCCACTAACTCCTGATCCAGACTATCTGTGTCGATGGCTTGCGGGTTCGTTGCCGCGATATGCATGGCCACCTGTTTGCCGAAGGTCTTCACGGCCTCTGCATCGCCTGCGGATTCCAGGGCAACGATCACGCCGATCTTGCCGAGGCCCGGCGCGGCTTGGTTATGCATGTAGCTCGCGACAACGCCTTTATCGGCGGCCAGATGGGCCGTCCGGCGCAGGGTCATATTTTCACCGATGGAGCCGACCATCTCCTTCAGCGTTTCGGCAACGGAGCTGCCGCCGTCGGCGTAGGTTTCGCCACCAAGCTTCTCGATGTCGCCCTTGGCGTTGATGGCAGAGTTGGAGATGGTATTGACCAGCTCTTGGAAGCTCGGGTTCCGGGCTACGAAATCCGTCTCCGAATTGACCTCGACAAGAGCCGCCTCAGAGCCATCCTCCGAAATGCCGATCAGGCCTTCTGCGGCGACGCGGCCGGCTTTCTTGGCGGCTTTTGCAAGGCCCTTCGCACGGAGCCAGTCGATGGCGGCTTCCATATCGCCGTCATTCTCATTCAGCGCCGCTTTACAATCCATCATGCCCGCGCCGGTCTTCTCGCGGAGCTCCTTGACCATGGCTGCAGTGATCGTCGCCATCCGTTCCTCTATCTCTTAAGTGGCGCCGGGCCTCGATGGGCCGGCAATTCCGTTACGCGTTTTCTTTGGACTCAGCCTCGGTGGCTTCCGCCGGCGCTGCTTCGGCCGGTGCCGCCTCGGTCTGCGGGGCTTCCTCGATGACCGGCTCAGCGATTGGCTCCTCGGCCTCGCCGAGATCGACACCCATCGATCCCTGACCGCGCTCGATACCGTCGATCGCAGCGCGGGCGATAAGGTCGCAGTACAGCGTGATGGCGCGGCCCGCATCGTCGTTGCCCGGAATGGGATAGGTGATGCCGTCTGGGTCGCAGTTGGAATCAACGATGGCAACGACTGGGATGTTCAGCTTGCGGGCCTCGGCGATCGCGATGGACTCCTTATTGGTGTCGATCACGAAGATGAGGTCCGGCGGGGCGCCCATGTCCTTGATGCCACCCAACGAGGTTTCAAGCTTGTCCTTCTCGCGGGTGAGCTGCAGAAGCTCTTTCTTCGTCAGACCACGATGCTCGCCCTCAAGCAGCTCTTCCAAGGCCTTCAGGCGTTTGATGGAATGCGAGATGGTGCGCCAGTTCGTCAGTGTACCGCCAAGCCAGCGGTGATTGATGAAGTACTGGGCCGATGAGCGCGCACCCTCGGCAATGGCCTCGGTGGCCTGCCGTTTCGTACCAACAAACAGCACGCGGCCGCCTTTGGCGACGACATCGGAGATAGCGACCAAGGCCTGGTGCAGCAGCGGCACGGTTTGGGTGAGGTCGATAATGTGAATGTTGTTTCGGGAGCCGTAGATGAACGGCGCCATTTTCGGGTTCCAGCGATGTGTCTGGTGGCCGAAGTGAACACCAGCTTCCAAGAGCTGGCGCATAGAAATATCGGGCAGTGCCATGGGACTGCAGACTCCTTTTTCCGGTTTTTCCGCCGCGGGGCTTTGAGAGACCGGCCAAAACCCGGTCACCGGAGCGAGCGCAAAGGGTTATAGGCAACCTTTGTGACGCTTAATCCCCGCGTGTGAGATGGTGCGCCTTATAGGCGGCGGGCCCTCGCTTGGCAAGCCTGGAAACGCCTCGAAATCAAGGCCTGCGGCGGGGGGCTCAGCTCTGGAGTGCGCTGACCTCGCGCACCCCGTCTAAGAGCTTTAGGGCACTGCGTTGACGCGGTGTGGAGTCGATCCCTTGCGGAACCTCGAACGCCACCTCTTTGCCGTCGAGCAGGAGGTGAAGCCGGAACCGCCCTGCCCCGCCTTCGGTCCCGATTTGAGCGGCCAGCTCCGCGAGCGCTTGAGGGTCGTCCACGGTCACTTTCATGCCTGAGGCGCGCTCCTGGGCAGTATTGTCGAGTGACGATAGCCCTTGCACCCGGACGCGCACCGTCTCGCCATCGGCCTCGGCTTCCACATCCAGCAGGACCACCGATCCTGCCTCGAGAAGCGGCCGGCCCGCAATTAAGGCTTCGGAGAAGATCACGGCTTCAAACTGGCCCGTCGAGTCCGAGAAGGCCACAAACGCATACGGGTTACCGGTTTTGCCTTTGCGCTCGCGGGAGGTGAGCACCGTGCCCGCGAGCCGGCCGACCACGTGTTTTGTCTTGGCCTTCGCGGCGAAGTCTACCCAAGTTTCGACGCCCATGGACTTGAGGACTTCGCTGTATTCGTCGAGCGGGTGACCCGTAAGGAAGAAGCCCACCGCCTCGAACTCCTTGGACAGCTTCTCGGTTGGAAGCCACCGCGCCGCCTTGCGCAGCTCGATTGGCGGTGGCGCCTGGTTGCCGCCAGAGAAGAACAGATCGTTCTGGCCCCCGGCGCGGGCGTCCTGGGCGCTATTGCCGGCGAGGATCATCCGGTCCACGTTCTTAAGCGCCGTCGCCCGATCGATACCGAGCTCATCGAAGGCCCCAGCGGACGCGAGTGTTTCCAAGGCCCGCTTGTTCAGCTGGCGCGGGTTGAGGCGGCGCGCAAAGTCGGAAATGTCCTTGAACAGGCCGTTGGCGTCCCGCTCTGCCACGATCGATTCGACAGCATGCTGTCCGACATTCTTAAGTGCCGCGAGCGAATAGCGAATGGCGTTTCCGTTTGAAATGAAGCCGACGTCGGAGTGGTTCGCCGAAGGTTGCTCGAGTTCGATCCCGAGCCGCCGCGCGTCCTGTGCGAAGCTGTTGAGCTTGTCCGCATTGCCCATATCGAGTGTCATCGAGGCGGCAACGAATTCGGGGGGGAAGTTGGCCTTAAAGTAGGCCGTCTGATAGGCGATGAGCGCGTAAGCCGCCGCGTGGGACTTGTTGAAGCCGTAGCCCGCGAATTTGGCGACCAGCTCGAAGATGTACTCCGCCCGCCCCTTCTGCACGCCGTTGGCCACGGCGCCCTCGACGAAGCGGACGCGCTGCTTGTCCATCTCTGCTTTGATCTTCTTGCCCATGGCCCGCCGCAGTAGATCGGCTTCGCCGAGCGAATACCCCGACAGAACCTGCGCGATCTGCATCACCTGTTCTTGGTAGATGATGACGCCATAGGTTTCCGCCAGGATCGGCTCGATCATGGGATGAAGCGTCTCGATTTCCTCCTTGCCGTGTTTGCGGTTCACGAAGGTCTCGATGTTGTCCATCGGACCCGGCCGATAGAGCGCAACCATGGCGATGATGTCTTCGAACCGGTCGGGCTTCAGCTTGCGCAAGGCATCGCGCATGCCCTGACTTTCCAGCTGGAATACGCCCACCGTCTCGGCCCGTTGGATGAGTTCATAGGTCTTGGTGTCGTCGAGGGGGATCTTCGCCGGGTCGATCTCAGTCCCGGTTTTCCCGATGAGCTGACACGCCATGTCGATGACTGTCAGCGTCTTGAGACCGAGGAAGTCGAACTTCACAAGCCCGGCGGCTTCAGCCCACTTCATATTGAATTGTGTGGCGGGCAATTGCGCGCGCGCGTCTCGATAGATCGGCACGAGCTCAGTCAGCGTGCGGTCGGCGATGACCACGCCCGCCGCATGAGTCGAGGCGTGTCGGTACAGCCCTTCGAGGCGCTGCCCAATATCAAGAAGTTTGGCGACAATGGGCTCCTTGTCACGCTCTTCTTGCAGGCGCGGCTCTCCCGCGATGGCTTGGGGCAGCGTCACAGGGTTCGCTGGGTTGTTGGGCACCAGTTTGCACAGCCGGTCGACCTGCCCATAGGGCATCTGCAGCACACGCCCCACATCGCGCAGGACGGCCCGGGCTTGGAGCTTACCGAAGGTGATGATCTGGGCGACACGGTGTTCGCCGTAGCGGTCGCGGACATAGGCGATGACCTCGTCGCGGCGGTCCTGGCAGAAGTCGATATCGAAGTCGGGCATGGACACGCGTTCCGGGTTGAGGAAGCGCTCGAATAGAAGCCCAAAGCGAATGGGATCGAGATCGGTGATCGTCAGCGCATACGCAACGAGCGACCCGGCGCCCGAACCGCGGCCCGGGCCCACGGGGATGCCCTGTCCCTTCGTCCATTTGATGAAGTCCGAAACGATCAGGAAATAGCCCTGATAGTTCATGCGCGTAATGATCTCGAGTTCGAAGCCAAGCCGCTCGCGATAGGCCGCCTCATCAGACCCCGCCGCCGGGCCATGCTGCGCTAGCCGCGCGTCCAGGCCCTCCTCAGCTTGCCGTTGCAATTCCGCCGCCTCGGTCTCGGCCAATGCTGCGTTTGCTTCCCCGCCAGACAAGAATGCCGGGAGGATGGGATCGTGCTTCTGGGGCCGGTAGGCGCAGCGCTGGGCGATCTCTGCTGTGTTCTCGATGGCTTCAGGCAAGTCCGCGAACAAGGCCCGCATCTCATCGGCGGTCTTGAAATAGTGCTCAGGACTTAGCCGGCGGCGTTCATCGACGGCCACATAGCTGCCTTGCGCAATACAAATTAGGGCGTCATGGGCCTCGAAGTCGTCCGCCGTGGCGAAGAATGGCTCGTTGGTCGCCACCAGCGGGATTTTGCGCTCGTAAGCCGTCTGCACCAGTTGAGGCTCAACGGCTTTTTCATGTGCAAGGCCATGGCGTTGCAGCTCTATGTAGAGGCGGTCTCCGAAGATCTCATGGAGGACCGAGATCCGGTCTCCCGCGAGTTCGGCGTTGCCGTCGGCGAAGGCCGTATCCACGAGCCCCTCGGGCCCCCCGGTAAGTGCGATCAGCCCTTCAGAATGCGCCGTCAGGTCATCGATTGAGGCAAAAGCCTCCCCGGTCTCGGCAGCATTGGCGTAGGCTCGACTCGACAGCTCCATAAGGTTGCCGTAGCCCGCTTCGTTTTTGGCCAGCAACGCGATAGCGCCGTCGGGCGTTTGGCATTGGGCTTCAGGGGAGCCTGGGCTCTTGCTGGGCGTTTCGAAGGTCAGGTTCAGTGTGCAGCCAATGATGGGCTGAATGCCTGCCCCGGACACCGCTTCGGAGAACTCAAGCGCGCCGAAGAGATTGTTGGAGTCGGTGAGCGCCAGCGCCGGCACGTTGTCGGCTTTTGCCAACTCCACAAGCTTGGCAATCTTGAGTGCGCCCTCCAGCAAGGAATAGGCGGAATGCACCCGCAAGTGCAAAAAGGGCTGGGTCTCGCTCATCGTTGTCCGTTAGTGGGTCCGTGACACGACCCTATCTTTCCCGAGTCGCCATTTCGACAAAAGTCGGAAATCATCAACAGCCCGGCCTACCGCCAAAGGCCCTACCGTCAAAGGCCCTGCCGTTAGGAAATGGCTTCCACCACGGCGACTTCTTCTTCCACAAGCAATCCGTCGGTCAGCCGCAGGACCCGGTCCATGCGGGCTGCCAGATCAAGGTTGTGGGTGGCAATCACCGCCGCGACCCCCTCGTCCCGAACGAGACGCATCATCTCGTCGAAGACCTTGTCGGCCGTGTGCGGGTCAAGATTGCCGGTGGGTTCGTCGGCGAGGAGAATCTTCGGCTCATTCGCCACGGCGCGGGCGATGGCCACGCGCTGTTGCTCGCCTCCTGAGAGTTCGGCGGGCCGATGTTCCCAGCGGTCCTTAAGACCAAGTGGGTCCAGCAGCGCTTTGGCGCGCGTGGCGGCCTCATCTTTCGGGCGGCCAAGCACGAGCTGGGGCAGCATTACGTTTTCGAGCGCGGAAAACTCCGGCAGGAGGTGGTGGAACTGGTAGACGAAGCCGACTTCCATCCGCCGAATGCGTGTGCGCTCGTTGTCGCCCAACGTCACGCAGTCCTGGCCGTTGATGATAACGCTCCCCGCATCGGGCTTCTCCAGGAGGCCCGCAATGTGGAGCAAGGTCGACTTGCCGGCACCGGAGGGCCCAAGCAGCGCGACCGTCTCTCCGGGATAGAAATCCGCACAGGCGCTCTTCAACACATCGATACGGCGGTCGCCTTGAGTGAAGCCGCGCTCAAGATCGACGAGCTTCAGCACCGGCGTTCTTTTGACTGCGTCCACGGCGACCCCTACTCGTAACGCAGCGCTTCGACGGGATCGAGACGGGATGCCCGCCAGGCAGGATAGACGGACGCAAGAACCGAGAGGGTCAGCGCCATCACCACTACGGAGACAGTCTCGCCCATATCCATTTTCGCGGGTAATTCAGATAGATAGTACAACTCGGCTGGAAAGAGTTCTGTGTCCGTCAGCCACGAGACGAACCAGCGAATATTGTCGATGTTCAGACAAACAACGACACCGAGAATGAGGCCCGCTAGGGTCCCGGTAACGCCAATCGTGGCCCCTGCGATCAGGAAGATGCGCATGACCGAGCCGCGGGTCGCACCCATGGTGCGGAGTATGGCGATGTCGCGCGCTTTGTCCTTCACGAGCATTTTTAGGCCAGAGATGATATTGAGCGCCGCCACCAAAATAATCAGTGTCAGGATCAAAAACATCACATTGCGTTCGACTTGAAGCGCAGAGAAAAAGGTTGCGTTGCGCTGGCGCCAATCTGTGACGTAGGTGGTCTCGCCACCTGCCTTGATGATTTGCGGCGCAAGCGTGGCGACTTCATCAGGTGAGTTCAGCATCACCTCGAGAACTGTCACGGCGTTGGGCACATTGAAGTAAATCTGGGCCTCATTGAGCGGCATAAACATAATGCTGGAGTCGAACTCCGACATGCCGATCTCGAAGATTGCGGCCACGGGGTAGCGTTTGATGCGTGGTGCCGTCCCTAAGGGTGTGGAGGCGCCGCGTGGGGTCAATATGGAGACACTATCGCCGACCTTAACATTAAGGCGATTGGCCATTCGGCTACCGATAACCACGCTGGGATTTTCATCAAGGCCGTTGAGCGTGCCGAAACGTACCTTGCTTGAGATGGCCTTCAGGCTTTTGAGGTCGTCTTCGCGCAAGCCGCGTACAAGTGCGCCAGTGGAACCGAGCGGGGTGGAGGCCAGAACCTGACCTTCGACAAGCGGGAACGCATACTTGACGTTCGGCACATCGCGGACACGCTGAGCAACTGCGTCATAGTCCGTAAACCGATTAACGCTGTGCACGACCACATGGCCGTTTAGGCCGAGCATCTTGTCGAACAGCTCTTGGCGGAAGCCGTTCATCACCGCCATCACGATGATGAGCGTCGCTACGCCCAGCATGATGCCAATAAAAGAGAAGCCCGCGATCACGGAGATGAAGCCTTCTTTGCGCCGCGCGCGCAGGTAACGCAACGCGACCAGCCATTCGAAGGGCGCAAAGGCGCGCGTGGTCGGCGCTGCTGCCTCCTCGACGTGCCCGGCTACCGTATCGCTTGCGCTCATCCGTCTTCCTTAACGAGCTTTCCTCAGTTGGCCTCGACTCAGTTGGCTTTGACTTCGGTCAGCATAGTCAACGCCGCTTCGAAGGTGAGACTATGGCGGGCGCCTGTCGCGCGCTCTTTCAACTCCACCTCGCCAGCCTTGAGGCTCTTGGGCCCGACGATCACCTGCCACGGTAGGCCGATCAAGTCCATGGCGGCAAACTTCGCCCCTGCCCGATCGTCCCGGTCATCGTAAAGAACGTCGAAGCCCGCATTCTGTAGAGACGTATAGAACGTTTCGCAGGCTGCGTCCGTGTCCGCGTCCCCAACCTTTAGATTGATGAGCCCGAGGTCAAAGGGCGCGACCGACTGAGGCCAGATCATGCCTGCCTCGTCGTGGGAGGCTTCGATGATCGCGCCGACCAGGCGCGACACGCCGACACCGTAAGAGCCCATCTCCACGGGGATCAAATTGCCATCCGGGCCTTGGACCTTAGCCCCCAAGGGCTCGGAGTATTTTGTCCCGAAGAAGAAGATGTGGCCAACCTCGATGCCACGCGCTGTAACGCGCTCGGTTTCGGCGACTTCGCTGTCAAAGCGCGCCGCATCGTGCATTTCCGACGTCGCCGCGTATCTGCTCGTCCACGCTTTCACGAGCGGCGCGAGATCGCCGTCATAGTCCACGTCGTCGTTCGGCGCGGCCATCGCCAGATAGTCGCTATGGCAGTAGACCTCGCTCTCACCCGTGTCGGCGAGGATGATGAACTCATGAGACAGGTCGCCGCCGATCGGGCCGGTCTCCGCAGCCATAGGGATCGACTTGAGGCCCATCCGAGCAAAGGTGCGCAAATAGGCCACGAACATGCGGTTGTAGGACGTGCGCGCATCGTCTTTGGTCAGGTCAAAGGAATATGAGTCCTTCATGAGGAACTCGCGGCCGCGCATCACACCGAACCGCGGTCTGACCTCGTCCCGGAACTTCCACTGAATGTGGTAGAGGATGCGGGGCAGGTCCTTGTACGACTTCACGCCGTCGCGAAAGATCGCTGTGATCAGTTCTTCATTGGTGGGGCCGAAAAGCATGTCGCGCTCATGGCGGTCCTGGATGCGAAGCATCTCCTTGCCATACTCATCGTAGCGGCCACTTTCGCGCCACAGATCGGCAGACTGGATTGTCGGCATCAGGAGTTCCAGGGCGCCTGCCCGGTCCTGCTCTTCGCGAATGATCTGCTCGATCTTTCTGAGCACACGAAAGCCCAAGGGCAGCCAGCTGTAGATACCCGCGCTCGACTGGTTGATCATCCCCGCACGCAGCATGAGCCGATGAGACACGATCTCCGCCTCCTTGGGATCGTCGCGTAGAATAGGCAGAAAGAATCGGCTGAGGCGCATCGTGAAGCTCTGAAGACGTTGTGGCGGGCGGGCCGCTTTTCTTGGACGGTAGCAATGGTTTGAGGGCGCATAAGCAGACGGTTTCTGCGCCACACACCCTGCCTTGCGGCTAATAGACAAGTTCGCGCAGCGAGGCAATCGAGCGAGCTGACCTTTTATTGGATGCTCGGGGTGATTCTTGTGCCTCCAGGGATTCTCTCTTCCTCTGCGAACGTTGCCGCGACCAGGGCTCAAATGTGGCGAAACAGTCCGCTCGAAATATAGTCATTCAAATTAGCTGCTCTTGAACTGAGCAGTTTTTCCCTGTCCCAAGGCAAGACTGCTTTATGTCTTTGCGATTGCAAAACAGTTGATCGTTTTTTGGAATATTTCTGCGGCGACTGGTCACAATCATGGTGACAATTTGGCGCGGCCAAGCTAGTGTCCGGCCACAACGCAAGATCGCACAGCCCCTTGGCGGCTGGTGACGTGAAGCGTTTAGAGATTGGACAATGTTGGCGGTGACTGGCGTCAAAGACCGCTAGTATTCGCGATCAATCGGTCCAAGTCTTGGGAGGAAAGACTCCGGGCGCGCGTTCTACCCGATGGACAAGCGCAGCCGCTTTTTCACGACGCTCCTCACGAGCTGTCCCAGTGGGAAGGATAAGGGGTCACAAAACTTAAAAAGCAAGGTCCTTCGCGGCCTTGCTTTTTTTTGCCTACGGGACTTCCCGCAACTTGCCGGCAGCCCTATGGCGCTTCTTGTACCTGTTCGTAGCGCGGGAAAAACGGAATGTCGTCGAGCGTGATGATGTGGTGAACCATGATCGCGTAAATAAACGCGAAGACCAGCCCCGAGACGATCGTCGTTGCGATGACCTTCGCAAGAAGCATCGGCCTGTGCGGAGCGCTGTCAGCAAAGCCTGAATCGCTTCCCTCGCCCACCTCCTCCGAGGTTCGCACGCCCCAAGGCAAAATCGCAAACAAAAGGACCCACCAAATCACGAAGTAGATCGCAACGCCGAAAATGAGACTCATCGGCTTAAGCCTCTTCGAGCTCGACCAGGGTGCCGCAAAAGTCTTTAGGGTGCAGGAAAAGGACGGGCTTGCCGTGGGCGCCGATCTTTGGCTCGCCGTCACCAAGGACGCGTGCGCCCTCCTTGGTGAGCTGGTCGCGCGCGACCGTGATATCCGGCACTTCGTAGCAGATGTGATGGATGCCCCCGTTGGGGTTCCGCTCCAGGAAGGCTGAAATCGGTGAGTTCTCGCCAAGGACGCCGAGGAGTTCGACCTTCGTATTTGGCAGCTCGATGAAGACTGTCCGCACGCCGTGCTCGGGTTGATTCTCCTCCGGGGAGACCTTGGCACCGAGGGTATCGCGATAGACAGCTGTTGCTGCCGTCAGGTCCGGCACGACGATGGCGACATGGTTCAAACGGCCAATCATGTATTTCTGCTCCAGGTTCGAAACGATCTCAAATCAGTCTAGACAGCAATTAAGGCCTTCGAGGCGCTCCTTTTTCGGCGGTTACAGCACTGTCGTCAACACGGTGCAAATGGGCTTCTTGCCCCAGGCTTGTGCTATCGCCGCCCGAACGCCCCGGCGTACCGCCTCCGATACGAGCTTCGGGTCCTTGCGGCGGGGGCGAGGAATGCTCTCCACCGTGCCGATAGCGGCCTCACGGGCGATTTCCGCAAGGGGAACGCCATCGGTGTCTTCCTCCGGCAGACCTTTCAAGGCGATTTCGGGATCGGCCACAAGCTCACCCCTTGTGGTCAGCACAAGGGAAACTGCAGCGATGCCGGCGAAGCTGAGTTTTCGCCGGTCCCGGACCTGGCCTTCGTCCGCGGCGGTAAGCAGATAGCCGTCGCGATAGAGCCGGCCGACCGGGACATCATCGACAATGGCGGCGGGCTTTGGCAGGAGCTTTACCATGGTGCCATTTCGGGCACGGATCACTTGCCCAACGCCCAGATCTTCGGCCAGCTCCGCATGGGCCTCGAGGTGACGCCCTTCCCCATGCATGGGCACGGCGATATCTGGCTTTAGCCACGCATAGAGCTTCTCTAGCTCTCCACGTCGGGGATGGCCCGAGACATGGACCAAGGCGTCTTGGTCGGTCAGGATCTCGATACCGTTATCAGACAGCGCGTTTTGCACACGGCCCACGGCCTTTTCATTGCCCGGTATCGTGCGCGAGGAGAAGATTACCCAGTCGCCTTGTTTGAGCGAAACGTGCGGGTGTTCCCCGCTCGCGATCCGGGCCATTGCGGCGCGGGGCTCGCCCTGGCTGCCGGTGCAAAGTGCCACGACCTTGTTGGAGGGGAATTGCTTGAACGCGGTCTCCTGATGAAACCGCAGCTCTGGATCCAGATAGCCGGTCGCTTGGGCGGCCTCTATGACACGGTACATAGCGCGCCCGACCACGATGAGTTCGCGACCGGCGGCCCGCGCAGCCTTCGCCACCGAACCAAGCCGAGCGACATTGGAGGCAAATGTGGTGACGGCGACGCAATTGGGCGCCTGCCGGATGAGTTTAGACAAGTTCTCGGCGACGTCGCCTTCGGACGGAGATACGCCTTCGCGGATCGCGTTCGTGGAGTCGCAAATTAGAGCGTCGAGACCCTCACGGCCGATCTCGCGGAGTCTATTTTCGTCCGTAGGCGCACTTGTGAGCGGGGTTTCGTCAAGCTTCCAATCCCCCGTGTGGAGCACGATCCCCAGCGGGGTTCGGATCGCAAGCGCTGCTGGCTCAGGAATGGAGTGAGACATCGAGATCAGCTCGACATCAAATGGACCGATCTGAAGCCTCGCGCCCATGTCCAAGACATGAAGTGGGAGGTCGTCCTCTTCGAGGCGCATGTCGCTAAGCTTTCCGCGCAGCATTTCCGCCGTGAATGGTGTCGCGTAGATGGGCACTCGCCCTATCATGGGCCAAAGATCAGGGATCGCGCCGTAATGGTCCTCGTGCGCGTGGGTCAGCACCAACCCTGCGATGTTGTGGCGTTCCTCTTCAAGGAAGCGAATATCAGGGAGAATAATGTCGATGCCTGGTTCGTACTCGCCGCCGAACGTCACGCCCATATCGACGATGAGCCACGTGTAAGCGTTCTCGCGACCATACCCGTAGAGATACAGGTTCATGCCGATCTCGCCGACACCGCCAAGCGGCACGAACACGAATTGGTTTTTGGTTTTTCCGTTCTTTTTGGCCATGATGTCAGGATGCGAAGAAGACATCGCCCGCCGTAATCGTGCGTGTGCCGTTCTCTGTTTTTAGCCGCAGTGCGCCGTCCAGATCGAGGCCTGCATATGCGCCCTCGATCTTCTCGTCGCCGATTTGGACGACAAGCGCCCGTCCTGTTGCACCGGCGCGATCAAGCCACGCGCGCCTTATGGACGGGAATCTCGCGCCCTCATTCCAGCGCTTTAGCCATTCGTCTGTCGTTTCCGCTAGGACCTCGAGTGCCTGCGCCGGCGTGATCGTTAATCCATAGGCCTCAAGGCAAATCGCTGGCTGCGGGAGATCTTCAGGATAGTTTGCGAGGTTTATGCCCGTGCCAATCACAACGGCGGAGCGCTTGTTTTCCGGTGCGCCAAGGTTTTCCAGCAGCATGCCAGCGATTTTTTCCTCAGCTAACAGAACGTCGTTAGGCCATTTGAGAAGTAGCTTTGTTCTGCCCTCGGATGGAATCATCTTCGCGATAGTCTCATAGGTGATGATCCCGGCCACTAGGGCCAGTTGACTTGCGGTTTGCAAAGGACAATTGAGGCGGACAAGGACGCTGGCGAAAAGATTGCCAACCTGGGACGTCCAGTGCCGCCCCGCCCGTCCCTTCCCCATGGATTGCCGCGCGGACCAGATCCATAACGGTCCTGGCTCACCCATATCCGCCCGCCGTTTCGCCTCGTCGTTGGTGGAGTCCACCGTATCGAGTTGTACCAGGCGGTAGCCTGGAGGGAGCTTGGGGGTCGTGCGCGCGAATTGGTTCATTCAAATATGCGGCTAGTCGTTCATTAGGTTGGCGGGGAAGCAATGCCCCGGCCAGGTCAGTAGCGTGCTGCGCTCAGAAGAGCGATTTTGCGGCGACTCCGGCAGCCGCGACAAGCGGCGACGGAAAGACGAAGAAAAACGTTATCAGAAGCCCGGAAGCCGCCAGCACCACCGCCAGAGGCCGCGGCATCGGCTCAAAGCCCGGCGCGGGCTCATCGAAATACATGATCTTTACAATGCGGAGATAGTAGTATGCGCCCACAACGCTCAGTAAGACACCGATGATCGCCAGAGCATAGAGACCCGCTTCGACGGCGGCGAGGAACACGTAAAACTTTGCGAAGAAGCCGGCGAGCGGTGGAATGCCGGCCAGTGAGAACATCAGGATGCCGAGGGCAAACGCCATCATTGGACTTGTGCGCGAGAGACCCGCGAGCTGATCGATCTCTTCGACCATCTCTCCATTGCGGCGCAACGACAGCACGACCGCGAATGTCCCAAGCGTCATAACGAGGTAGATCGCGAGATAGATGATCACACCTTGCACGCCCTGCTCTGTCCCGGCCGCAAGGCCCACGAGCGCAAAGCCCATATGGCCGATCGAGCTGTACGCCATAAGACGTTTGATGTTGCGCTGACCGATCGCGGCGAAGGCGCCAAGCGCCATGGAGGTCAGCGAGAGGAAAATGACGATCTGTTGCCACTGGTCCGTGATGTCCGGAAAAGCGGAGACGACAACGCGCACAAACAAGGCCATGGCGGCGATTTTGGGCGCGGCCGCGAAGAAGGCCGTCACTGGCGTGGGTGCGCCCTCGTAGACGTCAGGCGTCCACATGTGGAACGGCACGGCTGAAATCTTGAAGGCGAAGCCCGTCAGCAGGAAGACGAGCCCGAAGATCAGGCCGAGATTGGTGGGGGACGGCTGTGCTGCTGTCGCGATTTCCGAGAAGACTGTGGACCCCGTAAAGCCATAAATCAGCGAGGCGCCATAGAGCAGCATGCCGGACGACAGCGCGCCGAGGACGAAGTACTTCATGCCGGCTTCGGACGAGCGCGTTGAATCGCGCTTGAATGCCGCCACCACGTAGAGCGCGAGGCTCTGTAACTCGAGACCCACGTAAAGCGCGATGAGATCGTTGGCCGAAATCATCATCAGCATGCCCGTCGTCGCGAGGAGCAAGAGTACCGGGTACTCGAACATCACCCCGCCCTCATGACGCCAGAAGTCTCGCGACATAAACAGCGCAACGGCGGCACCGGTCAGAACGAGTAGTTTCAGCATCCGCGCGAAGGGATCGACGATGAAGCTGTTGCCGAAGACCCTCACTGTTTCCGCGCCGACCATGCTCGCACCCATGGCGACGAAGATGCCAGCCAAGACGAGCACGGCCACGGAGAGCCACAGAACGAGCTCACCGCGTTTTTGATCACGGCCCCCGACGCCCACCATCAGAAGCGCCATGGCGCCGACGGCGAGGGTCAGTTCTGGAAGTAGCGCGACAAGATTGAGCTGTTCGGTCATTGCGCCCTCTCTTACGGCACCAGCGCCAGGCGCGCCTGTTCGGCGGCGGCCACGTTCGCATTGAAGTCTGCGATCAGGGCTTCAACGGATGTTGATGTGACATCAAGGATGGGACTTGGATGGAATCCAAAGAAGATGGTGAGCACAATCAGGGGCGCCATGACAGCGACTTCCCGCCACGAGAGATCCTTGATGAGCCTGAGGGCGGGATTGGTGATCTCGCCGAAAATGATCTGGCGATAGAGCCAAAGCGAATAAACGGCCGATAGGATAACGCCCGTCGCCGCGAGCGCGGCAACCCAGGTGTTGACTTGGAAGACGCCCAACAAGCTCAAGAACTCACCAACAAAGCCTGATGTCCCCGGAAGGCCTACATTGGCCATGGTGAAAACCATAAACACAGCAGCATAGACGGGCATCCTATTGACGAGACCGCCGAAGACAGAAATCTCGTGCGTGTGCATGCGATCGTAAAGAACGCCGACGCACAGGAACATGCCGGCCGAAACGATCCCGTGCGAGAGCATTAGGAAGATGCCGCCTTGGAGGCCCTGCATGGTCAAGGTGAAAATGCCGATTGTCACAAAGCCCATATGCGCAATGGATGAATAGGCGATCAGCTTCTTCATATCCTCTTGCGCGTAGGCAACGAGCGACGTGTAGATCACCGCGATCACGGACAGGGCGTAGATCAGCGGCGCAAAATCAGCCGATGCCAATGGGAACATTGGAATCGAGAACCGCAAGAAGCCGTAACCGCCGAGCTTGAGCAGGATACCGGCCAGGACGACAGAACCGGCGGTCGGGGCCTGCACATGAGCGTCAGGCAGCCAGGTATGGACCGGCCACATGGGTAGCTTCACCGCAAACGAGGCGAAGAAAGCGAGCCACAGCCATGTCTGCATCTCCGGCGGGAAATCGTGCTGAAGCAGCTCTGGAATGTTGGTCGTTCCGGCTTCCCAATACATGGCGAGGATCGCGATCAGCATCAGGAGCGACCCTGCCAACGTGTAAAGGAAGAACTTGAAGCTCGCGTAGACGCGGTTCGCGCCGCCCCAGATGCCGATGATAAGGAACATCGGAATGAGGCCGCCCTCGAAGAACAGGTAGAACATCACGAGGTCAAGGGAGCAGAACACGCCGAGCATCAGCGTTTCCAAAACCAGGAACGCGATCATGAACTCACGCACCCGCGTCTTGATGGCGCCATAGGTCGACAGGACCGTGAGCGGCATCAGGAACGTTGTCAGGATCACGAACAGCATCGAAATGCCGTCGATCCCCATATGGAATCGGATCGGGCCTAGCCAGGCGCGTTCCTCGACAAACTGAAAATCAGCCGTCGTCGGATCGAAATCAATCCACAACAGGAGCGAGATGGCGAAGGTGATGAGCGTCGTCCACAACGCGATGTAGCGCGCGTTGCGTGCCGTACTTTCGTCGTTGCCGCGCAGCGCGAAAATCAGCAGCGCGCCGACCAGCGGCAAGAACGTCACCGTGGAGAGGATTGGCCAACCATAGCTCATGGCTTCAATGCGCCCCCTGCCACGATGAAATAGGTGATCAGAAGCGCAACGCCGATAAGCATGACGAAGGCGTAGTGGAAGATGTAGCCGGTCTGGAACTTCACTACGCCCCGCGTGATGTCCTGAACGCGTGCGGCGATCCCATTCGGACCCAGGCCGTCGATGATTTTGCCGTCGCCCACCTTCCAGAGAAAGTTGCCGAGCCACTTCGTCGGGCGGACGAAAATGCGGTCATACAGCGCGTCGAAGTACCAGGCATGCATGAAGAAGGCGTTTGTGGCCGGGAAGCGCTTGAGCAGACCAAACGGGACAAGCGGCCGCCACATATAAAGATACCAAGCGATCAGGAAGCCGAGCACCATGGCGATGGAGGGCGACAGGAGCAGCCATAACGGGACATCGTGATGCCCGTCCTTTGGCAGCACGATCGCATCGCGCCAAAAGCTCGCTTGATCGGCGCCAATAAACAGATGCCGGAAGCCAAGACCTGCGAACAAGGCGCCGGCCGCCAAAATCAGAAGGGGTACCGCCATGGTCCAAGGCGGTTCATGCGCATGGTCGCGTACATCCTTGGGTCCGCGGAACTTCCCCTCGAAAGTCATGAACATCAGCCGCCACGTGTAGAGCGACGTTAGGAAGGCTGCGATGAGCACCATGAAGAATGTGTATTGCCCGACCAGTGAGTGATCGAACCAGGTCATCTCAATGATGAAATCCTTGGAGATGAAGCCCGACGTGAGCGGGAACGCGGTGAGCGCGAGGGACCCAATCAGCATCATCACCCACGTGAAGGGGATGATCTTCCGCAAGCCCCCCATGCGTCGCATGTCTTGATTGTCCGCAAGGGTGTGGATGACAGCACCCGCGCACAGGAAGAGCAGCGCCTTGAAGCAGGCATGGGTGAAGAGATGGAAGACGCCAGCACCATAGGCCCCTACTCCTTCCGCCGCGAACATGTATCCAAGCTGCGAGCACGTGGAGTACGCAATCACGCGCTTTATATCGGTCTGGACGACGGCGGCGGTCGCGGCAAAGAAGGCGCTTGTGGCACCAATAAACGCGACGAAAGCAAGCGCATAGGGCGCTAGATCGAAGAGCGGTGACATACGCGCCACCATGAACACGCCCGCGGTCACCATCGTCGCCGCATGGATCAGAGCGGAGACCGGCGTGGGGCCCTCCATAGCGTCCGGCAACCAAGTATGGAGCAGGAACTGGGCCGACTTGCCCATGGCGCCCATGAACAGCAAGAAGCACATCAGCTCGAGAACCGGCACTTCCCAGGACAAGAAAGTCATCGTCTTGCCGACCGCGTCGGGTGCTGCGGCGAAGATTGTGTCGTACTGGACCGCGCCGAACACGTAGAAGACTGCGAAGAGGCCCAACAGGAAGCCGAAATCGCCGACGCGGTTCACAACAAACGCCTTGATGGCAGCCGCGTTGGCTGAGGGTTTTTTGTACCAAAATCCAATGAGGAGATACGATGCGAGGCCGACGCCCTCCCAGCCAACAAAGAGCTGGACCAGATCATCCGAGGTCACCAACAGCAACATGGCAAAGGTGAACAACGAAAGATAAGAGAAGAACCGCTCCTTGTGCGGGTCATGGTCCATGTAGCCCACGGAATAAAGGTGGACGACCGAGGATACGGTGTTCACCACCACGAGCATCACGGCCGTGAGCGTATCGACACGGATCGACCAGTAGGTCTCGAACGTGCCCGACTTCATGAAGCCGATCAGCGCGATGCGCACATCGTTGCCCTCTATCGCGACTTGATAGAAGGCGATCCAAGATAGGAGCGCGGCCACGACCATCAGCGAAATGGTCACAACTTCGCAGGCGCGGTAGCCAACCAAGCGGCCAAAGAGCCCCGCAAAGAGTGCGCCGATCAGCGGAAGGAAGAGGATTGCATGATACATGTCCGCGCTCCTCAGCCTCTAAGTTGATCGATGTCGGCCACGTCGATCGTGCCGCGATTACGGAAATACACGACGACGATGGCAAGGCCGATTGCCGCTTCGGCGGCAGCGACAGTCAGAACGATCAGGGTGAAGACCTGGCCGACAAGATCGCCTTGGAACGAGGAAAAGGCCACGAGGTTGATGTTCACCGCGAGCAGGATGAGCTCGATCGACATCAGGATGACGATCACGTTCTTCCGATTCAGAAAGATACCGAACACGCCGATCGTGAAGAGCACGGCGGCCAGAGTCAGGTAATGGGAAAGACCGACGGTCATTGCAGCCCCTTCCCAGACTCGACTTTAACGACTTCAATCGCCGTTTCTGGCGACCGCGCGACCTGATCGCTGATGTTCTGCCGTCTCACATCGCGCCGGTGATACAACGTCAAGACGATCGCGCCGATCATGGCCACCAGCAGAATGAGACCAGCCGCTAGGAACAGATAAACGTAGTCGGTGTAAAGGATGTCGCCGAGCGCTCGCGTATTGCTGACCTCGGCCAGTGGTGGCGTCGGTGCATCATTCGCCAATTGCGGCGCCGTGACCCAAGCGCCAACGACGAAAATCAGTTCGAACAGGAGGATGAAGCCGACGATGAGGCCGACGGGCAGATATTTGAGAACGCCCGCCCGGAGCTCGGCGAAATTCACATCGATCATCATCACGACGAACAGGAACAGCACCATCACCGCGCCCACATAGACGACGATGAGAATCATCGCGAGAAACTCGGCGCCCAAGAGTACGAAAAGCCCAGCCGCATTGAAAAAGGCAAGAATCAGATACAGCACGGCGTGCACGGGATTCTTCGCTGACACGACCATGACGGACGAGGCAATGAGCACAGTCGCGAAGAGATAGAAGAACAGCGCCACGAGCATCAGACCGCATCTCCTTTACAGGAGAAACGGGCAAGACGGCGTCCTGCGGCTTCGCCTTCCCTATCCAAGAATGGTGCCCCCAAAACGGTCCCCAATTCGTGGCCAATAGGCCTTACATGCTCCCCAGCTTCGCCTAGCGATAAGGCGAGTCGAGTTCGATACTCTTGGCAATCTCCCGCTCCCACCGATCCCCGTTCGAGAGCAGGTACTCCTTGTCGTAATACAGTTCTTCGCGCGTTTCAGTCGCGAACTCAAAATTCGGCCCTTCGACAATGGCCTCTACCGGGCAAGCCTCCTGACAGAAGCCGCAATAGATGCATTTGACCATGTCTATGTCATAGCGCGTTGTGCGGCGCGTACCATCGTTGCGCCTCGGCCCCGCTTCGATCGTGATTGCCTGCGCCGGACAGATCGCCTCGCAGAGCTTGCAGGCGATGCAGCGCTCTTCTCCGTTAGGGTAGCGGCGTAAGGCATGTTGGCCGCGGAAGCGCGGGCTCAGCGGTCCCTTCTCGTAAGGGTAGTTGAGCGTCGCCTTAGGCGCGACGAAGTACTTCATGGCCAGCCAGAAGGCCGACACGAACTCCAGGAGCAGGAGCGATTTGGCAGCTTGTGCGAACCGTGTCACGCGTTGTCTCCCTTAGATACCGTGTTGCCAAACCCGCAAGACCGCGGCGACGATGACAACTGCGGCAAGCGAAATGGGCAGGAACACTTTCCAGCCAAGACGCATCAGCTGATCGTAGCGGTAGCGTGGAACGAAGGCCTTCACCATAGAGACCAGAAAGAACAAGGCGCAGACTTTGAGAACGAACCAGACAACACCCGGTATCCATGTGAAAGGAGCGAAAGGTGCTGGCGGCAACCAACCGCCGAAAAACAGAATTGTGCCGAGGCTGCACAGCATGATGATGGCGACATACTCACCCAGCATGAACAGCATGTAGGGCGTCGAGGAATACTCGACCATGTAACCCGCCACGAGTTCCGACTCCGCCTCGAGCAGGTCGAAGGGCGGCCGGTTCGTCTCGGCCAGAAGCGAGATGAAGAAGATCACGAACATCGGGAACAGCGGCAGCCAGTACCAGCCAAACAAACCCAAGCCGCGATCTTGCGCGAGGACGATCTCCGTGAGGTTCAGGGTGCCTGCGCACAGAAGGACGGTGATGATGACGAAGCCGATAGAGACTTCGTAAGAGACCATTTGCGCGGCGGAACGGAGCGCGGAAAGAAAGGCGTATTTCGAGTTGGACGCCCAGCCGGCGATGATGACGCCGTAAACCTCCAAGCTAGAGATCGCAAAGACGTACAGGATGCCGACATTGATGTTGGCGACGGCCCAGCCTTCCGAGACAGGGATTACCGCCCAAGCGGCAATCGCAAGCCCCGCTGTGATGATCGGGGCAACGATGAAGAGCCCTTTATTGGCGCCGGCCGGAACGATGAATTCTTTGAAGAAGAACTTCAGGAGATCGGCGAAGGACTGCCATAGCCCGAATGGACCCACGACGTTGGGGCCGCGCCGCATCTGTACCGCGGCCCAAATCTTGCGGTCGGCCAACAGCACAAAAGCAATGAAGACCAGCAGCACAACGATCATGGCGACGCTGTGCAAAATGATCAGGGCGGTTGGCCACCCATAGCTGGTCCAGAACTCAGCCATCAGTCCCCGTCGCTTTCCCGGCGTCCGCGAGCATTGCGCTCAGGCTCGCCATGATGGCGGACGCTCGGGCGATCGGGTTGGAGAGGTAGTAGTCGTCCATCGACAGCCCAAACGGGCCGCTGTCGGGTTTGGCCGCGTGGCTTGCCAGCTTGTCGATAGGACTAGGGTCGGCCTTTTCCAGCACATCCAGCTGCGCCAATTGGGGCGCGGCTGCATACATTTTGCGGCGCAGCTCCTGCACGGTCTCAAATGGCAGGGGCTTGCCCAAAACATGCGATAGGCTTTTCAGGATCGTCCAATCCTCACGGGCCTCACCTGGCGGGAAAATCGCCCGGCCCGTCATCTGTACGCGGCCCTCGGTACTCGCGTAAGTGCCCTCTTTCTCTGTGTACGCGGCCCCTGGCAAGATCACATCGGCGCGGTTAGCCCCCTTGTCGCCGTGACTGCCTTGGTAGATCACAAACGCCTTCCCGAGGTCCGGCATCTCTATCTCGTCGGCGCCGAGGAGATAGAGAACCTCCAGCTCCCCCTTCCCGGCGGCAGCGATCATGTCGGCGGTGCCAAGACCCTTATCCCCCGGCACCAGGCCGAGATCGAGTCCGGCCACGCGCGCCGCGGCAGCGTGCAGAACGCTGAATCCGTTCCACTCATCTGTAACAGCACCAATCTCGGTGGCGATTTTCGCGCCAGCGGCGAGGATGTCATAGCCATCGGGCCTCGCGCATGCGGACGGGCCCAGGATCACCATCGGCTTCTCGGCGTCCTTGAGCGTCTTGGCGAAGTCGTGGCCGCCTTTGGCTATCTCCAGCAGAGTCTCGGGCCCGGCTCCGAGCCTTTGATAGGGATAGGTCAGATCCACATCCGCCCCGATGAGGCCCACGGGCAGTTTGCCCGCCAACTGTTTCCAGCGCTTAAGGATACGCGCATTCAGTACAGGGGCCTCCACCCGCGGATCGCAACCCACGAGCAGCACCGCGTCCGCATCCTCGATGCCGCCGATCGTGGCATTGAACAGGTAGGTGGCACGTCCGAGAGCTGGATCGAACTTGGAGCCATCTTGCCGGCAATCGATGTTTGGTGAGCCAATCTCATCAGCGAGAGCTTTGAGCGCGAACATCTCCTCGGCGGCCGCTAAGTCTCCTGCAATGGCGCCGAACTTCTCGGCCCCGGCGGCTTTGATGCGATCCGCAATCGCCGTGAGTGCTTCGTCCCATGTACAAGGTCCGAGCTTTCCGTCCTTGCGCAAATACGGCCGATCCAGCCGTTGGGTCCGCAAACCGTCCCAAACATGCCGAGCTTTGTCGGAAATCCACTCCTCGTTCACCGCATCGTTGATGCGCGGCAGAATTCGTAAGACCTCCTTGCCGCGGGAGTCGACGCGGATCGACGAGCCGACCGCATCCATCACATCGATAGACGGTGTCTTGGATAGCTCCCAAGGGCGCGCCTGAAAGGCGTAGGGCTTGGATGTCAGGGCGCCAACCGGACACAGATCCACAATGTTCGCGGAGAGGTTCGAGTGGATGCCATGCTCGAGATAGGTCGAGATCTCCGCATCTTCGCCGCGTCCGATTAGGCCGAGCTCCGGAACGCCCGCGACCTCCGTCATGAAGCGGACGCAGCGCGTGCAATGAATGCAGCGAGTCATCGCCGTCTTGATCAGTGGCCCGAGATACTTGTCTTCGACCGCACGCTTGTTGTCTTTGAACCGGCCCGCGTTGAAGCCATAAGCCATGGCCTGGTCCTGCAGGTCGCACTCCCCGCCCTGATCGCAGATTGGACAATCTAGCGGATGGTTGACCAGCAAGAACTCCATCGTGCCTTCCTGGGCACGGCGTGTTGTCTCCGACTTCGTGTTGATTGTGGGCGGCGTTCCATCGGGACTGGGCCGCAAGTCGTTGACTGACATGGCGCACGAGGCGATTGGCTTCGGCATGCCGACGACTTCGACAAGGCACATCCGGCAATTGCCGGCAATCGACAGGCGCTCGTGGAAGCAGAAGCGCGGAATCTCTACACCAACGAGCCCACAGGCCTGGATCAGCGTGATCCCGTCCGGGAAGTCGTGCTCATTGCCGTCGATGATCAGTTTCGGCATGTCGTTTCTACTCCGCCGCTTCCGGGACGGACGGTGATATTGGCTCGGCCGCGCCCGCATCGATGCGTTCCTCGATGACATGGCGGAAATTCTTGATGAGGCCCTGGATTGGCCACGCGGCGGCATCACCAAGCGCGCAGATCGTGTGGCCTTCGACCTGTTTTGTGACCTCGAACAGCATGTCAATTTCGTGCTTTTGCGCGTTACCGGCGGCCATGCGTTCCAGAACGCGCCACATCCAGCCCGTCCCCTCGCGGCACGGTGTGCATTGGCCGCAAGACTCGTGCTTATAGAAATAGGCCAGTCGGGAGATCGCCCGAATAATGTCCGTGGACTTGTCCATGACGATGACGCCGGCGGTGCCTAGTCCCGTGCCGAGGTCCTTTAAGGCATCAAAGTCCATTGTGACGTCGGCGCAGTCGGCCGCAGAAAGGCAGGGTACGGATGAGCCACCTGGAATGACGGCGAGCAAATTGTCCCAGCCACCGCGCACGCCACCGGCATATTTTTCCAGAAGTTCCCGCAACGGAATGCCCATCTCCTCTTCGACCGTGCACGGCTCGTTTACATGGCCGGAGATGCAATAGAGCTTCGTGCCCGTGTTGTTAGGCTTTCCGAGCGCGGCAAACCAGGTCGCGCCGCGTCGCATAATGTCCGGGACAGATGCGATGGTCTCCACGTTGTTGACTGTCGTGGGCGCGCCATAGAGTCCGCAATTCGCCGGGAATGGCGGCTTCAGGCGTGGCTGTCCCTTCTTGCCTTCGAGGCTCTCCAGAAGCGCCGTTTCTTCGCCGCAGATGTAAGCCCCTGCGCCGTGATGGACGTAAATATCGAAGTCCCAGCCATTGACGTTGTTCTTCCCGACAAGCTTAGCCTCGTAGGCTTCTTCGACGGCGGCCTCAAGAATCTCTCGTTCAGCAATGAACTCGCCGCGAATGTAGATGTAAGCCATATGCGCCCGCATGGCGAAGGACGCCAGCATTGCGCCTTCGATGAGGAGATGCGGATCGTGCCGCATGATCTCGCGGTCTTTGCAGGTGCCAGGCTCTGACTCATCTGCATTGACGGCCAGATAGCTGGGCCGTGGGTCTTCCTTCGGCATAAAGGACCATTTGAGCCCGGTGGGGAATCCTGCCCCGCCGCGCCCGCGCAAGCCCGAGGCCTTAACCTCTTCGATGATCACGTCGTGTCCACGCGCGATCATTTCTTTCGTGCCGTCCCAAGCGCCGCGGGCACGCGCCGCTGGTAGCTGCCAGCTATGGAGCCCATAGAGATTCTTGAAGATGCGGTCCTGGTCCTTGAGCATCAATAGGCCCCCGGCAGCTTCGACTTGGGATCTGCGGTGCCCGCATAGCCCGGTTCCGGACCGGAATCGTCAGTGTCGTAAATCGCAGAATCGATGAGAGTGTTGGGACCGCTCTTTGGCGCGCAGCCTTGGCGCCCGTCTTGCGGCCCCGGCTCCACACTCTTGCCGCTGCGAAGCTTCTCGATAATTTCTCCGAGCGAGTCCTCTGTGAGGTCCTCGTAGTAGTATTTGTTGATCTGTGCCATTGGCGCGTTCACGCAGGCGCCAAGACACTCCACCTCGGTCCAGGAGAACATGCCGTCATCACTGACCGTATCCTTCGGGCCGATGTGTTTGCGGCAAGCCTGTTTGAGATCTTCTGACCCGTTCAGCATGCACGGCGTCGTGCCGCAGATCTGGACGTAGTAGTGGCCAACAGGCGCGAGGTTGAACATGGTGTAGAACGTCACGACTTCGTAGACGCGGATATAGGCCATATCGAGCATTTCGGCGATGTAACGCAGAGCCGGTTCCGACACCCACCCGCCGTTTTGCTCCTGTGCCCGCCACAACAGGGGAATCACCGCCGAGGCCTGACGCCCCTCCGGGTATTTTTCGATAACAGCCTGCGCCCATTCAAGGTTTTCGGGCGTGAAGACAAAGCCTTCGGGCTGTTCCACAGCAAGGCGACGGACACTCATCTCAGCTTACATTTTTTGAGGCGGTCACCATGCCGAATAGACAGGCACCCTGCTTCAAGTTGACTTCCCCAGCGCCCCGAGTCTGGCCGATCTACGCGCATTTCGCAACTGCACAATGTGTCATCGGTCGCACTCTCCGAAGACAACATCGATCGATCCTAGAACGGCCGAAACATCAGCCAGCATGTGCCCACGCGTCAGGAATTCGAGCGCCGATAGATGCACGAAACTGGGTGCCCTGATCTTGCAGCGATAGGGCTTGTTTGATCCGTCAGACACGAGATAGACCCCGAATTCACCCTTTGGTGCCTCGACGGCGGCATACGCTTCGCCGCTTGGTACGTGGTAGCCTTCGGTATACAGCTTGAAGTGGTGGATGAGCGCTTCCATCGAACCCTTCATCTGCGCACGTTTAGGCGGCACCATCTTGTTATTGTCTACCGTAACTGGCCCAGGCGTTTGGGTTAGCCGTTCGCAGCACTGCTTCATCAGGTGAACGGACTGGCGCATCTCTTCCATCCGGAGGAGATAGCGGTCGTAGCAGTCGCCGTTCTTGCCGATGGGGATGTCGAAGTCGAGTTCCTCATAGCACTCGTAGGGCTGGCTCTTGCGCAGGTCCCAGGCCGCGCCGGTGCTGCGAATCATCACGCCACTCATGCCCCAGGCCCAGGCGTCTTCCTGGCTAATGGCACCGATATCGACATTGCGCTGTTTGAAGATGCGGTTGTCTGTGAGCAGCCCCTCGATGTCGTCGCAGACTTTGAGGAACGGATCACAGAATGCATAGATGTCATCGACGAGCTCGGGCGGCAAATCCTGATGAACGCCTCCAGGACGGACATAGGCTGCATGCATCCGGCTGCCGCTGGCACGCTCATAGAACACCATGAGCTTCTCACGCTCTTCGAAGCCCCAAAGCGGCGGGGTCAGCGCGCCGACGTCAAGCGCCTGCGTCGTGATGTTGAGGAGATGCGATAGGAGCCGCCCGATCTCCGAGTAAAGCACGCGCACGAGCTGGCCGCGCTTAGGGACCGTTAGGCCGAGCAGCTTTTCGACCGTGAGGGCGAAAGCATGCTCCTGATTCATCGGAGCGACATAGTCGAGCCGGTCGAAATAAGGAACGGCCTGCAGGTAGGTCTTGTGCTCGATCAGCTTCTCGGTGCCGCGATGGAGCAGACCAATGTGGGGGTCTACACGCTCGACAACCTCGCCATCGAGCTCAAGGACCAGGCGTAGCACCCCGTGCGCTGCTGGGTGCTGGGGACCGAAGTTGATTGTAAACGTCCGGTCGCCGTCTTGCGGGATCCCCGCGTCAGGATTCCCACCCACGGGCTTGTGGTCGAAGTCGGGAACGATTTCTTTGTGCGGATCGACAGTGGTGTCGGCCATTACGCGGGAGACCCCTCTAAAGATTGCTCGAGGACCTTCCTGCGCTTTTCTGCGACACCTCGTTCGAACCGGTCCCACGTCACGATAAAGCGGTTATGCGTGCCTGCTCCGATTTCGTCGATGCCATCATGCGCGCGCACGCGGAAATTGGCGCGAGGTCCTCTAACTTCCGTGCATTCCACCTCGACGGTCACCGTGAGTCCGGGCGGTGTCGGTGCAACATGAGATACGTCAATATGCACGCCGAGGCTTCCCTCGCCTTCATCTAGGTGCGGCTCAAGCAATTGCATACAAGTCCACTCCATCAGTCCCACCATGAAGGCCGTGGCGAAAACTTCGGGCATGACTTGGAGTTCGGGCGACTCCTCATACACGTAGGGTACTGTCTTAGAAGTCGGCACGGTGTAGGAAAAGCTGTGCTTTAGGCCAGCGCGAAGGGTCGGTTTCACGACTTGTCTTCTCCTTCCTCGACGACGCTGGCCTTTTCGTCGCCGGGAATGGCCATGCCCATCCCTTCCCACGGGCTGACATAGTCAAAGTCGCGATAGTCCTGCATGAGCTGCACGGGCTCGTAGACGACCTTCTTCTGCTCATCGTCATAGCGGAGCTCGACGAACCCTGTGAGCGGAAAGTCCTTCCGGAGCGGATGGCCCTCGAAGCCATAGTCTGTGAGAATGCGCCGCAGATCTGGGTGACCGTCGAACTCGACCCCGTACAGATCGAATGCTTCGCGTTCAAACCAGTTCGCCGCCGGGAAGATGCCAACGATGCTTGGCACGGGCGTCTCCGCATCGGTGGTGACTTTCACCCGAATACGCAGGTTCTTGTAGGGGCTAAGCAGGTGGTAGACGATATCGAAGCGCTCTTCGCGCTCTGGATAGTCGACGCCGCAAATGTCCGCCAGGCAAACAAATCGGCAATCCGCGTCGTCCCGGAGGGTTGTGATGACCTCACAGATCTTTTCACGCGCGACGTCGATCGTGAGCTCACTGTGCGTGACCGTGAAGCCCGCAAGCGCCGATCCGAGCTTCCCCGAAAGGTCGCTGCCCAGTCTGTTTAGTTCGTCGTCCATCAAACTCTCGAGGACTTCGGCGCTTTAGCGGGTGATCGTCCCCGTGCGCCGTATTTTCTTTTGAAGGAGGAGCACGCCGTAGACCAAGGCTTCGGCCGTCGGCGGGCAACCAGGAACGTAGATGTCCACCGGCACGATGCGGTCGCAGCCGCGGACAACAGAATAGGAATAGTGATAGTAGCCGCCGCCATTGGCGCAGGAGCCCATCGATATGACATAACGCGGCTCAGGCATCTGGTCGTAGACCTTACGTAAAGCAGGCGCCATCTTGTTGCAGAGTGTGCCGGCGACGATCATCACGTCGGATTGGCGCGGGCTGCCGCGCGGGGCGAAGCCGAAGCGCTCCAGGTCGTAGCGCGGCATAGAGGCCTGCATCATCTCGACAGCGCAGCAGGCAAGGCCGAAGGTCATCCACATCAAAGAGCCGGTACGCGACCAATTGATCAGGTCGTCGGCCGTGGTGAGCAAGAAACCCTTATCAGCCAGTTCATCTGAGAAAGTGCCAAACGAGGTGGCTCCGGCGGTCACCAGACCTCCGCTCTTTCCTTCGGTTTCGAAGGTGACTTTCGGCATTAGTTCCATTCGAGCGCGCCTTTCCGCCACTCATAAATGAAGCCCACGGTGAGAATACCGAGGAAAACGATCATGGACCAAAAGCCCAAGGCAGGCAGCCCGTCGAAGGCGACAGCCCAGGGGAACAGGAATGCGACTTCCAGATCGAAGATAATGAATAGAAGCGCCACGAGGTAGAAACGCACGTCAAATTTCATGCGTGAATCGTCAAAGGCGTCGAACCCGCATTCGTAAGCCGAGACTTTTTCCGGGTCGGGATTGCGCACCGCGATCACCATGGGGATCACGAGCAGCGCCGTGCATATCGCGAACGCGATCGCGATGAAGATGACGAGCGGCAGATAATCAAGAAGCAACTGGCCCATGGCTCTGTGTAAGCCTTCTCGCAACGTCTTTTGCGCGTCGACGGGCCAAAGTGGCGGGAGTGACGGGACTCGAACCCGCGGCCTCCGGCGTGACAGGCCGGCGCTCTAACCAACTGAGCTACACCCCCTACCGGGCCGTAACCACGGCCGGAGGCGATCCCCAGCATGTACGGCCTTGGATTTTGGGTGTCAAGGCGGGCTGGGTAAAGAGCGCAGGACGAATTGTGGCGAGATGCCGCTCGTTGCTCCGAGCCGCGAAAAAGCCCGATGACGTCGCCGTTTTCTGCCGCCCGTTGAGCGGAGAACGCTACCAAGTTTGCGCGTGTTGATGGTGGGCGGTGACAGGCTCGAACTGCCGACATCCACGGTGTAAACGTGGCGCTCTACCAACTGAGCTAACCGCCCGACCGGAGACATCTTCAAGCAAAGCGTTAGAGCAAGAGGTCCCTCGTGCCAAGAGCTTCTTCCATGGAGGCTCTCAACCGGGGTTTCTTGAAGATGGCTTCTTACAGAGGCCTTCTTGCCAAGCGAGAGCCAAGCCGATGATGATTTCGTACGTGAGCCAAAAAAGGCGAAGCCCCGCTCTCGCGAGGCTTCGTCTCAACATTGTGCTGAACGGCCGGTCTGCCGGTTAAGCGTTGACCGCCTCTTTCAGGGCCTTGCCGGCGCGGAACTTTGGAACGCGCGAGGCGGGTATTTGAACTTCAGCGCCTGTGCGCGGGTTTCTGCCAACGGAGGCCTTACGCTGCGCGACCTGGAAATTGCCAAAGCCGACGATGCGCACCGTGTCGCCACCGCTCAAAGCCTTTTCGATATTCTTGAACGTCGCGTCGACGGCCTTTTCTGCAGCATCCTTCGACAACTCGGATTCTTTCGCCACCTGGGCGACAAGCTCTGCTTTGTTCACGATGTTATCCTTTCGCTCGGCCCCATGGGCGGGGCGCTTGTTATGAACCCTTGGGCCCCATTGGGGGTACGCTTCGATTCACAAACAAGTCGTGTATGAGTCGCGCAAAAAGCCCAGAAAATCAACAATCTTAGCCGAATCGGTGCATAACGCGCACCCACAGGAATGGGGCGTTTTGACGGCGACGACGTTCTGGCGGTGCTGGCTCAGTGCGCCGTGACGCCCGTTCCGGAGTCGTCCTTGTTGGGAACGACCTGCGAAGCACCCTCACCTTCCTCCTCCCATGCGATGGGTTGAGGCGTCCGGGTGAACGCGATCTTTAAGACCTCTTCGACACGCGACACCGGCATGACTTCAAGCTGATTCTTAAGCTTGTCCGGTATCTCCGCGAGATCCTTGACGTTTTCCTCTGGGATAATCACGGTCTTGATGCCAGCGCGCAGGGCGGCAAGCATCTTTTCCTTGAGACCACCGATCGGCAGAACCCGTCCACGCAGCGTTATCTCGCCGGTCATTGCCACGTCGCGCCGGACAGGAATGCCCGTCATCAGTGAGATAATCGCCGTAGCCATAGCCACGCCTGCCGACGGCCCGTCTTTCGGGGTTGCACCCTCAGGAACATGCACGTGGATATCCCGCCGTTCGAACAGCGGCGGCTCGATACCGAAATCGACGGCCCGGGAGCGTACATAGGCGCTGGCGGCCTGAATTGATTCTTTCATGACATCGCGCAAATTGCCGGTCACGGTCATCTTGCCCTTGCCTGGCATCATGACTCCTTCGACCGTCAGGATCTCGCCACCGACCTCGGTCCAAGCCAGACCGGTCACGACACCGACTTGGTCCTCCAGTTCCGCCTCGCCATAGCGGTATTTCGGGACGCCAAGATAGTCGCCGAGATTGTCCTTTGTGACCGTCACTGTCGTGTGCTCGGTCGTCAAAAGTTCCTTCACCGACTTCCGAGCGAGTTTGGCCAGCTCACGTTCCAGACTCCGAACGCCTGCCTCGCGCGTATAGCGGCGAATGAGCTCCTGGAGGGCTTCCTCCTCAAGAGTAAACTCCTCGGTCTCAAGTCCGTGGTTCTTGATCTGCTCGGGGATGAGGTGACGCCGTGCGATCTCGACTTTCTCGTCCTCGGTGTATCCGGCGATACGGATGATCTCCATGCGGTCCATGAGGGCCGGCGGGATGTTCAGCGTATTCGCCGTCGTGACGAACATGACGTTCGAAAGATCGTAGTCCACTTCGAGATAGTGGTCGTTGAACGTGTTGTTCTGCTCCGGATCGAGCACCTCAAGTAAGGCCGACGCCGGGTCGCCGCGGAAATCGGCGCCCATCTTGTCGATCTCGTCCAGGAGGAAGAGCGGGTTGACCTTCTTGGCCTTCCGCATGGACTGGATCACCTTGCCCGGCATGGAGCCAATATAGGTCCGACGGTGGCCGCGGATTTCCGCCTCGTCGCGCACGCCGCCGAGGCTCATGCGCACAAACTCACGGCCCGTTGACTTGGCGATCGATTTGCCGAGCGACGTCTTGCCGACGCCGGGGGGCCCCACGAGGCACAGAATCGGCCCCTTGAGCATGTTGGTCCGGTTCTGAACGGCAAGATACTCGACGATCCGATCCTTGACCTTTTCCAGACCGTAATGGTCATGGTCGAGGACTTTCTGCGCATCGTCTAGATCGCGTTTCACCTTGCCCTTCGACCCCCATGGGATCGAGAGCAGCCAGTCGAGATAGTTGCGGACAACGGTGGCTTCCGCGGACATGGGGCTCATCTGGCGCAGCTTCTTCAGCTCGCCCATGGCCTTTTCGCGCGCCTCGCGGGTTAGCTTTGTCTTCTCGATCTTTTGTTCGAGTTCAGCCAGATCGTCCCGGCCCTCTTCGCTGTCGCCGAGTTCCTTCTGGATCGCCTTCATCTGTTCGTTCAGATAGTACTCGCGCTGCGTCTTCTCCATTTGACGCTTCACGCGACTCCTAATCTTCCGCTCAACCTGAAGGACAGAAATCTCGCTTTCCATCAGCGTGAACACACGCTCCAGCCGCTCGGAGACAGAGGTGATCTCAAGGATCTGTTGTTTCTCGCCGATCTTTATCGCGAGGTGCGAAGCAATCGTATCGGCGAGCTTCGAGTAGTCCTCGATATGGCTCGTCGTGCCCAGAACCTCGGGCGAAATCTTCTTATTGAGCTTCACATAGCTCTCGAACTGAGACACGACAGAGCGCGCGAGCGCCTCGATCTCGTTCTCCTCGCCAGCGGACTCCTCAACGGGCGCGATTTCAGCTTCGAAATAGTTCTCGTTGTCGGTGTAATTCTTGATGGTCGCGCGGCGCGAGCCCTCGACGAGCACCTTCACGGTGCCGTCGGGAAGCTTCAGCAGCTGCAGGACGGACGCGAGCGTTCCCATCTCGTAGATGCCATCGGCGGTGGGTTCGTCATCGGAGGCGTTCTTTTGCGCGACCAGCAGTATCTGCTTGTCCGTACGCATCACCTCTTCAAGCGCGGCGATCGATTTTTCACGGCCCACGAAGAGCGGTACGATCATGTAGGGGAAGACCACAATGTCGCGAAGCGGGAGCACCGGGTAAAGCTCCGGGCCACCTTCCATGGTCTCGGACGGGATTGTGTCAGTCATATTTTTCCGTCGCCTTCTTTCTATGCTGGCCAGCTTGTTTCTGGCCAATAATCGCCTCGCGAAACTGGTCTCGGCACCCCTCCAATTCCGTTCAACTCAACTGCCAAGGTGAATTCACCCAACACTCTATATGTGCCTGGCATCTGCCAGGGGGCACTGCGTCACTTTGGCTCGCCCACCCCCAAAAGTGGCTTTCGGCGGACCCGCCGTCAAGGGCCGGATGTCATGCAACGATCAAACACCGCTCACGACAATGAGAGTGGGATTCGCATGGCCCTTCAAGCTGACAATCATGTGGAAAAAGGTTAGGCGCTGGTCCCGACCTCGTCCTGCCGCTCGGAGTAGATCCGCAACGGCCGCGCTTTCCCGTCGACCACTTCGGCACTGATTACAACTTCTTCGACGCCGCGCATGCTGGGCAGCTCGAACATCGTGTCGAGAAGAATGCCTTCCATGATCGACCGAAGACCGCGTGCGCCCGTCTTCCGCTCGATCGCCTTCTTGGCAATTGCCAACAAGGCCTCGTCCGCGAATGAAAGCTGGACGTCCTCCATCTCGAACAAACGCTGATACTGGCGCACGAGTGCGTTCTTCGGTTCCGTCAGAATACGGATCAGTGCGTTTTCATCGAGATCGTCGAGGGTAGCAATGACCGGCACACGACCGATGAATTCCGGAATCAGACCGAACCGCAGCAAGTCTTCCGGCTCGATACCCCGTAGAATGTCACCGGTGCGGCGTTCGTCCACCGTCTCGACCCGCGCACCAAAACCAATCGATGTCGACCGGCCCCGCGCGGAAATGATCTTTTCAAGTCCAGCAAACGCGCCGCCGCAGACAAACAGGATGTTCGTCGTGTCGACCTGAAGGAACTCTTGTTGTGGATGCTTTCGGCCCCCTTGTGGCGGCACCGAGGCGACCGTGCCTTCCATGATCTTGAGAAGGGCTTGTTGCACACCCTCGCCCGACACATCGCGGGTGATAGAGGGGTTGTCGGACTTCCGGCTGATCTTGTCGACTTCGTCAATATAGACGATGCCGCGCTGGGCCCGTTCGACGTTGTAGTCGGCAGCCTGGAGCAGCTTCAGAATGATGTTCTCGACGTCCTCGCCGACATAGCCCGCTTCGGTCAACGTCGTGGCATCCGCCATCGTGAATGGGACATCCAGAATGCGCGCCAGCGTTTGAGCCAAGAGCGTTTTGCCGCAACCAGTCGGACCGATCAAAAGAATGTTCGACTTGGCCAGCTCCACGTCCGAGTTTTTCCCAGAGTGGTTCAGCCGCTTATAGTGGTTGTGGACTGCGACAGAGAGCACGCGTTTGGCGTAATCCTGACCAATGACGTAATCGTCGAGGACTTGGCAGATTTCCTGAGGTGTTGGGACGCCATCGCGAGACTTCACGAGGGAGCTCTTGTTCTCCTCGCGAATAATGTCCATGCAAAGCTCGACGCATTCATCACAGATGAACACGGTTGGGCCTGCGATCAGCTTGCGGACCTCATGCTGGCTCTTACCGCAGAAAGAGCAGTAGAGGGTATTTTTGGAATCCGTTCCGCTCACCTTGCTCATTCCTTAATATCCAATTGTTCTTAGTTGCCGCAGCACGCGGTGAGCCGCGCGCTTAAATGGCCATTGTTCGCCCTGCAACGTGTCCGCGACTCTCTTTGATAACCCGACGCACTGGCAATCTGACCATGTTGAGGGGCTACTGATCAAGGATTGATTAATTGCGAAAATCATTCATCTAGCGCCTAGTTCGAGCGGTCTGTTCCACCCCCCAGAATCGACATGGTCGCATGAAGTGAACCGCAACGCCAAGGCCTGGTGCTGGGATCTAGAGCTCGGGCTCTCCCCCACCACCCGATTGCTCTTGGGCCGAATCGGGGCGCTTAGGCCGGTTCGTCGTCGGATGGTGCGGCGCCTTGACGCTCTGTCACGACGTCGTCGATAAGCCCGAATTTCTTCGCCTCGTCCGCTGTGAAAAAGAAATCGCGGTCGAGGGTCTGCTCAACAGTATCGTAGTCCTGGCCGGTATGGAGCACGTAGATTTCATTCAAACGGCGCTTGATCTTGATGATGTCTTCCGCATGACGCTCGATATCGCTTGCCTGACCCTGAAAGCCACCTGAGGGCTGGTGCAACATGACGCGCGCATTTGGTAGCGCGTAGCGAAGACCCTTTTCCCCAGCGCACAGAAGCAACGACCCCATGGAGGCGGCCTGGCCGATGCAGAGCGTCGAGACTGGTGGCCGGATGAACTGCATTGTGTCGTAAATCGCAAGCCCCGACGTCACCACCCCGCCTGGCGAGTTGATATACATCGCGATTTCTTTTTTCGGATTTTCGGCTTCCAAAAACAGCAACTGCGCTGTGATGAGCGAGGCCATATGATCTTCAACCACGCCCGTCACAAAGACGATCCTCTCTTTCAGCAGACGTGAATAGATATCGTAGGCGCGTTCGCCGCGATTGGTCTGCTCGACCACCATGGGAACGAGAGCGCTCATATATGTTTCGACCGATTTACTCATGGATTTCCTGTTGTCGGGGCTATCGGTCGGATCAGGCACCGGGCACTGATTCGACCTTTTGTGGGATCTTAAAAAATATGCCCTTGGAGGCCGAAACGGAAGGGGTCGGAAACCTCTTCGTTAAGGCCGCTAGCAGCTGCTTCTAGGGTGAGCTACGCCGACCCGTTATTGGTCACCATCCTGAGCCGCACCGTCGTCCAGGTCCTTGTAGAGCTCCTCAAGGCTAACGTTCTTGTCGGTTACTTTCGCGAGCTCAAGAATATAGTCCACGACTTTGTCTTCGAAGATCGGAGCTCGCAGCTCCGCCAGCGCTTCAGGCGTATTGCGGTAGAAATCGTAAACTTGCCGCTCCTGTCCAGGGAACTGCCGGATCCGCTCAAGAAGCGCCTTGTTGACCTCGTCGTCGGAGACGGTGATTTCGTTCTTAGCGCCGATCTCTGAAAGCAGTAAGCCGAGCCGGACCCGCCGCGCGGCGATGTCCTGATACTCTTCCTTCGCTTTTTCCTCGGTGGTTCCCTCGTCTTCAAAGGTCTTCTTCGACTGCTCTTGGTCCTTGAGCACCTGATCCCAAATGGCCTTGAACTCATTTTCAACGAGTGTTGGGGGCAGTTCGAAACCGTGACCTTCGTTGAGCGCGTCCAGTAAGGCCCGCTTCACCTTCAAGCGTGACGCCATGTTGCGATCGAATTCCAAACGGCCCTTCACGGTCTCGCGCATTTGCGAAACCGACTCGGCGCCGAGACTCTTGGCGAATTCATCGTCTAGCTTGGGCGACTCCGGCGCTGCGACCTGTTTGACCTTCACCTCGAATTTGACCGCCTTGCCCGCAAGTTTCGGCTCGCCGTATTCCTCAGGGAATGTGGCGTCCAAGACCTTCTCTTCGCCAGCTTCGACGCCTTCGAGGCCCTCTTCAAAACCTGGGATAAACCCGCCTGCGCCCAAAGTAATTGGCGCATCCGTCGCGGTGCCGCCCTCGAAGGCTTCTCCGTCAAGCTTGCCCACGAAGTCGATGGTCACGCGATCACCCTTCTGCGCGGCTCCATCTTTCGGCGAGAAGGTCGGGTTCGTCGCAATGATCCGATCGATGGCCTCCTCTACCTCTTTCTCGGTCACCGGGGCTGTCGGCCGTTCCAGCGCGATCTTGGCAAGGTCCATGACCTCGACCTTCGGCAGAACTTCGAAGGTCATTGTGTAGGCCAAGTCGCCCTTGCCATCGATGACCTGGTTAATCTCTGCTTCGTCCTTGGGGAGTTCGATCTGGGGCTGGAATGCCGGGCGCTCTTCCCGTTTCGAGATTGCCTCCTCGCTCGTCTCCTGCACAGCCTGCTTTACGACCTCGACCATCACGGAGCGGCCGTAGATCTTGCGCAGATGCTCCTTGGGCACGCGGCCGGGGCGGAAGCCCTTGATGCTTGCCTTGGACTTCAGCTCTTCGAGGCGCGAGGAGAGCTTCTGCTCCAGCTCGTCGGCACCAACCACGACCTTCAACTCGCGGTGCAGGCCTTCTGAATTCGTCTCCGTGACGTTCATACCATCAATCCACCATTCCTTTTGCGCTCAAGCGGCGCCGTCTTCTCTGCAGCGATATCCAACGAAGTTGTGGGTCAACGCGTTGGTTGGTGCGGGCGGAGGGACTTGAACCCCCACGGCCGAAGCCACCAGAACCTAAATCTGGCGTGTCTACCAATTCCACCACGCCCGCTTGCCGGGATTTGCGAGACAGATGATCGCGCGCGAGTCCCATTCGCGGCTCTATATACACAGGCACCTCGCAGGCTGCTAGGCCCCAAAATCGCCCCAGCCCGCGCACCCCGTCGCCAGCCAGGGGCTGGCGTGGTGGGCGTCTATGCTCATGGGCAGCGGTCAGCTGGAACGACATACCAAACCGCGTCGGATTCATAGGATTTCGGCGACTTGCAGCGGGCTGTGCCCCTCATTAGGTTGCGGAACACACTGAATTCCCCAAAAGGCTCTCCCGTGACCTACCGCAACGGCATTCTCGAGGCGATCGGCAACACGCCGCTCATCAAGCTCAAACGCGCGTCCGAAGAGACAGGCTGCACGATTCTCGGCAAGGCCGAGTTCATGAACCCTGGTCAATCGGTCAAGGACCGGGCCGCCCTTTTCATCATCCGTGACGCGCTGGACTCTGGCCGCCTCAAGCCGGGTGGGACGGTTGTCGAGGGAACGGCTGGCAACACCGGAATCGGCCTCACGCTCGTTGGCGATGCTCTGGGGCTCAAGACTGTAATCGTGATCCCTGAGACCCAGTCCGACGAAAAGAAAGAGATGCTTCGCTTGTCTGGGGCGCAGCTCATCGAAGTTCCCGCCGTCCCTTATCGCAACGACAACAACTACGTTAAGTACTCCGGCCGTCTCGCCGAAGCGCTTGCCGCGACCGAGCCCAACGGTGCGATCTGGGCAAACCAATTCGACAACGTTGCCAACCGTCAGGGACACATCGAGACGACGGCCCAGGAGGTCTGGCACGGCACAGGCGGCAAGGTCGATGGATTCATCTGCGCGGTTGGGACCGGTGGGACGCTGGCGGGCGTGTCGATGGGCCTCAAGGCACACAATCCGAATGTGATGATCGGCCTTGCCGATCCCATGGGTGCGGCCCTGTACAACTACTATGAGCACGGCGAGTTGAAGGCCGAAGGCAGCTCGATCACCGAAGGGATCGGTCAAGGGCGCATTACCGCCAATCTAGAGGGCGCGACAATCGATAAGGCCTACCAGATCCCCGACGCCGAGGCGCTGGAGATTGTCTTCAACCTCCTGAGTGAGGAAGGGTTGTGTCTCGGCGGGTCGAGCGGCATCAACGTCGCCGGTGCTATTCGTCTTGCCAAGGAGCTCGGTCCGGGCCACACCATCGTCACGGTGCTTTGCGATTACGGCACCCGTTATCAAAGCAGGTTGTTCAATCCCGACTTCCTGCGCGAAAAGGGACTTCCTGTGCCTTCCTGGCTCGCCGAGCCAGGGCCTGCGGCACCGTCCGTGTTTGTGTAGTTGAGAAGTGGAGACCGGAACTTTATGACGCCGAAGACGTGGCTGATAGAGACCGAAGAACTTGAGCGCGAACTGGAAGCGCCGGATATCGTAGTAATCGATGCGACCTGGTATCTGCCGGGCGAGGCCAAGAACGCACGCGAGGACTATCTCGCCGAGCATATTCCGGGCGCCGTGTTTTTCGATATTGACGAGATTGCGGACGACAAGGCGAAGACCGGCCATATGCTGCCGCCGCCGGAGAAGTTCTCGTCGCGGATGCGCAAGATGGGCATTGGCGACGGGCAGCGCGTTGTCGTCTATGACAGGCAGGGTGCATTTAGCGCGCCGCGTGTTTGGTGGACCTTCCGTGTTATGGGCGCTCAGGACGTCAGTGTGCTGAATGGCGGTTTGTTGAAATGGAAGTCCGAAGGGCGACCGCTCATGATGAGTGAGCCAGCTCCGCGGACGCCTCGCCATTTCACAGCGCGCCACAATCTCGATCTGGTTCGCGATGTCGATGATATGAAAAAGGTGATTGAAGATGCAGGCACGGCGATCGTCGATGCCCGATCACCGGAGCGTTTCGCCGGCGCCGCGTCAGAACCCAGGCTTGGACTTCGGGCGGGTCATATTCCGGGTGCAACCAATGTGCCCTTCAAGCAGGTGCTTAACGCGGACGGTACGTTCAAATCGATTCCCGAGCTAAAAGAACTATTCGCCGCGGCCGGTGTGGATCCGCATAAGCCCGTTGTGACAACATGCGGGTCTGGCATTACGGCTTGTGTCCTCGCGTTGGCACTGGCTCAGGCCGGGCATCTGCGGACTGCGGTCTATGATGGCTCTTGGGCGGAATGGGGCGCTGACGATCGCTTGCCGATCGAGACGGGCTAAGTGGCCTCCGGTGCCCCTCGTCTCGCAGCGAGGCCGCAATGAGCAAGTCAAAGAAACCTGGCAAGCATGCGACGCGGTTGTCGCATGCTGGCCGCGATCCACGCCGGTACCAGGGGTTCGTCAACACACCGATCTATCGCGGATCGACAGTTCTCTATCCCACATTCGATAGCCTGCTCGCCGACGATCAGGAATTCAGCTACGGGCGATTGGGGACGCCGACAGTGCGTGCCCTAGAGGATACCCTTGCTGAAATGGAAGGGGGACACGCCACCCTCCTCACGCCGTCGGGTCTTTCTGCGATCACGACGACGATTTTGAGCTTTGTCGCCGCGGGTGACCACATGCTCGTCTCGGACAGTGTTTACAAGCCGACGCGCCGGTTCTGTGAGACGGTCCTAAAACGGCTCGGCGTCACCACGACATACTACGACCCTGTGATCGGTGGCGACATTGCGGATCTCGTGGAAGAGCGCACGAAGCTTGTGTTCACCGAGTCGCCTGGCTCGCAGACTTTCGAGATGCAGGACATCCCGGCGATTGCGGAGGTTGCTCATGCGGCCGGCGCCGAAGTGATCATGGACAATACCTGGGCGACGCCGCTCTACTTCAAGCCGTTCGACCATGGCGTCGATGTCGTGGTCCATGCAGCAACGAAGTACATTGTGGGGCATGCCGACGCTATGCTGGGCGTCATTACGATGAATGAGACGGCGGCCGCACCGGTCGCCAAGACCCACGATATTCTTGGCCTGTGTCCTGGCCCTGAGGATGTCTATCTTGCACTGCGCGGGTTGCGGACCCTCGATGTGCGCCTCCGGCGTCACCAGGAGACGGGCCTCGCGCTAGCCGAGTGGCTCGCACAACGCCCGGAGGTCTCACGCGTCATCCACCCTGCCCGGCCCGACCATCCTGGACATGCACTGTGGCAGCGAGACTTTACGGGCGCGTCGGGTTTGTTCGGCATCGTGCTCAACCCGGCCTCGCGTCAGGCACTGTCTGCCATGCTCGATGGTCTCTCGCTCTTTGGGATGGGTTACTCCTGGGGCGGCTATGAGAGCCTCATACTTCCGGTAGATCCGAAGACCTACAGGAGCGCGACAGTTTGGGAGCCCGAGGGCCCTACATTGCGTATTCACGCGGGTCTGGAAGACATCGAGGATCTGAAGGCGGATCTAGAGGCCGGTTTTCAGAGGCTTCGCGAGGCGGGCTGAAGCGACGCCCGTCTGCCTACCTTGCGTCCTTGGGCAACGGGCTTGATTTTCCGTCCTCGCCGAGCGCGACGAACGTGAACATCGCTTCTGTGACCTTGTGCGTTTCTTCACTGTGGCGAGGCCTGCGCCACGCCTGAACATGAATACGCATGGAGCTTCGCCCAGTTTCGACGAGGTTCGCGTAGAGGCTGACTTCGTCTCCGACATGGACCGGCGAGACAAAGCTCAACGCATCAACGGCGATCGTCGCGCAGCGGCCTCGGGCGCGCCGCGCCGCAAGGTTGCCGGCTGCCAGATCCATTTGTGACATGAGCCAGCCCCCGAAAATATCGCCCGCGGGATTCGTATCGGCCGGCATGGCAATTGTCCGGACGACCGGCGTCAGGTCTGGCGGTGTCTCAGTGTCCATCTTGCGGATCTTCCGATCGTACTGGTCGGCGCGCTTATCACATGGCCCCGCTGAAATGGTAGAACACAGCCAGCGTGATTGCGTAAATCAACAAGACGAGAGCGGAGTCGACGCCCATTCCGAGCACTGTGCGCCGTGATCGGATGATAAGCCCTGCAAGGTAGACGGACGTCACCAGAATCCCCGAAACGATCGCGAAAGCCGTTCCCTGATCGATTGCCCCCAGAATGGGTGCGCCGCTATACACGATGTCGGCAGGCAAGACCATGGCCACCATCAGCAGGTTGCTGCCAAAAATGTTCGAGATGGCCATGCTATAGGCGCCTATCCGCACCGCGGAGATTGTCGTGCTCACTTCTGGAAGTGATGTCGCGGTCGCGAGCAGCGTCATCCCGATAAAGCTCGAGCCAAGTCCCGTTTGTTCGGCGATAGCTGCTGAGCTAGCGATGAGAGCAAGCCCGCACAACAGGATGGCCGTGGCCATGAGCGCGAACCCAACGATTAGACTCGTCGTGCTGCCATAACCGTCGTCCGCGCCGTTCTGCTGTCCGGGTCTTCGCGGCAAGGCCGCGTCGACACGTTCCACGGGGACCCATGACTGAACACCGTCGTAGTGGCGCAGCATTATCACGATCCCAACATAGGCGACCCCGAGCAGCAGGGTTCCGAGACCGATGCCGAAGGGCAGCCCAAATTCTCCAACAGAGTGTAGCGCGAGCAGCATCGCCAGAAGAACAATCAGCAGTGTTGCTTCGAGCGCCGAGGTCGGTCCGCTTGGGTAGGACGTCAATGCATAGGACACAATGAGGAGGTCCACCACGGCAAGGATTGCCGTCTGCATGGTGATGCCGCCGAACATATTGCCGAGCACGAGCTGCGCTTCCCCGGCATAGGCACCCACGAGTGTGGTCACAAGCTCCGGCAATGACGTCGCTGCGGCCACGAAAATGAGACCCATGAAGGCCTGGCCAATGCGTTTTCGGGCCGCAATCGCGTCTGCGTAGAGCGCGAGCCGCGTTCCCGCCAGCCAAACTCCGGCGGCCGCGAGGACGAACACGCCGAGCGTGACGGCTAATGGAAGCTGCGCAAGGACGGAGATCAAACTCTGGTGCTCATTCTTGCATAGGGATCCGGGCGGAATCCGTGTGAACGTGCCTGCCCGGGCTCATCTGGTGGGCTCTAACTCAAGACGGCCAACGTCTCGTCTTGTTCTTTGATGCTCAGTTGGCCGGCGCGCCGCCGAGCTTATAGGCAGCCAGGGTGTTGTCCAGCATCATCGGGATGAGAACAAGTTGCTTCTGCGGTACATAGATCAAATCGGCGCTGCCTTGGTTCAGATCAAGAATCTTCGTCGGCTTGGCGTTGTTGCCCTTAACGTCGACCCGAAACAGCGCGCCATCCGCCCAATCGGTAACGAGATAGGTGCCCGGCTTGATTTCGTCGATTCCGTCTAGATTGCCGAAGGGTTTTCCGATCGGGGTGACGGATTTGTCCTCCAGATCTATCGCAAAAATGCCCGCAGTCTCCCGCTCCTGGCCCACGCTCTTGGGACGTCCGAACGACGCAACCATCAGCTTGCCATCGCGTAGCAACAGGCCGTTGGGACCGTTGAGGCCATCGTCGGTCAGCCAAGGCTCAAAGACGTTGTCCTTCAGACGCCAGATTGTGTTCATAGGCGTGTCTGAAACGTAGACGGTGCCATCATCCGCCACGGCAACATCGTTGAGAAAAATCGCGCCGTTCGCTTTGTACTTCTTCTCGATGCTTCCCGAGGCCGCGCTGATCGCAACAAGTGTGTCCACGTCAGCAACGTAGAGGGTCCGGTCATGCAAGCCTATGCCCGTTGGTGCATCGAGACCTCTGGCCCAATCGCGCTTGAGAATTGTCCCGTCCGGCTTAAGGCGAGAGATGAAGCCGTTGCCGTCTTTTTGCATGACGGGGCCATTGATGTTGGTCACGAATAGTACGTCCGTGACGGGGTCGTGGAGCACGGCTTCGGGTTGAGCCAGGCCCTTGGCTTCCCAAGCGAGAGTCGGTGACTGGGCGAAGGCAGGCGTAGCGACGTTGAGCGCAGCACAGACAGCAAAAGCCAACGCAACGCGGGCCGTTGATCGCCTGTAGACACGTCGTTTCTTGCTTTGAGGTAACTCGTCAACAATCATCGACTTAGATCTCCTCGTGCGCCTTCCCCAAAAGTGCCGGAATCGTGATGCCGTTCGCAGCTTCGTCCAAGGTACTAGGGTTTTGGCGGCGTTTGAACTGCACCACTATGTCAACTTCGCGCTATCAGAAGGTGCTTTGGTTCGCTACGACGTTAGCTCGGAGTTGGAACGGTGAAAAACGAAAGGTCGAGAAGAGCCTCGCAAGAAGCACCGGCTGTGACGTTGGCCAATCTTGCCGAGGGCCGTCTCGCGGGTGGCGCACCGCCCGTGCACGAACCTTATTGGTGGGACGCTGCCCCACGACAAGAAGTCGACCATCCCACCCTACCGTCCAAATCAGATGTCGTAATTATCGGTTCCGGCTTCACGGGACTCTCTGCGGCCTTGACCCTGCTGGATAGGGGGCGAAGCGTCGTGGTGCTCGATAAGGGTGTGCCGGGGTTTGGTGCGAGCACACGCAACGGCGGCCAAGTCGGCAGCGGAAACCAGAAATTTCGAGTGAAGGACCTCATCGCGCTTCGAGGTGAAGAGAAGGCGACGGCGCTTTTCCGCGAAGGCACGCACATGCTCGATTACATTGAGGCGCTCATCAGCAAAGAAAACATCGACTGTCACTTTCATCGCTGCGGACGGTTTCGGGGTGCCATGCGGCCCGCACACTACGAGTCGATGGCGCGTGATTTGAAAGATTTGAAGCGCGTCGCGGACGTCGAAAGCTTCATGGTCCCACGATCCGAGCAACATACCGAAATTCGCTCGGATCGCTTCTATGGCGGTTCGGTCCTGCCGCAGGACGCTTCGCTCCATCCAGGTCTTTATCACGCTGGGTTGGTCGCGCGCGTGGCCGCACGCGGCGGAGACATAGTCGGCCTCGCGGAGGCCAGAGCCATCGACCGCGAGGGGGCCGGTTATCGCATTACCACCGAAGTTGGTCTCATTGAATGCCGCCAAGTGCTTGTGGCGACAAACGGCTATACGGACCACCTATTCGGGCACCTGCGGCGGCGTGTCGTGAGCATAAGATCGGGCCTGATTGCGACAGAGCCTCTCGATCCGGGCTTGATGGACCAACTCATGCCCGGGCGCCGCGTATACGGCAACACGAACCGCGTGTTCTACTACTTCCGAGCCGCCCCCGATCAGGATCGGCTCGTCTGGGGTGGACGCGCCGCGCGCTTCGGGGGGCTGAAGGCATATCGTCATCTCGCGGACGATCTCCTGAAAGTGTTTCCGGATCTCGGGCGTCTGGGCGTGTCCCATGTCTGGGATGGGACGATCGGCTACACGTACGACGAGCTGCCTCATCTCGGCCAAAACCGCGACGGCATCCATTTCGCGGCTGGCTATTGCGGCACAGGTGTCTCGCGCGCCACCTATTTCGGGCACAAGATCGCGCTGCAAATGTGCGGCGACGCGGAAGGCCGTACAGCGTTCGACGATCTGTCGTTTCCCGCGTTTCCCTTCCGCGACATAGCGCAGCTCGCGGTGCCCTTTGTGGAGCGCTGGTACCGGTTCAGGGATAGGATCGAGAATTAGGGCGCGGCGCAGATGCTGTTTCGGTTACTCGTTGGCCACCGGAACCCAACCCGTAAGTTCCTGCTTTCCGATGTTGTAGGTCCCCCTTGCGACGACCATTTCGTCGTCGTCTAAGACCTCAAAAAACAGCGCCTTCACGTCGCGATGGACGACGTGGATGTTCGGTCCGCGCCATAGCCCCATCTTCTCTCTCGTCGCGTTACAGAGGCGTGCTTGGTTGTACTGAGGTTCGTCCCGCGCGTAGCGCACGTCTCTTTGCAGGGCGTCACACTGAACAATCTTGCTGGGCACGATCGCACAGGCTGCATGCCCTTCCGCGGCCATCACGACTGCCACAATGAAGATCAGGATGCGCATTGCTTCGCTCCGTCTGACTTTTGGGACCCGCGCACAACGGTACTGCTGCCGCGCATGGCTCGGGCCGGCGACGCGTGATCTGCTTCTGGCCATATTCTACCTCCGGCGCGCCTCAAAAGCATCATTACCGCTAATGGTCACCATCTCGTAATCGAAGCCGGGTCCTGACACCGTATTCGGTGTCACATCCTTCGAATAGCGCGAGAGCAGATTTGCGAGGAGATCGACCCGTTCGTCTCGTGTGAGCTCTGGTTCGAGAACGCGCATTAGCATGAGCGTCCCGCGGGCGAAATTCCCCGCGTCCCTCTTATTGGCAAGAGCGAGCCTTACCGTGTGAACGGGTTGTTCGTAATCCGATGCGGCGGCAATGCCCTGCAACAGCTCGTCGGCAATGACGAGGTTGAACCAGCACTTAGCGATATTGTCTTCGTCGTCGCATTTGACGTGCGTGACGGCCATGTCCGCCACGGAAATGGATTCGTGAAGCTTAAGGTGAAACCCGTCCGCGGTCATGCCGGGTTGTGTCTGCGCGTGTCCTGGCATGGATGCCAAGACCAAGCAGCATGCGGCTGCCAACACCGTGCGGATCATCTGTGCCCCCATCTCAGCACCCATCCGGGGAGAACCCTGCGGCATCAGTATGCCGCGCGCACGGCATGGTGACTAGAGGCATGGTGACTAGAGATATTGGGCGGCGAAAGTCACTGCGGAACAATGGCGATCCCGGCAGGACTCGAACCTGCAACCCCCTGCTTAGAAGGCAGGTGCTCTATCCGGTTGAGCTACGGGACCACACGCGCCCGAAGTATAGCGCGACTCGTCTGGCTCAGTGTGTCCAGCGGTCGGGGCGACCGTATTTGAAGTTATCGGCGTATGACTTCGGCCGGATTTTCGAGACCGGCGGCTCTTCCAGCCGGAAGGCGATGCCGTTCTCTTTGGCATAGGCGATCGCTTCTTCCTTGGTGGCAAAGCTCAGCCTAATTTGACGTTTGGTATCGGACGAACTGGTCCAGCCCATCAGGGGTTCGATCTGGCGCGGCTGGTCTGGCAAATATTCCAGGACCCAGTCGCGGGTCGCACCCTTGCCTTGTTGCATGACGCTCTGCGCCGGCTTGTAAATTCGGGCCGTCATCAACTGCTCCCCTTACGCGGGTTCGGCTTCGACTCTCCAGACCAGGTGGTGGTCGGGGCAGCAAGATTCGAACTTGCGACCCCCTGCTCCCAAAGCAGGTGCGCTACCAGACTGCGCTATGCCCCGATACGACCACGCGGCACGGACATGACACCCAAATCCGGCGCAAGCAAGCCCCTTAGGTTTTGAGACCTTTCGGAACCAAAAGACCTCGCAACTTACGAAGTGCTCAGACCCGTTCATTCATACTGAGTTCGGATGGGTGAGGCTAGCCCCGCGACGTTAAGACCCGCTGACGAGGTTGTCGATTAGTCGAGGCCCCGTCCTGGCTCGGAAGCAAGCCCGGGAAACAGGACGCGGTCGCCCGGCTTAAGGCCAATCCGAGCAGTCTCTCCAGCGTTGAGTTCGAGCACAGCCTTCGTGATTCCGCCAGCATCGATGATGTCGGTCGAAAACGGCTCCGTATTGGACTCGATCCGCAACACGGTCCCCTCCTCAGTGATGAAGATCATGTCGAGCGAGATGTAGGTATTGCGCATCCACATAGTGGCGCGCTGAGGCGGGTCATAGATGAAGATCATGCCACGGTCTTGGGGCATAGAACGCCGGAACATCAGGCCGCGCGCTTTCTCTCCCGGAGTCTCCGCGATCTCGACAGTGTAGGTGTGCGTCCCCGTGCCCGTTTTCAGCACCAGAGGTGCCGTCCGCTCTGCCCAAGCAGGTGCAAGCGGCGCAAGCACAAACGCAGCGGCAAGCCACGCGGACAACAACCGAAGCTGAGCTGAATACGACGCTAGTGGGATGCGGGGCCGTTCCCGCCGTCTGGCTTGATCTCGGCCGCCATGAGGCCCTTGGGACCCCTCCCGAAACGAACGAGGAGCGATTGGCCTGGACGAAGTTCTGTAAATCCGCACCGGCGCAGTGTCTCCATGTGGACGAAAATGTCTAGCGTCGATGGACCGCGTGTCAGGAAGCCGAAGCCGCGGATGCGGTTGAACCATTTTACCATGACCCGTTCCCAATCGCTCTCGGGAACAACCACAACGTGCGTACGCTGAGGTAATTGGGATGGATGAACGGCGGTGGTATCGTCTATTTCAAGGATGCGGAAGGCCTGCAGACCCTTCGGCCGGCGGAGAACCTCGCACACGACCCGCGCGCCTTCATACGCGGTCTGATGACCGTCGCGGCGCAAGCAAGTCACATGCAGCAAGACATCGGGAAGGTCGTCGTCGGGTACGATAAACCCATAACCCTTCGACGCATCGAACCACTTAATTGCGCCAGAGACTTCAAAGACATCGACAGTGGCATCGTCGATAGCGGCCTCTTCCGTACTTTGGATGAGCTCTTCCTGAAGTGGCGATGCCTTCGCCGCCATGCCGCATTCCCCCGCTGAACTAAGTAAGACCGACTCGATGCCGCGATAACGAATCATGTACTGCGTCTGCTACAGGATAACATTGGCTGTTTCCACGAACAGGATAATTTTGCTTTCGGTCTAACCTTCTCCACAGTGCGGGTGCGAAAGTGTCGTCATGAGACAACGAGACAGGCAAGCTTCTGATCGGGAAGAGAAACCATCGCTCACACCTTGACGTGCGTCCGGTCATAGGCGCCAGCGCGAAATCTCGATGAAGTGGACGCAAACAATTCTGCTGTCGAACAAATTTCCGATTCCGTCATATTGAGGCTCTCACTGTGGGCGCGCTGCAACATTTGAAATAAAAATTTCATTCAGCGCTTGTTTGAAGGTGGATTCGTCACCTTGCCATCATCGTGTCGGGGCCTTTAGGGTCGCCCACGAGTTCCATCCAATCGGTTTTGTCGAGCCCGGGAGGTCGCCGTCAATGAAGTATCTGCACACTATGGTTCGCGTCTCGGACATAGACGAGTCGCTCGATTTCTATTGCAACAAGCTTGGCCTCAAGGAGACCCGGCGCATGGATAGCGAACAAGGCCGCTTTACGCTGATCTATCTGGCGGCGCCCGGCGACGAAGATGCGGAGCTTGAGCTTACGTACAATTGGGATCCCGAACCCTACGATGAGGGACGCCATTTCGGGCATCTGGCTTACGCAGTCGACGACATCTATGAGACCTGCGATCGGCTCATGAAGGCTGGCGTGACGATCAACCGCCCGCCGCGCGATGGCCACATGGCGTTCATCCGCTCGCCCGACAACATCTCCATTGAGCTCTTGCAGAAGGGCAAGCGTTTGCCCCAGCAGGAACCCTGGGCCTCAATGCCAAACACGGGAACATGGTAGGCGGGCTGGCCAAGAAAGCAGCGAAGCAAGGTCCGTTTGTCCCGCCGCCGTTGACGTAATCAGTGTAATGTGTGCAACTCAAGATTGGCGGTGGGGTTGCGAGACGAACCATGACGCTTGGTTCCGTTCCAAATGATCTTCTTGATCTTGCTTACGGCACGGCGACGAACCCTGGCCTCTGGCCAAAGTTCTGCGAGGCGCTGAACCGTCTGTCGGGATCGCCGATAAAGCTCATCGGGCACAACATTGCGAGTGGGCAGAACATCGGTTTTCTAAGCGCCGGGTGGGATCCCGACTTTCTGGCGCGCTATCGGGCCTATTACGGTGCGCTCAATCCTTGGATGCACATGAACCTCGCGTTGCAAACGGGCGACGTTGGTGTTTCGGACAAGGCGCTGCCGAGGGCGGAGCTCATTAAGACGGAGTTCTACAATGATTGGCTTCGCCCTCAGGAGGGCATCATCGCCGGCCCCGCGATGATGTGTCATCGCTCTCATGACAAGTTTGTTCTCTTGGTTGCGGCTTCTCGAGCGAAGGATGCCGAGCGAACGCTTGAGGCCAACGTAGACCTTTTCCAGCAACTCGCACCGCATCTTTCGCGTGCGCTCGTTATTGGGCGGGCGCTAGCTGATGCTAGGGGCAAGCAAGGTCTTCAGCTGGACCCCTCCCGATATGCGGTCGCGTATATCCGGCGAAGTGGGCAAACCGATTTTGCCGACCAGGAGGCTGAGCATGTGTTCCGCGATCTTGCTGGCGTCCATGTCGGCGTACGTGGACAGATGACCGCGGCAAGGGAAGATGTGCGCCAATTCCTCAAGCATTCGATCCACGCGATGACGGAACAGGACTATTCGAGCCTTCCGCCACCGGTCGCTGTCCAGTCTAAAGCGTTAGGCGTTGGCCTTCTTCAGCCACACATCGTCCCGAGCGATACGGAACACGGCTTCCCGCTGGTCTGCTGGAGCAATCCAATCGTTGGTGCGTTCGTCCTTACCAGCCGCCGGCAGCTTGGCGACCAAGGAGGGCGAGAGGAAGCCCTTTACGACCTAGCCTGTGCCCTTGGCGCGACGCCAGCCGAGGCAAGGCTCGCCCAAGCCGTCGCCATGGGCGAGCGTCTATCCACTTTTGCTGCTCGCACGGGCGTGAGTCCGGCGACCGCACGCAATCAAATGCAAGCGCTTCTGCACAAGACCGGGACACGTAGCCAGGCCCAGTTTGTGAGTCACATCTTGTCTCTGTGGTCGCCTTTGCGGAAACACTAGGTTCAGTTCAGCGGTTACAGCGTCTGCGGCTCGTGTCGCCCACGTCCTTGTTCTCACCGCCTCACAGAGTTAGGCAACCTGGATTGCACAAGTCTGGGGGCCTCCAAAAGTCTTGTACAGGGCAAGATCCCTCGAACGGCGCTGACATTGCTGGTTGTAGGGAAGTTTAGAATGGCACTCCCTAGGGGAATCGAACCCCTCTTTCCAGGTTGAAAACCTGGCGTCCTAACCGATAGACGAAGGGAGCGCACTGGGTACGAGCCCGCTGATATAGATAGCTTTGCGGAATCTCGCAAGAGCGCTGTCTGAGACGCAGCGCCTCATCCCAGTAAGGCCTCGCCCGGTCTAATCTTGAGCTGTCGCCGCATCCTCGATCATTAGCTCGATACGCTCGCGGCCCTGCCACGTCGACCGTCGCAAATGGCCCGCCACATGTAGCCGCGCGCCGTCGGCGGCCAGAAGCATGTCGCCTAGCTGGGTGCCTTCGACCCGGAACGCCACGGCATCGATGCGTCCGCCATCGCCGGCTTGCAGCGTAAAGCGTATGTGACCGGCCCCGAAGCTCCGCAATCGCGTAATCCTGTGCGCCGGGAAGACGAAACGCGGCCTGGCGTAGCCAGGGCCATAGGGACCTGCTCGTTCGAGAAGATCGACGAGGTCGGGTGTGACTCCGCCTGCAGAGAGTGCGCCATCAAGACCGAGCGTACGGCTCTCTGATGCATGGGTCACCTGTGTTGACAGCCTCTCTTTGAGAAATGCCATCGCCTGCGCTTGCTTGGCCCAGTCAAGCGAAAAGCCAGCCGCCATGCTGTGGCCGCCGCCTTTGACGAATAGCCCCTCTTCCACCGCCTCCCGCACGACCGCGCCAAGATCGACGGAGGGAATGGAGCGCGCCGAGCCGGTAGCTATGCCATCCTCATCGAGGGTCATGACAAAAGACGGGCGTTGAAAGCGCTCGGTAAGACGCCCGGCCACGAGCCCCACGAGGCCCTTATGCCAGTCGGCATCCCCTAAGAAGAGAAGCGGCATATTGGGATCGCTGGAAAGGACATGCTCGGCCATGGCGGTTGCCCCTTCCAGCATGCCTTGTTCGATGGCCTTGCGTTGGGCGTTAAGCCCTTCGAGCCGTGCGGCGATGGTCGTAGCCTCACTCTCGTCCTCTGTCGCCAAGAGACGAGCACCGAGGCCCGAAGCGCCAACGCGGCCGCCCGCATTGATCCGTGGCCCAAGGACAAATCCAAGACTATACGTGGATGGAGCTTCGTCGAGCTGCGCTTCGTCGGCAAGCGCGCGTAAACCCACATTGTGCCGAAGCCGCAAGACCTTGAGCCCTTTGGCAATGAAAGCCCGGTTCGCGTCCTTAAATGGGACCACGTCGCAGACTGTCGCCAAGGCAACGAGATCCAGCAGTCCAAGAAGATCTGGCTCAACCTTGCCCTTGTAAGCCCCGGCGCGACGCAAGGCTGCCGTCGTTGCGACCAGGAACAGGAATACAACGCCAGCCGCGGCGAGATGGCCCTGCCCCGATAGATCGTCTTGCCGGTTCGGGTTCACGACGGCAAGAGCATCGGGGAGCGTCTCTCCCGCCTGGTGATGATCTAACACGATGACCTCGGCCCCGGCATCGTTGGCAGCGGCAATAGCCGTCTCGCCCGCCGTGCCGCAGTCCACGGTCAGGATGAGCTGGGCCCCTTCCTCGACAAGCCCGAGAAGGGCTTCGGGCGACGGGCCATAGCCCTCGGTCAGCCGATCTGGAATGTAGGTGAGGCATGTCCGCCCATGGGCCACCAGGAAGCGCTCGATAAGCGCGACGGAAGAGGCTCCATCAACGTCGTAGTCGCCGAAGACGCCGACCTTGTCGCCACGGGTGATCGCCTCAGCCATGCGTTCGGCGGCGACCGTCATATCCTGAAGATTGGCTGGATCGGGCATAAGCGTCTTGAGCGACGGATCGAGGAAACGCTCGGCGGTTTGGAGCTCGGCACCGCGTGCGGCGAGCACCCGGCCGAGGAGGTCCGGGAGACCATGTGCCTGGGCGATGGCGGTCGCGACAGGAACCCGAGATGTATCCAGCCGCTCCGTCCAGCGTCGCGCTCGTGCCGACCGTTCCACCCCAAGCATGGCGGCTCCAGGCGGGGTCACGACAGTCTCGTCATGGCGTTTCAAGGCGGCGGTCACGATCAGGGCTACACGGGGTCAACATCAACTCGCTTCCACAGTAGCTGATTCGGCGTTGCAGCCCTGGTCAGTCAAACTTGGATGGGTCCGCGTGCTCAGTCTTGATCCAGCGCCGCGTCCGCGTCGATGACCGCATGATCACGCTCTCCGTCGTGATCGTCGTGGGGCTATGATGGACACCGGCGATCATCGTCCCATCGGTGATACCCGTTGCGGCAAAGCTGAGATCGCCCGAGACCATATCCGCAAGAGCGTAGGTCTTGGTCAGGTCCGTGATCCCAGACAGTTTGGCCCAAGCGCGATGCTCCTTGTTGAGCGCCACAAGGCGCCCTTCCATCTGACCGCCTAGGCACGTCAGCGCAGCTGCGGCCAGGACGCCTTCGGCTGCGCCGCCGATCCCCAGATACATATCGATACCCGTCTGCACAGGATCCGTAACGTGGATGACACCAGCAATGTCGCCATCGCCGATTAGGCGCAGGGCCGCGCCAGCAACGCGAATCTCCTCGATAAGACTGCCGTGGCGCGGGCGGTCAAGGACGCACACGGTTAAGTCCTCCACGCGGACGCCTTTTGCGTCCGCCAAAGCCTTGAGGTTGTCCGCTGGTGTCGCGGAAACACTGACCACGCCCTCGGGCAAGCCCGGTCCAACGGCAACCTTTTCCATATAGATTGGCGGAACTTTGAGAAGACTATGCCGCTCCGCAACAACGAGCACCGACATCGCATTGGGAAGCGCCTTAGCGCACAGCGTTGAGCCTTCGATTGGATCGACGGCCAAGTCCAGGGATGCGCCTGTGGGAGAGCCTGCCCCGATTGTCTCGCCCATGTAGAAGGCTGGGCAGTCGCCCTCTTCGCCCTCGCCGACGACGACAACGCCCTCGAAGGGTAAGCGGGCAATCTCGCGGTGCATGGCGGCGGCGGCGGCCTCGTCGGCAGAGGCCTCGTCGCCGCGTCCAAGCCACTGAGCCGCAGCTACGGCGGTTGCTTCGGTCACCCGCACGATATCGAGCGCCAAGGCGCGGTCGAGTTCGGCCTTCTCAACTGCCTCTGACACGTCAAAACCTCCCTCGTTTCAACGCGCGCGATTCTTCGCGCGGCCTCAGCCCGCTACAGTTTTTCGATACGGATCATTTGTGGTTTGGAGTCAACATGGCCGTCCCGCTCGATGGCACCGAGCGCTTTGCGCACGGCAGCTTCTGTCGTCTCGTGCGTTACCATCACCACGCTCGCTTGCGGCTCACCCTTCTTCCGCTGCGCCTTCCCTTGGCCCGCTCGCTCTGTGTCCGGTCGCCGTTGGACGATACTCTCAAGCGAGATGTCGTGCATCGCCATCCGTTGCGCGATCGCGGCAAAGGCGCCTGTCCGGTCATAGACCGATAGACGAATGTAGTACCCGCCCTCATGGGTGCGCATGGCCGCTTTCTTGTAGGCCTTCATCTTACGCGCCTTGATGCCGAAGGGCCGAAGCACCACGCCGCGCGCAATGTCGACAACATCGCTCATCACCGCCGAGGCAGTAGGGCCGCCACCGGCGCCCGGGCCGATCAGCATGACATCGCCGATGAAGTCGCCGTCAATGGCGACGCAATTGGAAACACCATCCACATTCGCGATCGCTGTGTCTTTGGGCACCATGGTTGGATGAACGCGCTGTTCGATCCCGCTATCGGTTCTGAGCGCTACTCCGAGCAGCTTGATGCGATAACCGAGATTACTCGCTGCTTCGATATCCGTCGGCGTGATCGTTTCGATCCCTTCAACGTAGATCGCATCGAAGCGCGTTTTGGTTCCGAAGGCGAGACTCGTTAGAAGCGCAAGTTTGTGCGCCGTATCGAAACCACCAACGTCGAAGGTTGGATCGGCTTCCGCATATCCCTGTTCCTGGGCCTCTTTCAGAACGTCGGCGAATTCGCGGCCCTCGCGCTCCATCTTGGTCAGGATGTAGTTGCACGTGCCGTTGAGGATGCCAAAGACGCGTGTGATGTCGTTGCCCTGCAGTCCTTCCCGCATGGTTTTGACCGCAGGGATGCCGCCGGCGACGGCTCCCTCGAAGTTCAACGCAACGCCGTTCTTTTCGGCTAGGGCCGCAAGCGCGGGCCCGTGATGAGCCAGAAGCGCCTTGTTGGCGGTGACCACGTGCTTACCCGCCTCCAAAGCAGCTTCGACGGCTTCCTTGGCGACGCCCTCCTCGCCGCCGATGAGTTCGACAAAGACATCGATCTCCGGGTCCTTTGCGAGCGTGATGGGATTGGTGACGAAGCGCATCTTCGACAGATCGACTCCACGCTTCTTGCGCTTGTTACGGGCTGAGACGGCGACGATCTCAATGGGCCGCCCTGTTTTGGCCGAATGCGTATCCGCACGCGCGGCGATCAATCGCACGAGGCCAGTGCCGACAGTGCCGAGTCCAGCCAGTCCAAGCTTCAGGGGTTCTGTCATGTGTAAGGCTATAGCGTCCGCTTGGCCTTCGGGGCCAAGGGAATGACATTGTGCAGCTCGTTAGCCGAGTCGGTGAGGAATTTTCGGATATTGCGCGCCGCTTGGCGGATGCGTTGCTCGTTCTCCACAAGCGCGATGCGCACATAGCCCTCACCGTACTCGCCGAAGCCTACACCGGGAGCGACCGCGACGGACGCGCGCTCCAAGAGAAGCTTCGAAAACTCGAGCGACCCAATATGCGCGAACATGTCAGGGATCGGCGCCCAGGCAAACATCGTCGCAGGTGGCGACGGGATTGGCCAACCGGCACGCGTAATGGCATCAACGAGCGTATCTCGCCTGCGGCGATAGACCCCCCGAATCTCGTCCACGCAATCTTGCGGGCCGTTTAGCGCCGCAGCGGCGGCGACCTGAATCGGGGTGAAGGCGCCATAGTCGAGATAGGACTTCACGCGTGTCAGCGCCTGTATGAGCCGCTCGTTACCGACAGCGAACCCGATGCGCCACCCTGGCATGGAGTAGGTCTTGGACACCGACGTGAATTCAACCGCGATGTCCATAGCGCCAGGGACTTCTAGGAAAGAGCCTGGCGGTTCATCTTCGAAATAGATCTCAGCGTAGGCCAGATCCGACAACACGATGAGATCGTGCTTCTTGGCGTAAGCCACAACCTCCGCATAGAAATCGCGGTTCGCGACAACGGCGGTAGGATTCGCCGGGTAGTTCAACACCAAGACGGACGGCTTCGGCACGCTGTGACGCATGGCCTTGTCGAGCGACACCATGAACTGGGAGTCTGTGCTCGCGGGCAGATGCCGGATCACACCGCCCGACATGATGAACCCAAATTCGTGGATCGGATAGGTGGGGTTCGGAACCAGAATCACGTCGCCGGGTGCCGTGATCGCCTGCGCCATGTTGGCGAAGCCCTCTTTTGATCCGAGCGTAGCAACCACCTGCGTGTCGGGGTTGAGTTTTACGCCGAACCGCCGGTCGTAATAGGCGGCTTGGGCTTTCCGCAAGCCATGGATGCCCCTGGACGCGGAGTAGCGGTTGGCCTTGGGATCCCGGGCGGTTTCGACCAATTTCTCAATAATGTGCGGTGGGGTCGGCATATCGGGGTTTCCCATGCCGAAATCGATGATGTCGTCACCGCGGGCGCGCGCTTCCGCTTTGAGCCGGTTAACCTGCTCAAACACATACGGCGGTAGCCGTTTGATCCTATGAAATTCGTTCTGCACGGACGGTTATCCCCACCCGGTCACTTTAAGTTTTGAAAGCCCGGAGTTGAACCACGAAATGGCCCTTTCGGGCAAGCACCTCAGACCAGGACCTTTGTGCGATTTTCGTTGATTCTAGTTGGTTTTCGGAGCGCTTTTTACCTGTTCGACCTGAGCCTGCTGGCGGTCTTTTTCGTCCTTCAGCTCTGAGATCGCGGCCTCACGCTCGGACTTTGTGAGCGTGTTGTCATAGCCGCGAATAGCGTCGCTGAACCGCTGCAGGGGACCCTGATCTGGCAAGCTGCTCGCACATCCGGACAAAAGGATGACGGACAGAACCGCCATCAGCCCGTAAATTGGCTGAGAAATCTTCACTACGATACTGGCCTAATGGAGTTTCCCCTGGCGGACAGAGCCGCCAAATCGCTATATTGCATAGCACAATGACAAGTCCAACGAAAGTTGGCTAAAGCACGCTTCGACATCATGGCGAAAGTGTGCTCCTGGGGAGAGAGATCGAGGGCATTTGAATGCGTGACGATGACCGGGACGGCAAAGAAGGCGCCGGAGGCGCTAAAGGTCAAGATAGGAGCACAAAGGTAGACGCCACTGAGCAGGACTCCGTGAATTTCGACGAGTTCGCCAAAAACATGGTGCGCCTTTTTGATCAAGGCACCAAGGTCGCCTCTTCCTTAGCCGAGCGCAATGCGTCGAACGGTAACAGCCCGTACAGCATATCCTCGGAGGTTAGCGAGGCCGCCAAGACGTTCGGGTCGGTCGCACAAGCCTGGGCGACGAACCCGGGCAAGCTCGCAGCAGCCCAAGGCGAGCTCCTGAACAGCTATGCCAATCTTTGGGGGCGCTCGGTTCGTAAGTTCCTCGGTGAGGAAGTCGAGCCGGTCGCTGAGCCCGAGCCGGGCGACAATCGATTCAAAGACCCTGGCTGGTCAGAGAACCAATATTTCGACTTCTGGAAGCAGGCCTATCTCATTACTTCGCGTTGGGCGGAGGACATCACGGAGAAGACCGAGGGCGTCGACGATCGGACCAGAAGAAAGGCGATGTTCTACCTTGAACAAGTCTTGTCGGCGATATCGCCCTCAAACAACCCCTTCACCAACCCCGAAGTCGTACGGACAACGCTTGCCACGAATGCCGAGAATCTGGTCCAGGGCATGGCGCTGCTGGCAGAGGACATCGATCAGTCCAAGGAATTGTTGCGCGTAAGCCAGACTGATCTATCCGCCTTTGAAGTCGGCCGGGACTTAGCAATCACGCCTGGAAAGGTGATCTTCCAGAACGATCTCATTCAGCTCATTCAATATGAGCCGACGACGGAGGAAGTGTCCAAGACGCCACTGATCATCGTGCCGCCTTGGATCAACAAGTACTACATCCTCGACCTCAAACCCGAAAAGTCACTCGTAAAATACGCCGTGGACCAGGGGTTCACCGTCTTCATGGTCTCGTGGGTCAATCCAGACGAGAAACTCGCGCAGAAGACTTTCGAGGACTACATGCACGAGGGCATCCTTAAAGCCGTGGAGATCGTGAACCGGCAACTTGGACTGCACCACGTGAATGTCATGGGCTATTGCGTGGGCGGTACGCTCCTGGCCTCGACCTTGGCCTATTCCGCGGCAAAGGGTGACGACCGGATCGCGTCGGCGACGTTTTTGACTGCGCAGGTCGACTTTACCGAGGCTGGCGATCTGTTGATGTTCATCGATGATGCGCAGCTGAATTCGCTGGAAGAAATGATGGCAGAGCGCGGCTATCTCGATGGGTCGCGCATGGCAGCCGTCTTCAACATGTTACGGCCGAGGGATCTGATTTGGCCCTACGTGGTGAACAACTATCTCTTGGGTAAGAAACCGTTCCCGTTCGATTTGTTGTTCTGGAATGCGGATTCCACGCGTATGCCAGCCGCAAATCACGCCTTCTATCTGCGCGAGTTCTATCATGAGAACCGTCTCAGCAAGGGCGAGATGGAGTTGACCGGCGTGAAGCTCGATCTGTCTAAGATCAATATTCCCATCTATGAGCTCTTCACGCGCGAAGACCATATCGCGCCTGCCGCGTCGGTATTCCGCGGCAGCAAGATGTTCAGTGGCGATGTGCGTCATGTCATGGCGGGGTCCGGTCATATCGCCGGCGTTGTCAATCCGCCCGCCAAGAAGAAGTACCAGTATTGGACGGGCGAACCGGCCGAGACGCTTGAGGCATGGATCGAGACGGCAACCGAAACGCCAGGGTCATGGTGGCCAGACTGGTCGGTATGGCTTGAGGAGATTTCAGGCGAAAAGGTTCCTGCCCGCGACGCCGCAGCTGGTCCGTTCAAGCCGATTGAAGATGCGCCAGGCTCGTATGTGAAGTCCCAGCTGTAGCGGACGATTGCGCCGTCCTCGCCGTTACGGGAAGAGCGGTAGTTGCTCCAGCGCGGTACTCTCATTGAGGCCATGCATCACGTTGAAGTTCTGCAGCGCCTGCCCAGCCGACCCCTTCACCAGGTTGTCGATCGTTGAGATCACGATCGCGCGCCCGGGTATGCGATCAGCGAAGACGCCGATATGGCAGTAGTTCGAGCCACGGACGTGCTGCGTCGCGGGAATGACGCCCTCCTCTACCACGCGCACAAAGGTATCCTTGGCGTACGCGTCGCTGAGCCCCTGGCGGACATCGTCGGCTGTCGTGCCGTTGGCGAGTTGGACATAGCACGTGCACAGCTCGCCCCGTGTCATCGGGATGAGGTGGGGCGTGAAGTTCACGACGACAGCGCCGCCTGTGGTGGCGCCGAGCTCTTGCTCGATTTCGGGCACATGCCGATGGGTTCCTACACCGTAGGGAGACAGACCCTCGCCCGCTTCTGAGAATAGAATATTCTGCTTTAGAGACCGGCCTGCGCCGGACACACCGGACTTAGCATCGATAATGATGTCGTTTGCAGTGATGAGTTCGCCTTTGGCGAGCGGCAAAAGGGCCAACAGAACGGCAGTCGGGTAGCAGCCAGGGCACGCAACGAGCCGGGCCTGTGCAATCGCGTCGCGATAGTGCTCCGTCAGCCCGTATACGGCGCCATTCGCAAGTTCCGGCGCGCCATGTTCGCCGCCATACCATTGTGCATAGGTCCCGAGGTCCCGCAGGCGGAAATCGGCAGACATATCGATGACCCTAACGTGCGCGGGCAGTTTCGCGATCTCGCTATGCGCTGTGCCGTGCGGTAGGCCGCAAAATGCCACATCGACCATATCCCAATCGACTTCGTCGGATGTGACGAGCGCGGGAAGATCAAGGCTTGCGAAATGCGGATAGACCTTAGCCAGCGGCTGGCCAGCATGCGCCTTCGCGATCAAGGCTGTGATCTCGATATTGGGATGCCTGGCCGCGAGCCGGATGAGGTCGGCGCCGGTGTAACCGGAAGCGCCGAGCACAGCGGCCCGAATGGTCTGTGTACTGGTCATGTGTGGATCCCAGTGATGTTGACCCACGAAGGGGGTCTAGCAGCTCAAAACGAAAAACGGGAGAGAGGCAGCGCCCCTCTCCCGCAACAATTCAGAACAAGCGTGCGAGAAACTAGCGCTTGGAGAACTGGAAGCTACGGCGGGCCTTTGCCTTACCGTATTTCTTACGTTCGACCGTACGGGCATCGCGGGTCAGGAACCCGGCCTTTTTGAGCACGCTGCGCAGCTCGGGCTCGAAATGCGTCAGAGCCTTCGAGATGCCGTGGCGCACGGCGCCGGCTTGTCCCGAGAGACCGCCACCGGAGACAGTGCAGACCACGTCGATTTGGCCCTCACGATCCGCCGTCACGAGTGGCTGTTTGAGGATCATCTGCAGGACAGGACGGGCGAAATAGGCCGAGTGGTCCTTGCCGTTCACGGTGATGTTCCCCGGGCCCTGCTTGACCCAGACGCGGGCAACGGCGTCTTTCCGCTTGCCCGTGGCGTAGGCACGGCCCAGATCGTCAACTTTGCGCTCATAGACACGCTGCTCCACCTCAGGGGCATCGCCATCGGTCTGCAGCTGAGCCAAATCTTCTAGCGTATTGGTTTCGCTCATGGCTCTTAGGCGCTCCTTGCGTTCTTCGTGTTCAGGGCGGCGACATCCAATGGCGTCGGGTTTTGTGCCTCGTGGGGATGATCGGGGCCTGCATAGACTTTGAGGTTCTTCATCTGCTGACGGGCGAGCGGGCCGCGCGGGAGCATGCGCTCCACGGCCTTCTGAAGCACGCGCTCGGGATGCTTGCCTTCAAGGATCTTCTCGGGAGTCCGGCTCTTAATGCCGCCCGGATGGCCCGTGTGCCAATAGTAGGTCTTATCGGCCCGCTTGTTACCCGTGAAGATCACATCGCCCGCATTGATGACGATGATGTTGTCGCCATCGTCCATGTGGGGCGTATAGCTCGGCTTGTGTTTGCCGCGCAGCCGCGTCGCAATCAGCGCCGCGAGACGGCCCACCACAAGGCCGCTGGCGTCAATCAGAACCCAGGACTTTTCGATGTCCTTGGGGGTGGCTGAATAGGTTTTCATGGTTCGCGTCACTCTTGCGTCTCAACCAAAAGATCGGCGCTTCTAACGGCTGTTGAGAAAGCGGTCAAGCGGCTTTAATTTCCTATTGTAACGCAACGACTTAAATATGTGGTATTAAAATACCGCTTATGAAGCACCTGAATCTGTGTGTCTTTCTCGCCAAATCGTATATGCGGGTTCCGGACGTCGAAACACAACCCAGGGAATTCTCGATGAGTGACGATGGCAGTGTTCTTCTGACCGAAGACAAAGATGGGATCCGGATCCTTACCCTCAATCGACCCAAGGCCCGCAATTGCCTCTCGATGGACCTCATGACGGCCATCAGAAGCGCCCTCGCCGATGCGGCAACCACGGACAAGGTTCGTGCGATCGTTCTCACGGGGGCTGGTCCTGCCTTCTCGTCGGGCCACGATCTGAAGGAAATGACGGCGCACCGCAACGACCCCGACAAGGGGCGCGGGTTTTACACCGAGACCATGCGAACCTGCGCGGAGCTTATGCTGGCCATCGTGCGCCTGCCAAAGCCCGTCATCGCCGCCGTGAACGGTATTGCCACCGCGGCAGGTTGTCAGCTCGTTGCAAGCTGTGACCTCGCCGTAGCGGCCACGGATGCCCGCTTTGCAACGCCAGGCGTCAACATTGGATTGTTCTGTTCGACGCCCATGGTGGCGCTGAGCCGCAATCTGTCGCGCAAGGCCGCGATGGAGATGTTGCTTTTGGGCGAAATGGTTGGGGCAGAGGACGCGCTACGTCTCGGCCTCGTCAATCGCGTCGTCCCGGCGGATGAGGTTGTGAATCAGGCGGTCGCGTTTGGCCGCAAAATCGCAAGCAAGCCGTTCCGCACGCTGAAGATCGGCAAGGACGCATTTTACCGACAGGCCGAGTTACCGCTCGACGAGGCCTACCGCTACACCGCCGAGGTTATGGTGGAGAACATGCTCGACGCGGAAGCCGAAGAAGGAATCGGTGCCTTCCTGGATAAGCGCGAGCCGAAATGGCCGCGCTAATACCGAACAGTCCGAACCGATGAACCATGACAGCTATTCGGACGCGTATATCCGCGACATCCTCTTGAGTCAGCGGACATTTGCCGTGGTGGGCGCGAGCGCAAAGCCAACGAGGCCGAGCTACTTCGTCATGAAGTACCTCCTGGCCAAGGGGTATGACGTCATCCCTGTGAACCCAGGTCTTGCGGGCAAGAACATTGTGGACCGGAAGGTAAGCGCATCGCTTCTGGATATAGATAGGCCCGTCGATCTGGTCGATATCTTCCGAAACTCCGACGCCGCACTTGGCATCACACAAGATGCTATTCGCATTGGTGCGAAAGTGGTCTGGATGCAGATCGGCGTGCGAAATGATGAAGCGGCGCGTCTCGCGGAGGACGCTGGACTCAAGGTCGTGATGAACCGCTGCCCCAAGATTGAGTACGGACGGCTGGCAGGTGAGATCGGTTGGGCCGGCGTCAACTCCCGCACCTTGTCGAGCAAGCGCCCGTTCCTCGGGGCGACGGGCGGGCAGCAACGATCGCTCCGGGGGAAGCGTTGAGATCAAAAGTCTCCCCCCGACCCAAAATGGGAGACGCAACGGGCGCGATCCCCTAAGGTCGCCCCCGCGCGAAATGTCCCGCGCCCAGAGGGACGGCTGATAGGAGGAAAGAATGTCGGAAGAGCATACGCCTGGTTTCAACACACTTGCGATTCATGCGGGCGCAACGCCGGATGCCTCCACCGGTGCGCGTATCACCCCGATCTATCAGTCCACGTCGTTCGTGTTCGACGACGCAGACCATGCGGCGGCGCTCTTCAACCTCGAAGCCTTCGGCAACATCTACTCACGCATCATGAACCCCACCCAGGCAGTTCTCGAGGAGCGTGTGGCCGCACTTGAAGGTGGCACGGCTGCCCTCGCCGTCGCCTCTGGCCATGCCGCGCAAGCGATCGTGTTCCACACCTTGATGGAGCCCGGCGCGGAGTTCGTTTCCGCCCGGCAGCTCTATGGTGGCTCGGTCAATCAGTTTGGGGAAGCTTTCAAGAAGTTCGATTGGCATGTGAAGTGGGCGGACACGACGGACCCGGCAGCGTTCAAAGCCGCCGTGACGCCCAAGACGCGCGCGATCTTCGTCGAGTCGATTGCAAACCCTGGCGGCATTGTGACCGATCTCGAAGCGATCTCGGCCGTTGCCAAAGAGGCAGGGGTTCCGCTCATCGTCGACAATACGCTGGCCACGCCATACCTGACACAGCCAAAGCAGTATGGCGCAGACATTATCGTTCACTCGCTCACAAAGTTCCTAGGTGGGCACGGGAACTCCGTGGGCGGCGTGATCGTGGATTGCGGTACCTTCGATTGGATGGCGAGTGGCCGATACAAGACCCTTTCAGAGCCTTGCGGGAGCTATCACGGCATGGTGCTCGGTGAGACATTCGGCGATTTTGCGTTCGCCATTGCGTGCCGCGTCCTTGGTCTCCGCGATCTTGGGCCGGCGATTTCGCCGATGAATGCGTTCTTGATCCTGAACGGCATCGAAACCCTTCCGCTGCGGATGCAGCGCCATTGCGACAATGCCAAGCAGGTAGCGTCATGGCTTTCTGCCCACGACAAAGTCGCGTGGGTCAACTATGCAGGCCTTCCTGGTAATGAGTTCAATGGTCTCGCGCAGCGCTATGCTCCGAAAGGTGCCGGCGCTGTCTTCACGTTTGGTCTCAAGGGCGGATACGAGGCTGGCATTGACTTGGTTGGCAAAGTGCAGCTGTTCAGCCATCTGGCCAATATCGGCGACACACGCAGTCTGATCATTCATCCAGCGTCAACGACGCACCGTCAGCTGGCTGATGACGCGCGAGACCGCGCAGGCGCAGGTGCTGATGTGGTGCGGTTGTCGATTGGGCTTGAGGATGTCGAGGACATCATTGCCGACCTTGATCAGGCGCTCGCCACCGTGTGACTGCCCCGCCGAGGCTCGCCTGCCATGCAGCGCCAGAAGTGGTAGAGCGCGGCCGTGAAGACCACGATCGCGCCGGCTTGATGGGCGAGGCCCAGCTCGATTGGCACGAAACTCAGCAAGGTCCAGATGCCGAGCGCCACTTGCAGCAAACACAGGGACGCGAGGGCTATTGCGCTACCACGCAGGTACGTTCCGCCTGGCCTCCGCGCCAGCCACCAGGCTTGCAGCACGGTGGCAAGCACCAGGACATAGCCCAGCATGCGGTGGTCAAACTGGACTGTTAGCGGGTTCTCAAAAGGGTTGAGGTACCATGGCTCTGCGGCGCCCAGCCCAGAGGGAATAAGCGCTCCATTCATGAGCGGCCACGTGTTGAACCCCATGCCACCATCGATTCCTGCTACGAAAGCCCCAGACAAGAGTTGCAAAAAGACAAGCAGCAGAACGAGGCCCCCGACGATTGCCGGTGTTCGGCTTATGGCGCGCTCTTGCTTCGGCGGGCCAAGGCTCAGAATGAGCCAGCTCGTGTAGCCTAGGATCAGGACCGCAACGCCGAAATGCGCGGCCAGGCGGTATTGGCTAACATCGACCCGGTCGACGAGGCCGCTCTTGACCATGTACCAGCCAAGGACACCCTGAAGACCGCCAAGGACGAACAGCCCGATGAGGTGTGGCAGTAGCGGTCGCGGGATGAAGCCGGACAACCAGAAAGCAACGAACGGCACAAAAAAGACGAGCCCGATGAAACGGCCGAGGAATCGGTGTGCCCACTCCCACCAATAGATCGTCTTGAAAGACTCCAAGTCCATGCCTTTGTTGACCAGAGCGTATTCGGGGATTTGTTTGTAGGCGTCGAATGCCTCTTGCCAATCGGCTTGGGATAGAGGCGGTATAGCGCCGACGATAGGCTGCCATTCGGTGATGGACAGCCCGGAATCGGTAAGGCGTGTGGCGCCCCCGACAAGGATCATGGCGATGACGAGAAGGGCAACAATGGAGAGCCAGATGCGCAAGGCCCGGGCATGCCGCTCCGGTATGTCTGACGTTTCCAGCGTGGTCGCTACGGATTGTGTGTCCGAAATGCTCATAGATGCGGTGATAGCGGGCTCTTCGAACGAACTCAATGCCACCTCCCTGCGTCACTTGGGCGGGGTGTTGCTATGACCCGGCGGTTGCGCACGCTGATTGGCACGATCGTGCTGCTAGTCTTTTTGACTGTCTATATCCTGATTGCGGCTTCAATCGGCACCGGGCGCATTTCCGAAGCGCACTGGGCCTTTCAGTTCGCCTATTTCCTGGTGGCCGGCTTGCTGTGGGTTGTCCCTGCGGCAATCCTCATCCGGTGGATGGCCCGCCCGGACTAGGGAAATCTGGCCGTCACGGGGTTAACCCACGTCGACCTGTTGAAATCCGTTCCATATCGCGAATGGCGCACCTGTCAGATACGCCGCCGTGTATGAAAGGTTTTGGAATTCGCCATTCAGTGACACTCTCGGCAAGGCGGTGAGATGCTCCTTGTGGGCGGGAAAGAGCATGCCCTTCCGCGTGGTTACTGCCGTGCGGAAGCCTGCACCCTCTGCGAGCGCGAAATCTCTTGCTCCGGCGCTGCCCGCATCACCGTAGGGATAGGCGAAATGAGCTGGGCGGCTGCCAAGCTCGGCCTCAAGCGCATCTGCGCTGTCAATCATCTGCGCTACCGCTTCATCGACGGGCAGCTTTGCGAGCGCAAAGTGGTCCTTGGTATGGGCGCCTATGGTGACGAGTGGGTCCGCAGCGACATCGCGGATCTCATCCCAAGTCATGATCAGGTCGCGGCATTGCTGGCCTAGGTCGATGTCGTAGCGGTCGGCAAGCGATCCAACAGTTGCCCGCATGCGGTGTTCCGGGAGATCGCGGAGCCACCAATAAATCGTCTCATAGGCCTTCGTCTTTTCGGCATCAGTTGCCGTCGGCAACCGCCATGGGCGGCCATCGCGGTCCACTTCGACTTCAGATTTGGCGGCTGCGATTGCTTGCTCGAGAGCGAGCCACCAAAGCTGGCCCTGCCCGGTCGGATAGGCCGTGGGAATGTAGAGCGTGAAAGGGAGCTCACGTTCTTGGAACAAGGGGAGTGCGTAATCTCGGTTGTCCCGGTACCCATCGTCGAAGGTGAAGCAGGCAAAACGCCCTTTGTCCCCATGGGTAAGGCGGTCGGCCGCTTCGTCTAGTGTTATGACATCAAGCCCCGCCTCAATGACCTGATCGAGGACAGCGCCCAGAAATTCGGGAGTCACCTCAAGAATTCGGTTCGGGGCGAAGCCGCGCGGCGCACTGGTGCCGGGCGTTACGCGATGAAGGGTGAAGATTAGCCCCTGACCTTGCGTGAACGGCGCGAGCAGGCGTCCCGCTCCCGTACGATGCAGCCCGACGAGTGCGGCGCGCATCACGGAAGTCTTATCCATGGCCACAACCCCTGTTCTCGTTCCTAGGCATCAAGCGTTAACCTCACTCTGCCATTTTTGGCGCGTGTTTGCGGGTAGTTTGCCGCCGGTTTCTTGCCAAACGATTGCCGAAGGACAAACGCTTCCCGCATTGCGTGTTCTGCCAATGGCACAAGGGTCGATCGATGGGTTCAATCGCTTTAGCACGAACGCGTTCGGAGACATCGGAGATGCACGCGGCTGAGAATGGCCAACTTTCTCTCCAGACCACTGCTGGTCTGGTCTCGATGCAGCTCACCTCGGACGTTCAAGCCGTTGCACCCGCCTGGCGCCAAATGCAGGATGCGGTCGTCTGCACCAGTGGGCAGACCTTTGACTGGGCGCACGCCTGGTCAGAGCACGTGCTCTTACCCGAGGCCCGCAAGCCGCTGATAGCGGTTGGTTATGGGCAGAGCGGCCAGGTCGAATTCTTGCTGCCTTTCGAGACGAGGACTGTCGCCGGCCTTACGGTCCTGACTTGGCTGAGCCAGGAGCACACGAATTATCTGTTTGGACTGTTTCGTCCTGACTTTGCAGACCGCCTCACAAAGGCGGATGTTTCGCGAATTCTAAATGAGGTGGGGCGCTGGGCCGATGCGGCCGTCGCCGTCCTGGAAGCGCAGCCCTATTCGTGGGGCGATAACGCCAACCCATTTGCCCTCCTGTCGCATCAGGCTGCGCCGAACAGCGGCTACGCCGTCGAACTCGGCGACTACGAGGCGCTCTATCATAGCCGCTTCAAGAAGCGTGCGCGGCAGGGTCTGCTTCGAAAAGAGCGGCGCCTAAGCGAGGCGGGCGCACTCGAGTATGGATGGGCGAAAAGTCCGGCCGAAAAACGCGATGTGCTTGAGGCCTTCTTCGCGCAGAAGGCCTCGCAGTTCGCGGCGATGGGCGTGACCGACGTCTTTACACCTTCGGTGCGCGCTTTCTATCAGGAACTAGCCCTGCTGCCAGAAGACAACCCTAGCCGGCTGCATTTAGGCTTTGCCGCTTTGGACGGCGAGATACTTGCGACCTTCTCCGGGACCGTGACGCATGGCCGAATGAACGTGTTGCTCTCGTCGCTGGCGGACACTCCCTATCAGCGACAATCACCAGGTGCGCAGCTGCTTCGGTATGAGATCGAAGATGCTTGCGGCACTGGACTTGTCTATTTCGATCTCGGAGTCGGCGCGGCGCGACACAAATCTGAATGGAGTAATGTGACCTATTCTTTGTTCGACAGCTTCATCCCCTTGAAGCCGCAGGGGCTTGCGTTGTCGGTGCCGTTTGCAGCGAGGGGTATGGTCAAGCGCGCGATCAAATCTAACCCGCAGCTTTGGGCCTTGGCTCAGAAAATACGGCGCTCTTTAGGGCGCGACACTGCTGGGCAGGCATCCTGAATCAAAAGAAGTTCTCAGCCCGGCGCCGGTTCTCAGATAAGAGGCTGCGCTAGAATTATTTTGCAGCACGCTGCTCTAAACGGCGACCTTGCGGCCGAACAAAGAGAACCGGCGTTGCTTGTTCTTGGCGGCAGTGCCGAAGAGTAGAACCGGGCAGCCAAGGCGTTGCACGATTTCGAGTGACTCACTCTCATCGGCGGGTTTCGCTTTTGGCGGGAGCACAGCCACTGAAACCGGCAGTTCAAACTTGAGCGCGGGCATCAGAGATTCGATCGCTTCCATGTCGGCGTGTAGCACCACGCAATCGTAGGTCTGCGTGAGCGCCTCAAAGATGCGCATGAAACTGTCGGGCGCGTCCTCGCCATTGTTCAGCATGGGGTTTCCAGCAGGGATAACTTGAAGCGCCGTCTCGTCGTCCAGCTTGACGACATCAGCGAAGTCAACTGCGCCCGCTGCAAGGTCCGAAAAACCCGGGATGCGCTGCATGTTCAACCGCCCAGAGACCACCGCGCCCCCCTTGGCCAAGTCCACCAAGGCAACTTGTTCGTTGCGCGCTGCAAGCTCACGCGCCATGCCGATGGCTGCTTCGGGTGAAGGAGCCCGTGACGACAGGCCGGCGACGAGCATCGTACGCGGAAGACCTCCCGTCGAACGCTCCAAAATTGTGTCGATGACTTCCTCCAGCGACCCAATGACCGGCCCGAACTCTGCTGCCTCGGGGTCCGCCTCGGAGGCCTGTTGCTTGGCCTCTTGTTCATCAGAGGCGGCAACACGCTGGGTTAAGTAGTGACGGAGATCGTTGGGGCTCAGAGATGTCAGCTCGTTCTGCTGAGCTTGCTCGTCGGCGACCGGCTTTGCCGCCGCTGCAAGAACGGCTTCGTCGGGTGTCTCCGTCTCAGGGCTTGTACTAGGTTTAGCGTCGACCTTGTCCTTTGGGGTTTTGGTTTTCTTCCCGCGCCAGCGATCAAGAAAGCCCGCTGTACGGCTTTTCGGTTCCGCTTCAATGCGCTCTGCTTCGCCCTTCTTGATGACGTCCTGGCGAATTCGTTTGATGAAATCCATGGACGAGGATGCGACGGGCTGATCATCGCCCCGCTCCGCCGACGGCTTACCTGCGTCTTCTTTGGTCTGCTCCGCTTGGATGGGCTGCTTGGCTTGCTGAGCGACGTTTGACGCTGGCACTTCTTTGGCGACCTCTTCTTCGTGTGTTGTTGTTTGTTTGGGCTTCGTCGACGCTGCTTTTGCCGCGGCCGCGATGGCTGGAGCAGTCAGCGCTGCAAGGACACCTGCGGTGTTACTCTTGGTGTCCTTTCCTCCCTCCGGTGTCACGGTTGCATCTTTGTTAGCGGGCTTGGTGATGTCCTTGGCGGCGTTCTTGGTAGCATCCTTGGCAGCGTTCTTGGACGACTGAGGTTTTGTCGGCTCTTTTTCACGCTCAGAGTCTGTCTTAAGCGCTGATTTGGGTTCCTCAGAAGGTCTCTGGGTGGCCTTCCCGGACACCAAGACAGCAGAACTCGGGCCCTCAGCCGCCTTCGCAGGAAGTTTCGGCGCAGCGTTTTGGAGCCCTGCAGACTCAATGCCGGAGCTATCAACCGCTTTCGGAGCTGCCTCCGATGACGCTGCAGCTTTTGGTGTCGAATCTTTCGGTGCAGTCTCCTTCGGCACCTCTCCCTTCGGCATGGCCTCGTTCGGGGCCGCCTCCTTCGTCGCTACCTTCTTCATTTCGGGCTTGGAGTCTTTTGCTTTGGGAGTCTCCGGTTTGGACGCATCGAGGGTCTTACTCCGGGGGTCACTGACTGCTAGCCAGGATGGACGCTTCGCGGGTTTCGCGGCCCGCCATACCGATTTCTGGTCCTTGCTCGGCGGAGTCGCTCTTGCGGGCTTTTTGGAGTCCGCATCAGAATCCGTCGGCTTCGGTGAAGCATCTGGCTTTGTTTTTTGGACCGGCGGTGCGGTTACTGCAGGCAGCGTCTGCTCTTTGGGTTTCTGCTCAGCCTGCGCCTCTTTGCTTGCGCGGGACTCTTTTGGCGCGCCCATCTTAGGCGCAGCATGCTTGCTTTTTAAAGCTTCCGGATCCCGTTCGCGCTTCTTCGCCGTTTCTATCGGTGATGGCTGCGCCGGCGCCGCAGTGTTTGGCTGAAGGCTTCGCATTCCGGCGGCAGGACGTTTCCGCAGCCTGCGCTTTGGCGGCCCTTCGGATTTCGGGTGACTCTCGGAGCCCGAGTGATCCTTGATCTTGGGCTTTGCACTTGGGCCTGCAAGACTTGAGCGCGGCGGGCTGGGCGCCGCACTACGCACTCTACTGAGCGCCTGCATCTCGGCGGCCGACATGTAATCAGGCTCGCTGGGCACGAGCTCGTCCGGCTCATGAGGCGCTGACGATGCGCGCGACCGCTGCGGTGCGTCGCTAACGATGATCGCTCTCGCGAGAACGGTTCCGATGGACAGAATAAATACTGCCGCCGTTATCAGTAACGTCATTGGGAGGCGGCGCGGGAAGGATGGCAATACCGGTGAGTGGGCGCGTGAAACGATTGCTGCCTGCGCTGGCACAGCGCCAACATCATGGCGGGCAGACGCATCGCGATAGCGGGCCAGATACGACTCCAAGAGGTCGCGATTGGCTTTCGCCTCCCGTTCCAGCGCACGCAGCTTGACCTCCGCATCGGACTGACCTGCAGTCCGGCTCTTCGCCTCGTTGAGGCTTTCCCGCAAAGACGACTCGCGTGCCGCCGCTATTTCCGCCTGGTTCTCGAGACTCCCAACGACCTTTTGTGCCTCGGTTCGGATTTGAGCACGCACGTCGGAAAGCTCGGACCTGAGTTGCTGGATCCGCGGATGAGACGGCAACAGCGTCGCCGACAGTTCCGCGAGCTGGCGTTGAACCAAGACCCGTTGTTCGACGAGACTGATGATGAGCGGGGAGTTCAGCACTTCCGGCGTTGCATCGATGTCGCCACGTGCCGCCAGCATCTTCTTGATGAGCTTGGCACGGGCCTGGGCTTCTGATTCTTGGGCTTCTGCAAGAATAAGCTGGCTGTTGAGTTCGGAGAGCTGCTGCGCGTTGAGGGTGACGTTGTTGGTGCCGGCATAAAGACCCTCTGAGGCCTTATAGGCCTCCACTGCCTCCTCGGACTCTGCCGTCGCCGTCCGTAATGCCTTGATCTGTGCGTCGAGCCAGGCGGTTGCGTCCTTGGTTTGCTCAATCTTCGCGTCGCGCTGCCAGTTGATATAGACGTCTGCCAACTTGTTGGCGACTTGAGCTGCAAGCTGCGGATTGCCCGACGTGTATTCGATGGCGATCACGGACGAGTTAGACAATTGATAGATTTCGAGGTGCTCGGCCAGGGCATTGGCGGCACGCTCCTCCTGCGATTCTTGTGACCAACCTAGCAGCCCAGTCGCCTTGAGGAGCCGCTCGACGGGGTTGCCGCTGGCATCCCGGAGAAACACTGCGTTTTGTGTGAGATCGAGATCTCTCACTACCTTCAGAATGAGGTCGCGCGAATTGAGCACCTGAACTTGGCTTTGCACGGCCTGTTCATCGAGGGCGGTGCGATAGGTGGCGATACCCTGGTCCGCTGTCGGCCTGGTGAACGCGGTTTCCTCATTCTGCACAAGGATGCGCGCTTCAGAGGTGTACAGCGGCCGCATCATCGAAAGCGCAATGAACGTGATCGCACCGGCGAGCAGCGACAGAGCAATGATCCGCCCCTTGGCTCGCCAAAGCGCCGCGCCTAGGCTCCTCATATCGATATCGTCGGTAGGGGGTACGCTTGAGGAATTCGTCACGATTCCGGACTCGTCTTTAGAATCAACTATTCATTAGCAATAAGCGCAGATTGCCGTAACCAAAGCTTTAAGCGCCGCGACGCTTGAGAATGAATGCCCCTTTGGCATGCCAATAGTGACGCAGTTCATAACGGCACAGCAACTCAACATTTATTAACCATGTCGGGGGTAGGTTCAGGACGTATCGAAGTCCTGGAGCCGCTCAATGACCACGTGCCGTATCACGGTCAGCGCCAAAGTTCTTACCCTGTTGCTGGTCCTCGTGGCCTGCGGCCTGTCGGGGTGTAAAGGCGGCGCTATCCCAGGACTAAGGACGCCGGACCTCGCTCTTTCCACGCCCGCGCCTCTGCCCGGACCCGGCGAGGCCTACCCGCCAGGCGCCGGACGCGCACCGCCCGGCGTGCCCGTCGTGCCCCATGCCAACTACACGCTCGATTCGGGCGACCGCGTCCGCATCATCGTGTTCGGACAGCAGAACCTCTCAAACGTCTATGCCGTCTCGGCCTCCGGCACCGTCTCCTTCCCCTTAATTGGGCAAGTCCGCGCCCGCGGCCTCACCGCCGCTGAGCTCGGGCGCCAAGTCGCCCGGCGCTTGCGCACCCAATTCATCAAGGATCCGAAAGTCACCGCCGAGGTCGTCACCTACCGGCCCTTCTACATCCTCGGACAGGTCGAACGCCCAGGCCAATTCCCGT